>NZ_VPFD01000045.1 GCF_008014745.1 Massilia arenae
GCTGCCCACTGCGATTCGTACTCGCTGGCTGCTTCGCTGACCATGCGCACAGCGCGCTCAATGACTTCGGGGGAATACTTGGGTTGCTTCTTCATGGCTCCATTTTCTCAAAGAATGGAGCCTCTACAAAACCCGGGGCGATTCAAGTGCATGCACTCAGGGTCAGAATCAATGATGAAGCACCAGTAATCGCCGGAGCGGATGATCTCGGCGTCCTTAATGCGACGGTGACCTGTGTGGGAAAACTCGGAAGTGGCAGCCGTTCACGGCACGAGGATGAGCCCGCTAATCTTTTCATTACTGTTGGCGGCCTTACTTCGAGAGCGTCAACCCTACCTGATGAGCACCTAAAGTGGGTATCACAGAGACCGCTAAGAATCGGCGATGTTATTTCAGTGGAGATCTTGAATACCCTCGACGTCGATGCTCCAATCCGTGGGGAAGAAGCGGAAAAAATAAAGCATGACGAACGCGAATATTTCGAGCATTGCAGAAAAGTCTATTTGAGTCTCCGTGAAAAGTACGAAGCTCATTAGCCAAGCATTGACGCCCTGCTAAACCTCAGATTTGCTTTGAGCCGGAAGCGGTCCGTCGAGGTAGCTCCGCAACCGGCCACCAAATCATGTGGATGCTCGCTCGTCTGTTGGGGATATGCCGAACGGTTTTGTCAGGCGCGCTTAATTGCTGCCCAATTCCTCACCCAACTCGCGCCCACGCGCCGCAGCCGCCTTCATCGCCGCGACAATGGCCTCCTTGACGCCAGCCGCCTCCATGCTGGTAATCGCCGCATGCGTGGTCCCGCCCTTCGAGGTCACACGCTGGCGCAGCACCTCGACCGGTTCGTCCGACTGCGCCGCCAGCTGCGCCGCGCCGGTAAAGGTAGCCAGCGCCAGCTCCCTGCCCTGCTCCGCGTTCAAGCCCATTTGCAGCGCCGCCTCCTGCATCGCTTCCAGAAAGAAGAACACATAGGCCGGCCCGCTGCCCGACACCGCAGTCACCGGATCGATCTGCGCCTCGTCATCCAGCCACACAGTCTTGCCGACCGCGCGCATCACGGTATCGGACTGCGCGCGCTGGCCCTCGCTCACGCCCGGCTGCGCCACCAGGCCCGTCACACCCATGCCGATCAGCGCCGGCGTGTTCGGCATCGTGCGCACGATGGCGTCGTAGCCGCCCAGCCAACGCGACAGGTCGCTGCTGCGGATGCCTGCGGCGATCGACAGCACCAGCTGGCGCGTCAGGTGCGGCGCCAGCTCGGCCGCGACTTCGCGCATCTGCTGCGGCTTGATCGCCAGCACCACGACCTCACTCTCCCTGACCTGTTCGTCGATCGCCGTCGCGGTGCGCACACCGTACTGTTGCGACAGGCGCTCCAGTGCTTCGGGATTGCGGTCGACGACGTGAATATTGGCGCCCGAACCCGCTTGCCTGACGATGCCTGAAATGAGCGCCGTGGCCATATTGCCGCCGCCGATGAACGTGATCTTCATGTGTTTTTCCTGTTATTCGTAATTGCGTGCGCCAAAGATGGCGCTGCCGATGCGCACGATGGTGGCGCCTTCCGCGATCGCTGCGGCCATGTCTCCCGACATGCCCATCGACAGCGTATCGAGCGCCAGGCCGTCGGCGCGCAGCGCGTCGTGCAACATGCGCAGGCGGGCAAAGGCCGCGCGCTGCTGCTCGGGTTCGGTCGCGCGCTCGGGAATCGCCATCAAGCCGCGTAGGCGCAGGTTCGGCAACTGCGCGACGGCGCGCGCCAGTTCGGGCAACTCGGCCTCGGTGGCGCCGCTCTTGCTGGCCTCGCCGCTGATATTCACCTGCAGGCAGATATTCAGGGGGCCGAGTTCGGGCGGGCGCTGTTCGGACAGGCGCTGGGCGATCTTGAGGCGCTCGACCGTGTGCACCCAGTGGAAGCTGGCCGCGATCGGGCGCGTCTTGTTGCTCTGGATGGGACCGATGAAATGCCATTCGATCGGCGCATCGGGTTGCGCCTGCGCGACGTTCACGATCTTGTCGAGCGCTTCTTGCAGATAATTTTCACCGAACGCACGTTGTCCGGAAGCCATCGCATCCAGCACGGCTTGGGCGGGAAACGTCTTGGAAACAGCGAGCAGTTGCACCTCATCCCGAGCGCGTCCGGCGGCCTGGACAGCCTCCCCGATTGTCGCTTCGACAGCTTGCAAGTTGGCGGCGATTATGGACATAATGATTTTCTATAGGAAATATTTTTCGAGCAGCGACGATGACAAAGGCGCACCTCGAGCCACAGGGATTATAAATGGACATTTCGGAACTACTCGCCTTCTCGGTCAAGAACAAGGCTTCGGACTTGCACCTGTCGGCCGGCCTGCCGCCGATGATCCGCGTGCATGGCGACGTACGCCGCATTAACCTGCCGCCGCTCGAGCACAAGGACGTGCACGGCATGATCTATGACATCATGAACGACGGCCAGCGCAAGCAGTACGAAGAAGTGCTGGAGTGCGACTTCTCGTTCGCAATCCCCGGCCTGGCGCGCTTCCGCGTCAACGCCTTCAACCAGGAACGCGGCGCCGCCGCGGTGCTGCGCACGATTCCGTCCAAGATCCTGACCCTGGAAGAGCTGAACGCGCCGAAGATCTTCGCCGACCTGGCCATGAAGCCGCGTGGCCTGGTGCTGGTGACCGGCCCCACCGGTTCGGGCAAGTCGACCACGCTGGCGGCGATGGTGAACCACCTGAACGAGAACGAGTACGGCCACATCCTCACCATCGAAGATCCGATCGAATTCGTGCACGACTCAAAGAAGTGCCTGATCAACCAACGCGAAGTCGGCCCGCACACGCTGTCGTTCAACAATGCGCTGCGCTCGGCGCTGCGCGAAGATCCGGACGCGATCCTGGTCGGCGAATTGCGCGACCTGGAAACCATCCGCCTGGCGCTGTCGGCGGCCGAGACGGGCCACCTGGTGTTCGGCACCCTGCACACCTCGTCGGCCGCCAAGACCATCGACCGTATCGTCGACGTGTTCCCGGCCGAAGAGAAGGAGATGGTGCGCGCGATGCTGTCCGAATCGCTGCAGGCGGTGATTTCGCAGACCCTGCTCAAGACCAAGGACGGCTCGGGCCGCGTGGCGGCGCACGAGATCATGATCGGCACCCCGGCGATCCGCAACCTGATCCGCGAAGCCAAGATCGCCCAGATGTATTCGGCCATCCAGACTGGCAGCAATGCCGGCATGCAGACGCTGGACCAGAACCTGACGGAGCTGGTGCGCCGTAACGTGATCTCGACCGGCGCCGCGCGCGCCGCGGCCAAGATCCCGGAAAACTTCCTCGGCTAAGGACGCATCATGGAACGCGACCAGGCATCCAAGTTCATGTTCGACCTGCTGCGCCTGATGGTGAGCAAAGGCGGTTCGGACCTGTTCATCACGGCGGGCTTTCCGCCGGCGATCAAGATCGACGGCCGCATGACGCCGGTGTCGAGCCAGGCGCTCACCGCCGGCCACACGGCCGACCTGGCGCGCGCGATCATGAATGACAAGCAGGCGGCAGGCTTCGAGCTCACGCGTGAAGCGAACTTCGCGATCACGCCGGGCGACCTGGGACGCTTCCGCGTCTCGGCCTTCATGCAGATGGGTTGCGTGGGCATGGTGCTGCGCGTGATCACCACCGCGATTCCCAAGTTCGAAGACCTCGACCTGCCCGACACGCTCAAGGACGTCGTAATGACCAAGCGCGGCCTGGTGATCATGGTCGGCGCCACCGGCTCGGGCAAATCGACCACCTTGGCGGCGATGGTCGGCTACCGCAACGAGAACAGCTACGGCCACATCATCACGGTCGAGGACCCGGTGGAATTCGTCCACCCTCACCGCAACTGCGTGATCACGCAGCGCGAAGTGGGAGTCGACACCGAGAGCTTCGAGGCGGCGCTGAAGAATTCGCTGCGTCAGGCGCCGGACGTGATCCAGATCGGAGAGATCCGCGACCGCGAGACGATGGAACACGCGATCGCCTTCGCCGAGACCGGCCACCTGTGCCTGGCCACCCTGCACGCCAACAGCGCCAACCAGGCGCTGGACCGCATCATCAACTTCTTCCCAGAAGAGCGCAGGCAGCAGCTGTTGATGGATCTGTCGCTGAACCTGAAGGGGCTGATTTCGCAACGCCTGATTCCGAAGAAGGAAGCCAAGGGGCGCGTGGTGGCGATCGAGGTCCTGCTGAACTCTCCGCTGATCTCGGACCTGATCTTCAAGGGCGAGGTGCATGAGATCAAGGAGATCATGAAGAAGTCGCGCGAGCTGGGGATGCAGACTTTCGATCAGGCCTTGTTCGGCCTGTATGAGGCGGACAAGATCACTTATGAGGATGCGCTGCGCAATGCGGATTCGGTGAATGACCTGCGCTTGAACATCAAGCTCAATAGCAAGCACGCGAAGAATCGGGATTTTTCCAGTGGGACGGAGAAGTTGGGGTTGATCTGACGATCGGCATACCACGATCGCCCCCCTCTACCACCATCACACGCACGTCGTTCCCGCGCAGGCGGGAACCTAAGTTTCATACGCAGCCACTGAAGTTCGTGCTAGTAGCTGCGCGAAGAACTTAGGTTCCC
Organism: Massilia arenae; assembly: GCF_008014745.1. Lineage (GTDB taxonomy): Bacteria > Pseudomonadota > Gammaproteobacteria > Burkholderiales > Burkholderiaceae_D > Telluria > Telluria arenae. Next base: position 4,600 of record NZ_VPFD01000045.1, read on the forward strand.
GCCTTCGCGGGAACGACGTTTTGGGGCCAACGAAAGAATGATGTTACGAGTAATCGGCCAGCTTAGAACCGCGACTCCAGCGTCACCCTCGCCATCGTCTGCCCCTCACTGAAACTGGTCCTGCGCAGCGTCCCGAATTCATCGGTATAGCGCGAATCCGATACCCCATCCTGGCGCAGCAGGTTCGACGCCGCCAGCCGAAGCTGGTACTTCGGATTGAACTTCCACAGCGCATACACGTCCAGATCGCGCCGCACGCTCTGGTAGCGCGACTGCTCCACATTGACCCGCACCGGGCCGCCATCCTTGAACGCAAAGCTGGCGCCGGTGCTCAGTTTGCCGTCGCGGGTCTTGTAGTCGATGCCGAGCGTTGCCGACAGCGGCACCTGCTGGTCCAGGCGGTTGTCCGGCCCCGGCACCGCGTCCACCTCGGACCAGTTGCGCGACACGCTCGCGCGCAAGTCGATCTCGGGCACGTCCGCGAGCACCGCCGACAGCGGGAACTTCGCTTCGAGCTCCAGGCTGCGCGTGAGCGCGTCGCCGTCGTTGACCGGGGTCTGGATCCAGCGGCCGTCTTCCAGGATCAGCCCCTGGCGGGTGTAATCCTCGATGCGGCGCACCGACACGCTGGCGCTCAGCAGCGCCTTGTCGGCCCACCAGTGCTCGTAGGCGGCGTCGATGCCGGTCGCCAGTTCCGGCTGCAGGTCGGGATTGCCGCGGAAGTCGGGATCGGTCTGGCTGTTGTTCGGCGTCGTGAAGCGGCGCGGGATCAGGTTGCTCGCGGATGGCGCCTTGAAGGTGCGGGTCAGCGCCAGGCGCACCTGGTCGCGGCTGTCCGGGATCTTGTACAGGGTCTGGGCCAGCGGCGAGAACACGCTGGCGCGGTTGGTGCTGGTTTCAAAAGTATTGCCCTCGCTGGTCGTCTCCAGTCCTTCCCAGCGCAGGCCGGCATACATCGACCACTGCTTGCTCACGTTCCACTCGTCCTGGATGTACAGCGCCAGGCGCTTGATGGTGGCGTCATAATTTTCGTTCGTTACCTGCTCGCGCTCGAACAGCGGGAATACCTCGCTCTCGTCGCGCGCATCTTCGCGCTGCGTATAGCCGGCATCCCAGCCCATCGCCAGTGCGTGGTCCTTCCTCCACGGCGTCGTGTACTTGCCGACCGAGGTCAGGCCGCGTTCATCGGTCGCGCTCAAGACGGTGGAGTCGCGCGCCAGCTCGTCCAGCCGGTAATCGAACTCGCGCCAGTCGCCGCGGTTGCGCGTGCCGTTCACGCCCAGCTTGAGGTCGAGTTTCGCGCCCTCTTCCAGATTGTGCACCCAGTTCACATCGGAACGCAGCATGACGAAACTGCCGCCGCTATTCATGTCGCGCACGTCGTACATGGGCGGCGCGCCAAGCTCGGTCGTGGTCGCGGCGTCACCATGGTAGTCGTTACGGTTATAGGAAGCCATCGTCTGCCAGCTGACCGTGTCGCCATTCTCGAGCGTCCAATTCAGGCGCGGCGTGAGGTTGAAGCCCTGCGGACTGCCGCTGTCGTTCTGCTCGGTGCGGCGCAGCTGCGTCAGGCGGCCTTCCGGATCGGTCTGGGTTTCCTCGTACGGCTGCGGGCGATCGAAGTTAAAGCGCCAGACGCTGGCGCCGAGTGAGTACGACAGCCCATCGAGACGGTCCGACATGTTCAGGCTCGCGCTCGGGTTGCTGGCGTCCTCGCTCTTGCCGTAGCCAACCCGCAGTTCGCGCTGCGCCTTGCGCACCACCCGCTTGAGGACGATATTGATGGTGCCGGCGATCGACTGGGTAGAAAATTCTGCGCTGGCCGCGCGCAGGATCTCGATTCGCTCGATGACGTCGGGCGACAGCTGGTCGATGTCGAAGCCGGCCGGCGCCCGCTCGCCATTGATCAGGATTTGCGTGTAGCCGCTGCCCAGGCCGCGCATGCGGATCTCGCCCGCTCCACGGCCGCCGCCACCGCCGACGGTGATGCCGGGCAGGCGCTTGAAGACGTCGAGCACCGAGGTGTCGCCATAGCGCTTGATTTCTTCGGTCGAGACCACGATGCGGCTGGCGGTGTCGTCACGCCGCGGGTCGTAGCTGTTGGCATCGGCCTTGACCTCGACCTTCTGCATCGTGTCGGGGCTGACCGGCGGCGGGTCGGATGGCGGGCTGACTTGCGCGGCGGCGGGCAGTGCGAACAGTGACGAAAGGGTCAGCGCGATGAGCGTTGGTCTGAGCATCGGAACGGGGATGAAGTGGACAAAGGTCCCCGCATTCTGTCACAGCTTGCCGCCCTCGAACCGCCTAGCCGGAATTATTCATCCGGCATATCGCCTGTATTGACGGGCTGTCTTTACCGTGGCCCCATGCCGCCGCCCGGTGGACCGAAGCCCGGCCCGCCCGGTCCGCGGGGGCCGCGGCCGCCGCCGAAGGTGCCGAAGCGGTACGACAGGCCGACGTAGACCAGGCGCCCGTCCTGGCGGCGCAGGCTGTATTCGCGCAGGCGGTCGGTCTCGGTGATCGACTCCGATTTCGCCGAATCGAAAACGTCGTTGACGTTGACGACCAGGCTCAGGGCCTGGCTCAGGTTGTGGCGGTAATTCAGGTCCGCCGTGCGGGTCGGCTGCCGATACCCCTCGCCGAACAGCGTCTTGCCCTGGGCATTGAGCACCAGTTGCAGGCTGTTGGCCGGGTTGAACTGGTAGTTGAAGCGCGCGCGGCCGGCGATCGAGGTCGCGCTGCGCTTGTCGTCGTCCACGTTGCCGAGCACCGACTGCTCCGAATAGCCGATATTGCCGCTGGCATTGATCGTCAGCTTGGGCGTGGCGCGGCCGCTGAAGGTGAATTCCAGGCCGCCCGAGCGGCTGGTGCCGGCGTTCTCGCGCGTGGTCAGCAGCACGGTGTCCGAGATGAAGTAGCGGCGCTCCGAGATCAGGTCGGTGTCGCGGCGCGCGTACAGGCGCACATTGGTCTCGACGTTGCCAAGCTTGGTCTCGACGCCCAGTTCGAGCGAGTCGGACTCGGTCGGCATCAGGTCGGGATTGCCCGACGAGACGTTCGTTTCGTCGCGGTAGATTACGAAGGGATTCAGGTCCGAAGCGCCGGGACGGCGGATGCGGTGCGCATAACTCAGGCGCAGCGCCGTGCTGTCCGACAGGTCATAGGTGAGGAAGGCGCTGGGGATCGCTTCCAGGTAGTGGTTGCCGGCCTTGATCCCGGTCGTCACCTGGTCCATGTCGAGATCGGTGTATTCGGTGCGCAGGCCGCCCAGCACACCCCACTTCTCGCCCAGCCGCATCTGGTAGGTGCCGTACAGCGCCAGCGTGGTGTCGACCAGCTCGAAGCGGTTGGTGCGGGATGCATTGACGCTTTCGAACAGCGTACCCGGATCGACGTTGAGGAAACGGGTGTCGATCACGTTGCTGTTGCGTATCACCTTGTAGCCCAGCTTGAGCACACCCGCCTCGCCCGGACGCTCGTAGTCGCCGGTGAAGTCGATGATGCGGGTCTCGTTCAGGTTGTCCTGGCGTGTCAGCGGATCGGACGAATTGATCGGCCGCACGGTGTAGTCGCTGGCGAAGCGGGTGTCGCCCTCGCCACGGGTGCCAGAGAGGCGCAGGTCGGTCTTGAAGATCTCGCCCGGCCGGTCTCCCTTGTGGTCGAGGCTCGCGCTCAGGCTGGCGCTGCGGTTGCTGTTGTCGCGCACGGTCGAGCGCAGGTAATCGCTCTCGACCGCCCCGGACGCGTCGGTGCCGCGATAGCGTTCGGACGAGAGGCCATCCTGGTTATTGGCGTTGAAGCTGGCCTTGACCGACACCACGTCCTTCTCGCCCAGGTTGTAGGTGAGCGAACCGTTGAAGCCGGCCGACTCTGTGTCGTTCTCGCCGTACGTGGTCTGCACGCTGCTGGCCACGGCGCCGGTGGCCGGGTCGATGCGGTCGCGCGTGGTCTCGCCGGTCGAGCCGCGGCTGTCGCGGCGGCCGAACAGCGCGCCCTGCACGCTCAGGCGTCCGCCCGTGTAGCTGCCGAAGGTGGAGGCATTGAAGCGGCCTTCGGCGCCGGCATTGGCGTTGACCGTGCCGAAGCTGCCCGGCGTGCGTTCGCGCCGCATCACCAGGTTGATGATCGGCCCGCCGCCGCCTTCGTTGCCGAACTGCGCGCCGGGATTGTTGATCACTTCCACCGACTCCAGGTCGGCGGCCGGCAGCGCGCCCAGGGCCGCGGCGCGGTTCTCGCCCTGCATCATGGCGGACGGCTTGCCGTCGATGAGGATCTGCACATTGCTGCGGCCGCGCAGGGTCACGTTGCCGTCCGGGTCGACCGCGACCGACGGCACCTTGTTCAGGGTGTCGGCGATGGTGTCGTTGCTCGCGGCCGCATCGCTCTTGACGTCATAGGCCTGGCGGTCGATGCGGTTCGACGAGCGCACCGCGCTGACCGAGACCGTCGACTGGACCGGGACCTCAGCCTGGGCCTGGGCCTGGGCTGGAGGAGCTTCCGGTGCCGGGGTGGCCGGCGTCGTGACGACCGGCGTGGGCGTCGCGGGCGGCTGCTGGACGCTGGCGCCCGCGCTGACAGGCGAGAGCAGCGTGCCGGCCACGATCGGCGCAAGAAGCAAGACGGAAGAATGGTGACGTGGCATGGCAACCCGGATGCTGGACAATTGGACGAGCGTAATTGTCGCACGCGATTTGACCAAAAATCGTTAAGAAATGCTAAGACGCAATAAAAGTCACGGCCTTGATTCGTGCCGGGAGGTCGCATCGAGACGCCGTGCACGTCGCGCCGCCTTCGCGTAAACTTGGCGATTCAACCACAAGGAGAACGTCATGACCGCCTACGAATTCAACGCCACCGCCCTCGACGGCCAGCCGGTCGACCTGGCAAGCTATCGCGGCAAGGCGCTCCTGATCGTCAATACCGCCAGCGCCTGCGGCTTCACCCCGCAATACCAGGGCCTGGAGGAACTGCAGCGCCGCTACGCGGACCAGGGCTTGGTGGTGCTGGGTTTCCCGTGCAACCAGTTCGGCCACCAGGAACCGGGCAGCGAGGCCGAGATTGGCGCCTTCTGCGAAAAGAACTACGGTGTCACCTTCCCGATGTTCGCCAAGATCGACGTCAACGGCGACGACGCCCATCCGCTGTTCCGTTTCCTGAAAGGCGAGGCGCCGGGCGTGCTGGGTACCGAGGCGATCAAGTGGAACTTCACCAAGTTCCTGGTCAACCGGGACGGCGCGGTGGTCAAGCGCTATGCGCCGGCCACCAAGCCAGAGGAACTGAAGGACGATATCGAGAAGCTGCTGGCCTGACGTCTTACTTTGCCGCGGATCGCACTTGCTCGAGCGTGCGGGCGACCTCCGCCGGCACCGTCTCGCTGTATCGCTTCATGACCACGGACTTGCGCCCCGGCCCCACGCAGGTCAGTGTCGGACTCGCCTCGTCGTAGCGGCAGGTGGTCAGGGTGCGCCGGGCCTCTTCGGCGTCCTTCGGGTCGAGCGCGACCATGCGGGCGGTCAGCGTCGTGCCGTCCAGCGTCGCGCGCAGCGGAAAGCCGATGATCGCGCGCACTTCCGGGCCTCCGTCATCCTTGCCGTCGATGCGTTGGGGAGGTGGCGTGGAGCCGACCACGACGCCGTAGCCATCGGCGTCGAGATGCATCTGCGACTGCCCGGCTTTGCCTTCATACAGCGATTCGGCCGTGCCCCAGGTTCCCGTCAGCTTCGCAGGCAAGATGTCGGCCGCAGCGACCGCCGCATGCCACGCAAGCATGCAGGCCAGCAGCGCGATGCGCTTGCCAGGCGCAGACGCCCGCCATGAATGACGCTCCATCTTTCCCCCTTTTGTCGACTTCAGCGCTTACGGCGCGAGCAGCACGACCTCGTCATCCGGCCCCGGCTCGCACGCCGCGCCGAGCGGCTCCCAGCCGCGCCGCACGACGATGCGGCCCTCGTCGTGGCAGATCTCCACGCGCTGCGTCTGCGGTGCGCGCTGGCGCACGAACGCTTCGATAGATGCCGGCACGCTCACCTGCAGCGCGAGTGCGTGCAGGTCGTCCACCGGATGGTCGTTCACATGCACCAGCGGCACGAACTGTCCGGCGAACATCAGCAAGTGCCCCGGCACCCTGACCGGCCCGGCGACGTAGCCCTGCGCGCGCAGCCAGTCCTGCGCCTGCTCGCGTACCTGCCCTCCCTGCCCTGCACCGTGTCCCGATATTCCGCCCCAGGCGCCCGCCAGCAGTTCGGCCACCCACTGGTTGCAGTTCTGGTAATCGGTGCCGAAGGCATAGGCGTTGGCGCTGTACTTCCCTGCCAGCAGCGCCAGCGCCAGCCCCTTGTCGCGCGCGGCGCCTTCGAGCCGGGCTCCGTCGTCGTCCGGCAGGAACAGCAGCGACACATGGCCGCTGGATGGCGCGTCGGCCCCGAGCGCGAAGCCCGAGATACCCTGGTCGAACAGGTGCGGACGCGCATCTTCGCAGGCGTAGTACAGCTGGCGAATGGCCCAGGCGCCGTCGGCATCGTCGCGCAGCGCGACACCGGCATGCGAATACAGCAGGCCGAAGCGGCTCAGGTCCACGCCGGCACGGGAGACCAGCGCGACCTTGCCACCCGAGCGTTCGAGTTCCTGGCGGACCACTCCGGCAAAGCGCAGCACGCGATCCTGTTCGAGCGCGGTGATGTCGCTGTCGCGCTCGCAGAAGGTCGGCAGGCCGGCCCAGGCGGCGCCGCTCAAGGTGGCGCAGAGGCCGAGCGCCAATGCGGCGATCGTCCTGCGCAGCCGCATCAGATGACGACTTTGCGCGACGCCAGGTCGCGCTGCCAGTCGTCCTGCAGCGCCAGGAAGAACGGACGCTGGGTGTCGGCGTGGGCGAATTCGTAGCCGTAGACGCGCTCGTTTACGCGCACCACGTCGCCGGCATTGACCTGGCGCTGGGCCATGGCGCGGTTCGGCACGTCGAGGAAGAAGGTGCGGGCCTGGCCGGCTTCGGCGCGCAGGGTCAGGCGGGTGGTGTCGGGCTTGTTCGGTGCGTTCGCAATATCGATCACGCGGTAGTCGCCCGCCGCCACCTTGTTGTCGCCGCTCGAGCTGGTGCTGGAATCGCTGATCGAATCCGAGATGCTGGCCGACGACGCCGAGCCGGCGCTGGAGGCCGAGGAGGCGAAGCTTTCGGCGTGGGCCGGGATGGCGCAGGCGATTGCGAACAGGCCCAGGCACAGGGAACGTGAAAAGATTGGCAAGGTCATAAGAGGCTTTCGTAGTCGAGCAAAACGCTCACATGGTACAAGCCCTTGCACTTGAACACCATAGTGCCGTCGTAACCGCTTGTGACAAGCGCACGGATTCGTCGTCAGCGCGTCTGTATGCGCGCCACGCCGTGGATGGTACAGCCACGGCTGACGTTGTCGAGGAAGCGGATGGCCTCGGTCATCGACACGCCCGGCGGCAGCAGGCCGCCCAGCGCGGCGTTCTCGTTCAACTGGTCGAGGCCGTAGGCGATGGCGCGCGACACTTCACGCGCCATGCTGCCATCGCTGTTGTACAGCGCGTCATAGACGCCGGCAGCTTCCCACACCGGCACCAGGCCGGGGCTGCTGCTGTCTTCGAAGACCACGGCGGCCGGGCCGCCCTCGTCGTCACGCACGAGTTGGAAGGTAAAGCTCAAGATCGTTCCTGGTAATTTGCCACTCATTCCCGCCGATTGCCGGGTTCGGCGCGATGCTAACACGGCCAGGAAATCGGCGTTGCCGGCGCCCGGGCAATCAGCGCAAGGCCCGCTCGAGCAGCTCGATCCAGTGCATCACCGGCTTGTCCGTCCCCGACTGCAGGTGGCTCAGGCAGCCGATGTTGGCCGATACGATTTCGTCCGCGCCGATCGCATCAAGGCTGGCCAGCTTGCGGTCGCGAAGCTGGTGCGCGATCTCCGGCTGCAGCACCGAATAGGCGCCGGCCGAGCCGCAGCACAGGTGGTTGTCGGCGCACAGCACCACGTCCACGCCGGCCGCGTGCAGCACACTTTCGACCTTGCCGCGGATTTGCTGGCCGTGCTGCAGGGTGCAGGGCGGGTGATACACCACGCGCGGCGCGTCCTTCCCCTGCGCCCGCGTCCTGATCTGCTCCTCGAACTGCGGCAGTATCTCGGACAGGTCGCGCGTGATCTCGCTGATGCGGCGCGCCTTGTTGGCGTAATCCGGATCGTGCGCCAGCAGGTGGCCGTATTCCTTGACCGTGACGCCGCAGCCGGAGGCTGTCATCACGATCGCCTCGACCTGGCCCTGCTCCACATACGGCCACCAGGCGTCGACGTTGCGGCGCATATCGTCCAGACCGCCGTCCTGGTCGTTCATGTGGTAGCGCAGCGCGCCGCAGCAGCCCGCCTTTGGCGCCACCACCAGCTGCACGCCGAGAGAATCGAGCACGCGCGCCGTGGCGGCATTGATGTTCGGCGCCATCGCCGGCTGCACGCAGCCGTCCAGCAGCAGCATCTTGCGCGCGTGAGTCCGGGTCGGCCAGCGGCCGGCGGCGCGCGCCGGCTGCAGCTTGTCCTGCAGCCCTGCAGGCAACAGGGGCCGCAGCGCCTGCCCCATCCTGAAAGCCGGCTTGAACACGCCGGCGCGCGGCAGGCATTCCTTGAGCGTGGTGCGCCTGATCCTTTCATTCAAGGGACGCGGGACGCGCTCGTCGACCAGCTTGCGGCCGATGTCGACCAGGCGCCCATACTTGACGCCTGACGGACAGGTGGTTTCGCAGTTGCGGCAGGTGAGGCAGCGGTCCAGGTGCAGCTGGGTCTTGCGGGTCGGCTGCGCGCCCTCGAGCACCTGCTTAATCAGGTAGATGCGGCCGCGCGGGCCATCGAGTTCGTCGCCCAGCAGTTGATAGGTCGGGCAAGTGGCGGTGCAGAAGCCGCAGTGCACGCAGGCGCGCAGGATCGCTTCGGCTTCCGCGCCTTCGCGCGTGCCCTTGATGAAATCGGCGAGTGTCGTTTGCATGGATCAGGCGCTTTCGGGGTACAGTCGGCCCGGGTTGAAGATGTGGGCGGGATCGAAGGCATCCTTCATGCGCGCATGGATGCGCGCCAGCGCCGGCGCCAGCGGCTGGAACACGCCAATACCCTTGTCGCCGCCACGGAACAGGGTCGCGTGGCCGCCGCAGGCTTGCACCGTGCGCCGGATCGCCCCGGCCGTTGCGGCATCACCATCCGCGCGCAGCCAGCGCTGGGCGCCGCCCCACTCGATCAGCTGGTCGCCGCCGAGCACGAGCGCGCCGGTGGTCGACGGCACCGACAGGCGCCACAAGGGCTCGCTGCCTAAGAAGAATACGTGACGCTGTTCACGTACGTCGGCCCAGAACGCAGCCGCATCCGGATGCGGCACCGCTTCGCCGCCCAGCAGCCGCATCGCGGCGTCGACCGCCGCCTCGGCGCCGGACAGGCGCAGCGCCAGCTGGCCGCCGCACCAGGCGCTGCCCGATAGCGGCAAGGGCTGGCCGCCCCATTCGTTGAGGATGCGGATGGCGTCGATCTCGCTCATCTCGAAGCGCAACGTGGCCTCGGCGAAGGGCCGTGGCAGCACCTTCAAGGACACTTCCAGCAGCAGGCCGAGCGTGCCCATCGAACCGGCCAGCATGCGCGAGACGTCGTAGCCGGCCACGTTCTTCATCACCTTGCCGCCGAAGGACAGGACGTCGCCCTTCCCGTCCAGCAGCCTGGCGCCGAGCACGAAGTCGCGCGTGGCGCCGCTGCTGGCGCGCCGCGGGCCGCACAGGCCCGCCGCGACCGTGCCGCCCACGGTGGCGCTGGCCCCGAAATACGGCGGCTCGAAGGCCAGCATCTGGTTGTGCTGCGCGAGCAGCGCCTCGACCTCGGCCAGCGGCGTGCCGCAGCGCGCCGTGATCACGAGTTCGGTCGGCTCGTAGTCGACAATGCCGGAGTAGTCGCAGGTGTCGAGAACTGTTCCGTGCGGCGCGCCGCCATACCAGTCCTTGCTGCCGCCGCCGCGGATGCACAGCGGTTCACGCTCGCGCGCCGCGGCCCGTACCCGCTCCTGGAATCGTTCGATCGTTCCCATATGGCTCTCGTTCAAAAACGCGGCAGGTCCGGGAACGGAACCTCGCCGTGGTGCACGTGCAGCTTGCCGAATTCGGCGCAGCGGTGCGGGGTCGGGATCGCCTTGTCCGGATTGAGCAGCGCGACCGGGTCGAAGGCATGCTTGACCGCGAAGAAGGCATCGAGCTCCTTGCGGCCGAACTGCACGCACATCGAGTCGATCTTTTCCTTGCCCACGCCGTGCTCGCCGGTGATGGTGCCGCCCACTTCGACGCACAGCGCCAGGATCGCGGCCCCGAAGGCTTCGGCGCGCTCGAACTCGCCGGGCGCGCTGGCGTCGAACAGGATCAGCGGATGCATATTGCCGTCGCCGGCGTGGAACACGTTCGAGCAGCGCAGGCCGTAGGTCTGTTCCATGGCGGCGATGCCGGCCAGCACCCGCGCCAGCTGCTTGCGCGGGATGGTGCCGTCCATGCAGTAATAGTCGGGCGAGATGCGGCCTGCCGCCGGGAAGGCGTTCTTGCGGCCGGACCAGAAGCGCACCCGCTCCGCCTCGTTCTGCGACACCGCGATGGCGGTCGCGCCGGCGCGCTCGAGCACCGCGCTCATGCGCGCGATCTCCTCGGCCACCTCGAGCGCCGTGCCGTCGGCCTCGCACAGCAGGATGGCGGCGGCGTCGAGGTCGTAGCCGGCCTGCACGAAAGGCTCGACCATGCGCACCGAGGTGCGGTCCATCATCTCGAGGCCGGCCGGGATGATGCCGGCCGCGATCACGTCGGCCACCGCATTGCCGGCCGTGACCACGTCATTGAACGAGGCCATGATAACCTGGGCCAGCGCCGGCTTGGGCACCAGCTTTACCGTCACCTCGGTGACGATGCCGAGCATGCCTTCTGAACCGATGAACACGGCCAGCAGGTCGAGCCCCGGCGCATCGAGCGCCGCGCCGCCCAGCTCGACGACGTCGCCCTCGATGGTGGCCACCCGCACCCGCAGCACATTGTGCACGGTCAGGCCGTATTTGAGGCAGTGCACGCCGCCCGCGTTCTCGGCCACGTTGCCGCCGATGGTGCAGGCGATCTGCGACGACGGGTCGGGGGCGTAGTAGAGGCCGAAGGGCGCGGCGGCTTCGGAGATCGCCAGGTTGCGCACGCCCGGTTGCACGACGGCCGTGCGCGCCAGCGGGTCGACGCGCTTGATCTGGCTCATGCGCGCAGTGGACAGCACGACACCATCGCGAATCGGCAGCGCGCCGCCCGACAGGCCGGTGCCGGCGCCGCGCGGCACTACCGGCACTTGTAACTCACGGCAGACGTCGAGGATGGCCAGAACCTGCGCTTCGTCGGTCGGCAGGGTCACGACCAGCGGCAGCTGGCGGTAAGCCGCCAGGCCGTCGCATTCGTAGGGCCGGGTGTCTTCGGCGTCGGACAGCACGCAGGACGCCGGCAGGCGCGCGCGCAGGGCCGCCGCCACCTGCGCACGGCGCGGCGCCGGGTCGGGTTGAAAGGCATGATCGGGCATGCTTCGATTGTAAGCACAAGCAAGCACATTCGCCACGTTTTGTCGTATGCTCATCCCATCGTTTTTTCTCACCAACGCATAAGGCAACATCATGGGCAACCGCCTCTCGAAAATCGCGACCCGCACCGGCGACGACGGCAGCACCGGCCTGGGCGACGGCAGCCGCACCGGCAAGGACAGCGCGCGCATCCACGCACTGGGCGAAGTCGACGAACTCAATTCTTTCGTCGGCCTGCTGCTGTGCGAAGACATGCCGGCCGCATTGCGCGAAGAGCTGGTCTCGATCCAGCACGACCTGTTCGACCTGGGCGGCGAGCTGTGCATCCCCGGCTACCAGATGATCAAGGAAGAGCACGTGGCGCGCCTGGACAGCCTGCTCGAGAAGTACAACGCCGACCTGCCGGTCCTGAAGGAATTCATCCTGCCGGCCGGCTCGCGCGCGGCCTCCACCGCCCACGTCTGCCGCACCGTGTGCCGGCGCGCCGAGCGCGCCATCGTGGCCCTGTCGAAGGCAGAGCAGATCCACGCCCACCCGCGCCAGTACGTCAACCGCCTGTCCGACCTGATGTTCGTGCTGGCGCGCGTGCTGAACCGCCATGCCGGCGGCAGCGACGTGCTGTGGCAGCACGAACGCAAGCGGGGCTGATCCATGGACGACTTCATCGGCGTATTCGACGATGCGCTCACGGCGCAGCAATGCGACGCGCTGCTGGCCCGCTTCGAGGCCAGCGACAAGGTCGTGCGCGGGCGCACCGGCAACGGCGTCGACGTCGACAAGAAGGACAGCTACGACATCACCATCAACCTGCACCGCGAATGGGACGACGTCACCCAATTGCTGCTCGAGACGATGTCGCGCCACCTGGTGCAGTACGTCGACCGCTACCGCATGCTGCTGATGGGGTCCCTGTCGCCGACGCTGGAGCATCCGCAGACCGGCACGCCGACGGTGCTATCGATGGATAACTTCGAGGAAGTGGGGCGTCCGTATATCGAAGACCTGGTGCGCGTGCTGTACCGGCCCGGCACCATCAACCTGCAGAAGTACCGGCAAGCCAGCGGCGGCTACCACCACTGGCATTCCGAGATCTATCCGCAGAACGCCAGCTGCGATTCGCTGCACCGGGTACTGCTGTGGATGTTCTATCTCAACGACGTGGAAGATGGCGGCGAGACCGAGTTCCTGTACCAGGGCCGCAAGATCGCGCCAAAAAAGGGGCGGCTGGTGATCGCGCCTGCCGGCTTCACCCATACCCACCGCGGCAACGTGGCCAGGAGCGGCGACAAGTACATCGCTACTTCCTGGATCCTGTACCAGCGCGCCGAGGCGCTGTTCGGGCAGCCGGGGTAAGATCGCCTCCGGCGTGTACAAGAAAACGTTTCGACAAGCCTGCTCGCCTAAAAGGAGGCGAAGCGTTGTTGAAAGACTCAGGCGGCCACTTGCTCTTCTTTACTAATAAATGTCTCTCGTGCGATATTGCCGATTGCATTTGTAGCAACCGAATCAAACGTGGCGCCAACGATCCCGCCAAACAAAGGAATGGCCTTGCCAAGGTTGATCAAGCCTTTTTCGCCAAATTTTGTTACCAGGCGAAAGCCGACCGCCTGATTGATCTTGACGATGACTTCCTTGGAAATACTTTTAATGGCTTGCTCGGTCAGCCTGGTTCCAATCTTAATCCCGACATCCTTGACGATATCTTTTGCAGCATTACCACAAAGGCAAGCGTACACCAACGTTTTGACGCGGTCGTCCTTGAGGTCGTGTCCTCCCATCTTCGCGATGGCGGCAATCATCCGAACCTGAACGTACATCACGCTACTGATATTTGCAGGAATGGTGACAGGCATAAGCATTACTCCTCCGAGGCCACTCAGGAAGCCTGACGTGCCCGCCTTCGTGTTTTGCCAGCGGATCAAGGAATTAACGCGGTCCTCCAAGCTGCCATCACCTTCAGATAGTCCTGCGCCATCTCGTCGGCGGAATCAAGGCCTGGCACGCCGGCTACTGCCTTTTCGTAAGCCCAGTCGAGGGCCTGCATTATTTTTCCTTGAGTCAGTTCATTCGCCACGATACCTCCATATAAAAAATCAATATTAAGAAATAAATTTCCATTAATCAAGATATATTAATAAATTATGAATAGCCAATGCAACATCCATACGGCGGCGGATTCTCCGAGTCGGCGGCTCTAAAGCGGTTAACCGTCAATGATCGCAGCAACAGAAATGATGTTGTTTCGGCGCAAAGGAACCGGTTGCTTCCGGACTACCCCGGAAGAACAGCCTGAGCGGCTTACCGTCGATGCTAGATCGCATGCACAACTCGCGTGACGTCCTCGCAGTGAACCTGTAGGCAATGTGCTGTTTGTAGCCAAGACCTGACAAAGGAAAAAAGCCCCGCTCTCTCGAGAAAGCGGGGCTTTTTCATTATGCTACCGGATCGATCAACCGTTGTTCACCACCAGCCGCGGCTCGCCCTGCGCCACCAGGCGCGCGTGAATCGACGCCGCGATGCCCTTGGCATCCAGGCCGACGGAGGCCAGCAGCGCCGCCGGATCGCCCTGGTCGATGAAGTTGTCGGGCAGGCCCAGGTTCAGCACCGGCTTGGCGATGCCAGCTTCGGCCAGCGCTTCCATCACGGCGGCGCCGGCGCCGCCCATGATGCAGCCCTCTTCCACCGTCACCAGCAGGTCGTGCTCCTGCGCCAGGCGCTTGACCAGTTCGACGTCGAGCGGTTTCACGAAGCGCATGTTGGCCACGGTCGCATCGAGTTCCTCGCCCGCCTTCAGGCTTGGCGCCACCATCGAGCCGAACGCCAGGATCGCGACGTCCTTGCCGGTGCGGCGCACTTCGCCCTTGCCGATCTCGATCGAGGTCAAGGCCTCCACCAACGGAGCGCCGACGCCGGCGCCGCGCGGATAGCGCACCGCGGCCGGGCCGGGATAGTGGTAGGCGGTGGTCAGCATCTGGCGGCACTCGTTTTCATCCGAGGCAGCCATCACCACCATATTCGGGATGCAGCGCAGATAGGCCAGGTCGTAGTTGCCGGCGTGGGTCGCGCCGTCGGCGCCGACCAGGCCGGCGCGGTCCAGCGCGAAGGTCACGTCCAGGTTCTGCAGCGCCACGTCGTGGATCAGCTGGTCGTAGGCTCGCTGCAGGAAGGTCGAATAGATCGCGACCACCGGCTTGACGCCTTCGGTGGCCATGCCGGCCGCGAAGGTCACCGAATGCTGCTCGGCGATGCCGACGTCGAAGTAGCGCTGCGGGTATTCCTGGTGGAAGCGCACCATGCCCGAGCCTTCGCGCATGGCAGGCGTGATGCCGACCAGGCGCTTATCGGCGGCTGCCATGTCGCACAGCCAGTTGCCGAATACCTCGGTATAGGTGATCTTGCCTGGCGCGGTGGCCGGCTTGATGCCCTCGAGGTGGTTGAATTTGCCGGTGCCGTGGTACAGGATCGGCTCGGCCTCGGCCAGCTTGTAGCCCTGGCCCTTCTTGGTCACCACGTGCAGGAATTGCGGGCCCTTGAGCTTCTTGATGTTTTCCAGCGTCGGGATCAGCGAATCGAGATCGTGGCCGTCGATCGGGCCGATGTAATTGAAGCCGAATTCCTCGAACATCGTGGCCGGGACCACCATGCCCTTGGCGTGTTCCTCGAGCTTGCGCGCCAGGTCGAGCACCGGCGCCGGCAGCACGCTCTTGCCCACGTTCTTGGCCGCGGCGTAGAACTGGCCCGACAGCAGGCGCGCCAGGTAGCGGTTCAGGGCGCCGACCGGCGGCGAGATCGACATATCGTTGTCGTTCAGGATGACCAGCAGGTTGACGTCTTCCTCGACACCGGCGTTATTCAGCGCCTCGAACGCCATGCCGGCGGTCATGGAGCCGTCGCCGATGACGGCGATCGCATGGCGGTCCTCGCCCTTGATCTTGGCCGCTGCGGCCATGCCCAGGGCCGCCGAGATCGAGGTCGAAGAGTGGGCGGTGCCGAAAGTGTCGTACTCGCTCTCGTCGCGCTTCGGGAAGCCCGACAGGCCGTTCAGCTGGCGCAGGGTGGGCATGCGGCCGCGACGGCCGGTGAGGATCTTGTGCGAATAGGTCTGGTGGCCGACGTCCCACACGATGCGGTCGCGCGGCGTGTCGTACACATAGTGCAGCGCGATCGTCAGTTCCACCGTGCCCAGGTTGGACGACAGGTGGCCGCCGGTCTTGGACACCGACTCGAGCAGGAACTGGCGCAGCTCGTGCGCCAGCGGGGTGAGCTGGGTGCGCGGCAGCTTGCGCAGGTCGGATGGGTCGTTGATTTTTTCTAGCAGGTTCATTTAGGCCTTCCGCTGCACGATCAGGTCTGCCAGTTCGCGCAGACGCTGTGCTTTGTCTCCAAATGGCGCCAGCGCTTCGTGCGCGTCACGCCGCAGTTGCTCGGCCAGCGCGCGCGATGGCTCCAGACCGAGGATCGACACATAGGTCGGTTTGTTGTCGGCCGCGTCCTTGCCGGCGGTCTTGCCCAGCGTGGCCGAATCGGCGGTGGCGTCGAGCACGTCGTCGACCACCTGGAACGCCAGTCCCACCGCGGCGGAATACGCGTCCAATGCCTGCAGCTCTTGCTGCGCCAGGTCGCGGCCGGCGAGCGCGCCGAGCAGCACGGACACGCGCAGCATGGCACCGGTCTTCAACTGGTGCATGCGTTCGAGCTGTTCGCGGGTGAGCGACAGGCCGACGCTATCGAGGTCGATCGCCTGGCCGCCGCACATGCCGGCGGAGCCGGCAGCTTGCGCCAGCAGGCGCACCATCGTCAACTGGCGCGCCGGCGGCACCAGCGCGCTGTCGGTGTCGGCCACCACCTCGAAGGCTTGCGCCTGCAAGGTGTCGCCGACCAGCAGCGCGGTCGCTTCGTCATAGGTCACGTGCACCGTCGGCTTGCCGCGGCGCAGGGCGTCGTCGTCCATGCACGGCATGTCGTCGTGCACCAGCGAATACACGTGGATCATCTCCACCGCGCTCGCGACCCGGGCCAGCGTCTGTGGATCGGCGTCGAACAGCGCGCCGGCGGCATACACTAGCAGCGGGCGTACGCGCTTGCCGCCACCGAGCGTGGTGTAGCGCATCGCCTCGTGCAGCTTGTGCGGCACCCGGTCGGCTGGGGGCAGGAAGGTGTCGAGCGCTTCCTCGACCCTGGCCTGGACGGCGCGGGTCCAGGCGCTGAAATCCTGGGCCGTCATGAGGTCTGGCGTCATTGCGCCGCCTCGTCGTCGCTGAATGGCTTGAGCATGTCGCCTTCGAGCACCTTGACCTGGGACTCGACTTTTTCGAGCTGGGCCGCGCAATACTTGACCAGTTCGGAGCCGCGCGCATACGCCGCGACCGAGGCTTCCAGCGGCAAGGCGCCGGACTCCATCTGTGTCACGAGCTGCGCCAGTTCGGCCATCGCCTGCTCGAAGGATTGCGGAGGCGCCGCCGCTGGCGCGCTATCCGCTGTCATATTCTTTGCCATAAGTCGCTATCGTGAAGGCGCCGAGTTGTGCGCCATGGGTCAATCCAATCGCGTATTTTAGATCAATCCCACCCCACGGGGGGCGCACATTGCAGCATTCACAACTAGCAAGTGCGTCAACAATCCGACCGACGCCCCCACCCTGCCCTTCTTTCCGACATGAAAACCATGCCTCATCGGCAACACATCAAGCGCCGCGCACCACAAACTCGCGCCGGCCCAAGACGGTAGAGCCTGTTACGCAGTATAATCTCCGGTTCTGTCCGAAATACCGTATTCCTCTACTTAAATACTGGTCTTTGGATTCTTTCTCTTCTTTGGAAGCTACCTTAAAGGGGGGTTGGGATGTCCGATCTGGCTACCCACGCCAAGCTGGCGCGCTCGAACGCACAGCTTCCGGTAAATGTTTATTTTGACGACGCGCTCCTCAAGCGCGAGATGCAGCAACTGTTCCACAATGGCCCGCGCTATATCGGCCATGAATTGATGGTGCCGGAAACAGGGGACTTCGCGACGCTCGCCTCCGAGCACGAAGGCCGCATGCTGGTGCGTAACGCCGGGGGCATCGAAGTGCTGTCCAACGTCTGCCGCCACCGCCAGGCGCTGATGTTCAATGGCCGCGGCAATGCGAAGAACATCGTGTGCCCGCTGCACCGCTGGACCTATGACCTGAAGGGCGAATTGATCGGCGCACCGCATTTCGCGGACACGCCGTGCCTGAACCTGTCGAAGACCCCGCTGCAGAACTGGAACGGCCTGCTGTTCGAACAGAACGGCTACAACGTGATGGAAAAGCTGGGCAAGCTGTCGGTGACGAAGGACCTCGACTTCTCGGGCTATATGTTCGACCACGTCGAAATCCACGAGTGCGACTACAACTGGAAGACCTTCATCGAGGTCTACCTGGAGGACTACCACGTCGAACCGTTCCATCCGGGCCTGGGCAACTTCGTCTCGTGCGACGACCTGAAATGGGAATTCGGCAGCGACTACAGCGTGCAGACCGTGGGCGTGAACCGCGCGCTGCAGAAGGCCGGCTCGCCGGCCTACAAGCGCTGGCAGGAACAGGTCCTGAAGTTCAACAACGGCCAGCCGCCCAAGTACGGCGCGATCTGGCTGACGCTGTACCCGAACATCATGGTCGAGTGGTACCCGAACGTGCTGGTGGTGTCGACCCTGTGGCCGGACGGCCCGCAGAAGACCCGCAACGTGGTCGAGTTCTACTACCCCGAAGAGATCGTGCTGTTCGAGCGCGAATTCGTCGAGGCCGAGCGCGCCGCCTATATGGAGACGGCGGTCGAGGACGACGAGATCGGCCTGCGCATGGACGCCGGCCGCAAGATCCTGGTGGCGCGCGGCGTCAACGAAGTCGGTCCCTACCAGTCGCCGATGGAAGACGGCATGCAGCACTTCCACGAGTGGTATCGCAGCAGGATCGCCTTGTAAGCCCTGAGTAGTAAAACCGGCGCCGCACCCTGGCGCCACGGATCGCGAGGCGCCAATGCCGCACGGTCTTTCACTGGAAATCCGATGGCTTCCCTCTGGATGTTGTACGCCAGCTTCGCGTTCGCCGCCATGGGCGCGGGCGTGAAGCTGGCTTCCGAGTTCTATTCCACCTCAGAACTCCTGATGTACCGGGGCCTGATCGGCACCCTCATCCTGCTCATCATGGTTCGACACCAGGGCGGCACCTTCAAGACGGATTTCGGCAAGGCCCACCTGTGGCGCAGCCTGGTCGGCGTGACCTCGCTGTGGCTGTGGTTCTTCGCGATCGGCCGCCTGCCGCTGGCCACCGCGATGACGCTCAACTACATGGCCCCGATCTGGATCGCGGCCGGGATGTTCGCCATGGGCTGGTGGACCAAGACCAAGCATGCCGAATGGCCGCTCGTATTGGCGATCGCCTCCAGCTTCTTCGGCGTGACCATGGTGCTGCAGCCGGCGGTCGAGAGCCAGCAGTGGCTGGGCGGCCTGGCCGGTGTGTGCTCGTCGATGATCTCGGCCATGGCCTATATGCAGGTGCGTAAGCTCGGCCAGCTGGGAGAGCCTGAATACCGCGTGGTGTTCTACTTCTCGCTGACCACGACCGTGGTCGGCCTGTTTGCGACCGTGGCCGGCGACGGCCCGCAGGGCGCGCTGTTCCATGCACACACCCCGTACGGCTTCCTGCTGCTGCTGGGGATCGGCGGCGCCGCCCTGATCGCCCAGATGTGCATGACCCGCGCCTACCGCGTGGGCAAGGTGCTGGTGGTGGCCAACCTGCAGTACACGGGCATCGTGTTCTCCACCCTGTGGGGCCTGATCCTGTGGGGCGACGCCTTCGACTGGCATGTGTGGCTGGGCATCGGCGTGATCCTGCTCTCAGGACTGGCCGCGACGTTCTACAATACCCGCAAGACGGCGCGCGGCGCCGTCGTCAAGGACCAGGACCCCGTGGTCAGCGAATCGTAGAAGGAGACTTTACGTCATGTTCAAGACCCTGATTTCGGCCAGCCAGCTGGCCTCCCATATCGACGACCCGAAGTGGGTGGTGGTGGACTGCCGCCACGACCTGATGAACCTCGCCGCGGGGCGCGACGGCTATGCCGTTGGCCACCTGCCGAACGCGGTGTTCGCCGACGTCGAGACCGTGCTGTCGGGCGCCAAGCGCGGACCTGATGGCGTATTCCTCGGCCGCCATCCGCTGCCGGAGAAGGAAGCGCTAGCGCAAGCCGTGCGCGGGTTCGGCCTCGACGACGACACGCAAGTGGTCGCCTACGACGCCCACGGCGGCATGTTCGCGGCGCGCCTGTGGTGGCTGCTGCGCTGGCTGGGCCACGAGGCGGTGGCGGTGCTCGATGGCGGCATGGCGGCCTGGCAGGCGCTGGGCCAGCCCTTGTCGACCGAGGTCCCTGTCAAGCCGCATGGGTCGCTAAGCATCCGCGCGCCCTTCGTGCCCACGGTGACGGTGCGCGAGGTGATGGACAACCTGGCGAGCGGCCGGCGCATCGTGATCGACGCCCGCGCGGCCGACCGCTTCCGCGGCGAGAACGAGACCATCGACCCTGTGGGCGGCCACATCCCGGGCGCGAAGAACCGCTTCTTCAAGGACAACCTGCAAGCTGATGGCCGCTTCAAGGCCCCGAAAGACTTGCGCGCGGAGTTCGGCGCCCTGGTCGACGATCCGCAACGCGCAATCATGCAGTGCGGCTCGGGCGTGACCGCCTGCCATAACCTGCTGGCGCTGGAAGTGGCGGGTATGCCGGGGGCAAGCCTGTATCCGGGATCGTGGAGCGAGTGGGTTGGGGATTCTTCGCGGCCGGTTGCGAAGGGCGCGGATTAAGCTGGCGGACTTGGGTTCCCGCCTTCGCGGGAACGACGTGCGGCGGGCGCGTACTACGTCAATCTTCGCTAGCCACCTGCCTAAAAACCGTCGTCCCCGCGCAGTGATGTGACCCCTTGAAGTGAGACTCCACTTCAAGGTGTCTTATGAAGTACGACGAGCAGTTTAAATTTTCAGCCGTTGAGGCCTACT
>NZ_VPFD01000046.1 GCF_008014745.1 Massilia arenae
CCTCCATTGAGTCCACACTTCAATGATTCAGCATACGCCAAATAAATGTTGAAGATGTAGGCTCAGCGTAGCGCCTTCGCGGGAACGACGGTCTTGGGGCCAACGAGATCGTCGAGTCCTATCAGACCTCGACGATCTCGAACGAGTGCGTGATCTCGGCTGTCTTGGCCAGCATGATCGACGCCGAGCAGTATTTTTCATGCGACAGCCTGACCGCGCGTTCCACCGCCGTCGGTTTCAGCGCGTGGCCGGTCACCGTGAAGTGGAAGTTGATCCTGGTGAAGACCTTGGGATCGGTGTCGGCGCGTTCGGCCTGCAGGGTCACGTCGCAGCCGCGCACGTCCTCGCGGCTGCGCTTGAGGATCAGGACCACGTCGTAGGCGCTGCAGCCGCCGGTGCCCACCAGGACCATCTCCATCGGGCGCGGCGCCAGGTTATGGCCGCCGCCGTCAGGCGCGCCGTCCATGGTCACCATGTGGCCGCTGCCGGTCTCGGCCCGGAAACTCATGCCCGACGGGCCGTTCCAGCTGACTTTCACTTCCATGCGATTCTCCGTGTTGCTGATGGGTCGATAAGGACATCGATTGTACGGCAGCCGCCGCCCGCGCGCAGGCGGCCGCCCATCCCTGGACTCAAACTCCCAGCACGTATTTCTCGCTCTTCATGCGCCAGCTCGCGAACGCCACCACCAGCAGCGCCGGGACCAGCGAACACAGGAAAGTCAGCACGAACGGCGCGAAGCCGATATCGCCGCCCTTGGCCAGCTCCTTGATCAGGGTCTGGTTCGACAGCATCGGCACCAGGTACATCCACTGCGCGGTCTTGAGTTCCATGAACGAGATCACGAAGCCCGGCAGCAGCGGCACGAGCATCACCAGGCTGACCGTGGTCTGGGCTTCCTTGAAGGTCTTGGCGTTCATCGCCATGGCGATGTACAGGGCGGACGACAGCAGCGCCAGCGGCATCGTCGCCAGGCAGACCAGCAGCAGCGAGCCCCAGCCCAGGTTCCACGACATGCCGATTTCTTCCAGCGGCAGCCAGCGGAGCATCGCATGGCCCAGCATCAGCACCACGCTGACGCCCAGCAAAGCCAGCACGCTGGAGGCGAGCCACTTGCCGCCCACCAGCTCCCAGCTATGCGCCGGCTGGGCCATGAGCACTTCGAGCGAGCGCCGTTCGCGTTCGCCGGCGGTGCTGTCGACTGCCGACGACATGTTCAGGAGGAAGGCCGGGAAGAACAGGAAGCCGATCATGCCGCCGATGACCATGGCCGAGCGCGAGGCATTGGTGCCGGTGTCGTAGCGTTGCAGCTGGATCGGCGCCAGGGTGGCCGGCGACACGCCGTGCGCCAGCAGGCGCGCGCTGGCGATATTGCTGCCGTAGGCCTGCAGGATCTCTTCGAGCTCGCGCCGCTGCGGGCCGCTTTCGGCCGACGAGTCGAACCACAGTTCGATGCGTGCGGGACGCATCGACTGGTAGTTGTCGACGAAGTCGTCCGACAGGCGCAGCACGGCTGCGATCTTCTTGCCATGCAGGAGTTCTCCGATCGCTTCCTCGGTCATGGGGCCGGAGTCGTTGATCGTCACGCTGCGTTCGCGCAGCTGGGCGATCAGGGTCGGGGCCTTGGCGCCGCCGATCACGGTCAGGTGAATGCCTTCGCGTTCGGTCCTGGTGCTCTTGTCGATCAGCTGGTGCAGCGTGAAACCGAGGATCGCCGGATAGAACAGCACCGCCAGCACCAGGAAGCCGAAGGTGCGCCTGTCGCGCAGCGTCTCGCGCAGCTCCTTGAGGAATACGACCTTGAGTTTGGACTTCATGCGATACCTTCCTCGGTGCCCACCAGGCTGACGAAGGCGTCTTCCAGGTCGGCGATGCCGGTGCGCCGGCACAGTTCTTGTGGCGAACCCTGGGCCACGGTATGGCCCTTGGCGATGACGATCACGTCTTCGCACAGGTGGATCACTTCCTGCATCACGTGGGTGGCCATGATCACGCAGCAGCCGTCCTCGCGCAGGGCGTTCAGCGCGGTGCGCAGCGCGCGCGTGCTCATCACGTCCAGGCCGCGGCTCGGTTCATCGAGCAGCAGATGGCGCGGACGGTGCAGCAGGGTGCGCGCCAGCGCCACCTTGATGCGCTGGCCCTGCGAGAAGCCCTTGGTCTGGCGCTCGAGGATGTCGTCCATCCCGAGCAGGTCCGACACCTCGCCGACGCGGGTGCGCAGCGCGGCGCCGTCCATGCCGTTCAATTCGCCGAAGTAGTTCAGGTATTCGCGCGTGGTGAGGCGCTCGTACAGCCCGAACTGGTCGGTCAGGAAGCCGATATTGCGGCGCACCGCCATCGGATCCTTCTCGGGATCGATGCCGCCGATCGAGATCGCGCCGTGGTCGCGTTTGAGCAGCCCGACCAGGGTGCGCAGCAGGGTGGTCTTGCCGGCCCCGTTGGGGCCCAGCAGCGCGGTGATCTGGCCGTCGCGCGCGGTAAAGGAAACGCCGCCCAGCGCCTGGACGGCGCCGAACTGCTTGCGTACATCGTGGACTTCGATCATGGAGTTTCCGACATTCAGGGTTGCGGCCCGGCGCTGCCGAGCTGGAAGGTGGGAGCCGGCACCTCGGCCATGCAGGCGGCGTCGAGCTTGTCCTGCGGCCGGTCGAGGAAGGCGCGCAGCAGACGCGGCGCGCAGCCGAGCTGCGACACGCCGTGGCCTGCGTTGGCGACCACCACGTGCTGGGCGTGCGCCATCGACTTCGCGGCGGTCGCGGCGCGGTGCGGCGGCGTGACCGGATCGAGGGCGCCCGACAGCAGCAGGGTCGGCGCCGCGATGCGCGCAGGTGTTACGTACGGCACCGCGGGCACCTTGATGTCCTGGCACAGTTTCGGGATCATCTCGGCCAGCGGGCGCGCCAGCACGGCGGCGTCGGATTTCATCAGCTCGGGCGTGAAGCGCGGCACGTCTTCGGCGCACACCACGGCGAAGTGCAGCAGCATCGACATGCTGGCGTCGTTGCCGAAGTCGCCGGCCAGGTTCTGGCGCGCGACGAAAGGCTCCCAGCGTCCGCGGCTGGCGCTGTGGATCAGGAAGGGCAGGCGGCGCGCATCGGCCGGCGCATACAGGATGTTGTGCACGGTGCCGAGGAAGCGCTGCGAACTCATGGTGAACTCGGTCGGCTCGGCAGTGCGCGGATTGGGCAGCGACAGGTGGACGTCACCCGCCTCCACCTTCTGCACCAGCGCATCGAATTCGGCGCGCAGATTCGGATACGCCTTGTTGCAGGCAGCGTCCTTGGTGCAGGCGGCGAACAGGCCGTCGAGCGCGGCCTGGCCGTCACGGCCGCCGGCCGGGATCACCTGGTCGGGCGCGGCCACGCCATCGAGCACCAGGCTGCGCACGCTGTCCGGATAGGCGCGCGCGTAGGCCTGGCCCAGGCGGGTGCCGTAGGAGCCGCCCCACAGGTTGACCTGGCGGTAGCCCAGCGTGCGCCGCACCTGTTCCAGGTCGCGCGCGGCGTTGGCCGTGGTGTAGGCGGCCAGCGGCTGCTTGTTATTGGCGATGCAGGTACGCAGCTCGGCCATCAGCTCGTCGTCCGTCATGCGCTCGTGTTCGGGCCTGCTTTCGCAATCGAGCTTGCCCGAGCGGCCGGTGCCGCGCTGGTCGATGAAGACGATGTCGCGGGTTGCGCGCACGCGGTCGAAGGCGAGCTTGAGCAGGGGCAGCACGTCGCTGCCGGCCTGGCCGGGACCGCCGGCCAGCACGAACAGCGGGTCGCTGCGCGTGCCCTGGCGGTAGGCCGGGGCGACGGTCACGTGCAGTTTCAGTGGCGCGCCTTGCGGCTTGGCATAATCGAGCGGGACATCGACGGTGACGCAGCGCAGGGCTTCGACCACGCCGGGCAGGTGGCAGCTGCGTTCGGTCTTCGAGGACGCAGGCGAGGCGGCGGTGTTCTGGGCGCTGGCCGCGCCCGTGAGCAGCAGGGCCAGGATGGCGGGCAGAATCTTGGATCTCTTCACAACATCTCCTCAGGTTGTAACGATGATAAGTTCGCGCTGTTTCCCAGGTCAACCGATTGTTTCAACTGCGCATCAAGGTATGTGGTGTGGGTAAGTGCTTTTGTGCAAGATTGCGTCGTCGGCGAGATCGACATCGATCGGGATTGACGTCGATGGCGATGGTGGAGTATGATTGCCGGCTTTCCGTTTGCTCAGGAAAGACAATAAGGACGAGTCCGCTGAAGCATTTGTGCGGAACCACCATTTGAGCAATTTTTTCTTTTGGAATAAACATGAAAACTTTTTCCGCTAAGGGCCATGAAGTCCAGCGCGACTGGTTTGTCATCGACGCGACGGACCTGGTCCTCGGACGTGTTGCCAGCGAAGTGGCACTCCGACTGCGCGGCAAGCACAAGCCAGAGTTCACCCCGCACGTTGACACCGGCGACTTCATCGTCGTGATCAACGCCGGCAAACTGCGCGTGACCGGCACCAAGGCCACCGCAAAAACGTACTACCGTCACTCGGGCTACCCGGGCGGTATCTACGAAACCAACTTCCTGAAAATGCAACAGCGTTTCCCAGGTCGCGCACTCGAGAAAGCTGTCAAGGGCATGCTGCCTAAGGGCCCACTCGGCTACGCCATGATCAAGAAGCTGAAAGTGTACGCGGAAGGTTCGCACCCGCACGCTGCTCAGCAACCACAAGCACTGACCCTCTAAGGAACTGACATGATCGGTAACTACAACTACGGCACCGGCCGTCGCAAGAGTGCAGTCGCTCGCGTGTTCATCAAAGCTGGCACCGGCCAGATCATCGTGAACGGTAAGCCAGCATCGGAATACTTCTCGCGTGAAACCGGCCTGATGGTGATCCGTCAGCCGCTGGAACTGACCGGCAACGTCGAACGTTTCGACATCAAGGTCAACGTGCACGGCGGCGGTGAGTCGGGCCAGGCTGGCGCCGTCCGTCACGGCATCACCCGCGCTCTGATCGACTACGACGCAGCACTGAAGGGCGACCTGGCACGTGCCGGCTTCGTCACCCGTGACGCCCGTGAAGTCGAGCGTAAGAAAGTTGGTCTGCGCAAAGCACGTCGCGCAAAGCAATTCTCGAAGCGTTAATCGTCTTCCTCAGTGCCTTCGGGCACTGGTTCAGAAAAGCCGTCCGCCGCAAGGTTGGGCGGCTTTTTTGCTTTAGGGATAGGTACAGCACCCCGCTAAACAGACTGTTAAAATGCAGCCTCGTCCTAATAGGGGCCTTTTTACCATTATTGAAGGAAAAGACATGATTAAAGTTGGCATCGTCGGCGGAACCGGATACACGGGCGTGGAATTGCTGCGGCTGTTGGCCGTTCATCCGGATGTGCAACTGACCGCGATCACTTCGCGCAAGGAAGACGGCCTGCCGGTGGCCGATATGTTTCCTTCGCTGCGCGGTCGCGTCGACATCGCCTTCTCGAGCCCGGACAAGGCCGACCTGAAGCAGTGCGACGTGGTGTTCTTCGCCACCCCGCACGGCGTGGCGATGGCCCAGGCGCCCGAGCTGCTGGCGGCCGGCGTCAAGGTGGTCGACCTGGCGGCGGACTTCCGCATCAAGGACCGCGCCGTCTTTGAAAAATGGTACAAGATCGAGCACACCGCGCCCGAGCTGCTGGATGAAGCCGTCTACGGTCTGCCGGAGCTGAACCGCGACGCCATCAAGGGCGCGCGCCTGATCGCCAACCCGGGCTGCTACCCGACCACGATGCAGCTGGGCTACTATCCGCTGCTGAAAGCCGGCCTGATCGACGCCGGCAGCCTGATCGCCGACTGCAAGTCGGGCGTCTCCGGCGCCGGCCGCAAGGCCGAGATCGGCACGCTGTTCTCGGAGTCGAGCGACAACTTCAAGGCCTATGGCGTGCAAGGCCACCGCCACACGCCGGAAACCTCGGCCCAGCTGGCGCGCTACACCGACCAGAAGGTCGGCCTGATCTTCACCCCGCACCTGGTGCCGATGATCCGCGGCATGCACGCAACGCTGTATGCGCGCCTGACGCAGGAGATCGACAACGCTGCCCTGCAGGCGCTGTTCGAAGAACAATACAAGGACAGCGAATTCGTCGACGTCATGCCGTTCGGCTCGCATCCAGAGACGCGCTCGACCCGCGGCTCGAATATGCTGCGCCTGGCGCTGCACCGTCCGGAAGGCACGGACACCGTCGTGATCCTGGTAGTGCAGGACAATCTGGTCAAGGGCGCCTCGGGCCAGGCCGTGCAGTGCATGAACCTGATGTTCGGCCTGGAGGAATCGAAGGGCCTGCAGCAGATCGCCTTGTTGCCATAACTGCTACGCGCGTTGCGCGACCCGACGCAGATCAAAGCGACGACCTTTGAGCCGGGTAAATTGACTGTTGGACACGTTCAATCCAACGGTCAATTCTCCTCAGAGGTGCGTCATGTTCGGTCGACAAGTGAAAAGCGAGATAGACAGCCTGGTCGGTATCTCGGCCCGCATCGAGGGTGACCTGTGTTTCACCGGCGGGCTGCGTATCGACGGTGAAGTCCACGGCAATGTGGTGGCGGTGGATGGCGCCGACAGCATGCTGATCGTGTCGGAGCATGCGCGCATCGAGGGCGAGGTGCGCTGCGCCAGCCTGGTGGTCAATGGCTACATTGCCGGGGCTGTTTATTCGTCGGAACTCCTTGAATTACAGCCGAAAGGCCGCATTAATGGGGATGTACATTACCGTTTGCTCGAGATGCATGGCGGGGCGTTGGTAACAGGTAAATTAACGCACCAACCCGCCAGCGAGCCGGTGTTTCATCTAGCCGACGCTGTGGAAGGCTCGGCAGCATGACTTCCGCCAACCGTCTATAATGGACGGTGTTTGATTTATTCAGGAGCTTTCCCATGACCGCAGTCGCCGAAGTAGTAGATTTCGACACGATTCCCGTACCAATCAACTTCACCGACAGCGCGGCTCAGAAAGTTGCTCAGCTGATCGAAGAAGAAGGCAACCCCGACCTGAAACTGCGCGTCTTCGTGCAGGGCGGTGGCTGCTCGGGCTTCCAATATGGTTTCACCTTCGACGAGATCGTCAATGAAGACGATACGACGATGGAAAAGGCAGGCGTCCAGCTGCTGATCGACTCGATGAGCTACCAGTACCTGGTCGGCGCCGAGATCGACTACAAGGACGACCTCGAAGGCGCCCAGTTCGTGATCAAGAACCCGAACGCCACCTCGACCTGCGGCTGCGGTTCGTCGTTCTCGGCGTAATCGTTGCTCGCTCATCCAGGCCACGGTCTGGATCATCGACGGCCCGCTTGTGCGGGCCGTTTGTATTTACCGTGTGTGCTGTCGGCCCACGGTGGTAGCATGACGCTTTTTTAAGACAGAGGTAGCAATGACCGTATTCGCCATGCCCGTATTCGACGCCACCGTCATCTACGAGGGCAAGGAACTGTTCAAGGGACAGGGCGCCGCCAAAGGCTGGGCCGAGAAGTTGGCCCGGGAGATCGAGAGCGAGGTCACGGTGGAAAAAATCGGCACCGGTTGGGTGCTGTGCGGCACGGTCGATGGCGTGCCGTGCCAGTGGGCCATCCTCGGCCAGCGGCTCAAGCGTCTCGACTGACGCTCCAAACTATCAATCCAACAACAAGGTAAGTAATGGACAAGACCAACCTCGCGAAATACGATGCAAAGAAGCTGATGAACAAGATGGGCCCCAAGGGCGCCGTCATCGGCAAGGCGGGGGATGCGCCTGCGGCGGATCGCCGCGAACAACGCGAACGCCACCGCGCGCTGGGCCTGGTGCCGTTCGCAGTCAAGCTCAATGGCGACCTGGTCAAGCAGTTGCAGGCGCAGAGCAAGGAACAAGGCGTCGACCTGAACGAACTGGTGGCGCAGTTGCTGCAAAAAGGCCTGGCTGCCTGAACTTCAGGCCGGGTACAACGCCCCCAGGATGCGCGGGCCGCGCGCGCCCGTGACCGCCGGTAGATTGCCCGCTTCGCGGTTGGCGAAACGCCAGCCCAGCCAGGCGAAGGCCAGCGCCTCGACCCGGTTCGGCGCCACGCCCAGTTCCGCGGTCGAGGCCACTTTCACACCGCCGAGTTCGGCGCCGATGGCGCGCAGCAGGGCGCCGTTGTAGGCGCCGCCGCCGCAAACATAGACCGCGTCCGGCGTCACGCCCTCGTCGCCGATCGCGCGCGCGATCGTGACTGCCGTCAGTTGCACCAGGGTCGCTTGCACATCGGCCGGGGCGAGGTCGCTGAAGGACGCGAGCTTGGCATCGAGCCATGGCGCGTGGAACAGGTCGCGTCCCGTGCTCTTGGGCGCCGGCTGGCGGAAATACGGTTCGTCGAGCAGGGCGTCCAGCAGCGGCTGCTGGACCGTGCCGCTGGCGCCCCAGACGCCATCCTCGTCATAGGTGCAGCCCTGGTGGCGCGCGATCCACAGATCGAGCAAGACATTGCCTGGGCCGGTATCGAAACCGGTCACGCGACCGTCGCCGTGCAGCACGCTGATATTGCCGATGCCGCCGATGTTGACGACCACGCGCGCGGTGCCCGGCTTGCCGAAAGCTGCCTCATGGAAGGCCGGCACCAGCGGCGCGCCCTGGCCGCCGGCGGCGATGTCGCGGCTGCGGAAGTCGGCGATCACGTCGATGCCGGTCAGCTCGGCGAGCAAGGCCGGGTTATTGGTCTGGCGCGTAAAACCCAGTTCCGGGCGGTGGCGGATGGTCTGGCCGTGAACGGCCACCGCGGTCACCGGCGCCGGGCAGGATGGCAGCAGTGAGCGCACGCAGTCGGCGTAGACCAGGGCCAATGCGTTGGCGGCCAGCGCTTCGCGCCCGAGTTCGTTGGGGCTGGCGGCCTGCAGCGCCATCAGTTCTTCGCGCAATTCGGACGGAAAGGGCGTGAAGGCAGCCGACAGGGTCTGGATGGCGCCGTTGGAGAAATCAGCCAGCACGCCATCGACGCCGTCGAGGCTGGTGCCGGACATCAGGCCAATGAAAAGGGAATGTGTCGCGGTCATGGTGTTATAAGTTTTTGTTGGCGTACAAAACAAAACGCCCTCCAGCATCGCGATGCAGCGGAGGGCGTTTTATATGGTGCGGTATGTCTTAGCGGGCTGCCATCGACGAGCCGCTTGGCGCCATCAGCGAGAAGCGGTGGTTCATCTCGGCGGCCGCCATGCGGAAGCGTGCCAGTTCGGCCTGGTTCAGCGGTTGCTGGGCCAGCGACTTGAACTTGTTCGGATCCTTGGCCACGCCTGCAACGCGGAATTCATAGTGCAGGTGCGGGCCGGTCGACCAGCCGGTCGAGCCGACGTAGCCGATCACCTGGCCCTGGCTGATCTTGCTGCCCTTGCGCATGCCCGGTGCGATACGGCTCATGTGGGCGTAGGCGGTGCTGTAGCTCGACCAGTGTTTCAGGACGACCATATTGCCGTAGCCATTGCCGTTGCCCGCGAAGTCGACGGTGGCATCGGCCACGGCGCGGATCGGGGTGCCGGTGGCGGCGGCGAAGTCGACGCCTTTATGCGCCTTGAACTTGCCCGAGATCGGGTGCACGCGCATCGAGAAACCCGACGAGACGCGCGAGTACTGCAGTGGCGACTTGAGGAAGGCTTTCTTGAGCGACTTGCCGTCCAGCGAGTAGTAACCACCCTGCTTGGAGACCGGATCTTCGTACCAGACCGACTGGTAGCTGGTGCCGCGGTTGACGAATTCGCCAGCCAGGATACGGCCGGTCTTGATCAGTTCGCCGTCGAGCCAGAAGGTTTCGTACACGACATTGAAACGGTCACCGCGCTTGACGTCGCTGCGGAAGTCGATATTGGTCGAGAACATCTCGATGATCTGGCCAACGACCGAATCCGGGATGCTGCCGCCGTCGACATTGGCGTCGGTGGCCGCGTACAGCGAGCTGGCGATCTCGCGCGAGCGCATTTCGACGCGGCGCTCGAGCTTGGCGGGCGCCTCGAGGGCGACGAATTCCTCGCCCTTGCGTTCGACGCTGATCGTGCGTGCTTCGCCGCTCTTGCCGTCGGTGACGGTGGCGCGCATCGACAGCAGCAGGCCGTTTTCGTCGGTCTCGGCCTGGATGCGCTTGCCGGTCTGGAGCGACAGCAGGCGCTTGGCGAGTTTGTCCGAACGAACGAACTTTTGCGCTTGCGCGTCTTCGATGCCGAGGCGGGTGAAGAGCGAGCCGAGCGAATCGCCGCGGCGGATGCGTTCTTCGTGGATGAATTGCTGCTCGTCTTGCTGGAGCGCGGCGATCTGGTCGGCCAGGTTCGGCAGTTCCAGGTCTTGCGCAACAGAGGTGACGGGCAGGTCGGAGGGATCGGGAGCGATCGGTGCAACGCCTACGGCGCCAAAGGCGCACACGCTCAGGAAGACGGCGCCGGCGCTCAGGACGCGGGCTTTGCGGGTCTTCGGCAGCAGCGCTAGCAGGCTTTTACCAGTGATTTTCTGTATAGGGTTCATGCAATCAGTTAAAATTTGCGGCTGAACTTTCAAGGACCATGTTCTGACGTTTCCGAAAAAGTTTTCTATGGGAAACTAAAACAGGATCGTGAATTATACCAAAAGATATGGTCCTACAACCGTTTTAGCCAATTTCCTACACGAATTTATGACCTCTAACGCAGCCTTTAATGGTAGTGCGGCAACTTCCATTAAACCTTTGCCACTGACCGACAAGGTTCTTGAGTCTCTTGCCATTGCCAAACGTGGCGTCGACGAACTCCTGATCGAAAGCGACTTCGCCCAAAAACTGGCGCGCTCCGAACAAACCGGCAAGCCGCTGCGCATCAAGCTGGGCCTGGATCCAACGGCGCCGGACTTGCACCTCGGCCATACGGTGGTGCTGAACAAGTTGCGTCAATTGCAAGACCTGGGCCACCAGGTGATCTTTTTGATCGGCGATTTCACTTCCATGATTGGCGACCCGTCGGGCCGCAACGCCACCCGTCCGCCGCTGACCCGCGAGCAGGTCGAGGAAAACGCGATGACGTATTTCCGCCAGGCGTCGCTGGTGCTGGACGCCAGCCGCACGGAAATCCGCTACAACTCCGAATGGTGCGACCCATTGGGCGCGCGCGGCATGATCCAACTCGCCTCGCGCTACACCGTGGCCCGCATGATGGAGCGCGACGACTTTACCAAGCGCTACAAGAGTGGGACTCCGATCGCTGTGCATGAGTTCCTGTATCCGCTCATGCAAGGCTACGATTCGGTCGCTTTGCAGTCAGACCTTGAGCTGGGTGGAACGGACCAGAAATTCAACTTGCTGGTCGGCCGCGAGCTGCAGAAGGACTACGGCCAGGAGCCGCAATGCATCCTGACCATGCCGCTGCTGGAAGGCCTGGACGGCGTCGACAAGATGTCCAAGTCCAAGAACAACTATATTGGTATCACCGAAGCCCCGAACAGCATGTTCGGCAAGCTGATGAGCATCTCGGACGAGATGATGTGGAAGTATTTCAACCTGCTGTCGTTCCGCTCGCTCGACGATATCGCCCAATTGAAAGCGACGATCGACGGCGGCGCCAACCCGCGCGATGCGAAAGTGGCGCTGGGTAAAGAGATCGTCACGCGCTTCCACTCGGCCGCGGCGGCTGACGACGCGCTGGCCGACTTCGTCAACCGCTCCAAGGGCGGCATTCCGGACGACGTGCCTGAAGTGTCGCTGTCCGGCGCGCCGCTGGGCCTGCCGCAACTGCTGAAGGCCGCCGGCCTGTGCGCCTCGACCTCGGAAGCCATGCGCATGGTCGACCAGGGCGGCGTGCGCATCGACGGCGCCGTGGTCAGCGACAAGGGCCTGCAAGTGGCCGCCGGCACCGTCGTGGTGCAAGTCGGCAAGCGCAAGTTCGCCCGCGTGACCCTGGCAGCATGATTGGCCTGCTGCAACGCGTGAGCGAAGCGGCGGTGCGCGTCGACGGCCAGACCGTCGGCGCCATCGGCCCCGGCCTGATGGTGCTGGTGTGCGCCGAAAAAGGCGACACCGAACGCGAGGCCGACCTGCTGCTGACCAAGCTGCTGGGCTACCGCGTGTTTTCCGACGAGGCCGGCAAGATGAACCGCAGCGTGACTGACGTCAAGGGCGGCCTGCTGCTGGTGCCACAGTTCACCCTGGCGGCGGACACGAAATCGGGCACGCGCCCCTCGTTCTCGCCGGCCGCTGCGCCGGAAGACGGACGGCGCCTGTTCGAGCATGTCGTGCGCCAGACGCGGGAACGGCATGGCATTGTCGAGACCGGCGTATTTGGTGCTGACATGAAAGTGTCGCTCATCAACGATGGCCCGGTCACATTCTGGCTGCGTATTGATCCCGTCGGGGCGGCGCGCTGAAACCCGCGCCTGGCGCCAAGGTCCAATTGAGTAGCCAGGTTAGTAGCCACGGAGGTCACATGCGAATCTGGAGCGACTCATTCACCGACGGGGCCGACATTCCCGCCGCCTGCGCGTTCGCGGTCAGCGATCCTGCTACCCACGTCAAGCTGTCGAGCAACCGCAATCCCCATATCGCCTGGGACGACGTGCCGGCCGGCACGCAGTCGCTGGTGCTGATCTGCCACGATCCCGACGTGCCGTCCGAAGGCGGCGACGTCAACAAGGAAGGCCGCACCGTACCGGCCACCTTGCCACGCGTCGATTTCTTCCACTGGACGCTGGCCGACATCCCGGTCTGCCTCAAGTCGCTGGCCGAAGGCATGTTTTCAGACATGGTCACGCCGCATGGCAAGCCCGGTCCCGAAGTCGCCTTCACCATCAAGAACGGCACCGAACACGAGATGCGCCACGGCGTCAACGACTATACCGGCTGGTTCGCGGGCGATCCCGATATGGCGGGCGAGTTCTACGGCTATGACGGCCCGTGCCCGCCGTGGAACGACGAGCGCGTGCATCACTATGTGTTTACGCTGTATGCGCTCGACATTCCGCGCCTGCCGCTGGAGGCGCGCTTCACCGGCTCCGAGGCGCGCCTGGCAATCCAGGGACATATCCTCGACGAGGCGCGCATTTTCGGCACGTATTCGCTCAATCCCCAGGTCGTGGCCGACCTGGCAAAATAATCAAGCATCTGATTTTTTCACTGCCCCGAGGTTCGGGTGCAAGGACCTCATGACATTGAACGACGCGCCTGCGGGAACGACCACGATCCTCCTGATCCGCCACGGCGAAACCGCCTGGAATGCCGAGCGCCGGCTGCAGGGCCATCTCGATATCGCACTCAATGCCGAAGGCGAGCGCCAGGCCGCGGCGCTCGGCGCGGCGCTGGCTGGCGAACAGATCGACCTGGTCATTTCCAGCGACCTGGCGCGCGCCCGACAGACGGCCGAGGCGATCCATCTCGCCCGTGGCGCGCCCGATGCCGGCCGTGTCCAATGCGATCCCCAATTGCGCGAACGCTGCTATGGCGGCTTCGAAGGCTTGCTGTACAGCGAGATCGCGGCCCGCTTCCCGCTCGAGTTCGCCGCCTGGCAGGCGCGTAATGTCGATGCGGTCCTGCCGCCAGGTAAGAACCAGGGCGAGACCTTCCGTAGTTTCTTCGAGCGGGCCACGGGGGCGATCCTGGGCCATGCGGCGCGCCATCCCGGCCAGACCCTGGCGCTGGTGGCGCACGGCGGTGTACTCGAGTGCGCCTACCGGGCTGCGCTCGGCCTGCCGCTGGAAACGCCGCGCGACTTCAAGGTGCACAATGCCAGCATCAACCGTTTCGTGGTCGAGCAGGGCGTGTTGAAGCTGGTCAGCTGGGGTGAAATCGATCACCTGCGCCAGGTGGCGCTGGACGACTTGCCGTGAGCGCCATGTGAGTAAAACAGGCGCGACAACGCCTGTTTCAGCGGCCTGCCAATATCGCACGCGCAACAATCACATTAATTTTGCTGATAATTTGAGCAGCGCTTGGGGTAAAATAGCAGGTTCCCAAGAAACTTCTGAGTTTTTCTGCTGTGCAAATCGGTCCATATCACCTGCGTAATAACGTCTTTGTCGCCCCCATGGCTGGAGTGACGGACCGTCCGTTCCGGCAACTGTGCAAGCAGCTCGGCGCGGGCTATGCGGTGTCCGAAATGGCGGCGTCGAACCCGCGCCTGTGGGCCAGCGAGAAGACGTCGCGCCGGATCGATCACGCGGGCGAGATGGAGCCGAAGGCGGTGCAGATCGCCGGCGCCGATCCTAAAGACCTCGCCGATTGCGCGAAGTTCAACGTCGAACGCGGCGCCCAGATTATCGACATCAATATGGGTTGCCCGGTCAAGAAGGTGTGCAATAGCTGGTGCGGTTCGGCCCTGTTGCAGCACGAAGACCTGGTCGAGCGCATCTTGCACGCCGTGGTCGAGGCGGTCGACGTGCCGGTCACCCTGAAGTTCCGCACCGGCTGGGATCGCGAAAACAGGAACGCGCTGCGCATCGCGCGCCTGGCCGAGCAGGCCGGCATCCAGATGCTGACCCTGCACGGCCGCACCCGTGCCGACGGCTACAAGGGCGAGGCCGAATACGACACCATCCGCGCCGTGAAACAGGCGGTGAGCATCCCGCTGGTGGCCAATGGCGACATCACGACGCCCGAGAAGGCGAAGTTCGTGCTCGACTACACCGGCGCCGATGCAGTGATGATCGGCCGCGCGGCCCAGGGCCGTCCCTGGATCTGCCGCGAGATCGACCACTACCTGCGCACCGGCGAGCATCTGCCGGCGCCGCTGGTGGACGAGGTGCGCGAATTGATGAACGAGCACTTGCCGGCCCATTACGCCTTCTATGGCGAATACGTCGGCGTGCGCACCGCGCGCAAGCACATCGGCTGGTATGTACAAGACCTGCCGGGCGGCGAGGAATTCCGGCAGCGCATGAACCTGCTGGAATCGACGGCCGAGCAACTGGCGGCGGTCGACGACTTTTTCAAATCGCAGCACAGGCATGGCGAGCGGTTACAATACCGCCCCTCGCATCCGGATGTCGACGCGATCGCGGCATAAGCACCAGGAATAAGCACCACACCACAAGAAGAACACGGGGACGCGCTGTGCGTGAGCGCAGCAATCATTAAACCAGGATGAAGCAGCAGAAGACATGAGCAAAGAAAGTATCCAGGAAGTCGTCCAGAAGAGTCTCGAAGACTATTTCAACGATCTGGGCGAACAAAAGCCGACCAACATCTACGACATGATGGTGTTGACCGTCGAAAAGCCCGTCCTCGAAGTGGTCATGTCGCGCGCCGACGGCAACCAGTCGCACGCCGCGCAGATGCTGGGCATCAACCGGAACACTTTGCGCAAGAAACTGCAGGAGCACGGGCTGCTCTAAGCGTGACCCACGTGGCCGCGCACCTAGCGCGCGGCCACGGCCGGATCCCCGATCCGCCTGCCCGCCGCCAGGAATTCTCAACCATAGGCCACACCATGATCAAACAAGCTCTCATTTCCGTATCCGACAAGACCGGCGTGCTCGATTTCGCACGTGCGCTC
The DNA here is from genome assembly GCF_008014745.1 of Massilia arenae. Lineage (GTDB taxonomy): Bacteria > Pseudomonadota > Gammaproteobacteria > Burkholderiales > Burkholderiaceae_D > Telluria > Telluria arenae. The sequence goes on from NZ_VPFD01000046.1 coordinate 15,442, forward strand.
TCGGCGCTCGGCGTCAATATCCTGTCCACCGGCGGCACCGCCAAGCTGCTGCAGGATAATGGCGTGCCAGTGACCGAAGTCGCCGACTACACCGGTTTCCCGGAAATGCTGGATGGCCGCGTCAAGACCCTGCACCCAAAAGTGCACGGCGGCATCCTGGCGCGCCGTGACTTCCCCGAGCACGTGGCCAAGCTGGAAGAGCACAATATTCCGCAGATCGACATGGTCGTGGTCAACCTGTATCCGTTCCAGCAGACCGTCGCTAAGCAGGAATGCTCGCTGGAAGATGCGATCGAGAACATCGACATCGGCGGCCCGACCATGCTGCGTTCGGCGGCCAAGAACCACCGCGACGTGGTCGTGATCGTCGACCCGGCCGACTACGGCGTGGTGCTGGCCGAAATGAAAGGCCAGGGCGAAGCCACCGGCCCGGTCAGCTATGAAACCAAATTCCGCCTGGCCAAGAAAGTGTTCGCGCACACCGCGCAATACGACGGCGCGATCACCAACTACCTGACCAGCCTGGGCGAAGACCGCGCGCACGCGACCCGCTCGAGCTTCCCGCAGACCCTGAACATGGGCTTCGAAAAAGTCCAGGACATGCGCTACGGCGAGAACCCGCACCAGGGCGCGGCCTTCTACCGCGACCTGATCACCATCGACGGCGCGCTGGCCAACTACACCCAGCTGCAGGGCAAGGAACTGTCGTACAACAATATCGCCGATGCCGATGCGGCCTGGGAATGCGTCAAGTCGCTGGGCGGCATGCAACAGCCGGCCGGCTGCGTGATCGTCAAGCACGCCAACCCGTGCGGCGTGGCGATCGGCGCCGATGCGCTGGACGCCTATTCGCGCGCGCTGCAGACCGACCCGACCTCGGCTTTCGGCGGCATCATCGCCTTCAACGTCGAAGTCGACGGCAAGGCGGCCGAGGCACTGTCGAAGCTGTTCGTCGAAGTGCTGATCGCGCCATCGTTCACCGCGGAAGCGCGCCAGATCATGGCGGCCAAGCAGAACGTGCGCCTGCTGGAAATCGCCCTCGGCGCCGGCCAGAACGCGTATGACGTCAAGCGCGTCGGCGGCGGCCTGCTGGTGCAGTCGCCGGATGCCAAGAACGTGGGCCTGGGCGACCTGCGCGTGGTCACCAAGAAGCAGCCGACCCCGCAGCAACTGCAAGACATGATGTTCGCCTGGCGTGTGGCCAAGTTCGTGAAATCGAACGCGATCGTGTTCTGCGCCAACGGCATGACCCTAGGCGTCGGCGCCGGCCAGATGAGCCGCATCGATTCGGCCCGCATCGCCTCGATCAAGGCCCAGAACGCCGGCCTGTCGCTTGCCGGTTCGGCCGTGGCGTCGGACGCCTTCTTCCCGTTCCGCGATGGCCTGGATGTGGTGGTCGATGCGGGCGCGACCTGCGTCATCCACCCCGGCGGCTCGATGCGCGACCAGGAAGTGATAGATGCCGCCGACGAGCGCGGCGTGGTGATGCTGTACACGGGCACCCGCCACTTCCGTCACTGATCCGGTGACACCATCGGGCCGGTGGAATTTGCCGGCCCGATGCGATCCAACCGTGGTGAACTGTGTTTTTGCACAGTATTTTTCCCACGAACACCCCCAGCCGGGGTAACATTCCATCATGATTATTCTCGGCATCGACCCGGGCCTGCGCACGACGGGGTTCGGCGTCATTGAAAAACACGGCGCCAAGCTGCGCTACATCGCTTCGGGCACCATCAAGACCGGGCTGGAGGGCGCTTTGCCGCCGCGGCTCAAGGTCATCCTGCACGGCGTGAGCGAAATCATCGCCACCTACCAGCCCGCCTGTTCCGCCATCGAAAAAGTCTTCGTCAACGTCAATCCGCAGTCGACGCTGCTGCTGGGCCAGGCCCGCGGCGCGGCGATCACGGCCCTGGTCAGCGCCGACCTCGACGTGGCCGAATACACGGCGGTGCAAGTCAAGCAGGCCGTGGTCGGCACCGGCAAGGCGGCCAAGCCACAGGTGCAGGACATGGTCGCGCGCCTGCTCAAGCTGCCGGGCCTGCCGGGCACCGATGCTGCCGACGCCCTGGGCGTCGCCATCTGCCACGCCCACAGCATCGATACCTTGTTGCTGCTGAATGGCTTGTCCCCCGCCGGTCAGGTGCTGCGCATGAAGAACAGCCGCCTCGTTTCATAAAATAGCTAAGGAAAACCGATGATCGGTCGCCTCTCTGGAACCCTGCTCGAAAAAGCGCCGCCGCACGTGCTGGTCGATTGCAATGGCGTCGGCTACGAAGTCGACGTGCCGATGAGCACCTTTTATAACTTGCCGCATACCGGCGAAAAAGTCGTGCTGTTCACCCACCTGGTGGTGCGGGAGGACGCGCACCTGCTGTTCGGTTTCGGCGCGGCTTCCGAGCGCGCGCTGTTTCGCCAGCTGATCAAGATCACCGGCATCGGCGCGCGCATGGCGCTGGCGATCCTGTCCGGCATGACGGTGGCCGAGCTGTCGCAGGCCGTCACCCTGCAGGAAACCGGCCGCCTGGTGAAGGTGCCGGGCATCGGCAAGAAGACGGCCGAACGCCTGCTGCTCGAACTGAAAGGCAAGCTCGGCGCCGACATCGGCATGGTCGCGGGTGCGGCCCGTGACGACGCGCAGGTGGACGTGCTCAACGCGCTGGCCGCGCTGGGGTATTCTGATAAGGAAGCGCTGCTCGCGATCAAGAACATGCCGGCCGGCTCGAGCGTCTCGGACGGCATCAAGTTCGCGCTGAAGGCGCTGTCCAAAGGCTAATGTAGAGACACGTCATGAGCATCCAGACCGACAGCTTTACCGAACAGCGCGTGATCGACGCCGCGCCGGCCTCGCCCAACGAAGAGGCGATCGAACGCGCCTTGCGTCCCAAGCAGCTCGACGAATACGTCGGCCAGGTGAAGATCCGCGACCAGCTCGAGATCTTCATCAGTGCCGCGCGCAAGCGGCGCGAGGCGCTCGACCACACGCTGCTGTTCGGCCCACCGGGCCTGGGCAAGACCACGCTGGCCCACATCATCGCGCGCGAGATGGGCGTCAACCTGCGCCAGACCTCGGGCCCGGTGCTCGAGCGTCCCGGCGACCTGGCGGCGTTGCTCACCAACCTCGAGCCGAACGACGTGCTGTTCATCGACGAGATCCACCGCCTGTCGCCTGTGGTCGAAGAGATCCTGTATCCGGCGCTCGAGGACTACCAGATCGACATCATGATCGGCGAGGGCCCGGCCGCGCGTTCGGTCAAGCTCGACCTGCAGCCGTTCACCCTGGTCGGCGCCACCACCCGCGCCGGCATGCTGACCAATCCGCTGCGCGACCGCTTCGGCATCGTGGCGCGCCTGGAGTTCTACAACGTCGAGGAGCTGACCAGGATCGTGCTGCGCAGCGCCGCACTGCTCGGCGCGCCGATCGACGAGGATGGCGCGCGCGAAGTAGCCAAGCGCGCGCGCGGCACGCCGCGTATCGCCAACCGCCTGCTGCGCCGCGTGCGCGATTACGCGGAAGTGAAGGGCAATGGCGAGATCGTGGCCGACATCGCCGACCGCGCACTCAAGATGCTCGACGTCGATAGCGTCGGCTTCGACGTCATGGACCGCAAGCTGCTGGAGGCGGTGCTGTTCAAGTTCGCCGGCGGCCCGGTCGGCATCGGCAACCTGGCGGCGGCGATCGGCGAGGCCGCCGATACCATCGAGGACGTGCTCGAACCGTATCTGATCCAGCAGGGCTATCTGCAGCGCACCCCGCGCGGACGCATCGCCACGCCGCTGGCCTACCAGCACTTCGGCGTCAGCGCGCCGCGCATCAGCCCGACGGGCGATTTGTGGGACAGCCTGCCGCCCGGCTGAATCGCGCGCTCAGGCCCCCGGCGCGGGATGACGGCGCCGCCGCTGCAACAGCGCGGAGAGGGACGGCGCCGGCCGGTAGACCAGCGTCAGGTACAGCAGCACGGTCAAGCCGATGACGGCGCCGGCCAGCCACAGCACCGCGGGCGAGCTGCCGCGCCACAGCAGGGCAGCGCTGGCCACCGTCGGCACGCCCAACAGGACCGCCGCCGCCGTGCGCAGCAGGGCCGAGCGGCGCAGGCGCTGGCCGGCCATCCCGACCATGATGAAACCGCTCGACGCCAGCACCACGCAGGCCAGCGCCGCGCTGGCCCGGGCTGTATCCGGCGGCATGCCGCCGACGCGTATCAGTATGGCGGGTGAGATCAGCACCAGCACGCCGGCCACCAGGCTGGCGAGTCGAAGAAAGATCATGGCAAATCCTTGTAGAGTGAAGAGACGGCAAAGGCCGGATTCATGGATAGCCATACGAAAAACGTCCTGCCGGTGTGGCAGTGGAACCAAGATAGCACACAGGAAATGAAATTTGTGGTTAGTGTGTCGTCGTGCGCGAGCGTGGTGCTTTATTTCCAGACCTGACAGGCAGGTGACATTTGTCAGCCAGGATCGATGGCAAGCGATTCTATCGGGCCGGGCAGGGCGTCGACATACTGGCCTCACACCAACCCCGTGAGGAAACCATGTCCGCTCCCGTCCTGAAAACAATCGCCGCCGCCATCGGCTTCACCCTGTCCAGCCTGGCACTTGCCGCCGCCACCCTGGTCCAGGACGTGCGCGTCTTCGACGGCAAGACCGTGCACGAACGCCGTTCGGTTCTGTTCGACGGCGGCGTCATCGTCGACGCCGATTTCCGCGCTACGCCGCCCGCAGGCAGCCGCGTCGTCAGCGGCGCCGGACGTACCCTGCTGCCGGGCCTGATCGATTCTCATACCCATGCGTTCAGGCAGCTCGACCTGCCGCTGCTGTTCGGCGTCACCACGCAGGTCGACATGTTCACCGCCGTGCCGCTGATGCAGGAGGTCAAGGGCAGCATGGCGGCCGGCCGCAACGCGGGCAGGGCTGACATGTTCTCGGCCGGTACCCTGGCCACCGCCCCGAACGGCCACGGCACCCAGTACGGCCTGCCCATCCCGACCCTGAGCCGGCCGGACCAGGCGCGCGACTTCGTCGACGCGCGCATCGCCGAAGGCTCCGACTTCATCAAGATCGTGCTCGAAGCCGGAGGCCAGGGCACCAGCAAGATGAATTCGCTCGACCTGGCGACCGCCAAAGCGCTGATCGAGGCCGCCCACCTGCGCGGCAAGCTGGCCGTGGTCCACGTCAGCAACGAGCAGGATGCGCGCGCCGCGCTGGAGGCCGGCGCCGACGGCCTGGTGCACCTGTTCCTGGGCGCGGCGCCCGATCGCCAGGCCGTCGACGGCCTGGCGCGGCTGGCCAGGACCAGGGGCGCCTTCGTGATTCCGACCTTTGCGGTCCTGGAGAGCATGGCCGGCGTGCGCGGCGACGACCTGCTCGCCGACGCCCGGCTGGCGGCGCTGGTCGACCGCGAAGGCGCCGCCACGCTCAAGGCGCGCTATGGCGCGCAGGCGCGGCCGCAGGCGCTGGCGGCGCCGAAAGCCGTCACTGCCGCATTGCGCAAGGCCGGCGTGCCGATCCTGGCCGGGACCGATGCCGGCAACGCCGGCACCCTGTACGGCATCAGCATGCACCGCGAACTGGCGGCGTTGGTCGAGGCCGGCCTGAGCCCGGCCGAGGCGCTGGCCGCCGCCACCAGCGCGCCGGCCGCGGCCTTCAGGCTGGGCCAGCGCGGCTGCATCGCCAAGGGCTGCAAGGCCGACCTGCTGCTGGTCGAGGGCAATCCCGCGGCCGACATCAAGGCCACGCGCCACATCGTCGAGGTCTGGAAGGATGGCCAGAGCGCCAATGTCCTGCGCGATGCGCGGCACCAGCGGGTGGCGCAGGAAGGCAGCGGCGCCACCCGCCAGGCGCTGCCGCCGGATGGCCGCATCAGCGACTTCAGTGAGGGCCGCCTGGGCAGCCCGTTCGGCAGCGGCTGGCTGCCGTCGACCGACCAGTTCGCGGGCGGCAAGTCGACCGTCAAGCTCGAGGTGCTGCCGCCGCTGCCCGACGGACAAGTGCCGCTGGCGGTACGCGCCACGGTCGCGCCGGGCCTGCCGTTCGCCTGGTCCAGCGTGGCCTTCATGCCCGGCGCCCAGCCGATGCAGGCGGCCGACCTGAGCGCGGCGAAGACCCTGCGCTTCAAGGTGCGTGGCGACGGCAAGACCTACCAGGTGATGTTGATGGGCGCCGGCAACGCTCGGCCGAGCACCATGCCCTTCGTCGCCAAGGGTGAATGGGAAGAGGTGAGCGTGCCCTTGTCGGCCTTCGCCGGCATCGATCCGGCCGCCGTCGCCATGCTAGCATTCAGCGCCGGCCCGCAACCCGGCGACTACCGCTTCGAACTCGCCGACGTGCGCCTGCTGGAACAAGAATGATGACCGAGCCAACCATGATGACCACGCTCCGGCACGCACTGGCGCGGCCCTGGATCCCGCCCGAATACGGCAGGCTGCAATACCTGTGGCTGCTGTCGCTCGGCTACCTGTTCTGGAAATTCGGCTACATGACGCCCGGCGCGCTGGAGATAGCCCTGCTGGCGCTGACGCTGGTGGTCTTCGTCGCGCTGTACTGCTTCAGCTTCTGGGCGCGCGGCTGGCAGGTCCACGCCTGCGTGGCGGCCGGCTGCCTGCTCGGCGCACTGTGGGCGCGCTGGAATCCGGGCGCGGCCTGCTTCTTCATCTTCGCCTGCGCCATGTGCGCCCGCATGCCGCGGCCGGGCCACGCCGTCGGCGGCATGCTGGCGGTGCTCGCCGGCGGGGTGGCGGCCTCGTTCCTGGTCTCGGGCCCGATGCAGATGGTGTTCCTGCTGCCGCTGCTGCTGGTCGGCCTGCCGGTGGGCCTGTCGACCCTGATGGACCAGCGCCTGCGCGACTCGCGCGCCCGCTTGACGCGCAAGCAGGAAGAAGTGGAGCACATGGCGCGCATCGCCGAGCGCGAACGGATCTCGCGCGACCTGCACGACCTGCTCGGCCATTCCCTGTCGACGATCGCGCTCAAGGCCGAACTGGCCGGCAAGCTGGCGCGGCGCGACCTCGCTGCCTGCGAACGCGAGATCGCCGACATCGAAGCCAGCGCGCGAAATGCCCTGGCCGAGGTGCGCGCGGCGGTCACCGGCTACCGCGAAAGCGGCCTGGCCCAGGCCCTGGCCAGCGCCCGCGCCAGCCTGCTGGCCGCCGACGTCGTGCTCGACGAGCGGGTCGAGCGCATCGACCTGGCCCCGGCGGTGGAACACGTGGTGGCGCTGGCGGTGCGCGAGGCGGTGACGAATATCGTGCGCCATGCCCGCGCGTCGCGCTGCACGCTGTCCCTGAGCCGCGAAGATGGCCACGCCGTGCTGCGCGTGCACGACGATGGACGCTTGCGCGATACCGATGAGATAAGGCATGGCAACGGGCTGGCCGGCATGCAGGAGCGGGTGACGGCGCTCGGCGGGCGCATGAAGTTGGCGGCCGGCGATGGCCTGGCGCTCGAATTGCAGGTGCCGGCATGATCCGCGTCCTGATCGCCGAAGACCAGCAGCTGGTGCTGGGCGCCCTGAGCGCGCTGCTGCGGCTCGAGCCGGACATCGAGGTGGTGGCCGGCGCGCGCGATGGCCGCGAGGCGCTGGCCCTGTGTGAGCGCCTCGTTCCCGACATCGTGCTGACCGATATCGAGATGCCGCACATGACCGGCATCGAACTGGCGCAGGCACTGTCTTCGAGAAAGCTGGCCTGCCGCGTGGTGGTGGTGACGACCTTCGCCCGCAGCGGCTACCTGCGGCGCGCGATGGAGGCGGGCGTGCGCGGCTACCTGCTCAAGGACGCGCCGGTCGAGGCGCTGGCCGACGCCATCCGCGTCGTGCACGGTGGCGGGCGTGCGATCGCGCCCGAGCTGGCGCTGGAAAGCTGGAACGGCGCCAGCGATCCGCTGACCGAGCGCGAACGCCAGGTGCTGCGCCTTGCCGGGGAGGGCCGTTCCAGCGTCGAGATCGCGCGCCAGGTCCACCTGTCGGAGGGGACGGTGCGCAACTATCTGTCGGAGGCGATCAGCAAGCTGGGCGCCGGAAATCGTGTGGAGGCGTACAGGATGGCGCGCGATGCGGGTTGGCTATAGCGTTTGCGTGGTGCTGCGTTCGCGCTGCGCGTTGCGGCGCAGCGGAATCCACTGGATCGGTTTCGGCACTCGCCGGGAAGCTGCCCTGGACACGATCGGCTTCTGCGGCACATGGGTCAAGGGATAGATGAAGCTGAAATACAGCAGGATCGTCAGGATCAGCAGGAAGGTGCACAGATAGACCATCAGCATATTGCTGGCATGCCAGATCACGACGCCGCTGGCGCCGAAGGGCACCATCAGGAGCAGGGCGGCGAACGAACGCAGCATCGCGTCGCGGTTCATGCGGTGGCCGGCCATCGCGACCAGGAAGAAGCCGCCCGAGCCGAGCGCCACGCCGACCAGCACGATGTACGGCTCCATCCAGTCAGGAATGCCGTGCGCAGTCGAGGCCAGCAAGGCGGCTGGCAGCAGGATGCCGAACACGCCGCCAGCAAGGCTGAGCAGGCGAATCACGCGCATGGCCCGTCCGCGGAAGACGGGGCGTGCGGCACGTGCTACGGAAGTCGGTTTCATTGCGCCAGTGAGGTTCCAAGGTGGGTTGGAAGTAACGTCCGGCAACACGTCTCGGTTGACGTGATGTTCGCGATAGCATAGCCGACATTGCCCGGCGCGTGAATCAAGCGTGCGCCCTGGAGCCTATTCCGGTAGGTGGGAGTCGCTCCTGCCGCGCCTGGCAAGCGTGCGCTGCGTTGCTCGTCGTTGCATGGCTAGCCATGCGGCCTCCTCGCGCCTTGCTCACGCTCGCCATGCATCGACATGAGCTTCCCCCCACCTACCGGAATAGGCTCCTAGTGCCCGACGCTCTTCGAAAACAGATTAATGACCAGCACGCCGGCAATGATCAGGCCCAGGCCGGCGATGGCCGCCAGATCCAGGCTTTGCTTGAAATACAACCAGCTGACCAGGGAGATGAGCACGATGCCGACGCCGGACCAGATCGCATAGGCGATGCCGGTGGGCAGCACGCGCAGGCTGAAGGTGAGCAGGTAGAACGACAGGGCGTAGCAGCCGACCGTGATCAGGCTGGGAACGGGACGGGTAAAACTGTCGGAGGCCTTGAGGGCGGTGGTGCCGATCACTTCGGCGACGATGGCAAAGCCAAGGAAGATATAGGCTTGATTCAGGGTCATCAGGAAGAAAAACGGCCCGTCGCCGGGCCGCGTTGAGGTTTATTGTTCGCGCTGCCAGGTCTGGGTGCGGCCGAACATCGGGGCGCCGACATAGCCGCGTACTTCGAGCTTGCTGCCGTTGTCGGCCAGGCTGGCCTTGCTCTTGTAGGTCTTGCCGTTGGACGGGTCGAGGATCTGGCCGCCGGTGTAGTCGTTGCCTTCCTTCTTGAGGCCCGAGAGGATCGTCATGCCGATGATCGGCTGGTCCTTACGCGCGTCGCTGCACTTGACGCACTTGGGATTCTGGTCCTGGTCCGCCGGACGGAACAGTTTCTCGATCTTGCCGGTCAGGACGCCGCCTTCCTCGGTGATCCGCACCAGCGCCTTCGGCTTGCCGGTCTCGTCATCGATGGTTTTCCAGGTGCCAACCGGCGAGGCGCCTTGCGCGAACGCGGCGGCGGGCAGGGCGAACATGGCGGCGATCAGGCCGGCGCGCATCAGGTGTCGCATGGGGTGTCTCCAGTGTTGTTGTTGGTATGGGAGAGTGTAGCAAAGTCACCTGGCAACGGGAGGGGCTGGAATCAGAGTATTCCTTCCAAAACCGGCGGCGAGGGTCAGGGCGCGTTGCGCACGTCTTCCGGCGTGACCTGGTGGCGCCGCTCGGCCGGGCGGGTGAGCACGCGCATCGTCACGTCCAGCGGCACCCCGAGCTCGGCGAGCTGGCGCGCGGTGCTGGAACGGTTGTCGGCAGACGCTTCGTGGATCACGGCGTCGATGCGCAGGGAGGTTTTATAGTCGCTTCGTCGGTCCATGGTCCGATCCTACCATGTCTTGACGCGCTGCCATTTCCTGCTGAGTCGGTGGCGAATCGCAGCCATTCTATTTTTTTTCAATGCAAGTTTTTCATGAATTGTTGTATCTTGTGGCATCTTTTTCCCACGCCACAAGGACATTGCATGCTCGACCTGGTCAACGCCGTCAACGGCATCATCTGGAGCCCCATCATGATCGCCCTGTGCCTCGGCGCAGGGCTGTATTTCTCGGTACGTTCGCGCTTCCTGCAACTGCGCCACGTGCGCGAGATGGTGCGCCTGATGCGCGAAGGGAAGAGTTCGGAGCAGGGCGTGTCCTCGTTCCAGGCGCTGGCCATGACCCTGGCCGGCCGGGTCGGCACCGGCAATATCGCGGGCGTCGCCACCGCGATCACCTTCGGCGGCCCGGGCGCGGTGTTCTGGATGTGGATGATGGCCTTCCTCGGCGCCAGCTCGGCCTTCGTCGAGTCGACCCTGGGCCAGGTCTACAAGGAGCCGGTCGGCAACCAGTACCGCGGCGGCCCCGCCTTCTACATCGAGAAGGGCCTGGGCATGAAGCGCTACGCCTGGACCTTCGCGCTGGCCACGCTGCTGGCGACCGGTCTGCTGCTGCCCGGCGTGCAGGCCAACTCGATCGCCGAGGGCTTGAGGACCGCGGCCGGTATCGACCCGCTGTACACCGGCATCGGCCTGGCCGTGCTGCTGGCCATCATCATCTTCGGTGGCGTGCGCCGCATCGCCAGCTTCGCCGAAGTCGTCGTGCCGTTCATGGCCGCCGCCTACATCCTGGTGGCGATCGTGGTCGTGGCGATGAACATCGGCGAGCTGCCGGGCGTGCTGCAGCTGATCTTCAGCTCGGCCTTCGGCCTGGACGCCGGCTTCGGCGCCATGCTCGGCCTGGCGATCCAGTGGGGCGTCAAGCGCGGCATCTACTCGAACGAGGCCGGCCAGGGTACCGGCCCGCATGCCTCCTCGGCGGCCGAAGTGAGCCATCCGGCCAAGCAGGGCCTGGTGCAAGGCTTCTCGGTCTACATCGACACCCTGTTCGTGTGCTCGGCGACCGCATTCATGCTGCTGATCACCGGCCAGTACAACGTCGAGACACCGGAAGGCGCGCCGGTGTTCGTCGGCATCCAGGGCGTGGCCTCGGGGCCGGGCTATGTCCAGACCGCGCTCGAGAACGTGATGCCGGGCTTCGGCGCGCTGTTCGTGGCGATCGCGCTGCTGTTCTTCGCCTTCACCACCATCGTCGCCTACTACTACATCGCCGAGACCAATATCGCCTACATGGACCGCCACGGCCGCCATCCGTGGCTGGGCTTCGTGCTCAAGCTGTGCATCGTCTCGGCCACCATCTACGGCGCGGTCAAGACCGCCGACGTGGCCTGGGGCCTGGGCGACATCGGCGTCGGCCTGATGGCCTGGCTGAACATCGTCGCCATCGTGATGCTACACAAGGTGGCGTTCAAGTGCCTGCGCGACTACGAGGCGCAGAAGAAGGCCGGCAAGGATCCTGAGTTCGATCCGAAGGCGCTCGGCATCGAGAACGCGCACTACTGGGAGCAGCGCGCCGCCGCCAAGCGCGCGCCGCAAGCGCCCGTGCGCGACAACGCGCCGGTTAAATAAGTTACTCGCGCAGCGCCAGCGCCGGGCGCATGCGCATCGCCGCCAATGCGTGGCGCGCGGTGGCGCCCAGCGCCACCACGCAGGCCAGCAGCAGGCCCAGCGCCAGGGTCCAGCCGCCGACCGGGGCCCGGGTGGCGAAGCCGCCCAGGTACTGCTGGATCGCCAGCCAGGCCAGCGGCAGGCCGAGCAGGGCGCCGGCGCCGACCAGCAGGCCGATGTCGCGCGCCATCAGGCGGCCGATCGCGCCGCGGCTGGCGCCATACAGCTTGCGCAGGACGATCTCCTTCGCCCGCCGCTGCACGCTGTAGGCGGCCAGCACATAGATGCCGAAGGCCGCGATGGCGCTGGCGATGACGCTCGATGCCGCCAGCAATTGCGACAGACGCAGGTCGTCGGCGTAGAACATGTCCGAGCTCACCTTCTGCATACGCGTCACGCCCAGGGTCTCGTTCGGGAAGTGGCGCGGCCACAGCGCCTCGATGGCGCGCGCGGTCGCATCGGGGTTGGCGCGGGTGCGCACCGTGAACATGCCGACCCGGTCGTTCAGGACATAGGCGGTCGGCGCCTGCTCATCGCGCGCCGAGCGATGGCGGATGTCGGGGGCGATGCCGACGATCTGCAGCGTGTCCCCGCCTGGCCCGGGCCTGAGAAGGGTCTTGCCGATCGCATCGTGCGGGCTGGCGAAGCCGAGCCGGCGCGCGGCGCTGGCATTGATCACGACCCGGTCAGGTTGCTTCGGCTTGTCGAGCGCCGCATCGAACAGGCGTCCCGCCACCGGCTTGACGCCGAACACGCCGAAGAATTCCGGGCTGACCGCATAGTTCTGCAGGTCGATCACCTCGCCGCCCTCGCGCCGCAGGCTGGTGATGTTGTGCCCGACGCTGAACGGCATGTGCGACAGGGCCACGCCGGCCACGTCGGGCAGGCGCGCGATCTCGTCGCGCAGGGCCCGAATGCGTGGGTCGCGTGCATCGTTAATGGCCGGGAACATCAAGAGCGGCGCCATGTCGAAGCCGGGATCGAGCGCGCTGGCATGACGTGTCTGCCAGCTCACCGCCAGCGTCGTGGCCGTCAACCCCATGGCGGTCGCCAGTTGCACGACGGTCAGCGCGCGTCGCAACCACAGGCCGCGCGCGGTCTCGCTGCCGCCGCGCCCCGCCAGCGCAGTGCCGGGGCGTACTCGCAATGCCGACCAGGTCGGATATGCGCCCGCGGCCAGGCCGAGCGACAGCCCGAGCGCCAGCGTGGCGGCCAGTGCGCCGGGGCTGAAGATGGCATCGAACTCCCGTTGCACCAGGTCGGAAAACACCGGCAGCAGCAACCAGGCCAGTAGCAGTCCAAGCAGGGTGGCGAGCAGGCAGACCAGCACCGATTCAGCCAGGAACTGGCGCGCCACGGCGGGCGCGGAAGCGCCCAGCACCTTGCGCATCGCGATCTCGCGCTGGCGCGCCAGCGTACGCACGGTAGCGAGGTTCACGTAATTGGTCGCCGCCAGCAGGAGGATCAATCCAGCCACCACGGCCAGGCCCAGCATGCCCTGGCGGTTGCCATGCACGATCATCGCGCTGTCCACGTCGGGCGCCAGATAGCCATCCGCGAGCGCGTCGAGCCGGTAATCGATCAAGTCGCGCCCGCCCAGGGCGGCCACCTGTTCAGCGAAAATGCGTCGCACCAGGGGCGACTCGCGCAGCTGGCGCCGGATGTTGTCGAGTACGCGTTCCGGGTCGGCGCCGTCCAGCAGTTTCACATAGACGGCGCCGCCGCTGAAGCCCCATGATGTCTCCAGTTCGCGGAGGACTTCGGCGGGCAGGAAGGGCCCGTCGAAGCCTGCCAGCGCTTCGTACGGCGTCGTCGTGGCCGCGGGCTGGTCTTCCAGCACCGCCGCCACGGTATAGGTAACGCCGTCTCCCTGCAGCGTGGCGCCGACCGCGTCGATGCGGCCGAACAGCTTGAGCGCCGTGGCGCGGCTCAGCGCCAGCGCCCCAGGTTTGGCGAGTGCGGCCTGCAGGTCGCCGGCCAGCACCCTTGGCGAGAAGATCTGCTGGAAGGCCGGATCGACCAGGGTCAGGTTGAAGGCCTTGACCTGGCTGCCGACGCGTGCATCCAGGGGACGCGACACGAAGGCCGTGGCGAGCACCGGCTGGCCGCTGGCCAGCGCGGCGTCGCGCGCGGGCAGGCTCGCCATGGGATCCCATTTGGTCCCGAGCAGCTCCAGGTTCCAGCGTTGCAGCAGCCGGAATACCTGCTCATGCTGCGGCACGTGGCGGTCATACGAGAAGGAGTGGCGCACCAGCCCAAGCAGCAGGAAGCAGGCGGCGATGCCGATCGCCAGCCCGAGGATCACGACCGCCGAATACGAGCGGTCCCGGGCCAGCAGTCGCCAGCCGATACGAAAGTCGCGCAGTAGCATGCCGATCTCCTCAAGCCGCCTGCAGCGCATCGACCACGATGCGCCCGTCCAGCAGGCGCACGGTGCGCGAGGCCTGGGCCGCGTGCGCGGGCGAGTGGGTGACCATCACCACCGTCGTGCCTTCGGCATTGATGGTGCGCAGCAGGCGCATCACTTCGTCGCCGTGGGCGGTGTCGAGGTTGCCGGTCGGTTCGTCGGCCAGCAGGACGGCCGGCCCGGCCACCAGCGCGCGCGCGATCGCCACCCGTTGCTGCTGGCCGCCCGACAGCTGCGACGGCCGGTGCCTGCTGCGGTGGGCCACGCCCAGGCGTTCCAGCATGGCCTGCACGCGGCGACGCCGTTCGCCGCCTGACACGCCGGTGTACTCGAGCGCCAGTTCGACGTTCTCGAACACGCTCAGTTCCTCGATCAGGTTGAAGCTCTGGAAGATGAAGCCGACCATGCCGCGCCGCAGGCCGTTCAGGCGCGCCTCGCTCCAGCCGGTGACGTCGTGGCCGTCGAACAGGAAGGTGCCGGAGGTCGGCACGTCGAGCAGGCCGAGCAGGCCAAGAAGGGTCGATTTACCGCAGCCCGAAGGGCCCGTGATGGCGACGTATTCGCCGGCGCCGATCTCGAGGTCGATGCGGTCGAGGGCCGTGGTCTGGACTTCGCCCGCCACGTGGATCTTGCTGACGCCTGAAAGCTTGAGCATAAGGAGTTTCCTGTTTGATGGTTCGATGATAAACCCTGGTTCAGTCGGTAAGCCGCAGTCGCCTGGCCTCGCCGAAGCCGGCATAGCCGGACACGATGACCTTGTCGCCCGCGGCCAGGCCATGCAGCACTTCGACCTGGGTGTTGTTGCGCCGTCCCAGCTTCACGTCGCGCCGCTCGGCATGGCTGCCGTCGGCGGCCAGCGCGAACACCCAGGCGCCGCCGCCGTCGTTGGCGAAGGCGCCGTTCGGCAGCAACAGGGCCCGGGCCGACTGGCCGAGCGTGAGCTGCACGTCCATGCTTTGCCCGGGGCTGATCACGTCCGGCTGGCGGCCGGTGAACACCAGTTCGGCGCTGAAGCGGCCTTCCCTGACCTGCGGGTAGACGGTGTTCACCCGTAGCGCATAAGCCTTGCCGTCCTGCGCGATGCGGCCCGGGCGGCCCGGATTGACGCGGCTCAGGTAGAACTCGTCGACCTGGGCGCTGAGCTTGAAACGGTTCGGATCGTCGATGCGGCCGATGGCCTGGTCCTGGCGCACCGCCTGGCCGACCAGCAGCCGGAAGTCGGTCAGCACGCCGTCGCTCGGCGCGCGCACCGCCAGCGCGTCGACCGTCGCGGCCACCAGTTCCAGGCCCGAGGCCAGGCCGCGGATGGCCTGGTCCATCTGCTTCAGGGCGCGCTCGCGCACGCCCTGTTCGAGGCGCATGCCGCGGCTTTCCTCGTCGAGCGCACGCCGCGCCTGCGCCAGCTTGTCGCCCGATTCTTCCAGCGCCACGGCGGAGATGAAGCCATCGCGCGCCAGCCGGGCATTGCGGGCATGCTGCTTCTCGACTTGCGCGAATGCGAATTCGAGATCGTTCAGGCGGCGCTGGTGGTCGGTGCGCACCGCTTCTTGCGCCACCTGCAGGTTGGCCAGGTTCGAGATCTGCTGCGCGTGTTCGGCCTGGCGCGCCAGCAGATCCAGGTTGCGCTGCGGGTTCGACAGGCGAAACAGCAGGTCGCCTTTCTTGACCACCTGGCCGTCGCGGGCGAAGACTTCCTCGACGCGGCCCGATTCGACCGCATCGAGCATGATCGAATTGAGCGGCTCGGCCAGCGCGCGCACCACGATCTCGTCGCGGAACACGCCCGCTTCGACGCTGGCGATGCGCACGTCGCGCAGCTCGACCTCGAGGCCGCGCGGCAGCATCTGCCACAGCAGCGCGCCGCAGACGGCGATGGCGACGAAGGCCAGCGCAAGCTGCGCGGCGCGGCGGCCGCGCCGTGGCGGCAGCGTCACGTCCATGGCGGCGCCGGTGACGGCGGGTGGGGGTATCTGGTCCATGCCGGTACTCATTGCAAGCGGCGTGCCAGGCGCTTTTTGGGGCTCGTGGACGGCTTTTCGGCCTTCACCTGTCCGATTCCGGACAGGTCGGGTGTGCGGAGTTGGACAGGTGTCCGGGGTAGGCCGCACGGCGCCATTTTGCGCTGCTAGAATGCCTGCTGGCCTCACCATCCCGACCTCCATGTCCCAATCCTCCGCGCGCATCCTGATCCTCGACGACGATCCCGACGTCGCCTGCGCCGCGCAGATGCTGCTGCGCCGGCGCCACGGCGCGGTGTCGACGCTGGACGATCCCGCGCGGCTCGACGCCTTGCTGGCGTCCGGCGTGCCGGACGTGGTCCTGCTCGACCTGAACTTCACGCCGGGCCGCATCGACGGCGCCGAGGGCCTCGCGCTGCTCGACCGCCTGCGCGCCTTGCCGCAAGGGCCGGCCGTGATCGTGCTGACCGCCTACGCCGACGTGCCGCTGGCGGTGGAGGCGCTCAAACGCGGCGCGGGCGACTTCATCACCAAGCCCTGGGACAATGCGCGCCTGCTGGCGGCGGTCGATGCCGCGCTGGCGCGGCGCGGCGCCAGGACCGACGGCGTCGACGCCAGCCTGATGGGCGACTCGCCGGCCATGCGCGAGGTGAAGTCGATGATCGCCAGCGTGGCCCCGACCATGGCCAATGTGATGGTGCTGGGCGAGAACGGGGTGGGCAAGGAACTGGTGGCGCGCGCCATCCATGCCGCCTCGATGCGCGCCCATGCCGCCTTCCTGGCGGTCGACATGGGCGCCGTGCCGGAAGCGACCTTCGAGAGCGAGATGTTCGGCCACCGGCGCGGCGCCTTTACCGATGCCAGGACCGACCGGGCGGGCCGCTTCCAGGCCGCGCAGGGCGGCACCCTGTTCCTCGACGAGATCGGCAATCTGCCGCTGGCGGCGCAGGCCAAGTTGCTGACGGTGCTGGAACGGCGCCAGGTGACGCCGGTCGGCGCCGACCGCGCCGAGCCGGTCGACGTGCGCATCGTCAGCGCCACCAACCTCGATGAAGCGCGCCTGTTCGACGCCGCGCTGTTTCGTACCGACCTGCTGTTCCGCCTGAACACGATCGTGATCCGCGTGCCGCCGCTGCGCGAACGGCGGGGCGATATTCCGGCGCTGCTGCATCATTACCTGTCGCTGTATGAAAGCCAGTACGCCCGGCCGGTGCGCGAGCTGGCGCCGGGCGCGCTCGATCGCCTGTGCGCCTGGGACTGGCCGGGCAATGTGCGGGCGCTGCGCCATGCCTGCGAGCGCGCCGTCATCCTCGGCAACCGTCCCGACTACCACGTCGATGACTTCGGCTTGACGGCGCCGCCGGCGGCGATGCCGGCGCCGGCGCCGGCAGGAGAGGAATTCAAGCTCGGCGCCCTGGAGCGCGACACCATCGCCGCCGCCATGGAGCAGGCCAGGGGGAACATCAGCCTGGCCGCGCGCCTGCTGGGCCTGAGCCGCGCGGCGCTATACCGCAAGCTGGGCAAGCATGGGATCTAGGGCCGGCATCTGGCTGGCCCTGGCCGGCATGCTGGCGCTGGCCTTCGGCGCCGGTACGCTGCACGAGTCGCCGCGCCTGCAGGTGAGCTGCGCGCTGGCGGCCTTGCCGCTGCTGGCGTTGCTGTGGAGGTGCGTGGAGCGGCTGGCCCGGGCGCGTCAGGCGGCGCCTGTCGTGCCGGAAGCCGGCATCGAGCAGCGCGCGCTGCTCGACAACGCGCTGGCCTTCGAGGCGCGGCTCGAACATGCGCCGATCGCCTTGTTCGGCGTCGATGCCGCCGACGGCGCGGCGCCGCTCAATGCCAGCGCGCGCAAGCTGGTCGCGCCCGGGCGAGCGCTCGACGCCGACGCGCTGTACCGCCAGCTGGCGGCGCTGGACACCAGGCGGCGCTTGATCGAATTCGATACCGAACGCGGCGTCGAACGGGCGCTGGTGGCGGTATCGATGCTGACACTGCACGGCGCGTCGCAGCGCCTCGTCGCACTGATGCCGGTCGAGAGCGAGTTGGAAGCCGAGGCCCTGAAATCATGGCGCCAGCTGGTGCACGTGCTGACCCACGAGATCATGAATTCGCTGACGCCGGTCGCCTCGCTGTCGCGCACCGCGCGTGACCTGTTGAGTGAGTTCGAGTCCGGCCTGCCATCCGACGTCGGCGCCGACCTGAAGACGGCGCTGGAGGCGATCAACCGCCGCGCCGACAGCCTGGTCGATTTCGTCGCCAGCTACCGCAGCCTGTCGAACGTGCCGCCCGCGCGGCCCGAGCGCGTGGCGCTGGCGGATTTGTTCGAGCGGGTGGATGCGCTGGTGGGGCCAGTCTGGCGCGCGCGTGGAGGGGACGTGACGTTCGCCGTCGAACCTGCCTCGCTGGAATTGATGGCCGACCCTGGCCAGCTGGAGCAGGCGCTGATCAACCTGCTCAAGAATGCCTTCGAGGCCACGCAGCCCGGCGGCCAGGCCCGGGTCGATGCGCGCCTGGTGCGCGGCAGCCGCTTGCGCATCGAGATCGCCGACGACGGCGCGGGCATTCCAGAGGCTTCGGTGCCGCACATCTTCACGCCGTTCTACACGACGAAAAAGCAGGGCGGAGGAATCGGGCTGGCGATGGTGCGCCACCTGGTCCATGAAAACGGCGGCACCGTGCGCTACGCCAGGTCGGTGGGCAAGGGCGCCCGCTTCGTGATCAGTTTTTAGCCGGCCGCGAAATACGACAGGAACATCGACACCGCGGCGTCGATGACCAGTTCCTGTTGTTCCGGAGCCAGCGGCGCGGCCCCCATCGCGATCTGCGGCCAGAAGGCAAAGGTCTTGACCTGGCCCTGCAGCAGGGTCGCGGCAAACGCCGGATCGCCGGCCTTGAGTTTGCCGTCGGCCTGCGCCGCACGGATCCAGGCCGTGACACCTTCTTCGCGCTCGCCCAGGCGGGCAATCACCGGCAAGGTGCGCTCGGGCGCGTGAATCGCTTCGCCGATCGCCACCCGTGCCAGGGCGATGAATTCCGGATCGGCCAGCGTGCGCATCTTCAGCGTCATCAGTTCGACCAGCTGATCGCGCAGGCTGCGTTCGCTCTGGTAGCCCAGTTCGAGCTGGCCGGCGCTGCTTTCGAACATCTGCATCACGGTCTCGGCGAACAGCTCTTCCTTGCTGGCGAAGTGGTTGTAGACGGTGCGCTTGGACACTTCCGCAAGGGCCGCGATGGCGTCCATGCTGGCGGTTTCATAACCATGGACGCGAAACTGCTCGGCAGCGGCAGCCAGGATGGCGCTGCGTTTTCGGTCGGTCAGGCGGGTCGGCGTGTGCATACGCGAATTTTACACTCGGTAGTTTACTTTCTCAAACTTCGATACTACACTGTGTAGTGTACTTTACGGCTATTCATTCATATCATGCGCCTACTGTTCGGCACTATCCTACTTGGAGCAATCGCTATCATGGCTGCCTGCACCTCCTTCGCCAGCACCACTACCGCACCCGCTTCGCCGCAATTCCACGACGGGAAATACCGCAACCCGGTCGAGATGCACAAGATGAGCTTTGGCGAAATGGCCAAGCTCTGGTGGATTTTCTTGTTCGACAAGCCCAAGGGCACGATTCCCGAGCAGGCGGTGCCGGTGCGCGCGCTGAGCCAGGCGGCGCTGCTGGCCGCGCCCGATAACACCCTATACCGCCTCGGCCATTCGACCATGCTGATCAAGCTCGGCGGCGAGTTCTATCTCACCGATCCGGTGTTCTCCGAACGCGCCTCGCCCGTGCAATGGGCCGGCCCGGCGCGCTTCCATGCGCCGCCGATCTCGATCGATGAACTGCCGCCGATCAAGGCCGTGATCCTGTCGCACGACCACTACGACCACCTCGACCATGCCTCGGTGAAGGCACTGGCGGCCAAGACCACGCTGTTCCTGACGCCGCTGGGCGTGGGCGACCGCTTGATCGACTGGGGCGTGGACCGCGCCAAGGTGCGCCAGTTCGACTGGTGGCAGGGGACGGAGGTGGGCGGCGTGCGCATCACCGCCACCCCGGCCCAGCATTTCTCTGGCCGCGGCCTGCACGATGCGGGCAAGACCCTGTGGGCCTCGTGGGTGATCCAGCATGACGAGCTGCGCCTGTTCTTCAGCGGCGACACCGGCTACTTCAAGGGCTTCAAGGAGATCGGCGCCAGGTTCGGCCCGTTCGACGTCGCGTTGCTGGAAACCGGCGCCTACGACAAGCGCTGGCCCGACGTCCACATGCAGCCCGAGGAAACCATGCAGGCCTTCCATGACCTGAATGCGGGCTGGCTGTTCCCGGTGCATAACGGCACCTTCGATCTGGGGATGCACCGTTGGCAGGATCCGTTCGACCGCATCGCGCAGCTGGCCGACGACAAGGGCGTCAAGCTGACCACGCCCGAGATGGGCGAGGCGCTGGACCTGAAGCAGCCGCATGCCGGCGGGCGCTGGTGGCAGAACCTGAAATAAAGAGAGGCTGCAAGAGGCTGCGAGAGTCTGCGTATCGAAACGCTCATTCTTCCAGCAGCCCAAAAACGTCGTCCCCGCGGAGGCGGGGACCCAAGTTTCAAGCAGACCACTTATGCGAATTTAAGTGGCTGCCCGAACTAACTTGGGTCCCCGCCTGCGCGGGGACGACGTGCATCTGACAACGATGATCAAGCGGCCGGCAGCTTTTCCAACTGCTCCTGCATCTTGGCCAGGGTGGCCGAGAAGTTCGCCACGCGTTCCTGCTCCTGCGCCACCACGGCGGCCGGCGCGCGAGCCACAAAGCTCTCGTTCGACAGCTTGCCGTTGGCCTTGGCGATCTCGCCGGAGACGCGTGCGATCTCCTTCGACAGGCGCTCGCGTTCGGCGGCGACGTCGATCTCGACCTTCAGCATCAGCTTCGTGGTGCCGACGATCGATACCGCGGCCGGCGATTCCGGCAGCGCGTCGACGATCTGCACTTCGGCGAGTTTACCCAGCAGCTGGATGTACGGAGCGAACACCGCCATCCTGGCGCGATCGGCTTCATTGCCCGGCTCGACGATCAGCGGCACGCGCACCGACGGCGACAGCGACATCTCGCCGCGCAGGTTGCGGGTGGCGTCGGTCAGCGCCTTGAACTGCTCCATCCAGGCTTCGGCTTCTTCGTCGACCAGCGAGGTGTCGGCCAGCGGGTAGGGCTGCAGCATGATCGTTTCACCGGTCTTGCCGGCCAGCGGCGCGATGCTCTGCCACAGCGCTTCGGTCACGAACGGGATGATCGGATGCGCCAGGCGCAGGATCACTTCCAGCACGCACAGCAGCGTGTGGCGGGTGGCGCGCTGCTGGGCTTCCGTGCCTTGCTGGACACGCACCTTGGCGACTTCCAGGTACCAGTCGCAGTACTCGTCCCATACGAACTTGTAGATGCTGCTGGCGATATTGTCGAAGCGGTAGTCGGCGAAGCCTTTTGCGATGTCGAGCTCGACGCGGTTCATCAGCGAGATGATCCAGCGGTCGGCCGGGGACAGGTCTTCGGCAGCCGGAGCGCCGCAATCCTTGCCCTCGGTGTTCATCATCACGAAGCGGGTCGCGTTCCACAGCTTGTTGCAGAAGTTGCGGTAACCCTCGGCGCGGCCCAGGTCGAAGTTGATGTTGCGGCCCAGCGAAGCGTAGCTCGCCATGGTGAAGCGCACGGCGTCGGTGCCGAAGGCCGCGATCCCGTCCGGGAATTCCTTGCGTGTGGCCTTGGCGATCTTCTCGGCCGCGCGCGGGTCCATCAGGCCGGTGGTGCGCTTGGCCACCAGGGTCTCGACGTCGATACCGTCGATCAGGTCGATCGGGTCGAGCGTGTTGCCCTTCGACTTCGACATCTTCTGGCCCTGCGAATCGCGCACCAGGCCGTGCACGTAAACGGTCTCGAACGGCACCTTGCCGGTGAAGTGGGCGGTCATCATGACCATGCGCGCCACCCAGAAGAAGATGATGTCGAAGCCGGTGACCAGCACCGAGGACGGCAGGAACATCTTCATGTCCGGCGTTTCTTCGGGCCAGCCCATGGTCGAGAAAGGCACCAGCGCCGACGAGAACCAGGTATCGAGCACGTCGTCGTCACGGCGCAGTTCACCGGCGATGCCTTGGGCGGCCGCCTTGGCCTTCGCTTCGTCTTCATCGCGCGCGACGACGATGCTGCCGTCTTCGGCGAACCAGGCCGGGATGCGGTGGCCCCACCACAGCTGGCGCGAGATGCACCAGTCCTGGATATTGCCCAGCCACTGGTTGTAGGTCGTGCTCCAGTTCTCGGGCACGAACTTGATCTCGCCGTTGGCGACTTTTTCCAGCGCCACGTCGGTGATCGACTTGCCTGGATTGAAAGTGCCTTCCGGGGCCGGCTTGGTCATGGCGACGAACCACTGGTCGGTCAGCATCGGCTCGATCACGACATTGGTGCGGTCGCCGCGCGGAACCATCAGCTTGTGCGGCTTGATCTGTTCCATCAGGCCCAGCGCTTCCAGGTCGGCGACGATCTGCTTGCGCGCGGCAAAACGGTCCAGGCCCTGGTACTGGGCCGGGCCGTTCTCGTTGATCTTGGCGTCCAGCGTGAAGATGCTGATCGGCGCCAGGTTGGCGCGCTGGCCGACCGCGTAGTCGTTGAAATCGTGGGCCGGGGTGATCTTGACGCAGCCGGTGCCGAATTCCTTGTCGACGTAGCTGTCGGCGATGATCGGGATTTCGCGGCCGGTGAGCGGCAGCTTGATCAGTTTGCCGTGCAGATGGGTGTAGCGTTCATCGGTCGGGTCGACCGCGACTGCGACGTCGCCCAGCATCGTTTCGGGACGGGTGGTGGCGACCGTCAGGTGGCCGCTGCCGTCGACCAGCGGGTACTGGATGTACCACATCGAGCCGTCTTCTTCCTGCGAATCGACTTCGAGGTCCGACACAGCCGTGCCCAGCACCGGATCCCAGTTGACCAGGCGCTTGCCGCGGTAGATCAGGCCCTGCTCGTACAGGCGCACGAAGACTTCGACCACCGACTTCGAGCGGGTCTCGTCCATCGTGAAGTATTCGCGCTTCCAATCAGGCGAGGCGCCCAGGCGGCGCATCTGGCCGGTAATTGTGTCGCCCGACTTTTCCTTCCACTCCCAGACTTTTTCCAGGAACGCGTCGCGGCCGAGGTCGTGGCGCGAGATCTTCTGGGCGTCGAGCTGGCGCTCGACCACGATCTGCGTGGCGATGCCGGCGTGGTCGGTGCCCGGCACCCAGGCGGTGTTGTAGCCGCGCATGCGGTAGTAGCGGGTCAGGCCGTCCATGACGGTCTGGTTGAACGCGTGGCCCATGTGCAAGGTGCCGGTCACGTTCGGCGGCGGCAGCTGGATGCTGAACGATGGCTTGCCCTCGTCCATGGTGGCGGTGAAGTAACCGCGTTTTTCCCACTCGGCGCGCCAGAACTGTTCAATATCGGCTGGCTCGAAAGACTTGGCTAATTCCATGATGTGCTGGTAGGTGAAATTTTTGGCGAAAGAACCATTATAGGTCACCTTACATCGCCAGCCTATCCCGGCGGCATCGCTCGATATTGGCGCGCTCTGCCGCCGCCCTGTTGTCTATTTGTAAAGACCGTCTGATTTTGTATGAATGGATGTCCGATCGTACCCAATGCTGGCGACCCGGGCAAATCGCATGCGGTATTTCCATAGGAGAACTGACGCTAAGAAAGCGGAACTATACCTCCAGCGAGGGTGTCTGATGCTGTGTATGTTGGCTACAAAGCGCGCCATCGCATGATTCATTTTCACCGCGAAAACCAAGCGAGCGAGATGGAAGACTTCCTATGTACTTGGCATGCAACCAGCGAAGATTGGAGTACGAAACATGGCTCGCCACCATCGCTCTTGCAGCGAAAACGGCGCTACCCGTGGCGAGTCTGGCGGTGACGTCAGACACTGCCGCCGATAATCATCGGCGGGAGGCGGGAAAGTAACGCCTGTCAGATACGAGAACGGTTAGCAAGACGACTCGGGGCAGGAAGAGGACGTTGGGCACATTTGTTCACATCTTTGATAGCAGCCTCCGATGCTCTAACAACATCGCCTTCATTTTCTGCCCATCGAAAAACGATTGGGCTATAATCGGCCCGTTGTCATGGAGCTCAGGCTCCGTGACGGCAAACGCTAGGGGTCCTGCACGTCGCATCAACGGCGCGTGGGTGAGAAATACCCTCCGAACCTGATCTGGATAATGCCAGCGAAGGGAAGCAGCCGAATCGATGCAAGCGTGCGCACATCCGCGTCCGCCTTGCAGCACCCCGGCACCTCCTTTGCTGGCTCCGCAAGCAAGGGAGCCACATGAACGCACCTCTGAAGTCATCCCGGGTATTCGATGCCGCCACCGCCACGGTGGACCACGCGGCCATCAACCCACTACCCAATTCGCGCAAGGTCTATATCGAAGGCAGCCGGCCCGACATCCGCGTGCCGATGCGCGAAATCAGCCAGTCGCCCACGCCCGACAGCTTCGGCGGCGAGCCGAATCCGCCGCTGTTCGTCTACGACACCTCCGGCCCATACACCGAGCCGGGCGCGGCGATCGACATCCGCAGCGGCCTGGCGCCGATGCGCCAGGCATGGATCGCCGAACGGGGCGACACCGTGCAGCTGGACGGCCCGACCTCGCACTACGGCCAGGCGCGGCTGAACGATCCGCAGCTGGCCGCACTGCGTTTCAACCTGCAGCGGGCTCCGCGCCGCGCCCATGGCGGCCGCAACGTCACCCAGATGCACTACGCGCGCGCCGGGATCATCACGCCCGAGATGGAATTCATCGCCCTGCGTGAAAACATGCAGCGCAAGGAATACATCGCCTCGCTGGAGTCGTCCGGCCCGATGGGGCAGCGCGTTGCGGCGCTGCTGGGCCGCCAGCATCCGGGCCAGTCCTTCGGCGCCAGCATCCCGGCCGAGATCACCCCCGAATTCGTGCGCTCGGAAGTGGCGCGCGGCCGCGCCGTCATCCCCGCCAATATCAACCACCCGGAACTGGAGCCGATGATCATCGGCCGCAACTTCCTGGTGAAGGTCAACGCCAATATCGGCAACTCGGCCGTCACCTCGTCGATCGGCGAGGAAGTGGAAAAGATGACCTGGGCCATCCGCTGGGGCGCCGACACGGTGATGGACCTCTCGACCGGCAAGCACATCCACGAAACACGCGAATGGATCCTGCGTAACAGCCCGGTACCGATCGGCACGGTGCCAATCTACCAGGCGCTGGAAAAGGTCAATGGCAAGGCCGAGGAACTGAGCTGGGAGATCTTCCGCGACACCCTGATCGAACAGGCGGAGCAGGGCGTCGACTACTTCACCATCCACGCCGGCGTGCTGCTGCGTTATGTGCCGATGACGGCGAACCGCCTGACCGGCATCGTCTCGCGCGGCGGCTCGATCATGGCCAAGTGGTGCCTGGCCCACCACCGCGAATCGTTCCTGTACACGCACTTCGAAGACATCTGCGACATCATGAAGGCCTATGACGTCTCGTTCAGCCTGGGCGACGGCCTGCGTCCCGGCTCGATCTACGACGCCAACGACGAAGCCCAGCTGGCCGAACTGAAGACCCTGGGCGAGCTGACCCAGATCGCCTGGAAGCACGACGTGCAGACCATCATCGAGGGTCCCGGCCACGTGCCGCTGCACCTGATCAAGGAAAACATGGACCTGCAGCTGGAGCAGTGCCACGAGGCGCCGTTCTACACGCTGGGACCGCTCACCACCGACATCGCGCCGGGCTACGACCACATCACCTCGGGCATCGGCGCGGCCAATATCGGCTGGTACGGCACCGCCATGCTGTGCTACGTGACGCCCAAGGAGCACCTGGGCCTGCCCGACAAGAACGACGTCAAGGACGGCATCATCACCTACAAGATCGCCGCGCACGCGGCCGACCTGGCCAAGGGCCATCCCGGCGCCCAGCTGCGCGATAACGCCCTGTCGAAAGCGCGCTTCGAGTTCCGCTGGGAAGACCAGTTCAACCTGGGGCTCGACCCGGACAAGGCGCGCGAATTCCACGACGAGACCCTGCCCAAGGATTCGGCCAAGGTCGCCCACTTCTGCTCGATGTGCGGCCCGCATTTCTGCTCGATGAAGATCACCCAGGAAGTGCGGGAGTATGCTGCCGCCAGGGGATTACAGGGCGCACCTGCCGATGCGGCGCTAACGCACGGCATGCAGGAAAAGGCGATCGAGTTCGTGAAAAACGGCGCCCAGCTGTACCGGGAGGTGTGAATGACGCCGATCGAAGTAAACGGGGCGCCGTGTACGGTGCCGCAGGGGCAAACCCTGTTCGGCCTGCTGGAACAGCTGGGCCTGAGCGGACAGGGGATGGCGCTGGCGGTCAACCGCGAGGTGGTGCCGCGCCAGCAATGGCTGCACCGGCGCCTGCATGAGCAGGACCGGGTCGATATCGTGCGCGCCATCGGTGGCGGCTGACAGGAGACAAGACATGAATGCTTTGAACGACATCAAACAGGACGTGCTGACCATCGCCGGCCGCGCTTACCAATCGCGCCTGCTGGTCGGCAGCGGCAAGTACCGCGACCTGGAGCAGACCCGCGAAGCCACCCTGGCCGCCGGCGCCGAGATCATCACGGTGGCGATCCGCCGCGTGAATATCGGCCAGGACCCGAACGCGCCGAGCCTGCTGGACGTGCTGCCACCAAGCGAGTTCACCATCCTGCCGAATACGGCCGGCTGCTACACCGCCAAGGATGCGATCTACACCTTGCAGATGGCGCGCGAGCTGCTGGGCGGGCACAAGCTGGTCAAGCTCGAGGTGCTGGGCGACCAGAAGACGCTGTTCCCGCACATGCCGGAGACCCTGGTCGCGGCCGAGGCGCTGGTGAAGGACGGCTTCGACGTCATGGTCTACTGCAGCGACGACCCGATCCAGGCCCGCATCCTGCAGGAGATCGGCTGCGTGGCGGTGATGCCGCTGGCGTCGCTGATCGGCTCGGGCATGGGCATCCTCAATCCGTGGAACCTGTCCCTGATCATCGAGCAGGCCACGGTGCCGGTGCTGGTCGATGCCGGTGTCGGCACGGCGTCGGACGCCGCGATCGCGATGGAGCTGGGCTGCGACGGCGTGTTGATGAACACCGCGATCGCCGCCGCGGGCGATCCGGTGCGCATGGCGCGCGCGATGAAGCACGCGGTAATGGCGGGGCGCGATGCCTATCTTGCGGGCCGCATGCCCCGGCGCTTCGCCGCCTCGCCCTCGTCGCCCGTCGAAGGAAAGATCACGGGATGACACCCTGCGTGCTGGTGTTTGCCGGGCTCGATCCCGGCGGCGGCGCCGGCCTGGCCGCCGACATCCTGGCGATCGCGGCGCAGGGTGCGCACCCGCTGCCGGTGGCCACCGCCATCACGGCGCAGGACAATAACCGGGTCCATGCGGCGAGCCCGGTCGATGCCGAATGGGTCGCGCGCCAGGCGGCGCCGCTGCTGGCCGCCTTCGACATCGGGGCGGTCAAGCTGGGCATTCCCGGCAACGCCGCCAATGCGGCGGCGATCGCGGACATCATCCGGACCTTGCGCGCGCGCCGGCCCACCTTGCCGGTGGTGCTCGATCCGGTGCTGGCCAGCGGCCATGGCGATGCGCTGGGGCAGGGTGACGCTATCAAAGCGCTGCGCGAACTGCTGGCGCTGGCGACGATCGTGCTGCCCAACCTGCCCGAGCGCGAGGCGCTTGGGGCGCATGGTGGCCGCCAGATGCTGGTGACCGGCGGCCACGCGGCCGGTGACACCGTCGTCAACCGATGGCTGGTCGACGGTGTCGAGGCGCGCGCCTGGCACTGGCCGCGCCTGCCGCACGGCTACCACGGCAGCGGCTGCACGCTGGCCGCGGCGCTGGCGGCGCGGCTGGCGCTGGGCGAGCGCATGGAGGCGGCGCTCGACGCGGCCCAGGCCTATACCCATCACACGCTGGCGCAGTCGTATGCGCTGGCGCCGGGGCAGCGCATCCCGCGCCGCCTGCTTCAATTGACAACCTGCTGACAACCTGAAAGGAGTCGACATGCGCGGCTTGTACCTCGTTACCCCGAACTGGGACGATACGGAAAAACTGATCGCCGCGACCGACGCCGCCCTTGGCGCCGGCGCCGCGCTGGTCCAGTACCGCCACAAGGAAGCCGGTCCCGACCTGCGCAAGGAGCAGGCAACAAAGCTGCTGGCGCTGTGCCGCCGCCATGGCCGGCCGCTCGTCATCAACGACCACCTCGACCTTTGCCAGGCGATCGATGCCGACGGCGTGCACCTGGGCCATACCGACGCCGGCATCCGCGAAGCGCGCGCGCTGCTGGGCCAGGACAAGATCGTCGGCGCCTCGTGCTACGGTGAGATGGCGCTGGCGCGCACGGCGGTCGAGGCGGGCGCCAGCTATATCGCCTTCGGCGGCTTCTATCCGTCGCCGGTCAAGAAATACACCTTCGTCACGCCGCCCGAGATGCTGGACCAGGCGCGCGCCGAGTTCGACCTGCCGATCGTCGTCATCGGCGGAATGACACCGAACAATGCGGCGCCGCTGGTGGCGCGCGGGATCGACCTGGTGGCGGCGATCACCAGCGTCTATGGCTCGCGCGATCCCGCCGAGGCGGCGCGCGCGTTCGGCGCGCTGTTCCCGCCCGCCTGAACCTACAATGGGCGCATCGCGATCACCGTCGTCCATCCATGCGCCCATTGCTCCTGTTCGCCCACACCCGCCGCCACCCGTCCGCCATTCTGTTCCTGGTCCAGCTGGTCGGCATGCTGGCCTATCCCTTCATCGAGGGCACGCCGGCCGGCCAGGTGGGCTTTAATGTCTTCGGCATTGTGGTGCTGGCCTTCACCATCCGCATGGTGCGGCGCACGCCCGGCGAGGTGGGGGTCAGTCTGGCGCTGGCGGTGCCGATCATCGGGCTGCTGCTGGCGCAGATCCTGTTCGGGATGCGCGAACTGCTGGCCTGGTCCTCGGGCCTCGAGGCGCTGTTCTATTTCTATGCGGCGGGCAGCCTGATCGCCTACATGATGGACGACGAGCTGGCCACCACCGACGAGCTGTTCGCGGCCGGCGCCACCTTTACCCTGATTGCATGGGGTTTCACCCACCTGTACGTGCTGTTGCAGGAAGTCCATCCCGGCACCTTTGCCGCCGCCATCAATGCGGCCGCGCCGCGCACCTGGACCGAACTGAACTACCTGAGCTTCGCGCTGCTGTCGAGCACCGGCATCGGCGACGTGATTCCGCTGACCGTGCACGCGCGGGCGCTGGCCAGCGTCGAGATGCTGATCGGGCTGATGTACCTGGCGGTGGTGGTGGCCCGGTTGATTGCGTTTACCACGCGTAACCGGATTGCGGTGGGGAGGGCGCGCAAGCGTCGGATGGAGGATTGGGAGAGGGACTAGGGCCTGCCCGTGCTGCATCGCTCGGTGCTGGTGTAGGGGGCGGTGCTGCTTTTGGCAGGCTGCGCTGCTGACTTGATTTATCATGACATCCATGGGATGAAATTACTGCAGGTATGTTAGCCGTGACGTGGAGAGGATATGCTCGTTTTATTTGATTGGCGCGCCTTACTCGTAGTTTTTGTTTTTCTGGTCAGCTTGGCGATGTCGTCCGTAAAAACTTTTGCGTTTTTAAGTGGGGCAACGCCTCCTGCGAGCGCTTACGTAGTGGCAGTGCTATTTGCAGTTCTGCTTTATTTTGTTTTTTCTTTGGCGAGAATGGCAATCAAGGCTTTTTTGAAGAGATAGACTTCCGAGCCTACTTGTTCAGTATCGTGCGATCATGTTCCTCGCCGTAGCTGGCCTTTGTTCCGTGCAAAAGCTATGCTGGGCGAATTGATTGTTGGGTTCAG
>NZ_VPFD01000047.1 GCF_008014745.1 Massilia arenae
CGTCGATATCGAGAGGACTTGGCACTCAAACAGGGATGCCTATTCTGATGGAAAAATCAAGAAGATTATTCCGGACAGCAGTGCGCCTTCGCGGGAACGACGGGGTGGTGCGAATTTCGGCTAATGTGTTTAGTGTCGTAATTACGCACCAAACAGCAATACATTCGTACAAATGTTTATAATGATGGTTTCCCCTATTCACCGGCCATCATGCCGCCCGAACCCTCTTCGCACGATGTACGCTCCGCCTTCCGGCGTGAATTCGTTTCCCCTCATCTCTGGCGCACCCGGATCGTCGTGGTCAGCATGGCTGCCATCGCCGGCCTGGTCGTGGTTGCCTTCACCTGGTTCGCAGAATCCGCCTTCGGACGATTCCAGCAACTGAATGAGCTGGCATGGTGGGCGCCCCTGATATGGACGCCGCTGTGCTGCGCCGCCATCGTCTGGGTGACGCGCCGTTATGTGCGCGGCGCCGGCGGCTCCGGCATCCCGCAAGTGATGGCGGCGCTCGATCCCGCGCTGTCGGGCGGTCGCCGCCCCCTCCTCGTTTCGCTCAAGCTGAGCCTTGCCAAGATCGGCCTGACCTCGGCCGGCCTGCTGGGCGGCTTGTCGCTGGGACGCGAAGGCCCGTCAGTGCAGATCGCGGCCGGCGTGATGCTGTCCGCCCGGCGCTGGTTGCCACGGCGCAGCGGCATCAGCGCGCATTCCTTATTAGTGGCGGGCGGCGCCGCCGGCATCGCCGCCGCCTTCAACACCCCGCTGGCGGGCATCATGTTCGCGATCGAAGAACTGTCGCGCACACCCGAACAGCGCAATAGCGGCCTGATCGTGGCGGGCATCGTGCTGGCCGGCCTGATCGCCGTCTCGGTCCATGGCAACGGCCCCCACTTCGGCGTGATCCATCCCGGCCCGATCGGCCTGGCGCTGCTGTGGCCGGGACTGCTGGCCGCCTTGGTGTGCGGCTTCGCCGGCGGCCTGTTCGCGCGCGTGCTGCTGGCCAGCCTGCGCGGCACCTCGCCCGACCTGCCCAGCCGCTGGCGCGCCCGCCACCCGGTGCGCTTCGCGCTCGGCTGCGGCCTGGCGGTTGCCATCATCGGCATCGTCAGCGGCGGCGCTACCTATGGCAGCGGCAACGAAGCCACCCGCAGCCTGCTGGAGAACGAGTCCAGCGTGCCGGTCGCGTTCGCCCTGTTCAAGTTCGCCGCCACCTGGCTGACCGCCTGGTCGGGCGTGCCGGCCGGGATTTTCGCGCCATCGCTGTCGATCGGCGCCGCCCTGGGCCATGACATCGCCCTGCTGACCGGCTATCCTCACGCGCCGGCACTGATCGCGCTGGGGATGGTCGGCTTCCTGGCCGCGGCGACCCAGGCGCCGTTGACGGCTTTTATCATCGTCATGGAGATGGTGGATGGACACGAGATGGTGCTGAGCCTGATGGCTTGTGCGGTCGTGGCGAGTACCGTGTCGCGGGTGCTCGGGCCACCGCTATATGGCGCGCTGGCGGCGATTCAGTTGCCTCCGCGAGTGATTCGTGAGGCGAGCGATCGCGGCGAGAAAATCGGATAGCGCTCTATCAAGTACGCATGCCGCACAGCAGCAATACGACCTAAAAATGTTTCGCTAAGGGAATACTATTGGTATAGTGCATTTATCTGTTCATAATTTCGTGTCATTTGTGCGTAAATACACTATGCACAATTGAATACATTTTATGAGCATGAAACAATCGGAGAGTTTTGTTGAAGAATGATCCATGTAGAATCCCGACGATTGCGCACTGCATCATGGAAACTCTGTGAATCGGTGGGGTTAAGATTGCTGGCCTGTATTGATAACGCTCTCAACTTGACCCGTTGCAATGACGGCGAAGCTCGTGCCGAACTCTTCGATTTGTATCGAATTCCCGTCAGCAGTATTGCCTCGGGAGCCGCCCCAGTCACGACGGGCCCACGATATCTAGGGTGCGCAAGCAAGGTCCGCAGGCAGTGCTTGTGCACCTGGAGCGTCCGGTCATACCGGGAATTTTGATCCTACTTAGGAGTAGTAAATGTACGATACCAACGCCACCGCGATCAGCAACCAGCTGAAATCCACCTCGGCGACCTTCTTCACCGATGACACGATCGCCAGCATTCTGGACCTGATCTCCACGCCTAACAACGCCACGATCGTTGCCAACAACGTCCAGGCTTCGAACAACGCCACCATCAGCGATGCCGCTGGCGTCGATATCGTGTTCGTGGAAACCTCGGCTACCGAACGCACCAACGTCAACGTGACTGCCGACATCCCGGCAATCTTCTTCCAGGGCGCAGGCGGTGTGAATGCAAGCATCGGTGCCGCTCCAGCACCGAGCGCAACCGGCAACTCGTCGGCAGCAACCGTCGCAGGTCAAGACATCGAGCGCGTTGTGGTTGGTACCGCGGGCGCCGACACCATCACCATCGTTGACGGCAAAAACACCCAGGTCATCGCTGGCGACAAGGACACCGTCGTCGCAGGTTCGGGCTGGACCCACGTGGTTGCCGCACAAGGCAAGAGCACGGTCGTCGGCAACGACAAGACCATCGTCGAAGCAACCGGCGCTGAAGCAGACTTCACCATCGCTACCGCCGATGGCAAAGCTGTCATCGTCAACACGAAGACCGGCGTGTCGGTCGAGCTGACCGATGTGAACTACGTCCAGCTGAACGGCACCGATGCGCTGATCTTCGCTGACAACACGAAAGAAGCCGCCGTGGCCAACCTGTACCACGCTCTGCTGGGCCGCAACGCGGACGCTGCAGGCCTGGAATACTGGTTCGACGTCGCTGAAACCCACGAATCGCTGCACGCGATTGCCGGTGGCTTCCTGGGCTCGGCTGAGTACACCAGCAAGGACCAAACTGACGCCGAGTTCATCGACGCGCTGTACGCAGGTCTGTTCGGCCGTGACGACGCAACTGGCGCCGAGTACTGGCTGGAGCGTCTGGAAGATGGCGCATCGCGTGCCGACGTCGCTACCTCGTTCGCCGAAGCGTCTGTCTCGGGCGTCGAGACCGACATCGTGGGTACGGTCACCATCATCGACCCAACCGCCTAATAAGTAGCACGATGCAACACCCAAAAGGGGGCCCTGCCCCCTTTTTCCTCTCTACGTGCACGTCCCGCCTGCGGGACGATGCACTTCTGACGCGAGCTGTGGAACTGTTCACGGCTGGCCAGCACGCCGATGCGCTACTGGCCGCCGAGTACGTATGCCGCCGCTTGCCCATGAACCGCATCCCCGCCATCCTGCGCGCCAAGATCCTGCAAACGGCCTATCCGTTCATGGCATCCCGCGCCTGGCACGCCGCATGGCTGAGCGAAGCGGAAAATCCCCTGCTGCAGGACATCATGCTGCAGACCTGGCTGAAGGACGGCGGCCGCGCCGACGTTGCCAGCCTGGGCCCGGCCTTCCTGCCCGCGCGCTGCCGCGCGGGGCGCCATGACAGCCTGATGCCCATACTGCGCGCGGCGGGCGTCACCCATACCGGCGCCTGCTGGAAGAATGGCGAGGCGATCGAAGCGATGGTCTTCCTCGGCACAGCCGGCAACAACGCGCCACGCGCGACCCTGCTGCTGTCCGACGAAACCACCCAATACCAGTTCGAGGTGCCCGGCGACGGCGCCCGCGTGCGCTTGATGCCGCCGCGCCCCGGCGCCGTGTGGTCGATCACCCTGCTGCAACCCGACGGACGCCGGCAACTGCTGCCCGGCTCGCCGCTGGCGTTCTACGAGACGCCGACCATTCGCGCCGGTGCGGCGCCGGCCGCGACGCCCCCTGCCGAGACCGATATCCGGCCGGTATCGATCGTGATTCCCGTCTACCGCGAGCTGGCGCTGGTGCGCGCGTGTATCGAGAGCGTCAAGAGCAGCCTGCCGCTCAACCAAACCCCGGCGCGGATCGTGGTGGTGGACGACTGCAGTCCGGAACCTGCTCTGTCGGCCTGGCTCGACAAACAGGCTGCGGCCGGCGCCATCACGCTGCTGCGCAATGCCTGCAACCTCGGTTTCATCGAGACGGTCAACCGCGGCATGCGCACCCACCCGGACCACGACGTGCTGCTGCTCAATGCGGACACCCAGGTGCACGGCGACTGGATCGACCGCCTGGCGCGCGCGCTGTATGCGACGCCGGACGTCGCCTCGGTCACGCCGTGGACCAATAATGGCGAGATCAGCAGCTTCCCGGTGATGAGCCAGGCCGCGCCTGCGCCCGATACGCGCGAACTTGCGCTGCTCGACCAGGTGGCTGCCGAGGTACGCGCCGCTCCCGGTGGCGTGGATATCGAACTACCATCCTGCTGCGGCTTCACTATGCTGATCCGGCGCACGGTGCTCGACGCCGTCGGCATGCTGGATGGCACCGCGCTGATCCGCGGCTACGGCGAGGAAGTCGACTGGTGCATGCGCGCCCGCGCGGCTGGCTGGCGGCACCTGCAGGCTACCGGTGTTTTTGTCGCCCACGAAGGCACGGTGTCGTTCCGTGCCGAGAAGACGCTGCGCGTGGCGCAGAACCGGGGCGTGGTGGTGGCGCGCTATCCCGATTATTACTCCGAGTTTTCGGACTTTACGCGCAACGATCCCCTGTCCAGCGCCCGCGCGCAGTTGCGCGATGCGCTGGCCCAGTCGCGCGCGGCCGGCTGGCTGCGCAAGGCCGACGCCGCGCAGCACACCGCGGCCCTGCCGCAGACGGTGGCCAAGAAACCCTTGCCGGCGACGCTGCCTGCGCTGCCATCATCTGTGCAGCGCATTGCCGTCTGGCGGCATGATCCGCTGGCGCCGGTGGCCCGACAAGTGCTGGTGCTGGCACGCATGCTTGCCAGCCGGCCGCAGCTGCGCTTGCGGCTGCTGGTGATCGGCGGCGCGAGCGATGCGCTCCTTCACACCAGCGTGGTCGACCACGTGCCGGAACTCCAGAGCGATGCCCTGGCGCTGCTGGACGACGTGCGCCTGCTTCAAGTTGCCGGCTGCCGCGTCGTGCTGACCGATGACCCTGCGGGCCTGCCTTCCAAGCTGCGTCCCGTGCTCCTCGACGACGGCTTCAATGCCGCCGCCTGGCTGAACGACTGGCTTACCCGCAACGCAGGCGCCAAGGCCGCCTGACTTCTGGTTTCCCTGAATGAAAAACGAATCCGAAATTCTTGATGAGGCGACTGTCGGCGCCGCGCGTTGGCATGGTGCGCTCGATGGCTTGTATAAACAACTGGTGTACGGTTGGGTCTTCGATCGTAATCGTCCGGACGCGCGCGTGATCGTGGAGATCTGCCGCGACGATGTACCTATCGCCTGCATCCTGGCCGACGTGGCGCGAACCGATCTGGCTGCAGAGCTGGAGGTACTCGGCGCACCTGACTTGTGCCATGGCTTCGTGGCCGATCTTGGCGCGCTCCCCGCTTCATCCGGCGGCGTCATCTCGGCACGCGTGGCGAATACTGAGGTTACGCTGGCGGGCAGCTTCCGGCTCGAGGAATCGAAGACACCGCCGGCGGCCGCCATCAATAACGTCGTCGGGGATGGCGGCTTGCGCCTGCATGGCTGGGCGCTTGATCCAGCCGACCAGAAACGGACCGTGACGGTGTGCGCCTTCGTCGATAATGAGATGGTGGCGCAGGCAGCCGCCGACATCATCCATCCTTCGATGCGCGGCTATATCGACGGTGCGCATGGCTTTGACCTGGCGCTGCCGGCGTCTCTGGCTGATGGCGAAGTGCACAGCGTGCGCGTGGTGGACGACGAGGGACGGCCGTTGAACGGCAGCCCGTTGACGATCTGCTGCTCAATGGATGGCCTGGTCGGCCTGCTGCCGGACGATGCCGACGAACTGCTGCTGAAGGTGGCCGATATCTATCAGCGTCACCTGCCGCGCAGCCTTCCGATGTCGGCCTGGCCGGAATGGTCGGCGCGTTTCGATCGTGAGGGCCCGACGACCCTGCCGACACTCAGCACTGCCGTGATCGTAACAGGCGAGGCGGATGCGGCGGCGCTGGAGCGTACGCTCGCCAGCTTGCAGTCGCAACATGGCATGACCGTGCAGGCATTTTCCGGCGAGCCGTTCGCGGCCCTGCTAGCGCAGGCGCTGGCATCAAACTGCGATGTGGTTTGCTGCGTGCGCGCCGGTGACACTCTAGTGCCGCATGCGCTTGCCTGGGCGCTGGAAGGATTCGCCCTGCCAGATGCGCAGGTGGTTTATACCGACAGCGAAACCAACGGCACGCCGTGGTTCAAGCCGGCATGGAATCCTGACTATGCGCTGGCTAGCGATTATCCGCTCGAATTGCTGCTGGTACGCCACAGCGTGGCGCACGGTCTGCAGGAAGTGCATACGCCTGCGGATTTCGCATGGTCTGCATTGGCTTCGGTGTGGTCAGAGGGTTCAACGAGCGTGGTCCACGTCCCTCGGGTGTTGTACCGCATGCTGTCGCCGCTGAGCACGGATGAGCGTGGCGCTCGCCTTGCTGCGGTTTCGCGCACTCTGCGCGCAGTGCAGCCTCAGGCGCAGATCGAGGAATCGGACAAGCTACCGCCGGGCGTAGTGCATGCCGCCAGACGCGTGCGATATTCGCTTCCGGAAGGCGCGCGTGAGCTGACCGTCAGCTTGGTGATTCCGACTCGCGACCGCGTCGACCTGCTGCAGCGCTGCATCAGCACGATTCAACAGTTCACCGCGTGGCCGAATCTGGAGATCATCGTGATCGACAACGGCTCGGTTGAGGAAGCGACACATGCCTATTTTTCCGAAATCGCACAACAGGGCATATTCGTGCTGCCGATGCCGGGGCCGTTCAACTACGCGGACCTGAACAATCGCGCAATCGCACAGGCAAACGGCGAGATCGTTGGCTTAATCAACAATGATATTGAAGCGCTGCATGACGGTTGGCTCGACGAGATAGTAAGTCAGCTTTTGCGGCCCGACGTTGGTGCTGTTGGTGCAAAGCTACTCTGGCCAAACGGCATGGTACAACATGGAGGCGTTCTGCTCGGCGTGGGCAACGTGGCAGGTCACTTTGGTAACCGATTAATGGATAGCGATTGGGGTGACCATGGTCGGAATCAACTTGTCCATCGAGTTAGCGCTTGCACCGCAGCGTGCCTGTTCTTGCTTCGACAGGATTTTATCGCGTTTGGAGGCATGGATGGCGATGCCTACCCTGTTGCTTTTAATGACGTCGATCTTTGCCTCAAGGTACGTCAGTTAGGAAAAGCCGTTGTCTGGACTCCTCATGCAAAACTATTGCATGCAGAGTCTGCAAGCCGTGGAAGTGAAGACACACTGCAGAAAAAGACACGTGCGCAAAGGGAAATTACTGCGATACGCAAGCATTGGGGACATGTTCTATGTGATGACCCTGCGTACCATCCTTGCCTAAGTTTAGATCCTAATAGTCACGCTTTTGGTGGACTCGCCATACCGCCAAGAAATCGAGCCCCCCGTATCGAAATTAAATTTATTCGTATAACTAGGTGAACTCCACTTCTTCAATCGGAAACCAAAATTGAACGGACTCCGACATATTTATATAACGAATTTCTCAGTCAGAACCCAGAATTCCCATGTCGATCACAGCCAACTCCCAACACGATTTTCAATCAACTACGTCATCACCATCTACAATTAGCCCAAATATCTCAAGAAGTTTCGAAGATATTGCTTATGGTTGCATTGACATGATCAATGACCAAGGAATATTTGGTTGGTATTTACACCAATCGAACACTACCCCATTGTTAAAAATACTGCTTGACGGCAAAATAATAGGATATGTTCGCCCAAAATCACATCGCCCGGATATATCATCAATTATTGGACGTGTAGCAGACTGCGGATTCTTCTTTAAATGGTCCGACATAGCCATAGGAACTGCCGCCACCTTTCCCAACGATGATAGTGAAGTCATCGACCCATTACGTGTTGTTTGCGTCGAGACTAACAGAGAGATACATCAATTGATATCCCAAAAGGATATTCAACTAAACATCCGCCATTGGGTAAGCCAATATGCTTACAAGCATAAAATTTTTTCCAATGTAATAGGAAACTGCGGTGCGATCACTGTCAATCATGCAGAAACAAAAGCTATCGTTAATGCACGTCACAACCTTGGATTAAACTTCACCCGAAACCGTAAGATTTCGGGGAGAATCAGTTGGGATAGTAACGAAAGCAGCATGGCGAGCGCCGTTGAAGTTTCTATCTACTGCGAGGAGAAATTACTAGAGAAAATATTATTAAATCCAAAGAGTGAGAAGTCGTCTGGATTAGCATTATGCTCATTTCTATGGCCTATTCCATCATCATTGCTTGATGGGCGAGAACACAACATCGAAGTAGTCTCATCTGCATCTAACGGAGCATCGGTAACGAAGAGTGTTAAAGTTGGCCACGGACATTTCGATTCGCATATCGAGTACACTGGGAATGGTCAACTTGAGGGCTATGTCATCGAACGAGCTTTAACCCCAAGTGCGAGGAGTATTCAGCTCTATGTCGATTCCAAGCTAATTTGCGAAATCGATGCCAAAACCTTTTCCTCGCCTGAACGTGTTAAAAATACATTCAAAGTAAACTTACCCGCCGATTATCTTGATGGCTCCCCACATCTGGTGGAATTACGCTCTAGCGCCACTATTATTAACACAAAACATTTTATCTGCCAGATTAAAGGATATATTGACGTACTGAATGGTCATGAAATTTCCGGATGGATCTATGAGACATCCGTAAGTCATCCATTGAAGCTTATAGTGTCCATCGATGACTTTGAACTTCCAGCGATTATTGCAGATCTTCCACGCGCAGATGTGGGCGGCAACTTCGGTTTTCACTGCAACTTTGCACATATCTCCCAAGGCAAATCTTCTTTTCGAATTTCCGTTGAACTAAAAGACACAAGAATTCCGGTTCTACAGACACCCAAGTTTTATTTTCGCACTGATGGACTTATGGAGATCGCTCGAAAAATGGCATCTCCTGCGCAAAAAGAATTAGATCAAATTGCAATCGCGAAGTACCTTGCACCCCGCCTGATTAAGCTAATGCGCGAAGAAGTAGGCCAAGGAATAGTAATAGATTCGACGCCGCCGGCAATAAATAAAATTATCAAAATCATCCTACCAGTTTACGACGGTTTGGATGAAACTTTGCGTTGCATCTTATCGCTTTTCAAATCAAAACAAAAAAATGCAACGGAATTTGAAGTGGTTATTATCGACGATTGCGGCCCCAACCCAGCAATAAGTCCAATGTTAAGGAAGGTTGCGGAACGGCCTGACGTAACTCTAATTGTAAATGAAAAAAACTTAGGCTTTGTCCGATCGGTTAATAAAGCCTTACGCTTGACCGCAGGCCATGACGTCGTATTATTAAATGCTGACGCTGTAGTTACCGGAAATTGGCTTGACCGTATCAAAGCTGCCGCATATCGCAGTTCGAACATTGCAAGCGTTACTCCTTTCTCGAACAATGCGACCATCTGCAGTTACCCTGATCCATCTCTGGAAAACTCGATGCCCAGCGATCTGTCCCTTGAGGAAATTGATCAACTTTGCTCGTCATTGAATTCGGGAGTGGCAGTTGAGATTCCAAGTGGAGTAGGATTTTGCATGTTCATGCGTGCTGCGGCAATAACTGAAGTTGGCATTCTCGATGCAGAGAACTTCGGAAAGGGTTATGGCGAGGAAAATGATTGGTGCGTCAGAGCTAGAGATTTGGGTTGGAAGCATGTACACGCCTGTGATACCTTTGTGGAACACATCGGAGGTGTTTCGTTCGGAAAAGAAAAAAAGAGTAAACTAGTGGAAAAAAATCTAGTTATCTTGGAAAAAATTTATCCGGAATACACGCCAATAATTATGGACTTTGTAAAGTCCGATCCTGCCCGAATTTTCCGCAACAGAATCACCGTCGAGCGAATTAAGCAAGCAGCCTCACTCCATTCAGAAAGGCACCTATATATTTCTCATTCATTCGGTGGCGGAATCGAAGTTTTCTGTAAAAATCGAACAACGACTTTAGCGAACAGTAACATAGCAGTAATTATGCTAGAAAGCATTCCGCATAAAAATGAAGTGCGGCTTTCATACGGCGACTTATATGCCGATTATCATGCGAGCAAAAATATGGATGATATGCTCAACGACTTGGGCATTTTGTCCTTAAGTCGAGTTCATTTGAATAGTGATATCGGATATTCTTCCGACATATGGGACATTGCTGAAAAACTAAATATTCCGTTAGACGTTACGATTCACGATTACACAGCTATCTGCCCGCGAGTAACATTTAACGTTGGAAATGGGAATTATTGCGGTGAACCACAAGAGCCTAACCAATGTGACCGTTGCATCGAGAATAATGGCACGTACGGTTATCTGCAGTCTAGATTTAATAAAGTTGGTAAGAGCGTTGCTAGCTGGCGCGATTTTTACAAATCAAAGCTATCATCGGCAAACACTATTTACGCCCCGGACGAAGACGTTGCGCAACGAATAAAAAAATATTTCCCTGAATTAAAGGTAAGCATTAGGCCACATGAACACCAAGGATCTATGCCAGAAATTCGACGGCCAGTAGTTGATCCAGGAGAGATAATGAGGATCGCCGTGATTGGCGCAATTGGCCCTCATAAGGGTTTCGAACTATTACGTGCGTGTATCGAACATGCATATCATGCCAACCTACCATTACAGTTCTCAATCATAGGTTACACATGCAATGACAGCGAGCTAAAAAACTATGATAATGTATTTATAACCGGGAAATTTGAACAGGACCAACTGCCACACCTGTTAGACGAACATAACTGCCACGCAGCACTATTCCTAACTCCAGGCCCAGAGACTTTCAGCTACACTTTAACTGAGGCTTTACTTAGTGGATTATGGCCAGTGGTCCTTCCGATTGGCGCACAAGCATCGCGAGTAAGAGTTACTGGGGTCGGAACAATATTGCCAGAAAATGCTAACGCTAGAGATATCAACAGTGCGCTACTTGCGCTAAGCTCTCTGTGAATGCTCGAAAAACTCCTCTTTCCATGAGGAGTTAAATCAACTACTTCAAGAGCTCCTCTACCTTTTCATAGCTTAGCGGGAGCCCTTTAAGATCATCGACCTCCATTGGCAAGAAACGCTCAGCAGGTAGCCAAAGTACGCAATCAGGCGAAAATTCTTCTATGATTTTATAATCAAATGTATTTTCCCAAATAAATAAGGTATGCGCAAAAGCACACGACACAAGTGGCAGTGCTGCATACGCTGTAGAGGTGCCGAACACCAACAGCCGCTTTGTCGCGTTTCGATTCAGGACGGAAACAACTTCTCCTCGAAGGCGACCTCTGGCCTGAATTGTTTCGGAGATTCTGTCATAGCTATGAAAATGCCCCTCAGTTTCCGGCCTGAGATATCTATCGGTTACTTCGCTTTGAGCAGGATCTAACTTTCCACCTAGATCCCCATAGTATTTTTGGTTTACTGCCACCGGAGGAAGACACACACCATCAAAGAACTGTGGTAATTTTTTTTGAAGTAGTCGATAAATAATTCGATAACCTTCCGCATTTGCATGAGTATCGGTTTTATAAAACACATCGATATTGCTACTTAAGAACTCGTCAATCGGATATATCACACTACAGTTGAATTTGCGGGTCTCATCTATGATTAGAGGAACTGGACGATAATCCGAGACCACAAGCTCCGGGAAATAACGAGCGCAGATAACGTTTTTCTCGGGAACAATTATTGAAGCATATGGAATATTTTTCTTGGCGAGCAACGCTTCACGAGTAGCAAACTGCAGAGCTGTACGATAAATCTTTTCAGGCTCAACGCCGACCTTCCCTGCAATCCGCAAATTTACTTGATTAAAGTCTGTATTTAAGAACAACCAGTTATCTACGCCCTGCGCGACCATTCCTTCATAAACCCACCCCCCTTCATAGAGAAGGCGTCTTTCGCTTGACACCATATATATCTTCAGATCCATGCTTCGATAGAATCCATTTTTCTCATTGGCATCGAAAGAGAAACCATGTTCCGCTCCCCCAATTACCGGAATCAGATCTTGCCTGATTAGGCCTGCAGAACAGCGATAAATCTCTCTTCCATCATTCTCAATTACAACATCGACTGCTCTGCCGGGCGCAGAGGGATCAAACGCCCAACCCGCAATTGTTGAGTCAAATCGGTCAATGTAGCCTCTCACCATTCAATCCTTCACGGCTTATCATAACTTAGTTTTCACACATATCGAATCTGCACACCCATCAATACCAGCGACGGTGAAATAATAGCTTACGGCTGGATAATTCGTTTCGCCAAACTAACGCTGCTATTATTCCGCTTGTTTCGAAGTAATGAAGGAAGCAGCCTGTCGCATCTGCATTTGCCATAATTTTGACTTGACAAGACCATGTAGCACGTCAAAAATATAGCTTAGCGTGTAATGATTTATTGCAGAGTGTACAATCTTATTCCAGAGAGGCAGCATCTCCCTATTTCAAAATAGCCAAGCAGGAGACTGCTTATTGCGGATCACTTTCGCGTCGAGGGTACAAGCCAATAGGTTTACATGATTAAATTAGACTTCCACTGTCATTGCAGACAATATATTTGGCATACAATCAGATACGAGTAAATCCACATCAGCTAAGACGATTTGTGAAGCCAGCCACATATAAATTACTGCGGAGACTAGAACAGATAGCCGAAACGTCCAGTTATCGCGCACTTCATCACACCAACTAGTATTGATTATGCATTGCCCGATGTCGGCTCATTTAGTCGAACATTTCCGCTGTGTTAAACGGGAAACCCTTGGCATCCTTGGCTGACACTATTGGTTCTGCGGAAACCGGCCATGAAATGGCCAACGTTTGATCTCTCCAAGAAATGCATCGCTCATACTCTGGAGCATAGTAATCGGTAGTCTTGTAGACGAATTCCGCCGTCTCTGAAAGCACCACAAAGCCATGAGCAAATCCTTCCGGCACCCACAGCTGAGCCTTATTTTCTGCGCTTAGGATTTCGCCTACCCATTGGCCGAACGTCGGCGATGAACGGCGCAAATCTACAGCTACGTCGAAAACGCAACCAGCAACAACACGTACAAGCTTCCCTTGCGACTGCTTAATCTGATAATGCAGTCCCCTCAAAACATTGCACGCAGATTTCGAGTGGTTGTCTTGTACAAAATTCACTTGACGGCCGATTACTTCTTCAAAACGTGCTTGATGAAAGCTCTCATAAAAAAAACCGCGCTCGTCACCGAACACGCGTGGTTCAATACGCAGGACATCAGGAATGGCTAGCTTGGTATATTGCATCAGAACACTGCTTCTTTCAGTATACGAATCAGGTATTGGCCGTAGCCATTTTTAATCATGGGTGCCGCAAGAGTCTCGAGCTGACCAGCATCTATCCAGCCCTTACGATATGCGATCTCCTCGGGGCAAGCCACCTTTAACCCTTGGCGGTGCTCGATCGTCGCAATAAACTGGCTGGCATCCAGTAGCGACTCATGCGTACCGGTATCCAGCCAGGCATAGCCGCGCCCCATAATCTCCACGTGCAGCTTACCGCTCTCCATATATAGCCGATTCAGGTCGGTGATTTCGAGTTCGCCACGCGCAGATTGCGTTAGAGTACGGGCCAGCTTTGATACGTTCTCGTCATAAAAATACAGCCCCGTTACGGCGTAGTTCGACCGAGGCGCCGCCGGTTTTTCTTCCAGGCTCACCGCCCTGCCCTCGCGATCGAACTCGACCACGCCGTAGCGCTCCGGATCCTGCACGTGATAGGCGAACACACTCGCGCAATCGGTGCGCGCATCCGCACGCTCTAGCAAGGTATTGAAGTTATGCCCATAAAACAGGTTATCCCCCAGCACCAACGCCGATGGCGAATTGCTAAGGAACTGCTCGCCAATCAAGAACGCCTGTGCCAGCCCATCCGGCGATTCCTGCACCGCATACGACAGGTTCAGCCCCCAGCGCGCTCCGTCGCCCAGCAATTGCTGAAAGCGCGGCGTGTCCTGCGGAGTCGAGATAATCAGGATGTTGCGGATTCCCCCCAGCATCAAGGTGCTGAGCGGATAGTAGATCATCGGCTTGTCAAAGACCGGCAGTAATTGCTTCGAGATTGCCAGCGTCGCCGGGTGCAGGCGGGTGCCGCTGCCTCCGGCAAGGATAATGCCTTTGCGCTTCATGGAAGTCCTCACAGCTTGCCTTGCGCCGCCAGCTCGGCGACGAGGCGGTTCACGTGATGGCGCCAGTCCGGCAGCACCAAGCCGAAACTGTCGCAGAATTTCGTGCAGTCCAGGCGCGAATTCGCCGGCCGCACGGCTGGCGTCGTAAACGCACTGGCAGCGATCGGTTGCACAGCGTCCGGTCCCGCTTTCAGTACTGCACCATGGGCCAGCGCCTGCGCCAGCACTTGCTGGGCATAGGCGTGCCAGGTGGTAGTGCCACTTGCTGCCAGGTGATAGGTGCCAGACAAGCTGCGCGCATCGCCCCCCAGGGACGAAATGCGATACAGTGCCAGCGCCGTGGCATCGGCCAGCAGTTCGGCGCCAGTTGGCGCGCCGTGCTGATCGGCCACCACGCTCAGGGTCTCGCGTTCCTTTGCCAGCCGCAGCATCGTCTTGGCAAAATTG
Source organism: Massilia arenae (assembly GCF_008014745.1). Taxonomy (GTDB): domain Bacteria; phylum Pseudomonadota; class Gammaproteobacteria; order Burkholderiales; family Burkholderiaceae_D; genus Telluria; species Telluria arenae. The sequence goes on from NZ_VPFD01000047.1 coordinate 14,675, forward strand.
CCGCCGTGCGGGGCAAATACCCAGCTGGTGCGCAGGATCAGGTGCTTGGCGCCGCTCGCACGGATACGTTCTTCGCCGTCATATTTGGTACGTCCATACACCGACAGCGGATTAACGGCATCGGTCTCGACCCAAGCGCCATCTTTCGATCCATCGAACACGTAGTCGGTCGAATAGTGCACCAGCCAGGCGCCGCAAGCGGCGGCCTCCTCGGCCAGCACGCCAGGCGCTACGGCGTTGCAGGTGCGTGCGGCCACCTCGTCGCTCTCCGCCTTGTCGACCGCCGTGTAGGCGGCGGCATTGACGATGATATCTGGGGCGAAACTGCGCACCACACCGCGCAACGATTCAGGGTCGCTGAGATCGGCCTCGGCGCGACCGCATGCACGCAGTTCTCCCAGCGGCGCGAGCGCACGCTGCAATTCCCAGCCAACCTGGCCATCCTTGCCGAGCAAAAGAATCTTCATGCGGCTGGCCGTCCATCGGCATACTGGCGGTCGATCCACTCGCGATAGCCGCCGCTGGTAATGTTGTGCACCCATTCGCCGTTCGCCAGATACCACTCGACGGTCTTGCGGATACCGGTCTCGAACGTCTCGACCGGACGCCAATCCAGCTCGCGTTCCAGCTTGCCGGCATCGATCGCGTAACGGCGGTCGTGCCCCGGGCGATCCTTAACGAAGGTCATCTGAGTCGCGTAGGATGCACCATCGGCGCGCGGGCGCAACTCGTCGAGGATGGCGCACAGGGTCCGTACCACGTCGAGATTGGCTTTCTCGTTACAGCCACCGACGTTATAGGTTTCGCCAAGACGGCCATCGGCCAGCACGCGGCGAATCGCGCTGCAGTGGTCGGTCACATACAGCCAGTCGCGGATCTGCTGGCCGTCGCCGTAGATCGGCAGCGGCTTGCCAGCGAGCGCGTTGTGGATCACCAGCGGGATCAGCTTCTCTGGGAAGTGATAGGGGCCGTAGTTATTCGAACAGTTGGTCGTCAATACCGGCAAGCCGTAGGTGTGATGGTACGCGCGCACCAGGTGGTCTGACGCCGCCTTGCTGGCGGAATAAGGGCTGTTCGGCTCATAGCGATGCTGCTCGTTGAATGCCGGCGCCTCGCTCGACAGCGAGCCATAAACTTCGTCGGTGGACACGTGCAGGAAGCGGAATGCCGAACGCGCTTCCGGCTCCAGGCCGCTCCAGTAGGCCCGCACTGCTTCCAGCAGGTTGAAGGTACCGACGATATTGGTCTGGATGAAGGCGCCAGGGCCCTCGATCGAGCGGTCGACGTGGCTTTCCGCGGCAAAGTTAAGCACAGCTCGCACGCGATGCTCGGTCAGCAGGCGCGCCACCAGGGCGCCGTCGCCGATATCGCCGCGCACGAAGTGATGATGCGGATTGCCTTCGAGGCTGGCAAGATTCTGCAGATTGCCTGCGTAGGTCAGCTTGTCGAGATTGACGACTGGCTCGTCATGCTGCGCCAGCCAGTCGATGACGAAGTTCGAGCCAATGAAGCCCGCTCCGCCCGTCACGAGGATGGTCATTCCTGCGATTCCTGGGTAGTTGGTTGGACATCGAGCCGGGCCGGGGCGTCGGCTCGCGTCTGAAAATTGTCATTGACGAGAACCATTCGGTCTTGAGACCGGTGGCGCAACAGAGAGCCTGCTGCGATCATGCTTCACGTACGTACATGCATCCGTTTAATCGCGCTGGAGATTGCGAACATAACATCCAGCACCATTTTCCAAGCGTTCGAGAGGCTTTGTCAATGCGGAAGCACTGCGCATTCCGCCCTGCCATGCCCTACGGCCCGGCTAGGCGCCGCTCGCCGGCCGAGTCTTGTTAGTGCGGCACTCCATGGCATAAGCAGTCTTGTAAGGCTGATCGAAGCAGTTTTGCAAGCCTTCGACCACATCGATATTTGGCGGCCAGCGCATGTTCAGCGTCTGGCCATCCGGCGTTTTCACCTCGAAGTAGCCATCTTTGATGACCAGCTTCTCCCCGGTTGGCGGCGCGAGCGCGGCAAGCCGCTGGCGCGCCGTTTCGAGAGCCGCCTCGTCCCTGCCCAGGAAAGCAACCGTGGCGTCGACATAGGCCTTCCAGCCGCCCTTGTCTTCCTCGCCAGGTCCGCGCGAACGCCGCATCAGCTCGATCGCCTGCGCGTACTGGCCAGAGAAAGCGCGCAGTTGGCCTTCGTGCCAGAGCAGCATGGTGGAATCGTTCTTGTGCAGCTCTCGGTAGTCGCGCAGCAGGTCGGCCGCGACGGGTTCGCATTCCTCGCCCTTGTCGGCGAGCGCGCGCCAACCGCCGCTGAAGTCCTGGTCGAAGCTGTGCTCGTCCAGGGCCAGCAAGCGCGCGCGGTCGTGAGAGCATGCGGCGCTGGCCGTTCCCTGAGGCTGTAGCTGGGCCGCGCTGTACGACGGTAGCAGCGCAATCGAGAGAACGGGAATCAGGAACCGAAATGGCATGGAAGGCTGGCGGGTTCAAACAGCGTGACAGGATACCAAAATGGTTCCACGCAAAATGCGTGCTTTCTCACGCGCCACGCATAATGGCCGCAGCAAGCCGCGTACTTACGCCGCCTCAGCCGCCCTCAACAACGCCTCGATCCCCTGCGGCTCCACCGGCCTGCTGAAACAATACCCCTGCATCTGATCGCACCCATGCTCGTGCAAAAAGGCCAGCTGCTCCGACGTCTCCACCCCTTCCGCGATCACGTTCAGCTTCATCGAATGCGCCAGCGCGATCACCGCATTGACGATCGCGGCATCGTCCGCATCCTTGGTCAGGTCGCTCACGAAGGAGCGGTCGATCTTGAGGCTATGGATCGGGAAGCGTTTCAAACTGGCCAGGCTTGAATACCCGGTCCCGAAATCGTCGATCGCCAGCTGCACGCCCATGTTCGCCAGCCTGTCCATGGTCTCGGCGGCGGCGGCCGGGTTCTGCATCAATACGCTCTCGGTGATCTCCAGCGTCAGCCAGCGCGGATCGCAGCCGGTTTTCGCCAGCAGCGCGGCCACGCGCTGGGCCACGTCCTGGCCCAGGAACTGGCGTGCCGACAGGTTCACGCTCACGCGTACCGGCGGCAGGCCGCGGCGCAGCCAGGCCACCTGCTGCGCCATCGCGGTCTCCAGTACCCATTCGCCGATCGGCACGATCAGGCCGGTCTCTTCGGCCAGCGGAATGAAGTCGGACGGCGCCACCATCGGCCGGCCGTGCGGCTTCCAGCGCAGCAGCGCTTCCACGCCGCTCACGTTGCCGGTTGCGATGTCGACCACCGGCTGGTAGTGCAGCAGGAATTCCTGGCGCTGCAGCGCGCGTTGCAGCGCGCCTTCCATGCGCAGGTGCTCCACCGACTGGGCGCCCATGTCGGCCACGTAGAAACTGTAGTGGTTGCCGCCCGAGCCCTTCGACTGGTACATCGCGCTGTCGGCGCACTTGAGCAGGGTCGCCGCGTCCAGGCCGTCGCGCGGGTACATCGAGATGCCGATCGAGCCGGTCGGGAAGACTTCCTGGCTGCACAGCAGCAGCGGCTGGAACAGGTTATCCAGCAGCTTCTGCGCCACCTTGGCCGCATCGCCCTCCCCGGCCAGCTCGGGCAGCACCACCACGAATTCGTCGCCGCCCTGGCGCGCCACCGTGTCGCTCTCGCGCAGGCTGCTCGCCAGGCGGCGCGCGATCTCGACGATCATCTTGTCACCGGCGTCGTGGCCCAGGCTGTCGTTCACGTGCTTGAAGCGGTCCAGGTCGATGAACATCACCGCCACCTGCGTGCCGGCGCGGTGCGCGTGCACGATGGCTTGCGCCAGGCGGTCCTGCAGCAGCACCCGGTTCGGCAGGCCGGTCAGGGCGTCGTGGTTGGCCATGCGCAGCAAGGCCTCTTCGGCGCTCTTGCGGCGCGAGATGTCCTCGACCACCGAGATGAAGCGCTGGTTGCCGTTGGCGTCGCGCATCATCGAAACGCTGATGTTCACCCAGATCGGCGTGCCGTCGCGCCGCAGCAGGCGCCGCTCGCGCTGGTAGTCGCCGATTTCTCCGGCACGCAGGCGTTTGACCAGCGCCAGCTCGTCGGGCAGGTCGTCTTCATAGGTCAGTTGCTGGAAGAAGCGCTGCAGCAGTTCTACTTCGCTATAGCCCAGGATCTGCGCCATCTTGCGGTTCACGCGCAGCAGGCGCCCGTCGGGGCCCAGCAGCACGATGCCCACCGCGGCCTGGCTGAAGGTGAGCCGGAAGAATTCCTCGCTCTCCTGCAGGCGCAGGCGCGCCTTGCGGCGGAAGGTGATGTCCTGGCCGATCAACAGCAGCATGTGGCCGCCGGCCTGCTGGGTGCGGCGGATGTTGAACTCCACGTAGCGCACGCCGTCGGCGCGGCCGTCCAGCGTCACCAGCACATTGTCTTGCGGCGTGCCGGTACGCAGCGCCTCGTCGACGCGCGCCGCCAGCTCGGCGTCGGGCAGCCACTCCTCGAGCGGGCGCCCGGCCGCCGCGGCTTCTTCGGGCGCGCCGATCAGGTCGGCCATCGTGCGGTTCATCGAGCGCACCTTGCGATCGGCGTCCACCACCACCAGGCCGGCCGGCATGCCGTCAATGACCTGTTCCAGATAGTCGCGGTTCTGGCGCACGTTGCGCTGGTCGGCATGGGCATAGGTGTCCAGCGCCAGCCCCATGTCGAAGCAGACCACCTTCAGCACCGCATCCCAGGCCTCGATGAAGCGCGCCGGGTCGTGGTGCAGCTTCTGCCACAGCATGCTGGATAGTTCAGAGAGGTATTTGCGGTAGGCGCCGATATACCATTTCGGATCGAGCCCGATGCGCTGGTGCGCCGCGCCCACGCGCAGGCGCTCGTGGATGTAGGCCGGGCCGTAGTCGCCAGCCGTCAGGCTGCTGAAATAACCCGCCTGGGCGCGGCGCAGGCGCGACGTGGTCTCGCTGTCGGCCAGCAGCTCACGCATGCGCGGGAAGGCCAGCAGGTGTGCATAAAAACTGTCGGAGAAGGTATCGCGCTCCTGGTCCAGCAGCTCGTGCACCTCGCGCAGGATGGCGGCGTCGCGCTCGTCGAGCTGCAAGAAGCTGCGGCGCGCCGCGATTTCCTCGTCGTCCAGGCCGATCTCTCGTGCCAGGGCGTCGATCATTTCACCGGTTTCCCTCCCGCGGCCCTGGCGCGCTGGTGCGGGCTGCAATGTAGCGCTTGTTGTACCGTGTTTCGTCTGGATATTCATCGGGAAGACCCTGGCGGCGTGACGCCGACCAGAATTAATAGCAGCTCGGACATTTTGGTTGCATGATAGCAAACCCGATATCGGACTTCCCGGCTTCTTTGCTAACTGTTGTTTATTGAGCGTTGGTAGCGCCTGGAATTAATCTGGCTTAAGAAACGGCGCACCTTGCCCTGGTTGCGGCAAGTGGATGATGAAACTCGTTCCCCGGCCCAGGCCGGCGCTCTCGACGCTGATCGCGCCTCCGTGCAACTCGACGATGCGGCGGGCGATGTACAAGCCCAGGCCCAGGCCGCTCGCATTGGCCTGGGTTTGCAGGGTAAATGCCCCGAACACATGCGGCAGGTCTTCGGGGGCGATGCCCTGCCCGCTGTCGGTGACGCGGATGTGCACGCCGTCGGCAGTGCTCCTGATCGCCACCCCGACCGCGCCACCTTCGGCGGTGAACTTGATCGCGTTGAGGATCAGGTTCCACAACACCTGCTGCAGGCGGCGCGGGTCGGCATCGATCTGCAGATGGTCGCCGAAATCGGCCGGCGTCACGCTGAACGCGATGCGTTTGGCGTGCGCGGTCGCCTCGATGGCCGACACGGCGTCGCGCACAATCCTTCCCAGCGATACCGGACCGCGCTCGATCGACATGGTGCCGGTGAGCGTGCGGGCGGCGTCGATCAGGTCCTCGACCATGCCAGCCTCCTGGCGCACGTGCACGCGCATTGCCGTCAATGCCGTGGTCAGCGCCGGCGGCAGGTCGTGCATGGTCTTGAGCAGCAGGTCGATGCGCATTGCCAGCGCCGACAGCGGCGTGCGCATCTCGTGCGAGACGGTGGCCAGGAACAGGTCGCGCGTCTGGCTCACGCGGTTGAGCTCATCGATCGTGTCGCGCTGGCGATCGAGCGAATCGGCCAGTGTGCGCAGCAGTGCGCGGAAGGTGGCCAGACGGGCTTCGGCCAGCGGTGCTTCGAGCCGCACTTCGTTCCACAGGGCCGGGCCGGGCAGGTCGACCTGCCTGGCCAGCTGTTCGCACGCCATGGGCGAGCTGAAATCGCGCCAGCGCCAGCCGAATACCACGGCGCCATAACGTTCGCCGGCGCGCGTCAGCGGCAGGCCGCACACGCACAGGCCATGCCATTCTTCTTCGGCATAGTCGTCGCCGGCGGCCAGCGCCGCGACCAATCGCCGCTCAAGCGCCAGGCCCGGGCCGTCCTCGCGCCACAAGCGCGAACTGGCCAGCAGGCGCGCGGTGCGCGTTCCGACCATCGGCCCGGCCTTGCGCTGCCCCTCGATGTCGTAGGCCGACACCACCAGGCCGCTGGCCTGGCAAAACTGCTCCAGGGGCGCTTCCCACTCGCTCCAGTCGGGTTGGGAAGAATGCGGCCGGGCGATCCGGATCACGGGGCATCTTCCACCGGCAACTCGACCGACGGCGGCAAGGCATCCCCCTGCGCCACCGCGACGTCGATGGCGGGACTCTGGCGCGTGGGCGAGCGCGACAGCAGGCTCGAATAGGCCGAGAACGGCAGTTGCGGCACGGCGTTGGCCGTGGCCGTGGGCGACGTGTCTTCGTCGAGCAGCGCCACGCCCCCGGCGGCGATGATGTATTCGCGCGTGACTTGATGGATGCGGCTGCCGCGCACCTTGGGAATCGCAATGGCGCGGCGCAAGACCGTCGAGATCTCGACGTAGCTCAGCAGGATGATATTGTCGACCAGGTGAGAGCCCTTGAGCTCCTCGCTGATCTGCGACACGCCCAGCAGCTCCGGGCTCTCGTAGTTGAAGAACACCGTCGCCAGGCGGTTCTTGCAATAGGTCGCCAGGGCGTACAGGTAATCGGCGACCTCGGAGCGGCTTGACAGTTCATACACGGCGACCGAATCGAAGACGATGCAATCGATCCCTTCGCGTTCGGCCAGGCTGGTGACGCTGTGGAAGTGCACATCCAGGTCGAGTTCGAGCGGCGACTCGTACTGCAGGAACAACTCGCCGCGCGCGATCATGCCCTCCAGGTCGAAGCCCAGCGAAGCGGCGTTGCGGATCAGCTGGCGCGGATGCTCGTCGAGCGTGACCAGCAGGGTCTTGCGCCCCTGCCTGACGGCCGCCGTCAGGAACTGCACCGACAGGACAGTCTTGCCGGTACCCGAAATCCCGCTCACCATGGTGACCGACCCTTCGTACAGACCGCCGTCCATCAGGCCGTCGATGGCCGGCACGCCGGTCGAAATGCGCTGGTCGGAGGTCGGCTGGTCATCGATCGCCTTGGGCCGCGAATGCGCGCGGCGGTACACGTGCACGCCCTGGTGCGCCTCGATCCGCATGGTGTGGCTGCCGCCGATGAAATCCTGGCCGCGCGACTTCGTCACCGTCAGGCGCCGCTCGACCCGGCGCTTGTGCTCGGCGCGGGTGAGTTCAATAATGGTGTCGAACACGAAGCGCTCATGCGCAGGGGTCGCCATCGACTCATCGCGTTCGGCCGTGACCAGGGTCGTCACGCCCAGCCGGTTGAGGCCCTCGATCAAGAGGTGAACGTCCTCGCGGAACGGCAGGTCGTGTACTTCCGCATACAGGCGCATCGGCGTCAGGCCGTCGATCAGCAGCCGCTTGGCGCCCATGCTGCGCAGCGCGTCGGCAAATGCGCCGTCGCCGTTGCGAAACTCCGACAGCAGCACGGCGGGGCTGGTCTGGATGATCTTGACCATGCCCTTGTCGATCTGTGCCTGCAGGTCCCAATCGAAGCCGGCGGCGTCGCGCAGCAACTTGGCCGAATCGAGCTCGAACGAGACAATCACGCCCGGCTCGCCGTACTGCGCCGCGCCCGCGTGGATGAAACCCAGGCCGAGCGTGGTCTTGCCCGAGCCGGGCGGACCTTCGACGATCAGGTTGTTATGGCGCGGAATGCCACCGAGAAAGATTTCATCGAGCCCGGCAATGCCGGTATTGATCAGGGTATCCAAGTGGTGCCTTATGCGTAACGTTGCTTTATTGAGTAACGGACACAGTCTAGCAGTTACACCGCATGGTTGTTGGCATCCCTTGAGGGATTGATATGCCCGCCATGCGATGCCAATTACCCACACCCGCGCGCGCACAAGCGCTGCGCTGTCCAGCTTTGCGATGACGCAAGGTTTCTGACTCAAATGAGGGGAAAGTGATTGATGGACACAATCTCAAGGAACTCATCATGCCGCTTCCCTCCCTGCTGCCGCAACTTGCCTTCGCCGCATTCGGCTGCGCCCTCTCGGCCGGCGCCCTGGCCAATGTGGAAGTCACCCTGACGCCGCTGCAGCCGACGGTCGGGCGTGGCGACAACGTGCTGGTGCGCGTCACCCTGACCAATGCATCGGGCGCCGCGCAGCACCTGCTGCGCTGGCGCACGCCGCTGGACGGAGTCGAGATGCCGTTGTTCGACATCCGGCGCGACGGCCAACCGGTGCGCTACCTAGGCCGGCGCATCAAGCGCGCCGCGCCGGGGCCGGCGGACTATGTGCGGCTCGATCCGGGCGCTTCGCTGAGCAAGACTGTGGAGCTGTCGGTGCTGTATGAGATGAGCGTCACCGGCAGCTACACGATCAGCTACCGCAGCGCGGCCATGCCGGCGCCGGGCGCCGGTGTCCAGGCGGTGGTCGGCGAACTGGTCTCGAAGCCGGTCAGCATCTGGGTCGACGGCCGCCTGCCGCGCGGCGCCAGGCCGGCCAGCATGGCGCCGGAACCGGGCGGCGCCGGCCTCGCCTACGCCAACTGCTCGAACGCCCAGCAGGAGCAGTTGGCGACGGCGATGGATGCGGGACGCGCGATGACAGTCGACAGCCATGCCTATCTCACCTCGGGCAAGCAGTATGGCGAGCGCTACACCACGTGGTTCGGCGCGCTCGACGCCGCGCGCGGCGCCAAGGTCACCAGCAATTTCACGGCCATCAAGGATGCGTTCGAGAACAAGCCGGTCAAGATCGATTGCGATTGCGACGAGCCGTATTTCGCGTATGTGTATCCGGCGCGGCCGTACACCGTGTGGGTGTGCAGGGCGTTCTGGGCCGCAGCCGTGACCGGCACCGATTCGCGCGGCGGCACCCTGCTGCACGAGCTCAGCCATTTCGACGTGGTGGCCGCGACCGACGACCATGTGTACGGCCAGGCCGGTGCGGCCGAACTGGCGAAATCGGCGCCGGAGCGGGCGATCAATAACGCGGATTCACATGAGTATTTTGGGGAGAATACGCCGGTGCAGCAGTGATGGGCGGGGGGGCGATATATAGCTAACGCTGGCAACGGCCAGCCCCCCAGCACGTCGTTCCCGCGCAGGCGCACTGCTGTCCGGGATAATTTGAGGGGAAATTGCTGGAAGGGTTGCAGGGACTGGTTTACCGGCGTATA
>NZ_VPFD01000048.1 GCF_008014745.1 Massilia arenae
GCCGCCGGCAGCGGCCGCGGGCGCTCCCACGCCGGCCGGCGACGGGCTGCCGGCGCTGGCGCCGGCATCGGCGCCGGACGGCGTTGCCGCGGCCTGGAAGGCGCCGGCCAGTTCCACCAGCTGGCTGGCCACGACGGCGTCGCTCACCATGCCCGACAGGATCAGGGCGTTGCCGCTGCTGCCAATGCGGATGTCCTTCTCTTGCGGGAACAGCGTGTCGAACTGGCTGCGCAGGGCAGCCGTGTCGATGCCGACGGCGATATCGATCACGGTCGACTTCTTGTCGCGGCCCGATACGATCATATTGGTGGCGCCGACGCTGCGCGCCACGATCACGACCTCGCCCGCATTCGGGACCACCACATTGGCCACTTGCGGGTCGCCCACGGTAACCTGGCTGGCCGGGGTGCAGAAGCGCTTGATGACCGATTTGCCGCGCACCAGTTCCAGGCGCGGGGCGGAATCGCTGCGCAGGTCGATGCAGTCGGCGGCGGTGGCCAGGCCGGCGTTCACCGCCAGGGCCAGGGTCAGGCTCGATGCGAGCAGGGTCTTGCGCATCTTCTCGTTACTCGGTTGGTTCATCATGGTGTCGTCACTCAAAAGCTTTGCGAAGCGGCGTCCAGGCCGCGGATCACGAGCACGCCGTCGGTCCGCGGCGCGGCATTCTGGCGTACCGGGGCTGCGGCGCGCGGCGCCGGCTCGAAGTCGGGTGCGGCGACCGGCTGGGCGGCGCTGCGTTCCGGCAGGCCCAGCACGGACTCGCGGGTGGCGCCGGCGGTGGCCGCCGGCTGCGGGTCGACCTGGTTGCGCAGCACCAGCGACAGTTCGCCGATCGAGCGCGCCAGGTCCAGTTTCTCCACCTGGTCCGGCGCCAGTTCGAGGGTCACGGCATTGACGACGCGCGGCTTGCTGTCGTCGACCGTCGATTCCTGGGCCACGGCCAGCACCAGGATCCGCTCCAGCACGATCTTCGAGATCGCGCCGGAACCGGCGCCGGACAGGTCGCTGCCGGTGGCCTGCATATTGACCAGGATGTCGACGTAGTTGCCCGGCAGCGCGAAGCCGGCCACGCCGACCACGTCGTTGACGCGCACCGTCATGGCGCGCTTGCCGGCGCTGACCACCGACGACAGGCCGCCCAGCGTGCCTTTCGGCGCCAGCTTCGATTCGAGGATCGGCTCGCCGACCAGGATCTCGGCGCGCGCGATGCGGCCTTCGAGTGCCTTGAGGTCGGTGATCGCGCCCGGCGGCACCGAGGTGGCCGGCCATTCGGCCAGCTGCAGGCTAGTCGGGGCCAGGCGCGAACCCTGGTTGATGTTGGCGATGGCCACCACCACCTGGCTGCCCGACGGGCCCTGCTCGCCCATCCACTTGGCTGCCATCACGACCGCGCCCAGCGCCAGCAGCAAGGCCGCGCCGATGATCAGGATTGCTCTCGAATTACGCATTGTTGTACTCCACAGTGCCGCGGTCGCGGCGTTCAGTCTCTAAGGGACGGCCGGCGGCGCCGGCGGCAAAATAGTTATCCCAGGCCCAGTCGATGGTGCGGGGCGACAGTTCCGGGGTTCGTTCTTCATAGCGCGCCAGGTCGCGCAGCTGGCGCATCAGGTCGCGCGGGTAGCAGGCCAGCAGCGGCACCTCGCGTTCCTCATGGCGCGCCAGCAGGTAATCGAAGGCGGCGCCGTCGAACTCCACGCCGGCGCTGGCGCAGGCCTGGCGGAACAGTTCCGCGTATTCGCCGAGCGACGCCGCCGGGACCTCGATCTTGTAGCCCAGGCGGCGCAGGAAGGCGCCGTCCGACAGGCGCTGCGGCACGAAGTTCGACGAGAACACGACGATCACGTCGAACGGGATCTGGAAGCTGTGGCCGGTGTGCAGCGTGAGGTAGTCGACGCTGCGGTCCATCGGCACGATCCAGCGGTTCATCAGGGCTTCCGGGGTACAGCGCTGGCGCCCCAGGTCGTCGATGATGAAGATGCCGTTATTCGATTTCAGGTGCGGCGGCGCCTGATAGAGGCGCGTATGCGCATCGAAGCGCAGGTCCAGCATGTCCAGCGTCAGCTCGCCGCCGGCCAGGGCCGCCGGGCGGCGCACGCCGCGCACCCAGCGCGCGTCCGGCGCGCTGCCGCGATCCAGGCCGCTGCCGATCGTGCTTTCCTCGTCGGCCGCCACGTGCTGCACGGCGTCGAAGAAGGGAATCACCTCGCCGTCGACCATCAGGGCATACGGCACCGCGATCGTGCCGACCAGCAGGTCGCGCAGGCGCTCGGCCAGGTAGGTCTTGCCGCTGCCGGCCAGGCCGTGCAAAAAGATCGCGCGGCCCGAATTCATCGCCGCGCCCAGCTGGTCCAGGACCAGCGGGTTGACCACAATGCCGTCGAACGCGGCCGCCATGGCGCCGCGCGTGACCTGCATCGCCGCCACGCTCTGCTCTTTCACCTGGGCGGTATAGCCCGCCAGCGTCACCGGCGCCGGACCGGCGTAGGCGTTGCGGGCGGCGGCATTGGCGGCGCGCGCGCGGCCGGCGTCGGTCAGGATGTAGGACAGGTCGGCGTCGGTGCCGCTGTTGCCGACGCGGGCGATCTCGCACAGCTTCTCGGCGCGCATGAAGGCAACCAGCGGATCGATGACGCTGACGTTCAGCTTCAGGTGACTCGCCAGTTCCGCCAGCCGCAGCTGGCCGCGCTGGTGCAGCACTTTCGACACCAGTTCGATCAGGAACAGGAACGGCAGGCCGGTGTCGTCGACCGTGCGCGGGGCACGGGCATTGGCCGGGGCCAGCAGGGCGTTGCTCACAGCGGCAACTTCCCGTGCACGCCGATCCACAGCATGCAGCCGACGGTGGCGACGGCGATCGCCACCGCATAAGGCAGGCGGCCGCTGGCCGCTTGCGGCGGGGTCACCGGCGCGACGAGGCTGCCGGTCAGGGCCGAAGCCGTGGTGTGCATCGCCATCTGCCAGGCGTTGCCGACCAGGCGGCGCAGGCTGCGCTGCCAGGCCGCGAACACCAGCGCCAGCACGCCGCCGGCGACCAGGGTAACCAGGGCAACCGCCAGGATCTGGTCGACGCCGACGAAGGCGCCCACCATCGCCAGCAGCTTGACGTCGCCGGCGCCCATCATGCGCAGCGCGTACATCGGCAGCAGCAGCGCCAGGCCCAGGCCCCAGCCGCCCAGCGACTGCAGCAGGCCCAGGCCGCCCACCTGCGCGCCGACCAGCCCATCGCCCGCAGGCAGCAGCGCGTGCAAGGCAAACGCCGCCAGCGCGCCGGGAAACACGATGGCGTTCGGGATGCGGCGTGCGCGCACATCGTGCCAGACGGCGGCGCCGAGCAGCGCAAACAGCAGGAAGAGTGGCAGGCTTGTCAAGATGGGCTCCGGTCAAAAAAAATCCGGCACGAAACGTCCGTGCCGGATGGGGGCCGCGCGGCGGCCACTGTATCGACGCTTAGCCGGCTGCGGCTGGGGTCTTGGTGGCGATACGCTTGGCCAGGTTGTCGAACAGGGTGTTCAGGTTGGTGCCCAGCAGGCTGACGCCGGCGATGATGACGCCTGCGATCAGGGCAGCGATCAGTGCGTATTCGATTGCGGTGACGCCGTCTTCTTCTTTGATCAGGTTTTTGATGAAGTTCATGGTAAATCCTTTCAGTGATGTCAATTGGTTGGGCTTTATGCGCTCGTCCACACGGCCAACGCCGCGATGAAACAGACGACTGCGAGCAGGACGCTCAGGACCAGGTACGACATCGCCGGGCTGCCGCTTCTTTCATATTGCAGCTCCGGATTGTCTTCCCGCTTCTGTTCGGTGTCGTACACTTTCGCTCCTGTCCTCTTGCCGCCGTACCGTGTGAATCGATACGCAGCGCATGAGTTGAATCTTACGGACAGGACAATTTGTTGCCATCCGTCAAAACTACCTTTTTGAGGGGGACTTGTTGCCGTGGCGGTCTAGGACATAAGTCCTAGACGCCTTGTGGGAAGAGACTGACAGGGGCGCGGCGGCCCAAGCGGCCGCCGGCATGGGGCACGGTCAGGACAGGCCGTGCTTGGTGGCGTAGACGTACAGTTCGAGGCGGTTGGCCACGTCCAGCTTCTGGTAAATGGTGGTCAGGTGGTTGCGCAGGGTGCGCTCCGAGATGAAGGCGCGCTCGGCCAGGTCCTTGTTGAGGGCGCCCTTGCCCTGCACGATCATGCCGATCACCTCGCGTTCGCGCGCCGTCAGCGAGGCGATGCGCTGGGTTTCCGGATCGGCTTTCGGACTCGGGGCCACCAGCTGACCCAGCAATACCTGCATCAGCGACTGGTCGAGCCACAGCTCGCCATCGTGCACCTTGCGCACGGCCGCCAGCACGTCGTCGGTCGGCGCTTCCTTGCTGACGACACCGCGCGCCCCGGCCTTGACGGCCGCCGCCAGGGTAGCCTGGTCGCGGTTGGCGCTCAGGATCACGACCCTGGTCGCCCCGTTTTCCAGCAGGGCCGGCAGGAAATCGATCGAGCTGCTGCCCTTCAGGTCGAGGTCGAGCAGCACGATGTCGGGCCTGAATTGCGTGCACAAGGCCTTGGCTTCGGCGCCGTCGCTGGCGCTGCCGACCAGATGGAAGGCATCGCCCTCGGCCTGGATCAGGCGCTCGAGGCCCCACAGCATGGTTTTATGGTCGTCGACCAGCAGGATGCGAATGGTCATCTGTCTCCCTGGAGTATGTCGTTGTCAGTTTGGAATGCGGATGCGCAGCAGGGTCTGGCGGCCGTCGGCCTCGACTTCCAGTTTGCCGCCCAGGCCCTGGACCCGCTCGGCGATCGAGCGCGGCACGAAGGGCAGCGGCGCCTGCCCCGGCACGGTCGCCGGGTTGAAGATATCGATGGCGAGCATGCTGCCCTCTTCTTCGACCACCACGCCGGCGGTGCGGGCCCGGGTATGCTTGCAAATATTGTTGATGCCTTCGGTGACGATCTGGAACACCTCGGCCGCCATGCGGTCGTTGACCATGCTGTCGGCATGCATTTCCAGCAGCACGTCCAGGCCATAGAAGTTCTCCACCTGGTGCAGCTGACGCCGCAAGGCGATCAGCAGTTCCGGCTCTTCCTGGCGCCCGCTGCGAAAGCGCTGGGCGAAGTCGCGCATGTCGCCGATCACCCCCGAGCACATGTCCATCAGGCGATCGAGCTCGGGCGCGACTGGACTGGCGTCGCCAGCCTGGTTGCGGATCGCCGCCACCGCATGGCGCAGGCCGATATAGGGCTGGATGGTGCTGTCATGCAGGTCGCGCGCGATGGTCTGGCGTTCGCGGAAAGCGGCTTCGGACGCCAGCCGGTCGAGCAGGTCGATGGTTTCGATGACCGGAAACGCCTGCTGCACGATGTGTTTCAGGAAGCTGGCATCGCTGCGCCGCAGGCGGGCGCCGGTGACGAAGATGTGGCCGCTGCCCTTGCGCAGCGGCAGCGAGGCGCTGACGAAACCCTCGGCGTCCAGCAGGTCGGCGACGTGGCCGCAGGCGTCGGGGTCGGCCCTGTGCCAGTCGCGCTTGCCGATTCCCTGGCGCAGGGCGGTGGCCGCCCCCAGTACGAACAGATTGAAGTGGCGCGGCGGGGCCAGGTACAGGATGGCGCCGTCGCCCAGTTCCAGCAGGGGCGCGACGTCGTCCGCATCGGGACGGCTGCGGCCGATCGCGCGGCCGCTCTTGGGGTGATGGGCCGTGTTCATGGTCCAGCGCTCGTGGCTGTCCTGCATCAGCAACACGCAGGTGTCGCCGCCATAGAAGCGCAGGATTTTTTCCATCAGCGAATCGAGCGTGTGCTGCACCCCGAAGCGCGGATTGGACAGGCGGCTGACGTCGCGCAGCAGCGCCAGGCGCCGCCGCTGGTCGACCGCCAGTCCACCCCAGAACGCGACCATATAGCCAAGCGCCAGCACGAAGGTCGCGCGCAGCAGCAGGATGTGCAGCGAGGCCAGGCCCTGGGCGGCCAGCACCGACAGGGCCACCACGCCGACCGAACCGAGGGTAAGCTTGGCGCCGGCGTCGAAGCCGTGGCGGAACGAGGCGGCCAGGATGGCGAAGAAGAAGAACGAGAAAAACGGGCTGGCCGTGCCGCCGCTGGCCCAGACGATCAGGCCGTACCAGGCGATGTCGACCCAGTACACCAGCGGGCCATGCGAGAAGCCTGCGCGGTAGCCGGCGATGACGAGCAGGGTCAGGCTGTGCAGGACGTAGGCGGCGAACACGAGCCAGGTCCAGTTGCCCGACAACGTCACCCCGCCCGGTCCGATATACAGGGTGAGCAGGGCCGAGACGGACAGCAGCACGCGCATGCCGAACACCATCCAGACCTCGGCATCGGCCGCGGCCACGCGTTGCCCGGTGTCGGGCTGTGCGGCGCGCGCGCGGGCGCCGGTACGAAGGAAGGAAGGGACGATGCTCGCTAACCAAGTCATGTTGTGTGGCGCCGACAAAGGCGTTGAATCATTTTTAAAAGCGACACGGGAAATGATTTTTGCCCTGTAGAATCCCCGAAGCTTACCGCATGCTCCACGCCACTTTCCGTAAAATTGCCAGAGTAACGATGTATTCCACTCCTCGCCGTCAGTCCGGCGCCACACTCGTCGAGATGGCGATCATCGCACCGGTCTTCTTGCTGGTGCTGGTCGCGATCATCGAGCTGAGCATGATGTTCTTCGCTACGCTCACGATGCAATATGCCGTGCGCGAAGGCGCGCGCTTCGCGATCACGGGCCGCAGCTCGGAATCCGCGACCGGCAACCAGCAGCGTTATGCCAACGTCATCGCCAAGATCAAGGACAACTCGCTCGGCATGTACGAGCGCACCGATCCCCAGATCTCGGTCAACGGCACCAGGTACTCGACCACCTCCTTCAGTAACGGCATGTTCGGCGCGCCCGGCGACATCGTCGTCATCCAGCTCGACTGTGGCTGGCCCGTGACGACGCCGCTGCTGTCGAGCTTCTTCACCAAAGGTGTCTATCAATTCACGGTCGCGGCGACCATGCGCAACGAGATATTCCCATGACGCATAACCAAGTCGAGCGCACGGTCGCTACTGTACCGAAAAGTCGCTACCGGCAGCGCGGCGTTGCCGCGGTCGAGCTCGCCCTACTGCTACCGATGCTGGTGATCCTGGCCTTGTGCGCCATCGACGGCGCCCGCGCACTGCAGGCCAACATCATCATCACGAATATCGGGCGCGAAGGCGCCAACCTGGCCGCGCGCGGCAGCATCGACCTCGAGGACGGCAGCCAGGACATCATCTATGCCGTGATGGCAAGCGCGCCACCGCTCAACGTCAACCAGCAAGGCATGATGTACATCACGCGCGTGATGGGCGTGGGCACGACGCGCAGCGTCGTGCTGGACCAGTACCGCTGGGACGACGCCGCGCGCAACCTTGGCGCCCGCAAGAGTACCTACCAGCCGACCAGCCGCATCCATGCCTGCGGCGCGTGGAACAGCGCCGGCAAATGCACCAGCATCAGCTCCACGTCGCGCCCAACCGCGGCCGTGCTGACGGGTAAACTCGACGATGGCGAGATCGTGTACGTGGTCGAGACCTTCTATAAGTTCGACATGCTGGTCAATGCCTTCTCGTTCGGCAAAGATTCCGCCCTTCCCGTCTTCGGGCCCGACCTGTATTCCATGAGCGTGTTCTGATATGGCTCCGATTCTTCACCGGCAGCGCGGCGCCATCGCCATCATGGTGGCCATTTCCATGATCGTTCTTCTCGGCGTGGTCGGCCTGGCCATCGACGGCGGCCTGGCCTACCTGGTCAAGGCGCGCCTGAACGCCGCAGTCGATTCGGCCGCGCTGGCCGGCGCCCGTGCGGTTACCACCGGCAATAATGAGGCCGAACAGCGAGCCAGCGCCAAAGCAGCAGCGGAAGATTTCTTCAAGGCGAATATTCCAGATAATTACCTGCTGTCGGCACCGAAGATCCTGAGTACCACGGTTACTTTCAAAAATGGGCAGGCGATCATCGACGTACTGGCCGACGCCAAGATGCCGGTGTCGATCATGCAGGTGATGGGCTTCGAATCACTGACCCCGGTCGCCGCGGCGCAGACCATCCGCAACGACCTGGACATGGCGCTGGTGATCGATACCTCGGGCTCCCTGAGCGATTCGGCGTCGGTCGTGCGGACCTCGGCCAAGAGTTTTCTGAGCAGGTTCAACGTCACGCAAGACCGGGTGGCACTGGTCCACTTTGCATCTGGCGCCGAGACTGACGTGCCTATCAAGATATCAGGGCGCGGATTCGAACGCACGACGATGTACAACAAGATCAACGCCTTCCCGTTCATCGGCGGGACCGCATCGGTCGAAGGCA
Source organism: Massilia arenae (assembly GCF_008014745.1). Classification (GTDB taxonomy): domain Bacteria; phylum Pseudomonadota; class Gammaproteobacteria; order Burkholderiales; family Burkholderiaceae_D; genus Telluria; species Telluria arenae. The sequence goes on from NZ_VPFD01000048.1 coordinate 8,335, forward strand.
TGTGGAATGCGCGCGAGCAGCTGGGCATGGTGCCGCTGGCCAATCGTTCGACCATGCGCGTGATCGTTTTCTTCTCGGATGGCGCTCCTTCCGCATTCGGCTCGTATATGTCCTTCACCAACGCTGCGGACTGCAAGGACACGCTGGGCCGGAGTATCGCCGGCACGATGGACTCGCTCAGCGCTAATTTTGGCCTGAGCAAGCTCGACGACAGCGACAACGTCATCGTCAAGGAAAATTGCAAGCTGTTTCGCAATAACGCGTTCGCCGCGCGCACCCTGCCCGACTGGTATAACGCCCATAACGACGCGAAGAATCCCAATGATCCAGCCAGGCGCGAATTTCCACTCGTAACCAAGACCCCACGCGAAGTCACGAACGATATCGGCAGCACGTCCCTTGCCAACAGCACCACTTACCGCCGCAATGTCGAGCGTGCGTCGCGCAACCTGGTCGAAGCCATCGCCTCCAGTGCGCGCGACCAAAACATCGTCGTGTTCACGCTGGGAATGGGCGCGAAATTGAAGACCGCGGGCGACTTCGACGGCGATACCGGCGAGATGATCCTCAAATGCATGGCCAATTCGGTGGATGCCCCGAAGCGCTGCCAGAACCCCAAGCAGCCGATCGGCATGTACTGCTACGCCGCCACTGACGCCGACCTGACGCCCTGCTTCTCGCGCCTGGCTTCGGCCATCCTGCGCATATCGCAATAAACTCCGCGGCAGGCGTCATCGCCCGGCAGTTACCGGGCGACGACCTCCCTCACATCAGCTTGTCGAGCGTGATGGGCAATTCCCTCACCCGCTTGCCGCAGGCGTTGTAGACGGCGTTAGCGATCGCCGCCATCGTGCCGGTGATGCCGATCTCGCCCACCCCGCGCATGCCGGCCGGCGCATGCGGATCGGGGATATCGAGCCACATCACCTCGACCTCCGGCACGTCCAGGTGGGCCGGCACGTGGTATTCCGACAGGCTGGCATTGACCACGCGGCCATTGCGCTCGTCAAGATGCGTCTCTTCCATCAGCGCCGCGCCCAGGCCCATGATCATCCCGCCCCGCAGCTGGCTAGCGGCGGTTTTGGCGTTGAGGATGCGGCCGACGTCGAAGGAACCGAGCAGGCGCGTCACGCGCGGCTCGCCGGTGACGACATTGACCCGCGCCTCGCAGAAGATCGCGCCATAGGAATGCATCGACCAGTGCTCGCTCTCCTGCGACGGCGCCGCCTTGGCCGTCACCTCCACCTCGTCGCGCCCGGCCCGCGCCAGGATGTCGGCATAACTTTCCCAGCGATCGGCATCGTCGACCTTGCACAGGCCGCCGTCGCGCGAACGCACCTGTTCAGGCTTCAAACCCGCCAGCGGCGATTCGCGACCGGCCAGCTTGAGGAGCTCGGCGCACAGCGCCGCGTGCGCGGCCTTGACCGCCGCCGCGACCACGGCCGTCTGCTGCGAGCCGCCGGCCAGCACCGCGCCCGGCAGCGCCGAGTCGCCATAATCGAAGCTCACCTGTTCCATCGGCAGCCCCAGCCGCACCGCGCACAGCTGGGTCTGGGCGGTGGCCGTCCCCATCCCCATCTCGTGCACGCCGACCGACACCCGCGCATGGCCGTCGCGCGACAGGACGATGCGGGCCGCCCCGCCTTCCATCCGATAGTAGGGGAATACCGCGGTCGCGCAGCCCAGGCCGACCAGCCATTCGCCTTCCTGGCGCATGCGTGGCTTTGTGTGCCGCTCCTGCCAGCCGAAGGCCTGGGCGCCGGCGCGATAGGCCTCGATCAGGTGGCGCGACGAGAACGGCGTGCCCTCGGTCGGGTCTTGCACCGGCTCGTTACGCCGGCGCAGCACGATAGGATCGATGCCCAGCTGCTCGGCCAGCTCATCGATTGCGCTCTCGAGGGCGAACGAGCCGACCGACTCGCCCGGCGCGCGCATCGGGACGTTGGCGACCATATTCATGTTCATCGCCTGCACCTCGAGCTTCATGGCGGGGGCCGCATACAGCACGCGCGCATTGTGGATGAACGGCTCGGGCATGGCGTTGTATTCGGTCATCACCGCCACGCCGGTGTGGATCAGGGATACGATGCGGCCGTCGCGGTCGGCGCCGATGGCCACGCGCTGCTCGGTCGTCGTGCGCCCGCCGACGGCGCGGCACACGCCTTCGCGCGACAGCATGATGCGCACCGGCCTGCCGGACACCTTGGACGCGGCCGCAGCCAGCAGGTGGTGGCGCCATACCAGCTTGCCGCCAAAGCCGCCGCCGACGAAGGGCGACGTGACCCGCACCTGTTCCTGCGCGATACCGAATACCTGGGCCAGCGTGAAGGCGGCATTGACGACACCCTGGGTGGCATCGTGGACCCGCAGGACGTCGCCTTCCCAGGCGACCGTCACCGCGTGCAGCTCGATCGCGTGATGGTTCTGGCGCGGGGTGCGGTAGAGCTGGTCGACCCGCTGCGCGGCCGACGCCAGCGCGGCCTCGGCGTCGCCGATGACGTTCTGCAACGGCGCCCCCATGAATTCGGCCACTTTGACGCCGGCCGCGCGCGCGGCTTCCATGCTGGTCACCCCATCCTCGACGTCGTAGCGCACGCGCACCAGGGACGCCGCATGGTCGGCCTGCTCGCGGCTCTCCGCCAGCACCAGGGCCACTGGCTGGCCATTCCAGTGCACCCTGTCGTCCTGGAACACCGGCAATGCGTCCCCGCTGCCGCCCAGCGGCTCGCGCATCAGCGGCGGCGGCGGCTGCATCTTCGGGGCATTCAGGTGGCTCATCACCAGCACGACGCCGGGCGCCGCTTCGGCCCTGGCGACGTCGATGGCGGCGATGCGTCCCTTCGCCACCGTGCTGTACACGAGGGCGCCATGCACCATGCCGTCGAGCGCGAACTCGGCGGCATATTTGGCCTCGCCCTTCACCTTGACGGGGCCGTCCAGGCGCGACACCGGCGCGCCGATCAGCGGATCGTCGCTGGACGTCAGGGGGTCTGGCTTGCCTTTCGCTCCGTAGCGGTCGGGCGCGAGCGCCACCGCCTTCTGCATGATCGCCTGGCCGGCCTTCTGGATGTTCTGCACGATCTTCATGCTCTCGCTCCTCAGGAATGCGCGGTGGCCAGGCGGTCGAGCACGGCCACTATCGTGCGCTGCGCCAGCGGGATCTTGAACGCGTTGTCGCGCAAGGGCGTAGCGTCGGCCATCTCGGCGCGCGCCGCGGCCTCGAAGTGGAAGGCATCGGCCGGCTGGCCGCGCAGCATCTGCTCCAGCGTCGAGGCGCGCCACGGCTTGTGCGCGACGCCGCCCAGCGCCAACCGCACGTCGCTGACCACGCCGTCCCGAACGTCGAGCGCGGCCGCCACCGAGACCAGGGCAAAGGCATAGCTGGCGCGGTCCCGCACCTTACGGTAGGTGGAATTGGCGCCGAAGGCCAGCGCCGGGATCTCGATCGCCGTGATCAGCTCGCCGGGGTGGAGTTCGGTCTCGCGCTCGGGATGGTCCTCGGGCAGCAGGTGAAAAGCGGTGAACGGCACCTGGCGCGGCCCGCTCATGCCCTCCAGGTGGACCACGGCGTCGAGCGCGGCCAGCGCCACGCACATATCGGATGGATGTGTGGCGATGCAGGCGCTCGACGCACCCAGCACCGCGTGCATGCGGTGCACGCCCTGGAGCGCATCGCAGCCCTCGCCCGGATTGCGCTTGTTGCAGTGGGCGCCGTCGCGGTCGTAGAAATAGGTGCAGCGGGTGCGTTGCAGGACGTTGCCGGCGACGGTGGCCATATTGCGGATCTGGCCCGAGGCGCCGGAAGCGATGGCGCGTGACAGCAACGGAAAGCGTTCGCGCACCGCGCGGTGCTCGGCCAGCGCCGTGTTCCTGACGGCCGCGCCGACCAGCAGGCTGCCGTCGGGACGCTCTTCGATCTGCTGCGACAGGCCGCTGACGTCGACCAGCTGCGCCGGCCGCTCGATGGTCTCGCGCATCAGGTCGACCAGGTTGGTGCCGCCGCCAAGATAGCGGCTGCCCGCCGCCGCGCCCTGGCGCACAGCGTCCTGTGCATCGTGCGCGCGGGCGAAGGTGAACGGATTCATGAGGCCTCCCCGGTTGCCGCCCTGCCGTGCAGTTGCACATGGTGTTCGGTCACCGCGGCGACGATGCCGTTGTAGGCGCCGCAACGGCACAGGTTGCCGCTCATGCGCTCGCGCACTTCGTCCTCGCTGAATGCGACGGTCTCGGCGCCGATGTCTTCGGTCACGTAGCTCGGCACGCCGCGCCGCAGCTCGGCCTCCATGCCCAGTGCCGAGCAGATCTGGCCTGGCGTGCAGTAGCCGCACTGGAAGCCGTCATGCTCGATGAAGGATTGTTGGAGCGCATGCAGCTGGCCGTCGGTGGCCAGGCCCTCGACCGAGGTGATCGCACGGCCCCCGTACTGCACGGCGAGGGCCAGGCAGGACAGGATGCGCTGCTCGCCGTCGAGCAGCACGGTGCAGGCGCCGCAGGCGCCCTGGTCGCAGCCCTTCTTGGTGCCGCAGAGGTGCAGGTGCTCGCGCAGGAAATCGAGCAGGGAGACGCGCGGGTCGCTCGGCAGCGCGACGGCGTTCCCGTTGACGGTGATGGTGGTCGACACGGTAGAAACTCCTTCTCGGGTGGCGGTCGCCTGCCTGCAAGATCATGGAAAAACCGTGCGGAAAAGTGACCGTGTGTGCTCCGATAACGAGTACCAAGTGTAGAGTCAGCCGTGCCGAAAAGGCGCACGCTTGAGGCTCAGGATGGCGGTTCGGAGGATCGTGCAAGACGCGGATTCGCCCCCGGAGCGGCCGTGCTGATCGAGACGGCCACAGGGTCGCTGGCCGGGAAGGATTCGGCAAGCGCTTCATCGAGCGCTGCTTCCTGGTGCGGGGCCGTAGACACCTGCGGATCGCCGCTCGTTTGCTGTCGCGCTGCGTTCCCGCGCTGCTTCGCGCCACTCCTTGAGATGCTCATCGGTCAGTTCCCATTCGATGCGGCCGCCCGATGGCGCCCGCCTTGTGTCAATGTATTCAGCCGGCCGCATCGAGGTAGACGCCGCGCTCGAGCGACAGGCCGCGCTTGACCTCGCGCGTGAGCGCATCGGCCAGCACTTCTTCTTGTCCCGCCTCGAGGGCGGCGATGGCCTGGGCCACGACGTCCTGGGGCGACGCCTTCGGTGCGTCGATGCCGGCGGTCATGTCGGTATCCATGAAGGCCACGTGCAAGCCGACCACCTGGGTGCCCTGCGGCCTGAGGGCGATGCGCACGCCATTGGTCATCGACCAGGTGGCCGCCTTCGACATGGCGTAGGTGGCGCCGCCCGGGATGCTGATCCAGCTCAGCACCGACAACACATTGACGATGGCGCCGCCGCCGTTGGCGACGAGGATGGGCGCGAAGGCGCGGCACATGGCGAGGGTGCCGAACAGGTTGGTGTCGAGTTCTTGCCGCGCGCGGTCGACGGCCTCGTCGTCGAACACGTGGCCGCCGCGCACGATGCCGGCATTGTTGACCAGCAAGGTCACGTCGCCGCATTCGGCGGCCGCGCGCCGCACCTGCTCCGGGTCGGTGATGTCGAGCTCGAGCGGAATGACGTCGGGCATATCGATGCCGCGCGGATCGCGGGCGCCGGCATACACCTTGCGCGCGCCGGCTTCGAGCAGGAGCCGGGCCCAGGCGCGGCCCAGCCCCCGGTTCGCCCCGCTGATGAGTACGACGGAATCCCTGACCTTCATGACGCCCTCCCGTGTGGATGCCGGATGCACGATCGCTCCGGCGATGCACCGATACTAAGGTCAGACCGCGGGCCGCCACAGTAAATCCTTGTGAAATGGCGTGCGTTCGATCCGGCGCAAGCCGCCCCATCTCTCCCATTGGTTGCACCGATGTCCGCGCGACACATCTCATCACACGTCTTTACAACCGGCGCCCCGCGGCCCGACTAAGCTCGATGGCAGTTGCAGCAGTAGACCGCCGCCAATGCCCCCACCCATACGGAGCCTCCATGACCGCCACGCGCACCATCCTCGCCGCCGCCCTTGCCCTCGCCCCCTGCGGCGCCGCTTCCACGGCCGCCGCCCACCAGGGCGCCAAGGCGCATACAGGGGGCATCAAGACTCCCGCCGCCAAGGGCGTGAAGGCCGACTACGACATCGTCCACACAAAAATTGCCACCGAGGGCAATGTCGCCACCTTCCACATCGCGGTGTCCGGCAAGGCCGGCAAGACCTATCCGACCAAGACCGGCAAGCTGGGCGGCAGCGCCGTGTTTTCCTACGTCTGGCCGACCACCATCGACCCCTATGTAGTCGGGTTCGAGAGCAAGGCAGGGATCCTGGCCTTCGCCGTCACCTCCCACCCCGACTTCGACGACACCCCGCTGTACGACGAGAACGGGGACGGCGACGTCGGCAACGACGGCAACCTGTGGCACTCGCACTGGGTGGTGCTCACGAAGGACGACGCCTGCGGCAAGGATGCATTGAAGGTGGTCGACATCCCCAAGGGCGCCAAACCGCGCCTGCCCAAGACCTGGCCCGGGTTTCCGATCCTGCTCGACAGCCCCGGCTGGCACCCGGTAGTCAAGGCCGACTCGCTCGAGGTCAAGGTGCCGTTCGACGACATCGGCGCGGTCGAGGCGGCGAGCTTCGACGGCGTCACGGCGGCGCTGCGGGTCAATGCCAGCGTCCACAGTCCGCTGCTGTGCGTGGCGGACGTGTTCAAGGTCGCGTCGGGGAAACTGACGCTGCCGGGCAAGGTCAACCAATAGCAACCACCACCATCACCACAACCACCACGAGGAACCACCATGAGCAAGCAGGCACTGATCGTCATCGACGTCCAGAACGACTATTTTCCGAACGGCCGCTGGGAGCTGGCAAACATGGACGCCGCCAGCGCCAACGTCGGCCGCCTGCTGCGCCACTACCGGGCCAGCGGCACGCCGATTGTCCACATCCGCCACGAATTCCCCGACGCCGCCAGCGCGCCGTTCTTCGCGCCCGGTTCCGAAGGCGCCGCGATCCACCCGTCGGCCGCGCCGGTCGAGGGCGAACCGGTGCTGCTCAAGCACCACATCAACTCGTTCCGCGACACCGCGCTGCTGGACATCCTGCGCGGCCACCAGGTCGACGAAGTCGTGATCTGCGGCGCCATGAGCCATATGTGCGTCGACGCCTGCAGCCGCGCCGCCAACGATTTCGGCTTCAAGGTCACGGTGGTGCACGATGCCTGCGCCTCGCGCGACCTGGAATTCGGCGGAGTCAGGGTGCCGGCGGCGCACGCCCATGCCGCCTTCATGGCGGCACTCGGATTCGCCTATGCCGACATGCGCTCCACGGACGAGGTCACGACGGCGTGACGGCCATCGCTGGCGTAGTGGCGGGTGGCGTTCGTCAGGCGGTAGCGCACCCCGTGCCGCCCATAATCGACCTCGACCAGCGAGCGGGCCACGAGCCCCGACAGGCACCACTTCACGGCGGCGCCGTCGATCTCTGGGCAGGCACACTCCCTGGCGGCTTCGTCGAGGGTGAAGCTCCGGCGAAACACCGACAGACGCTGCAGGACGGCGCGCTCGCGCGGCGCGAGCAGGCGCCAGCTCCAGTCCAGCAGGGCGTCGGCCGAACGGTGGCGTCCTTCCGCCTCTGCGCCCGCGCCCCATGGCGCATCGCCCGCGCCGGCCAGCGCCGCGATGCCGCCGGTCCTGGCGCGCGCCGCGGCCAGGCCGATCAGCAAGGGGTTGCCGTCCAGTTGGCGGCACAGTTGCGCCGTCTGCGCCCGGCCGGCTGGATCGAGCCTGGTCCCACACCGTAGCGCGAACAGTTCCAGCGCCGCCGGCAAGGTTAATGGCGCCAGCCGGTGCACCCATTCGGCGCGCAGGTCCAGCGCCTCGCGGCTGGTCGCCAGCAGGTGCAGCCGGGGCGCGGCTTCGAGCAGCGCCTCGGCCAGCAGCGCCGCCGGATCGGCGAGGTGGCCGCAGTTGTCCAGCACCAGCAGCAGGCGCCGCCCGGCCAGGGCAGCGCACAAGACTGGCGCGGTGCTGTCGGCCGCAAGCCCCACTGCGCCCGCCACCGCGCCCGCCAGCCGCGCGCCGTCGGCCAACCGCGCCAGGTCGAGGTAGGCCACGCGGCCATCGAACTGCGGCGCCATATGGCGCGCCACCGCCAGCGCCAGCGCGCTCTTGCCCAGGCCGCCGGCACCGACAACCGTGACCAGGCGCCGCTCGCCGACCATGCGGACCAGGGAAGCAATCGTCTCCCCCCGACCCAGCAGCGGCGCAGAGCCGTCCGGCAGCCCCGCGACCCTCGGCAAGGCGGCCGGTGCAGCCCGGCGCACGGCGGCGACGAACACATAGCCGCGCCCCAGCACGTTGACGATGTAGCGGCTGCCATCCTCGCCGTCCCCGAGCGCGCGACGCACAGCGGCGACGTGGGCGCGCAACCGGCCCTGCTCCATGTCGGTCCCGGGCGCCAGGCGGGCGACGATCTCGTCCTTGCCCACCACCTCGCCGGCGCGCCCGGCCAGCAACGCCAGCAGTTCCAGCGCACGGGCGCCGAGCGGCAGCGCAAACCCGTCCCGGCGCAGTTCGCGCCGGTCGAGCGACAGCGTAAAGGGGCCGAACGATAGCTCGCCTTCCGTCTCCATTAACCACCTCCGCTGTCAATCTTATGATCAAGATCATATGACTTGGATCAAGCGGCCGATGTTAAAAAGTGTGAAATCCTGGTGAGCTATAAGTCTGGCGCTGTCACCGTTATCTGTTGATGACCCCGAATGCAATACACAGCAATTGCTCGACGAATGTAACCCTCCCGCCATCGAGCGCCCAATGCCAGCCCCGGTAGTTGGGAAGCCGGCGCGACGCTACGCCACGGAAGCGCGCCAGCCATTCCTTGAAGCGCCGGTGATAGGCATTGACATTCTGAACGTGGATGGCGCCCTCGGCGCCGTTGCGGACGCGTTTGCCGGCACTGAGATTAACGGCCTGGTGCGCAATGTCATGGGCACGGGCGAAGGCGGTGTAGGCGGCGTTGCCGTCGGTGATCAGCAGCGCCTGGGGATCGAGTTTCGGCAGCAGGTGCTTGACCAGCTGGGACGCCTTCAAGGCGCCGCGACCGGTCACGGCGTCGATGGTCTGGCCGCTGCGGTCGCGCGCCACCAGGATGCAGTCGAGGTGGTGCGAAATGCCGCGCAGGGCGGCCCTACCGCCACGCTTGCGCGGCCGGCGATTGAGTTTGCGTGCCCCCTTCTGCGATTCGAGCAGGAACATTTCGTCGGCCTCGACGATGCCGACCAGGCGCTCGGGCCGGTCGTCCTTGACCCGGTCGAGAAAGCGGTGGCGCCAGCGAAACGTGGTGTTCGGGTGCACGCCGAGCCGCTTGGCCGCAGAGCGGACCGTGCGCGAATCGAGCACCGTGTCCAGATAATCGAGCCACTTGCCCTTGTGCCTGAGCCGCGCCAGCGGCGTGCCGGTCAGGTCATTGAAGGTGCGTCCGCATGCGCAACAGCGAAAGCGTTGCAGGTCGTTAGCATGACCATGCCGGTGGCAACGCTCGCAGCCGCAATCCGGGCAGCACCGCCCCTTTGACCGGATCTCGCCGATGAGGGCAACCACCCGGTCGAGCCCGGCTGCCGGATGCAGGGCGGCAAGCACTTGCTGACGCTGCGGCTGATTCAGTTGGGGCAGCTGGGCGAACAGCTTCTCAAACTTCGGCGCTTTCATCGTGCGCTCCCGATCGATGACGACCAGGATTGGACCGCGGGTCAGCTCAGCAGTTCAATACTCATCCATATCTAACGATGACAGCGCCATAAGTCTTGCAACAGCAGCAAGGCAGCGCGCCGGTCAGCGCCGTCATGACCGTCGCCCAGGGCCAGCACCAGCGGTTGCAGCAGTGCCCCTGCCCGCGCGCCGTCGCCGGCGTCACGCCACAGACGGGCCAGGCTGATCGCGCAGCGCAGCTCCCAGGCCAGCGCGCCCTGGGCGCGGGCAGCCGCCAGGCCCCGTTCGAACAATGCCTCGGCCGCCCTTGCCGCGCCCGCTCCCGGCAGCAGGCGTTCGCCGCTGGCGCGCCAGACCTCGGCGGCGCACCAGCCGACCTGGCCCTGGGCGCAGCGCTGCGCCGCCGCATCCAGCCCGGCGCCGGCGCTCGCGCCAAGCCAGGTCACCAGATGGTCGCCCTGGACCGCGTCCAGGCCCCAGGCGGCGTGGGGCAGCGTCTCCATGCGGCCCGAACGGGCCACCAGCACCTGGCGCGCCAGCCTTGCCCAGTCGCTCCAGTAGGCCAAGCCATGGCGCTCGGCATGCTCTTCGAGCTGGCCGGCCAACTCGCGCGCCCAGGCGTCGTCGCCGCGCCACAAGGCCACCGGCAAGGCGCCCAGCGCCAGGGTCCAGGCCAGCGACGCCGGCGCGCCGTCGCGGGCCGCGAGCGTGAGCAGGTCGCGCGCCAGTGCCGCCGCCGCGCGCCCCTCGCCCAGCAGCCAGCGCGTGCGCGCCAGCAGCGCGCCACGGACGATGTCGGCGCCGACCGGCCCGGCCAGGCGCAGCGGCGCGCGCACGGTCGCAGGCTGCTGGCGGGCCAGGCGCAGCGCCGCCTCATGCTCGCCCAGCATGTGCAGGCTCGCGGCCGGCAGACGCCGCGCCACCGCCAGCGTGCGCGCCAGCCCCGCCTGCGCCGCCACCCGCGCCATGTGCAGCGCGTGTTCGTGGGCGCTGCGATACAGGCCGGCGCCAAGGCAGCACACGGCGCAGACATACAGGGCTTCGGCCAGGGCTTCCGGCTGTCCGCCGGCCTCGGCCTGGCCGATTGCGCGCAGCCAGGGTTTCCAGTCCCCGACCACGCCGCCGGCGATGGCGGTGTGCAGGCGCGCCGCGTCGAGCGGGTCGGCGGCGGTTCCGGCGCCGATCGCTTCCAGCGCCGCGCGCACGTGGCGCTCGAGTTCCCGCTCGCCGAACAGGCCGGCGCCCAACACCGCCGGCGCGGCCACCAGGCGCACGCCCAGCGCGCGCTCGCCGCCGGGGCCGAAGGCCCAGTCGAGCGCGGCGCGCAGATTGCCCACCACATGGCTGGCGCAAGCGAGCCATGCGTCATGGTCGAGCGTGTTCCAGGCGCGCTCGCACTCGTCCAGCAGACCCAGGGTGTACAGCGCGTGGCGCGCCGCCAGCGCGTTGCGCTCGGGATCCTCGGCCAGGCGCTCGATCGCATAGGCGCGGGTGATCCCGAGCAGCACAAAGCGCGCGTCCGGTCCCCCGGTGTCGGCCGCGACCAGCGACTTGGACACCAGGTCCAGCAGGCAGCTCATCATGCAGCCGGCGGCGCCGGGGCCCACCACCGCCAGCGCCGCCTCGAGCGAGAACGGGCCGACGAACAGCGCGCAGTGGCGCAGCACGCGCTGTTCGTCGGGCGACAGCAGCTCATGGCTCCAGTCGAGCAGCGCACGCAGGGTGCGGTGGCGCGGCAGCACGGTGCGGCGCCCGCTGCCGAGCAGGCGCAGGCGGTCGCCCAGCTGCTCCACCACGCCCTGCACGCCCAGCAGGCCCACCTGGGCGGCGGCGAACTCGATCGCCAGCGGCACCCCGTCGACCCGGCGGCACAGCTTGACGGCAGCCGGCAGCTCGGCCTGGCCAAGCCGGAAGGAATCCATCCCGGCCTCGGCCCGGCTGGCCAGCAGCTGCAGGGCCGGATAGCGCAGCGCCTGTTCGAGGCTCAAGGCGGGATCGTCGGGCGGACAGGCGAGCGGCCCCAGTCGCAGCACCCACTCGCCGTCGGCGTCCAGCGGTTCGCGGCTGGTGGCGACGACGTCGATCCCGGGGGGCAGCCGCAGCAGGCATTCGGCGAGCGAGGTCGCGGCCTCGATCAGGTGCTCGCAGTTGTCCAGCACGATCAACATGCGGCGCGGCGCCAGCCAGCGCTCCAGCAGCGCGCGCACGCCCTCGCCATCCGGCTCCAGGCCAAGGCTGGCGGCCAGCGCATCGGGAATCTGGATCGCGCTGCTCAAGAGCGCCAGGTCGACGAAGCAGGCGCCGTCGGCATAGCCATCCTGCAGCTGCCCGGCCAGGGACAGCGCCAGCGTGGTCTTGCCGATGCCGCCATGGCCGACGATGGTGACCAGGCGGCAGCGCGGCAATAGTGCCCGCAATTGCTCCATCACGTCCTCGCGTCCCAGCACGCTCGTCATCCGCAGCGGCAAGGGGCGCGGGCCGGCGGGCGGCGCCGCACTGGCATCGGCATCGACCTCGGCATCGAGGCGCAGCGCGACCACCGGCGCCACGAAACTGTAACCGCGCCCGGGCACGTTGGCGATATAGCGCGAGGCGCCGGGGCCGTCGCCGAGCGCCTTGCGCAGCGCTGCGATATGCACCCGCAGGCAGCTGTCCTCGACTACGCTGCCGGGCCAGATCGTGCGTTCGAGTTCGGCGCGGCTGGCCACTTCGCCGGCCCGCTCGACCAGCACCAGCAGCAGCTCCAGCGCGCGCCCGCCCAACCGCACCGGGGTCGGGCCCAGGAACAGTTGGCGCGCCTGGCGCAGCAGGCGGAAGGCGCCGAAGACATAGACGGGCGCCTCGCCCTGCGGCTCCTGTCTTACTCCCACACTGCGCTCCGTACCTGTTCCTGTTTCTGTTCCTGCTCCTGTTCCTGTTCCTGTTCGTCGGGGGCGGTCTGCAGCAGGCGTTCCGCCACGATCCACGCCTCGCCGCTGGCGGCCAGCTGCGCCGACGCATAGCGGCGGGTCGTGTTCAGCAGGCGGTAGCGTGGCGCGCGGGCGCCATCGACGCCGTCTTCGGCGACCAGCAGCGAGCAGGCGCCCAGCGCCGCCAGGGCCCGCTCGGCCTCGTCCCGTCCAAGCGCACCGAAGGCGCACACCCTCAGCGCCAACTCCGGCGCGAAGGCGCCCGCGAACACCGACAGCCGGCGCAGCAGCGTGCGCTCCACCTGGTCCAGCAGGCAATGGCTGGCATCGAGCATGGCCCCTAGCGAGGCATGGCGCGGACCGGCCAGGCGCCGGCTGCGCGTCAACAGAAGGAACAGGTCCTCCAGGCGCGCCGCCAGCCCCTCGACGCCCAGCGCCTCCACCCGCGCGGCGGCCAGTTCGAGCGCCAGCGGCAGGCCGTCCAGCTGGCGGCACAGTGCGGCCACGCAGGCCAAGTTGGCCGGGGTCAGCTCGAAGCGGCTGCTGTTGGCCTCGGCGCGCTCGACGAACAGGGCAATCGCGGGCCACGCCAGCGCTTGCCCGCAATCGAGCGCGTCATCCGGCCCGGGCAGGTCCAGCGGCGGCACCCCGACCACCCACTCGCCGCCGACGCCGAGCGGCGCGCGGCTGGTGGCCAGGACCGTGACGCGCGCGTCCGCGCCGGCCAGGCGCGCGGCCAGGGCCGCCGCCGCCGGCAACGCGCCTTCGCAGTTGTCGAGCACCAGCAGGGCCTGGCGCTCGCGCAGCGCGCGGCAGTGCATGGCCGCCGGGTCGATGCCGCCGGCGCAGTCGATTACGTGGCAACCGTCGGCATCATGGAGCGCCTGCGCGGCCGCATGGGCCAGCGCCGTCTTGCCGCTGCCGCCGGGGCCGACCAGAGTCGTCACCCGGCCCGGCGCCAGGCTGCTTGCGAGCCGCTCCAGCAGGGCCGCGCGCCCGACCAGGCGCCCCGGGCGCCGGCCACGCAGCGGCGCCAGCGGGCCGGCCGCCACGCTCTTGACGAAGCGGTAGCCCCGTCCCGGCACGGTCAGGATGTACTGCTCGGACGGATTCTCGCCGAGCGCCTTGCGCAGCGCCGACATATGCACCCGCAAGCCGTTTTCCTCGACCACGGACCGCGGCCACACGGCCGCGACCAGTTCGTGGTGACTGACCACCTGGCCGGCGCGTGCGATCAGCGCAACCAGCAGGTCGAACGCGCGTCCGCCGAGCGGCACCGGCGTTTCGCCGCGCACCAGCAGCTTGCGCGCCGGGTACAGAGCAAAGCGCCCGAAAGTGTAATCGGGCCCGCCCCGCGCCAGCCCGGCGTGCTGCATGCCGGCGGACGGCGGTGGTGGTGGCGGCGCGGTAGAGGTATCGGTATGCATGCGATCGGTCAGGCGCACGGAATGGCGCACGGTATTGCGCGTCGATACCACTACCTTAAATCTTTGCCGGCCTGATGACAAGAAGTAAATACGCAACAGCTCAGCCCACGTGTTTGCGCAGGAAGGCCAGCGTGCGCCAGTTGGCCAGTTCGGCCGACGCCCGGTCGAAATGGGCGCCGCCGGGGCGCGCGAACGCGTGCGACTGGCCCGGATAGCCGTGGATCGTGACGTCGGGCCGGTCCGCGAGGGCGGCCCGGATCGCGGCCTGGGCTGGCTTGTCGATGTATTCGTCTTCTTCGGCCAGGTGCATCAGGAGCGGCGTGTCGATCCGCGCGGCGCGCTCCAGAAAGCGCTCGGTGCCGCCGCCATAGTAGGCCACACCCGCATCGGCGGCGCCGGTTGCGGCCACCAGGTAGGTCAGCAAGCCTCCCAGGCAGTAGCCCATCACGCCAACCCGGCCCGAGCCGCCTTGCAAGCTGCGCGCGGCGGCGATGGCGGCGACGACGTCGCCGGCGCCCTGGTCGAAGTCGTAGGCGCGGTACAGGGCGAATCCACGTTCCTGGTGCACCGGCTCGCCCTCGCTCATCGACAGATCGCGCTCACTGCGCCAGAACAGGTCCGGGCACAGCGCGATGAAGCCGTGGCCGGCCATCTCATGGGCGATGCTGCGGATGCCGGCATTGACTCCGAATATCTCCTGCAAGACCACCACCACGGGGGCCGGCCCGCTTGCCTGGTCCGGACGCGCGACGTGGGCGGAGAAGCTGCCGTCGGCGACGGCGATATCGATGGTGTAGTCCATGGCTCTTCCTTCTGTCAGGTGTTGTCGGGCTGGAAATTCGAGTCTACTCACCCTGGACGACGCCGCGGGTGAATTCTCGTGAAACGGTGCGCGGCCGCCGGGCTGCGCACGGGTCTTCACGATCATTCACTACCTGCCGGCGCCCGGCGCTGCATACACTGGCTGCCAAGCTTTTCCGTCAACCACATCCACTCCAGGGAGAAACCCGCATGACCATCTATACCACCAGGGAAGGCGTCGAACTCTATTACAAGGACTGGGGCAGCGGCCAGCCCATCGTGTTCTGCCACGGCTGGCCACTGAACTCGGACAGCTGGGAATCGCAGATGATCTTCTTCGCCGGCCAGGGCTACCGCTGCATCGCCCACGACCGCCGCGGCCACGGCCGCTCGAGCCAGCCATGGGACGGCAACGACATGGACCATTACGCCGACGACCTGGCCGAGCTTCTTGAGCACCTGGACGTCAAGGATGCGGTGCTGTTCGGCTTTTCGACCGGCGGCGGCGAAGTGGCGCGCTATATCGGCCGCCACGGCACCGCGCGCATCGCCAAGGCCGGCCTGATCTCGGCGGTCCCGCCGCTGATGCTCAAGACCGAGGCGAATCCGGGCGGCCTGCCGCTCGAAGTGTTCGACGGCCTGCGCGCCGCCCAGCTGGCCGACCGCTCCCAGTTCTATCTGGACGTTCCGAGCGGCCCGTTCTACGGCTTCAACCGGCCCGGCGCCAAGGTCTCGCAAGGTCTGATCCAGTCATGGTGGATGCAGGGCATGCTGGGCGGCCACAAGAACACCTACGATTCGATCAAGGCGTTCTCGGAAACCGACTTCACCGAAGACCTCAAGAAGTTCACGATCCCGACCCTGATCGTCCACGGCGACGACGACCAGATCGTGCCGATCGACGCCGCCGGGCGCGCCTCCAAACGCCTGATCCCGCACGCGCAGCTGATCGTGTATCCGGGCGCGCCGCACGGCCTGACCGACACCCATAAAGACCAGGTCAATGCCGACCTGCTGGCCTTCGTGCGCGGCTGACCGCTTCCCCCCAACACCAGAGGACGATGCCATGAAAGAACTGACCACCGCCGCGGGCGCCCCCGTGGTCGACAACCAGAACACCATGACGGCCGGCCCGCGCGGCCCGGCCCTGCTGCAGGACGTGTGGTTCCTGGAAAAACTGGCCCACTTCGATCGCGAAGTGATTCCCGAACGCCGCATGCATGCCAAGGGCGGCGGCGCGTATGGCACCTTCACCGTGACCCACGACATCACGCGCTACACCAAGGCGCGCCTGTTCTCGGAAGTCGGCAAGAAGACCGAGCTGTTCATGCGCTTCTCGACGGTGGCCGGCGAACGCGGCGCCGCCGACGCCGAGCGCGACATCCGTGGCTTCGCGATGAAGTTCTATACCGAGCAGGGCAACTGGGACCTGGTCGGGAACAACACGCCGATCTTCTTCATGCGCGACCCGCTCAAGTTTCCCGACCTGAACCATGCGGTCAAGCGCGACCCGCGCACCGGCCTGCGCAGCGCCGACAACAACTGGGATTTCTGGTCCAGCCTGCCCGAGGCGCTGCACCAGGTCACGATCATCATGAGCGACCGTGGCATCCCCAGGAGCTTTCGCCACATGCACGGCTTCGGCAGTCACACCTTCAGCTTCATCAACGCCGCCAACGAACGTTTCTGGGTCAAGTTCACCTTCAAGACCCGCCAAGGCATCCAGAACCTGAGCGACGCCGAAGCCGCCACGGTGATCGGCCGCGACCGGGAGAGCAATCTGCGCGACCTGTACGACAGCATCGAGGCCGGCGACTTCCCGCGCTGGACCCTGTATGTGCAGATCATGCCCGAGAAAGAGGCGGCCACCTATCGGTACAACCCGTTCGACCTGACCAAGGTCTGGCTGCACGCCGACTATCCGCTGATCGAGGTCGGCGTGCTGGAGCTGAACCGCAACCCGGAAAACAACTTCGCCGAGGTCGAGCAGGCCGGCTTCAACCCGGGCCACATCGTGCCGGGCATCGGCTTCTCGCCCGACAAGATGCTGCAGGGCCGCCTGTTCTCCTACGGCGACGCGCTGCGCTACCGGCTGGGCGTGAACCACCACCAGATTCCGGTGAACGCGCCGCGCTGCCCGGTGCACAGCTACCACCGCGACGGCGCGATGCGGGTCGATGGCAACCGTGGCGGCACCACCTCGTACGAGCCGAATCGCCACGGCGAATGGCAGGAACAGCCCGACTTCAAAGAGCCGCCGCTGTCGCTCGAGGGCGCCGCCGACCACTGGAACCACCGGGTCGACGACGATTATTACTCGCAGCCGGCCCTGCTGTTCCAGAAGATGTCGCCGGCCCAGCGCGAGGCGCTGTTCCAGAACACGGCGCGGGCGATCGCCGGCGCGTCGGACGAGGTCAAGGCGCGCCACATCGCCAACTGTACGATGTGCGATCCGGCCTACGGCGAAGGCGTGGCGCGCGCCATCCTGCAGGGCAGCGAGGGACGCTGAGCACGGGGCGGCCAGGCAAGGAAAGGCGCGGACGGGCCCGGTGCTATAGAATCCGCATCCTCGGTGCGGATTGCACCTTTCACGTCCAGAGGTAAGCCGTGTTCCCCGTTTCCGCGCTCGACATGGGCGCCGCCATGAAAACCCTGGTGCTGACGCTCGACCTGGTCGGCACCTTCGTGTTCGCCCTGAGCGGCGCCACCGCCGGCCTGCGGCGCCAGCTCGACCTGTTCGGCGTGCTGGTGCTGTCCTTCGTCGCCGCCACCTCGGGCGGCATCGTGCGCGACCTCCTGATCGGCGCCACGCCGCCGGCGGCCTTCACCGACTGGCGCTATCTGGGCGTGTCGCTGCTGGCCGGGGTGGCGATCTTCTTCTGGTCGCCCGCCCTGCACCGCCTGCGCCACCCGGTGCTGGTGTTCGACGGCGCCGGCCTGGCCCTGTTCTGCGTCGCCGGCGCCCAGAAGGCGCTGGTGTTCGGCCTGGAACCGGTGATGGCGGCGCTGCTCGGCATGTTGACCGGCATCGGCGGCGGCGTCGCGCGCGACGTGCTGCTGTCGAACGTGCCGGCCGTGTTCAGGTCGGACATCTATGCCGTCGCCGCCCTCGCCGGGGCCACCGTGGTGGTGGCGGGCGACGCCCTGGGGCTGCCCAGCACCCCGACCGCGCTGGCCGGCGCCGCCCTGTGCTTCGGCCTGCGCCTGGCGGCCATCCGCTACGGCTGGCACTTGCCGACGGCGCGCGCGCCGGAACAGGCCGAAGGCGACCAGGAGGCGGGCCGCGACGGCCGCGACGGGCGCTAGAAATACTTCGAAAGGTAGAACGCTCCGGAGTCCGGGAAGATCGTCACGACGCGCGCATTGCCCAGTGTCGGCAGCAGGCGGGCGATGCCCGCCGCCACGCAGGCGCTCGAACCGCCGGCCAGAATACCCTCTTCGCGCGCCAGCCGGTGGATCCAGGCCAGCGCTTCTTCATCCGGCACCTGGACCACGTCGTCGACTACCGCCGGCTCGAACACGGGCGAGGCACAGCCCTTGCCGACGCCCTCGATCGCGCTGGAGAATTCGCCGTTCGCCGGCAGGTCGGTCACCAGTTTCCGATACGCCGAATCCAGCGGCTCGACCCCGATCACACGGATCGCCGGATTTCGCTCCTTGAGGTAGCGCCCGATGCCCGAGATCGTCCCGCCCGAGCCGACGCCGCACACGAAGACGTCGATCTGGCCTTCCATTTGCGCCCACAGTTCGGGGGCGGTGTCGCCGTAGTGCGCCTGGCTGTTAAGGGCCGAGCGGTATTGGTCGAGGTGGTGGGCGCCGCCCTGGCGGGCGATGTCCAGGGCCGTCTCCTGGTAGTCGGGACCGCGTTCGCCGTCGCACACGCGCACCGTGGCGCCATAGGCTTCGATGCGCCGGATCTTTTCACGGCTGGTGGCGACGGGGACGGCGACCTCGCAGTCCAGCCCGAGCACGGCGCTGGCCATGGCCAGCGCCGCGCCGGTATTGCCGGACGATGCCTCGACCACGCGCCCGGCCTGCGGCGGCAGCTTGCGCAGCATGGCCCGCACCATGCGGTCCTTGATGCTGCCGCCGGGATTCATGAATTCCAGCTTGGCCACCACGTTGGCGTCCGCGAATACACGGCCGAGCCTGACCACCGGGGTGTTGCCGATCGCTTCCATGACAGATGACTTGATCTGGGATTGCACGCCACTTCCTTTCGAACGGGATCCGCACATGCCCTATCCGTCCAGCGGATATGCCGGCTGCATGCGAGGCACAACGAACAAGCGCCCGCACAAGGGCGGGCGCTGACGGTGCATCGTCATAACAGGATGCGATTCGATTTTAGTGCTTAATCTGCGTCAATGTCAGGAATTTTTTCTGCGCTATTTCCCCTAAGCTAAGAAGTTAAAGCGCTTCAGGTGCGCGCACCGAGACCGAAGCCCGGCTCCAGCTGACCCGTAACCGACGGCTCGACCGGTTCGCGCTGCAGCACCTTGCGGTACAAGACCCCGGCCAGCGCACCGCCGAGCAAGGGCGCGAGCCAGAACAGCCATAGCTGGGCCATCGCCCAGCCGCCGACGAACAGCGCCGGGCCGGTGCTGCGCGCCGGGTTGACCGAGGTATTCGTCACCGGGATGCTGATCAGGTGCACCAGGGCCAGCGCCAGGCCGATGGCGATGCCGGCGAAGCCGACCGGGGCCCGCGTGTGGGTCGCGCCCAGCACCACCAGCACGAACATGAAGCTCATCACCAGCTCGCACACGAAGGCCGCCTCGAGCGAGTAGCCGCCCGGCGAGTGAGCTCCATAGCCATTCGCCGCGAAACCGGCCTGGACGTCGAAGCCGGCCTTGCCGCTGGCGATCACATAGATCAGGGCCGCGGCCAGCACGGCGCCGGCCACCTGCGCCACGACGTAGGGCGCCAGGTGGCGCGCCGGGAAGCGACCGCCGGCCCACAGGCCCACCGACACGGCGGGATTGAAATGGCCGCCCGAGATCGGGCCGAGCGCATAGGCCGCCGTCAGCACGGTCAGGCCGAAGGCCAGCGAAACCCCGGTCAGGCCGATGCCGACCTCGGGAAAGGTCGCGGCCAGCACGGCGCTGCCGCAGCCGCCCAGCACCAGCCAGAATGTGCCGATGAATTCGGCCAATAGTTTGTTCAACATGACGCTCTCCCCCATCGTGCCGGGCGCACGTACGGCGCGCGCCTGCGGATTGCCATCGTGCTCTGGCCGGTGGCAAGTGCCTATTGGACCAAAGGGCGATGGGGGGCATGGGCCCCGGGACCGAACGCGGGCGCCCTCAGCTATCGTCCTTGTCGACGCCGTCGCCGGCGAACACCGCGCCCGCCTCGAGCTCCAGGGTCTCGCGCACCAGCTGGGCCAGCGAGGTCGCGCCCATCTTTTCCATCACCCGGGCGCGGTGAACCTTGATCGTTTTCTCGGCGATGCCCAGGTCGAAGGCGATCTGCTTGTTCAGGCGGCCCGAGACCACATGGCGCAATACCTGCTGCTCGCGCCGGGTCAGCGTATCGAGGTGGGCGCGGATCCGCTGCAGCTCGCGCCGCACCGCGCGCTCGTGGGCGTCGCGCGCCAGCGCATGCCGGACGGCGGCCACGAAACTGTCCGCCTCGAGCGGCTTGAGCAGGAAGTCGTCGGCCCCGGCCTTCATGGCCCGCACGCCCAGTTCGACGTCGCCGCCGCCGGCGACGAACACGATGGCGCGCTCGGCGCCGCCCTGCTGCAGTTCGCGCAGCAGCGCCAGGCCGTCCAGGCCCGGCATGCGCACATCGATCACGGCGCAGCCGGGCATCGCGGGATCATGGGCCCGCAGGAAACCGTCGGTGCGGTCGAAGGCGGCGGCGCGCAGGCCCACGGCCTGCAGCAGACACGCCATGTAATTCAGCGCGCCGACATTGCCATCGACAAGATAGGTCAGGGGTTCGATCGTATGCATAGGCATCTTCCGCTGTCAATCATCTGCGCATCGAGCGCGGTGCAGACGATTCTAGATGCGCGACCAGGCACGCACGGGAGGACAGATGGCATATTTGATATGTCACAAACATCGGGTGCGCTAAGCCGGCCTCCTGCGAAACCAATCTTGAGTAACGCGGTCGCACAGCGTCTGTCTTTCTGCGCGCCCCGATTTTGACTGCACTTCGCCTGTAGAAATCGCTCATCAGAAGCGGAAGCCGACGCCGATGTACAGGCCCTGCATCGTCGTGTCGAGTTCGATGCGCTCGCCACTGTACTTGGTCTTGAGCTGGCGGTAGCCGAACTTGATCGAGCGGTCCGGCCGCCAGGCATAGCTGGCGCCTACCAGCAACTGCCAGGCGTAGTCGCTGCCATCGAAGGTACCGACATCGAGGTAGCCGATCAGGTTCCAGCCCGGGTCCAGCGGGTAATGTCCGCGCACGCCGATATAGGGATCGACCGCATCCTTGCTCTGGCTGCGCTCGACGCCGCCCAGTCCGAGCGTCGGCTTCAGGTAGTTGTAACGCAATCCCCCGATCAGGTCGACCGGCGCCGGCCCCTCGAGCGCCCGCCACGCGCCGCCCAGCGTATACATCTGCTGCACCGCTTCCACGTCCACCGTGCCGCGGGGGCTGGCGACGTCATCCGAGAGCTTGATGTAGATGGCGTCGAACAGGATGCCCCAGCGCCCCTTGCGCGCCTCGAAGGCGCCGGTGAGTCCGAAATCGATCTTGTCCACCAGGTCGGAAAAGCTGTGGTCGCTCTCGACCGACAGGTCGCCCACCGTGGTCGTGCCGTCGAGACCGGCGGCCCACAGATACGGCGACGCCTCGTACTCCCAATGCGCGCCCGCCGGCCCCTGGGCGGCGCACGGGCCCGCCCAGGCCGTCAACATTGCGCACGCTGCCAGCGCCGCTGCCGTCTTGCTCGTGAGACGAATGTTCATGCCAACCTCCGATAGTCAAGACCTGCGATGGAGAAGGAATGCGGCGGCTTGCTAGGGCAGCCCGATGAACAGGTACAGCGACGAACGCCCGCCCTGCGCCAGCCCGGCGCCGAAGTACAGCGGGCCCAGCGGCGTCATGCCGCCCAGGTAGATGGAGGCCGCGGCTTGCCAGCCGTCGAGCCCTGTCTCGGTGTAGCGATTGCGCGCACTGCCGGCCTCGAGCGACA
Organism: Massilia arenae; assembly: GCF_008014745.1. Lineage (GTDB taxonomy): Bacteria > Pseudomonadota > Gammaproteobacteria > Burkholderiales > Burkholderiaceae_D > Telluria > Telluria arenae. Next base: position 30,349 of record NZ_VPFD01000048.1, read on the forward strand.
TGCCGATGCGCAGGTCGCCGCTCAGACCCAGCGGCATGCGGCCGATGATCTTTTCCCCGCGCAGGATGGCAAAGCGCACATCGTCGGCCAGCACCTGGTTGCGCACATAGCCAGACAGGTTCAGGAAGCCGCCCAGCGCCCCGGCCTCGGCCAGCGGCAGCCGCCCGTCCGTCGAGCCGGTATAGTGCAGCCGGCCGTTGAGCACGTAATCACCCCAGACACGCGCGGCGCGTAGCTCGGTCGCCAGGCGGCTGTAGTCGCCGTGGTCGTGCCGAAACCAGGCGGCGCGCGCCGACCAGCCGCGGCTGGGAAAGAAGGCCCGGTCGAGCTGGTCGAAGTCGGCCACGACCTGCCAGCCACGCAGGGTCGTCTCGCCGGTCGGCAAGGTCGCTGGCCCGGTCTCGACCGTGGCATCGTATTTGCGCACCGTCCGCTCCAGGCGCAACTGGCCGGCGGTGCCGGCATTGATGCCGAGTCCAAGGCTGGCGCCGCGGTTGCGCAAGCGGTATTCGGCGATGCGGCTGTCGCCCTGGTACACATTGAGCCGGTCGCGTGCCACCGCCAGCGCCGGCTGGACGAAGAAGCGCTGGCGCGCCTCGATCGGCTGGTAGAACTGGGTGTACAGCGTGGCGCGCTCGCCGATCTGGACCCCGGACAGCCATTCGCCACCGAGCGGATTAAGCCATTTGCGGTGGTAGGCCATGCGCAGCGCGAAATCGTTCTCCTTGTTCGAGGCCTGGAGGTCGACGCCGAAGCGCAGGTAATCGGGTCCCCAGCTCTTCTCGGTGGGCGTGACCTGCAGGATGCGGCGCGCGCGGGTGCCCAGCAGCGCATAGTCGACGCTCTCGAAGTCGCCTTCGCCATACACACGGGCCAGGCCATCCTCCAGGCGCACGGTATCGAGCGGCTGGCCGGGGACGATATCGAGGTGTTCATGGACCAGCACCGGGTTCACATGGCGCAGGCCGGCGATCATGACGCCGTCGATGAGCGGCGCCGGCGGCGGCGGGCCGCGCAGGCGGGCAGTCCACGCCGCGTAGTCGGCGGCCGGCAGCGCGAGGCGCGCCAGTTGCGGCGCCAGGGCCTCGGCCGCCTTCTTGCCGCGCGCAGCGCCCTCGCGGAATTTCCCGAAATCGGCCGCCGTGATGCCCTTCAGGTCGGGCTGGATATAGATGTCGCCCGGTCCCAGCGAGGCGCGCGAAGCCTGGGCGTTCTGCTCCGTGAGGATATTGATCATTTGCAGGGACACGCTGGCCAGCGACTCCACCTGTTGCGGCTGCAGCAGCGGCGAGCCGACGTCGACCGCGATGACGACGTCGGCCTGGCAGCGCTCGCGCACCTCGCGCACCGGCAGGTTGTCGACCAGGCCGCCATCGACCAGGTAGCGTCCCTGGTAGGGCACCGGGGCCAGCACCGCCGGCACGCTCATGCTGGCGCGCATCGCGGCCGCCAGCTCGCCGCTGCGGAACACCACCCGCTCGCCGGTACCGATGTCGGTGGCCACGATCGACAGCGGCAGCGGCAGGCTCTCGATGATGCGTTCGCCGCGGTCGGCGCCGACCAGGGAGTTGAAGAACAGCTTGATCTTCTGGCCGCCGACCAGGCCGCGCGCCATGCGCAGGCCGTCCGGGGTGACGCCGGCTTCCAGGCTGGGGTAATAACTTTGCGCCAGGCGCCGCTCGCGATAGTTGGTTTCGCTGCGGGCCGGGTCGTCGTCGAACAGGTCATGCCAGTCGACCTTGCCCATGCGTTCGAGCATCTGCGGCGGCGTGAGCCCGCCGAGCCAGGCGCCCGCGACGAGCGAGCCCATGCTGGTGCCAGCCACGCAATGGACCGGCACCCGCAAGGCGTCGAGCACCTCCAGCACGCCGACGTGGGCGGTGCCGCGCGCCCCGCCGCCGCCCAGCACCAGGCCGATGCGCGGCCCCGGCTGCGCCCATGCCGTGGGACAGGCCGAGATCAGGGTGAGCGCCAATAGCAAGGCCAGGCGCAGGCAGGTGCTCGCCGTCATTTTCCGAATGTCCTTTGCACTGTCGTGGCCGTCAATCGGCTTTGCGGTAGGACCAAAGGACAATAGGCTTGTTCCGTCGATTCACCCAAGATGACGATGGCCATCAGACTTTTGAGGGATCCTTCACATGAAAACTTCCATCGGCACAGTGCTTTTGGTCATGGCGCTGGCAGGCTGCCAATCGAGCCAGACCACGCAACCTGGCGATGTCGGTACGGCCCAGGCCCAGCGCTCGGGCTTCCTGGGCGACTATTCCCAGCTCAAGCCGGCGCCCGACCGCGACGGCGTCGAGCTGTACATCGACCGCTCGGTCGACTACACGCGCTACACCAAGCTGCTGCTCGATCCGATCCAGGTGCTGGCCACGCCCGCGCCCGGCCAGCCGCCGCCCGCGCCCGACGCGGTCGCGCGCATGAGCGCCAACTTCCAGCAGTCGCTGCAGCGGGCGCTGGCGCCGACCTACCAGGTCGTGACCGCACCCGGTCCCGACGTGCTGCGCGTGCGCATCGCGATCACCAATCTGCAGACCGTCAAGCCGCCAACCGGCGCCAGCGACTTCCTGCCGATCAAGGCGCTGTACAACGCCGGGCGCGCGGCGGCCGGCACCTCGCCGCGCCTGGTCGAGATGACCGCCGAGATGGAAGCGCTGGCGCCGGATGGCCGGCGGGTCGTCGCCGCCACCGCCACCCGGCGCGGCGACAAGACCCTGCCGCAAGGCGAACAGATCACCTGGACCGAGCTGCAGTCGATCAGCGACTACTGGGCGGGCAACTTCCGCACCCGGCTCGACGAGATGCGTGGCAGCGGGACGACGCGCGCCAGCGCTAGCACCGGCGAATAGGAGGCCGCCATGTCCATCGCCCGCCAGCTGTCCTGCGCCGCCCTGCTCGCAGCCTGCTGCTGCGCCGCCCAGGCCCAGCGCCCGGTCGCCTATCCGTCCCAGGGCCAGGGCCAGGCGCGCCAGGACAGCGATGACGGCGAATGCCAGGTCTGGGCCAGGAAGCAGACCGGCGTCGATCCTGCCACGCTGGCGGCCAATCCACCGCCCCAGGAAACCGGACCGGCCGTGGGCGGCGGCGAGCGGGTGCGCGGCGCCCTGCGCGGGGCGCTGGGCGGTGCGGCCATCGGTGCGATCGGCGGCGATGCCGGCGGAGGCGCAGCGGTCGGCGCCGGCGTCGGCACCATCGTCGGGGGCCACCGCGCGCGCCAGAACCAGGCCGGCCGCAATGCGGCCAACAGCGGCGCGCAGCAGGGAGCGCTCGACGAATACAACCGCGCCTGGAATGCCTGCATGCGCGGGCGCGGCTACACTGTGGAGTAGCTACGCCCGCAGGATGCAGCGAAAGCCCAGATGGCAGGTCGCGGTGTCGAGCGGATGTGGGTAGCGCGCCGCCGGCCGGTAACGCCGGCAATAGTTCGGCGCGCACAGGTGCGAGCCGCCCTTGATGGTCTTGCGCCCGATCCGGGGGAGGCCTCCACGCTGGCTCGTCGCATAGCTGCCGTCCAGGGCGCCACCGCGCGGATTCTGCGGCACGCAGCAGGGCTTGTGCGCTGCAGCCGGATGGCGCGCCCGGTACCAGTCCCCCGTCCATTCCCAGACATTGCCCGCCATTTGGTAAAGGCCATAGCCATTCGGCGCGAAGGCGCGCACCGGCATCGTGCCCCCGGAAAGCGATGGCGGCCGCCGCTGCCATGGGAACTCGCCGTGCCAGGTATTGGCCATCGGCGCCCCGTCCGGCATGAAGTCGGCGCCCCACACGTAATCGGCGCCATCCAGGCCGCCGCGCGCCGCGAATTCCCATTCGGCCTCGGTCGGCAGTTCCAGCCCGGCCCAGCGCGCATAGGCCAGCGCATCCTCGTGCACCACCTGCACCACCGGATGGTCGTCCAGGCCGGCCAGCGAGCTGTCGGGCCCGCGCGGATGCTTCCAGTCGGCGCCGCCCACATAGGCCCACCAGTTGCCGATGTCACGCAGGTCGACCCGTCCCGGCGGCTTGAAGAACACCATCCCGCCCGGCACCAGCATGCCGGGAATGGCGCCCGGATACAGGGCCGGATCGGGGTCGCGCTCGGCCAGCGTCACATAGCCGGTCGCATCGACGAAGCGCGCGAACTCGGCATTGGTGACGGCCGTCTCGGCCATCCAGAAGCCGGACACCCGCACCGGATGGGCGGGCTTCTCCTCGGGATAGTGGCGGTCGGACCCCATCGTATACTCCCCGCCCGGGATCCAGGCCAGGCCAGGCTGCGGCGCCGGGCCTGGCGCCGGCGCCGCTTCCAGCCAGGCGGCGCGGCGGTCGATGCCGGCCGCCGCGGTGCTTGCCGTTTCCAGCATATGCGCTCCTCGTCAGTGATAGGCGCCGCCGGCGGCATCGTTCATCTTTGCCAGCGCCTGGTCGATGGTGAACGAGGCCGCTTTCTGGCGTGGCGGGAAGTCCTTGAAGGTCTCCAGGAACTGGGTCACGATGCCCTGACCCGCCAGCGCCAGGTAGCCGCTGTGCATCATCCACTCCCAATAACTGTTCGACGTGATGTCGGCCCGCTCGTAGGGATCGGTGCGCAGGTTGTACAGCTTCGGCACACGCAGGGGCACGAAGGGTTCGGCCCAGACCTGCAGCGTGCCGGGGACGCGCTGTTCCATGAACACCAGCTTCCAGTTATCGTAGCGCAGCGCCACCAGGTCGCCGTCGTCCGAGAAATAGATGAATCCCTTGCGCGGCGAGTTCGGCTCTTCGCCGCTCAGGTAAGGCAGCAGGTTGTAGCCGTCCAGGTGGATGCAGAAGCGCTTGTCGCCCGCCTGGTGGCCGGCCTTGCACTTGTCGACGATGCCCGGCTCACCAGCCATGGCCAGGAAGGTCGGCAGCCAGTCGTGGTGCTGCACGATCTCGTTCGAGACGACGCTGGCCGGGATGCGGCCCGGCCAGCGCACCGCCATCGGCACCCGGAACGCGCCTTCCCAGTTGGTGTTCTTCTCGCTCCGGAACGGCGTCATGGCGCCGTCCGGCCACGTGTTCATATGTGGCCCGTTGTCGGTGCTGTACATGACGAAGGTATCGCCGGCGATGCCCAGCTCGTCGAGCAGGGTGAGCAGCTGTCCCACGTGGCGGTCATGGTCGATCATGGTGTCGTGGTAAGTCGACTGCCAGCGCCCGGCCTGGCCGACGCTTTCCGGCTTGGGATGGGTGAACGCATGCATATGGGTGGTATTCACCCAGCAAAAGAAGGGCTTGCCCTCGCCATGCTTGCGCGTGATGAAGTCCTTGGCGGCATCGACGAATTCGTCGTCGCAGGTCTCCATGCGCTTCTTGGTCAGCGCCCCGGTATCCTCGATGCGCTGGCGTCCCACCCGCCCCCAGCGCGGCTGAACGGTCCCGTCGTCCTGGTCGCTGGCCTGGCAGCGCAGCACCCCGCGTGGGCCGTAACGGGCCTTGAATTCGGGGAAGTCCTCGACCTTCGGGTAATTGGGAGATTCCGGGTCTTCTTCGGCATTGAGGTGGTACAGGTTGCCGAAGAACTCGTCGAAGCCATGCACCGTGGGCAGGAACTCGTTGCGGTCGCCCAGGTGGTTCTTGCCGAACTGCCCGGTCGCATAGCCGAGCGGCTTGAGCAGCTCGGCGATGGTTGCGTCCTCGGCCCGCAGCCCGGTCGGCGCGCCCGGAATCCCGACCTTCGACAGGCCGGTGCGAAACACGCTCTGGCCGGTGATGAAGGACGAGCGCCCGGCGGTGCACGACTGCTCGCCATAGCAGTCGGTAAAGCGCATGCCCTCGTTGGCGATGCGGTCGATGTTCGGCGTGCGATAGCCCATCAGGCCGTCCGAATAACAGCTCAGGTTACTGATGCCGATGTCGTCGCCCCAGATCACCAGGATGTTCGGCCTGGCGCCTTGGGTGGATGTGTTTGCCATTCTAGCCTCCCTCTCAGAAATGCATGTGGATCAGGCGACCGGGCCGAAGCCGGCCACCATGTCCCCGATCGCGAACAGGCCGATCAGCAGCATCGCCAGCGCCACGATCAGGGTCAGCGACACAGGAAAGGCGCTTTGGGCGTGAATCAGGCCCTCGGCCGCCATCTCGCGCCGCTCCTTGCGCAGGCCGCGCATGAACGCCAGGTGAAAACCGATGCCGCCCACCAGCATCGCGATCCCGAGCAGCACCAGCGACACCCCGAAGCCGCGCGCCGCGCCGCTGCCTTCCTCCAGCACCTTGGCCTGCGCCAGCTTGAGGAAGAGTTGAAAAATGGTGAAGCCAAAGCTGATCAGCGACAGCGAGGTGCGGATCACCGACATCAGCGTGCGGTCCGCGCTCATGCGGGTGCGCTGGAACGACATGCCGGTGCGGCGCGCCGACAGCTCGACCGCCGGGTCGTCGAAGGGATTGGCGCCGCGCGGTGCGCTGACGGTGTCCATGTCCTCTCTCCCTCAGTCCACCGGTTCGGCCGCCGGGAAGGTCCACTCTCCGGACACCAGCTCGGCGCGCGGCCGGTACAGGCGCACCGTGTAGTTCCAGCCCGGCATCACCGGCAGGCAGTTGACGGCGCTGGCATGGTCATCGCCGTTGCCGCAGCCGCCGAACTGCACCAGCACCGTGCCGTCCATGTCGCGCCGCGCCGTGTAGCCGTTTACCGTGTAGGCGTCGCGCGCATTCGGCTCGAAATAGCCGCGCGCGTTGTAGACGCTGATCGACCAGAAGCCGTCTACCGGCACCTCGCCCAGGCGCAGCCGGTGCACGGTGCGGCCGTCGTTGCGCGCCGGCGTCGCGCCGAGGTAGATCGCGTGCCGTTCGGGGTTGCCGCCCCAGCCGACCGCTGTGCCCACCAGGTGGCGCACCGGGTCGACCTGTTCGCGGGTGCCGAAGGTGCGGCGCCAATCCGGCAGGCTGGCGCCCAGCGCGGCCAGGGCGTCGCGCACGCGCCCCTGGGTGGCCGCGTCCCACTCCGGGACCTCGAAGTGTCCTGCGCGGCCCTGTTCGATCGCGATCCGGTCCTGCAGCGCGTGCGCACGCTCGAAGTCGCCCGGCGCGGTGGGATCGACCAGGGTGCGCACCGCGACCATCATGTAGCGCGTGCCGACCTGCTCGCGGCTGAAGGTCACGGTGCAGGCGCCATACCAGACGCCGAAGGCATACTGATCCTCGTCCAGCGCCATCAGCGACATGAAGCGCCCGCCGGCATCCGGCAGGGTGACCGTCGCCGGCCCGGCGTCGAGGTCGATCACGGCGGCCGAGTACAGGGTGTCGCGGTTGGCCCGCACCACCGACTGGGCCTCGATCGGCATCAGCTCGCGCCGATGGTCGAACCTGCCGATGCCGCCGGCCAGCTTGATCGTCGATGCGAAGTACATATCGGTCTCGGCGCGCGTGAAGTTATCGACCGTGACTGCGACCGGCTGGGCGCGCGTCAGTTCGGGATTGACTGGCTTGTTCATGGGGGTCTCCGCACTCATGTGGAAATAGACTAGCGCCGCCGGAAGCCGCCACGATGGCCGCCGAAATTGCGCTGCAGGTTCATCGCGGAGCGGTCGAAGTTACGGGTACGCATGTCGCCGAGGTGGCGCGCACCGCGATCGCCATCGAGCCGCTGGCGCATCGTCGCGGCGCCCTGCCTGTCGCCGGCAGCGCTCCAGCCCTGGGCGCCGTGCCGCTCCCAACCGGCACCGGTATTGCGGTACACCTGGCCGTCGCGCCCGGCATACACATCGTTGCCGACCCGCGCCACCGCGCCACCGCGCCGCCCCCGGCGACGCGCGCGCCGGCCACCCGTTCGGCCTGGCCGCTGGCGCGGTCGACCACCACACCGCTTCCGCCCTGCACCGCCCTGCCGCTGGCCGGGTCGGCGATCACGCCGCGCCGGCCAGCGGCCACCGCGCC
>NZ_VPFD01000049.1 GCF_008014745.1 Massilia arenae
GTTTCCTCATCATACTTAGACATCAGGCGAATAGCTAACATCATTAAGTTCGAAGTGCCGAAAAAATTCGCAACGACCGCTTTGGGTCGAAAGCAGCCCTTAACCAGGTTTTCCGTTCCGTTGCACCTCCTACCCCAGATTCGCCAATACGCGGCCTACACCGTCGCCGAGGTGGTGATGCCCCCGCCTGCCGATGACGCGGGCAACCGCGCCTTCCCGATCCTGGCCGGCTATATCTTTGGCAAGAACAAGGGCGAACGCAAGCTTGCCATGACCGCCCCGGTGACCCAGGCGCCGGTCCCGGCCAAGCTGGACATGACGGCGCCGGTGACCCAGAGCGCAGGCCCGGACGGCATCCTGGTGCAGTTCGTCCTGCCTAAAGACATCAACATGGACAATGCGCCGCTGCCGCTCGATGCGCGCGTCAGGCTGCGCGAAGTGCCGCCCAAACAGGTGGCGGTGATCCGGTATTCCGGCTTCTGGTCGCAAGCCAATTACGCCAGGCACCTGGCCGAACTCCAGGCGGCGCTGCGCGCAGCCAATATCACCTGGACCGGCGAACCGGTGTTGTCGCGCTACAACGGCCCGATGACGCTCTGGTTCATGCGGCGCAACGAGATCTGGCTGAACCTCGACTGAGCGGCGCCGCCCCTCCTGCGCCCCGCTACCGGGGCGCGGGCATGCGCCCCCATTTGGCCAGGCCGACAACGATGAACATAAGCGCCAGGCCGAGCAGCACGGCAAGCTCCATGCGCACCTCGTACAGGGAGGCGCCCATCTGGTTGGTGGCGACGAAGCCCTGGATGGCGGCAGTCGATGGCAGCAGCGCGCCGAGCGAGCGCAACGGCAGCGGGATGGCGCTCGCCGGCCAGGTCAGGCCGGACAGGAACATGACCGGCAGCGAGGTGGCAACGAGCAGCTGCATGCTGCGCTCGCGGGTGCGGAAGAACATGCCGGTCAACATGCCCAATGCCGCCACGCCATAGGCGAACAGCAGGGTCAGCACGGCCGTGCCCGCCAGGTTGCCGCCGCGCGGATAATCCTGCCACCAGAAGACGAAGCCGAAAAAGTACAGCGCATTCAGGACCACGACCAGCGCGAACGCACTCAGGGCGCCGCAGTACGAGGCCGTGTCGCGCCCGTAGGGGAAGGATTGCGCGCTCGACCAGCTACCGAACAGCAGCCCGATCCCGAGCAGGAAGGTTTGCTGCATGACCAGTACCACGACGCCGGGAACAACGTACGAGGCGTAGCCTTCGCGCACGTTAAACAGGGGCAGTGCCTCGACGGCAAGCGGCTGGCGCGCCGCCTCGGCCTGCACGCCGGACGGGGTCGCCGCGCCCAGGCGCTTGAGTTCGATTCCGGCGGACACCGTGCCGGCAACCTCGGCCAGGCCGTTCAGGACCACCTTGTTGAGCAAGGGATAGGAACCGTGGCCGCTGACCTCCACTTCGGGCTGCGCGCCGGCCAGCACCTTGCGGCTGAAGTCGGCGGGAATGAACATCGCGCCGGCCGCCTGGCCCTGCCAGATCAGCGCCTGGGCGTCTTCCGGCCGCGCGCTGACGCTGGCCACGACAATGCCGGGGTGCGCACCGGCGTAGCGGATCAGCTGGCGCGACAGGGCCGACTGATCCTGGTCGACGACCGCGACCGGCACCCGGCGCACCGTCTCGGCACTGTAGGGCAGCGGATAGAAAAACGAATAGATGATGCCGGAAATGAAGAACAGCAGCAGCGCCGCCTTGTCCCGCAAGATGGCTTGCCAGGTCAGTACGAAGGCGCCCCAGGCGCGGCGCGGGGCGCTCATTGCTTGCCCCAGGTGTCAGGCTGGTGCACGCGCCGCGCCAGGCGCAGCCAGGCGGCCGCGCCCAGCCCGAGCGTAAAGGCCAGCAGGATCGCCAGCGGCGCGATATTGAAGCGCAGCGGCGCGCCCGCCATCCAGGTGTTGTTGAGCATTTGCAGGTAATGGGTCAGGGGCAGCGATTCGGCCCAGATGCGCGCGCCGACGGGCATGGCCAGCAGCGGAAAGCCCTGGCCGGCGAACGCGAACGCGGGCGCCGTGATGAAGGCGCTGGCCGACAGCGCCGCGCGCAGCGACGAGGAGAAGGCGGCGATCACCGCGCCAAGCGCGAGGCAGGCCGTGATGAACAGCGCCGTCCCCGCCAGCATGGCCGTGGCGCTGCCCTGCACCGGCCAGCCAAGCACGACGCCGAACAACAGGAACAGCAACAGTGCATGCACGGCGAAGACGGCGCAGGGGATGAGCAATTTTCCGAGCAGGGCCGCGCCCAGCCGGCCGTGGGCGGCGGCCAGCCATTCGGCCACCGTAGCGGCGCGCAACTCGCGGCCAATGGCTGTCACCGCCGCCAGCGTGACGAACATATGCAGCAGCGTGAAGGCCACCGGCAGCGCCAGCGACGGGATGTAGCTGCCGTTTTCGTTGAACAGCGTGCTGGTGCGAGTACGCACCGGCTCGAACCGGGCGCTGGCTTGGGCGGGGCCGGCGCCGCGCCGCGCACGCCCCTGCAGTTCGATACCCGCCGACAGGGTTGCCACCACGGTGCGCACGTCGCGCGTCATGCCGCCCGAATGCGCCGCGAACTGGGCGTTATAGGCCCATTGCACCCTGGCGCCCCTTCCCGCGAGCACCGACTCCTGCAGATCGGCGGGGATCGACACCAGGCCGAAGGCCTGGCGCGCGCGGATCAGGCGCAGGGCCGCGGCTTCGTTGTCTGCCGCCAGCACCACTTTCAGTCCGGGCGAGGCGTCGAGCATGCGGATCAGGTTGCGCGAGATGGCGGAGTGGTCGCGGTCATGCACCACCAGCGGCAGGTCGCGGGCCACGCCGGCGGAAAAGATCCACCATGTCAGCAGGTAGAGCGCGAGCGGGATCGCGCCCAGCATGGCGATGTCCCACGGATCGGCGCGCAGGCGCGCCCATTCGCGCTGCAGGGACGATGCGATGGCGTTGCCGGAGCGGGTCATCGGCTGCGCTCAGCGGTCGAACACGACCGTCATGCCCGGGCGCAGTCCCGGCACGGGGGCGGTCGGGCGCAGCCTGACCTCGAAGGTGCGCAAATCCGTGCCGCCCGGGCGCGCCGCGCGCCAGGTGGCGAAGGCCGGCAAGGCCGATACTGCGGTGGCCTTGAACGCGGCCCGGGTCTTGAGCGCGGGAATGGTGGCCTGGTGCACGGAACCCTGCGCGTAGGCCTTGAATTCGTCTTCGCGCACGGCGATTACGGCCCAGACATCGGCCAGGTCGACCAGGGTGATGACGGGGAAGCCCTGCGGCGCCAGCTCGCCGGCCTGGATCGCGAGCTTGGTCACTTCGCCCGCGGCGGGCGCCTTGATGCGCGTCTCGTCGAGCGCGACGCCGGCTTCGTCGGCCACGCCGGCCACCTGGCGCGCCTGCGCCTCGGCAGCCTGGCGGTCTTCCGCACGGGCGCCCTGGCGCGCCAGCGCGTATTGCGCCCGGGCGGCGGTGGCCAGCTCGCTCGCCGAGCGCGCCTGGGCTTCGGCGTCGTCGCGTTTCTGGCGCGCGACGACGCCTTCGGCATACATCGCCCCGATGCGCTGGAACGTGACCCTGGCGAGCCTGGCGCCCGCCTCCGCGCGCTCCCAGTTGGCGCGCGCGGCGACGATTTCCTCCGGCCGCGCCCCGGCCTGCACCTTCTGGCTGGTCGCGCGCGCCGCATCGCGCGCGGCTTCGGCCTGCGCGACCTTGGCCCGCACTTCAGGACTGTCGAGCTCGAACAGCAGGTCGCCGCGGGCGACGCCCTGCCCCAGCTGCACATGGACCCGGCCGACCCGTCCCGGCACCTTCGACGCCACATTGATTTCCTGCGCCTCGATCTGGCCCTGGACCGGATCGTGGACGGGCTGGAAGGCCTGGTACAGGCCCCATCCGAGCAGGGCGAGAATGACGATGCCGGCGCCGCCGGCAAGCAGGCCTTTGGTGGAAGGTTTTGCCATGATGCTTATTCTTTCGTGAGGTCGACGATGTGCGTGGCGGTCCGGGAGAGCGCGTACAGGCGGTCAGGATCGCCGCTGGTGGCCAGCAGTTTGGCGAGCGCCATGACGTAGTCGTAAGCCGCCTGGGCACGCTCGAGGCCCGATTTGGTGTAATTGAGCGAAGCGTCGGCCACGTCGGTCGAGGTCGCCTGGCCGTTCTGGAAACCCACCTGCGCCAGGCGCCGCGTCTCGGCCGCCAGCTCGATCGCCGACGCCATCGCCAGGTAGCGCTGGCGGGCGTCTTCCATGGTGCGCCACTGGCTTTCGGCCAGGGTCGGGATATCGCGCCCGGCCTGTTCGGCCGCGACCTCGACGCGCTGCTGCTCGAGCCGGGCGGCGGAGGTCATTTTTGCGCGGTCGATGCGCTCGACCAGCGGGATGCTGACCGACACGCCGACCAGCCAGTTGGCGCGGCTCGAGCTGCCGCGATTGAGGTTGTAGTTGGCCACGCCGATGACGGTCGGGCTGAAGGCGCGGCCCTGCAGCTGCAAGGCGCCGTCCGCCTGCTTGCGCTTGCTTGCGATCTGTTTCCAGGCCGCGTTCGACGCCATGGCCGCGTCGATGAACGAAGCCAGCGAGCCGGGCGGTTGCGCGTTCACGAACAGCGGCGTGGTCGGCGTGATGGCGCCGGGCGCGTCGAGCAGGCGGCGCAGCGCGAGCTGCGCGATCTCGAGGTCGCTGTCCGCCTTTGCCGCTTCCCTGAGCGCATTGTCGACGGCGACATCGGCTTTCAGGCGCTCGACCCTGGCGATCAGTCCAGTCTTCTCCATCTTGAGCGCCATGCGCTGGTGTTCTTTGGCTACTTCTGCCGCAGCGCTGCGCAACTGCCAGGCCTTGCTGGCCAGCTGCACCGTGAAATAGCGTTGCGCCAGCTGCGTCGATGCATCGTCGAGGGCCGCCTGGACGCTCGCGCCGGCCTCGTCGGCGCGGCCCGCGGCGATCTGCTTCACCGCATCCAGCCGTCCGCCCGTGTAGAGCGGCCAGACCGTGTTCAGGCCGAGCGAACGCACATCGAATACGCGGTCGACATTCAGGGCCGGCGGGATGTCCGGCAGGTTCAGCCCCGGCAGGGGCGGCAGGGAGTCGAGCACCGGGTTGGCTAGTTGCGCAATGGCGCCGGTGTCGACGCTGAGGGTGGTCGAGACCCGCCCGGCGAAGCCGGACAGGCGTACGTCGGGGCCGTCGATGCGGCGCAGTGCCTCGGCCTGCAATTGCTTCGCCTGGAAATCGAGCCGGGCCCCATTCACCGATCCCGCACTGGAGCGCACCCAGCGCAACGCCTCGGCGTAGTCGACGCCGGCATCGGCGTGCGCGGCCTGGGCCAGCGCCAGCAGCGCGGCGGCCGCGATTGCCCCAGGCAGGTTAGCCTTCATTCTCATGCATTACTCCGGTATTCGATCGTCGACCCGCCATCCGCGGCGCGGACGCTGTTGCGCCGTTCATGCGTAGTGCATGGCAGGCATTGTAGCCGGAATGATAACGCTTCGAGCGTAAAGACGCCCGCCGGCTTGCGTGCGCGGCTCAGGGTGCGACTGCCTCGGCGCCGACCAGCCAGTCCTGCTCGCGCAGGCGGGTTCTGTCGCGTTGTTGATCAAACGGCGGAAATTGGCCGAAAACGGAGCTGCGCCCCTCACACTGGACGGACCACTCCTGCCATCGCAGAAAATTGGTCGGCGAACGACATCGCCTCGGCGCCGTCGATCTCGAACTGACCTTTGCGGATCATGTGAATCAGCTCAATTCCAGCCAGCACCGAACTGGCGGACCGGAACGATTTGAAGTTGAGCATCGGCCTGGTCACCCGCTTAATAGCGCGATGGTCCTGCTCGACGATGTTGTTGAGGTATTTGACTTGGCGTACCGCAATCCGGACGTCGCGACCAGCGTTGACCTCGTCGATCGCCGCCTTATTGGCACCACTCTTGTCCATCGCGATCTTGTCGGGATTGCCGTTCGCACCCATCGCCTTTTCGAAGAAGCGCTTCGCTGCAGGCATGTCGCGCTTGGCCGTTAGCAGGAAGTCGACAGTCTTGCCCTGCTTGTCGACGGCGCGGTAGAGGTATTTCCAGACCCCTTTGACCTTGATATAGGTCTCATCCATTCGCCAGCTGCCACCGACGGGGCGCTTGTATTTCCGGGCCATCTTCTCGATGAGCGGCAGGAAACGAACCGCCCACCGGTTGATCGACGAATGGTCGACCGACACGCCGCGCTCTTCCATCATCTCCTCGAGGTGCCGGTAACTCAGCGGGTAGGCTGCATACCAACGGATGCAGACCAGGATCACGTCGATAGGAAAACGCATCCCTTTGAAGTTGAGCATATCGATTCGTCCTGGGTTCGGGCGCCGCAGTTTACCCGATTGACCCGTCGACGTTCCCTAATGCGACAGAACCACTTAAATGCAACCCGGTGCAACCCGATGCAACTCAAATGCACCCATATGCACCTGAGATGCACCCCTGTGCACCTGAGATGCGCCCCTATGCACCTCATATGCACCCTGTCTTAGTAATTTTAGCTATCAATATAGGCACGAGAGATATGAATACAAAACTCGAGAGTTTTCTATTTATATCCGTGCCAAAGGGGAGCCCTTTGGAACCCTTGGCGCCATAAGGTTTTAGCAACCCGCGCAAATAAGTCCGACCGACGGTCGAACGATGATCCTAGAAGGTTCATGGATGACCTGTATATAGGTCATCCATGACGCTGATCTTAAACATGTTGATCGGTCCCCTATCGTCTTTAGCGACCGACAAAATTTAAGGATAGTGCAAACCGCCTGCTGGACCTTACTTACGTGACTTCACGAAATCCTGCAGCCTGATATCGATGTTTTATCGTGTCAATGTATTCCTGCATACTGATCTCGCCGCGCACCCATTGCTGTTGAAGCGCTTCTCCTTCAGGTGAGCATTTGAGGCCTTCTAACGCAACAGAGACGCGCCCGAAGTCCATGGCAGCTTGTCGGTGTGCGATCAAGGCAGCTGTCCCCGGACTTGGATCATCCTGTTTGAGACAGCCCACAAAGCGCGGAACCGCGCGCAAGGGCAACAGCGACAAAAACGTCCCTGCTGGCCAAGCGCTGCCATTGATTCCAAACAGCACCTGACTTTTTTTGCACTTTGTGAGGCCGCGCCTAAATTCCATCGATCTCGCTCACGACACACTTCTCCTCGTTCAGCACTGCCAAATCCTGACCCTGTAGCTTCGCCAGCAGGGCGACCTCGTACAGGGCGATCGCCTTGAGTAAAACGTCGGCTTCACTAGAGCCGCTGGCGACAGCCAGCCTTGCCAACTTGGCTTCGAGGGCAGGGGACATGCTCAGCGTCATTTGAACGTTTTTGGTGTCAGTTACCATATCGAATTCCTCCGTTATAGGTTGATTTTGCAGGTCTATCCTAAACCACTGCGCCAGGCAGTTCATTCAAATTCGCGGGTTCCCCGCACCCCTAATTCTTTACACACATTACGCACTAAACAAAATAGCGATTTTTGTAACGTAAGCTTATGATTTTAAAAGGAAATATACTGTCTACAATTTGCTCATCGCAGACATGTGAAAAAATCTTAAAAATCTATAAATATAATAAAATCAAGGACTTAGGTTGTCTACAAACGTAAACAAATGAAACGTGAACGATAGAAAGATTCTTCTCAAAATTTATCGATAGACGACCTTGAAAGTCGGGCTATCCTCGGGCCGGCTCTGGCGGCGGTCATAAACCCGGGTGGTGGCGATATTCGCGTGACCCAACCACTCTTGTACCTTAGCGATATCGGCGCCGTGATCGAGCGCGTTGGTGGCAGCGGTGGCACGCAGCGCATGGGGTCCGAAGCCGGCAACGTCGATCTGCAGAGTCTTGGCGTAGCCGGCCAGCAGCTTATAGACACCGTCTGGCGTGATCGACGACTTTCCACTCTGGGCGTTATTGCTGACCGGCCGGAATAAAGCACTTGCCTTGTCGTCACCGTGGCCGGCCAGATCGAGGTAGGCGGCAATCGCATCAGCCGCGCCGGGGTGTAGTGGCACGTAGCGGATTTTGCTCCCCTTGCCGTGCACCTGCAGGTGTCTGACGCCGCGGCGCTCCTGGATGTCGGCCACGCGCAGCGCGCACAGCTCGGCGCGCCGCAGACCGTGATAAAGCAAGGTTGCCAGGAGTGCGCGATCGCGTAGCCCGCGCAAGGTGGCCAGATCGGCGGCGTGGAGCAGGGCGTGCGCCTGGTGGTCGCCGATCGCCGGCGTCTTGCCCTCACTGCTGGCGATTTTCGGACGTTTGACGCCGTCGACTGGATTGCCCTGAACTGCATTGGCCTCACACAGTGCCTCGAACAAGGACGACAACGCGGCGAGCTTTCGTCGGATCGACGCGCCGCTCAGCGCACGTCGCTCCAGGTCGCGGCGCCAGGCCAGCACGTGAGCGCGTGACACGTCACGAAAATGTTCCGGGTTCTCCAGCCCTGTAAAGGCCATGAACTCCTGCACGTCATTTTGGTAAGCGCGACGGGTTTGCGGGTTGTCGATGTTAGCGAACCAGGTCAGCGCCGGCGGCACCTCGGCCAACTGGTGGAAGTCATGTACGGATAGCCCACGCGACGGCGGAGTGACTGGCATCAAAGTGTGTTCGGGATCGTTGGGCATGGCCTACCTGGTCGAGAACGTTAATAGCTCACTCTACTCTTGATAACCTATTTTATCAATAGTAAAAACCTGGTCTCAAGAGCGGTCACGCCAAGACGCATGAGGTTGAGGCCGTACGCGAACGCGGCACCGATGAAGCGAAGGGAGCCGACCAGGAAGCCGACACCCAGGCACTGTAGCAGCTGCCGGCCGAGAGCGTGCAGCCAGCCCAGCAGCCGATTATGGGCAAGGCCTCTGACTGAAATCTAGAGCGGAAAAGGAAAACGCCAGCCCCGTAGGGCTGGCGTTTTTGAATCCCGCATTCCGAAGTTTTTCCCTTGCGAACAAGTTAGCCAACATCGGTGCTCTCACATAAGAAATGTACAGGAATAAATCGCTGTACCTTCTAGGTAGCTCCCGTAGGAGAACCATAGGCAGTATCATAGCACATCTTTACTAAAAATGATCAACCCTATGAACGACGCGCAGGCGATACAGGCGGTTTTAGACGATTTATCAGCTCCAAAGTTGACGGCGTACAAGAATCTAGGGCTTAAAGATGACTGGCAGGTCATCCAAAGTTACATTTTCCTCTTGGACTTAGCAGGGCACTTTGTTGTTCCATTGCAACTTCTTGAGATTGCTCTACGGAACAAAATGTATAAAGAAATTGCCAAACAGACAAAAAATCAGTTTTGGTACAACGCAGTGCCTTACTCGAAGGATTCTAAGCGTCAAGTAACGTTAGCTAAAAGCGAGGCATTGAAAGACGGCAAAACTTCCCCAGATGACATCATATGTAGGCTGATGTTCGGATTTTGGGTTTATATGACTGATAAGCCATACCGGCCTTCGTTCACGCCTAAGGCAGGGGAGCCAGCAGGAACAAATCTTTGGCAGTTCATCAAGGGAGATGTGTTCCCAGGGGCAACGGCCTCAATGAATCACATTTTCGATGAACTAAAAGCAATCAATAAGATGAGGAATCGTCTTTTTCATCATGAGCCATTGTGGAAGCTCTCGGGCCATCAAGACCTGGCTGCAGCAGTAGCGCGTACTCGTGCTCAGTATGATCGAGTCCTCAAAGTGCTTGGCTGGATTTCTCCAGAAAAGCTCAATCTGATCAATGGCTTAGGCAACACTGCCAAGTTTTATACAGCATGCGATGCTACGCTTTTCAAGCCTATGCCTACGGCTGCGGAGCAAGCCGTTAAGGATGCTAAGGACGCCCAGGACGCTCAGGACGCTCAGGACGGCAGCACTCTGGTCGAGCAGGCCAACGGAACCCAGGCCCCACAGTCGCAAACGGTAACCACGAAAGCAGCTTAGTGCTCGACTACAGCAAGGCTGTAACATCGAAAGGACAAGATAAAGGCTGGGTAATCCCCGGCCTTTTTTGTGATGCGTTCGCTTGCGTCCCGATTCCAGGAGCTGCAACTGGCGCAGTTCCTGGCCGTCATCGTGATGACGAACTCCCACACGGCCCAGTACGTCACAGCAGCGCCGGCGCCACAGTCTTCACTAAGCACGCAACATCCAGCTGCAGGAAATAGAACCGCATTTCCCCCGAACTGCGCCTGTCACAGTTATTAGAGTCATGAAGAACTTCTAAAGAAGTTTTTGTAACCGGCTTCATAAATACAGAAGTGACATCAACCGCGTAGAACGGGGTTTATGTCAAATGAGAAAAATATTCTTGTAACCGGTCACTGGACAGGGTACAGTTACCTAAGTTTTCTCACAGACAACGGACGCACAAGATGGACGAACAGAAGCGCGGGCGAGGCCGGCCGGCAGGATCGGGCGAACAGTTACCCGCTGTCGAGCGCACCCGGCAGAGCCGGCAGAACCGAGCCGCTAACGGCGCGACCAGGTTGGATTTTTACTTGGACCCGGCCCACGCTGACCAGCTTGCGCAGCTGATGGCCCATTGGGAGCTGGACACCAGAAAGGAAGCCGTACAGCGCGCCCTGGACATCGTGCACCAGACCATCACCAACAACCGAAAGGCCGCGTGATGAGCTACAGCTACGAAATCAAGCCACGCCCGGCCGAGCTGGGCGGCGGGTGGAAACTGGCCCTACTGCAGGACGGCCAGGAAGTCGGCGGCGGTGTGTTCTCGGTTCCCGAGGACGACCCGCAGGCCGGCATGAACTGGTGGAGTTCCTTGACCGAGAAACGGCGCGCTCATTGGCTCACTATGGCCGCGTCAGCCATGCCGGCTGCAGCCCGCCATGCCTATTTGTTGGCCGAGGCGTACAACGACGCCCAGGATGAAGCCGAAGCCTGGATGAGTACGAGGGGATAGGGAATGGCAGACATAAGCAACACACCGACCGAGAAGGCCGCGCCTAAGGCGCGTAAGCCGCGTGCAACTACCAAGGGTCGGGCGCCGACTGATGTAGCGGCGATCAATACTGATGTACCACTGCAGATGGGATTCTGGCCGGACGAGGTGCGAGGCGTGCCGAACGCGGCATTGCGCGGCGCGCTGTTCTCGATCAACCAGGAGCGCGAACTGGCGAAGAAACGCCAGAAGCTGGCGACAGTAGACGGCTATCAAATCGTATTCAAAGGCGAGCGATACAACCAGCGTGACCTCGACCTATGGGAAATGCTACTACACATCGGCCGGCAGCAGACCTATGGCAAGCACATCGAGTTCATCGCTAGTGACTTACTCAAGGCGCTGGGGCGGCCTACTGGCGGCACCGATTACGAAGAACTGAAAGAGGACATTTCACGGCTCATGGGTGGCGTGGTCGAAATCACGTTCACAGACACGAAGGAAACGTTTATCGGCTCACTGATCCATAACGCCTACCGAGAAGAGACGACCCAGCGTTACGCCATCGTGTTCGATGAGAAGATGCGTAAGCTGTACGACGCAGGCTATACCCATGTAAATTGGGAGCAGCGTAGGAAATTGAAGGGCAACAGCCTGGCCCAATGGCTGCACGGTTTCTACGCTACGCACGCGGCGCCGCTACGCTACAAGGTAGAAACGATCCGCCAGCTATGCGGCAGTACAACCGAACGGCTTACCGACTTCCGCAAGGCACTACGCGTGTCCTTAGAAAAACTGAAGGGCGCAGGAGCGATCACCAGCTGGAGCATTGATGCCAAGAGCGACCTAGTAACGGTGCGGCGCAAAGCTAGCGTGAGCCAACAGCGGCACCTGGACAACAAGACGGCAGCAGAGGCCAGCGCGGAATTCTCTACTGGCAGCACCGGAACGCTATCGGGGTTTGACTCCCACTAATGCCCGGTGGCGGCCTGCCAAAGTAAGTGAATCCCTAGTGATTTCATCGGGGTTTGACTCCCACCACAGAGAGAGCGTGTACACACTCTCTTTTTTGTCCTATAACTAGCGAATCCTTCGGGGTTTGACTCCCATCCAGGCATCGGGGTTTGACTCCCATACTTCGGGGTTTGACTCCCACCCTTTCGGGGTTTGACTCCCACCCTTTCGGGGTTTGACTCCCGGAAAATACCTGTTTTTCATAGTGTTAACTTGGGACAATAATAGAGTTTTTAATAGCTTTTTAATACGCACGTAGCTGCGCCGTGCGATTTAATATCCCACCCCGCCCGCTAGCGGGCACCCCTTGAGGGGAAATCAAGACTGCGCTCCGCGCACAAGGAAGACTCAAAACCGATATGCACAGGCTATCGCACCGATCGCTATCGCTGGAATCGCCAGAGTTGTCTTTCGGTTTCAAGGTTTTTGATTTCTCGGTTTCAAGGTTAACCGGGCGCACCGATTTCGGTACGAAATCGGTGCGCAAGCAAGCGGGGACGCCCGCGCGCCAAGGAAGTTAGTAGCATTTTCACGAAGTCCTATATTCCTAACCTTGTGTCTGGACTGCGTCCCGCCGGTCGACGGCGGGCCTTGCCATGATGGGCTGGGGTGTCCCTAACGGGCCATCCTCGCTCCCTTGCCCTTCGGGCTTCGGTCCTCGGACTCAAATCGCCCCAGCGGGCAGCACATCGGTCGACTGATGTCTACCAGGTGCAGGAATGCTTACGCCGCGGTGCAAATAACATACATCAAGCCGAAGTTTTTAGTGGGGTAACACTAGAAAGGGTATTGGGACTGCATAGGCGGGCGAAGAACCGCATTCTTGCAAAGCTGACTCCTGTGTATATCCTGCATCAAAAAAACTTCTGTAGGCCTGTTTAGCATGTCAGCGGCTACCTGGCGAACCGACTAACCGGGGTAATCAGGGAGAACGGAAAAAATCGGGCGCTAAGCCGAACCAAATGAGGGGACTGCATCATCTGTGTCATTCAACGTGTGGCAATTGCCGCTGCAGAAAAATTGTTTCTTAACTATTCATTGTATGCAGTCAGCGGCCTCGACATCTATGCCCTGGCAGAAACTTGCTTCTCGCTTTACCGAAAAGCTAAAGTTGCTTGATACTTAGTGATAGCTAATGGTACCATTAGATATCTTTCGGTACTGTTCGGTAGCCTCCATATCATTCTAGTGTTACCATCTGGTACTACCATCTATCAAGGGGTATCTATGCCTACCATCGTTTTCGTGTCGCCCAAAGGGGGTGCTGGAAAGACAACTTCAGCACTTGTGCTTGCCGAGCAGCTGGCACGCAGCGCCGATGTCACCGTCATCGATGCTGACCCGAACCGACCGATCGAGAACTGGTCCAAGGGTGGCGCCAAGCCGGCGCGCATGACCATCGTCGCGGACGCTGATGAGGAGAACGTCATCGAGCGCATCGAAGAGGCTGCAGCCCGGACTCCGTTCGTCATTGTCGACCTGGAGGGTACCGCGGCCAAGATTGTCGTTATGGCCGTTAGTCAAGCAGACTTCGTGATCGTGCCGACCCAAGGCAGCCAGTTAGATGCCGAACAGGCTGGCCGTGCCTTCCGCGTGATTCAGCAGCAAGAGAAGATGGTCCAGCGCAGGGTGCCAGGCTATCGCTTGCCGTTCTCGGTGCTGCTAACGCGAACAAACAGCGCGATCCGCACGCGCACGCTCGCGCATATCGAGAAAGGCCTAATCGCTGCTGGCATCCCGGTGTTCGAGACCGAGCTAAATGAGCGCGAAGCTTTCCGCGCCATGTTCTCGTACCGCCAGCCTCTGGCCGGGCTGAACCCAGCCGAGGTGGCCAACATCGATAAAGCGGTCGGGAATGCTGAGCAGTTGGCGCAGGAAGTCATTAGGGCCCTGCGCAAGGTCCAGCAGCAGTCAACTCCGGAGGCAATATGAACGAGCGTGTGAACCCATTCGGCGACTTGGGCGACTTCGCGCCGGCGCCACCAAAGTCCAAGGCAGATATCCGTGAAGTCGTGGACCAAGTCGCGGAACAGCACGGCTTTCCGAGCCGTCAACCAGTGAAATCATCTGTCCCCGCCAACGCGTCAATGCCGGTCCCAACGCCGGCGCCGAAACCGCAAACGGTACAGGTCCAGCCGAAGGAACAGCTGCCGAGCCGGCGCCGCACAACCGGACGGAGCGAGCAGGTGAACATCAAGACCACGTTTGCAGCCAAGAAACGGCTCATGGAAATTTCAGTCGAGCGCGACATGCCGCTTGGCGAGATCCTGGAGCGGGCACTTGCTGCACTTGAAAATGAATGGGCAAAAGCTAACTAATGGTACCATCGGTTACCATTTGGTATCGTTAGATGATGCAACAGGCTTACGAGCAAAGAGCGGGGGAAGCGTTCCTCCCGCTGCACAACTTTATGCGGAAGCGCCTGGGCCGAGACGAACTTCCGCTATCGGCCAAAAGCAGACTGTCGCGATGCTAGCACAAAGCTAAATATCGCAGCATTGACGGCAATTCTTTCGGCAGCCAAGAAGGCGG
>NZ_VPFD01000005.1 GCF_008014745.1 Massilia arenae
GCCCCGAGCGGCGCGGCGGCCGTGGCGGGCGCGGCGCCCGAGGTGCCCGGGGCGCCGCCTGCAGGGGCAGGCGCCGGCACCCCGGCGCTGGCCGGGGTCGGGTCGGATGCGGCGACACCCAGCGGCCCGCTCACGGGCGGCGGCGGCTTGATGGTCCAGCCCTCCTGCGCGGCGCGCTGGCGCCATTGACCGCTGATCCGGTCCATCGACGCGTTCAGCGCTTCCTTTTCCTTGGCCGCCTTGGCGTCGGCCTCGGCCTTCTTCGCCGCCGCGGCCTGGGCCTGGGCCGGCGACGGCGGAGGCAGCGCCGCCCAGGAGACGCCGGCCAGGCTCAAGCCCAACGCCAGCGCCCCCAAGGTGTGCATTCGCTTGGTCCTCATCGTGTTCCTCCTGACTGCCCCTGCGGCGCGGCATTGTTGGCGGCCGGGGCTTCGGTAGTTCCCGGCGCCGGCGCGGCGGGGCGATTCTCGCCCGATGGCAGGTCGCTGCCTGCACGTCCGGCGCCCGCCGGCTGGGTGACGCCGCTCGACGGTCCCTGGCCGGTTTCCTGGGTGGCGCCGCCGATCTCGGCGCCGCTGGTGTTGCCGCCCGAACCGCCGGCGATGCCCGGTGTGCCGCCGGCATAGGTGGCGTCGGTTTCCGGCCGCGCCGTGCGCGCCATGATCTGGCCGCTCGTCATGCCGCCGGATGAGACCTGGCCGGGATACTTTGTCTGGATCACGCCGTTGGCGGCGGGCGCCTGGCCGCGGTCGCAGCCGGCCAGCGTGCAGGCCAGCAGCCCCACGGCGCCCACGATCGATGCATTGTGTAGTCTCATCGCCATTCCTCAGTGCGCCGGGCCGGGTCGCGGCCGGCCGCCCTGGCCAGGGACCATCTTGCCGTCCTTGTCCATGCCGGGCGGGACGCCGGTCTTCATCTGTTCGTACCACAGCTGGTGATGGGCCTTGGCCCAGTTCTCATCCACCGTGCCGTAGCGCATCGCCTCGTAGGCGCCGGGTGTACCCACGGTGCCGATGTAGGCGTGGCCCATCGCGGCGGCCATGTACAGCGCCGCCGCCCCCACGTGCAGCACGTTTGCCACCTGCATCACGTAGCGGGTCTGGCCGACGGCGAAGTCGAGCACCAGGCCCGTGACCGACATGATCAGGCCCAGCAGCGCCACGCCGCCCCAGAACCAGGTCTTTTCGCCGGCATTGAAGAAGCCGGCCGGGACGTGCTTGTGACTGACGATGCCCCCGCCCTGCTTGACCCATTGCCAGTCGGCGCGGTTGTAGAAATTGCGCTTCAAGAAGGTGAAGAACATCAGGATCGAGCACAGGATGAACAGCGGCCCGACGAAGTTGTGCAGGTATTTCGAGATGATCGCCACCCAGGAAAACAGGTCGTGCCCCATCCACGGCAGCATGATCTTCTTGCCGTACATGATGATGATGCCGGTGATGCCGAGCGCGATGAAGCTGAAGGCCGTGGCCCAGTGCACCTGGCGCTCCCAGCGATTAAAACGCTGCATCTTGCGGCCTGCTTCCGCCACCTGCTTGGCCGGGCCGATGGTCCGGTAGAACACGAAGATCGCCAGCGGCACCGCCAGCAGGATGAAGCCGGCGATGGTCGCCAGCGGTCCGTTGCGCAGGTGGCGCCAGGTATTGCCACCGCGCTGGACGATGACGTTGCCCTCCTTGCTGCCGTACTGGCCCAGGTAGTGGCGGTCCATGTGGACCCGGCCCGAGGCGGAGCTGGTCATGCCGGGGTCGGGCACCACCGAGTCGGCTTCGATCTGCAGCATGGTCTGTTCTTCGGCATAGGCCGGCGTGGCGTTCTGGTTCTTGACGCCGGCCCAGCTAGCGGAGAACACCAGGGCCGCCGCCAGGAACAGCATGGCGCGCAGCGTATTTAAAGTCGCTCGCATGGTGCCTCCTCAGGGATTGGCCCGGTTGTATTCGTTCTGCTTGCCGTTGCGGTTCTCGACCGTGGCCCACCAGGCCAGGCGGTCGTTGTGGAAGCGGCGCTGGTAGTGGCGGTCGTCCTTCTTGCCGGCATACTCGCCCTTGATCCACGGCGGATGCTGGTCCACTTCGAGGCAGCCGGCCAGCAGCACGGCCGGCAGGATCAGTGCGCAGATCTTGATGAGCTTCATGTCGGGAACCTCCCGGAATGGTTCTGCGAGTCGCGCATGTCCTGGTTGACGCGTGGCGAGTCGCCTTCGGCCTTGTACTGGCCGCCGCGTTTCGGTTTGCCGTAGGCGATCTTCCAGCCCCACAGCTGCGGGCCATAGCCGCGCGTCTCGACCCGCTGGCGATAGATGTCGGCGATGATGTTGGCGTCGCCGCCCAGCAGCGCCTTGGTGCCGCACTGCTCGGCGCAGGCCGGCAGCTTGCCTTCGGCGATGCGATTGCGGCCATACTTCTTGAACTCGGCTTCCGAGGTATCCGGTTCCGGGCCGCCGGCGCAGAAGGTGCATTTGTCCATCTTGCCGCGGTGGTTGAACAGGCCGGTCTCGGGGAATTGCGGCGCGCCGAACGGGCAAGCGTAGTAACAGTAACCGCAGCCGATGCACTGGTCCTTGCTGTGCAGGACGATGCCGTCCTCGGTGTGGTAGATGCAGTTGGTCGGGCACACGGCCAGGCACGGCGCGTCGGTGCAGTGCATGCATGCCACCGACACCGAGCGCTCCCCCGGGATGCCATCGTTGATCGTCACCACCCGGCGCCGGTTGATGCCCCAGGCCAGTTCGTGCTCGTTCTTGCAGGCGGTCACGCAGCCGTTGCAGTCGATGCAGCGCTCCGTGTCGCAGATGAATTTCATTCTTGCTGGCATGTCGGTCTCCTCCGTCAGCTCAGGCGCGCACCACGCGGCACAGCGACACCTTGGTTTCCTGCATCATGGTCACGGCGTCATAGCCATAGGTCCAGCCGGTATTGATGGCCTCGCCGCGCACGATCGGCGCCCCATGTTCGGGATAGTGTTGTTCCAGGTCTTCGCCCATCCACCAGCCGCCGAAGTGGAACGGCGCCCACACCAGGCCCACCGGCACCCGCTCGGTGACCATCGCCATCATCTTCAGGCGCGCGCCGGTCGGGGTCTCGAGCCATACGTATTCGCCCAGCTTGGCGCCGATCTGGACCGCATCGCGCGGGTTGATCTCGACGAACATGTTTTGCTGCAGCTCGGCCAGCCAGGGATTGGACCGGGTCTCCTCGCCGCCGCCCTCGTACTCGACCAGACGGCCGGAGGTCATGATCAGCGGGAAGTCCTTCGAATAGTCGACCGCCTGCACCGACTTGAACAGCGTTGGCAGGCGCCAGTGATTGGCCTTGTCGTCATAGGTCGGGTACTGGGCCACCAGGTCGCGCCGTGGCGTGGCCAGCGGTTCGCGGTGGACCGGCACCGGATCGGGGAAGTTCCACACATTGCAGCGCGCCCGTGCATTGCCGAACGGCGCGCAGCCATGGGCGATGACGACCCGGATGATGCCGCCCGACAGGTCGGTCTTCCAGTTCTTGCCCTCGGCCATGGCTTGCTCGGCCGGGGTCAGCTCGGCCCACCAGCCCAGTTTTTTCAGGAACACGTGGTCGAACTCGGGATAACCGAAATCCAGTTCGCTGTGCTTGTTGGTCGAGCCGTCGGCCGCCAGCAGGCTCGAACCGTTGTGCTCGACGCCCCAGTTGGCGCGGAACGGTAATCCACCCTCGGCCACGCTCTTGCTCAGGTCATACAGGATCGGCGTGCCCGGATGTTTCATTTCCGGCGTGCCCCAGCACGGCCACGGCAAGCCGTAGTAATCGCCCTTGCACGGGCCGGAATCGGCGCGCAGCGTCGTCGGGTTGAAGGTGTGCTTGTTTTCCATGTGCAGCTTGAGCCGTTCGGGCGAGCAGCCCGTGTAGCCGATGGTCCAGCACGAGCGGTTGATCTCGCGCAGGATGTCCTCGACCACCGGCTCGTTGTGCACCACCTTGATGTTTTTCACCAGCTCGTCGGCGAAGCCCAGCTTGCGCGCGAACAGGTACATGATCTCGTGGTCGGTCTTGCATTCGAATAACGGCTGGATCACGCGCTCGCGCCACTGGATCGAGCGGTTCGAGGCCGTGCACGAGCCCTGGGTCTCGAACTGCGAGGCGGCCGGCAGCAGGTAGACGCCGTCGCTACGGCCGTGCATCGACGCCGTCATGCTCGGATAGGGGTCGATCACCACCATCATGTCGAGCTTTTGCATCGCCGCCTTCATGTCCGGCAGGCGGGTCTGGCTATTCGGCGCGTGGCCCCAGTAGAGCACGGCGCGTAGATTGCTCGGCTGGTCGATGAACTGGTTTTCTTCATTCACCGCGTCGAACCAGCGCGACACCGTGATGCCGGGCTTTTCCATCAATTCCTTGGAACCGAAGCGCGACTTGATCCACTCGTAGTCGACGCCCCAGACCGCGGCGAAATGCTTCCAGGCGCCTTCGGCCAGGCCGTAGTAGCCGGGAAGCGAATCGCCATTGGGGCCGACGTCGGTGGCGCCCTGCACATTGTCGTGGCCGCGGTAGATGTTGGCGCCGCCGCCGGGAATGCCGATATTGCCCAGCGCCAGCTGCAGGATCGACAGCGCGCGCACATTGGCGGTGCCGACGTGGTGCTGGGTGATGCCCATGCACCAGACCACGGACGAGGGACGGTTGGTGGCCAGCATCTCGGCCGCCATGCGCACCGCCGATTCCGGCACGCCGGTGACGTCCGACACCTTATCGGGCGTCCATTTCATGACTTCGGCGCGCACGTCCTCCATACCCCAGGTGCGCTCTTCGATGAACTTCTTGTCTTCCCAGCCGTTATTGAAGATATGCCACAGGATGCCCCACACCAGCGGAATGTCGGTGCCGGGCCGCACGCGCACATAGTGGTCGGCAAAGCGCGCCGTGCGGGTGAAGCGCGGATCGATGACGATCATCTTGGCGCCCAGTTCCTTGGCGTGCAGGAAGTGCAGCATCGAGATCGGGTGCGCCTCGGCCGGATTGGAGCCGATGAACAGCACCGCCTTGCTGTGGTGCAGGTCGTTGAACGAATTGGTCATCGCCCCGTAGCCGAAGGTCTGGGCCACGCCGGCAACGGTGGTCGAGTGACAGATGCGGGCCTGGTGGTCGCAGTTGTTGGTGCCGAAGAACGATACCCACTTGCGCAGCAGGTAGGCTTGCTCGTTATTGTGCTTGGAGCTGCCGATCACCATCAGCGCATCGGGCCCGGCTTCCTTGCGCAGCTGCAGCAGCTTGTCGCCGATCTCGTCGATCGCCTGGTCCCAGGAGATGCGCTGGTACTTGCCGTTTACCAGCTTCATCGGATAGCGCAGGCGGTGCTCGCCGAAGGCGTGCTCGCGCACCGAGGCGCCCTTGGCGCAGTGGGCGCCCATATTGATCGGCGAATCGAAGGCGGCCTCTTGCCGCACCCAGACACCGTTGGCGACGACGGCATCGACCGAGCAGCCGACCGAGCAGTGGCTGCAGACGGTGCGCTTGACCACGGTCGGCACCGGGGTATCCGGTACCGGGTCGGCCTGGGCCGGTTCGATCACGTTCAGCGGCAGATGGCGCGCCAGGGCGCCGGCGCCGGCGGCAACGCCGGCCCCGACCAGGAAGCGGCGCCGTTTCAACGCGCTGTCGCGCGTGGACTTGACCAGTGACATATCGATTCCTCTGCTTGCCTACCAGTAGGCGGCGGTCGCGTAATAGCGGCGGATGTGATCCGTCTCGTGGTAGCCGCGCTTGACCTTGGGGTCGGGCGCGGCCGGGGCGGTCTGTGGCGCCGCAGTCGCCGGGGCGGCAGCAGCGGCCACCACCAGTGCGCCCAGCGGCGCGGCTTTCAGGAAGCCGCGGCGCGCCGGGTCCGGCCGGTCTTCGCCTGGATCCTGCTGGACTCGTGGATCATGCTTGTTCATCGCTTTCCTCTCCTACGCCGAAGCTTTCGGCCTCGATTGCCAGGAATGCCTGGGCGAAGCGCGCGACCAGGCGGTAATAGTTGGCGCCTTCGGCATTGCCGATGTCGTCCAGCGCGCGCATGCACCAGGAGCCGATGTGGGCCTCGAAGAAGCGGCGCTGCACGTCGAGCGGCTGGCGCCGGATGCCCGGCGCGCCGGCCACCAGCACGCGCATGGTCTCGCACAGCGCGCCGAGGTGGTCCTCGAACTCGCCCCGCCCCTGTATGCGCGCCAGACCGAGCCGGGCCAGGTCTTCGCGCAGATGCGCCAGCGGCGTGTCGTTCATGTAGCCGGCCAGGTAGCGCGAGCCATACGGATCGACCGGCGGCGTGCCGACGCTGACGAACAGCGCGCTGAATTCATCGTGGACGAGCCGGGGGGCCATCACGCCGGACGCCACGGTCAGTTGGTCCCAGGCGCGTTCGAGCGCCGGGTCGCCGCCCTCGGCCAGGATGGGATCGCTGGACGCGAGCGCATCGAGCAGCGCCGCGTCGGGCGCGGCCAGCAGCAGGCGGGAGAGCAAGGCATACAGATCCGCCCTGGCCTGGTCTTCGCCGCCCGGCGGCAGGTCCGGTCGCACGATTGCGGTGGCGAAGGCGCTGCGATCGGGCACGGTCTCGGTTGTTGGTGACACTGGGGAACACTCCAGTTGTGCAATTTATACGGCAGTGTAGACCTCGAAGGATATTGAGTGCGCACAGTTGCCTACACGGCTAAATGAACCCAGCATGGGTGAGCACGGGCGCCGAACGACCGGAACACAACGAATTTGTTGCTCAATTGCAAATAAATGGCATTTGTTTGTCGAGATAAACGCTTCAACACGTCTATAATTCCCGGGTACCCGAACCAAGCGACCATCCCTCATGAGCCAGCCCCTGTCCCGGCAAGCCGAGCCGCCACTCAATATCCACGCCCTGAAATCCTGCGCCCAGTGCAGCATGCACCAGCTGTGCCTGCCGATGGGCCTCGAAGACGCCGAGATCGACCGCCTGGACAAGATCATCGGCCGCCGTCGCCGCCTGGAACGCGACGAGCGCCTGTACAGCGTGGGCGAATCGTTCCGCAACCTGTACGCGGTGCGCTTCGGCCACTTCAAGACCTACCAGGTGAACGCGGCCGGTGAAGCCCAGATCACGGGTTTCCAGATGGCCGGCGAGCTGCTGGGCATGGACGCGATCAGCGGCACCCACCATTGCGACGCGGTGGCGCTGGAAGATTCCGAGGTGTGCGAGATCCCGTTCGCGCGCCTGGAAGACCTGTTCGGCGAAGTGCCGACGCTGCTGCGCCACTTCCACCGCATCATGAGCCAGGAAATCACGCGCGAGCAGAACGTCATGCTCCTGCTCGGCAATATGCGCGCCGAGCAGCGCTTCGCCGTGTTCCTTGTGAACCTGTCGGCGCGCTACGCCACCCGCGGCTATGCGGCCAACCGCTTCCAGCTGCGCATGTCGCGCGAAGACATCGGCAACTACCTGGGCCTGACCATCGAAAGCATCAGCCGCCTGCTGTCGCGCTTCAAAAAGCAGGGCTGGCTCGAGGTCGACAAGCGCGAAGTGACGCTGCTCGATCCGGTCAAGCTGAAGGCGCTGGCGGCCGGCACCGACGTGTGCAGCCCGATGGCGTGACACGTCATGACGCCCGACCTGCACCTGCGTAGCTACGACCGCGTGCACTGGGGCGACCGCCATGACTTCGCCCAGCTGGTGCTGCCGGTGCACGGCGAAGTCGTGCTCGATATCGAAGAGCGGCGCGGCCGGCTCGATCCCCTGCATGGCGCGCTGGTTGCGCCGGGCGCCTGGCATGCGCAATCAAGCCCTGGCGCGAATGATTCCCTGATCGTCGACGTCAACGGCGCCGCCTTCGACGACGGTCCCTGGCAGCGCCTGCTGGAGCGGCCTTTCGTCACGCTGGGCCCTGCGGCGCGCAAGCTGGTCGAGTTCATGGGACTGATGGCCCGTGAAACTGGTCCACACTGCGCGCCGCCCCGTTCGCTGGTGCAAGGCTGGGTGCCGCTGCTGCTCGACACCCTGAGCCTGGACGCGCCGCGCGCCACCTCGCGCCTGGCCGCCCTGCTGGCGCGCATCGAGGCCGCGCCCAGCCTGGCCTGGAGCACCGAATCGATGGCGCGCGCCGCCAACCTGAGCGTGAGCCGCCTGCACGCGCTGTTTCGCGAAGAGCTGGACAGCACGCCGCATGCCTGGCTGCTGGGCTGCCGCCTGGATTGCGCACGCGGCATGTTGACGGACAGCGCGCGCAGCGTGGCCGACATCGCCATCGCCTGCGGCTTCTCGGACCAGGCCAGCCTGACGCGGGCGATGCGCCGGGTGTTCGACACCACGCCTGCCGCCTATCGGCGTTCAGCTCAGGAGAAACCGCCAAAACCGCAGTAGTCCCGGCCAAGACTGGGTGCACGTCCAGGTCCGAGAATCTCCACTCAAAGGAGATTCATCATGTACACCGCTACTGGCGCGGGCGGACTGTCCCGCTCCACCCTGCTCGGCATCGGCGCCGGCATCGCCGCCGGCGCACTCTGGGGCCTGGTCTTCCTGGCCCCGGAACTGGCGCCCGGATTCCTGCCGATCCAGCTCTCGGCCGGACGCTACCTGGCCTATGGCCTGGTCGCCGCCATCCTCATCTACCCTGCCTGGGGACGGCTGCGCCACCACCTCGGCTGGCCAACGTGGCGCGCCCTGATCGGACTCAGCCTCACTGGCAACATCATCTACTACCTGTTCCTCGCCAATGCCGTGCAACTGGGCGGCGTGGCCATGGCCTCGATCGTGATCGGGCTGCTGCCGATCGCGGTCACCCTGGTGGGCTCGCGCGACGGCAACGCGGTGCCGCTTCGCCGGCTGCTGCCTTCACTGCTGCTGAGCGGCGCCGGCCTGGCCTGCATCGGCTGGGAATCGCTGTCGGCGTCCGGGCCTGGATCGCTGGCCGGCCTGGCCTGCGCCTTCGGCGCGCTGGTGTCGTGGACCATCTTCGCGGTGCACAACAGCCGCTGGCTGGCGCGCATCGAGGGAATTTCGTCGCATGAGTGGAACCTGCTGGTGGGCGTGGTCACGGGCGTCATGGCGCTGGCGCTGGCGGTGCCGGCCTTCGTGCTGGCGCCGGGCGAGCACACCTTGCCGGCCTGGCTGCGGTTCGGCGCGCTGGTCAGTGCGGTCGCGATCCTGTGCTCGGTGGTCGGCAACGCCCTGTGGAACCACGCCAGCCGCGCACTGCCCCTGAGCCTGATGGGCCAGATGATCGTGTTCGAGACCATCTTCGCGGCCCTGTATGGCTTTCTGTGGGAAGCGCGCTGGCCGAGCGGGTTCGAGACGGCGGCTTTGGTGTTGCTGGTGGTGGGCGTGATCTCGTGCGCTTCGGCGCACCGGCGCTAGACTTCCTCGATCGCTTCACGCAGACGGCGTACCGCCGCCGTCGCCGCCTCCGGCGTCGCGAAGTTGGCAAACCCCATCAACAAGCCGCCGCGGCGCGACCTGCCCATCCGCCAGTCGGCGAGGGCTTGCAATCCCATTCCACGCGCCCGCGCCGCCGCGGCCAGCAGCCGGTCGTCCCGCCCGGCGGCGAGCCGCGCCAGCACGTGGATGCCGCCGGCCTGCGGCTGCACCGTCAGCGCGTCTCCCATCTCGCGCGCCAGCGCATCGACCAGGTAGCCACGCCGCTCGGCATACAGTGTGCGCATCCTGCGCAGGTGTCGCGCGAAGTGGCCCTGTTCCATGAACTCGGCCACCGTCGCCTGCGGCAGGATCGAGCCCGGGCCGGGAAGATGGTCGACCATCTCGCGCACACGCGTCACCTGCGATTCAGGGACAACCAGATAGGCCAGCCGCAGGCCGGGCAGCAGCACCTTGCTGAAGGTGCCGGTGTACAGAACCCGGCCATGGCGATCGATGCTTTTCAGGGCCGGCAAGGGACGGCCGTGGTAGCGGAACTCGCTGTCGTAGTCGTCCTCGATGATCCAGGCGCGGGCGGCGGCGGCCCATGCCAGCAGTTCCAGGCGGCGCGGCAGCGACATCGCCACGCTCATGGGGCTCTGGTGGGTGGGCGTCACCACAACGAACCGCGCATCCGGCGCCCGTTGCAGGCCGCGCGCCACGTCCAGTCCTTCGCCGTCGACCGGCACCGGCGCCAGGCGCAGCCCGGACTGCACCAGGAAACGCCGGGCGAGCACATAGCCTAAATCTTCGTACCACCCGACGTCGCCATCGCGCAGCAGGACACGCCGCGCCAGTTCCAGCGCGCCGTGGTAGCCGGACGCCGACTACGAGCCGCTCAGGGAATATTTCAGCGACGTCGAAGTCTCCGACCTCACCTTTGCCATCGCCCTGATGAGCGCCTTCAACCGCCTCGCGATCGGGATGCGCCAGTGAATATCCTGCACATAGATTGCAGTCCGCGCACCGAGTCGCACAGCCACGCGTTATCAGGCGCGATGGTCCAGGAGCTGCTGGCGCGGCATCCTCACGCCAGCGTGCTGCGGCGCGACCTGCGCCTGGCGCGGACCGCCTAAGCGCTTCCGAAGGCACGCACTGATCGTGTTGGCGTAGCTGCGACTAATGCAGCCAAACCGACCACGGCGTGCCCGACGGGCAGACTCAGCGCCGCACCGACAGCCCGAATGCGAGGCCCAGATCGGGTGTGTTCCTATTCAGCCCACGCACCACCATCGCATCGACCTGGCAGTTCTTGTTCAGCAGCCAGCTCACGCCCGCGTCGACCTGCACCTGGCTGCCGCCATGAGATGCAGACGCGATCTGCGGCGCCGCCACTTCAAAAAATCCCTGAAGGTGTTCAGTGAACTTCTTGCCCAGCGACGCCGCCAGGATTCCGTAGCGGTAGCGCGCGCCGTCATCGTCCACGTCGGCCCCGACGCCCGGCGTCACGGCCAACGACCAGCCTTTTGGCAGATCCCATTCAGCCGCCAGCACCAGCTGCGGCAGAACACCCGCGACCCGCAGCGCCGAGCTACCGCTTGGCAGCGCCATCGTGCCGATCAGCCCCAGGGCGGGATGTGCGCCCTCCCCGTCGGCAAAATGCCATTTGACTCCGATTGACGTGGCGTTCCAGCCGGCGCTTGTGGTGCGCACGCGAGTAGCCGGATCGAGGCTGTGCTCGACGCTACGGCCGTCGGTCTCGACGCGCAGTTCGGTCGTATCGCCCAGGCCGATACGCAGCAGCGTTGGCGTGCTCAAGGTGCGCACGTGCAGATCGTCATCGCGCTGGCGATCCCAGTTGACGCCAATCTCGAGCTGAACGCGGCCGTGACCGACGACTTGGCTCGAATTGGCGACGTTAGGACGGTCGGGATTGATGGCATCGCCGTCCTGGGCGTGAGCGAACTGGGCGCTGCAAACCAGCGTCAGGAGCGCTGCCGGACGTCGCAGGCGCGTAAGGGTTGGCGAAAAAATCATACGGTCAGATAAACAAGGAGGGACATGGTGTGCAAAGGTCGAGCCAGCTATTCTACGCCCTCGGTATGTGGCAAAGCGGCTTCAAGGTAGCGCCAGCCGCACCGCCCCAGAGCATGTCGCACTACCTTGGCCTTTTCGCATGACCCGGCAGCCGCACGACAGTAAGATCGGCCGCGTTTGACCAACCGTCCACGAAACCGCCATGAAACCACGCCGCTCCCTCGTCATCCTGCTCTGTGCCCTGCTGAACGCGACCGCCCCGCAGGTGGCCGGCGCCTCGATCCTGCCTGACGTCCCCGACATCAAGGCCGTCACCGACTACCGCCCGAAGATCCCGCTGCGCGTGTACACCGCCGACAAGGTCCTGATCGGCGAATTCGGCGCCGAGCGGCGCGAGTTCGTCCCGGTGGCCAAGGTGCCGGCGCTGCTCAAGTCGGCCGTGCTGGCGATCGAAGACACCCGTTTCTACGAACACGGCGGGGTCGACTGGATCCGCGCGCTCGGCGCGGCCAAAGCCAATATCGGCGACTTCGGCAGCCAGGGCGCGTCCACCATCACGATGCAGGTCGCGCGCAACTTCTTCCTGTCGCGCGACAAGACCCTGCCGCGCAAGCTGACCGAGGTTGCCCTGGCCTACAAGATCGAGAAGGCGCTCTCCAAGGACCAGATCCTCGAGGTCTACCTGAATCAGATCTATCTTGGCCAGCGCGCCTACGGCTTCGCCAGCGCGGCGCGCACCTATTTCGGCAAGCCGCTGCCAGACCTGAGCCTGGGCGAGATCGCGATGCTGGCCGGCCTGCCGCAGAATCCTTCCAGCAGCAACCCGGTGTCGAATCCCCAGGCGGCCCGCAAGCGCCAGCAGGTTGTGCTCAGGCGCATGCGCGAACTGGCGATCATCACCGAACCCCAGTACCGCCGCGCCCTGGCCGAGCGCCTGCAGGTGCGCAGCTACGGCGCCACCCTGAACCCGCGCGCGGCCTGGGTCGCCGAGATCGCGCGCCAGGCGGTCCATGCCCGCTTCGGCCAGGCGGCCTACGAGCGCGGCATCACGGTCACCACCACCATCGTGGCCGCCGAGCAGGACGCGGCCTATGAATCGGTGCGCCGCAACGTGCTCGCCTACGACCGCCGCCACGGCTACCGCGGCCCCGAAGCGCGCATCGCGCTGCCGGCCGGCGCCGACGAAAAAACGGACGCGATCGCCGCCGCCCTGCAGAAACGCCCCGCCGTGGACGGCTTGATCCCGGCGGTGGTCGTCGCTGCATCGCCCAAGCGGGTGCGCGCCCTGCTCGCCAACGGCGACGCCGTCGAGGTCACCGGCCCCGGCCTGGCCTTCGCCGCCGGAACTCTGTCGAGCAAGGCCAAGCCGGCGTCAAAGCTGACACCCGGCGCCGTCATCCGGCTGGCAAAGGCCGCCGACGGCGCCCTGTCGATCGCCCAGTTGCCCGAGGTGGCAGCCGCCTTCGTGGCGCTCGACACCGAGACCGGCGCCTACCGCGCGCTGGTCGGCGGCTTCGATTATTCGGTCCACAAGTTCAACCACGTGACCCAGGCCTGGCGCCAGCCGGGGTCGAGCATCAAGCCCTTCGTCTATTCTGCCGGCCTGGAACGCGGCTTCTTCCCCGGCACGCAAATCCTCGACGAGCCGCCCGACTTCAGCGCGGAGAAGGCCTATGCCAATTGGTCGCCGCGCAATGACGACAATGTGTTCGAAGGCCCGGTCACGGTGCGCCACGCGCTGTCGCGTTCACGCAATGTGCCGACCGTGCGCATGCTGCGCGCGCTGGACGTCGACTACACCCGCGAGCACCTGGCGCGCTTCGGCTTCGACGCCGCCCGCCAGCCGCGCAACCTGACGCTCGGCCTGGGCACGGGCGCCGTCACGCCGCTGCAGATGGCCGGCGCCTATGCGGTGCTGGCCAACGGCGGCTACCGCGTCGAGCCGTGGCTGATCGCGCGCATCCAGGACGGTGACGGCACCGTCCTGCTTGACCATACAGCGCCTCAACCGCGCCAGTCCAGCGCCCGAGTGCTCGACGAGCGCAACGCCTTCATCGTCGACAGCATGCTGCGCGACGTCACCCGGGTCGGCACCGCGGCCGCCGCCTCGCGCCAGTTGCAAAGGGTCGACCTGGCCGGCAAGACCGGCACCACCAGCAATGCGGTCGACGGCTGGTTCGCCGGCTATGGCGGTGGCGTGTCGGCGGTGGCCTGGATGGGTTATGACGAGCCGCGCTCGCTCGGCGGCCGCGAATTCGGCTCGACCCTGGCGCTGCCGATGTGGATCGACTTCATGCGCGTCGCGCTGGCCAAGACCCCACAGCACGAGCCGCTGCCGCCCGAGGGCGTGGCGCGCGCCGGCGGCGACTGGGTATATGCCGAATATGCGGAACAGGAACACCCGCCCGAGGCGGCGGATGGATTCGAGGCCTTGATGGGCACCTTCTCGTCGGCCGACGAGGCGACGCAGTAGTCTGGCCTACAGCTCGATCAGAAGCTCAGGACGGAAGCCTTCCTGCTCGCCCTTGCTCAGGTAGCCCAGCGGATTGGCCACCACCCGGCACGACCAGGAATGGGCGCCGTCGCGGCCCTCGACCACGTAGTCGTTCAGGCAGTGCAGGTGGCCGTGCATCCACAGCTGCGCGTGCTTGAACAGGCCGTCGAGCGCATTGCAGAAGCCCGCCGTGCCGGGCGTGAGGCCGTAGCGCGGATCGGCGCTCATCAGGCTCGGCGCGAAATGGGTGACCACCGCCGTCTTGCCTTCGAACGGCGTGGCCAGCGCCGCGCGCAGCCAGGCCTGGCAGTCGAGCGACATGGCGCGGATGCCCTCGGCCAGCACCTTCTCGCCATCTTTCAGGGTCGTGTTCTTGCTCAGGTAGTAGTTCGCCGCGCGGAACGCCTTGTTACGCTGCTGCATCTGCTTGGTGAGGTCGGTGTCGCGCAGCGCCAGGGCGTCGAAATCGCTCCACAAGGTGGTGCCGATGAAGCGCACGTGATCGATGACGACGATCTCGCGGTCGAGCCAGACGATGCCGAGCCGCTCGCAGGTGGCGCGCAGCCGCGCATAAGTGGCGTCGTAGTCGAGCGAATCGAATTCGTGGTTACCGGGAATAAACAGCACCCGCTTGCCGGCCAGCGCCGGCAATGCGGGAGAGAAGCGCTCGAGTCCGAAATCCTGGGTTTCCAGGCGCGAGCCGTCCTGATAGGAGCCTATGTCGCCGGCCAGCACCACGACGTCGGCGCCAGGCAGGATGAACGGCTGGAAGCCGGGATAGCGTTCGAGGTGCAGGTCGGAGAAAAGCTGTATGCGCATGGGCTCCGAGTATACAGCAGGCGCCGCCCGGCTTCAGGCGGCGCCACCGTATCAGAAGCGCACGTTCGCCGTCAGGCTGGCCGAGCGCGGCGTGCCCGGCGTGTAGCGGTAGCCGCTCTTGTTGATGGCCGCGACATACTTCTCGTCGCCGATGTTGTACACGTTCAGGCGCAGGTCGACGTTCTTGCTGACCTTGTAGCCGACCATGGCGTCGAATACCCAGTACGACTCGGTGTAAGCCGGGGTGCCGATCGCGCCGTCGGTGCCGCGCGCCAGCTTGTCACTAAA
This sequence comes from Massilia arenae, assembly GCF_008014745.1. Classification (GTDB taxonomy): domain Bacteria; phylum Pseudomonadota; class Gammaproteobacteria; order Burkholderiales; family Burkholderiaceae_D; genus Telluria; species Telluria arenae. Next base: position 14,966 of record NZ_VPFD01000005.1, read on the forward strand.
GCGCGCGCCGCCGCCGATGCGCAGACCCCATGGCAGGTCGTACGAGGTCCAGGCGGTGAACGACTGCTTCGGCGTGTAGGTCAGGCTGTTCTCGCCAGCGGCGGTGACGTTGCGGCCACGCTCGACGCTGGTGTCCATGTACAGGTAGCCGGCGCTGAGCAGCCAGTGCGGGGCCAGCTCACCGGTGGCGCCCAGTTCCACGCCCTGCACCCGTTTCTCGCCGGTCTGGTACCACTGCTGGTCGGCCGGATCCTGCTCGACCTCGTTCTCGACCTCGGTGCGGAACAGCGCGGCCGACAGCGACAGCTTCGATTTCAGCAGGTCGAGCTTGCCGCCGACTTCGGTAGTGACCGTCTTTTGCGGATCGTAGATCGGATTCTGGGCGCTGTTGGCGCTGCCCGACACGGTGAAGCTGCCGCCCGGCGGCTGCTTCGAGCTGGCCACCATCGCATACACGCTGCTGTTGGCGGTGGGCTTGTACAGCGCCGACAGCTTGCCGTTGACGAGGTTTTCGCCGACCTTGAAGCGGGTCGAGGTGAGCACGTTATTGGTCAGCGCCACCACCGAATAGTCGCCGCGGAAGTGGTCGAGGCGCACGCCGCCGTTGAAGATCCAGCGTTCACCGACCTTGACGGTGTCGAACACGTACACGCTCTGGGTGTCGACCTCCCCCTCGTTGTAGGCGCCGGTGCGGCGCACATTGACCGGAGTGGTCGGGGCGTCGCTCGGGTTTGGACGGTAGATATTCGCGGCCGGCAGCGTGCCCAGGCCGGTCAGGCCCCAGGTGGTCTGGCGTTCGCTGGTGATTTCCAGGCCCGTCACCAGGGTGTGCGACACGGCGCCGGTATTGAACTGGCTGGTCAGGGTCGTGACGTTGGTGAGGATCTTGTTTTCCTGGTCCTTGCCGGTGCGGATGCTGCGCGCCAGGGTCCAGGTGCTCGGATCGCCCTGGACCGGCGTCGCCAGGTTGGCAGCGCTGGTGAGGAAGGCGGTCAGCAGGTAATCCTGGCTGGTCTTGCCGTAGCGGCTCGTGTTCTGCAGCTTCATGGTCGGCGAGAAGTCGTGCTCGATGCGCACAGTGGCCATGTCGGCCTTCACGTCGTCGTAGTCATCGACCGAGCCGTAGAAATTCTTGGGGTCGACCTTGGGAGCGTCGGCGACCCAGGGCCGGGCGCGGTCCGGACTGGTGTAGCCGGGCAGGCCGATCACGAATACGCCACCGTCGGGGATGTTGTTCTGGTCGACGTGCAGGTAGTCCAGGTGCACGCGGGTCGGGCCGTTCAGGCCGAAGCCGATGCTCGGCGCCACCGCCCAGCGCTTGTTCTCGACCACGTCGCGCGCTGCGCTGCCCGAATCCTGGGCCAGCACGTTCAGGCGCACGGCGATGCCGCGCTGTTCATCCAGCACCTTGTTGGCATCAAGCGTGATGCGTTTCTGGTCTCCGCTACCACCAGTGATCGCGGTAGTCACCAGGTCGGTGAGATTCGCCTTCTTGGTCACCAGGTTGACCGAACCGGTCGGGGCGCTGCGGCCGTTGTCGGTGCCGGCCGGGCCCTTCAGCACATCGATCTGCTCCAGGTTGAACACGTCGCGCGAGATCGAGCCGATGTCGCGCACGCCGTCGACGTAGATGCTGCTGGAGGTATCGAAGCCGCGCATGAAGATCGCGTCGCCGGTAGTCGTGTTGCCGTTCTCGCCCAGGAAAAAGGCGCCGACGCCGGGGGTGTTGCGCAGCGCCTCGGTCAGGGTCAGGGCGCCCTGCTGCTCGAACAGCTCCTTCTTGATCACCTGGATCGTCTGGGCGGTATCGACCAGACGCTCGGTGTACTTGGGCGACGAGGCATTCTCGGCGCGGAACGGGTTCTCGTAGGCGCCGACGACTTCGACGGTCGACTGTGGTGCGATGGTGGCTGGCGCTGCGGTGGCAGTGGCAGCGGTGGCATTGTCGGCGGCGTGCGCGCCGAGCGGCAGCAGGGCCGCGGCCAGTGCGGTGCCCGCGAGCTGGCTGCGGGTGATTGGGTGCTTGCGGCTTTTTATTGCTTTCATGGCGAGGCGGTCTCTCTCAGGTGAGTGGTGCGTGTAAACACTGCAAGTAAAACAATGATTCTACCGAGAACGTCAATACATGTAAACGATAATCATTATCATTCGCGTTCGCGCCACACTCTTGGCCGAGCTTGCATCGGCCTTTTGCCAGTAGCAGAAAGCAAACGTCCCCGCTCTTGGCGGGGACGCTGTTCAATCATGCGGCATGCGGCGCCTCGCCGCATGCTTTGCCGACATCAGGACTTCTTCTGTTGCGCGATCCAGTTATCGACCAGCTCGCCCAGCACGTCGAGCGGCACCGAACCGGCACCCAGCACCAGGTCGTGGAAGGCCGGCAGGGAGTATTTGTCGCCCAACTCCTTCTGTGCTTTCTCGCGCAGTTCCAGGATGCGCAGCATGCCGATCATGTAGGCATTGGCCTGGCCCGGCCACACGATATAGCGCTCGGTTTCCTGCGCGCCCATGCCGTAGTCGATCGCCTGCTGGCGGGTCCAGCCCTTGGTGTGCAGGCCGGTATCGATCACCAGGCGGCGGGCGCGGAACAGTTCCGAACCCAGGGCGCCCAGGAGGCCCGGGACGTCGTCCGCGTACCAGCCCTGCTCAACCGCCAGGCGCTCGGTGTACAGCGCCCAGCCTTCGGAGTGCGCGCTGCCGCCGCTGAAGATGCGCTGGCTGCGGAATTTCGGCAGGCCGGTCATCTCCTGCTGGATCGCGAGCTGGAAGTGGTGGCCCGGCACGGCTTCATGGTAGGCCAGGCTGCGCATGCGGATCATGTCGAAGGTCGGGCCGCGCAGCGGCACCCAGAAGATGCCTGGACGGCTGCCGTCCGGCGCCGGCAGGGTGTAGTGGGCGGCGGCTGACGGCTCGGTCAGCGGCGGCACGCGGCGCACGTCGACCGGCGCGCGCGGCTTGAGGTTGAACAGCGAGGCACTGCGACGTTCGGCGTCGCGCACCATCTCGTTGTAGCTGGCGATGATCGCCGGGCGCGGATCGCCCTCGCCCTTCGGCTGGAAGCGCGCGTCGAGCTGCTTCATGCGGGTTTCGATATTCCCGTCGGCCAGGCCGAGCGAGCGCAGGTGCTTGTCCATCTCGGCTTCGATGCGCGCCACTTCGCGCAGGCCGATGGTGTGGATCTCGTCGGCGGTGAGCTGGGTGCTGGTGAAGTTCTCGATCGCGCGCTTGTAGGCAGCGGCGCCATTCGGCAGGCGCGAGATGCCGGCCACGTCGCCCGTCTTCGGGTGGATCTCGGCCATGAAGGCCTGCACGCGGGTGTAGGAAGGACGGATCTTCTGCTCGACGACGCCGGTTGCACGCGCGATGGCGGCCGTGCGCGCCTCTGGCGACAGGTCCTTGATCTCGGCGGTGCGCTGGGCCAGCGTGGTCACCAGCACGTTCTCGGCAGCGGCCGGCTTGAGGAAGTGATCGACCTGGAACTGGGCGCGCTCGAGGATGAAGCGCGGCGGGATCATCTGCTTGCTTGCTGCGCCCTTGGCGCGCACCAGCGCCTCATCGAGACGTACCGCCACCTGGTCCAGGCGGGCCAGGTAGCTGTCGACGTCGGCCGCCGTGCGCATCGGGTGGGTGTTGGTCATGAAGTTGACCAGGCCGATCTGCGGGCCGCTGAACTGCGAGAACACGAAGGAATGGTCTTCGAACGGCTCGTTGGCGATCACGTTCTGCAGCGACCAGCGCATCACCGCGGCCGAGATCTTCTGCGTTTCGTTCAGCGGCTGCGACTTGAAGCCGTCCAGGCGCTTGATGCCTTCGCGCGCCATGGCGACCGCCTTCTGGCGGTGCGCCGCGGTCAGTGGGGTCAGTTCGCGGTCCAGCCTGGCCTGCTCGGCGCCGCTGAAGTACTGGGTCGAGGTCGCCAGCTGCGGGCTCAGGCGCACCCAGTCCTCGGCAAACTTGTCGCTCCAGGCGTCGAAAGCTTTATAGGGGGCGACTGCGGCGGCCTGGGTGGCGGCCGGTGCGGCGACAGCTGGCAGCGACGCGCCGGCAAGCATGGCGGGGATGAACAGGGCGGCGAAGGTGGCGCGCAGGCTGCGCTGGCGGGTCGATGGCATCTTGGGTGTCTTCCTTGTGGTTGATTATCTGCGGCGGGTAGCAATTGCCGCCAAGGAATCTAACATGGAAGTAAACAGATCGACAACGCCGGTGTTGTCGGGCGGCGTACGTACGGCGCCGAAAAATACAGACGCGGCGAGCGCCACTTGCTGCGCTTGAACCATTGCGAACCTGGAGGCTCGCCGATGCGCTTTCCTTTCCTGCCCGCCAACGTGCAAACGCTGCGACGTCAGCCTGACACGTGATCGACGTACGCGCGCGCCTCGGAGAGCATCCGGTCCTTGAGCTCGGTCTCGCCGCAGTAGTACAGCACGGCCGCGCCAAGGCAGGCCAGCACCATCCACCCCAGCAGCAGGCTGCCAACGCACACCACCGCGGCGCCGATCGCCAGCCTGATGGCGAAGGTACGGCGCGCCATGCCGAACACCATGCGGCTGTATGGACGCTGGTGGAAGAACACCACGAACAGCAGCCAGTAGGGAATCGCGTAGACGAAGTACAGCAGCGCGCCGATGCCGAGCGCAAAGCCGATGAAGGGCACGCGAAACGCCAGCATCCCGAGTACGCCGATCGTCAGCCAGTACAACAACAAGTTCCGGTACCGCACTTCCTCTCCCGCTGAATCGCATTGGACGGCATCTTACCTCACGACCGCATCAGGGTCGGCCCGCGCTCCGTATAATCCCCGCTTGGCGGGTTTGCAAGGGCAAGCCCTCCTCCACGAAGAAAGCGACGACACCGCATGCAGCACATTAGGGACAAACTGGAAAACAATCAGATCGGCATCTATTTCGCGACCGTGGCCTTGGCAGCGCTGGTAGCGCTGGCGCTGCCGAGGACGACGGCGCTGGAGTCCGCGGTCAATCCCGCCCTGGCCTTCATGCTGTTCGTGACCTTCCTCCAGGTGCCGCTGGCCGAACTGGGACGCGCCTTCACCAACACCCGCTTCCTCGGCGCCCTCCTGGTGACGAACTTCATCGTCATTCCCCTGCTGGTCGCCGGCCTCCTGCCCTTCGTGCCGGACGATCCGCTGATCCGGCTGGGCGTCTTGCTGGTCCTGCTGGCGCCCTGCATCGACTACGTGGTGACCTTTTCCCACCTCGGCCGCGCCGATGCGCGCCTGCTGCTGGCGGCGACGCCGGTCCTGCTGGTCGTGCAGATGCTGATGCTGCCGCTCTACCTGCGCATCCTGCTCGGCGACGGTGCGGCCGGCCTGGTCCAGCCGGGCCCCTTCATCGACGCTTTCGTGTGGCTGATCACCGTGCCGCTGGTGCTGGCGGTCGCCCTGCAGCTCTGGGCCGGCCGCAGCCAGGCCGGCGCACGCGCTTCGACAATCCTTGGCCTGCTGCCGGTGCCGGCCACGGCCCTGGTGCTGTTCATCGTGGTGGCGTCGATGCTGCCGCAGCTCGGCCAGGCGCGCGATGCGGCGCTGCAGGTGGCGCCGGTCTATATCGCCTTTGCGCTGCTGGCCCCGTCCGCCGGCTGGCTGGTGGCGCGCCTGTTCCGCCTGGCGGCGCCCGCAGGGCGTGCGGTCGCCTTCAGCGGCGCCACCCGCAACTCGCTGGTGGTGCTGCCGCTGGCGCTGGCCGTTCCGGGCGCAGTGCCGCTGCTGCCGGCCATCATCGTCACGCAGACGCTGGTCGAGCTGGTCGCGGAGCTGCTCTATGTGCGCGCCATCGCGCGGCTGGGATCGCAGCAGGCCTAGCGGGCGTCGGCCTCGATCACGAGCTGCCCCTGCTTGGCCGGACTCCAGCTGCGCGCCAGCCGCCAGTCGCGCGCCGCGCCCTCCACCACCACCTGCCAGTGCGTCGGCTCGAGGATCGGTAGCGCGGCCGAGAAGCGGCCCTGGGCGTCGGGCAGCGCCTCCAGCTCCAGGTCGCGCTCCGGCAGGGTCGGATGCGCCAGCCGGATGTGGAATGGCGCCACCACCGGCTGGCCGCCGCTGGCCAGGCGTCCGTTCAGGCGGCCCGCCTGCGCATCGTGGCTGGCCTCGAAATTCAGCGCCAGCTCGGTGGCGACGCGGTCGCGCCGCAGGTCCTGGTTGATGGCCTTGCCCTGCTTGTAGTAGTCGGCCACCACCATCGCATCGGGCTGCTGCGCGCCGAGCCAGGCCGAGACGCCGGTGCCGATCATCACGGCCACCGGGCCGATCATCAGGAACCACGGCCAGCGGTGCTTGTACCAAGGCGCCGCGGCGTGTTGCGGGAAGTTGGGGTTGGTCGCTTGCATATCCTTCTCCTTGCTCATATCAGCTTGCTCACTTCGGAACGATGAAGGCCGCGCCCTCGCTCACGCCCAGGTCCGGATCGGTCAGCGAGCGCACCGTGAATTCAATCTTGTTCGATCCCGGCTTGCCGGCGCCCTGGTCGATGCGCACCCGCACCGGCACCGCGCGTGTGGTGGCGCCGTCCATCGCGATGGCGCCGTCGTCCACCACCACGGCCGAGGGGATGCCGCTCACGCTCACCTGCAGCGTCTGTGGCGCCTCGCTCGTGTTCATCACCTGCAGGCGGTACACGTTCTCGATGCGGCCATCCTCGACTTCGCGCCCCATCGAGCCGCGGTCGCGGATCACGTCCAGCTTGAGCGGGTTGCGCAGCGCCAGCGAGGTGCCCATCGCCGCCACCAGCATCGCCAGCACCGCGCTGTAGACCAGCACCCGCGGGCGCAGCATGCGGCGCCGGATCTCGAGTGCGCCGAGCTTCTGCGCCAGCCCGTTCTCGGTCGCGTAGCGGATCAAGCCGCGCGGTCGCTGCACCTTGTCCATCACGATATTGCAGGCGTCGACGCAGGCGGCGCAGCCGATGCACTCGTATTGCAATCCCTTGCGGATGTCGATCCCGGTCGGGCACACCTGCACGCACAGGCTGCAGTCGATGCAGTCGCCGCTGTTGCCGGCGAGCGCCTGGGCTTCGCCCTTGCGCCTGCCGTTGCGCGGCTCGCCGCGTTCGACGTCGTAGGTGACGATCAACGTGTCCTTGTCGAACATCGCGCTCTGGAAGCGCGCATACGGGCACATATACTTGCACACCTGCTCGCGCAGCCAGCCGGCGTTGCCGTAGGTGGCGAAGGCATAGAACAGGATCCAGAAGGTCTCCCACGGCCCCAGGCCGAACGCCGCGATCTCGCCGCCCAGCGAACGGATCGGTGCGAAGTAGCCCACAAAAGTAAAGCCGGTCCACAGCGCGACCGCGCCCCACGACAGGTGCTTGGCGCCGCGCTTGGCGACCTTCTCGGCATTCCACGGCTGGCGCGCGAGCCGTATCTGGCTGCTGCGCGAGCCTTCGATCTTGCGTTCGATCCAGAGGAAGATCTCGGTGTAGACCGTCTGCGGGCAGGCGAAGCCGCACCACACGCGGCCCGCCACCGCCGTCACCAGGAACAGGCCATAGGCGCACACGATCAGCAGCGCCGCCAGGTAGATGAAGTCCTGCGGCCAGAACACCATGCCTGCTAGGTAAAACTTGCGGCTGGCCAGGTCGAACAGGACGGCCTGGCGGTCGTTCATGTTCAGCCATGGCAGGCCGTAGAACAGGATCTGCGTCAGCCAGACGCAGGCCCAGCGCAGCGTCGCATAGCGTCCCTTGATCTCGCGCGGGAAGATGTCTTCCCGCGCGGCATACATGCGGACGACCGCTTCGCGCGGCGCTCCAGCAGGGTCTGTCATTTTGCTGCCGTCGCTTTCGTCACATTAACGGTGGCCGGCGCGGTCGGATTCGACAGGCTCCAGACATAGGCCGCCAGCACGTGGACCTTCTCTTCACCCAGGAAGTCGCCAAAAGCCGGCATGGTGTTGGTGCGGCCCTTGCGGATCGTCTCCATCACCGTCTCGACGCTACCGCCATAGAGCCAGGTCTTGTCGGCCAGGTTCGGCGCCCCCAGCATCGTGTTGCCCTTGCCCTCGGCGCCGTGGCAGGCCACGCAGGTGGCGAACTTCGGCTTGCCGAAAGCGACCTTGATCGGATCAGCCGACAGGCCCGACAGCGAGCGCACATAATGGGCCACGCTCTCGACGTCCTTGTCCGAGCCCAGCGCCGCGCCCATCGGCGGCATCATGCCGGTGCGGCCGTTCATGATCGTGGTCTTGATGACGTCCGGCTCGCCGCCATGCAGCCAGTCGTTGTCGGCCAGGTTCGGGAATCCCTTGCTGCCGCGCGCGTCCGAGCCGTGACATTGCGAGCAGTAGGTCAGGAACAGGCGCTCGCCGATCGCGTGGGCCTGCGGGTCGGCGGCCACCGCCTTCAGGTCGAGCTTCTTGTACTGCTCGAACAGCGGACCGTATTCGGCCTTCGCCTGTTTCAGCTCGGCCTGGTACTCGCTCACCTGGTCCCAGCCCAGGGTGCCGCGCCAGGCGCCCAGGCCTGGATACATCACCAGGTAGCCGGCGGCAAACAGGATCGACAACCAGAACAGGATGATCCACCAGCGCGGCATCGGCGTGTTCAATTCCGTGAGGTCTTCGTCCCACACGTGGCCGGTGGTCTGCTGCGGCTTGCCGTCGGCATCGAGCTTGACCTTGAACTTGGACTGCGACCAGAGCAGGATGGCGCAGCCGGCGATCGACAGGATCGTGATCACCGCGACGTAGTAATGCCAGAAATCGTTGAAGAAGTCGGCCATGTCAATTCTCTCCGTCTTCAATGGTGCCGTCGGCGAACGGCAGGTGCGCCGCCGCGTCGAAATCGCTGCCCTTGTGCAGCAGGTAGGTCCAGCCCACGATGCCCATGAAGGTCGCGAAGCTGATGACGGTCATGACGCTGCTGGCGTCGTCGAATATTTGTTGGAGTGCCATATCAGTTCCTCGTCTTGATCTGGGTGCCCAGCCCCTGCAGGTAGGCGACCAGCGCGTCCTGCTCGGTCTTGTCGACCAGGTCTTGCGGCGCGAGCGCGATTTCTTCGTCGGTGTAGGGCACGCCGACGCGCTTGAGCGCGCGCATCTTCGGCATGATCTCGCCCGGAATCAGCTTCGTTCTAGCCAGCCACGGGTAGCCCGGCATATTCGACTCCGGCACCACGTCGCGCGGATTATCGAGGTGGGTGCGGTGCCATTCGTCGCTGTAGCGGCCACCGACACGCGCCAGGTCGGGGCCGGTGCGCTTGGAGCCCCACTGGAACGGGTGCTCGTAGACCGATTCGCCGGCCACCGAGTGGTGGCCATAGCGCTCGGTCTCGGCGCGGAACGGCCGGATCATCTGCGAGTGGCAGCCGTAGCAGCCCTCGCGGATGTAGACGTCGCGGCCGGCCAGGCGCAGCGGCGAGTACGGTTTCAGGCCGGCGACCGGTTCGGTGGTCGACTTCTGGAAGAACAGCGGCACGATTTCGACCAGGCCGCCGAAGGAGATGACCAGCAGGACGAGGCCGATCAGCAGCCACACATTCTTTTCGATCCACTCATGGGTGAATTTCATTGCAAACTCCTGGTTTCTTTAGGCTGGGACGACGTGCTCGGCTTCGTTCACGCCGTGCGGATTCTTCGGCCCGACCGGGATCGGGACGTCGACGCTCTTGGTGCCGCGCATCGTCATCCAGGTATTCCAGGCCATCAGCACCATGCCGGTCAGGTACAGCGCGCCGCCGGTAACGCGGATCACGTAGTAGGGATACGTCGCCTTGACGCTCTCGGCGAAGGTATAGGTCAGGGTGCCGTCGGCATTCACCGCGCGCCACATCAGGCCCTGCATCACGCCGGCGATCCACATCGAGGCGATGTAGAGCACGACGCCGATGGTCGCCACCCAGAAGTGGATCTCGACCATCGCCACGCTGTGCATCTGCTTCTTGCCGGCGACGCGCGGGATGATGTAGTAGATCGAGCCCATGGTGATGAAGCCGACCCAGCCCAGGGCGCCGGCGTGGACGTGGGCGACGGTCCAGTCGGTGTAGTGCGACAGCGCGTTGATGGTCTTGATCGACATCATCGGGCCCTCGAAGGTGGCCATGCCGTAGAACGACAGCGAGACGATCATGAATTTGAGCAGCGGGTCGGAGCGCAGCTTGTGCCAGGCGCCCGACAGGGTCATGATCCCGTTGATCATGCCGCCCCACGATGGCGCCAGCAGGATGATCGAGAACACCATACCCAGCGATTGCGTCCAGTCGGGCAGCGCGGTGTAGTGCAGGTGGTGCGGACCGGCCCACATATAGGTGAAGATCAGCGCCCAGAAGTGCACGATCGACAGGCGGTACGAGTACACAGGACGCTCGGCCTGCTTCGGAATGAAGTAATAGACCATGCCCAGGTAGCCGGCGGTGAGGATGAAGCCGACCGCGTTATGGCCGTACCACCACTGGATCATGGCGTCCTGCACGCCCGAGTACACCGAGTACGATTTCATCAGCGAAGCTGGCGAGGTCATGCCGTTGACGATGTGCAGGATCGCGACCGCCAGGATGAAGGCGCCGAAGAACCAGTTGGCGACGTAGATGTGCTTGACCTTGCGCTTGACGATGGTGCCGAAGAACACCACGGCGTAGGCGACCCAGACGATGGCGATCAGGATCGAGATCGGCCATTCGAGTTCGGCGTACTCCTTGCCGCGCGTGAAGCCCATCGGCAGCGTGACCGCGGCGCACAGTAGCACCGCCTGCCAGCCCCAGAAAGTGAACGCGGCCAGCTTGTCCGAGAACAGGCGGACCTGGCACGTGCGCTGCACCACGTAGTACGAGGTGGCGAACAGGCCGCAAATGCCGAAGGCGAAAATGACCGCGTTGGTGTGCAGCGGACGCAAGCGTCCGTAGCTGAGCCATGGGATATCGAAGTTAAGCGCGGGCCAGGCCAGCTGGGCCGCGATGAACACCCCTGCCGCCATGCCGATCACGCCCCATACCACGGTCGCAATGGCAAACTGGCGCACGATCTTGTAGTTATAGTTTAGACTGCTGTCCAAGATACTCTCCTGAAATGACACGATTGAGTGACAGTCAGGAGTGTGCTTTTAGGAACCTTAAAAATCCTTGATGTGTATCAAAATGTTCCTTGATGGATAGAGTATGAGGAACGTCTGTTGCAGCCCAGTTGTGCCTGAGCTGCGACGCTTTCTTCCACGATTCCACGGGCATCGTTTTGAGACGAGTCAAGTCCAAAACTAGACGGCCCACCGTGTCCCGGAGGGCTTTTCCTCACTAACCAATAAGGAATCGCTATGCCGCCTCTTTCCCGATCCGTTCACGAAGAAATGTCCAAGCGCCTGAACGCGGCGCGTGAAGACCTGCTCGGCGCCGTCCGTGCGCGCACCACGGCCGACGACGGCGATGCCCCGTCGATCGGCCCGCTCGCGCATGAAGCGCAGGGCGACGACCGCAATACCGCCGAGATGATCGGCCACGACGAAGTCCACCTGGCCGAACACGATGCCAACACGCTGCACGAGATCGACGTCGCCCTCGGCAAGCTCGAAGCCGGCGGCGCCGGCATCTGCGAGTCGTGCGGCCGCGAGATCCCCGACGCGCGCCTGCTGGCCACGCCCACGGTGCGCACCTGCATCGAATGCCAGGACCGCATCGAGAAGGAAACCCATACCGGGCGCGGTCCGACGATGTGATCCATCGTCGTGGCGCTCGCGGGGTCGGTGGCATCGCTGCCGACCCTATCTATCGTCATCCTGCAACACGCGATAGGCCGGCCCTTCCAGATCGTCGAACTGCCCGCTCTCGGCCGCCCCAAAGAACACCCACAAGGCCACCCCCACCACCACGACGCTGAGCGGCACCAGCAAATACAAGGCTTCCATCGTCTAGTCCTTTCGCAAGCGCAGCGCATTGAGCACGACCACGGCCGAACTGGCCGCCATGCCGATCCCCGCCAGCCAGGGATTCAGCAGGCCCGTCGCCGCCGCCGGAATCGCCGCCACGTTGTAGACCGTGGCCCAGGTCAGGTTCTGGCGGATCACCGCCAACGTGCGGCGCGCCGTGTCCAAGGTATCGGCCAGCGGCGCCAGGCTGTCGCCCATCAGCACCCCGTCCGCATGCAGCTGCGCCAGCTCGGCTCCGCGGCCCATCGCGAACGAGACGTCGGCCCCGCGCAGCACCGCCGCGTCGTTGATGCCGTCGCCGACCATCGCCACGATCGCGCCGTCCTGCTGCAGGCGCCGCACATAGGCCAGCTTTTCCTGCGGCAGCTTGCCGCCGATGGCGGTCGAGATGCCCAGGCGGGCCGCCACTGCCTGCGCCGCATGCTGCTCGTCGCCACTGAGCAGGATCACGGTCTTGCCGCTGTCGCGGATGCGGCGCACCACGTCCGCGGCATCGGCCCGCAGACCATCGGCCAGGTCGAAGCGCGCCAGCCAGCCTTCGCTGTTGCCGAGCCAGACCGAGGTGGTGCCCACCGGCGCCGCCGCGCGCGCCACGCCGCCGGCCACGCCGGCAACCCAGGCAGCGCGCCCCAGGCGGTAGTAACGCCCGTCGACCCAGCCTTCGACGCCCTGTCCGACCGTAAACTGCGTGCGTTCGGCGCGCGCCGATTCGCCCGGCGATCCGATGACTGCCTCGCGGATCCCCTGCGCCAGCGGATGCGGATTGTCGGCCTCCAGCGCGGCGGCGATGCGCAGGCAGTCGAAGCCGGCCAGGCTGCCCACCGACAGGGTCTGGCGCAGCACCGGGCGGCCATGGGTGAGCGTGCCGGTCTTGTCGAACACCACGTGAGTGGCGCGGTCGAAGGTTTCCAGCGTGTGCGGCTGCACCGACAGCACGCCGCGCCGCAACAGGCGGTCGGTGGCGGCGGCCAGCGCGGTCGGCGTGGCCAGCGACAGCGCGCACGGACACGACACCACCAGCACCGCGATCGCCACCTGCCAGGCCCGATGCGGGTCGACCTGCAGCCAGGCGAAATAGGCCAGCACGGTCAGCACCAGCAGGCCGAACACGAACCAGGCCGCCACCCGGTCGGCCCACAGGGCCAGCGCCGGTTTACCCTGTCCCGCGCGTTCGACCAGCCGCACCAGCATCGCCAGCGTGCTGTCGTGGGCGGTCGAGGTCACGCGCAGCACGATGGCGCCGGCCGCATTGAGCGCGCCGCCCGGCACCAGGTCGCCCACGCCGCGGCGCTGGGTGCGGCTCTCGCCGGTCAGGAGCGCCAGGTCGACGTCGGTCTCGCCTTCGACGATCGTGCCGTCGGCCGGCGCCGCCTGGCCGGCGCGCACCAGCACCAGGTCGTCCACCCGCAGGCTGCCGGCCGTCACCAGCTCAGTGTCGCGCAAGCGCGGATCGCCGCGCAGGCGCAGCGCCGACGGCGGCAAGCCCTGCTGCAGGCGTTCGAGCGCGCCGGCCGCCTTGCGGCGCGCGCCCAGTTCGAGATAGCGGCTGCCCAGCAGCAGGAACACGAACATGGTCACCGAATCGAAGTACACATCGCCCTGCCCGGACACCAGCGCCTGCAGGCTGCCGGCGAAGGCGGCGCCGATCCCGAGCGCGACCGGCACGTCCATGCCCGGCATGCCGCGCCGCAGGTCGCGCCAGGCGCCGGCAAAGAACGGCCGCGCCGAGTACAGCACCGCCGGCAAGGTCAGGAAGAACGAGGCCCAGTGCATCAGCGCCGTCATCGTGGCGTCCATCGTGCCCTCGTCGGCCATGTACACCGGCACCGCATACATCATCACCTGCATCATCGACAGGCCGGCCACGAACAGCTGGCGGAACAGCTTCTTGCGCGCGCGCTCGAGCTGTTCGCCGTGGCGCCGCGCATCGTAGGGATAGGCGGTGTAGCCGATCGCGCGCAGGGTGCGCAAAATGCTGCTCGGGCGGCAGCCGGACGGATCCCAGCGCACGAACAGGCGCTCGGTGGCCACGTTCAGGCTGACGTCGAGCACCCCGGGCAGGTCTTGCAGGCGGCGCTCGATCAACCACACGCAGGCGGCGCAGCGGATGCCCTCCACCGTGAAGCTGGCCGAGCCATCGAAATCGCCGTCGTCGACCAGGTCGAGCTCCGGCGCATTGGCGGCTTCGAGGTCGGCCTGGGTGGCATAGGCGGTGCGGGTCGCGTAGTAGTCGGCGAAGCCGCCGTCGACAATCGCCTGGGCCGCCGCCGCGCAGCCGGGACAGCACATGCGCTCCACATTGCCGCCGATCGTGGCTTGCCAGGCGCTGTCGTGCGGCACCGGCAGGCCGCAGTGGAAGCACCCGGCGGACTGTGTGCGTGCCTTAGTAGCGCCGGCCGCGTCGCGCACCGCTTCCTTGAGGACGGCGCTCATGCCGGGCTCCCAAGGCAAAGCTCATGCATCCAGCCCGCCGGCAGTCCCCCGGCGGCGCGTGCCAGGCCCAGGATGCCGAAGGCCAGGATCGCCAGAGCGCAGCAAAGGCGCACGGTTCGCCGTGCCATCAAGGCGCGCAGGCGGCCGCCCGCCAGGCCGAGCGCGGCGAGCATCGGCAGCGTGCCCAGGCCGAACGCCAGCATCACGCCGGCGCCTCCAAGCGCCGAGCCGCTCAGCATGGCCGTCACCAGCACGCTGTACACCATCCCGCACGGCAGCCAGCCCCACAGTGCGCCGAGCGCGAACATGCGCCCACCACCAGCCCTGGCGCCGTTCGCGCGCCGCAGCAGCGGCGCGAGATGGCGCCACAATGCCTGGCCGGCCTGCTCGACGCGAGCCAGGCCGCGCCAGGCATCCATCAGGAACAGCCCCAGCGCCACCAGCATCAGGTTCGCTGCCCAATAAAAGCCTGCCTGCAGGGCCGGCAACAATGCCAGCGATGCGGCACTGCCGGCCAATCCCCCCGCCAGTGCGCCGGCCGTCATATAGCTGGCGATGCGGCCGGCGTTATAGGCCCCGACCCAGGTGAGCGACGCGCTCGCGGTGCTGCTGCGCACCGGCACCGGGAAAGCCGGTTCCCGCAAGGCCGGGGTGGGCTGGCGGGGGCGCGGCAGCGACAGCGCGCCGACGATCCCGCCGCACATGCCGGCGCAATGCACGCTGCCGGCCAGGCCGACGAGGAACACCGGAAACAGGCTGACGCCGCTCATGGATCGCCCCTAGACGGTTTGCGAGTGGCGCGGCCCCTCGCCCGGCCGGGCGAGGTAGCGGTCGAACACCATGCACACGTTGCGGATCAACAGGCGGCCCTTCATCGTGACGGTGAGCCACTCCGGCCCCACCTGCACCAGGCCGTCATCCTGCATTTTGCGCAGCGCGGCCAGCTCGGCGGCGAAGTGCTGGTCGAAAGCGATCGGGAAAGCCTGCTCGATGGCCGGGATCGACAGCTCGAACTGGCACATCAGCTTCTGGATGATCGCGCGGCGCAGCGCGTCGTCCATCGACAGGCGGATGCCGCGCTGCACCGGCAATTCGTTCTGGTCGATCAGGTCGTAGTATTCGTCGAGCGTCTTGACGTTCTGGCTGTAGGTGGCGCCCACCGCGCCGATGCTCGACACGCCGCAGGCCACCAGGTCGGCGTCGGCATGGGTCGAGTAGCCCTGGAAGTTGCGGTGCAGGCGGCCCTGGCGCTGGGCCACGGCCAGGTCGTCGTCCGGCTTGGCGAAATGGTCCATGCCGATGTACACATAGCCGGCCGCGCCGAGACGCTCGATGCACAGCTGGAGCATCTTGAGCTTGGTGTCGCTGTCCGGCATGTCTGCGTCCAGGATGCGCCGCTGCGGCTTGAACAGGTGGGGCATGTGGGCGTAGTGGTAAACCGAGATGCGGTCAGGGCTGGCCTTGATTACCTTGTCCAGGGTTTGCGTCATGCTGTCCAGCGTCTGCTTCGGCAGGCCGTAGATCAGGTCGATGCTCACCGAACGGAAACCCGCGGCGCGCGCGGCGTCGATGATGGCCACCGTCTCGGCCTCGGGCTGGACCCGGTTGACCGCCTTCTGCACGTCCGGGTCGAAATCCTGGACGCCCAGGCTGATCCGGTTGAAACCCTGGCGCCGCAGGCTGTGCACCCGTTCGGTCGAGACGGTGCGCGGGTCGACCTCGATCGAATACTCACCGCGCTCGTCAGGCGCGAAGCTGAAGCAGCGCCGCAGGTGCGTCATCAGCTCGCCCATCTGCTCGTCCGACAGGTAAGTGGGGGTGCCGCCGCCGAAGTGCAGCTGCTCGACCTCGTTCATGCCGGCGAACAGCAGGCCCTGCATCTCGACCTCGCGCTTCAGGTAAGACAGGTAAGTGGCCGCCTTGTCGCGGCGCTTGGTGACGATCTTGTTGCAGGCGCAGTAATAGCAGACGCTTTCGCAGAACGGGATATGCAGGTACAGCGATAGCGGACGCTTGCCGCGGGTGCGCACGCTGGCCACTGCGTGCAGGTAGTCGCGGTAGCCGAAGTCGGGGCTGAAGCGATCGGCCGTCGGGTAGGAGGTATAACGGGGGCCGGATTTGCCGAGCCGGGCCAGCAGGTCGCCATCGAATTCGACGACCGGATGGAGCACGATGGCGGGTTGGGACGGTGACTGGGTGGGGGCCGGCGCGGGGGACGCCGCTTGCACTTCTGCGAACATGACTGAGGTACTCCAGCTGCTGGCCACTTTGCGGAAATGCAAAGTGGCACGATTAGCTGTCAGTTTATTGATCTACTTCACGCGAATCCTTGACATGCATCAAATATGGAAGAGTTGACCTAGCCGCCGTGCTTGAACTTGAATACCGACAAGGCCAGCGACAGGCGCGCTGCTTCATCGGCCACGCTGCCCGACGACACGGCCGATTCCTCGACCTGGGCGGCGTTCTGCCGCGTGATCGCGTCCAGCTCGTTCATGGCCGCATTGACGCCCAGGATGTCCTGGGCCTGTTCGCGGCTGGCGGCGGTGATCGCGCTCATGATGGCGGCCGCCTCGGCCACCTGGTCGACCACCGTGCGCATGGTCTGGCCGGCCTGGCCGACCAGTTCGGTTCCCTCGCCCACGTGGCCGCTGGAGACCTCGATCAGTCCCTTGATCTCCTTGGCGGCGCCGGCGGTGCGCTGGGCCAGGCTGCGCACTTCGCCGGCCACGACGGCGAAACCGCGCCCCTGCTCGCCGGCCCTGGCCGCCTCCACCGCCGCGTTCAGCGCCAGTAGATTGGTCTGGAAGGCGATGCCGTCGATCAGGCCGATGATGTCGCCGATGCGGTTGGCCGAACCGCTGATCCGGTCCATGGTCTGGCCGACACGCTCGACGGCCTGGCCGCCCTGGCCAGCCACCGTGGTGGCGGCCAGCACCATGCCGTCGGCCTGCACCGCACTGTCGGTATTGCGGCCGGCGGCGCGCGCGATATTACCCAGGCTGCTCGCGGTCTGCTCCAGGCTGGCGGCCTGGGCTTCGGTACGGCTGGCCAGGTCGGCATTGCCGGCGGCGATCGCGCGGGTGGCCAGTTCGATCGAGCTGACGTTGTCGCGTACGTCGCCCATGATCGCAGTCAGGTTGATGTTCAGCTGGCGCAGCGCCAGCTGCAGCCGGCCGATTTCCCCGCCGCCAGGCGCCGGAACGGGACGCGCCAGGTCGCCGCCGGCCAGCGCGTAGACGGTCGCGACGGCATCCTGCAGGGGGCGCGCGATGCTGCGGTTGAGTTCATACCAGACCGCCAGCGAGGCCAGCACGCCGGCGCCGGCCAGCACGCGCCAGGCCGGGCCATCGGCGGCGGCTCCAAGCGCGGCCAGCAACAAGGCCTGCGCGCCCATCATCCAGCCCACACGCTGGCGCAGCGGCAGCTCGCGCACGGCGGTCAGGACGTTCAGGCGCCGGCGCCAGCCGGTGCGCACCACCTGCCCGCGCACGATGCCCAGGCCACGCGCCTGGCCGGCGCGGATCTGGCGGTACAGCCGGTCGGCCTGCCCGACCTGCTCGCGGGTGGGCGCGGTGCGCACCGACATATAGCCGGTCACGCGGCCGCGCTCCTGGATCGGCACCACGTTGGCCACTACCCAGTAGAAGTCGCCGTTCTTGCGGCGGTTCTTGACCAGGCCGGTCCAGGGTTCGCCCGCCTGCAGGGTCGCCCACAGGTCGGCGAAGGCTTCGGGCGGCATGTCGGGGTGGCGCACCATATTATGGGCCTTGCCCAGCAGCTCGCCCTCGCTGAAACCGCTGACGTCGACGAAGCTCGGGTTGACGTAGGTGATGCGGCCCTTGGTATCGGTCTTCGAGACGATCGACTGTCCCGGCTGCATGACATATTCGGTTCCGGTGACTGGCTGGTTATTGCGCACTGTGCTCGCTCCTTATTGCTTTTGAGAAATATAGTTTATTGTATTCTAACGACGAGCAAATGCGAAAAATATGACCTGCATCAAAAATGCGATGGTCCACCGTGCTATGTAACCAAGAGAATCTTGATTTGCTTCAATGTCTTGCTTTCACGGTAAACTTGTGGGATGGACAATCTCACTCACTCCCTGGTGGGCCTGGCGCTGGGCGAACTCGCCAACCGCACCCTGCCCGCCCATCCCGATCCCGATAAAACGCGCACGCGCCGCCGTGTGCTGCTCGCCACCGGCGCGCTGGCCAGCAATTTCCCCGACCTGGACCTGGTGCTGACGCCCTTGCTCGCGCCGCCGCTCGGCTATCTGCTGCACCACCGCGGCCATACGCATACGCTGCTGTATGCCCTGCCCCAGATCGCGCTGCTGCTCGGCCTGCTCTGGCTGCTGTGGCCGGGCGCACGGCGGCTGATGCGTGATGACCGCCCGGCGCGGCGCGCGGTGCTGGCCACTGCCGCCGTCGGCATGGTGCTGCACCTGTCGCTCGACTTCCTGAACGTGTATGGCGTGCACCCCTTCCACCCGCTCGATTCGCGCTGGCTATATGGCGACATGGTGTTCATCATCGAACCGGTGTTCTGGACCGCGCTCGGGATCGCGCTGGCCTTGCTGGTGCCGAACCGGGTGCTGCGCTGGCTGTTCGCGGCCCTGATCCTGGCCGCGCCGGTGCTGTTTACCTATATGGGCTTCCTGCAGTGGGGTTCGCTGGCCGGCCTGCTGATGGTGGCGGGTGTCGTGGCCGTGATGGCGCGCCGTGGCGGGTCGGCCGGCCTGGTCACCGCGATCGTGGCCTGCCTGGGCTTCATCGCGGTGCAGGGCGTGGCTGGCCACCTCGCGCGCGAGCAGATCCGGTCGGCGCTGGCCCAGCTCGAGCCGGGCAGCCGCATCCTCGACATGCCGCTGTCGGCCTTCCCCTCCAATCCCCTGTGCTGGTCGTTCGCAACCATTACCGACAATGGCGGCGCCGGCAGCTATGCGGTGCGCATCGGCGCCCTGAGCCTGGCGCCAGGCGTGAGCGACGTCGCGGCCTGCCCGGCGCGCTTTGGCGGCGAGCCGGGGGCAGCCGGGCTAGAGCGCACACTGTCATGGAAATACAAGGAAGACGGCAGCCTGGCCGGCCTGCGCGCGCTACAGCAGGATAACTGCCACTTCGACGGCTGGCTGCGCTTCGCGCGCGTGCCTTCCCTGATCGACGGCAAGGCCACCGATATCCGCTTCAGCGCGCCCGGGGTCGATAATTTCTCGACCTTGCCATATGCGGAGATGGCGGACCGGCCCTGCCCGGCGCCGGTGCCGCAGTGGGATCGGCCGCGCCAGGATCTGCTGGATGGGCGATGAACGGCGTGCGTCAAAAGTAGATCCTAAAGCAGAGCCGGATTTCACGCCCGGTAACGTATGATCGAACGCAACCGTCCCGAGACCGAACAGGAGGATTGATGACTACCGAACTTGCCCTGCTGGCCTGGACCCTGGTGCTGGCCCTGGTCCAGATCCTGCTGCCCTCCACCCTGCGTACCCAGGAGACGGGCGCGCAATACAATATGAGCGCACGCGATGGCGCCGCGCCGCCGCCGCGCCCGGTGACGGCGCGCCTGCAGCGGGCGCAGGCCAATCTGTTCGAGACCCTGCCGCTGTTCGCGGCGGCGGTGCTGATCGCCCATGTATCGGGCACGCACGGCGCCTTGACCTTGTGGGGTTGCTGGCTCTACCTGGTGGCGCGCATCGTCTACGTGCCGCTGTACGCGGCCGGCATCCCGGTGCTGCGCACGCTGGTGTGGTTGGTGTCGGTGACGGGCCTGGTGCTGATCCTGCTGGCGCTGCTGACGGCCTAGCTCGGCCGGACAGCACCGCCGTTGGCGACGGCCAGGCGCAGCTGTTCCAGCGTGGCGTCGTCCGGCTCGGCCGTAACCGGCAATCCCCGCGCCTTCTGGAAGTCGATCACCGCCATCTCGGTGCCCTGCCCCAGGATGCCGTCGATGCCGCGCGGCCGGTAGCCGAGATAGGTCAGCCAGGCTTGCGCCATGCGCACCGTGATGCTCGGCGTCCCCTTGAGCTCATACAGGTCGTGGAAGTGCGCGAGCCTGCGGTCGTAGCCATGCCTGGCATAGGCCGCGCCGTTATAGAAAAAGGCCACGCGCGTCCATTTCTTTTGCGCGAATGCCTGGCGCAAGGGAGGGTTGGCGCTGATGAAGCGCTGCGCCGCCGCCAGCTGTTCGTCTTCGCCCTCGCAAAAGCGCGCCACCATCTCCTCGGTGCTCGGGTAACCGAGACGGGTCGCGTGGTAGCCCATGACCTGCCCGAGCCCCCACGAGGCGCTGTCGAACGCGGCCTGGCGGTCCAGTCGCATCGCCCGCTCCAGGCGTGCATATTCGGCGCCGCCGCCGAGGTGGCCGCCCACCGTCGTTGCGCTGATCTCGGCATGCGCATCGTGCCTGCCGCCGGTGCGGCGGTGGAATACATGGCGTTCGAACAGGATCTTGGGCCGCCGGTCGGGCAGGAAGCCGAAGCCGCTGGTCTCGACCGCGATCAGGGCCCAGAGCGACTCGGCATCGGCCTCGAGCGACTGCTTCGCACGTTCGAATCCGGCGTTCGACAGCGGCGCCGCACCGCCTTGAAAAGCCGTCATATTCGTCTCCCAGGACACTAGGCCAGAACCAGTTGCAGGGGCCGGGCCTCATCGTCGGCGTCCACCACGAGCGTCTGCCCACCGTGGACCTCGCGGCCGCCGCGCCGACCGTGCGCCTCAACCCGGTACGGCCGTCCCGGCGCCAGCGCAAGTTCCACGCAGCCGTCCCCCGGGACGCCCACCCGGATGCCGTCCACGCTCAGGGCCGCCGACCCTGCTTCCAGGTCGTCGTCGACGCACAGGCGGATGTGGACCGGCTCGGTGGACGTATCCTCTCCGGGCCGAACGCCCAGGCGCAGGGGCTGGAGGCCGACGTCGCTGGTTCCCGGCGCCCACGCTGCCACCGGCATTGCGCCACCCTGGCCATCAACCCCAGCCGGCGCCGCGGCCGAACGGCCCGGCAGCGTGGCCCGCGGGTGCAGGCCGTTGGCGACGCCGCGGATCATCAGGAGGATCGTTTCCGAGCCAAAGCCGGCCAGGAAGGCGAGCGCCACGGCGCCGGCCTGGCTTGCGGGGTCGAGCACCTGGTAGGCCGTGATCGCGATCAGCGGGGCGGACGCGAACTGCATGATCTGGAACACCAGCTCCTCGCGCCCCTGGCGCGCATCGATCGCCGGTTCGGCCGCGGTTCCCGCGTACCCCCGTTCGGAGCGCTTCTGGATCTCGGGCACGCGCCGCGACAGGCTGACGGCCCCGCCGAACAAGGCCACGATCACGAAAGGCAACGGCACCACCACGCCGCCCGTAATGTCCGCCCGGTTGCCCGGAGAGCCGAGCAGGCATGCCTCGGGCGAGCTCGACGTGCAAGGCAGTTCGGACTGGGAACGCAGGGCCCCGCCGATGTTGACGAGCCACTGGTTGTGGGCGGGCCGGGGAGCCGTCGCGGTGTCGGCCGCGCCCGCGGCGGCGGCCGGGCGGCCCTCCTCCACCTGCGCGCCCGTCCTGGGGACGGGCCGCCCGTCAGGGTCGCAGCGCAGCTGGGCCGCAGCGTCGGCATCCGCGACGCAACCCGACACGATGCCGATCGGCTCGCTGCCGAGCGCCTGGCTCTTCACAAACGGTGGAATCATCAGGACCGCGAAGGAAGCGATCACGAAGAAATAGGCGAACCTGACCTGTTCGCGGCGCCGCGCAAGCGGGTCGCCGGTGAAGGCGTGGATGAACCAGCCGGCGGCAAAGGTAATGGTGACCAGCAGCAGGAGCTTATAGGCGTGCGGCGCAGGAGATTCGCGCAGTGCCGCGCCATCGGCGGTGCCGGTCACCAGCGCGACGAGATAGGGCTCGACGAAATAGGCGATGGCCGTGACCAGGCACATCAGCAGGAGCAGGACGGAAAAAGGCAGGCTCCAGTTTCCTCTGTACATGATGGCCTCCGAGGTCCATCCGTGTTTCTTAGGATCGCCCGAAGCGGATTTGGTTCGCGCTAGCGTGCCGCGCGCGGCCCGCCCTGGCCGGCGCCGATGCCGCGCCCGGTCGCCGCCCAGTAGATCCCGCCATACAGGTGATGCAGGAAGGCCGGATCGCGATAGGTTGCCGCCATATGCCCCATCCCGGTGTAGAAGGCGCGGCCGCCGTCGTAGTACTGGTACCAGCTGATCGGATGGAAGGCGCCCATGCCTTTGCCCACGCGGTCGGGCCAGGTCGTCTGCGGACGGTAGCTGCTCTCGTCTACGCTCAGCAGGTAGACCAGGTCTTTCGAGCGCGCCGGGCCGAATTCATACCATTCGTCGGTGAACAGATTGCGCGGCGCGAAGCGTTCCATGCCGGGGAAGTTCGCGTCCTCGACCTTCACGATCGCGGTCTGGATCGCGGGATGAACATGGAACATATGTCCCACCATCCTGGTGTACCACGGCCACTCGTATTCGGTGTCGGCCGCGCTGTGCACGCCGACGTAGCCGCCGCCGCGCCGGATGAAGCGCTCGAAGGCCGCCTGCTGGGCCTCATCGAGCACGTCGCCGGTGGTGAGCAGGAAGATCACCGCCTCGTACTTCGCCAGCTCGGCGTCGTTCATCACCCGTCCGGCGTCGGCCGTCCAGAACACGTCGAAGTCGTGCAGCTTGCCCAGTTCCTGCACCGCGGTCACGCCGGCGTGCACCGCATCGTGGTGCCAGGCCGTCGACTTGGTAAACAGCAGCACCTTGAACTGGGCGGCCTGGGCCTGTGATGCGAAGGCGAGCGTGTAGGCGAAAACGAAAGTAGCAAGCGGACGGATCATCGGCATGGACAGTCAAGGTGGCGAAGCTGTCAACGCTAATCCTTCACTTCTTGCTTGTCAACAAAACCATTCCAGCACAGGACGCCGCGATATTTCACCCCCGTTTGATCGCGATCAACCGTGCGCCTGACATGGTCCCTTGCGCGGCGTATAGTGAAATGCCGTGCGCCACGTTCCAGTCTCGCGTTCGAACGGAGTCATCACCATGTTCAAGACCATACTCGTCCATGTCGACGGCGGCCCCTGCCAGGAGAGCCGCCTGCGTGCGGCCGCGCTTTTGGCGGACACGCACGGCGCCCACCTGGTGGGCAGCGCCGCCACCGGGCTGTCGATGGCCAGTTATGCAGTGCTCAACGGCTCGATGGCCATGCCGGTCTCCAACCGCGAATTCCAGGAATTGCGCGACGCCGTCACGGTCGTGCTCGACGATTTCGTGGCCCAGGCCGAGCGCCTCGGCGTCCACGGCGCCGAGACGCGCATGGTCGAGGACGCCGACCGCGACGGCCTGCTGCTGCAGGCGCGCTATGCCGACCTGGTCGTCGTCAGCCAGGACCTCAGCCGTGATCATGGCCGCGGTCGCGCCACGACCGAACGTGGCCTGCCCCAATACCTCGCCCTGCACGGCGCCCGTCCGGTGCTGGTGGTGCCCGACACCTACCACGGCAAACCGATCCCCGGGGATGCACTGGTCGGCTGGGACGGCAGCATGCCGGCCCAGCGCGCGATCAACGCCGCCCTGCCCCTGCTGGCCCAGGCCGGCACCGTGCACCTGGCGCTGGTCAACCCAGACCTGCAATCGGGCCTCCACGGCGACGAGCCGGGCGCCGACATGGCGCATTACCTGGCGCGCCACGGGCTGAAGGTCGACGTCGCCGTCGCGCATACCCGCGCCACCGAGGGCGAGGCCCTGATGGACATGGCGCGCGACTGCCACGCCGGGCTGATGGTCACCGGCGCCTTCGGCCACAGCCGCTACCGCGAATGGATCCTGGGCGGCGTCACGCGCGACGTGCTCGACCACGCCCCGACGCCGCTCCTGATCGCCCATTGAATCCTGACCCCACTTGCCACTATTTCCGCCATGACTTTTCACCACTATCCAGGAGGCAGCGCCGGCGCCATCGGCGCCGCGATCTGCCATGCCCGCCGCCACCTGTGCGCCCGCCTGGCCGACACGGCCGACAGCAGCTGCACGCCGGACGACCGTTTCGTGCACGCCTTCCCCGCCGTCGTCACCGCGGTCGAGGTCGGGTTCCGGCACGAAGAGCTGGTCATGGAATCGCTCGACTACGAACGGCTGCACGAGCACCGCGCCGAGAATGCCACCATCCTGGCCGCCCTGCACCGCGCCATGCCGCTGGTCGAGGACGGTGACGTCACGCTCGGCCGCCAGCTGGTGGCGGCGCTGCTCGACCTGCTGTCGCTGCACCGGATCAGCACCGACCTGGCGCTGGCCACGGCGCCGCGTGCGCCGACCGGCCGCACCGGCGGGCGGGTGCCGCGCATCATGCTGCATCGGGGTGGGCACGCCGGATGGCGGTCGCGGTAGGCTACTTCAAGCCGGCGCGATTGCGCCGGATCACCTTGCCCGACACCATGAACGTGCCGTCGCCCTTGTAATGCAGGGTTTCGGGATGACGCGGCCGCGGCGCGACGCGCGCCGCCACCACTTCCCAGATGAAGAAATCATAGCGCCGGACCAGGCTGTCGTCGTGCAGCCGGCACTCGAACTGGGCGTGGCACTCGCGGATCGACGGCGCCGCCACCTGCTCGCTGGCCTCCGGCGTCAGGCCGAAGGCCGCGAACTTGTCGATCTCGGCGCCGGTGGTCGAACCGACGCCCAGCACCGCCTCGAGCTGGCGCGTGGTCGGCAGGTTGATCACGCATTCGCCGCTGGCGCGGATCAGGCCGTGGCTGTGGTTGGCGGATGAGATCACGCAACCGATCAGCGACGGACTGAATTCCATTACCGTATGCCATCCCATCACCATGACGTCGCGCTCATCGGCGTGGCATGAGGTCACCAATACCACCGGCCCCGGTTCCAGGTAACGCCGCACCTCGTGCAGCGGCAGGTCGTGCTTGCGTGCCATCCGTCCTCCGTCGTGAGCCCGTCCGTATTATCGCCCCGCCCCGGCGCGCCCGGCGTCCGCTTGCCGGCGCCGCACGCGATAGCAGAAAAGTTCTAGCGCCGGCGCGCGCCGGGGGCGGACAATCCGACAAGATACGACCCGACCCGCCGCCACCACCAGACACGAGGCTTGCCATGGATTCCGGCCCACCCGCCACCACCAGGATCGCCTTCCTCGACTTCGAGCTGCTGCTCGCCCAGCGCCTGCTGCTGCGCGCCGGCCGCCCGCTGCCGATCGGCGCGCGCGCCTACGACCTGCTGGTGCTGCTGGCCTCCCAGCCCGGCGAAGTATTGAGCAACCGCGTGCTGATGGCCGGGGTGTGGCCGAACAGGGTGGTGGTCGAGGCCAACTTGCGGGTGCAGATCGCGGCCCTGCGCAAGCTGCTCGGCGACGGCGGCTGCGCGATCGTGAACGTGGCCGGCCGCGGCTATGCCTTCACCGCAGTACCCGCTCCCCAGCTTGCCCCGGATGCTCAGGCCCCGGCAGGCGCCACCGCGTCCTGCAGCGCCTCGATCGTCGCCGGCTTGGTCAGGTGCACGTCGAAGCCCGCCGCCAGCGCACGCGCGACATCGTCCTGCTGCCCGTAGCCGGTCAACGCCACCAGCCGCAGCGCGGCGCCGGCAGCGGGTACTCCCGCATCGGCGCGCAGGGCCGCGGCCAGCGCATAACCATCCATATCGGGCAGGCCGATGTCGAGAATCGCCACCTCGGGCGACTCGACCAGGGCCAGCGCGCGCGCCTGGGCCGCGCTATGGGCCACCCGCACCGCATGGCCCAGATGGCGCAGCAGCAGCGCGCTGGCCGCGGCCGCATCCTCGTTGTCGTCGACCAGCAGGATGCGGCGTCCCGGCGCCGTCTGCGCCAGCGGGACCGGCTCGCTCGCCGCGCTCGGCGCGCCGAGCGGCAGGATCACCTCGAAGCGGCTGCCGGCGCCCGGCCCGTCGCTGTAGGCGGCGACCCGGCCGCCATGCAGCTGAGCGATCTCGCGCACGATCGCCAGGCCGAGCCCGAGGCCGCCGGTGCGCCGCGCCAGCGGTTGCGGCGCCTGGTAGAACGGTTCGAACACGCGCGCCAGCAGTTCCGGCGCCATGCCGGCGCCGTTGTCGCTCACACCCAGCACCGCCTCGCCATCCAGCGCCGCCAGCGTGACACGCGTGTCGCTGCTGCCGAAGCGGGCCGCGTTCGACAGCAGGTTGCCTAGCACCTGCACCAGGCGAGTCTCGTCACCAATCACCCAGACCTCCGGCGGCGCCTCCAGGGCGATCGGCTCGCCCGGCAGGGCCGCCACCGCGTGGCGCGCCAGTTCGGCCAGGTTCAGCGGGCGGGTCTCGATCGCCAGCTTGCCGGAGGCGATGCGCGAGACATCCAGCAAATCGTCGACCAGGCGCCGCAGGTGGGTCACCTGGCGCCGCATGACGGCGCGTTCGCGCTGGCTGCCAGATTCGTTGCGCAAGTCCATCAGGTCGAGCGAGGTCAGGATCGGGCTGAGCGGATTGCGCAGTTCGTGGCCCAGCATGGCCAGGAAGGCGTCCTTGGCCTGGCCGGCCTGGCGCGCCTGGGCCAGCGCTTCCTCGAGCGACGCCAGCAGGCGTGAACGCTCTTCTTCCTGCGCCGCGCGGCGGCTGGCCGCGGCCTCCAGCGCCTGGCCCATCTCGCGGATTTCCTTGATCCGTGACGGCGCCACCCGCACCGTGCGCGCGCTGCCCAGGGCGGCGGCGCCGGCCTGCACGCTTTCGATGCGGCGCACGATGCGCCCGGACAGCCACGAGGCCAGCGCGATGCAGGCGCTCAGCACCACCCAGGCGCCCAGCATGTAGACCGCGAAGCGCTGGAAGAAGCCGACCCCGAAGCCGGCGCTAGGGGCGCCCACCGCCACCACCCAGCCATAGCGCGGCGAGGTGGTGTAGGCGCTGATCACGTCGTCGCCCTCGAGCGCGGTGGTGGCGCCTACACCCTCCGGGCCGCCGCTCTTCATCAGCGCAATGAGCGAAGCGCTGGGTGCGCCGACCACGGTGCGTTCCTGGTCGCGCGAGCGCGCCACCAGCGCACCGCCGCCGTCCATCACCGCGATCACGGACTCGGGCGGAATCTTCTGGCGCGTGATCACGTCCAGGAAGCGGTCTGGCTGGACCACGGCGGTCAGCACCCAGGGCTGGCCGTCGGGACCGGTGACCGGGATCCGCACCGGCACCGCCGGACGCCCGCCCTGCCCGCGCGCGACGCGGCCGGCCATCGGACGACGCTCCTCCATCGCCTGGTGCAGGCTGGCCGGATCGGCGACGCGCGCCGCCGGCGCCCCGTACGGCGCCATGGTGCGAAACAGCGGACGGCCGGCGGCGTCGGACAGCACCACACCCAGCCAGTCGGGCCGCGACAGGCGGCTGGCGGTGTCGTGGAAGGCGCGCAGGTCGCCGCCGGCGAGCTGGGGACTCTTGGCGATGCCGCTCAGGGCGGCCACGGTGGCGTCCAGTTCGGCGTCGACGGCGCTCGACAGCGCGCGTGCGTGGCCGATCATCATCCTTTCCTGTTCCTGTTCCAGATACAGGCCGGCGCCGTGGATGGTCCAGGCACCCAGCAGGACGAGCGGCAGCAGGCCGATCGCGGTGAGCAGGATCAGGAGGTGTCGAAGGGACAGGACGGGTCCGGCAACGGCGCGCATGGGTGTTCCAGAAAGGAAACTCCAATTATAGGATGAGCTGGCCAGATCCCTGCGGTTTTTGCGGGATCGACGATGCCGATCAGCGCGGAATCGACAGCGCCAGCGTTTCCTTCAGCTCTTCCATCACCACATAGCTCTTCGACTGGCCGGCGTCGGCCACGTGCAGGATCTCGCCCAGCAGGCGCCGGTATTCGGACATCTCGGGAATGCGCGCCTTGATCAGGTAGTCGAAGTCGCCCGACACCAGATGGCATTCCATCACCTCGGGAATCGCCAGCATCGCGCGCCGGAAGCGCTCGAAGGCCTTGTCGGATTTCTGGTGCAGGTTAATCTCGACAAACACCAGGATCTGCATGCCCAGCGCCTGCGGATTGATGCGCGCGTAGTAGCCCTGGATGACGCCGTCGCGCTCCATGCGCTTGACCCGCTCGATACAGGGCGTCAGCGACAGCCCGACCTGCTCGGCCAGGTCCTTCATCACGATCCGCGCATCCTGCTGCAGGATGGACAGGATGTGCAGGTCGATCCGGTCCAGGATGCGGCTCGAGGCTTTTTGTACGCGCATGGCTTCAATCCAGAATATTTGCTGAAAAATGACCTATTAACAGAAACAATTATCTCCCTACCCGCGATACGATGGCAACCTTTTCTGGATTCAGCTTTCGAGGAACGTATGCGAGTCATCGTATTGGGCAGCGGCGTGGTCGGCGTCACCACCGCGTATTACCTGGCGCAGGCCGGCCATGAGGTCACCGTCATCGACCGCCAGCCCGGTCCGGCCCTCGAGACCAGTTTCGCCAATGCCGGCCAGATCTCGCCCGGCTATGCCTCGCCCTGGGCCGCGCCCGGCATTCCGCTCAAGGCCGCCAAGTGGCTGTTCCAGCGCCACGCGCCGCTGGCGATCCGTCCCGACGGCTCGCTGTTCCAGCTGCAGTGGATGTGGGAGATGTACCGCAACTGCGATCCAGGCCGCTACGCCGTCAACAAGGAACGCATGGTGCGCCTGGCCGAATACAGCCGCGACTGCATGCGCGCGCTGCGGCGCGACACCGGCATCGCCTATGAGGGCCGCCAGCAGGGCACGGTGCAGCTGTTCCGCACCCGCCAGCAGTTCGACGGCGCGGCCAAGGACATCGAGGTGCTGCGCAACGCCGGCGTGGCCTATGAAGTGCTGGAAGGCGCTCAGCTGGCCACGGCCGAGCCGGCGCTGGCCAATGTGGCCGACAAGCTGGTCGGCGGCCTGCGCCTGCCGAATGACGAAACCGGCGACTGCCAGCTGTTTACCACCCGCCTCACCGCCATGGCGCGCGAGCTGGGCGTGCGCTTCGAATTCGACACCGCGATCCGTTATCTGAATGAAGCGGGGGGCGAGATCGCCTCCGTCATGACCGACAAGGGCGAGTTCAAGGCCGACCGCTACGTTCTAGCACTGGGCAGCTACTCGCGCCTGCTGCTGCAGCGCTGGTTCCCGCTGCCGGTCTATCCAATGAAAGGTTATTCGCTGACGGTGCCGATCACGGACGCCGCCCGCGCGCCGGTGTCGACCATCCTCGACGAAACCTACAAGATCGCCGTGACCCGCTTCGACGACCGCATCCGCGTCGGCGGCATGGCCGAGCTCTCCGGCTACAACCTCGACCTGAACCCGCGCCGCCGTGAAACCCTGGAGCTGGTCGTCAACGACCTGTTCCCGGGCGCCGGCGACACCGCCCAGGCCAGCTTCTGGACCGGCCTGCGCCCGATGACGCCGGACAGCACCCCGGTGGTGGGCGCCACGCCGCTGCGCAACCTGTTCCTGAATACCGGCCACGGCACGCTGGGCTGGACCATGGCGGCCGGCTCGGCCAGCGTGATCGCCGACCTGGTGGGCGGCAAGGCGCCGTCGATCCGCGCCGACGACCTGGCCGTGTTCCGCTACGCGGGCAGCAGCGGCGCCGCCGGCGGCAAGCTGGCGCAGGCTTGACGCCATGAGCGACGAGGCAAGCTGCGCCCGCGCCGGGGCCATCCTCACGGTCGATCTGGCCGCGGTGCGCGCCAACTATCGCCTGCTGCGCGAACGCGGCCAGGCCGGTGGCGCGCAAGCCGCCTGCGCGGCGGTGCTCAAGGCCGACGCTTACGGGCTCGGCATGGACAAGGTTGCGCAAGCGCTGGTGCGAGAAGGCTGCCGCAGCTTCTTCGTGGCCCATCTGGACGAAGGCATCCGCCTGCGCCAACTCGTGCCCGCGGATTGCACCATCCACGTGATGCATGGCGCGATGCCGGGCACGGCGCGCGACTGCGTCGGGCACGACCTGGTGCCGGTGTTGAACGACCCCGGCCAGGTGGCCGAATGGCGTGCGCTGGCTTGCGAGCTTGGGCGCGAGCTGCCGGCCGCCCTCCAGGTCGACACCGGCATGTCGCGCATGGGCCTGGCCCCGTTTGACCTCGACCGGCTGCGCCAGGACCCGGCCTGGCTCGAAGGCATCGACCTGCGCCTGTTGATGAGCCACCTGGCCTGCGCCGACGTGCCGGCGCATCCGCTCAACGAACGCCAGCGCCAGCGTTTCGACGAGGTGCGCGCGCTGTTCCCCGGCGTGCCGGCCAGCCTGGCCAACTCCTCGGGCGTGTTCCTGGGCAGCGCCTGGCACTTCGACCTGCTGCGCCCGGGCTGCGCGCTATACGGCATCAATCCCCAGCCCGGCCACGCCAATCCGCTGGCGCAGGCGGTGTCGCTGGCGGCGCGCGTGGTGCAGCTGCGCACCGTGGCCGCCGGCGACATCGTCGGCTATGGCGCGCGCTATGTCGCGCCGGGCGAGCGCCGCATCGCCACTATCGCCATCGGCTATGCCGACGGCTGGCTGCGCGCCCTCACCGGCCACTCGCAGGCGTTTGTCGACGGCGTGGCCGTGCCCTTCGCCGGCACCGTGTCGATGGACAGCATCACGCTCGACGTCACCGGCATCCCCGAAGCGAGGATCGCGCCCGGCCAGACGGTCGACCTCCTGTGCCCGCAGCAGACGGTGGACGAGGTCGCGGGCCAGGCCGGCACCATCGGCTACGAAGTATTGACCCGCCTGGGCGGGCGCTTCGCGCGCCGTTATCTCGGACTGCCGGCGCAAGGGTAAGGCCAAAACCCGGCGCCGCGGTTACCATGCTCGCTGCGGCGACCTGCCGCAGCAGCCCGGGAGTCCACCTTGTTCGAAATCAGCCAGCTTCGCTGCTTCGTCGCCGTCGCCGAAGAACTTCACTTCAGCCGGGCGGCGGAGCGTCTGAACATGACACAGCCGCCGCTGAGCCGCCAGATCCGCCTGCTCGAGCCTAGCGTCGGCGTGGCCCTGCTCGAGCGCAGCAGCCGTTCCGTCACCCTCACCGCCGCCGGCAAGGCCTTTTTGCCGGAAGCCGCCCGCATCCTGCGCCTGGCCCAGGAGGCGGCGGTCAAGGCGCGCCGCACGGCCAGGGGCGAGCAAGGCACGCTCTCGATAGGCTTTTCCGCCGCCTCTGGCTACAGCCTGCTGCCGGCGGTCGTGCGCGCCATTCGCCAGGTCTGCCCTGAAGTGGCGCTCAACCTCAAGGAGCTCGTGAGTACGGCGCAGGTCGAGGCGCTCAACGCGGGCGAGATCGACCTGGCCCTGATGCGGCCGCACCCCATCAACAGCGAACTGGAAAGCGTATTGATGGTCACCGAGTCGCTCATGCTGGCGGTCCAGGCGAGCGAAGCCCACGCGTGGCCGGCCGAACCCACCCTGCAATGCCTGCACGGCCGTCCTTTCGTCATGTACTCGCCCTACGAGGCGCGGCCCTTCTACCAGATGCTCAGCGAACGCTTCGCCAGGGCCGGCGTCGTGCCCGACGTCGTCGAGTACATCGGACAGGTCCACACCATGCTGGCCCTGGTCGGCGCCGGCATGGGGGCGGCCCTGATCGCCGAAGGTGCCTGCCGCCTGCAGTTCGAAGGCGTCGTCACGCGCCGCATGACGACCGAGCCGGTCCACCTGGTGGGCGCCTACCGCCGCAGCAATGACAACCCCGTGCTCGCGCTGTTCAAGCAGCACGTGCTGACCTCGTTTCACCAGGGCTGAACCGCCCTGTCGCCGTGATCGATTCAAATATTGAATCGGACACGACAGTATTTGAATTGTCCGGGAATCGATCTCCACCCTATGATGGCTCTGCCTCGCCGGCATGACCTGGCGCCGGCTGCGTACGGATGACAAACAATCCGGCCATATAACAGGAGACAAACATGAAACAACTGGCAGCGCTGGTGCTGGCCTGCGGCAGCACCGTCGTCCACGCGCAGACGGCCGTGACCTTCTACGGCATCGTCGATGCCGCGATCGTGGTCGAGGATGGCGGCGGCAACGGGCGGATCACCAAGGTCACCAGCGGCGCCGGCGCCGCCTCGCGCTTCGGCTTTCGCGGGGTGGAAGACTTCGGCAACGGCGTGTCGGCCTTCTTCACCCTCGAAGGAGGTACCAAGATCGACACCGGCGAAATCGATGCCGCCGGCACGATCTTCAACCGCCAGTCTCTGGTCGGCCTGCGCGGCGCCTACGGCGCGGTCGCCGTGGGCCGCCAGTACACGCCCTACCACACGGCGATGGTGACCATCGTCGATCCGTTCAGCACCGGCTATGCGGGCAGCGCAAAAAGCCTGTTCCCCCACAACGGCACCAATATCCGCACCAGCAACACCATCACCTATGCGACGCCCAAGGTCAACGGCTTCGACGCCGAGCTGGCGTACAGCGTCGGCGAACAGGACGATTCCTCGGTCGGACGCCAGTTCGGCGGCGCGCTCGGTTACGCGGCCAGCGCGCTGGCGCTGCGCCTGGTCTACAACAACAAGAACACCGATGTCCCGGCCAGCGGCGCCACGCCGGCAGTGGAACGCACGCTGGGCCGCAACTACCTGCTGGCCGCATCGTACAAGCTGGCCCGCGTCAAGCTGCATGCGGGCTTCGGCGTCGACAAGGGCTTCAATGCGGCGCCGCTGATCAACCCGAACAATCCCTATGGCGGAGTCAGGCCGACGCCGTCGACGGACGGACGCAGCGTCCTGCTCGGCATCACGGCGCCGATCGGCGCCGGCACCCTGATGGCGTCGGTGCTGCACAAGGACGACCGCACGGCATTCAACCAGGATGCCAATGCCTGGGGCATCGGCTACCTGTACGCGCTGTCGAAACGCACCGGCCTGTACGCGGCCTATGGCCACGTCGACAACCGCAACGGCGCCGGCTATACCATTGCGAACAATACCGAAGCGGGCAGCGGCGACACCGGCTACAACCTGGGCATGCGCCACAGCTTCTGATCACGCTCGAACACTTACAACGAGGAGACACCATGAAAATGAATACGACCGTTTCGTCCCTGCTGCTGGGATTGGCGTTGATGGGCGGCGCGCAGGCGGCGCCCTATCCGGCCAAGGCGATCACCGCCGTCGTGCCCTTCCCATCCGGGGGATCGACCGACGCCATCGCCCGCGCGATCGGCCCGAAAATCAGCGCCGCCCTGGGCCAGCCCTGGGTGGTCGACAACCGACCGGGCGCCACCGGCGCGATCGGCGCCGGCTACGTCAAGCGCGCGGCCCCCGATGGCTATACGCTGATGGTGGCCTCGATCGCGGTGTACTCGGTCAATCCCCTGCTCCAGAAGCGGCTGCCCTACGATCCATCGAAGGACTTCGACCTGTTGACGGTGGCGGTGCAGGCCCCGAACGTACTGGTGACGAATGCCACCGTTCCCGCCAACACGGTGGGCGACTTCATCGCCTACCTGAAGAAAAATCCCGGCAAGGTAACCTTCGCCACCTCGGGCGCGGGCAGCTCGGACCACCTGACCGCGGCGCTGTTCTGGCAAAAGACCGGCACCTCGGGGCTGCACGTGCCCTACAAGGGCGGCGCGCCGGCAATCACCGACCTGCTGGGCGGCCACGCCAACGTCTCGTTCCAGAACATCAACGTCGTGCTCAGCCATATCAAGTCCGGCAAGCTCAGGGCCCTGGCCGTGACCGGCGCCAACCGGTCGGCGGCGCTGCCCAACGTACCCACGCTCGCCGAATCGGGCGTCAAGGACGTCGACGTGTACTCGTGGCAGGCCATCGCCGCGCCGAAGGGATTGCCGAAAGAGGTCAAGACCAGGCTGCACACGACCATCGTGAACGCGCTGCGCGACCCGCAGATCAAGGGCAAGCTCAATGAGCAGGGATTCGAGATCGTGGCCTCGTCGCCAGAGCAGTTCGCCACATTCCAGGCCCGGGAACTGGCGCGCTGGCGCGACGTGATCACCAACGGCAAGATCGAGATCGAATAATCCTGCGCATGCGCTTTCCTGACCTTCCACTTTCCTGACCATCCCATCATGCGCCACCCGAATCTGAATGCCCCCGTCGTCACCAGCCTGCGCGTCGTCCCGGTCGCGGGACAAGACAGCATGCTCCTGAACCTGAGCGGCGCACACGGCCCCTGGTTTACCCGCAACATCGTCATCCTGACCGACAGCGCCGGCAATACCGGCCTGGGCGAGGTTCCCGGCGGCGAGCATATCCGCCAGACCATCGAGGACGCGCGCCCTTTCATCATCGGCGCGACCCTGGGCGACTACAACAAGGTGCTGGCCGCCATGCGCAGCGCCTTCGCCGAGCGCGACCAGGGCGGCCGCGGCCTGCAGACCTTCGACCTGCGCACCACGATCCACGCCGTCACGGCCGTGGAATCGGCGCTGCTCGACCTGCTGGGCCAGTTCATGGGGGTGCCGGTGGCGGCGCTGCTGGGCGACGGCCAGCATCGCGATGCGGTCGAGATGCTGGGCTACCTGTTCTATGTGGGCGAGCGCAAGCGCACGCCGCTGGCCTACCGCAGCGAGCCGGACGCCGACAACGACTGGTACCGCCTGCGCAATGAAGAAGCGCTCACGCCCGAGGCCATCGTGCGGCTGGCCGAGGCCACCCAGGCGCGCTACGGCTTCAACGACTTCAAGCTCAAGGGCGGCGTGCTGTCGGCCGACGAAGAGATGGAAGCGATCGTCGCCCTGCACGAGCGCTTCCCGCAGGCACGCGTGACGCTCGACCCCAACGGTGGCTGGCTGCTGGCCGACGCCATCCGCGTGTGCCGCGACAAGCACGGCATCCTGGCCTATGCCGAAGACCCGTGCGGCGCCGAGAACGGCTTCTCGGGCCGCGAAGTCATGGCCGAATTCCGGCGCGCGACGGGGCTGCGCACCGCCACCAATATGATCGCGACCGACTGGCGCCAGATGGCCCATTCGATCCAGCTGCAATCGGTCGACATACCGCTGGCCGACCCGCATTTCTGGACCATGCAGGGTTCGGTCCGTGTGGCCCAGCTGTGCGAGATGTTCGGCCTGACCTGGGGTTCGCATTCGAACAACCACTTTGACATCTCGCTGGCGATGTTTACGCACGTCGGCGCCGCAGCACCGGGCCGGGTCACGGCGATCGACACCCACTGGATCTGGCAGGATGGCCAGCACCTGACCAGGCAGCCGCTCACCATCGAAGGAGGCATGGTGCAGGTGCCGCAGCGGCCGGGACTGGGCATCGAACTCGACCCCGACAAACTGGAACTGGCGCACCGGGCCTACAAGAACATGGGGCTGGGTGCGCGCGACGATGCGGTCGCCATGCAATACCTGGTGCGCGACTGGAAGTTCGACAACAAACGCCCCTGCCTGGTACGTTGAGCCGGTGGCGAGCGCTTGCCCCGTCTTTAACGCAAGGCTAGAACAGCTCCAGGTTTGGCGAAGGCGGTGGCGCAGCGCGCTTCGGCGCCAGCGGCGCCGGCCACGCTTTCATGGCCTCGGCCGGGTAATGCCGCAGGAAGCTGCGCGCGACGTCGGTATCGCGGCAGGCCAGCCAGTCCCCCACCTCTTCCTGCCCCAGCAGCACCAGCGAGCGTTTCTCGTCGCCCGGCTTGTGCATGCGCCGCATCAGCGGATGGTCGTCGGCGTTGATGGTGACCTGGGTGAACGCGGTCGCCATCGTCCCGTCGGCCTCCTGCCACTCGCGCCACAATCCCGCTACCCAGAACATCGCGTCATCGGCCATGCCGATTGCGGTGCGCTCGGCGCGTCCGCTCTCGTAGCACGGCTCGTAGAACCACAGCATCGGCACCGCGCACAGCTGCAGGCGGCGCCAGGCCGGGGCGAACGAGCGCCGCTCGACCAGCGACTCGGCGCGCGCATTCATGGTGTCGAAGGGTTTCACCTCGGGTGGGATGTGGCGCCGCGGCACCATGCCGTAGCTGGCCACGCAGGCTTCCAGCGGCAAGCCGGGCGCCGCGCGCAGGATCGGCGCCGCGTAATCCTTCCAGGTCTCCTCGGGCCAGTGCCAGTCGTGCGGCAGGATGCTGAAGGCGCCAATGCGGCCATTGAACTGCTCGGGTGTCGGAGGGCGATAATTAACGCACATGAAAAGGACCTGGAAATTGTTGCCTAATAATAACAGCGGCGACGAACATGGCGTCTTCCATGTTAACTGAAGTGTAAAATGCTTCGTCCACTTTTTAGCATTCGCACCGATGCCGCCAGCCAGCCTTCCCTTCCTGCCCGCCACTGACGAGACGTCGCGACTGATACTAGCATTCCCCTGGGATACCACGAGCCTGGGCCCGATCGAAGACTGGCCGACCGTGCTCAAGACCACGGTGGCCCTGATCATGGCCACCCCGGCGCCGATCGTCACCCTGTGGGGCGAGGACGGCTACATGATCTACAACGACGCCTACCGGGTATTCGCCGGCGGCCGCCATCCGGTGCTGCTCGGTTCGAAGGTGCGCGAAGGCTGGCCCGAGGTGGCCGACTTCAACGACAACGTGATGAAGGTGGGCCTGGCGGGCGGCACCCTCAGCTACCAGGACCAGGAACTGACCCTGCACCGCAGCGGCCAGCCCGAGCCGGTCTGGATGAACCTCGATTACTCGCCGATCCGCGACCAGGAAGGCCGCATCGCCGGCGTGATGTCGGTGGTGGTGGAGACGTCGAGCAAGGTCAAGGCCGAACGCCATGTGCGCGCCGAGCGCGAACGCCTGAACAATACGTTCGAGCAGGCGCCCGGCTTCATCTGCCTGCTGGAGGGCGGCGAGCACCGCTATGCCCTGGCCAACGACGCCTACCGCGCGCTGACCGGCAACCGCCCCCTGCTCGGCATGCCGGTGGCGCAGGCGGTGCCCGAACTGGCCGAACACGGCATCGTCGAGGTGCTCGACCGCTGCTTCGCCGACGGCACCACCTTCCGCGCCGAGGGCGTCGAACTCACGCTGCGCAATCCCGGCCTGGACGCGCCGGTACGCACCTTCATCGACTTCGTGCTGCAGCCGCTGCGCGACGCCAACGGCGCCGTGTACGCCACCTTCGTGGAAGGCAACGACGTCACCGAACGGGTGAGCGCCGAACGCGCGCTGCGTTCCAGCGAGGCGCGCTTTCGCACCTTCGCCCAGGCCATGCCCAACCACGTGTGGGCGGCGCGCGAGGACGGCAGCGTGGATTGGATCAACGACCGCGTGCACGAATATGCCAGCGCCGGCGCCGATCCGCAGGGCGTGCTGGGCCGCGGCTGGGGTTCGCTGATACACCCGGACGACGCCGCGCGCTACCGCACGCTATGGGACGCCAGCGTCGCCTCCGGCGCCCCGCTCGACGCCCAGATCCGGCTGCGCCGCCACGACGGCGAATACCGCTGGCACCTGGTGCGCGCGCGACGCTCGCCGGGCGAGGCCGGCGACGGCGTCCTGTGGATCGGCAGCAGCATCGACATCGAGGAACAAAAGCGCGCCAGCGAGGCGCTGGCCACCGTCAACGCCACCCTCGAGGAGCGGGTCGAGCGCCGCACGGCCGAGCGCGACCGCATGTGGCGGCTGTCGAAGGACATCATGCTGGTGGCCGACTTGCAGGGGAGCTTGTCCGCGGTGAACCCGGCCTTCACCAATATCCTCGGCTGGACCGAGGCTGAGGTGCTCGCCACGCCGCTGCTCGACCTGGTGCACCCGGACGACCGCGAACCCACCACGCGCCAGATCGAGGCGCTGCGCCTGGGCGGCCAGGTTTACCGCTTCGAGAATCGCTATCGACGCAAGAACGGCAGCTGGTGCCACCTGTCCTGGACCGCATCTCCCGACGACCACTACATCCACGCGGTGGGCCGCGACATCAGCACCGACCTGGCCCAGATGGAAGCCATGCGGCGCACCGAGGCCGCGCTGCAGCAGGCGCAGAAGATGGAAACCATCGGCAAGCTGACCGGCGGCGTGGCGCACGACTTCAACAACCTGCTGCAGGTCATCGGCGGCAACCTGCAACTGATCGCGCGCCGCGCCGACGGCCTGCCCGAGATCAAAAAACGCGTCGAGAACGCGATGAACGGCGTCGAGCGCGGCGCCAAGCTGGCCAGCTCCCTGCTGTCGTTCGCGCGCCGCCAGCCACTCGAGCCGAAGGCGGTCAAGATCGGCCGCCTGCTGGGCAGCATGGAAGACATGATGCGACGCGCCCTGGGCGAGGAAATCGACGTCGAGATGGTGATGTCGGGCGGCCTGTGGACCACCGAGGTCGACCCGGCCCAGCTCGAGAACGCGATCCTGAACCTGGCGATCAATGCGCGCGACGCCATGGACGGCGCCGGCAAGCTGACCATCGAGGTCGCCAATGCCGCGCTGGACGCCGGTTATTGCGCCGCCCACCCCGAGGTCACGCCCGGCCAGTACGTGCTGCTGGCCGTCAGCGACACCGGCAGCGGCATGCCGCAAGAAGTCATCGACCAGGCCTTCGAACCCTTCTTCTCGACCAAGCCCGAGGGCAAGGGCACCGGGCTGGGGCTGTCGATGGTGTATGGCCTGGTCAAGCAGTCGGGCGGCCACGTCAAGATCTACAGCGAGGTCGGCGAAGGCAGCACGGTCAAGATCTACCTGCCACGCTCGCTGCAGGCCGAGGACCTCGCCGGCGAGCAGCTGGCGCAGCCGGTGACCGGCGGCCACGAGACCGTGCTGGTGGTCGAGGACGACGAACAGGTGCGCCTGACCGTGGTCGACCTGCTGACCGACCTGGGCTACCGGGTGCTGCGCGCCAACGACGCCGCCTCGGCCCTGACCGTGATCGACAGCGGCATCCACATCGACCTGCTGTTCACCGACGTCGTGATGCCGGGCCCCCTGCGCAGCCCGGAGCTGGCCAGGAAGGCGCGCGAGCGCCTGCCGAACGTCGCGGTGCTGTTCACCTCGGGCTATACCGAGAACGCGATCGTGCACGGCGGCCGCCTCGACCCGGGCGTCGAACTGCTGGGCAAGCCGTATACGCGCGATGCCCTGGCGCGCAAGATCCGCCACGTGCTCGCTAACCAGCAGCAGAAGAATGCGGCCCTGCAGCCGTCGTCCGGCGCCGCGGCGCCGGCCGGCTCGAAGGCGCGCGTGCTGCTGGTGGAAGACGAGGACGACATCCGCGACAACACCGCGGAACTGTTGCGCATCATGGGCTACGAGGTACTGGAGGCGGCCAGCGCCGAAGCGGCGCTGGCGCTGCTGGGCAGGCAGCCGGACATCGTGCTGACCGACCTGCAATTGCCGGGGCTGGGCGGCGAGGCCCTTGCGCGGTTGGTGAGGGAAAAGCTGCCGCGCGCGCGGATTGTCTTCATGAGCGGGGCCAGCCACGCATCGGAGGCGGCAGACGCCCTGCTGCCCAAGCCCTACGATGCGGAGCAGCTGGCGGCGCTGCTGGAGAAGCTGGCCTGATTCGCGCGCTTGTCCGGGCAACCGTTCAGGCGCCGCCCAGCTGCCCGCGCAGCGTCGCCAGGAAGCGTTCCTTGTCGAGCAGCGTGCGCACGTCCTCGCGTCCGTCCTCGCCCGGCACCTCGAGCACTTCGGCGGCGTCTCGCCGCATGTCCTCGGGTCCGTTCACGCGCAGCAGCTGCGGCGAAGGACGGCGCTGGCTGTCGGGCAGCGACAGGATGGTGTCCACGCGATCGACCACCAGGCCGAAACGCTCGCCCTCGTGCTCCAGCACCAGGATGCGGCAACCGGAGCGGTCTTCGAGCGGCGCCATGCCGTACAGGGTGCGCAGGTCGATCACGCACACCATCTGCTGGCGCACCTGCATCATGCCGTGCACGCATTCCGGCATGCCGGGCGGACGGGTGACGGGACCGTCGAAACCGACGATCTCGCGCACCTGGCCGATGTCGGCCGCCCAGCCGGTGTCGAGGGAGAACGCCAAGTAGACGCGGCGCGCCCCCACCTTCTTCTCGGCCGCACGGGCGGCGCCGGCTTCGGCCGCGTACAGGCGGCGGTGGCCGGCGCAGATCTCGGCCACCTCGGCATCCGAAAACAGCGCATCGTGCGCCAGGAACAGGCTGTCGCCCAGCTCCGCATTCGGCAGGCAGCCCCGGTACATGGCGCCGCGCGCGGTGCCCAGCATCGGAATCGGCAGGATGTCGGTGTCGAAGTAGGGGCGGATGTCGTCGACCGCGTCGACCAGCAGGCCCATCTGCTCGTCGCCGATGCGCACCACCAGCACCCGCGCATCGTCCGGGTCGCCGGTACCGGGCGCGCACTGCAGCAGCGCGCCGAAATCGACCACGCCGACCGGTGCGCCGCGCAGGTTGAGCCAGCCCTTGCACAGGCGGCCCAGCATCACCGATGGCTGCAATGCCGGCACGCGCATGATTTCCTGGATCGCCTCCATCGCCAGCGCGAAGCGCAGCCCGCCGACGGTGAACGAGATGCACTTGCGGCCTTGCGCCTGGCGCAGGAAGCGCATGCGCCAGGCTTCGCGCGCCACGCTGGCGTGGGCCCGCACTTGCGGCACGTTATCGATGCGCACCAGGCGTGCGGCGTCGAGCATCTGGACGATGCGCGCGCCGTCTTCCAGGGTGATCGCTCCCGCGACCACGCCTTCACCGGCCTGATCCAGCTGTACAACCGCCGCAACGTGCTCACCACACCGGTGCCGGTCGGCATCTCCGGTGGCCCGCTGGGCTCCCTGGGCATACTCAACAGCCTGCAGCTGTACGCCCAGGTGATCGAGCCGCCGTCCTACGTGTGCGGTCCGACCGGCTCGACCTTCTATTCGGCCGCGGTGCGCATCAAGCTCAAGCTCGACCTTCTCACGCTGGCCCCGGTCACCGACACCCTGGTCGGCCTCGGCCTGCTGCAGAGCGCTTCGATCGGCATTGGCAGGTTGGACGTGTATGCCGACGTCGCGCGTGGCCAGGGTAGCCTGGCGGCGGTCAACGCCGCCGCCAAGGCCGTCACCCTGCAGGTCGCGCCGGGCGTGGCCGACCTGTATATCGGCAAGATCGACGACGGCGTCTTCTTCAGCCGCAGCCCCATCCGCGACTCGGACGTCGACTTCGGCGCCATCGGCAACCTGCAGGCGACGCTGGTGCTGGGCCTGGCATCGGTGAATATTCCGCTCGAGGTCAAGAGCATCGTGCGCGCCCAGGCGCCGTTCTCGACCAGCGTGACGATGTCGGGCAACTTCCCCCAGACCCGCACCGTCAGCAGCAGCACGATGTTCGTGACCAATGCCGCCAACAGCCTGGTGACCAACCTGAAGTTTCGCGACATGCCGGGCCTGGGCCTGCTGCAGGGTGTGGTCCAGCCGCTGGTGGTGACGCTGGTGACCAAGGTCGTGTCGCCGCTGCTGGCGCCGGTCCTGTCCGGCGTGGCCGACCCGCTCCTCAAGCTCTTGGGCATCGGCCTGGGCGAGATGGTGGTGACCGTCGAAGGCATCTGCCAGACCTGCGACGATTTCAAGCTGACCAAGGCGGCCGACAAGTCCGCCGCCCTGCCCGGCGCCACCATCACCTATACGATCACCTTCGAGAATACCGGCACCACCACGCTGGGCAACCTGAAGGTCAGCGATCCGACCCCGGCCTACACCACCTATGTGGACAGCAACTGCGGATCGATGCCGGCGGGCCTGTCGTGCACCGTGGCGAGCAAGCCGGAGGTAGGCGCCACCGGCAAGGTCGAGTGGGGCGTCACGGGGACGCTGGCGCCCGGCGCGACAGGCAGCGTCAGCGTGTCGGTCAAGGTCCAGTAGGGCTGGTCACGGAATTCAATCGTGCTGCATAAGTCAGCCACCGCAAGTTACAATAAAGAAACGAATTATCGAGTTTCACTATCGCAAATTGTGAGAATTTGATAGATTGTCGACTTGCCCATGCGTATTTGTTGAGCATGCTGGCAGCCTGTATCATGCTCCGTCGCACGCTCGTGCCAATCCGGCAAGCGTGCGCCGCGCGTTTTTGCCGGCCCATGCCGGCGGGGCGTTTAACCCTATGCACACTTGAATCCATGAAATCGCACAGCAGTCCATCGCCGGCGCAGCCAGATCCCGCTTCCTCGGAAGTCTGTTCGACCAAGGAGGCCGCGAGCCTGCTCGGCGTCTCGCACCGCACCGTGCAATTGTGGGTCGAGGGCGGCGTGCTGCAGGCGTGGAAAACGGCGGGCGGCCACCGCCGTATCCTGCTCACCTCGGTGCACCGGCTGGTGGCGCAGCGCAACCAGGCGGTGGCGGGCGGAGCGCCCGCCAGCCAGCCGGCCGCAGCGGCCGAGCCCTCGTCGGCGCGCCGCATCGTGATGGCCGACGACGACGCCACCCTGCTGCGCCTGTACGAGCTGGAAATTTCCGGCTGGGGCCTGGATGCCGAGCTGATCAAGGCGCGCGACGGTTTCGACGCCCTGATCCGGATCGGCGAAGCCAAGCCCGACCTGTTGATCAGCGACTTGAACATGCCGGGCATGGATGGTTTCCGCATGGTACGTACGCTACGTGCTGATCCGCGTTATGGCAAGATGGCGATCATCGTCATCAGCGGGCTGGACCGGGCAACGATCGCCTCGATGGGCTTGCCGTCCGACATACCGGTGTTCTCCAAACCGGTGCGTTTCCCCGAACTGCGCGCCAAGGTAGAACAGATCCTGGGCGCGGGCGACGGCGCCATGGAGACCTAACCAGGACTGAGAAGAATGCGACACGAGCCGCACAAGATCGTTCGTACCGCCTTGCTTGACCCACAGCCCGACGCCGCGCGCGTCCGGGCACTGCACGAGCTGCAACTGCTCGACACCCCTCCCGAAGAACGCTTCGACCGCATCACCCGCCTCGCCTGCCGCCTGCTCGGCGTGCCGATCTCGCTGGTCGCCCTGGTCGACGCCGAGCGCCAGTGGTTCAAGTCGCGGGTCGGCATCGACCTGCACGAAACGTCGCGCGCCACCTCGTTCTGCACCCATACCATCCAGCACCCCGAAGGCTTGGTGATCGAAGATGCGCGGCTCGACCCGCGCTTCGCCGCCAACCCCTTCGTGCTGGGCGAGCCGCGGGTGCGCTTCTATGCCGGCATTCCGCTGGCCGCGCCTGACGGCAGCCGGGTCGGCGCCCTGTGCGTGATCGACAGCCAGGTGCGCCAGTTCGACCAGGGCCAGATGGCGACCTTGCGCGACCTGGCGGCGATCGCCGGCGACGAGCTGCGTGCGCGGCCGGCCGGCCGCCCCGCACCCGAGGGCTGGGAAAAGGCCCTGGTGGCCCACCTGCCGGACGGGATCCTGATGCTCAACGTGCACGGCGTGATCGTGGCCGCCAATCCGGCCGCCGAAAAGATCTTCGGCGCCAGCGGCGCCATGCTGGCCGGCCGTCCGCTGGGCGAGCTGCTGGACGAAGACCTGGTGGCCCGGCGCCGCGCCGGCCTGCTGGTCGAGGGCTGCCCGTATGAGACGGGTGCGCGGCGCCTGGACGGCAGCCGCTTCCCGGTCGAATTCTCGTACTGCCGCATGGCCTGGGCCGCGCGGCCCAAGTTCGCCGTCACCGTGCGCGACATCACCCAGCGCCGCGCCCAGGAAGAACGCGCGCGCGCCACCGACGCGCGGCGGCGCCACCATTTCGCCACCGCCACCCATGAGCTGCGCACCCCGATGTCGAGCGTGCTGGGCTTTTCCGAGCTGCTGCTCAAGCGCGACTTCGATCCCGCCACCCAGCGCGAGCTGGTCGAGATCATCCACCGCGAATCGGGCCGCCTGGTCGACCTGGTCAACCAGATGCTCGACCTGGCGCGCATCGAGGCCGGCGGCGCGGCCGAACTCAAGCTCGCCGCGGTCGTCCTGCCTCCGCTGGTGGAACAGACCCTGGCCTGCCTGGAAGGCCTGGGCCAGTCGCATCGCGTGCGCACCGACCTTGCGCCCGACTTGCCGCCGCTGGCGGCCGACGCACAAAAGATGCAGCAGGCGCTGACCAATATCGTCAGCAACAGCATCAAGTACTCGGCCCCCGGCACGCCGATCACGCTCCAGGCGCGCCTGGAGCGGCGCGACGGGCGGCTCATGGTCGCGGTCCGGGTGCGCGACCAGGGGCTGGGCATGACGCCCCAACAGCAGGCCCAGGTATTCGATGCCTTCTACCGCGTCGACCGCGATTCCAGCGTGCCCGGCAGCGGCCTGGGCAT
This sequence comes from Massilia arenae, assembly GCF_008014745.1. Lineage (GTDB taxonomy): Bacteria > Pseudomonadota > Gammaproteobacteria > Burkholderiales > Burkholderiaceae_D > Telluria > Telluria arenae. The sequence continues at coordinate 59,303 of NZ_VPFD01000005.1, forward strand.
GACCATCCTCAAGGAAATCGTCGACCTGCACGGCGGCCAGATTACACTCGAATCGCAGCTGGGCGTGGGCACGGAAGTCACACTTTACCTGCCTCCCGCGATCACCGACGACGGCGCCGGATAAGCGTCCCAGAGGGGCTACTGTACCGCTCGCACCACACCGGTACAGCGTTCCAATCATTTGCTCAGCGGTAATTTGATCTACCTGTGGTTTGCCCTTGACAGGCAAATGTGAAACAGTAAAATCAGTAAATATGAAAACCGCCGATCAGCAAGTCACCCAAGGCCCCTCATTCGACCGGGCCGCCTTTTGCACCACCAGGCAGGCCGCCGACCGGATCGGCGTATCGCACCGGACGGTGCAGATGTGGGTCGAGAACGGCACGCTGCAGGCCTGGAAGACGGCAGGCGGCCATCGCCGCATCGCCGTCGACTCGGTCGAGCGCCTGCTGTCCGAGCGCCGCACCGCCCTGGCCGGCGTGCCCCGTCCGATCCCCGCGGCGCGCCCGATCGCGCCGACCGCCTGCGCGCGCAGCGTCCTGATCGTCGACGACGACGCCATCCTGCTGCGCCTGTACGAGCTGGAGATCTCCACCTGGGGCCTGGACCTCGCGGTGCGCAAGGCCAGCAACGGCATCGAGGCGCTGATCCGGATCGGCGAGGCGCGGCCCGACATCCTGGTGAGCGACCTGCACATGCCGGGCCTGGACGGCTTCGGCATGATCCGCACCCTGCGCAACAACCCGGCCACCGCCAGCCTGCCGCTGGTCGTCGTCAGCGGCATGGACAAGCCGATGGTGCTGGCCATGGGACTGCCCGAGGACGTCGCGTATCTCACCAAGCCGGCCCCGCTCGCGGCCCTGCGCGCGGCGGTCACCGCGCGGCTGCCGGCGGCCTCCTGGACAGGGCCAGAATCGCCAACGCACGCCAACGCATACCAATGATAATGAACGAGACACTCCATACTCCCGCCCCGCTGCCCGCCGACGAGGCGCGCCGCTTGCAGGTCCTGATCGACCTCGAGCTCCTGGATTCGCCTCCCGACGAACGCTTCGACCGCATCACGCGGCTGGCGGCGCGCATGTTCAACGTACCCACCGCCCTGGTCAGCCTGATCGATGCCGATCGCCAGTGGTTCAAGTCGCGGGTCGGCCTGGCGCTGCCGGAAACACCACGCTCGGCCTCGTTCTGCGCCCACGCCATCCTGCAGGACGATGTGATGGTGGTGCGCGATGCCTGCGAGGACGCCCGTTTCGCGACCAACCCGCTGGTCCTGGCCGATGCCGGCATCCGCTTCTACGCCGGCTCGCCGATCGAGGTCGGCGACGGCACCCGCATCGGCACCCTGTGCATCATCGACCGCGTGCCGCGCGAGTTCGGCCCGGAAGAACGCACCGTGCTGCGCGACCTGGCCGGCATCGTCGCGGGCGAGGTTGCTGCTCTCGAACTGCGGGCCGCGGTCGAACGCGAGCGGCGCAGCGCGGCGACCGTGCGCGCCCTGCTCGACCACCTGCCGGATGGCGTGCTGCTGTTCGACGCGGCCGGCACGATCCAGTCCTGCAACCCGACCGCCGAGCGCATGTTCGGCGCTCCCTGCCAGGTGCTGGCCGGCCAGGCGTCCAGCGCCCTGATCGGAATCGCCCCGCAGGCGGTGGCGCGCCACGAGGGCACCGGGCGGCGCATCGATGGCAGCACCTTCGCAGCCGACGTCTCGATCGCCGGGATGACGCTCGACGGCCGTGACTACCTGGTGGCGACGGTGCGCGACGTGGCCTGGCACCGCGCCGAGCAGGAACGGGTGCGCGCCGCCAACCGGCGTCGCCACGATTACTTCCGCACCGCCAGCCACGAATTGCGCACGCCGATGGCCAGCATCCTGGGCTTTTCCGAACTGCTGCTCAAGCGCGACTTCGACGCCGCCACCGGGCGCGAGCTGATCGACATCATCCACCGCCAGGCCAATCGCCTGATCGGCCTGGTGAACCAGATGCTCGACCTGGCGCGCATCGACTCCGGCGGTTCGGACCAGCTGCACCCGGCGCCGCTCGACCTGGCCCAGGTGGTGGACAAGGTGAAGGCGGGGATCGAGGACGTGGCGCAGTCGGCCCGCGTTGTGCTGCGCCCGGCCCCGGACCTGCCGCAGGTCCTGGCCGACCCGCAGCGCGTGCCGCAGGCGCTGGCCAATATCGTGGCCAACGCCCTGGCCTATTCGGCGCCGGACAGCAAGGTCGAGATCGACATCGGGCCCCAGGCGCGCGACGGCCGCCCGGGCGCCGCCGTGACCGTCAGCGACCGCGGCGTCGGCATGACACAAGAACAGCGGACCCAGGTCTACGACGCCTTCTGGCGCGCCGGCGCCCTGCCCGACGTGCCGGGCAACGGCCTGGGCATGACCATCGTGCGCGAGATCGTGGCCGTCCATTGCGGCAAGGTGGAAATCGTTTCGCATCCCGGGGACGGCACCCAGGTGACCTTCTGGCTGCCGCGCGACGGCGTGCCCGCCGACCCGGAGGCCTCTTGACGGTGCGCCGCATCCTCGTCGTCGACGACCAGCCCGACCTGCGCCTGCTGATCCGCCTGACCCTGCGTTCGCTGGGCGAGGTGGCCCAGGCCTCGAGCGCCGAGGCCGCGCTGGCCCAGCTGGCGCAAGCCGTGCCCGACCTTCTGATCCTGGACGTGTGGCTGGGCGAAGGCATCAGCGGCCTGCAACTGTGCCGCAAACTGAAGGACGCGCCGGCGACCGCCGGCGTGAAGATCATGCTGCTGTCGGCCTGCGGCCAGCAGAGCGACGTCGCGGCCGGCCTGGCCGCGGGGGCCGATCATTACATGGTCAAGCCCTTCAGTCCCGAGGCGCTGGTGGAGGCGGCGGCGGGCCTGCTCGACGGTTGAGCGGCGCTTTGGCGTAAGATCACGTCTCCACCTCACTTCCGGAGACGTCCATGGGCACGCAAGGCCACCACCACCAGATCGACAACATCGAATTCAACGTCGCCGACATCGCGCGCAGCAAGGCCTTCTATGGCCAGGTGTTCGGCTGGACCTTTATCGACTACGGCCCCGGCTATACCGAATTCCGCGACGGCCGCCTGGCCGGCGGCTTCACGACCGACGGACCAGTGCGCGCCGGCGGCCCGCTGGTGATCCTGTATTCGAACGAGCTGGAAGCGACCCTGCGCCGCGTCGTCGACGCCGGCGCCCGCATCAGCAAGGAGACGTTCACCTTCCCGGGCGGACGGCGCTTCCATTTCGTCGACCCCGACGGCTACGAGCTGGCCGTGTGGACGGCCGACCAGGAAGCCTCCTGAGACTCTAGCTGAAACTCTCAGGCCGCGAGCGCGCGCTGCGCTGCCGCCGTCAGCGGCAGGTCGACGTGAAAGCACGTGCCGCCACCCTCGCGGTCCTCGAACGACAACTCTCCGCCATGCTCGACCATGATCTGGCGGCTGATCGCCAGCCCCAGTCCGGAGCTGGTCTTGCGATCCGCGCTTGCATCGGCCTGGGAGAAGCGCTGGAAGATGCGCGCGCGGAACGCGGGCGGGATGCCCGGCCCGCGGTCGGCCACGGTGATGCGCAGGCCGCGGCTGCCGCGCGCCAGCATCACCTCGATCGCGCCCTGGGGCGGCGAATACTTGAGCGCATTCGACAGCAGGTTCATCAGGACCTGGGTGATGCGGTCGCGGTCGACCTCGACCGGCAACCGTTCCAGGCCCGCTTCGCAAGCGCTGCGCAACTCGACCTGCGCATCCTGGGCCTGGACCCGCATCGCGCCCAGCGCGTCCTCCACGATCGGCATCAGGGGCTGCGGCTTGGGATGGGCCGACAGGCGCCCCGATTCGATCTTTTCCACGTCCAGCATATCGCTCACCAGCCGCACCAGGCGCTCGCAGTGGCGGTGCGCGATCTCGACCAGTTCCCCGACCTCGCCGTCGATCGGTCCGGCCGCGCCGCTCTTCAATAGCGACAGCGAGGCGCGCATCGAGGTCAGCGGAGTTCGCAGCTCGTGCGACACGGTGGCCACCAGTTCGTTCTTCATCTGGTCGACGCGCTTCCTGAGCGAGATATCGTGCAGGAAGATGGAAAAGAAGCTGCGCTCGCCGATGCCGGCGATACCGGCCGTCATCTCGATCGCGAACTCATCGCCCTGGCGCGTGCGCACGATGCGCTCGACGCGGCGGTTCAGGGCGCCCGTGTGGCCGGTGGTGCGGAACTCGACGATGGCGCGCCGCAACGAGTCGTGATAGCGCGGCGGCAGGGTCAGGTCGGCCAGCGGACGGCCGATCGCCTCGTTGCGGCGCCAGCCGAACATGCGCTCGGCCTGGGTATTCCAGTCGGTGACGATGCCGTCCAGGTCCATGCCGATGAAGGCGTCGTGGGCGGTCTCGATGATGGTATTGATGTGCTGCGCGTTCTGCTGGACCATGGCCAGCGCGCTCGCAAGTTCCTGGGTGCGTTCGCTCACCCGCTGTTCCAGCGTGCGGTTGAGCTCTTCCAGCTCGCGCCCGCGCCGCACCAGGTCGGCCAGCAGCGTGTTCAGGGCGCTGGCCAGGCTGCGCACCTCGTCGTACGATCGCTCGTCCGGCACCAGCGGCGCGGCGCTGCCGCGGTGGATGCGGTCGGCGTACACCTGCAGGTTCTTGATCGGACGGGTGATCCAGTTCGCCACCAGCACGCCGGCGATCGAGAACAGCACCGCCAGGCCCACGCCGGTCCACAGCGCATACTGGCCAAGCCGCTGCACCGGCGCATAGGCATTGCCCGCCTCCTGGCGCAGCAGCACGGTCCAGCCAAGGCCGGGATAGTCGGCATAGCCGTCGGTCTGGCTGTAGCCGACCAGGTACTCCTTGCCGTCGCTCCAGCGCTCCAGCACGTAGCCGATGCCGCGCTCGTCCCGCGCGCGGTGCAGGCTGGCGGTATCGATGGTGGTGCCCTGCAGGCCGGGCGGTCCGAGCAGGACCAGGCCCTTGGTATCGACGATCAGGGCGTCCACCTGCCGCCCCTCCTGGATCGGCTCGATCACCGAGCGCTCGACGTCGCGCGCCCACTGCCACGACAGGTGGGCGCCCAGCACCGCGCGCGGCGCACCGTCCGGCGCCTCGATCGGAAACGCGACGTCGACGAAGCGCTGCGGCTCGCCGTTCACCGACGGCAGTAGCTTGGCCAGCAGCAGCGCCTCGTGCACGTCGCCGATGTGGACGCCGGCCAGGGCGTTGGTGAACCACGGCCGGGCTGCGACGCTGGCGCCTTCGAGCAGGCCGCGCGCCGCCACCTGGACCTTGCCGTCCACGGTCGCGATGCCCATCCAGCTGTAGTAGCCATAGCTGCGATGGGCGTCATCGAGCATGCGGCGCTGCGATTCCAGCATCACCTGCGGACCCAGGTCGCCGATGCGAAGCGCCAGCAGATTGACTTCCCGGTAGCGTTCGTACATGCCACGGTCGAGCTTGTCCGCGGCCTGCTGGGCCAGCTCGCCCAGGCCCAAGCCGATGCTGTCGCGCACGTGGTCGCGCGCCTGGTTCTGGACCAGGGCGACCAGGATGATGGTGAGGACGCCGCAAAGAATGGAAGTTGCGAGCGCCATGTATCCTGCCAGGCCCCGGGGAAGCAGGGTGCGCGGCAGATTCCGGACAGTTGGCATACGCATCAACAAGCGTTCATATGGAGTATCTGACTTACCGATTTTACGTGAATAGTTGCCCTACCGGAACTGAAGAGCGGACTGTTCAAGATCTTGCGTGGTCTCCCCACCACAAGCGAAGCCCTTTGATTTCATTCTGCCTAGCAAAAATATATAAACCCTTCCACGCACCCTGGTTTATACTGCAAGCCCTTTTTGTCGCATCCTGTTTGCGACCATCTTTCAAGGGCTTTACGCCAAGGCTGATCCGGACCGTGCGTCGACCGTTGTCACTATTGCTGATGCTGTTCCTGCTGTTCACCCAGCAGGCGTCGCTGTCGCACGCGGTCAGCCACCTGGCGCCGGCCGCAGCGCTTGCGTCGGCAGCAGCAGTCCAGGAAGTCGGCAGCGACACCCAGGAATTCGCGGCCCACGCCTGCGAGCTGTGCGTCGCCGCGGCCCAGTTCGCGGCAGCCCTTCCGGCATCCACCTTCCATCTTCAACCGGCCAATCCGGCCGTCATTCTTCACCACGCCGTCCCCACGCGCGGCATCGAAGCCGCGCCCGCGCTGGCCTTCCGCTCACGCGCCCCGCCCTTCGCCTGATCCGTCGCTGTACCTGAAGTCCGCCCGGCGCCCTGGATTCTCCAGACGCGCGCCCGTGCGTCCTCTCGTTTCGGCCTGACCCGTCGCTGACGGGCCACGGCCATGCACCGGGTCCTCGCCGCACCATGAACATCGTCGCCCATCCGCACGCCGGCATCGGCCGTGCGCGCCCGCGCTCGGCCGTCCGGCCAGCGCGCGCCTGAATTCGCAACGCCGTTGCATCAACCAGCGGCGTTGCCGCGTCCCGCGCATGGCGGGACGAGGCCGCCGCACGTCTCAAGGAAAGAAGAATGAAGAAGCCTTTCGATACCGCACCCCGCCCTGCGCCGCGCCGCACGCTCATGGGCCTGTGCCTTGGCGCCGCGCTCGCCGGCCACGCCGCCGCGCACGCAGTCGCCCAAGAAGTGCCGCAGGTGGTCGTCAACGCCAGCCTGGAAGAACCGTATGCACCCTCGCACGCCACGGTCGGCGGCAAGACGCCGCAGCGCCTGGTCGACATCCCGCAATCGGCCACCGTGTTCAGCGCCGAACGGATCCGCGACCAGAACCTGTTCACCCTGGGCGACCTGATGCAGCAGGCGCCAGGCGTGAGCGTAATGCCCTTCGACGGCGCCAATCCCGACTTCCGCGCACGCGGCTACGCCATGGAGCTGAGCTATGACGGCATTCCCGCCAGCCAGGCCGGCAGCGGCCAGCAGGAATTCGAGCTGGCGGTCTACGAGCGGGTCGAGGTGCTGCGCGGGCCATCGGGCGTGACCGCCGGCGCCGGCCAGCCGGGCGGCGTGATCAACTTCGTGCGCAAGCGCGGCAGCCGCGAACCGCTGTTCTCGGGCACAGTCAGCGTCGGTTCCTACGACAACCGCCGGGTCGAACTCGACGCCGGCGGACCGCTGAACGCCGCCGGCACGCTGCGCGCCCGCGCGGTCGCGACCTTCCAGGACCGCGACTACTTCCACGACACCACCCATGACCGCAAATGGCTGGGCTACCTGGCGCTAGACGCCGACGTGGCGCGCGGCACCACCCTGTCGTTCGCCTTCACGCGCCAGGTCGATGATCTCGACTCGACCACCATGGGCTTGCCGGCATGGAGCGACGGCGCCTTCTTCGAGGCGCCGCGCGAGACCCATGTGTATCCGTCCTGGAACCGCATGGCGTGGGCCACCAGCCAGGCCGAACTCGAACTGGCCCACAAGCTGGCGGCGGGCTGGGAAGTGCGGGCGCGCGCCGTGCGCCGCAGCGTCGACAAGTTCTACAAGGACGGCTACCCGAGCACGGGCGTGAACCGCGCCACCGGCACCGCCACCTACGCGCGCCGCATGGCCGGACTGGACTTCGAGCGCGAGGCCGCCGACCTGTTCGCCACCGGTCCGTTCTCGCTGTTCGGCCGCCGCCACAGCCTGACGGTAGGGTATAACTTCGACCGGCGCGTGGCCGACAACCAGTCGGTCACCTATGCCGCGGTGCCGAACGTCGACGTCTTCGATCCCGACAGCGTGCCGGAACCGGACGGCAACTTTACCCGCGGTAGCGCCAACCGGGTCACCCAGAGCGGCGCCTATGCCCAGGCCCGGCTCTCGCTGGCCGACCCGTTCACATTGACGCTGGGCGCGCGCAGCTCCAACTACCGCAATGAGACCCGCAATATCGCGCCGACACCGGAGACGGCATTCATCGCCACCACCCGCGAACGCGGCGAGGTGACGCCGTCGGCGGCCCTGCTGTGGCATATCGCGCCCGAGGTCAATGCCTACGTCTCCTACGCCGACATCTTCTTCCCGCAATCGCAGATGGACGCCCAGCGCCGCACGCTCGACCCGCGCGTGGGCAGCCAGGTGGAGATCGGGGCCAAGGGCGTGTTCCTGGACGGCCGCCTGAATGCCTCGGCCGCCGTGTTCAATGCGCGCGACCGCAACCGCGCGCTGGCCACCGACGTCGTCGACGTCTACGTCCCCGCCGGCGACGTCAAGGTGCGCGGGGTCGAGTTCGAGATCGGCGGCCGGCCCTTGCCCGAGCTGAACCTGACGGCCGGCTACACCTTCCTGCGCACGGAATACGGCGTCCACCCGACCCTGGAGGGCGCCGAATGGTCGACCTTCGAACCCAAGCACAGTCTGAAACTGTACGCGCGCTGGCAACCGGCCTGGATGCGCGGCCTGTTCCTCGGCGGCGGCATGACCGCCAGCAGCGCGCTGCTGGGCACCGGCGAACGGGGCCTGCGCGAACAGGGCGGCTACGCGGTCGCCAACGCCCAGCTGGGCTATGCGCTGGACCGCCGCCTGGCCGTGACGCTGGCCGTCAACAACGTGTTCGACCGTACTTACTGGGCGCGCGTGGGCGGCCTGAACACCTACAACATCTATGGCGATCCGCGCAGCGTGCTGCTGAGCGTGCGCGGGAGCTACTGATGTCTACCGCCATGTCACCCCTGCGCCTGATCGTGCGCCAGCAGTGGATGTCGCTGGCGCGCGAGCGCCGCCTGCGCCTGCTCGGCCTGCTAGTGCTGGCCCTGAGCGCACTCGCCCTGTTCGACGCGGCGCTCGATGCCCGGCGCCTGGAGAACGCGCGCATCCACGACACCGTGGCCGAGGAAGCGGTATGGGAGGCCCAGGGCGAGGCCAACCCGCATGGGGCGGCCCACTTCGGGCGCTTTGTCTACAAGCCGGCGGCGCCGCTGGCGGTGCTCGATCCTGGCGTCACGGCCCACCTGGGTTCCACCCTCAAGCTCGAGGGCCACGTCCAGAACGCCAGCCGCTTCAGGGCCACCGATGGCGGCGCGGCCCTGAGCCGCTTTGGCGGCTTCAGCCCCGCCTTCGCCCTGCAGGTGCTGGTGCCGTTGACGATCGTGTTCGCCGCCTTCGGCGTTTTTTCGGGCGAGCGGGCGCGCCAGCTGGCCTGGCAGGAAATCGGCGCCGGCGCCACTCCCTGGCAGCTGATGCTGGGCCGCTTCGCCGCCTGCGCGGCCGTCCTGCTGCTGCTCCTGGCGCTGGTGGGCGTGCTGGCGGCGCTGGCTACCGTCCCGGCCTGGAGCGCCGCCCACTTCGCGGCCCTTGGCCTGATGCTGGCCGCCCATGGCCTGTACTGGACCGCCATCCTCGGCGTCACGCTGGCCATCTCGGCCTGGAGCGCCAGCAGCCGTGGCGCGCTGTTCGGCGCCCTGGCGTTCTGGATCGTGACGGCGGTGCTGGCGCCGATGCTGGCGCCCATGCTGGCCGAGGCGCGCCATCCGACGCCGAGCGCCGAAGCCTTCGAGGCCGCCGTGACCGACGAGGTGATGAAGGGTCCGGACGGCCACAGCCCGCGCGACGTGCGCTTCGCCGAATTCGAGAAGGCCACGCTGGCCCGCTACGGCGTCAGGCACATCGACGAGCTGCCGATCAACTACGCCGGCCTGCTGTTCGAGCATGGCGAGAAGGCGACCGCCGACATCTACAACCGCCACGTCGACCGGCTGTACGACGGTTACGCGGCCCAGGCGCGCCTTGCGCTGGCCGGCAGCGCGTTCTCGCCGCTGCTGGCCCTGCGTCCGCTGTCGTCCAGCCTGGCGCGCACCGATATGGAAGCGCACCGCCACTTCCTGGCCCAGGCCGAGCGCTATCGCTACGAGACGGTGCAGGCGCTCAACCGCGACATCAAGCTCAACCGTAAGCCGCAGATGCGCGAATACGCCAGCGACGTGGCGGCGATCACGCGCGGCATTGCGTTCGCGCCGCAGCCGCTGGCCCTGGGCGAACTGCTGCCGCGCACCACTGTGCCGTTTGCCGCGCTGGCGGCCTGGGTAGGCGGCGCGTTGCTGCTGATGCGCCTCGCCGCGCGCCGGCTGGAGGGCGCGGCATGAGTGCGACCTTGACCATCATCCGCATGGAAGGACGGCGCCTGCTGCGCGGGCGCTGGCTGCTGCCGCTGTGGCTCCTGTTCGGCGTGCTGTGCGCCTGCGCCGCCTGGAACGGCGCGGCCTGGGTCGAGGGGCGCCAGGCCACGCTTGCGCTCATCCTCGAGGACGAGCGCGCGACCCACGCCATGCGCCGCACCCAGCTCGCCGAACAGGTCACGCCGGACAACAAGTCGCGCTACGGCGGCGCGCTGTACGCCACCGCGATGTCGCTGCGCGCCACCCTGCCGCCGGGCGAACTGGCGCTGCTGACGGTCGGCCAGGCCGAGGGCTACCCGATGGCGGCGACCGTTTTCCCGTTTATCGCCAGCAATACAATCTTCGACCGCCACACGGCCGGTATGGAAAACCCGGCGGTGCTGGCGGCCGGCCGGTTCGACCTGGCCTTCGCGATCGTCTGGCTGCTGCCATTGCTGGTGCTGGCCGGGAGCTTCGACCTGTTCGCGGCCGAACGCGAGCGCGGGATGGCGCCGTGGCTGCTGTCGCAACCGATCGCGCCGGCGCATCTGCTGGCGGCGAAGGCGGCGGCGCGTGCATTGCTGCTGGCCCTGCCGCTGGCGGCGATCGTGGTCGCGACCCTGGCCTTCGCGAGCGAGGCCGGGCCGACGGCGCTGCTGCAGGCCGGAGGCCTGGTCCTGCTGTATGCGCTGTTCTGGCTCGTGCTTGCCCTCTTCGTCAACCTGGTCGCCCGCAACGCCGCCCAGGCGGCGCTGGGCTGCCTGGGCGCCTGGCTGGCCCTGGTCGTGCTGTTGCCGGCGCTGGCCCTGGGCGTGGCCGACCTGGCCGCGCCACCGGTCAGCCAGGCCGAGCGCGCGAACGCGCTGCGTGCCAAGGCGATGCAGGCGCGCGCCGAACTGCGCACTGCGGTCGCGCCCGATCGCGTGCCCGCGCCCAACATCCCCGACAGCCTGAGGCGCCGCGCGCTCGAGGTCGAGCGCGGCGAACGGCTGATCCAGGAAGCGCTCCAGCCCTACCGCGCGCAGCAGGCGCAGCGCCTGGCCTGGCTCGACGGCCTGCGCGTGGTCTCGCCCGCGATCGCGCTGCAGGACGCGCTGGAGAGGCTGGCCGGGAGCGACGCCGGGCGCGCCCTGCGCTTCCAGGACCAGGCCCACGGCTTCCTGCTCGAGGTGCGCCAGCTCGTGCGGCGCCACCTGGACCAGGACCGCCTGCTCACCGTCGCCGACTACGACCGCGGCCTGCCGCGCTTCGTGCTGCGCGAGGCGCCGCCCGTCGAGCGCCTTGGCGCCCTGCTGTTCGACGCCGCCGTCATCGTCCTAGGCATGGCCGCCCTGCTGCTGGCCGCCGGCCGCCGGCTGCGCCGCCACGCCACCTTCACCGAATGAGGTCCACCATGCTGCACGCACAAGCGCTGTCCAAATCCTTCGGGGGCCAGCGCGCCCTCGACAACCTCGACCTGCGCATCGCGCCGGGCGAGATATTCTGCATGCTCGGCGCCAATGGCGCCGGCAAGACCACCACCATCAAGCTGCTGCTGGGTTTCCTGGCGCCGACCTCGGGCCTGGCCCTGGTCGACGGCATCGACGTCCAGAAGGATCCCCTGGCCGCGCGCCGCCGCCTGCTCTACCTGCCGGAGCAGGTGGCGCTGTACGGGGAACTCTCCGGCCTGGAAAACCTGGACTACTTCGCCGGGCTCGCCGGTGTGCCTGACCGTACCCCGGCGCGCCTGCGCGGTTGGCTCGAGCAGGCCGGGGTGCCGGCCGCCGCCATCGAACGCCGCGCCGTCGGCTATTCGAAGGGCATGCGCCAGAAGGTCGCGATCGCGCTGGCCATCGCGCGCCAGGCGAGCGGCCTGCTGCTGGACGAGCCGACCTCAGGCCTCGACCCGCAGGCCAGCGCCGAATTCCACCGCCTGTTGCTGCGCCAGCGCGACGCCGGCGCGGCGGTGCTGATGGCCACCCACGACCTGTTCCGCGCGCGCGAAGTGGCCACCACGATCGGCCTGATGCGCGACGGTCGCCTGTTGCGCACCTTGCGCGCGAACGAGGTCTCGGCGCTGGAGCTCGAGCAACTGTATCTGGAAGAGATGGCGCTTGGCGCCTCGGCCACAGCAACCGTTTGATCACCCTGAAAGGACTACCATGAAACGCCTTCCCATCCTGGGCGCCTGCCTTGTACTGGCTCCCGCCCTGCCGCTGGCCGCCGAGCGCGAACCCGAACCCGACAGCACCGTCGTTGTCACCGCCCGCCGCGACGACGCCGCGCCATTGACCGTCACGCCGGTGCAGACATTATCGGGCCAGGAACTCGTGCGGCGCCGCATGGGCACCCTCGGCGAAACGCTGGCCGGCCTGCCCGGCGTCCACCTCGACAATTTCGGCGCCGGCGCCGCCAGGCCAGTGATCCGCGGCCAGACCCTGCCGCGCATCGAGGTGCTGAGCGATGGCGCCAACCTGTTCGACGTGTCGTCGGTCTCGCCCGACCACGGCATCGCCACCGATCCACTGCTGCTGGACGCCATCGAGGTCATGCGCGGACCGGCCGCCGTGCGCTACGGCGGCAACGCGACCGGCGGCGCGATCAACCTGATCGACAGCAAGGTGCCGAAGCTGGTCCCCGAGGGCGGCGTCACCGGCGCGACAGAAATACGCTACGGCACTGGCGACAATGAGAAAACCGTGGTCGGCCGCGTCACCGCCGGCAGCGGCAACTTCGCCCTGCATGCCGAAGGCGCCAAACGTAATTCCGGAGAGTACGAGGTGCCGTCCGCCTTCGGCGCCGACAGGCTGCGCGACTCCTTCGCCGACAGCGAGAACTATAGCGTGGGCGGTTCGTGGATCACCAAGAAGGGCTATATCGGCGCGGCCTATACGCGCGTGCGCAACGAGTACGGCCTGCCCGGACACAGCCATGCGAATGGCGTGTGCCACCTGCACGGTTATTTCAATCCGGTGCGGGTCGACCTGCATTGCGTGGGGCATGGGAGTTACCAGAATCCGCTGGACAATCCCGACTCGGACACGGCCTGGATCGACTTGCGCAGCGATCGTGTGGATGTCCGGGCCGACTATGTCGATCCGCTGCCCGGCTTTTCCGGCCTCAAGTTCCGCGCTTCGCACACCGACTACCAGCACGACGAGATCGACGGCCCCATCCTGTATAGCCGCTATACCAACAAGGTCAAGGATGGCCGCCTCGAGCTGACCCACAAGCCCCTGCTCGGATTCACCGGCACGCTCGGCCTGCAGTATACGGACGGCACTTTCGGCGGACTGAATCTGATCGACCTGCACGTGCCATCGACCAACTTTTACGGGTTCGAAGGGCAGACACGCTATGTAACCGAGAACACCGGGCTTTTCCTCAGCGAACGGCGCGCGTTCGGCGCCGTCGACGTCGAGCTCGCCGTACGCAAGGACTGGCGCACGGTCAGCGTGCCCATTCCCGGGGAATTCTTCATCCGGGTGCCGGAAGAATATATTCCCTCTTATGAACAGATGGACGGCCCGAACTGGCGTCAGGTACTCGAAGCGAGCATGCGCGAGGGCCATGTCAGCAGAAACCCCGACCGTAAGCATCGTCCGCTCTCCGCCTCGATCGGCGCGACCTTGAATATTGGCGGCGGCTACTCGGCCGCCCTGGCGCTGGCGCGCAGCGAGCGGGCGCCGAATATGCGCGAGCTATTCGCCTTCGGCAACAATCTCGCCACCAATAGCTATGAACTGGGATTGCTGGCCGACTGGGAGTTCATCGATCCCATTCTCGACGAGGCCGGCATTTTCCGCGGCGATGTCCTGGAAAAATCGGACACGCTGAACCTCACCTTCCGCAAGGCCGGCGGGCCGTTCGAGTTCGAAGTCGGGCTGTTCCACCAGGACGTCGACGACTATGTGTACGCCCACGCGCTGGAAACCGAGACCCGCAACGGCCTCGCCCACCATTTCCTGATCTATACGGCGGGCAAGGCACGTTTCAAGGGTATCGACGGCCAGGCCAGCTACCGTCTCACGCCAGCCTCGCGCGTGACAGTCTTCGGCGACTATGTGCATGCCGAGCTCGGCGATGAAAAAGGTTATCTGCCGCGCATCCCGCCGGCGCGGCTGGGCGCCCGCTACCAGGGCGACTGGGGGCCGCTGTCGGCGGGATTCGAGGTCTACCGCCAGTTCACGCAAGACCGGCTGGCGCCGCTGGAGACGCGCACCGATGGCTACAATATGCTCAACGCAACCCTGGCTTACCGCTTCCCCCACGGCCCCGGCCGCTGGACCGAGCTCTACCTCAGCGGCACGAATTTGACCGATGAGCTGGCGTATAGCCACGCGTCCTTCGTCAAGGCCCAGTCGCCGTTGCGCGGACGCAATATCGTGTTTGGACTGCGCAATCAGTTCTAATCCTTGATCCCGACGGCAACGCCTTGCCGCCGATCCGGAACAATCGACGAAGCCCGGCATCTGATCCATGCCGGGCCACCGCCCACCACGTCGAAAGGAAACCCGATGGCCTATTTCACCACCCGCGACGGCGTCGACATCTATTACAAGGACTGGGGCCGCGGCCGGCCGGTCGTGTTCTGCCACGGCTGGCCGCTGGGCGCCGACAGCTGGGAAGCGCAGATGCTGCACCTGTCGCACAACGGTTTCCGCACCATCGCGCATGACCGGCGCGGGCATATGCGCTCGAGTCAGCCGTGGGATGGCAACGATATGGACCATTACGCCGACGACCTGGCCCAGCTGCTCGAATTGCTCGACCTAAATGACGTGTGCCTGGTCGGCTTCTCGACCGGCGGTGGCGAGGTGGCGCGCTACGTCGGCCGCCACGGCACCGGGCGCATTGCCAGGCTGGTCCTGATCGGGGCCGTGCCGCCGCTGATGGTGCAGCGGCCCGACAATCCGGACGGCGTGCCGCGCGAAGTGTTCGACGGCATCCGCGCCAGCCAGATCGAGAACCGGGCCCAGCTCTACCTCGATATTCCGTCCGGCCCCTTCTATGGCTTCAACCGGCCGGGCGCGACGCCGTCGCCGGGGCTGATCCAGTCGTGGTTCTTGCAGGGAATGTTAGGCGGGCACAAGAATACCTACGATTCGATCGCGGCGTTTTCCGAAACCGATTTTCGGGATGACCTCAGGAAATTTGATAAGCCAACCCTGATCATTCACGGCGACGACGACCAGGTGGTGCCGATCGACGTCGGCGGCCGGGCCTCGGCGCGGCTGGTTCCGCATGCCACCTTCATTGCCTATGCCGGGGCGCCGCATGGCTTGACGGATACACACAAGGACCGGGTGAACGCCGACCTGCTGGCCTTCGCGCGCGGAGAAACCGTCGGACATTAGTCCCGATACTCCCAGTCCCAGGCCATGGCGGCGGGCATACTCCCCCCCGCCCGCCGTCGGAAGCGCCGGGTTGCACTTTTCCGCTCTGCGGTAACAGGCTATCGCTCATCCATGGACCATTCTGGCACAGCTGAAGGACAACATTAACGAAAATTAATAATTCGCACACCCCCGCTTAAGCCGGCGCCGGGCATGATCGAAGGTAGGGAAAATACCGCTCTCAACCTTGCATTCCGGATCCGACTACATGCCTTCGACCACTTCCTTGCGCCGCCAGCCGGCCCTTGGCGCCGCCGTACTGGCGGCGCTGCTGCTGTCCGCCTGCGCCAAAGACCCGAAACCCGTCGCGCCCACCGTTCCGGAGGTGGCCGTCCTGACGATGAGCACGTCCAACGTGGCGCTGAACATCGCCCTGCCGGGTCGCACGGCGCCCTTCCTGCTGGCCGAGGTCCGGGCCCGGGTCGACGGCATCGTGCAGGAACGCCGGTTCAAGGAAGGGGCCGACGTCAAGCAAGGCGATCCGCTCTACCTGATCGACCCGGCGCCCTATCGCGCCACGCTGGCCAGCGCCGAGGCCGAGCTGCAGCGGGCCCAGGCCACGCTGGCCAGCAACGCCTCCCAGCTCAAGCGCAACCAGGTGCTGGTGAAGGAAAATGCGGTCAGCAAGCAGGAATTCGAGAACGCAGAGGCGGCCCAGCTGGAAGCCGCGGCCGACGTTGCCGCCGCCAAGGCCGCCGTCGAGACCGCCCGCATCAACCTCGGTTATACCAGCGTCAGCGCGCCGATCACCGGCCGCAGCAGCGTGTCCACGGTGACGCAAGGCGCCTATGTCCAGGGCAGCGCCGCGACCCTGATGACCACCGTCCAGCAGATCGACCCGATGTACGTCGACCTGCAACAGTCGAGCGTCGACGGCCTGGCCCTGCGCCGCGAGATCGCCGCCGGCCGGGTGCGCATGGACGGCGCCAACGCCGCCAAGGTCAGCCTGACGCTGGAAGACGGCACGACTTACAGCCGCCAGGGCACGCTCGAGTTTTCCGGCGTGACGGTCGACCAGGCCACCGGCGCGGTCACCCTGCGCGCGCGCTTCCCGAATCCGGACAAGCTGCTGCTGCCCGGCATGTTCGTGCGCGCCAGCGTCAGCCAGGGCGTGCGCCAGGCCGTGATGCGGGTGCCGGCGCCGGCCGTCTCGCGCACCCCGCAAGGCACCGCGACCGTCATGGTCGTCGACCGCGAAAACAAGGCCCAGCTGCGCAGCGTGCGCACCGGCGCCCTGGTCGACGGTTACTGGCTGATCGACGAGGGCCTGAAGGAAGGCGAACGCGTGATCATCAGCGGCACCCAGAAGCTGCGTCCGGGCACCGTGGTCCGGATCGGCGCGCCGTCGGCGCCCGCCAGCCAGGGATAAGCGACGATGCCAAAGTTCTTCATCCAGCGCCCGATCTTCGCGATCGTCATTTCGCTGCTCATCATGCTGGCGGGCGGCATCGCCCTGTACAGCATGCCGATCGAGCAGTATCCGCCGGTGTCGCCGCCGTCGGTGCAGATCCAGGCCGACTTCCCGGGCGCCTCGGCCGAGACCATGCAGAACACCGTGATCCAGGTGATCGAGCAGCAGCTGACCGCGATCGACAACCTGCTGTACATCGATTCCTCGAGCGACGATTCGGGCCGCTCGACCACCACCCTCACCTTCGCCGCCGGCACCGATCCCGACATCGCCCAGGTGCAGGTGCAGAACCAGCTGCAGGCGGCTGTGCCGCGCCTGCCGGCCGAGGTGCAGCAGACCGGCCTGCGGGTGACCAAGTCGACCAGCGACTTCCTGATGGTGGCCGCCTTCGTGTCGGACGACGACAGCATGACCAAGTTCGACATCGCCAACTACGTGTCGTCGAACATCCAGGATCCGCTCAGCCGCATCTCGGGCGTGGGCAGCATGAACGTGTTCGGCACCCAGTACGCCATGCGGATCTGGCTCGACCCGGTCAAGCTGACCGCCTATGCGCTGACGCCGCTGGACGTCAGCGCCGCCATCCGGGCCCAGAACGTGCAGGTTTCCGGCGGCCAGCTGGGCGGCACGCCGGCGGTGCAGGGACAGTCGATCAACGCCACCATCACCCAGGCGACGCTGCTGCGCACGCCGGAGGAATTCCAGCGCATCCTGGTCAAGGTCCAGCCGGACGGCTCGAGCGTGCGCATCGGGGACGTGGCGCGGGTCGCGCTCGGCTCGGAGAACTACCACGTCGATGTGCGCTACAACGGCAAGCCGGCGTCGGGCCTGGGCATCCAGCTGGCGCCGGGCGCCAACGCGCTCGACACCGCGGTCGCGGTGCGGGCCCGCCTGGCCGAGCTGGGCGAGTTCTTCCCGCCGGGCCTGCGCACCGTGTACCCGAACGACGTCACGCCCTTCATCGAGCAATCGATCAGCGGCGTGATGCACACCCTGATCGAGGGCATCGTGCTGGTGTTCCTGGTCATGTACCTGTTCCTGCAAAACTTCCGCGCCACCCTGATCCCGTCGATCACGGTGCCGGTCGTGCTGCTGGGGACCTTCGGCATCATGGCGGCGCTGGGCTTCACCGTCAATACGCTGTCGATGTTCGGCCTGGTGCTGTCGATCGGCCTCTTGGTCGATGACGCCATCGTGGTGGTCGAGAACGTCGAGCGCGTGATGCACGAGGACGGCCTGCCGCCGAAGGAAGCGACGGTCAAGGCCATGGGCCAGATCACCAGCGCGCTGATCGGCGTGGCCCTGGTGCTGTCGGCGGTGTTCGTGCCGGTGGCCTTCTCGAGCGGCACGGTGGGCGCGATCTACCGCGAGTTCTCGCTCACGGTGGTGGCCTCGATGCTGCTGTCGGCCTTCATCGCGCTGACCTTGACCCCGGCGCTGTGCGCGACCATGCTCAAGCCGGTCGACCCCAACCACCACGCAAAGAAAGGCTTTTTCGGCTGGTTCAACCGCGGCTTCGACAAGAGCCGCGACCGCTACCTGGGCGCGGTGAGCAGCATCCTGGGCCGCCGCGCGCTGGGGATGGTGGTGTACCTGGTCATCATCGGCATCGTCGCGGCGCTGTTCCTGCGCCTGCCGGGCGGCTTCCTGCCCAAGGAAGACCAGGGCTTCATGCTGGTCCAGGTCCAGACCCCGGCCGGCACCACCCAGGAACAGACCGGCAAGGTGCTCGATGAGATCAGCACCTATCTGCTGAACGACGAAAAGGCGATGGTCGAGGCGACCATGGTCATCAACGGCTCGGGCCAGGGCCAGCGCGGCCAGAACGTGGGCCGCATGTTCGTGCGCCTGCACGACTGGGACGAGCGCAAGGACGATGCCCTGCACGTGTCGGCGCTCTCCAACCGGATCGCCGCGCGCTACAAGGACTTGCAGAACGCCCAGGTGGTGCCGATCGAGCCGCCGTCGATCCGCGGCCTGGGCTCGGCCACCGGCTTCACGATGCAACTGCAGGACCGCGGCGGCCTTGGCCGCGACGCACTGGCCAAGGCGCGCGACCAGTTGCTGGAACTGGCGGCCAAGGAACCGGCCCTGACCCGGGTGCGCTTCACCGGCCAGGCCGACAACCCGACCTACAAGATCGACATCGACCGCGAAAAGGCTGCCGCGCTGGGCATCGACCTGACCCTGGTCGACCAGACCTTCTCGACTGCCTGGGGCTCGCGCTACATCAACAACTTCCTCGACATGGACAACCGCATCAAGCGCGTCTACATCCAGGCCGACGCCCAGTTCCGCATGAACCCGGACGACATCAAACTGCTGCACGTCAGGAACGGCCAGGGCGATATGGTGCCGTTCTCGAGCTTCGCCAGCGCGCGCTGGTCGTGGGGTTCGCCGTCGATGCAGCGCTATAACGGCATCACCTCGGCCGAGATCGTGGGCCAGCCGACGGCCGGCCACAGTACCGGCGAGGCGATGGCCATCATGACCCGCCTGGCGGCCCAGCTGCCGCAGGGCATCGGCTTCGAATGGAGCGGCATCTCGCTGCAGGAATCGCAGGCCGGTGCCCAGGCGCCGCTGCTGTACGCGCTGTCGATCCTGGTCGTGTTCCTGTGCCTGGCGGCGCTGTACGAGAGCTGGGCGATCCCGATCTCGGTGATCATGGTGGTGCCGATCGGCGTGCTCGGTGCGCTGGGCGCCGCCACCGCCTTCGGCATGGAGAACGACGTGTTCTTCCAGGTGGGCCTGTTGACCACCATCGGCCTGTCGGCCAAGAACGCGATCCTGATCGCGGAATTCGCACGCGAGCTGCAGATGCAGGGCATGGAGCTGGTCGAGGCGGTCATGGAAGCGTCGAAGGTGCGTCTGCGTCCGATCATCATGACCTCGATGGCCTTCATCCTGGGCGTGCTGCCGCTGGCGATCTCCAGCGGGGCCGGCTCGGGCAGCCAGAACGCGCTGGGCATCGGCGTGATCGGCGGGATGCTGACCGCGACCTTCCTGGCGACCTTCCTGATTCCGCTGTTCTACGTGATCGTCGCCGGCCGCGCCAAGCCGCCGGCGATCCACGCACCACCGCCGCCACCGCCCGTGGTCCACGCGCCGAAGGCCGAGGCAGCGGATACAATGCCGGCTTCCCAATGAGACTGCCGTGAAACTGTTACTCGTCGAAGACAATGAACGCGTGGCCCGCTTCGTCAAGAAGGGGCTGACCGAGGCCGGCCATACGGTCGACCACGCCGACAACGGCCGCGACGGCATGTACCATGCCGTCAGCGAGCCTTACGACGCGATCGTCATGGACCGCATGCTGCCGGGCGGGATCGACGGCCTGGGCATCATCGAAGCGCTGCGCCAGCAGGGCAACCGGGTGCCGATCCTGATCCTCTCCGCGCTGGACGGCGTGGATGACCGCATCCGCGGCCTGCGCGCCGGCGGCGACGACTACCTGACCAAGCCGTTCGCCTTCGGCGAGCTGCTGGCGCGGCTCGACGCCCTGCTGCGCCGTTCGCAGAGCCAGGCGGTGGAGACCGTGATGAGCCTGGGCGACCTGTCGGTCGACATGCTGTCGCACCGCGTCACGCGCGCCGGCAAGCCGGTGGCGCTGCAGCCGCGCGAATTCAAGCTGCTTACTTACCTGCTGCGCCACGCCAACCAGGTGGTGACGCGCACCATGCTGCTCGAGAACGTGTGGGATTACCACTTCGACCCGCAAACCAACGTCATCGACGTCCACATCAGCAAGCTGCGCCAGAAGATCGACGCGGGTTTTGCCACGCCGCTGCTGCGCACCGTGCGCAATGCCGGCTATATGCTGACCGACCAGCCATGAGCCATCTGCCTTGAACCTGCGCCTGCCCAGCTTTTCCGCCCGCACCATCGCGATCGGCTACGCCGTCGTCACCCTGCTGGTGCTGGCGATGTTCGCCGCGCCGCTGTGGTTCGCCTGGCACAAGAACATCGGCGAGGTCCGCACCCAGCTGCTCAAGACGGACGCCCGGCACCTGCGCAATCTGTTCGAGCGCCAGGGCCCGCCGGCGCTGGCGGCGGCGATCGACAGCCAGGTCCATGGCGTCAATGACGGCGTGCGCAAGATCATGCTGTTCGTGGCGCCCGACGGCGCCAAGCTGGCCGGCAACCTGCCGGAGTGGCCCGAGGGCGTGCCCGAGCGCGACGGCCTGTGCCAGGTGACGATCCGGGTCGACGACAAGCCGCGCAACGTGGAGCTGGTGCGGGTGACGCTGGAAGACGGCTATATGCTGCTGGTGGCCAGCAACCTGGATCGCTTCCAGCAGCTCGAGCGCCTGTTCGCCTATGGCCTGCTGGGCTGCGCGCTGGCCGTGCTGGTGGGGGCGGCGCTGGGCGGCGTGTTGATCCGGCGCGCGCTCCTGGGGCGGGTGCAGCGCATCAGCCAGACCACGGCGTCGATCATCGAAGGCAAGCTGTCACACCGCCTGGTGGAACCGCGCGACGGCGACGAGCTGCAGCAGCTGACCCGCACCGTCAACCGCATGCTGGACCAGATCGAGCACCTGGTGACGGGGGTGCAGGACGTGTCGAACGCGATCGCGCACGACCTGCGCACGCCGCTGTCGGAGCTGCGCGCGCGGCTCGAGGAACTGTCGGTGGCGCGTCCGCCGAGCGAGGAAACCTTCGCCGAGATCGACGCCGCCATCGACGACGTCGATCGCGTGATGGGCATCTTCAACGCGCTGCTGCGCCTGGCCGAAATCGACAGCGGCAGCCGGCGCGGCGGTTTCGTCGAGGTCGACCTGGCCGCGCTGGGCGCCGAGGTCACCGAATTCTACGGACCGGTGGCCGAACTGAAGGACATCGACCTGGGCTTCGACGCGCCCGAGGATTTGCGGGTGGTGGGCGACCCGGTGCTGCTGGCCCAGGCCCTGGGCAATATGGCCGACAACGCCCTGAAATACGCGCCGGTGCGCGGCGTGATCGCGATCACCGCGCGCCGCCTCGACGCCGACCGGGTGGCGGTGGTGGTGGCCGACAACGGCCCGGGCATTCCGGAACACGAGCGCACGCGCGTGATCGAGCGCTTCTACCGGGTCGACGCCAGCCGCGGCACGCCGGGCGTGGGCCTGGGCCTGAGCGTGGTCTCGGCCGTGGCGCGCCTGCATGGCGGCAGCCTGACGCTGGAAGACAACCATCCGGGCCTGCGCGCCACGCTGCTGCTGCACGCCAATCCGGCTACGCAAACCTATTGAGGTTTTATTGGGAAGCAGCGCCTGCGCGTTCGAGGATGGCGTCGATCGAGGCGCGCGCCTCTTTCATCACGCGGGGAACATCGACGCCGATCAGGCGCCCGTCTCGCTTGAGTACGACACCGTCGACGATCACCGTGTCGACGTTGGCCGGCGTGGCCGAATACACGATCAGGGCATAGGGATCGCTGTCCTCGGCCAGGGCCATGTTCAGGGCACCGGGGTCGAGCAGGATCAGGTCGGCGCGCTTGCCGGGCGTGATCGAACCGATCTGGTCGTCCATGCCAATCGAGCGCGCCGCCTCGATCGTCGCCAGTTCGAGGATGCGGCGCGGCGCGACCGCCGTTTCCTTCTTGCCGGCGCCGGACTCGGTGAGCGCGAGCAGGCGCATATTGGCGAACAGGTCGGCGCTGCCGGCCAGCGCCGTGCCGTCGATGCCCAGGCCGATGCGCCCCACGGCCGCGTAGTCGTCCAGCACGGTCAGGCCATAGCCAACCCGCTGCTCGGTGACCGGCGTCAGCGACAGCGCACTGCCTGCCTTTCGAAACGCCGCCAGCTCGGCCGGCGTAGCGCCGGTGGCGTGCACGATCTGCACATCCTTACCGAGAAGGCCGCTGGCGGCCAGCGCGCCATTGCGCTTGCCGCCGGAATGCACCGAGACCGGCAAGCCGAGCTTGCGCGCCGCCGCGATCTCGCGGCGGCCGGTGGCAACCACGTCGGCCTTGCCCTCCCCCACCCCGCGCCACCCCAGCCCCAGCGTGACCCGCCCCGGCCGCGCCCGCGCCGCCGCAGCAGCGAGCAGCTCGAGATCGACGCTCTCGGCCGCGCGGAGATCGTCATGCGCGCCCGCCATCAACCGCGCGCGAATGCCGCTTCGCAGCAGCGCCTCTTCAGCCGCCTCCAGGTGCGCCGAGCTGCGCAGGTTATGAAAGAAATCGACAGTAGTCGTGACGCCCGAAGACATGGTCTCAACAGCGCCGAAATACGTACCGATACGAACGTCATCCGCCGTATAGTGCCGCCCCAGCCGCTTCTTGAGCGCAAAATAATCGGTGTCAGGCGTATTCCGAAACTGCCCGCGCGCCGCACTGAGCCACAGATGGTTATGCGTATCGACCAGCCCCGGCAGCAAGATCATCCCACGCGCATCGATCCTCTCCGCCCCCGCCGCCTCGAGCCCGCGCCCAACCGCAACAATCCGCCCATCCCTTACCAGCACATCCGCATCGCGCCGCTCACCCTGCTGCGGATCAAGGCTAACGACATACGCGTTCTGAATCAGCAAGCCACGCTGCTGCCCAAAAACCGCCTGACACGACGCAAACAACAGCCCGAACACAACACAATG
Source organism: Massilia arenae (assembly GCF_008014745.1). Lineage (GTDB taxonomy): Bacteria > Pseudomonadota > Gammaproteobacteria > Burkholderiales > Burkholderiaceae_D > Telluria > Telluria arenae. The sequence goes on from NZ_VPFD01000005.1 coordinate 82,731, forward strand.
CAAAAGACGCGGCATGGCAATTTCCAGACAATAAAATTGCCACCAATTCTACAACCCACCCCCACTGAGCCGCGCGCGCTTACCGCCCAGCCCAATCCACAATTAGGGTCAGAGTAAAATTGTTTGACAACTTCAGTAAATCAATTAGTCAATAATTCGACTCTGACCCTAATTATTGGACAATGTCTCCGATCGACCTGAGCATTAGCGTCGAACTTATCGACAATCCAAGAAATTGCTCAGTAAATCGACTCTGACCCTAATTCTTTGCGTCAGATTTGGCGCCATTTTTGTTGGCGATTGAGAACCAGTTGGAACCGAGAACTAGTCTTACCGATGATAGCGCTCGCACGAGCGTAAAACAAAGAGGGTCAGTGTCGAATTGTTTGCCAATTTTTGAAAATCAATTGGCAAATAATTCGACTCTGACCCTCATTATTTCGCTGCCTGATTACAGGCAGCTGTTCATCGAGAATAGCTGCCGATCAAGCGGAGTAATTGCTCAATAATTCTACTCTGACCCTAATTGGGATTTAGCTGCCGAAGTAGCGGCCGGAGCGGTGCCAGACCATGACCATGCTGCTCATTGCCACCGCGCTCAGTGCCGACCAGCCGACCAGGTGCGGGGCCACCAGGCCCAGGGCCAGCAGCAGGATGACGCTGTCGATCATGACCTGGGTGCGGCCGGCGTTGATGCCGTATTTTTTTTGCAGCCACAGGGTGACGATGCCGGTGCCGCCGACGCCGGCGCCATGGCGCGCCATGGCCAGGATGCCCATGCCGCAGAAGGTGCCGCCGCCCAGTGCCGCCACCGCGGGGTGGATGTGGTCGATCACCAACACGAAAGGCATGATCTTGAGCAGGCCCATGATCAACGCGCTGCCAGCCAGCGACTTCAAGGTGAAGAGCGGGCCCATGAACAGGTAGCCGAACAGGAAGAACGGCACGTTGATCATCATGAACAAGGTGCCGACCGACAGCCCGCTCACATACGACGTCAGCAGCGCGATGCCGGCCACGCCGCCGGTGATCAGCTGGGCCGCCTGCAGCAGCACGATGCCGATCACGACGAACAGCACGCCAACGGCAATGCCGTAGACGTCATCGAGTGGCGAATGGGGCTTGACCACGACTGCGCGCTGGGAAGGCGATGCGGAACCGGGGAACATGGCAGACTGGCTCATTCGCGCACCGCCGCATCGACGACGATGGTGGCAATCGCCACGCGAACGGACAGGGTCCGCCGGGTGGCCGTGCAGGGGGTAGCGACGAGCGTAGAGCTGAAGTTCATGTTCCTTGAGATATAGAGGTAACAGGGATGCCGGCGCGCCGGGTAGGCGCAAATGCGCGAAACGCACGGGGTATGGTGCGCTTCGGGCCGCTATTATCGCTCATGTTGCGGCGCAATGTCGATACACCACGCATCGTGGCGTAGTGGATGAGAAACACCTGAACTAAGACACTTGTGCGGAGCACCATTCCGGTGCGCGCACCCCTGTTTCGGTGCGAGTCGTCCACCCAAAATGCCCTATTCCGGTGCCCGCCCCGCGGCCAGCTCGCGTTCCAGGAACTCCACGCACACCCGCACCTTGGCGGAATTGCCCAGCCGCTGCGGATACACGGCCCAGACATTGGCCTCCTGGCTGAAGTCAGGCAGCACCTGCACTAGCAGCCCGGCATCGAGATGGGGCTGGGCATGCCAGCGCGAGCGCAGGATGATGCCGGCGCCGTCGAGCGCCCAGCGCAGCGCGATCTCGCCATGGTTGGTCGACAGCGCACCCGAGACCTTCACCGTCTCTTCGCCTGCGCGCGAACGCAGCCGCCACACGCCAAATGGATGGTCGCGCTCCTTGATCACCAGGCACTGGTGGCCAGACAGCTCCGGCAATGAGCGCGGCGCCCCATGCCGTGCGAGGTAATCCGGCGCCGCGCACAGGATGCGGTGGTTCGCCATCAGGCGGCGCGCGATCAGCTGCGGCGCGATCTCGTCGCCGATGCGCACGTCGAGGTCGAAGCCTTCGGCCACCGGATCAACCAGGCGGTCGAACACCTCGACCCGGATCTGCAGCGCCGGATAGGCGCGCACCAGCTTGGCGATGGCCGGAGCCACTACATTGCGCCCGAACCCGAAGCTGCTGCAGATGCGCACCCGACCACTGGGCTCGCGGCGCCGCTCCGATACCTCGTCGACCAGGTCGTCCAGGCTGTCGAGGATGGCCTGGGCCCGCCCGAAAGCCTGCTCGCCCTCCTCGGTGATGACGATGCGGCGCGTGGTGCGCTGGAACAGCCGCACGCCCAGCGCTTCTTCCAGCACGCCGATGCGCTTGCTCACATAAGCCGCCGACATGCCCAGTTCCGCGGCGGCCTGGGCGAACGAACCTTTGCGCACGACGGTCACGAACACGCGCAAGTCGGCATTCTCCAGTAGATTATTCACGCTTCGTGTTCCTTGCCGCCACGGAAAGCCTTATTATAAACACCGCGTTTTGGATTATTCTAGGCACACCAATCCAGCACTCAGGAGCACGCTACATGAACACCCACAAGATCGCAGTCATCGCCGGCGACGGCATCGGCAAGGAAGTCATGCCCGAGGGCCTGCGCGCCCTCGAAGTCACCGCCCGCCGCTTCGGGATCAACCTCGAATTCACCACCTTCGCCTGGGCCGACTGCGACTACTACGCCCAGCACGGCAAGATGATGCCGGACGACTGGCGCCAGCAGCTCGACGGCTTCGAGGCGATCTATTTCGGCGCCGTCGGCTGGCCCGACACGGTGCCCGACCATGTCTCGCTGTGGGGTTCGCTGCTTAAATTCCGGCGCGAGTTCGACCAGTACGTCAACCTGCGCCCGGTGCGCCTGATGCCCGGCGTGCCCTGCCCGCTGGCCAACAAGAAGCCCGGCGACATCGACTTCTACGTGGTGCGCGAAAACACCGAAGGCGAATACTCCTCGGTCGGCGGCAAGATGTTCGAAGGGACCGAGCGCGAATTCGTGCTGCAGGAATCGGTCTTCACCCGCCACGGCACCGACCGCATCCTCAAGTACGCCTTCGACCTGGCCCAGCGCCGTCCAAAGAAACACCTGACCGCCGCCACCAAGTCGAACGGCATCTCGATCTCGATGCCCTACTGGGACGAACGCGTGGCCGCCATCGGCCAGCAGTATGGCGACGTCAAATGGGACAAGTACCACATCGACATCCTGTGCGCGCGCTTCGTGATCTCGCCCGAGCGCTTCGACGTGGTGGTGGCCTCCAACCTGTTCGGCGACATCCTGTCCGACCTTGGCCCGGCCTGCACCGGCACCATCGGCATCGCGCCGTCGGCCAACCTGAATCCGGAACGCACCTTCCCTTCGCTGTTCGAACCGGTGCACGGCTCGGCGCCCGACATCTACGGCAAGAACATCGCCAACCCGATCGCCATGATCTGGTCGGGCGCGATGATGCTCGATTTCCTGGGCCAGGGCGACGCCACCTATACCGCTGCCCACGACGCCATGCTGGCGGCGATCGAACGATGCCTGGTCGAAGGACCGCGCACGCCGGACATGGGCGGCGCGGCCAATACCACCGAGGTGGGCCAGGCGGTCGCGCGCTATCTGGACAAGGACAGCTGACCTGCGGCGCACCTGCGTCTGACCTGCGCCCGGCCTGCTTGCATGCCGGCCGAGCCGGTGCTACTGTCCACTGCACCACTGACATCCCACGAAAGGACAGCATGGCGCTGCACGACGCAGGCGAACCGGAATACCTCGGCTTCTGGCTCCGGGTAGGCGCCGCCCTCCTCGACACCATCCTGATGATGATGCTCACGGCGCCGCTGCTCTGGTACCTGTACGGGCCGGCCTATTGGCACGATCCGTCCTTCGACGGCGGCCTGGCCGACCTGTTCATCGGCTGGGTGCTGCCCGCCATCGTCATCATGCTGTTCTGGCTCGCGCGTTCGACCACGCCGGGCAAGATGGCCATCGACGCCGTCATCGTCGACGCGCGCACCGGCGCCAGGCCGAGCGCGCGCCAGTTCCTGGTGCGCTACGTCGGCTACTTCGTCTCCAGCATCCCGCTGGGGCTCGGCCTGATCTGGGTCGGCATCGATGCGCGCAAGCAGGGCTGGCACGACAAGATGGCCGGCACGGTCGTGGTCAAGCGGCGCAGGCGCACGACGCCGCCGCCGATCAAGCGGTAAGCCGCCGCATCTCGGCAATCAGGTCGGCCTTGCCCTCGAAGCCGATCCCCGGCAAGTCCGGCATCGTGATGTAGCCATTCTCGACCTTCACGCCGTCAGGGAAGCCGCCATACGGCTGGAACAGGTCGGGATACGACTCGTTGCCGCCCAGCCCCAGCCCGGCCGCGATATTCAACGACATCTGATGCCCGCCGTGCGGAATGCAGCGGCTGGCCGACCAGCCATGCTGGCGCAGCATATCGAGCGTGCGCAGGTATTCCACCAGCCCGTAGCTCAGCGCGCAGTCGAACTGCAGCCAGTCGCGATCGGGACGCATGCCGCCGTGGCGGATCAGGTTGCGCGCGTCCTGCATCGAGAACAGGTTCTCGCCAGTGGCCATCGGCTTGTCGTAGTAGTTGCGCAGGGTGGCCTGCAGCTCGTAGTCGAGCGGATCGCCCGCTTCCTCGTACCAGAACAGATCGTACTGCGACAGCGCCTTGGCGTAGCGGATCGCGGTGTCCAGGTCGAAGCGGCCGTTGGCGTCCACCGCCAGCTTCTGGCCATCCCCCAGCACGCTCAGGATCGAATCGATGCGGCGCAGGTCTTCGTCGAGCGAGGCGCCGCCGATCTTCTTCTTGACTACCGTGTAGCCGCGATCCAGGTAGCTGCGCATCTCGTCCTTCAGCTTGCCGTGGTCCTGGCCCGGATAATAATAGCCGCCGGCCGCGTAGACGAACACCTTGCGATCCGGCTCGCCGTTGCCGTAACGCTCGGCCAGCAGCTGGAACAGCGGCTTGCCGGCGATTTTCGCGGTCGCGTCCCATACCGCCATGTCGATGGTGCCGATGGCCACCGAGCGCTCACCATGGCCGCCCGGCTTCTCGTTGGTGAACATCGCCTGCCACACCTTGTGCGGATCCAGGTTGTCACCGCTGGCGTCGACCAGCGACGCCGGGTCGGCCTCGAGGATGCGCGGGATGAAGCGCTCGCGCATCAGGGTGCCCTGGCCGTAGCGGCCGTTGGAATTGAAGCCGTAGCCGATCACCGGTTGCCCGTCGCGCACGACATCGGTCACCACGGCGACCACGCTCAGCGTCATCTTGCTGAAATCGATATAGGCGTTGCGGATCGGGGAGCTGATCGGGACGGTCTTTTCGCGGATTTCGACGATTCTCATCTGGTATTCCTTCGCATTGAACGAGCCACCAGATTATTCGCTTCAAAGGCGGTTATGATTGAGCCGGATTCACTAGATTATTAACCTGCGGTGAAAAACGACCTCGCCTCCCACCTCGAATTCTTCGTCCTGCTGGCACGCCACGGCAACCTGTCGGCCGCCGCGCGCGAGCTGGACCTGACCCCGCCCGCCGCCACCAAGCGCCTGGCGCAGCTGGAACAACACCTGGGCGTGCGCCTGGTCAACCGCACCACCCGCACCAGCAGCCTGACGCCGGAAGGCGAAACCTATCTGCACTACGCGACCCGGATCCTGGCCGAGCTGCGCGAGATGGAAGAAGCGGTGTCCAGCACGCGCTCGGTGCCGCGTGGGCTGCTGAAGGTGAACGCCTCGCTGGGCTTCGGGCGCACCGCGATCGCGCCGCTCGTCTCGAGCTTCGCCCAGCGCTATCCGCAGGTCGAGGTGCAGCTCGACGTCACCGACCGCCCGGTCGACCTGGTTGCGAACGGCATCGACCTGGCGATCCGCTTCGGCGAGCTGCCCGACCAGCGCCTGGTGGCGCGCCGCATCATGTCGAACCGGCGCTTCCTGTGCGCCTCGCCGCGCTACCTCGAACGGCATGGAGAGCCGGGCAGCCTGGCCGACCTGGCACAGCACCGCTGCATCGTCCATCGCCAGAACGAGGACGCGCACGGCGTGTGGCGCTTGGTGCACGAGGGCCGCAATGTCTCGGTGAAGGTACAGGGCACGCTATCGAGCAACGATGGCGACATCGCCCTCGGCTGGGCGCTCGACGGCCACGGCATCCTGGTGCGCTCGGAATGGGACTTGAAAAAATACGTCGACAGCGGCCGCCTGCGCATCGTGCTGCCGCAGTACGTGCAGCCGGCGGCCGACCTGTACGTGGTCTATCCGGGCGGACGCCGGCAATCGGCGCGGGCGCGCGCCTTCATCGATTTCCTGGCCGCGCAGTTCGCGCCTTCTTGAGTTGGCTCAGGCGCCGCCGGTCACCAGCATCGTGACGGCAGCCGCCAGCAGCACCGAGCTGAACGCCACCCGCAACAGCCGTGGCGGCAGGGTATGCGCCAGGTGCACGCCCCACGACACGGTCAGCACCCCGCCCAGCGCCAGCGGCAGGCCCACCTGCCAGTCGACCGCGCCGCTATGGCCATAGGTGGCCAGCGCCACGAAGGCGCCCGGCACCACCAGCGCCAGCGCCATGCCCTGGGCGCGCGTCTGCGGCATCTTGAACAGGCTCACCAGCGCCGGCACCACTACCATGCCGCCGCCGATCGTGAAGAAACCCGATACCGCGCCGCTGGCGATGCCGATCGCCGGCATCAGCCGGCGCGGCACTTCCCTCGCGGGCGGCGGGGGCGCGCCGGTCTTGCGCCGCGACGGCCAGCCGAAGTACAGCGCCAGCGCGAGCAGGAAAAGCGCGAAGGCGTAGTGCAGCACCTGGGCGTCGATCGCCACCGCGAAGCGCGCCGCCAGCCAGGCGGTCCCGATCGAGCACAGGCCGGCCACGCCGACCGAGCGCAGGTCGACCGGGTGCTTCTGGTGATAGCGCCAGAAGCCGATCGCCACGTTCGGCGCGATCATCACCAGCGCCGTGCCCTGGGCCAGGTGCTGGTTCATGCCGTACAACAGGCCCAGCACCGGAATGGCGATCAGGCCGCCGCCGATGCCCAGCATGCCGCCGGCGATGCCGAGCGTGGCGCCCAGGCCGAAGTTCAATGCAAGGTCGATCACCGAAATCATAGACAAAGCCAAAAACGCGACGGCCCCTCGCAAGGGGCCGTCGTATGGGAAGGATTACCGCCTTAGACGACCTGCGCCGCCGCCAGCGCCGTCATGTTGACGATGCGGCGCACGGTGGCGCTCGGGCTCAGGATGTGCACCGACTTGGCCGCGCCCAACAGGATCGGACCCACCGTCACGCCCTTGCCGCTGGCGACCTTGAGCACATTGAACAGGATGTTGGCCGCGTCCAGCGACGGCATCACCAGCAGGTTGGCGCTGCCCGTGTAGCCGGCGTCGATCCCGTAGATGTCGCGGATTTCCTGCGACAACGCGGCGTCGCCGTGGATCTCGCCGACCACCGCCAGCTCGGGGGACTGTTCGGCCAGCAGCGCGCGGGCTTCACGCATGCGGCGCGCCGACGGACGCTCGGACGAACCCTGCGAGGAGTGCGACAGCAGCGCCGCCTTCGGCTCCAGGCCGAAGTGCTGCAGGGCCTCGGCCGCCAGGCGGGTGATGGCCGCCAGTTCCCGGGCGCTCGGGGTCTCGTTGACGTAGGTGTCGGTGATGAACAGGGTCAGCTTGTCGAGCACCAGCGCGTTCATCGCGGCCAGCACTTCGGCGCCCGGCGCCACGCCGATTTCGTTCCTCACGTGTTCCAGGTGGCTGTCATAGCTGCCGGTCATGCCGCAGATCAGGGCGTCGACCTGGCCCGACTTCAGCAGGCGCGTGCCTTGCAGCGTGGTGTCGGCTTGCGCCGCGATGACCGTGTAGTCCACGCCCGCCTGCAGGCGCAGGCCGGCCTGCTTGACGGCGCGCGCGATCGCGGTCTCGTCGCCGATCAGCACCGGCTGGGCGATGCCCTCGTCCACCACCGCCTGCACCGCGCGCAGCACGCGTGGCTCGTTCGCTTCGGCGTAGGCAACCTTGCGCACATTGGCGCGCGCCTTGTTGAACACGGGCTTCATGAAGAAACCGGTGTGGTAGATCATCTCGCCCAGCTTGTCACGGTAGGCGTCCATGTCGGCGATCGGACGGGTCGCCACGCCCGACTCGGCGGCCGCTTGCGCCACGCGCGGGGCAATCGCCGCCAGCAGCCGCGGATCGAACGGTTTCGGGATGATGTATTCAGGGCCGAAGGTCAGGTCCTGGCCTTCGTAGGCCAGCGCCACCACGTCGCTCGCCTCGGCTTCGGCCAGTTCGGCGATCGCGGTCACGCAGGCCAGCTTCATCTCGTCGGTGATGCGGGTCGCGCCGCAGTCCAGCGCGCCGCGGAAAATGTAAGGGAAACACAGCACGTTGTTGACCTGGTTCGGATAGTCCGAACGGCCGGTGGCGATGATGACGTCCGGACGCGCGGCCTTCGCTACTTCCGGACGGATTTCCGGTTCCGGATTGGCCAGGGCCAGGATCACCGGCTTGTCGGCCATGGTCTTGACCATGTCGCCGCTCAAGACGCCGGCGGTCGAGCAGCCCAGGAACACGTCGGCATCCTTGACGATGTCGCCCAGGGTGCGCGCATCGGTCGCCTGCGCATAGCGCGCCTTGTTGGCTTCCATATTCGCTTCGCGGCCCTGCCAGATCACGCCCTTCGAGTCGGTGACGTAGATGTTCGACTGCTTCACGCCCAGCAGCACCATCATGTCGAGGCAGGCGATGGCCGCCGCGCCGGCGCCCGAGGCCACCAGCTTGATCTGGCCGATGTCCTTGCCCACCACCTTCAGCGCATTGAGCAGCGCGGCGGTCGAGATGATCGCGGTGCCGTGCTGGTCGTCGTGGAAGACCGGGATGTTCATGCGCTCGCGCAGCTTCTTCTCGATGTAGAAGCATTCCGGCGCCTTGATGTCCTCCAGGTTGATGCCTCCCACGGTCGGCTCGAGCATGGCGATGGCGTCGACCAGCTTGTCCGGATCCAGTTCGTCCAGTTCCAGGTCGAACACGTCGACGCCGGCGAATTTCTTGAACAGGCAGCCCTTGCCTTCCATGACAGGCTTCGATGCCAGCGGTCCGATATTACCCAGGCCCAGCACCGCGGTGCCGTTCGTGATCACGGCCACCAGGTTGCCGCGCGAGGTGTAATCGAAGGCGGTCGCCGGGTCGGCGGCGATTTCCTCGCAGGCGTAGGCCACGCCCGGCGAGTAGGCCAGCGACAGGTCGCGCTGGTTCGACAGCGGCTTGGTGGCCACCACTTCGATCTTGCCGCGGGTCGGGCTGCGGTGGTATTCGAGCGCGTCGATGCGCAACTGGGTGTTCTGGGCTTCGTTCAGATTACTATCGGTACTCATGGTCTTCCTATAACTTGGATGTCGCGGCGTGGAAGGCGGCCTTCCATTCATGGGCAAACATTCTAGCCGAAGCGACACCATCGCGTGTGGACGCGGTTACGTACGGTCGTGCTGTTTTATGCGCCGCGCAGGCGTACGTACAGCAGCGCCGCGCCGGCGACGTCGCGCGCCAGCAGCAGCAAGGACACCATCAGGAACAGGCCGGCGGGCCGCGCCAGCACGGCGGGGAACAGGCAGGCCAGCACCAGCAGCGCCAGCCCGGCAAGATGCCAGCGCCACTGGCGCGCGGCCTGCGCCTCGCCCAGCACCGCCGACATCCTGGGGATGCGTTCGCGCGGCAGACGCTCGTCGTGGGCCAGGTGGTACCAGACCAGGAAGGGCACGATCTTGTACAGCATGCCGTTCACCGCCGACATCGCGCAGCCCACGATCACGAGCACGCCGGTGAGCAGGGGCAGCGCATCCACCGAATCGAAGACCAGCTCGAACGGAATGAAATGCAGCAGCGCCGCCAGCAGCAGGCTGCCCATCGCGAGCAGCCAGTAACGGGTCCCGGTATCCGGCTTGCGCTTGCGGCGCCCTAGCCAGGCCACCGTGGTGACCGCATAGTGCAGCAGAAGCGCGCCGATGCCGATCTCGCAGGCCAGGGCCCACCAGCCGGCGTCGAACAGCGTCGCCGCACTCCAGCCAAACAGCAGCGCGAACACCAGCGGAGGCAGCCAGGTCTCGAGCAGACGCGGATAGGTGGCCGTACCCTGGAACATCGGGATCACCTGGAACGACACGGTCGCCGTCAGCACGATCACCCAGCCGACCAGGCCCCAGGTGGCGTGGATGTCGGTGAGCAGCGGCGCGTTGAGGCTTCCCACTCCGCCCAGGTAGAGCGCCAGCGCGGCACCGATCGCGATCGTGATCGCCAGCGCCGCCGCCGCGTAGCGCACGCCTTCCACCAGCGGCTTCGCGCCCGCCGGCACCGGACGCGCGATGGCGGCCCCGATCGCGCTCAGGAACACGAATCCGGCGCTGCCCAGCAGGCCCGCCGCGAGGTGAAACGCCGTCGCGCCCAGGCTCAGGCCGAGCGCCGCGGCTAGTACGGCCGTGCCCAGCGCCAGCGCGCACCAGCAAAAGACCGCCACCTGCCGCGCCAGCGGCACCGCCACGCCCGCCGTCACCGGCAACAGCTGGAACAGTGCGCCGACGATCGTCATGGTCAGGAAACCCAGCACCACCAGGTGGGTCATGCTCAGCGTGACCGGGGTCCAGCGCAAGACCAGCGCCGCTTCGCCGTGCCACACCAGCAGCAGCGCCGCCGCCAGCGCGAAGCACGGCGCCGCCAGCATGAACTGCAGCGGCACCCGCAGCGCGGACATCGCCGCGTAGCTCAGGGCGCGCTGCATGCCATCGCTTCGATCACGAGGTCGTAGCGGGCGTCCGGCCGGCGCGTGGTGCGGTGGTCCCAGCCGCGCCGGTCGAGGATCTCGTACAGCGGAAACGGCTCGCGGTGGATCAGCACCTGCAGCCGGGCGCCCGGCGGCAGCACGGCAAGCGCATCGAGGATGCGCTCCATCGGCTCGGGCGCCGCCAGCGCCGAGACGTCGATCCGGACCGTGTCGGCGATGGCGTTCATGCCCCCTCCTCCAGCGTCGAGTGCTGCCAGCGCCAGGCATTCGTGGCCAGCCAGGCCGGCATCTCGCCGTGCGCCTCCCCGCCGCCGGGAATCAGGTCGGCCAGGGTCACGCGATTGAGTTCGGCCAGATAGGCGGCGGTGGCCACCGCCAGCGACTGCTGCAGGCGGTCGTCAGGCTGGCGGCACGGCGGCCGCTCGCCATCCTGAGCACTGCGCTGAGCACTGCGCGGATCACTGCGCGCGCCGCGCGCCAGGCCGCGCTCGGTGCAGCGCACGACTTCGCCCAGGCGGATGTCGCGCGGCGCGCCGGCCAGGCGCATCCCGCCCAGGCGGCCGCGCGAGGTCTCGATCAGGCCCGACGCGGCCAGCACGCAGGACACCTTGGCCAGGTGGTGGCGCGAAATGCCGTAGCGCTCGGCGATCTCGTTGATGGTCGCGATCCGCTCGCGATGGTTGCCCAGGTAAACCAGCAGACGCAGGGCATTGTCGGTGAATTCGGTCAGGTGCATGTACATATGAACGCCTTCGTGGTTGGTTGATGACGGCGCGGCGTCAGCCTTCGTAGGCGCGCAGGCGCTCGATGTCGAGGATGGTGATGCTGCGCCCGGCGATGCCGACCATGCCGCGGTGGGCCATGTCGTGCAGCACGCGCGAAAAGTATTCGGGCGACAGCGACAGGCGCGACGCGATCATCTTCTTGCGCGCCGCCAGCGTCACCTCGGCGCCCTGCGCCGGATCGTCCTTGAGCAGGTAGCTGACGATGCGCTGGCTGCCGCTGCGCAGGGTATAGGATTCGACGTCCGAGATCAGCCCGTGCAGGCGCCGGCTCATGGAAGCCAGCAGGCGCCGCGAGAAACCGGGATTGCGCTCGATCTGGGCGTAGATCGCGTGCTTCGAGATGTGCAGCAGCATGCTGTCGGCCAGCGTCTCGGCCTGGGTCATGTAGGGCCGCTCCATGAACAGCGGCGCCTCGCCGAAGCTCTGGCCGGGGCCGATCAGTTCGACCACCTTCTCGTCGCCTTCGCTCGAGACGATGGAGAGCTTGACGTCGCCGTAGATCACGGCGTGCATGCCGCTGCAGGATTCGCCGCGTTCGACGACCACGCGGCCGCGCGGCACGTGCAGCTCGGTGGTCGCTTGCGCGAGCATGTCGAGCTGTTCGGACGAGAGGTCGGCGAACAGGGGCAGGGTTGCCAGGAACTGGCGGGGTGCGATGCGGTGTCGGCTCACGATAAATTCAGGGCGTAGCCCGTGGAAACGAACGAAACGGGGGCGCCTGGAACATCCGGCGCACCGGAAAGCGCATTCGCTCCAAAGCAGCGATTGCGCATGCCGCATCCTACAATTCGTTGACTAAACAAAAACTTGATGTGGATCAAAAACGGCCGAGCTAGCTGTGCAAATAGTCAATTTGACCTAGAAACCGTACGTCGTCATGCCGACTGCCGCCGAAGCCGCCCCTGCCTACAATGGGGCCAACCGGAGGCCGACATGCAGGACATCGAAAAATTCATCCGCGGCTTCAGCCGCTTCCAGGAGCAATACCTGAAGGAGCCCACCGCGCTCGACAGCCTGCGCCAGGGCCAGCATCCGCGCACCCTGGTCATCGGCTGCTGCGATGCGCGGGTCGATCCGGCGCTGCTCACCGGCTGCGATCCGGGCGACATCTTCGTGGTGCGCAATATCGCCAACCTGGTGCCGCCGTGCGCCCCGGACGCCCCGCCGGGCGTCAGTTCGGCCATCGAGTTCGCGGTGTGCGGCCTGGAGGTGGCGCGCATCATCGTGCTCGGCCACGCACGCTGCGGCGGGATACGCGCCCTGATGTCGGGCGCACGCATCAGCGAAGAGGCGGAGCAGACCGGCTTCGTCGCGCGCTGGATGCGGCTGGCCGAACCGGTGCGGCGCGACGTGCTGCGCGAACTGCACCACAAGCACGCCGACGAGCAGTGCCGCGCGGCCGAACTGGCCAGCATCCTGCATTCGCTCGACAACCTGTTGACCTATCCGTGGGTCCGCCGCCGCGTCGAGGCTGGTACACTAGCCATGCACGGCTGGTATTTCGACCTTGCCGCCGGCACCCTGCTCGCCTACTCGGCACGCAAGCAGGAATTCCTGCCCATCCTCGATCCCGTCGCGGTGAACGTGCCGCACGCCGCCTGAACCGCATGCCAGCCTACTCCGCCCTCGCACCCTTCCAACGCCTGTCCACCAAGATCGTCGGCGCCCTGATCGGCTTCCTGCTGCTGGCCCTGGCCGCGATCGGCGCCACCCTGTGGCTGTCGTGGCAGCTCGAAGGCGCGGCGGCCGCGATCAACGAAACCGGCAGCCTGCGCCGCCACAACTACCGGCTGGCGCTGGCCCTGCCGCGCACGCAGGAAGCGCCCGTCACCGACGCCTATGCGCGCGTCGAACGCCAGATCGCCACCATCGAAGCGACCCTGCAGCTGCTCGAACGCGGCGATCCACAGCGTCCGCTGGGATTGCCGCCGACGCCGGCGATCCACGGCGCCTTCCTCGACGTGGCGCGGCGCTGGGGCGGCCAGGTGCGGCCCAGCGCACGCCAGGTGCTGCAACTGGAGGGACCGGCGCGCATCGAGGCGCTGCGCCTGTTCGACAACCAGCTCGAAGACTACGTGGCCGACCTCGATCGCCTGGTCAACCTGATCGAACGCGACAACGAATTGCGCACCTTCTGGCTGCGCGCTTCGCAGCTGGTGCTGATCGCGCTGGCGATCGGCGGCACGGTGGCCCTGGTCTACCTGATGTTCGCGCTGATCATCGCGCCCGTGATGCGGCTGCGCGAAGGCATGCGCAGCATGGCCGGCAGCGACTTCGGGGTGCGCCTGGACGTCGAGAGCCGCGACGAATTCGGCCAGCTGTCGAGCGGCTTCAACGAAATGGCCGACCGCCTGCAGCACCTGTATTGCAACCTCGAAGACGAAGTAAGGCGCAAGACCGCCAGCCTCGAAGACAAGAACCGCGAACTCGCGCTGCTGTACGACTGCGCGGCCTTCCTGCAGCAGCGCCACACTTTGGCGACCATGTGCAGCGGCTTCCTGTCGCGTATCGCCGCCTATTTCGGCGCGGCCGGCAGCACCGTGCGCATCGTCGACCCGGCCAACGAGAACATGCACATGGTCGTGCACGACGGCCTGTCCAGCGAGATGGCCGAGGCCGAGCGCTGCATGAAGATCGGCGAGTGCCTGTGCGGCGAAGCGGCGGCCCGGAAGATCTCGGTGGTGCACAGGCTGGAAGACATGCCGCAGATCGGCCCTCTGGCCTGCAGCCGCGAAGGTTTCGCCACCATCTCGGTGTTCCAGATCCACGCGCAAGACCAGCACGTCGGCCTGTTCAGCCTTCACTTCATGCAGGGGCGCAGCTTCAGCGAGCGCGAACAGGCCCTGCTCGAGACCTTGGCCAAGCTGGTCGGGGTAGCGATCGAGAACATGCGGCTGGCGGCGCGCGAGCGCGAGATGGCGATCTCGGAAGAACGCAACCTGGTCGCGCGCGGCCTGCACGACAGCATCGCGCAAGGCCTGAACTTCCTCAACCTGCAGGTACAGATGCTGGAAACCTCGCTCGCCGCGGGACGCGCTGCCGAGGCGGCCGAGATCGTGCCGCTGCTGCGCGCCGGGGTCCAGGAAAGCTACGAGGACGTGCGCGAGCTGCTGCTGAACTTCCGCAGCCGGCTGGCCGAGGAAGACCTGAACGCGGCCCTGCACAAGACGGTGCGCAAGTTCGCGGACCAGGCCGGCGTTGACACCGCGTTCTCGGTGCACGGCAAGGGCGGACCGCCGATCGAGCGCGAGGCGCAGCTGCAGATCCTGTTCATCGTCCAGGAAGCGCTGTCGAACGTGCGCAAGCACGCCCGCGCCAGCCGGGTCGAGGTACGGGTCGACGACAGCGACGACTACCTGGTGAACGTCAGGGACGATGGCGCCGGCTTCGACGCCGGCGCCAGGCCAGACGCCGACGGCGGCCACGTGGGCCTGCACATCATGGGCGAGCGCGCCGGCCGCATCGGCGCCAGCCTCGAGATCGAATCGATGCCAGGCGCGGGGACCACGGTCCGGCTCCGGATCGGGCAGGCGCAGCGCCGCGCCGCTTGAATCAAAATGAAAGGAATAATGAATGCCTAATGAAGGCGAAACGATCAGCGTGCTGCTGGTGGACGACCATACCCTGTTTCGCAGCGGCGTACGCTCGCTGTTGCAGCGCAATCCACGCTTCAACGTGGTGGGAGAAGCGGCCGACGGGGTCGATGGCGTCAAGCGCGCCCTGCAACTGAAACCCGACGTCGTCCTGCTCGACCTGAACATGCCCGGCATGACGGGCATCGAGACCCTGCAGCTGATGCTGCAGGACCGGCCCGGCGCCGCGGTGCTGATGCTGACCGTGTCCGAGGAAGCCGAGGACCTGGCCGCGGCCCTGCAAGCTGGCGCGCGCGGCTACCTGCTCAAGAACATCGACGCCGATTACCTGACCCGCGCCGTGGAACGCGCGGCCGCCGGCGAATCGGTGCTGGCCGAGTCGCTGGCCGGCAAGCTGTTCGCCCACGTGCAGCGTGGCGGCGCAGCCAGGGCGCCTGCGCCGGCGTCGGAACTGGACAAGCTCACCCCGCGCGAGCGCGAGATCCTCGCCTGCCTGGCGCGCGGCGAGAGCAACAAGGTGATCGCCCGCGCCCTGGACCTGGCCGAGAGCACGGTCAAGATCCACGTCCAGAACATCCTCAAGAAGCTCGGGCTGTCGAGCCGGGTGCAGGCGGCGGTGTTCGCGGTGGAGCATGGCTTGCAGTCAGGGCAGGAGCGGCGCGAATAGGGTCTGACTGAGGGTGCGGGATCAGCAAAGTGTTTTGCGTTTGTACCGCGACCTCAGCACGTCATTCCCGCGAAGGCGGGAATCTAAGTTCGAAGCGCAGCCACTCCGTGAAAGGGCGGCAGTGGAGCATAAGACTTGGATTCCCGCCTTCGCGGGAATGACGTGCCGAGGCGGCGCGACTGAGCTGGGCCGGGCCGGGCCGGCCCATCTCACTCGCCGTCGAGCGCCATCCTCGCCTGGCTCGCCAGCTGGGCCAGCGTGAACGGCTTGGCCAGGGTCCGCGCCCGCTCCAGCATGCCTTCGACCGCCTCCACGTCGCGGGTATGCCCGCTGGTGAACAGCACTGGCAGGCCGGGCCGGCGCTGCAGCGCGCGGGCGGCGAGCTGGCGGCCGCGCGCTGCAGCGCGCGGGCGGCGAGCTGGCGGCCGTCGAGTTCGGGCATCAGCACGTCGGTGAACAGCAGCGCAATGTCGGGATGCGCGTCGAGCAGGCGCAGGGCCGCCGCCGCGCCGTCCGCCACATGCACCACGTAGCCCAGCATCTGCAGCATCTCGGCCGACAGGCTGCGCACCGCCGCCTCGTCGTCCACCACCAGGACCACTTCGCCGTCGCGCGCGCGGACGATGTCCGGCGCCGCCGCCGGCTGCGCGGCCGTGCTGCCTGCCTCCAGGTGGCGCGGCAGGTACAGCTCGACCCGCGTGCCGGCGCCGGGCGTGGAGTCGATGCGCACCTGGCCGCCGGATTGCTTGACGAAGCCGTACACCTGGCTCAGGCCAAGTCCCGTGCCGCGCCCCACTTCCTTGGTGGTGAAGAAGGGCTCGAAGGCCTTGGCCAGCACGTCGCGCGGCATGCCGGCGCCGGTGTCGGCCACCGCGATCATCACGTAGTCGGCGGGTGCGGCATCGCCCAGCTCCACGAAGTCGTGGCGGTCGAGCACGCAGTTGGCGGTCTGGATCAGCAACTGGCCGCCATGCTCCATCGCGTCGCGCGCGTTCACCGCCAGGTTCAGGATCGCATGCTCCAGCTGGTTATGGTCGGCGTGCAGCAGCCACGGGGCGCCGCCCAGCTCCAGCTCGACGCGGATGCTGCCGCCGAGCGAATGCCGGATCAGCTCGGACATGCCGGCCACCAGATCGTTGGCGCAGACCGATACCGGCTGCAGCGGCTGCTGGCGCGAGAAGGCCAGCAGGCGCTGCGTCAGCTGGGCCGCGCGCCGCACGCCGCCCTTGGCGATGGCCACGTAATGCTGGGCGCGTTCGTCGCCCTCGCCCAGGCACCGGCCGAGCAGCTCCATCGCGTTCGACACCACCGCCAGCATATTGTTGAAATCGTGGGCGATGCCGCCGGTGAGCTGGCCCACCGCCTCCATCTTCTGCGACTGGCGCAGCGCCTCTTCCATACGCGCGTGGCGTTCCAGTTCGCTTGCCACGCGCCGCTCGAGGGTGTCGTTCATGTCGCGCAGCGCCACCTCGGCGCGATGGCGCTCTGTGATGTCCTGGAACAGCACGGCGACCTGGCGCCGCTCGGGCGGCTCGATGCGCAGCGCCGCCAGTTCGAGGAAGCGCCCGGTGTGTTCAAGCTCGCGCTCGAAGCGGATCGGCTGGCCTTCGAGCAGCACCTGGCGGTAGATCTCGATCCAGCCCTCGGCCTCCAACGGCACCATGTCCCGGACCCGTTGCCCGACCACGTCCTCGATGCCGGCATTGGCCGCATAGGCGGGGTTGGCCAGCACGTGCACATAGTCGCTCATCGGGCCATGGGGACCGTCCAGGAACTCGATCACGCAGAAGCCCTCGTCGATCGATTCGAACAGGGTGCGAAACAGGCGCTCGCTTTCCTGCAGCGCCGCCCGGGTCGCCCGCTGCTCGCTCAAGTCGAGCATGGCGCCGATCATGCGCCGCGCGCGGCCTTCGGCGTCGCGCAGCACGGTGCCGCGGTCAAAGATCTCGGCATAGCTGCCGTCGGCGCGCAGGAAGCGGTACTCGCCCGACCAGCTGCTGCCCTGGCTGTCGATCACCGCGTGGATGGTGCTGTCGATGCGCGGCCGGTCCTCGGGGTGGATGTGCTCGAGCCACCAGTCGGCGCTGGTCGCGTCGAACTGGTGGCCGAACAGCGTCTGCACCGCCTGGTTCCAGATCACGTGGCCGTCGGCCATATTCCAGTCCCAGATGGCATCATTGGTCGACAGCAGGGCAAGCCGGTAACGCTCCGCCGTCTCCTGCGTCTGCGCGGTGCCGCGCGCGGCGGCGGCCTCGCTCTCGCGCAGGCTGCGCCGGGCGGCGACCGTCGCGCTCACGTCCTGCACCGTGCACAGCAAGCCGTGCACGCGACCGGCGTCGTCGCGCAGCGGCGCGAATGCGAACGTCGCCCAGGCCACCGCGGCGCCGCCAGCGCCAGGCAGCGCCAGCTCATCGACGCGGCTGCCCCGGCCATCGAGTGCCCGCAAGGCCGCAGGCCGCAGCGCATCCCAGGCGTCGCCCCAGGCTTCGGCGGCCGGCGCGCCGGGCCGCCGGTCGCCGGGCGACGGCAGCAAGGCGCCGCAGGCGTCGTTGGCGAGCAGCGCCAGCGCATCGCCCCAGGCCAGCCACATCGGCGCCGGGGATTCGAGGACCAGCGCAGCGGCCAGGCGCAGTGCAGAAGGCCATTCGCACGGGTCGCCCAGCGGCGAATCACGCCATTGCTGCTCGCTTAATCCTGCCTGGCGTAATACGGCTGTGTTCATCGATTGGTGCGGAAGTTAAGAAAATGGCTTAATGGCCAATACCACAAGGGATAGTACAGGAACAGCATAAAGTTGTCGCGCCGGAAAGTACCCGCCTGCGCTGCCAGATGGCGAGCCGATATCGCGACACGCTACCTATCCGCGCTAAATATTTCCCTAAAGAATCTAAATTTGATCTAGATCAACTTTTAGTCGCGACGCCGTTTGCTACACTGCGAGCACGCAGCCCAGCCCCCGCTGCCACTCCTCGTCGACGGGATCCGCGCATTGCAACGATGCACACAAGCCATGCGAACCGACCGTCCGCGCCTCTCCCGGCAGCACACGATATGTCGTTCCACATCCCGGCCGCGCCGCCGCGCATGACGCATGGCGGCCGGCGTCACAACCCGTATTGCAGTACCCGAAACGAAGAAGTCGACTATGAAACTCGCAAATTTATCGATTGGTAAACGGCTGGCCGCCGGATTCGGCCTGGTGAGCATCCTGCTCCTCATCATGATCGCGATCGGCAGCACGATGCTCAGCCGCGTCAAGGCCAGCACCGACGAGATCATCGGCCAGCGCATGCCGCGCATCGAGGCCACGCAGCAGCTGCT
Organism: Massilia arenae; assembly: GCF_008014745.1. Classification (GTDB taxonomy): domain Bacteria; phylum Pseudomonadota; class Gammaproteobacteria; order Burkholderiales; family Burkholderiaceae_D; genus Telluria; species Telluria arenae. Next base: position 101,868 of record NZ_VPFD01000005.1, read on the forward strand.
CTCCGAAGTAAACGACATCGCGATCGCCCTGCGCAACCAGATCCTCACCGACAACGCCGACGACCGCGCGGCCCAGTCCCGTGCCATCCTCGCCGCCCGCGACGCGGCCGAGCGCACCTTGCAGTATTTCGACCGCACGCTCGACCGCGTCCGCGGCCGCAAGCTGCTGGCGCAGATCCGCAAGGAGAACGCCCTGTACGTCGCCGGCCAGGACAAGCTGATGCGCACCGTGGAAGCAGGCGACCTGCCTGCCGCGCGTGCGATCCTGACCGACGAGCTGCGTCCCATCCTGGCGCGCCTGAAGGGTGCGGCCACGACGCTGATCGACTACCAGAAGACGCTCACCACGCAGTCGGCGGCGGCGGCCGACGCGGCCTATACGCAATCGATGCTGCTATCCTGGTCGATCGGCGCTGCGGCGCTGCTGCTGTCCGCGCTCACCGCATGGTGGATCACGGCATCGATCGTGACGCCGGTGCGGCGCGCGCTGGAAGTGGCCAACACCGTCGCCGCGGGCGACCTGACCAGCACCATCGACGTCAGCGGCCAGGACGAGACGGGCCAGTTGCTGGCCGCGCTGCGGGCGATGAACGATAGCCTGGCGCGCACGGTCGGCACGGTCCGCGCCGGCACCGAGACCATCGCCGTGGCCGCGGGCGAAGTGGCGGCCGGCAGCCAGGACCTGTCGAGCCGCACCGAACAGCAGGCCAGCGCGCTGGAAGAAACCGCGTCGTCGATGGAAGAGCTGACGTCGACCGTGCGCCAGAGCGCCGACAATGCGCGCCAGGCCAATGCGCTGGCCCAGAGCGCGTCCGGCATCGCGAGACAGGGCGGCGCCGTGGTCGGCCAGGTGGTGGCGACCATGGACGCCATCCGGACCTCGGCCGAGCGCATCGGCGCCATCATCAACGTCATCGACGGCATCGCCTTCCAGACCAATATCCTGGCGCTCAACGCGTCGGTGGAGGCGGCGCGTGCCGGCGAACAGGGACGCGGCTTCGCCGTCGTGGCCAGCGAGGTGCGCAACCTGGCCCACCGCTCGGCCTCGGCCGCCAGGGAAATCAAGGGCCTGATCGGCGACTCGTCGGCGCGCGTGGCCGACGGCTCGGCCCTGGTCGCGCAGGCCGGGGCCACCATGGACGAGCTCCTGCACAGCGTCGAGCGGGTCACCGACATCATGGGCGAGATCACCAGCGCCGCGATCGAGCAGTCGGCCGGCATCGAGCAGATCAGCGAGGCAGTCGGCCAGATGGATGCGGTCACCCAGCAGAACGCGGCGCTGGTCGAGCAGTCGGCGGCGGCGTCGGAGACGATGCGCGAACAGGCGGCGGGGCTGGCGCAGGCGGTGGCGGTGTTCCGTCTCGGGGACGCCGCCAACGGGGCGCTCTCCCGGCGCGCGCTCACGCGCCCTGGCGTCGCGGCAGCGTGAGAGTGAAGGTCGTGCCGTTGTCCGCGGTCGAGGCGACTGTCAGTTGACCGCCGTGCGCCTGCACGATCTCGCGCGAGATGAACAGGCCAATGCCCAGGCTTGTGCGTTCGGTGTAATCGGTATTGACGCTTGACGCGATTCGCACCAGGGGGTCGAAGATGCCGGCCAGCTTGTCGGGAGGGATCAAGGGACCGCGGTTATTGACCGCGACCACGACGGCGTCGTCGCCGTCCCTCACGCGCACCTCGACCGGCGCCTCCGGGGCGCCGTATTGCAGGGCGTTGCCGATCAGGTTGGACAGTACCTGGGCGATGCGGCTGTCGTCGAATACCGCTTCGAGCTGGGCTGGCGCCTGGAAGTCGATCAGCTTCTCGGGATGGAAGGTGCGCAGTTCTTCGACCACTTCTTCACATACCTTCAGCAAATCACCTTCCCTTGCCTTGATCGGGATTCCCGGCCCCAGGTGGGTGCGCGTGAAATCGATCAGGTCGTTGATCAGTTTGCTCATGCGCTTGGCGCTGTTGAACATCCGCGTCGCGACCAGCACGTATTTCGGCGGAATGTCATGCGCCTGCATGACAAAGCTGGCGCCGGTGACGATCGTGCCGAGCGGGTTGCGCAGGTCGTGTCCGAGAATGGCGAGGAACATGTTCTGAGACTGCTTGACCATCGCCTGGTAACGCGCGACCGATTCGGCCAGCGCCTGATCGACCGCCTCATTGAAGCGATTGACGTCTTCCATATCGGTCGGCCGCCCGGCCGCGACATCCTCCGCCCACAAGGTCAGCACGCTGGAGCGCAGTGCGCGATACTCGGACACCAGCTGCACCACCGTGTAACCGGAGACGAGTCGCGCTTCGGCGTGGACTTCGGCTGCGGTATCGGCGCGCTCGCGCTTGCCGAGGCCGCGCGATCTGGCGCTGCGTTCGGCCTCGTCCTGCGGCTGCGCCAGGTCTTTGGCGAAGGCCTGCAGCATCTGCTTGGCGTGGTCGCGCAATTCGACGTCGTCCATGGTCAGTGCGGGCGGCTCGATGGTGCGCGCGAAATCTTCCCAGGCCTGGAGGATGGGTTCCAGATTATCCCGAATAAAATCCCCGAGGCGACTTTTTGTCATTATTATTTTTCCATTTCCCGACGTTGCGCCAATCGCATCGCACCAGACTTTTTCGTCATAACAGCCATCCCTGATTTGCTTGAAAAACAACTCATCATTGACGGTCAATTAAATTCAGAAACAATTAGGACATTCCAATAAAGTCGTGTATCTTTCATTCCTGCACTACATCAAGTCGTTGTTATTGTTGGATTTTCTCTCCAGTCTCGCCGTTTGGCAGTCCCGTTTGATTCCCTCCCGTTACACCTTTTCTTGGTCAAATGTGCATCCGAGCAATCTTGCTCAATTTAATGCAAAAGGAATTATCAAATGACTACCCAAACCGGCACCGTAAAATGGTTCAACGATTCCAAGGGCTTCGGCTTCATCGCTCCTGATGCAGGCGGCGCCGATTTATTCGCGCATTTCCAGGATATTCAATCCGAAGGTTTCAAGAGCCTGTCCGAAAACCAGCGCGTGTCCTTCGTGCGCTCGACCGGACCTAAAGGCGATAAAGCAGGAAACATCCTCGCCATCTGATCTGAAAGCCCAGCGGCGGCGCGCACCACGCAGATAGCGTGGGCGAGGCTGCCGCAGGCTGCAAGCACCTGAAAGCCCGCCTTCCGGCGGGCTTTTTGCATGGCGCCGCCCATCGCACTGTCGCTCCGGGCGCAAACCGGCCCTACTCCCTAGTGTCTAGCTTCCCTCCCGTCCCATAGCCCATCCGGCCGACTTTCCTTAGGTCGTTATTGCTGCCGCCAGCCCACCTGTGGCGAATGGCCGCGCACGCCCGCATTCCCTAACCTTGGTGGTAGTCGTCCCACCACCCAAGGAGAAAAACATGGGAACCAATAACCATCGTGACAGGCGCCCGCTCGCGGTCCTGGTCAGCAGCACCTTCGCCTTCACGATCTGCTTCGCCATCTGGATGATGTTCGCCGTGCTGGGCATCCCGATCAAGACCCAGCTCGGCCTCAATGAAACCGAATTCGGCCTGCTGGTCGCCACGCCGGTCCTCACCGGCTCCCTGATCCGGGTGCCGCTCGGGATCTGGACCGACCGTCATGGCGGGCGCATCGTGTTCTTCCTGCTGATGCTGGCCTCCGTGCTGCCGATCTGGATGATCGGCTACGCCACCGAATTCTGGCACTTCCTCGTCTGCGGCCTGTTCGTCGGCCTGGCCGGCGGCTCGTTCTCGGTCGGCACGCCCTACGTCGCGCGCTGGTTCAAGCAGGAGCGGCGCGGCTTCGCGATGGGTGTATTCGGCGCTGGTAATTCCGGCTCGGCCCTGACCAAGTTCGTGGCCCCGGCCATCATCGCGGCGTGGGGCTGGCAGGCCCTGCCCCACGCCTACGCGGCCCTGATGCTGGGCACCGCCCTGCTGTTCTGGTTCTGCTCCTACTCCGATCCAGCGCACAAGGCGCCCACCGGCGTCACCTTCGCCCAGCAAATGAAGGTGCTGAAAGACCCGCGCGTGTGGCGCTACTGCCAGTACTACTCGGTGGTGTTCGGCGGCTACGTGGCCCTGGCCCTGTGGATGACCAAATACTACGTCGGCGAATACGGCTTCGACCTCAAGCTGGCCGCCCTGCTGGCCGCCTGCTTCTCGCTGCCGGGCGGCGTGCTGCGCGCGCTGGGCGGCTGGATCTCGGATAAATACGGCGCCTATAAAGTCACCTGGTGGGTGATGTGGGTGTGCTGGGTGTGCTTCTTCATCCTCTCGTATCCGCAGACCAGCATGACGATCCAGACCGTCGAGGGCAGCATGGGCCTGGACATCGGCCTCGGTCCGATCCTGTTCACCGCGCTGCTGTTCGTGGTCGGCGTCGCCATGGCCATCGGCAAGGCCTCGGTCTTCAAGTTCATCTCGGACGACTTCACCGACAACATCGGCGCCGTCTCGGGCGTGGTTGGCCTGGCCGGCGGCCTGGGCGGCTTCATCCTGCCGATCATGTTCGGCGCCGTGGTGGACCTCACCGGCATCCGTTCCAGCTCCTTCATGCTGCTCTACGGGACCGTCTGCGTCTCGCTGGTGTGGATGCACTTCTCGTTCAAGCCCGGCCGCCAGGACACCCCGGCGGCCCAGGCGGCCCCGCTCAAGCGCGCGGCCTGACATCACCCTACTAACACCATCTGGAGAACAACGTGAGCCGCTATCTCATCTCGACCTGGGAACCCGAGGTTCCCGCCTTCTGGCAAAGCCAGGGCAAGGCCACCGCCAACCGCAACCTCTGGATCTCGATCCCGGCCCTGATGCTGGCGTTCGCGGTCTGGATGGTCTGGAGCGTGGTCGTGGTCAACCTGCCGAACATCGGCTTCACCTACAGCACCAACCAGCTGTTCTGGCTGGCCGCCGTGCCCGGCCTGTCCGGCGCCACGCTGCGCATCTTCTATTCCTTCATGGTGCCGATCTTCGGCGGGCGCAAATGGACCGCCATCTCCACGGCCTCGCTGCTGCTGCCGGCGATCGGCATCGGCTATGCGGTCCAGGACCCGTCCACCGGCTATCCCACCATGCTGGTGCTGGCCCTGCTGTGCGGCTTCGGTGGCGGCAACTTCGCCTCGTCGATGGCGAACATCAGCTTCTTCTTCCCCAAGGCGCAAAAGGGTTACGCCCTCGGCATGAACGCCGGCCTCGGCAACCTGGGTGTGTCGGCGGTGCAGTTCGTGGTGCCGCTGGTGATCACCGCCGCCGTCTTCGGCGGCGACCCGCAGACCTGGACCCGCGCCGGCGTGGTCAAGGAGATGTGGCTGCAGAACGCCGGCTTCATCTGGGTGCCCTTCATCGCCCTGACCGCGCTGGCCGCCTGGTTCGGCATGAACGACCTGGCATCGGCCAAGGCCTCGTTCGCCGAGCAGGCCGTGATCTTCCGGCGCAAGCATAATTGGCTGATGTGCTGGCTGTACGTGGGCACCTTCGGTTCCTTCATCGGCTATTCGGCCGCCTTCCCGCTGCTGACGACCACCCTGTTCCCGCAAGTCGACCCGCTGCAGTACGCCTTCCTCGGTCCGCTGGTCGGCGCCCTGGCGCGCGTGGCCGGCGGCTGGATCTCGGACAAACTGGGCGGCGCGGTGGTCACCCTGTGGACCTTCGTGGCCATGATCGGCGCCGTGATCGGCGTCCTGCAATTCCTGCCGCTGCAAGGCAATGCGGGGAATTTCTGGGGCTTCTTCTGGATGTTCATGGTGCTGTTCGCCTGCACCGGCGTGGGCAACGCCTCGACCTTCCGCATGATCCCGGTGATCTTCCTGACCCTGCACCAGCGCGCCGCCAAGGGCAAGCCCGAGGCCGTGCAGCAGCAGGCACTCGTCAACGCCAACAAGGAAGCCGCTGCCGTGCTGGGCTTCACCTCGGCGGTGGCGGCCTATGGCGCCTTCTTCATCCCCAAGAGCTACGGCACCTCGATCGCCCTTACCGGCAGCCCGGGCGCGGCCCTGTGGTGCTTCATCGGCTTCTACGCGACCTGCATCGCGATCACCTGGTGGTACTACTCGCGCAAAGGCGCCGAGATGCCTTGCTAGTTTTTCATTAGATCGAAAGGACTAGTCGGTCTAGTCCCGATGCGACGGCACCGACCGACTTCCTGCGAATACCCGGCGTCGCAGCGCAAACCTACACTGGTTCCAGGCTGTACGCACCAATGGAGAAATCATGAGTCACTTTCTGGACCGCCTGAATTTTTTCGGCAAACCGAAGCAAACCTTCTCGAACGGCCATGGGGCCGTGGTCGAGGAAGACCGCACCTGGGAAAACGCCTATCGCCAGCGCTGGCAGCACGACAAGATCGTGCGCTCGACGCACGGCGTCAACTGCACCGGCTCGTGCAGCTGGAAGGTCTATGTCAAGAACGGCCTGATCACCTGGGAAACCCAGCAGACCGATTACCCGCGCACCCGTCCCGACCTGCCCAACCACGAACCGCGCGGCTGCCCACGCGGCGCCAGCTACTCGTGGTATGTCTACTCGGCCCAGCGCGTCAAGCACCCGATGGTGCGCGGCCGCCTGATGCAGATGTGGCGCGAAGCGCGCAAGACCATGGATCCGGTCCAGGCCTGGGCCTGGGTCAGCCAGGATCCGGAGCGTGCGCGCAGCTACAAGTCGATCCGCGGCCAGGGCGGCTTCGTGCGCGCCAAATGGGACGAGGTCAACGAGATGATCGCCGCCGCCAACGCCCACACCATCAAGGAATACGGGCCTGACCGCATCATCGGCTTCTCGCCGATCCCGGCCATGTCGATGGTGAGCTATGCCGCCGGCACCCGCTACCTGAGCCTGATCGGCGGCGTGGCCATGAGCTTCTACGACTGGTACTGCGACCTGCCGCCGGCCAGCCCGCAAGTCTGGGGCGAACAGACCGACGTGCCGGAATCGGCCGACTGGTACAACTCGACCTACCTGATGGTGTGGGGTTCCAACGTGCCGATGACCCGCACCCCGGACGCCCACTTCTATACTGAGGTGCGCTACAAGGGCACCAAGACCGTGGCCGTGTCCTCGGACTTCGGCGAGATGGCCAAGTTCGGCGACATCTGGCTGGCCCCGAAACAGGGCACCGACGCCGCGCTGGCGATGGCCATGGGCCACGTCATCATGAAGGAATACCACGCCACCGGCAAATCGGCGTACTTCAATGAATACGCCAAGCAGTACACCGACTTCCCGATGCTGGTCATGCTCAAGGAAAAAGACGGCCGGCTGGTGCCCGACTACTTCCTGCGCGCCTCGCACCTGGCCAACAACCTCGACGAGACCAATAACCCCGAGTGGAAAACCCTGGTGCTCGACCAGTCCACGGGCAAGATCGTCGCCCCGAGCGGCTCGATCGGCTTCCGCTGGGGCGAGACCGGCAAGTGGAACCTGGAGCAGAAGGACGGCAGCTCGCGCGCCGCCATCGATCCGCAGCTGTCGCTGCTGGACGCGCACGACGACATCGTCAGTGTCGGTTTCCCCTACTTCGGCGGCAAGGATGCCGACGACCTCCTCGAGCGCAAGGTGCCGGTGAAAAAGGTCACCCTGGCCGACGGCACGCAAGCCCTGGTCACCACCGTGTTCGACCTGTCGATGGCCAACTACGGCGTCGACCGCGGCATCTGCCCGAATACCCCGAAGAGCTATGACGACGACCTGCCCTATACCCCGGCATGGCAGGTCAAGCATACCGGCGTCAAAGCGCTTGATGTGATCACCGTGGCGCGCGAGTTTGCCGACAACGCCGACCGCACCCGCGGCAAGTCGATGGTGATCGTGGGCGCCGCCCTGAACCACTGGTATCACATGGACATGACCTACCGCGGCATCATCAATATGCTGATGATGTGCGGCTGCATCGGCCAGAGCGGCGGCGGCTGGTCGCACTACGTGGGCCAGGAAAAGCTGCGTCCACAAACTGGCTGGACCCCGCTGGCCTTCGCGCTGGACTGGAACCGTCCATCGCGCCAGATGAACTCGACCTCGTTCTTCTACGCCCACACCAGCCAGTGGCGCCACGAGAAGCTGAACACGTCCGAGATCCTGTGCCCGACTGCCGACGGCGAACGGGCCGAGATGTCCCTGCTCGACTACAACGCCAAGGCCGAGCGCATGGGCTGGTTGCCATCGGCGCCGCAGCTCGAGACCAATCCGCTCGACGTCGTCAAGGCCGCCGAAAGCGCGGGCGAGGATCCCGTCAAGTACGCCGTCGACCAGATCAAGGCCGGCAAGCTGAATCTGTCCTGCGACGACCCGGACAATCCAAAGAACTTCCCGCGCAATATGTTCGTGTGGCGCTCCAACATCCTGGGCAGCTCGGGCAAGGGCCACGAGTACTTCCTGAAGTACCTGCTCGGCACCCAGAACGCCCTGATGAGCGACGAAGACGATTGCGTCAAGCCGCGCGACGTCAAGGTGCGCCCTGCCGCTGAAGGAAAGCTCGACCTGCTGGTGGTGCTCGACTTCCGCATGTCCACCACCTGCCTGTACGGCGACATCGTGCTGCCGACCGCCACCTGGTACGAGAAGGACGACCTGAATACCTCGGACATGCACCCCTTCATCCACCCGCTGTCCGAAGCCGTGCAGCCGCTGTGGGAATCGAAGTCGGACTGGGAAATCTACAAGGGCATCGCCGCCAAGTTCTCCGAGATCGGCGGCGCCCACCTGGGCATCCAGAAAGACCTGGTGCTCACGCCGCTGATGCACGACACCCCGGGCGAACTGGGCCAACCCTTCGATCCGAAGGACTGGCGCGCCGGCGAGTGCGAACCGATCCCGGGCAAGACCATGCCGAGCATGACCGTGGTCGAGCGCAACTACGCGGACGTCTATAAAAAATTCACCTCGGTCGGACCGCTGCTCGAGAAAGTGGGCAACGGCGGCAAGGGCATCGGCTGGAAGACCGGCCACGAAGTCGAGGTCCTGCGCGGCATCAACCGCACGGTGCTGGCCGATGGCGTGTCGAAGGGCCAGCCGCGCCTGGACACCGCGATCGACGCCGCCGAGATGATCCTGTCGCTGGCGCCCGAGACCAATGGCCACGTGGCGGTGAAAGCCTGGGATGCGCTGTCGAAGATGACGGGGCGCGATCACACCCACCTGGCCATCCCGCGCGAGCACGACAGCATCCGCTTCCGCGACATCCAGGCGCAGCCGCGCAAGATCATCTCGTCGCCCACCTGGTCGGGCCTGGAAAGCGAGGAAGTGAGCTACAACGCCTGCTACACCAACGTCCATGAACTGATCCCATGGCGCACCCTCACCGGCCGCCAGCAGTTCTACCAGGACCACGCCTGGATGCGCGACTTCGGCGAGGGATTGTGCGTGTACAAGGCCGCGATCGACACCAAGACCACCGACGCGCTGCTGAATGCACGGCCGAACGGCAACAAGGAGATCGCGCTGAACTTCATCACGCCGCACCAGAAGTGGGGCATCCACTCCACCTATTCGGACAATATGCGGATGCTGACCCTGTCGCGCGGTGGTCCCCACGTGTGGCTGTCGGAAATCGACGCGAAGAATGCCGGGATCGAGGACAACGACTGGATCGAGGTGTTCAACGTCAACGGCACGCTGACTGCGCGCGCCGTGGTGAGCCAGCGCGTCCCGGAGGGCATGACCCTGATGTACCACGCCCAGGAAAAGATCGTGAACGTGCCGGGCGCCGAGCTCTCCAAGAAACGCGGCGGCATCCACAACTCGGTCACCCGCGCCGTCACCAAGCCGACCCACATGATCGGCGGCTATGCCCAGCTGTCGTACGGCTTCAACTACTACGGCACGGTCGGCTCGAACCGCGACGAATTCGTCCTGGTGCGCAAGATGCGCGACGTGGAGTGGATGGAGGGCGCACGCGACGAGTCGCGTCCGAACGGCGATCCCGGCGTCAAGGCACGGCCAGAGGCGGTTGAGAACAACAGGAGTCAAGCATGAAGATCAGAGCACAAATCGGGATGGTCCTGAACCTGGACAAATGCATCGGTTGCCACACCTGCTCGGTGACCTGCAAGAACGTCTGGACCAGCCGCGACGGCGTCGAGTACGCCTGGTTCAACAACGTCGAGACCAAGCCGGGCATCGGCTATCCCAAGGAATGGGAAAACCAGGACAAGTGGAATGGCGGCTGGAGACGCAATGCCGCGGGCAGGATCGAACCGCGCCAGGGCTCGCGCCTGAAAATCCTGGCGAACATCTTCGCCAACCCCAACCTGCCGGCGATCGACGAATACTACGAACCGTTCACCTACGACTACGAGCGCCTGCAGAACGCGCCCCTGAGCGAAACCCCGCCCACCGCGCGTCCGGTATCGGTCCTGACCGGCAAGAAGATGGACAAGATCGAGTGGGGCCCGAACTGGGAAGATGACCTGGGCGGCGAGTTCGCCAAGCGCAGCAAGGACAAGTTGTTCGACAATGTGCAGAAAGAGATGTACTCGACCTTCGAGAACACCTTCATGATGTACCTGCCGCGCCTGTGCGAGCATTGCCTCAATCCCGCTTGCGTGGCGTCCTGCCCTTCGGGCTCGGTCTACAAGCGCGAGGACGACGGCATCGTGCTGATCGACCAGGACAAGTGCCGCGGTTGGCGTATGTGCATCTCGGGTTGCCCATACAAGAAGATCTACTACAATTGGTCGTCGGGCAAGGCCGAGAAGTGCACCTTCTGCTACCCCCGCATCGAGGCCGGCCAGCCGACCGTGTGCTCCGAGACCTGCGTGGGCCGCATCCGCTACCTGGGCGTGCTGCTGTACGACGCCGACAAGATCGAGGCCGCGGCCTCGGTGGCCGACGAACAGGACCTGTACGAATCGCAGCTCGGCCTGTTCCTCGACCCGCACGACCCCGAGGTGATCGCCGAAGCCCGCCGCCAGGGCATCCCGGACGCGTGGCTGGAGTCGGCCAAGCGCTCGCCGGTGTACAAGATGGCGGTCGAGTGGAAGATCGCCTTCCCGCTGCATCCCGAATACCGCACCTTGCCGATGGTGTGGTACATCCCGCCGCTGTCGCCGATCCAGGCCGCGGCCGAAAGCGGCAAGATGGGCATGAACGGCATCCTGCCCGACACCCGCAGCCTGCGCATCCCGGTGCGCTATCTCGCCAACCTGCTCACCGCTGGCAAGGAGGCCCCGATCGTCCACGCGCTCGACCGCATGCTGGCGATGCGCGCCTATATGCGGGCAAAGACAGTGGATGGCAAGCCCGACCTGAACGTGCTGGGCCAGGTGGGCCTGTCCCAGGAGGTGGTCGAGGACATGTACCACATCATGGCAATCGCCAACTACGAAGACCGCTTCGTGATCCCGAGCAGCCACAAGGAGATGGCCGAGGACAGCTTCAACGACAAGGGTTCGTGCGGTTTCTCGTTCGGCAACGGCTGTTCGGATGGCGTCAGCGACGCTTCGCTGTTCGGCAAGAAGAAGCAGGGTTCGACCCACTTCGTCTCGATGCCGAAGTCGCGCAAGAAAAAAGAAGCCGAGCAGGCCTGAAACAAGGGACACATCATGAAACACTACCGCATCCTTTCCGCCCTGCTGCTCTACCCCGAGCCGGAGCTGGTCGCCGCGCTGCCCGAGATGGAAGCCGGCCTTGACGCCAGGCCCGGCATGCGCGCCGCCCTGCGGCCGCTGCTGACCCATCTGGCGAACGAAGACCTGATCACGCTGCAGCAGTACTACGTGCAGACCTTCGACCGCACGCCTTCGCACTCGCTGCACCTGTTCGAGCACATCCACGGCGAGTCGCGCGACCGCGGCCAGGCCATGGTCGACCTGATGGAGGAATACAAGAAGCATGGCCTGCAGATGGAGGGCGACGAACTGCCCGACTTCGTGCCGCTGTTCCTCGAGTTCCTGTCCCAGCTCGAAGGCGAGCTTGACGCCGGCCCGCTGCTGGGCGACGCCGTCCACGTGCTGGCCCATATCGGCAACAAGCTGGCGGCCAACGGCAACGTCTACGCCTGCGTGTTCGACGTGCTGGAACAGCTCAGCCCCGTGCTGGCGGAGGAACTCTCCGAACCGCCGATCAAGGACATGGACGAGGCGCTCGAGACCTTCGGCCCCGGTGCCGATGGCGTCGAGCCGCTCCTCAAGCACGCGCCAGGTGGCGCGCAACCGATCAACTTCTACCCGCAAGGCGCGCACCGCGCCCCGGTATCCGCCTGAACAGGAGACCATCATGGACTACGTGAACCAATTCTTCTTCGGGATCTATCCCTATATCGCGCTGGCGATCTTCCTGCTCGGTAGCCTGATCCGCTTCGACCGCGAGCAGTACAGCTGGAAATCCGAATCGACCCAGGTGCTGCACCGGGGCAGCCTGCGCTGGGGCTCGGCGCTATTCCACATCGGCGTCATTGGCCTGTTGTTCGGCCACGCCGTCGGCCTGCTCACCCCGGTCTGGGTATGGGACACCATGGGCATTGCCCACAGCACCAAGCAGATCGTCGCCATGGCCGGCGGCGGCGTGATGGGCCTGATCTGCCTGGTGGGCATCACCATGCTGCTGGTGCGCCGCTTCACCTCCGACCGCCTACGCCGCGTCACCACCTTCAAGGACAAGATCGTGCTGCTGTGGATCCTGGCCACCCTGCTGCTGGGCCTGGGCTCGATCTTCACTTCCTTCGACCACCTCGACGGCGAGACCATGGTCAGCCTGATGCGCTGGGCCCAGCACATCGTGACCTTCCGCGGCGACGCGGCGTCCTATGTGGCCGAGGCCCCGATCGTCTTCAAGCTGCACCTGTTCATGGGCATGTCGCTGTTCGTGATCTTCCCATTCACCCGCCTGGTGCACGTGTGGAGTGGCTTCGGCGCCCTGGCTTACCTGGGCCGCGCCTTCCAGCTGGTCCGTCCACGTTAAGGAGCTGCATCATGGGACTGTCCGTCAACGGCGTCGACATCGACGACCACGTCATCGAACGCGAACTGGCGCACCACCAGCATGCCGACAATCCGCTCAAGCAGTCGGTGCACGAAGTGGTGCTGCGCACCCTGCTGCTGCAGGAAGCCGACCGCCTCGGCCTGTGCATGCTGGGCGAGGACGAAGACGCGTGCATCGAAGCGCTGCTGGCCAGCGAAGTAAAGGTGCCGCAGGCCGACGATGCCGCCTGCTCTCGTTACTACGCCGCCAATCCACAGCAGTTCACCAACGGCGAACTGGTCGAGGCGCGCCACATCCTGTTCCAGGTGACGCCCAACGCGCCGCTGGAACTGCTGCGCGAGACCGCGGACGCGGTGCTGGCGACGCTCAAGGCGGCGCCGGAGCGCTTCGACGAACTAGCGCGCCAGTACTCGAACTGCCCGTCCGGCGCCGTCGGCGGCAGCCTGGGCCAGCTGGCGCGCGGCCAGTGCGTGCCCGAATTCGACGCTGTCGTGTTCCGCCTTGAACAAGGCCGGCTGGCCGAGCGCCCGGTCGAGACCCGCTTCGGCCTGCACATCGTGCAGGTGCAGCGCCGGGTCGCGGGTCGCCTGCTGCCGTTCGAGGCGGTGCGCGAGCGGATCGCCGACTACCTGGCTACGGCGGCCTGGCAACGCGGCGTGCACCAGTACCTGCAATTGCTGGTGGGCCGCGCCGACGTCCAGGGCGTCACGCTCGAAGGCGCCGCCACGCCGCTGGTGCAGTAAGGGGGCGACTTGACCATGCAGATCACCGACTTCAACGATTTTCTCCTGGCCGCACGCACCCAGGACGAGCCGCAACGGCTGCTGTTTGTGTTCGCCGCGCGCGAGCTGCCACTCAACCATACACCGGGCCAGAAGAAGCGTTTCGAGGCCGGCCAGGGAGGCGCGCTGGCGCCCGTGATGTGCGTCGACAAGGCAGTCGACGAACTGCCGGACTTCGCCACGCTGGCGCGCGAATCGCAGCAGACCGGCCAGCCATGGGACGTCGCCTTCGTCGCCGCCCTGCCGGGCATCGACGGCGCCCTGCCCACCGCTCCGGATGTCGAACGCGCGCTCAAGATGATGATCGATGCCGTGCACCGCGGCGCCATCGAACGCTTCCTGGCGTTCGATGCCGATGGCAAGGTGCTGCGGCTCACGTAGTCCTTGAACCAGTTCAATGCGCCCGGAACCCCGGGTCGCTACAGTCACGGCACGCACCATCAACCTGCATCGCCCATGACACCGACACCTGCCGAACTCCCCGCCACCATCCGCCCACCCATTGAACTGGTCTGCCCCGCCGGCAGCCTGCCCGCCCTCAAGGCCGCCGTCGACAACGGCGCCGACTGCGTCTACCTCGGCTTTCGCGACGCCACCAATGCCCGCAACTTCGCCGGCCTGAACTTCGGCGAGGATGCCATCCGCGCCGGGATAGACTATGCCCACCGGCGCGGCCGCAAGGTCTTCCTGGCCCTGAACACCTATCCCCAGGCGGCCGGCTGGGACGCCTGGCGCGCCGCCATCGACCGCGCCGCCGACTTCGGCATCGACGCCGTCATCCTGGCCGATCCCGGCCTGATGGAATACGCGGCGCGCGTACACCCCGGGCTGCGCCTGCACCTGTCGGTGCAGGGTTCGGCCACCAACCTGGAAGCCATCGACTTCTATCACCGCCACTTCGGCATCGTACGCGCGGTGCTGCCGCGCGTGCTGTCCCTGAGCCAGGTCGAGCACCTGATTGGCCGCACGCCGGTCGAGATCGAGGTGTTCGGCTTCGGCAGCCTGTGCGTGATGGTCGAAGGCCGCTGCCAGCTGTCGTCCTATGTGACAGGCGAATCGCCGAATACCCACGGCGTCTGCTCGCCGGCCAAGGCGGTGCGCTGGCAGCACACACCCAAGGGACTGGAAGCGCGCCTGAACGAGGTGCTGATCGACCGCTACGACGATGGCGAGCACGCCGGCTATCCGACCCTGTGCAAGGGCCGCTTCGACGTCGGCGACGAGACCTATTACGCGGTCGAGGAGCCGGCCAGCCTGAACACGCTCGAGATCCTGCCCCAGCTGGCCGCCCTCGGCGCACGCGCGATCAAGATCGAGGGCCGCCAGCGCAGCCCGGCCTATGTGGCCCAGGTGACGCGGGTCTGGCGCGAGGCGATCGACACCTGCCTGTCGGGCCAGCGTTTCTCGCTCAAGCCAGCCTGGATGGCGGAGCTCGACAAGGTGGCCGAAGGCCGGCAGCACACGCTGGGCGCCTATCACCGTCCCTGGAAATAAAAATATGAAGATCTCTCTTGGCCCCATCCAGTACTACTGGCCGCGCGCCACCGTGTTCGCCTTCTACGAGGCGCTCGCCAACAGCCCGGTCGACATCATCCATCTCGGCGAAGCCGTATGCTCGCGCCGCCATGAACTGCGCCTGCCCGACTGGCTGGCCCTGGCTGAGCTGCTGCAGGGGGCCGGCAAGCAGGTGGTGCTGTCGACCCAGGTGCTGATCGAATCCCATTCCGACCTCGGCGCCATGCGCCGCGTCGCCGCCAATGGCCGCTTCCTGGTCGAGGCCAACGACATGGGCGCCGTCAACTGCATGAGCGGCCAGCCCTTCGTGGCCGGCCCGCACCTGAACCTGTACAGCGCCCAGTCGCTCGACATCGTGGCGCGCCTGGGCGCCACCCGCTGGGTGATGCCGCTCGAGATGTCGCGCACCGGCCTGGCCGCGCTGCTGGCAGATCGCCCGGACGGCCTGGAGACCGAGGTATTCGCCTATGGCCGCCTGCCGCTCGCCTTCTCGGCGCGCTGCTTCACCGCGCGCCAGCGCAACCTGCCGAAGGACGACTGCCGCTTCAGCTGCATCGAGCATCCGGACGGGCTGGTGATGCAGACCCGAGAAAAACAATCCTTCCTGGTGCTGAACGGCATCCAGACCCAGTCGGCGCTGGTCTACAACCTGGTGGGCGAGCTCGATGCCATGCGCGCCATGGGCGTGGACGTGGTGCGTCTCAGCCCGCAAGCGAACAATATGCCCGCCATCGTGGCCCTGGTGCGCGCCGCCCTGGACGGCGCCATTGCCCCTGGCGATGCGACGGCGCGCATGGCGCCCCTGATGCCGGCCGAAGCCTGCGACGGCTTCTGGCATGGCCGGCCGGGACTCGAGCGCATCGCTGCCTGACCCGCCGCCTGACCACACGACAAGGAACCACCATGCACCCTGAATCGCATCCCCTGCCCGCGCCCGTCAAGCGTCTGCTGTCGCTGCTGCCGGCCGCCCCCGGCTCGCGCCTGTTCGCCACCGCACTCAACCTCGCGCTGGTGCGCCACCTTCCCGACGACGTGCGCGCCGCCCTGCGCGGCAAGCGCCTGCGCCTGTGCGCGCCGGATGCCGGCCTCGCCTTCGACTTCGTCTGGAACGGCAGCGCCTTCGGACCGGCCGCGCGCAGCCAGGCGCCCGACCTCACCATCAGCGCCAGCCTGCACGACTTCGCCCAGCTGGCGGCGCGCAAGGAAGATCCGGACACCCTGTTCTTCAGCCGCCGCCTGCTGATGGAAGGCGACACCGAACTCGGGCTGACGATCAAGAACACGCTCGACGCGATCGACGGCCCGGTGTTCGACCCGGCCCGGCTGGCGCCGCACCGGGTGCTGGCGTCGCTCATCCCGCGGCGCCCCGGCGCCCCGCCCCATCCCCATTGAAAGGCCATCATGGACAAGTCGACTTTTCCCATCGTGTACTCGTGCTCGGGCTGTTCCAGCGCCGCCCAGACCGCCAACCAGGTCGCCCTCGAACTGGACCGCATGGGCGTGGCCGAGATGTCCTGCATCGCCGGCATCGGCGGCGACGTCAAGCCGATCCTCAAGCTGGCGCGATCCGGCCGGCCGCTGGCCGTGATCGACGGCTGCCCGCTGCTGTGCGCCCGCAGCTGCCTGGCGCGGCACGGTATCGAGCCGGACCTGCACTGGCAGCTGGCCGAACACGGCGTCAAGAAGCGCTTTCACCATGACGTCGATCCGGACCAGGCGCGCACGATGACGGCGCTGATCGCGCAAGACCTGGGAACGCTGTCGGAATCTTGAACCGGTTTAAGGCGCCGGGCGCCCGAAGCGCGGATAGTGGACGAACACCTAACCCACAGGATCGAACGATCCACGATCCGTAGAATTCGATGAACGCCAAAGACCACCTGTTTACCGCGGCCATGCCTCCACAAGAGGTATCGACCGACGTCCTGCGCGAAAAATACGCGCGCGGCCTGGAAACCTCGATCGAGGAAGTGCGCGCCCGCGTGGCGCATGCGCTGGCAAGCCATGAGCCGCAAGCCCTGCGCGCCGAGATGGAGCAGCGCTTCCTGTGGGCCCAGGAACACGGCTTCGTGCCGGCCGGCCGCATCAATTCCGCCGCTGGCCTGGGCATCAAGGCCACCCTGATGAACTGCTTCGTGCAGCCGGTGGGCGACTCGATCACCGGCGACACCGACGGCCTGCCCGGCATCTATACGGCGGTGGCGGAAGCCGCCGAGACCATGCGCCGCGGCGGCGGCGTCGGCTACGATTTCAGCCCGATCCGCCCGGCCGGCAGCCTGGTCAAAGGCACGCACTCGCGCGCTTCCGGCCCGGTGTCGTATATGGAAGTGTTCGACGCTTCCTGCCGCACGGTCGAATCGGCCGGCGCCCGCCGTGGCGCCCAAATGGGCGTGCTGCGCATCGACCATCCCGATATCGAGCGCTTCATCGCCGCCAAGGACGGCGGGGCCTTCAGCAATTTCAACCTGTCGGTGGGCGTCAGCGACGCCTTCATGGAAGCGGTGCTGGCCGACGAAGCCGTCGAGCTGGTGCACCGCGCCCCGCCGGCCCAGGACGCCATCGATGCCGGCGCCTTCCAGCGCGACGACGGCCTGTGGGTCTATCGCAGCGTGCCGGCCCGGACGCTGTGGGACAAGGTGGTCGGTTCGACCTACGACCACGCCGAGCCGGGCGTGCTGTTCATCGACCGCATGAACGCGGAGAACAACCTGTACTGGTGCGAGCGGCTGGCGGCCACCAATCCCTGCGGCGAGCAGCCGCTGCCACCGTATGGCTGCTGCGATCTCGGTTCGCTCAACCTGACCCGCTTCGTCAGCCAGCCCTTCACCCCCGGCGCCGCCTTCGACTTCGACACCATGCGCGAAGTCGCCGCGATCGGCGTGCGCATGCTCGACCTGGTGCTCGACGCCAACCAGTGGCCGCTGCCGCAACAGGCCGAGGAAGGCGCCAGCAAGCGCCGCATCGGCCTGGGCTTCATGGGCCTGGGCAGCGCCCTGGTGATGCTCGGCCTGCGCTACGACGCGCCGGAAGGCCGCGCCATGGCGGCCTGCATCGCGCGCGAGCTGCGCAACGCCGCCTATGCGGCCTCGATCGCGCTGGCCCGCGAGAAGGGTCCGTTCCCGCTGTTCGACGCCGAGCGCTACCTGGCCGGCCAGTTCGTCGCCCGCCTGCCGGATGCGCTGCGCGAAGACATCGCGCGCCACGGCATCCGCAATTCGCACCTGCTGTCGATCGCGCCGACCGGTACCATCTCGCTGGCCTTCGCCGACAATGCCTCGAACGGCATCGAGCCGGCCTTCTCCTGGGTCTACCAGCGCCGCAAGCGCATGCCGGACGACTCCATCCGCACCTATGAAGTGGCAGACCACGCCTGGCGCCTGTATCGTCACCTCGGTCTCCAGGCCGACGGTGAGCCGCTGCCGCCGCAATTCGTCACCGCGCTCGAGATGTCGGCGCTCGACCACCTGCGCATGATGGAGGCGGTGCAGCCTTATGTCGACACGGCGATCTCGAAGACCGTCAACGTGCCGGCCGATTATCCCTATGCCGAATTCAAGGACCTGTACACCGAGGCCTGGCGCGCCGGCCTGAAAGGCCTGGCTACCTACCGTCCCAACAGCGTTACCGGCAGCGTGCTGAGCGTGGAAGCGCCGGCCCCGGCCTCGACGTCGCCCGCACCGTCGGACGACGATCCGCTGCGCAAGCGCTTCGAGTCGCGCCCGCTGGGCGAGCTGGAATCGCTCACCTCGAAAGTCGAGTACACGACCCAGGAGGGCAAGAAGGCGGTCTACCTGACCATCAGCTTCCTGCGCGTCGAGGGCCTGCACGACGGGCGCCCGGTGACCATCGAGCGTCCCTTCGAATTCTTCATGCCGGCCAACCAGCGCAGCGACGGCCACCAGTGGATCACCTCGACCATGCGCCTGCTGTCGCTGGCGGCGCGCGCCGGCAGCCCGGTAGCAAAGGCACTGGCCGACATGCGCGAGGTGGTGTGGGAGAAAGGGCCGGTGCGCTGCGGCCACCTGGTCCGCGAGGACGGCGTGCAGGTGCCGGTCTACCACGATTCCGAAGTGGCGGCGATCGCCTTCATGTTGCAGCGGATGCTGATCCGGCGCGGCTTCCTGGACACCTGGGGCAACCAGGTGCCGGTCGACCAGCTCGACTGCGCGCTGGCGGCGCGCGCGGCGGACCATGAAGAAACCATGCCGGCGCCGCTTGCCGAAAACATCGCCGCCGAGCCGCGCACGGCCGCCGCCAAGTGCCCGGAATGCGGCGCCCGCGCCCTGCACAAGGTCGACGGCTGCGCGCGCTGCGCCGAATGCCATTACATCGGCAGCTGCGGCTGACCGTTCATCGCCACCGAAAGGATCCAACCATGGAACACCGACTGCAACTGGACGCCGCGCTGGACCAGCCCGGCGCCGACCACATCCTGTACTGGCTGCGCGCCATCCCCGGCGTGAACGCGGTCGAGGCCAATGCCGGCGCCAGCCACGTAAGGGTCCTGTACGACGGCGACCTGACATCGTCGCGCGAGATCGACATCACGGCCACGCGCGCGGGCTTCCCGGTGCGCCAGGCGCGCGCCGGCGGCTGTTGCGGCGCCTGCGGCGGAGGCTGACCGCGCCGCAGTCAAAGATCAGATGCTGCTCAGGTAATCCGCCGCGTCCGGCCTTGGGCGCGGCGGTTTTTCAATTCCCGCCGTACCCAGGCCGATGAAGCAGATCGCGCGCTCGTGCGCTTCCAGGCGCAACAGGCGCCTCATGCCCGGTGCGTCCATGGCGGCGCCGCTGGCCAGACCGGTCGCGAAGCCGGCGGCGCCGGCCGCGAGCAGCAGGTTCTGCAAGGCGCAGCCGAGCGAGACCAGCTTCTCGGCCACGGGAATCGCCTTGGCCGCCGTATCGTCGCGCAGCACCGCCACCAGCAGGCAAGGCGCACGCTGCGCCTTGTCGCGCGCGGTGGCCAGCGCTTCTTCGCCACAGCCGGGGTCGCGCTCGGCCAGGGCTTCGGCGAACACCTCGCCCAGGTCGGCGCGCCGCTCTTGCGGGATGAGCACGAAGCGCCACGGCCGCAGCAGGCCATGGTCGGGCGCATGCGCCGCCGCTTCGACCATGCGTTCCAGCGCTTGCGCATCTGGCCCCGGCGCGTGCAGGCGCCGCAAGGTGAAATTGCGGCGCGCCGCCACGAGGGCCTGGAAATCGCCGCCGGCGTCGGATTCGGGAATGTTCATGCGCGCAGTATAACGAGAGCGGCGCCAGCCTGCAGATGCCGTATGGCGTAGTTCGAATGGCTACCGTCGCCATGCGCGCCCAGCCTGCGGAATGCGGGCGTTGGGTCAGTCTCCGGCGTCACCTCAAGCCACGTCCGAAAACTTATTCTTACCACGTTTTCGGCCACAAATGCCATCCAGAATCAGGGGGATGCCAGGCTCGCCAAATGTGGGCTGGCGAGCCATGCGCGGCAACGATGTAATGGAGGTCCATCCACAAGGAGAACCCTGATGACCACCAAACCATCCACCATCGGCCGCGCGCTGGCCTTCGTCCTGGCCGGCACCCTGACCGGCGCCCTTTTCGCCACCGGCGCTGCCGCCCAGATCCCCGCGAAGTACACCGATCCCGCCAAGCCGGCCCTGCCCGATCCGGGCATGCAGCTCGACCTGAAGCGCACGGCGCTGGTCGTGATCGATCCGCAAATCGACTTCATGAGCGCCAAGGGCGCGGCCTGGGGCGTGGTCGGCGAAAGCGTCACCGAGCAGAACCTGGTGCCGAACCTGACCAAGCTGTTCAAGGCCTCGAAGGCGGCCGGCATCGTGGTGTCGATCTCGCCGCACTATTACTACCCGCACGACCACGCCTGGAAGCACGGCGGCCCGGCCGAGATCTTCCAGCACAAGATCAAGATCTTCGACCGCCCGAGCGCCCTGAGCCTGGACGGTTTTCGCGGCTCCGGCGCCGACTTCATGCCCGAGTTCAAACAGTTTATCGAGGACGGCAAGACTGTCGTCGCCTCGCCGCACAAGCTGTACGGCCCGCAGTCGAACGACCTGATGCTCCAGCTGCGCAAGCAGGGCGTGGACAAGATCATCCTGGCCGGCATGCTGTCGAACCTGTGCGTGGAGTCGCACCTGCGCGAATTCCTCGAGCGCGGCTTCGAGGTGGCCGTGGTGCGCGATGCAGTCGCCGGCCCCAAGACGCCGGAAGGCGACGGCTACGCCAGCGCGCTGGTCAACTACCGCTACATCGCCAACGCGCTGTGGACCACCGACCAGACCGTGCAGCGGCTCCAGGGCGGCAAGTGAATCAGTAGACGTCGCGCCGGTAGCGCCCCGCGTCCATCAGGCGTTCCAGTTCCGCCCGTCCCAGGATGGCGGCCAGCGCCTCGTCCACCGCCCCGGCCATGCCCTGCAGGCTGCCGCAGACGTGGATCGTGGCGCCGTCGTCGATCCAGCGGCGCAGCACGTCGGCGCGCGCATGCAGGCGGTCCTGGACGTATTCGGGCCCCGGGTCGCGCGAAAATACCAGGTCGAGTTCGGGCAGCATGCCTTCTGCCCGCAGGACCGCCAGCTCGGCGTCGCATACGCTATCGAAAGCGCGCTGGCGCTCGCCGAACAGCAGCCAGTTGCGGCCCCGCCCCATGCCGGCGCGGCTGCGCAGATGGCCGCGCAAGCCGGCCATGCCCGAGCCGTTGCCGATATAGATGCAGGGCCGGTCGTCGCCAGGTGCATGAAAGCCCGGATTGGCGACCAGGCGCGCGCGCACCGATCCGCCGACCGCCAGGTGTTCGGTCAGCCAGCCGGAGGCCAGGCCGAGGCCGTGTTCGTGACGCTGCTGGCGCACCAGCAGCTCCACCGCGCCGTCCTCCTGCACGCTGGCGATCGAATAGCGGCGTGGCGCCGTCGGGGCCGCGGGAACAACGATCTCGAGCAAGTCGCCTGCCTGCCAGCTGGCCTCGAGGCCTGGCCGCAGGGCGATTTCGTACAGCGGCGCGCCCTGGCTGCCCGGGTTGAGCAGGCGCCTTGAATGAAGTACCCAGTCATACAGCGGTGCGGCCTCGCCGGCTGGCGGCAGCTCGCCCGCGCTGGCGCCAAGCCCGCCCAGCGCATGCATCCAGCGTCCCAGCGCCGTTTCGTCGCCCTGGTCCACTTCGATCAGCGGGAACAGCGGCTTGCTGCCCAGCGCCTGCAGGCGGCGGTCCAGTGCATGCCCATAGCCGCAGAAACGCGCGTAATTGCGGTCGCCCAGCGCCAGCACGGCGAAGCGGCAGCCATCAAACATGGACTGCCATGCCTCCAATTCGCGGCTGAAGCGCCGTGCGGAATCGGGCGCCTCGCCTTCGCCGAAGGTACTGGCCACGAACAGCGCCTGCCCGTAGCCGGCCAGGTCGCCCGGCGCCAGCGCCGACACGGCGCGCAGGTCGACCGCGCGGCCGCCGGCGCGCAAGGCGCCGGCGCTGTGCAGCGCGATCCGTTCGGCCTGGCCGCCCTGGGTCGCAAAGGCCACCAGCACCGGCGCACCGCTGGTGTCCGTGCCGGCTTGCGCCGCCAGGCTGCGCTCGCGCGCCAGCGCACGCTTCTGGCGCCGGCGGCCAAGATACAGCATCCAGCCGGTGATCGCGAAGCCAGGCAAGGCCAGGCTGGCGAGCATCATGACGATCCGTCCCGGCAAGCCGAAATACGTCCCGGTTTGCAGCGGACGGATGGTGGTCAGGGCACGCTGGCCGGCGTCCTTGTCGGCATGGCGTTCGTCCTGGCGCACCGCGCCATCGTCGCCGAGGGTCATCCGGTTGCGCGCGCGGTCGTGCGGCGCATCCTGTGCAAGCCAGGTCAGTTGATAGGCGCCGCTCCCGCGCTCCGGCAAGCGGATGGTGGCGCTCGACCAGTCGGGCGCCGTCGACACGAAAGTATTCCAGGCCGGCGCCAGACCGCCCTCGCCCCGCGTCGTGGCAGCGGACCTGGCTTCGCGCGGCTGTGCTGACGGTGTGCCGGCCCAGTCCTGCAAGGTGCCGCGCACGATATCGAAACTCCAGTAAAGTCCGGTGCCGGCCACCACCAGGTAGGCGACCAGGGCCCAGGTGCCGGCGATCGCATGCAGCGCCCACAGGAAGGATCGGCCGCGCAGCGAGGTGTTGAAGGTCAGCCAGCTGCGCCAGTCTTTCTTGCGCGGCCAGCGCAAGTACAGGCCGCTGAGCGCCAGCCCGACCAGGCACAGGGCCAGGATGCCGAGCACGATGCGGCCCGGCGCGCGCGGCAGCAGCAGCCAGCGGTGGGTCGAATCGACGAACTGGAAAAAGGCCGCGCCGCGCACGGCGGGCAGCATGTCGCCGCTATACGGATGGACATGGATCTCCAGGCCGCGCCGCTCACCTGGCGGCGGGGCGAAGCGTACGCCGACGGTGCTGCCGGGCTGCGCCTCGAATGTGAGACTGGCGACCCGTTCACCGGGATGGGCCTGGCGGGCCGCGCGCAGGATCTGTTCCGGCTCCAGGCGCGACCGCTGTTCGACCGGGACGGCGAACACGCCGGGATTGATGGCTTCGACAATCTCGTCCTCGAAAGCGAGGATGGCGCCGGTCAGGCCGATCACCGCCAGCAAGGTGCCGGCCGTGATGCCGACGAACCAGTGCAGCTGGAACCAGACCTCGCGCATGGTCGGCAGGCGCCAGCGCCGTGGCGAATTGGGCGCCGCCATCACAGGTCCACCTTCATCGACAGCTTGACCAGGCGCGGCAGGCCAGCCGACAGACGCGTACCCGCTCCCGCCCAGTACTGCTTGTCGGCCGCATTATCGATATTGAGCTGCCAGGTGGTGCGCTTGCCGAAAGCCTGCGTGGCATAGCGCCCGCCGGCGCTGAACAGCGTGACGCCGCCCAGCCAGGCCTGGTTCAGGTCATTCACCGGGCGCTTGCCCGTGTAATAGGCGCCCAGGGTCAGCGACAGGCCGGGCACCGCGTCCAGGTCGTAGGCCAGGAAACTGCTGGCGGTGCGGCGCGCCGCGTTCTCGGGCAGCTTGCCGTCATAGGCGGCGCCGATGTCGCGGAATTCGGGATCGAGCACCTGGGCCGAACCCTGCCAGGACAAGCGACGTGTGAGGCGCCCCTGCGCCGACAGCTCGACGCCGCGATAGCGCTGCTCGCCGTCGGCGGTGAACACGTTGGCGGCATTGGTGTAATAGCCGGGACGCTCGATGTCGAACAGCGCCAGCTGGGTCAGGAGGCCGCCGCCGCTGCGCCAGCGCGCGCCGATCTCCTTCTGCTTGCTCACGCCCGGCGCCATGCGGGTGCCCTCGTTGGCGCTGCCGGCCGGCGCCGCCTCGCCTTCCTCGAGCCCTTCGGCCATCGAGGCATACAACGAGAAGTCGTCGCGGGCGCGCCAGATCACGGCCGCCATTGGCGTGGTCTCGCTCACGTCGTAGCGGTTGGCGCCCTGGCTGCTCTGGTAGTCGACCCGGCGCACCCCGCCGATCAGCTGCCACTGGCCCAGCTGGATGCGGTCGACCAGATACAGGCCCTTGTCGCGGCTATCCAGCGCGGCCGTGGTGGGCCGCGTCGGCACGGCGCCGAAGCTGGCGTTGCGGATCGGGACCGGATCGTACAGGTTTTGAAAGGGGACCGTGTAGGTGGACTGATAGACCGGCGCCTGGCCCTTGTCGGTGCTGCTCACGCCGAGCGTCAGGTCGTGGCTCAGCGAGCCGGTCGAGAAGCGCCCGGCCAGCTCGGCGCGCAGCATGTCGGAGTCGACGTCGGCGAACTGGGAGTTGCCGGTGATGCGGCCGGCGCCGCCGGCGACGCTGGCCGCGCTGTCGAAGCGGAAGATCGGCAGGTTGCGCTCGCGCCCGGTCTCGGCGTGCCCGGCCTCCAGGGTCAGGGCCCAGTCCTGGCTCAGGGCGATGTCGGCGCGTAGCTGGGCATTGTGCGAACGGGTTTCGAAACGCGCCCAGTCCGGGCCGATCAGGCGCCGCGGATCGACCGGCCGCGGCAGCGCGATGACGCCGCCCACCACCGGCGGCAGGTTGATGCCGGCCTGCTCGGTCACGCGCCGCTTGTCGTATTCGAGATCGGCGCGCAGGCGTACCCGCTCGCTCAGGCGCCAGTCGAGGGCGACCGAGCCAAAGCCGCGATTGCCGTTGCCGACGCCGTCGAGGTGGGAGCCGAGCGTGCCGCCAGCCACGTTGACGCGCACGCCGAATTCCTGGCGCTGCCCGAAGCGGCGCGCCACGTCGGCGCTGGCGACGGCGGAGCCGTTGTCGTCCAGGGTCAGACCGACCGTGTTGACCGGCGCGCTGCCGGCGCGCTTGGTGACGAAGTTGACGACGCCGGCCGGCGAGGTGAAGCCGTAGTACAGGGCGGTGGCGCCCTTGAGCACCTCGACCCGTTCTTTATTCTCCATCGAGACCTGGCCGAAGTTCATCAGCGGCAGCGAGCCGTTGAGGCGGTAGTTGGTGCGGTTCTCGACCGCGATGCCGCGGATGACCAGCTGATCCCAGGTATCGCCGCCATTTTGCTGGCGCGTGACGCCGGCCGTGTTGCGCAGCGCGTCGTACAGGCCGGCGGCAGCCTGTAGCTCGAGCACTTCGCGCGTGATCACGTTGACGGTCGAAGGCACGTCCATGACGTCCGAACCACGGAAGCTGCCCGCCTCCACGGTGTTCGGCATGAAGCCCTGGGCCCGGGTGGCGGTGACGCGCACCGCCTGCATGTCTTGCTCGTCAGTCTCCTGCGGCGCCGCGAAGACAGGGAAAGCGTGAGACAGCGCAAGGACGATCAGGAGCGGACGACGGGACACGGGCGTGAGCATGGCATGCGGAATTCATGAACAAACCGGCATCCTATCGTGAATGAGAATCATTTTCAATACGAGCAATTACTTAGTAGCGCGATACCAGCGATCCTTGCCCAGCATGATTTCGTGGTGCCCTCGCCCGCCCGGCATCATCGGGAAGCAGTTCTCGGCCTGGGCCACCCTGACATCGAGCAGGAAGGGCCCGTCCGATGCCAGGAATGCGTCCATTCCTTCTTCCAGCTGGGACGCATATTCCACCCTCCCCGCTTCCCACCCGAAGGCGCGCGCCAGCGCCACGAAGTCGGGCAAGGCTTCGGTATAACTGTGGCTATAGCGCCCGCCGTGATGCAGCTCCTGCCACTGGCGCACCATGCCCATGCAGCCGTTGTTCGACAGGACCAGCTTGACCGGACAGCGGTGCTGCACGGCGGTCGACAGCTCCTGGATGTTCATCAGCACCGACGCATCGCCGCTGACGCACACGACCAGCGCGTCCGGATGCGCGACCTGGGCGCCGATCGCCGCCGGCAAGCCATAGCCCATGGTGCCGGCGCCGCCCGAGGTCAGCCAGCGGCGCGGCGCCTCGAAGCCCAGGTATTGCGCGGCCCACATCTGATGCTGGCCGACGTCGGTCGAGACGATCGCGTTGCTGCCCGCCAGGCGCCCGGCCAGGGTGGACATCAGCTGCTGCGGGACGATCACGTCATCCTGCGCGGCGAAGTCCAGGCAGCGCTCGGCGCGCCAGTTGTCGATCGTGCGCCACCAGTCCGCAAGCAGGGCCGGATCGGTGCGCAGGCCGGCCAGCCGATCCAGCAGGCCGCGCAGCACCGCGCCGCAATCGCCGCGCAGGCCGACGTCGGCCGCCACCACCTTGCCGATCGAGCGGGGGTCGATGTCGATGTGGACGACCTTCGCGCCCGGGCAGAAGTCGGCCAGCCGTCCCGTCACCCGGTCGTCGAAGCGCGCGCCGACGCACACGACCAGGTCGGCGTGGTGCATCGCCAGGTTCGCTTCCAGCGTGCCGTGCATGCCCAGCATGCCCAGCCAGCGCCGGTCCGAGGCCGGGAAGGCGCCGAGGCCCATCAGGGTCAGCGTGCAGGGCGCATCCGCCAAGCGCACCAGACGCGTGAAGGCCGCGCAGGCGTCGAGACCCGCGTTGATCAGCCCTCCCCCGCCGTAGAACACCGGGCGCCGCGCCTGGCGGATCAAAAGCGCGGCCGCATCCAGGCCTTCCAGGTCGTCGCCCGCGGCCGGCAGTTGCGGGGCTGGTTTCACCTGGCGTCCAAAGTCGGCCGCGTCCACCGCGCGCGCCTGGATATCCTTGGGCACGTCCACCAGCACCGGACCGGGCCGGCCTTCGAGCGCCTCTTGCACTGCGCGCCGGATCGTGGCGACGATGTCGCGCGTGGCCCGGACCTGCGTATTCCACTTGGTGACCGTGCGCGAAATGCCCAGCGCGTCGCACTCCTGGAAGGCATCCGTGCCGATCGACGTGGTCGCGACCTGGCCGCTGATGCACAGGATGGGGATCGAATCGCTCAGGGCGTCGAGGAGGCCCGACGTGGTGTTGGCGATACCCGGCCCGGACGTCACGAACACGACGCCCAGCCGGCCGGTGGAGCGCGCATAGCCTTGCGCCGCATGGACGGCGGCCTGCTCGTGGCGCACCAGCACGTGGCGCAGGCGCCCGTCCTGGGCCAGCGCATCGTATAGCGGCAGCACGGCGCCGCCGGGATAGCCGAACACGGTGTCGACGCCGCAGGCGACCAGGGTGTCGAGCAGCAGGCCGGCGCCGGTCAGGGCGACCTTGCCGGTCGGCGGCGGGAGGAATTCGGGATGTGGTTTCATGCCTTGAAGTCTATCGACTCAGGACGTGAAAGTGCTTCATAATTTCAGCTAATATCGCCGCATTACCTGAATAATTTTCATCATATATGACTCAAGATAAAAAATCTTTCGACGCGACCGATCTGACCATCCTTGGCATCCTGCTGCGCGACTCGCGCACGCCGCTGCAGGAGATCGGCGCCATGGTGGGCCTGTCGACTACCTCGTGCTGGAACCGCATCAAGCGGATGACGGATAGCGGGGCCTTGCAGGGCTATACGGTCAAGGTCGACCTGCCCAGCCTGGGCTACCACGACCAGCTGATCGTGCAGGTCACGCTGGACAGCCACAGCGAGGAGACGCTGTATGAATTCGGGCGCGCGCTTGAATCGATTCCCGAGGTGCTGGAAGCCTCGCTGATCTCGGGCGACTACGATTATTTCCTGCGCATCGCGGTGAAAGACACGCGCGACTACGAACGCCTGCTGCGCGAACGCCTGTACAAGATCCCCGGCATCCGCCACAGCAAGTCGAGCTTCGTGCTGCGCACCCTCAAGAAAGTCGATACGCCATTGATTGGCTAGCGCCGCAAGTCCATGCCCAGCTTGAGCGCGGCCGCGATATTGCGCGCCGTGCACTGCAGGTTGAACTGCGCGCCCGCCAGCACCTCGGCCACCGTCCCCGCCTTCATGACGGTGCTGAAGGTCGCCGCGATGCCGTGCGCGTGCACCGCATGGGCGTCGTTTGCGAGGCAGCCGCCGATGGCGATCACCGGCTTGCCGTGGCGCTGGGCCACGCGCGCCACGCCGATCGGCGTCTTGCCGTTGACGGTCTGGCTGTCGATGCGGCCCTCGCCGGTGACGACCAGGTCGGCCTCGCGCACGAAGGCATCGAGGCCCACCGCATCGGCCACGATCTCGCTGCCCGGACGCAGGCGTCCTTTCAGGAACACCAGCATCGCCGCGGCGATGCCGCCGCCGGCGCCGGCGCCTGGAATATCGGCCACCTCCTGGCCCAGGTCGCGCGCGATCACGCCCGCGTAGTGGCGCAGGTTGGCGTCCAGCTGCTCGACCATCTCCGGCGTGGCGCCTTTCTGCGGCCCGAAGATCGCGGACGCGCCTTTGGGGCCCACCAGGGGATTGCTGACGTCGCAGGCCACCTCGAACACGCAGTCCTTGACGCGCGGATCGAGCCCGGAGACGTCGATGCGAGAAAGCAGAGCCAGCGCGCCGCCGCCCGGCGCCAGCTGGGCGCCTTGCGCATCGAGCAATTCGACGCCCAGCGCCTGCAGCATGCCGGCCCCGCCATCGTTGGTGGCGCTGCCGCCCACGCCGAGGATGAAGCGGCGCGCACCGGCGTCCAGCGCGGCGCGGATCAGTTCCCCGGTGCCGCGGCTGGTGGCCACGAGCGGATCGCGCTCGGGGGGCGCCACCAGTTCGAGGCCGCTGGCGGCGGCCATCTCGATCACGGCCGTGGATTCGTCGCCGGTCAGGCCATAGAAGGCCTCGACCGGCCGCCCCAGCGGACCGGTAGCCTGCAACACGACCTGGCGGCCACCGGTGGCGGCGACCATGGCCTCGACCGTGCCCTCGCCGCCGTCGGCCACCGGCACCTTCACGTAGACCGCTTCCGGGAAGATCTCCCGAAAGCCGGCCTCGATGGCGCTGGCGGCTTCCAGCGCCGACAGGCTTTCCTTGAACGAATCTGGAGCGATGACGATTTTCATGGACCTCTCCTTTTAGCGATTGACCAGACGGGCAGGCACGACCAGCACCAGCATGGCGCCGATGAACAAGACGGTGGACAGGATGTACAGCGCGACGTCGGTGCTGCCGGTGGCGTCCTTGATCCAGCCGACCAGGAAGGGACTGACGAAACCTGCCACCTGGCCCATCGAGTTGATCAGGGCCAGGCCGCCGGCCGCCGCCGCGCTGCCAAGGAAGGCCGCCGGCAAGGGCCAGAACATCGGTAGGCCGGTCAGCGCGCCCATCGTGGCCAGGGAGAGGCCCACCAGCACGATCACCGCGTTGTCCGAGAAATTGGCGGCAATGAGCAGGCCCACCAGCGCCATCAGGAGTGGCGCCGACAGGTGCCAGCGGCGCTCGCGCCGGCGGTCGGCCGAGCGGCCCACCAGCACCATGAACACGCCGGCGAACAGGTAGGGAATGGCGCTCAGCCAGCCGACCGTGGTCGCGTTCTCGAAGCCCAGCGACTTGATGATCGACGGCAGCCAGAAGTTGATCGCGTAGACGCCCATCTGGATACTGAAATAGATGAAGCCCAGCATCCACACATGCCAGTCGCGCAGCACGGCGCCGAAGGAATGCACCGCATGCACGCCTTTCGAGCGCTGCTGCTCGTCCTGGTCGAGCGCGTCCTGCATCGCCGTCTTCTCGGCGTCGGTCAGCCAGCCGGCCTGCTTGATGCCGTCGTTCAGGTAGAAGAACACGGCCACGCCGAGGAACACGGTGGGCAGGCCTTGCAGCAGGAACAGCCACTGCCAGCCGTCCATGCCGCCCTGGCCGTGGGCGAAGTGGCTCAGCATCCAGCCCGACAGCGGGCCGCCGATCAGGCCCGAGACGGGGATCGCCGACATGAACAGCGCCATCACCTGGCCGCGCTTGTGCGACGGGAACCACTTGGTGAAGTACAGCACCATGCCGGGGAAGAAGCCGGCTTCGGCCACGCCGGTGAAGAAGCGCAGCACATAGAACTCGGTCGGCGTAGTCACGAACAGCATGCAGGCCGACAGCGCGCCCCAGGCCATCATCATGATGGCGATCCAGCGCCGCGCACCCAGCCGGTGCAGGATCAGGTTGCTCGGCACGCCGAAGGTCACGTAGCCGATGAAGAAGATGCCGGCGCCCAGGCCGTACACGGTTTCGCTGAGCTGGAGCGCGTCGAGCATCTCGAGCTTGGCGAAGCCGACGTTGACCCGGTCCAGGTAGTTGAACAGGTAGCAGACGAAGATGAAGGGGATCAGGCGCCAGGTGGCCTTGCGGTAGGCGCCATCCAACAGGGCCGCGCCGGCGCCCCCGTCCTGGATGCCGGATGTGCTTGCGGTGGTGCTCATGCTGTCTCCGAATTTCTAATAAGGGTGATCGACAAGATTATCGGCCAAACAAGGGATTTCGGGCGTCGGCGACACGCACAAAACGAAGCGCGAAATAGTCGGCATTTTTCGTGCAACCTCACAATAATCACCATTATCTGCCCAAATCAGCGCCCTCGATGGAAGAAGTTTTGTGCATAATCACAAGGACCGTTCCACCTTCCAGGCACTACCCCATGCACATCCTCGACACCCGGCTCGCCCAGGAAATCGTCACCCGCACCATGCGGATCATCCCGTTCAACGTCAATGTGATGGATGCCAGCGGCGTGATTCTCGCGAGCGGCAACCGCGAGCGGGTCGGCGAACTGCATGCGGGCGCCCTGCTCGCGCTGGCCAAGAAGCTGACCGTGGAGATCGACACGGCCGCCGCGCGCAAGCTGCATGGCGCCCAGCCGGGCACCAACCTGCCCCTCTCCGTGGGCGGCCAGCTGTGCGGCGCGGTGGGCCTCTCCGGCGCGCCGGACGAGGTCCGCCAGTTCGGCGAACTGGTGCGGCTGACGGCCGAGATGATCCTGGAGCAGGCGGCGCTGGCGAACGAGTTGCAGAACAACTCGCGCTACCGCGAAGCCTTCGTGCTGAACCTGATCCGTAATGACAGCGCGCACCGCCCCGAGCTCGAAGGCTGGGCGCGGCGCCTGGGGCTGGACCTCGAGCGCATGCAGCTGGTATTCCTGCTCGAGCTGCAGCCGCGCCCGGACGGCGCCGACGCCGGGGCCGCCCTGCACGACATCCAGCGCCTGCAGATGCGCCTCCTGGCGCGGCGCGAGGATGCGCTGACCGCCACCGTCGGCCCGTCCGAGATGGTGCTGCTCGATACCTGGGATCCGGCGCGCAAGGGTTATGAGACGACGCCGCAGCGGCGCCTGGACCTGCTGGCCCAGCTGGTGCGCGAGGAATGCGAGCTTCCCTTCACGCTGGCGATGGGCATCGCCCTGCCCGGCCTGGAAGGCGCCGCCATCTCTTACCAGAGCGCGCGCAGCGCCAGCCGGCTGGGGCGCCTGCGCATGCCGCAGCAGCAGGTGTTCAGCTATTACGACCTGGCCCTGCCGGTGCTGCTGTCGGGGTTGGACAGCGGCTGGCAGGCGCACCAGCTGCGCATGCCGATCGCGAGGCTGGCGGGCGACAAGAGCCGCGCCATGCTGCGCACCACGCTCGACACCTGGTTCGCCCAGCACGAGAACTCGGCCGCCACCGCCGCCACGCTCGGCATCCACCGCAACACGCTCGACTACCGCCTGCGCCGCATCGGCGAGCTGACGGGGCTCGACCTGGCGCGCAGCGAAGACAAGCTGCTGCTGTACGTGTCGGCGCTGCTCAGCCCCGCCTGATCAGCGCGCAGTGCTCACCGCGCAGTTCTTACCTATTCACCAGCCGCGCCGGCACCGTCAGCACCAGCAAGGCCCCGACCAGCATCACGCTCGACAGGATATACAGCGCGATGTCGGTGCTGCCGGTAAGATCCTTGATCCAGCCGACCAGGAATGGGCTGGCGAAGCCGGCCACCTGCCCCATAGAATTGATCAGGGCCAGGCCGCCCGCCGCGGCCGCGCTGCTGAGAAAAGCGGCCGGCAGGGGCCAGAACATCGGCAGGCCTGCGAGTGCACCCATCGTTGCCAGGCACAGGCCGATCATGGCGAGAATGGCGTTGTCCGAGAAGTGCGCGGCCATTGCCAGGCCCGCCAGCGCCATCAGCAGCGGCGCCGACAGGTGCCAGCGACGCTCGCGCAGTCGGTCGGCCGAGCGGCCCACGATGACCATGAACACGCAGGCGAACAGGTAGGGAATGGCGCTCAGCCAGCCGACCGTGCCGACGTCCTCGAAGCCGAGCTCGCGGATGATCGACGGCAGCCAGAAGTTGATCGCATACGCCCCCATCTTGATGCTGAAATAGATAAAGCCGAGCATCCACACATGGCGGTCGAGCAGCAGCGCGCGCAGCGAGTGCACGGCGCTCGCGCCGGGCGGGCGTTCGCGCTCGTCGCGCGCGAGCTCCTCTTGCAGGGCGGCCTTCTCGTGGGCTCCGAGCCAGCTGGCCTGGGCCACGCCGTCGTTCAGGTAGAACAGCGCCGCCAGGCCCAGGAACACGGTGGGTAGCCCCTGCAGCAGGAACAGCCACTGCCAGGCCGCCATGCCGCCCTGGCCGTCGGCGAAGTGGCTCAGCATCCAGCCCGAGAGCGGGCCGCCGAGCAGGCCCGAGACGGGGATCGCCGACATGAACAAGGCCATCACCTGGCCGCGCTTGTGCGATGGGAACCACTTGGTGAAGTACAGGACCATGCCCGGGAAGAAGCCTGCTTCGGCCACCCCGGTGAAGAAACGCAGCAGGTAGAACTCCAGCGGCGTGGTCACGAACAGCATGCAGGCCGACAGCGAGCCCCAGGTCATCATCATGATGGCGATCCAGCGCCGCGCGCCCAGCCGGTGCAGGATCAGGTTGCCCGGCACCCCGAAGCTGACGTAGCCGATGAAGAAGATGCCGGCGCCCAGGCCATAGATAGTCTCGCTGAACTGCAGGGCGTCGAGCATCTCGAGCTTGGCGAAGCCGACGTTGACGCGGTCCAGGTAGTTGAACAGGTAGCAGACGAAGATGAAGGGGATCAGGCGCCAGGTGGCCTTGCGGTACGCCCCTTCCAACGTGGCCGGGCCGGTCCCTGGCGCGAGCGCGCCGGGCCGGCTTGCGGTGTCGAACATGCTGTCTCCGAGTTTTTTTGATAAACCCTGACATTATCGTCTGAACCGGAGACGACAGGGGAGCCCGCGTGCACGGCGCGCTCCGCCGCCTGCTCAGAAGGTGAACACGGTATAGCCGTCGGCCGCGATCTGCGCGATGCTCGGCAGGCCGGAGGTGCCCGGCACGCTGTTATCGGTGATCATGTCGAAACCTGCTTTCTCGGCTTCTTCGCGTGCACCGAACACGTCGGCGCAGCCGCAGGAGATGCCCACCACCTTGTCTTCGACCGCCTTGTACAGGGCGTGGATCGGGTGCTTGCCGTCGGCCAGGACGCCCGGCCAGCGGGTCCCGGTGCCCTGGAAGTAGATGCCGACCTCGGTGTTCTTCTGCTTGAAGTCGTAGGCGGCGGCCAGGCCGTTGAACATGCGTCCCAGCGCGTCTTCGCCGGCTTTGGGATCGGACAGGATGATGATGGCTGCTTTCATGGTTTTCTCCTAGTGGGCTTGTGTTCGCCGCGCCGTGCAGCGAATGAAGCCATTCTAGGAACCGGAGACGCCAAGAGAAATCCCGCCCAGGACAATACATCGTTGCGCCTGCCGCAATGCCGGACCGGACGCTAGTTGAGATGCGGGTTGGCGCGCAGGTGGTCGGCCAGCAGGTCGATGAAGTTACGCACCTTGGACGAGCCGAATTTGCTCTCGCGGTGCACCAGGTGCACCGGCCATGGCGCTTCCTCGTATTCGGACAGCACGATCTTCAGGCGGCCGGCGGTCAGCTGGTCGGCGATCTGGTAGGACAGCAGCCGGCAGATCCCCAGCCCGGCGCAGGCGGCCTCGATGGCGGCGTCGTTGCTGGTCACCGTCAGGCGCGGCCGCAGGCGCACCATGGTCGGATCGTCGACCGCGCCGAACTTCCACTCGACCCGCGGCGAAATGCCGGTGGCGGCAATGACCGTATGGCGCAGCAGGTCGGCCGGATGCTGCGGCAAGGGCTGCCGCGCCAGGTACTCGGGCGAGGCGCACAGCACGCGCCGCACCTGCCCCACGCGCAGCGCCTTCAGGCTCGAATCGGGCAGGTGGCCGATGCGCACGGCGACGTCGATGCCTTCGTCGACCAGGTTCACTATCCGGTCGAGGAACAGCGCCGACACCTCGACTTCGGGATACTCGTTCAGGAACTGCACGATGCAGGGCATGACGAAGGTCTTGCCGAACAGGACCGAGGCCGTCACCGACAGATTGCCCTTGGGCGCTGCGTTGACCCCGGCCGCCGCCTCGTTGGCTTCATCGATGCTGGCCAGGATGGCGCGCGTGTCGTCCAGGTAGCGCCGGCCCGCTTCCGTCAGGCGCACATTGCGCGTGGTGCGCAGCAGCAGCTTGACGCCCAGATTTTCCTCGAGACCGGCGATGGCGCGCGTGACGGCGGCCGGCGACAGGTCCAGGCGCCGCGCCGCCGCGGCGAAGCCTTCTTCTTCGCCGACGGCCACGAAGACGTTCATCAGATGGATCTGGTCCACTCATTACTCCCTGCGAAATTGTGCCTTGCGTAGCACGCCGATTCCAATGGGCTTCATTATTTCGCAGAATGGCAGTCTCAGCAATTATCTGCCGCCGCAATCCCCATTATGATGGACCATGAGTTCGTATGAATTCGCATAACGAGAACTCTGCCGCCACGGGACTCGACCTGCGCACCCGGATCCGCATCGACCTGTTCCTGGCGCGCCGCCGCGCCGGGACGGGAGCGGCCACGCCGCTGATCCTGCGCCTGCGCGAGCGCGGCCGGGCGGCCGGCATGAACACCGCCGAAATGATGGCCAACGAGGAAGGCAGCAGCCATGAGGCCAGGGCGACCGCCTGCCTCGCCTTCGTCGCGACGCTGCTGTCGCAAGCGGGTGCGCCGTCGCCGGACGCGCTGCGGCGCATGCACGACGCGGGCTACGGGCCGGATGGCATCAACGCGGCGATCGCCCGGGCCAGGCGGAAAGCGGACTGACGATCAACGGCGCACCACCGGCGCCGTCAGCAGGTAACCGCGTCCCGGCACGTTCAAGATGTAGCGTTCCACCCCTTTGATGTCCAGGGCGCGGCGCAGGGCCGCGATCTGCACCCGCAGGTTGGCCTCGCCGACGACGCGTCCGGCCCACGCCCGTTCGAGCAGGTAGCGGTGCTCGAGCACCTGCCCGGGCGCCTCGGCCAGCAGCCACAGGATGTCGAAGGCGCGCGCGCCGATGCGCACGACGGCGCCGCCGCGGCTGAGCCGGCGCAGGCGCGGCTCGATGTCGAATTCTGCGAACGACAGCGTGTAGCTGGCGCGGTCGTCCCTGGTCATAGTTCCCATCATGGTTCACCGATAGTGCACGGCGCCGCCAGCCCCCCGGCCAGCCAGGCGCACGTCATCATTGTCGTAAATACTGACCATTTAGGGAATGGATACCGCTAGAAATTCATTGTTTCGCCAAAAGCAACACTGGAATCGGCTTCACAGTAATACCTGCAGTTGGCCTGCATGATCGAGCGCCGCCAGATCGTCGTAGCCGCCGACGTGGCGCTCGCCGATGAAGATCTGCGGCACGCTGCGGCGCCCGGTGCGGTCGACCATCTCGTTGCGGCGCGCCTCGTCGCCATCGATCGCGATCTCGCGCGGCGTCACGCCGCGCGCCGCCAACAGGCGCTTGGCCATCGTGCAGTAGGGGCATTGGCGGGTGGTGTACATCGTTACCTGGTTCATACGTCGCTCCGGCTGGTTGGGATGAACACCAGTCTAGAGTGCCAGGCCGCGGGAATGAATGCTCGAAGCGTGCAATCCCTTGCTCATTCGTCTCGATCGCTTTCGCCGGCCCCGCCGTCATGGGGGCGCTACGATCAGGCTTTCGTCGAGACGCTCACCCGCGCATTCCTGCGCGGGCCAGAGCGAGTCAAACGCTTGCGCGCCCTTTACAGTCCCAGGTCGGACAGGCCCGGATGATCGTCCGGGCGGCGTCCTAATGGCCAGCGGAACTTGCGCTCTTCTTCGCTGATCGGCATGTCGTTGATGCTGGCATAGCGGTTGACCATCAGGCCGTCCGGGCCGAATTCCCAGTTTTCGTTGCCATACGAGCGGTACCAGTTGCCGGAGTCGTCGCGGCTCTCGTAGGCGTAGCGCACCGCGATGCGGTTGTCGGTGAAGGCCCACAGCTCCTTGATCAGGCGGTACTCGAGCTCCTTGTTCCACTTGCGCTCGAGGAAGCCGCGCGCCTCGTCGCGGCCGTTGACGAATTCGGCGCGGTTGCGCCAGCGGGTGTCCAGGCTGTAGGCCAGCGACACCTTGGCTGCATCGCGCGTATTCCAGCCGTCTTCGGCCAGGCGCACTTTTTCGATCGCGGATTCGCGGGTGAACGGCGGCAGCGGCGGACGCACTGCGGTGGGCGTTGTCATCGTGAGACCTTTCGGTTGGTGGTGGTGAAAACAGCTTACAGATCGAGTTCCAGCAGCGGGCCCCGGGCCCAGGAGACGCAGGGCGTCATGCCCATGGCCCGCTGCTGCGCATTCAGGCAGACGTCGCGGTGCAGCGGCTCGCCCGACACCACGCCAGCATAGCAGTTGCCGCATTCGCCGCGCTTGCACTCGTAGGAGACAAAGACGTCGGCCTCGATCATCGCATCGAGGATCGACTTGCCCGGCGCAACATCGAGGGTTATCCCCGTCTGGCGCAGGACGACCTGCAGCGACTGGTCCTGGTCGTGGGCGCGCGCGCCGAAGCTCTCGAAGCGGATGTGTTGCTGCGGCCAGCCCTGCGCCGTGGCGGCCGCGCGGATCGCTTCCAGCAGCATCGACGGCCCGCAGGCGTGCAGCTCGCAGCCCTCTTCCCACGGCCCGATCATGCCTGCCAGGTCGGGACGGCCCTGGGTGGCGGTGACGTGGGTCTGGACGCACTCAGGCCCCAGTCCCATCCAGTCGTCGGCCAGGACCAGGCGTTCGGCGTCGCGCGCCAGGTAGTGCAGGCGGTAGCTGGCGCCGGCCGCGTCGAGCGCGCGCGCCATCGGCACCATCGGCGTGATGCCGATGCCGCCCGCGATCAGCACCGTGCGGGTGCGGCCCACATGCAGCTTGAACGCGTCCAGCGGCGGGCTGACCTCGAGCGTCATGCCGGGCTCGAATTCGTCGTGCAGCACGCGCGAGCCGCCACGCCCGCCCTCCTCGCGTTGAACCGCGATGCGCAGCATGCCAACTTCTTCGCCAATCACGGAGTAGGCATTGCGGTGGCTGGCGCCGGCGCGCGAAGTGAATTCGAGTTCGACGTGGGCGCCGGGCTGCCACGAAGGCAGCGGCGCGCCGCCTTCGGCCGCCAGGCGGAACTCTTTTACGACGGGGCCATGGCGGATGATGGCATCGATCAGATATCTCACGATTCAGTCCTCCACCGCCGGATTGAAGGGCGAAGCGTCCAGGTATTCCCAGTCCAGGCGCTGCGGCGCGCAGCGCAGCAGCCAGCGCTCGATCGCGACTTCCCAGAAGCGCCCGGTGCCGCCGGTCAGGCCGTGCGGATCGTCCTGGCCATGCAGGATGCGTGCGCGGCCGCTCAGCTGCAACAGGCGCTGGCCGTCGAAATCGGGTATGCACAGGCCCACCCGCGGATCGACCGCCAGGTTGCCGAAGGTGTTGAACAGGCTGTTGCCGGAGTAGTCGGGGATGCGCAGCAGCGTGTCGTTTACCACCTGGATGAAGCCGGAGCTGCCGCCGCGATGCGAGGCGTCGGCGCCACGCTCCTGGTGGTTGCTGGCCACGAAGACGGTGTCGGCGCGGCGCACGATGGCGCGCGCATCTTCGTCGAGCGCGTGGCCTTTGCCCAGCAGGGCCGGCGCCGCCTCGCCATCGATGCGGCGCAGCTGGCGGCGCTGGATGTATTTAGGGCAGTTCGGATAGGCCTCGCGCACGTCCAGGTCGAAACCTCCGTCGTCCAGGCGCGCCAGGGCACCATTGATGCGGTAGCGGCGGCGCGAGCCGAGCTCGATGAACAGGCTGCCGACCGCCGGATTGGCGGCAACGTTGCGCCAGAACGGTTCCTCGGGATCGCGCAGCGCCGCCGGCAGGTCGACCGTCACCTGGGCCGCGCTGTCGGCATGGGCGAAGCCGGGCTGGCCGAACAGGACGGTGGACCAGGGTGCGCCGTCGGCGTCGACGCTGGCCAGCACCACCATCGACTGCTTGCCGATGAAGGGCCGGGCGCCGCCGAGGATGGTGTCGGCGATGACCACGCCATTGCGGTCGGCGATGCCGACCTCCCCGGCGCTGCGCTGCACGGCGCGTTCGCCGTCGTGGTAAACAGAGGTCGTCATGCTGCGGTCTCCCAGGGTGGCGGCCAGTTTGGCCGCGTTCGTCATGGATGCATTTTCATGAATTATGCGAACGCAGGGAATCGTTGCAACCCGCAATACATTATTTCTCCAAAGGGAATACCGAGCCGGATTGGCGGCTTGCGCGTATCAGATTCGCAACATCCCTCGTTTCCGGCATCGATTGTTGTCTTTACGGCTCGCCGCGCGTTTACACTCGTCGGTTATTGCGTAGTTTCACAAGGACAATTGATGAATATGAAGTTGAAGGCGGCGGCACACGCCGTGCGCGGTGCGCTGCTGGCGGGCGCCTGGATGGCGGCAGGGGTATCGACGGGCGCGCTGGCGCAGGAAACGACTGCGACTGAGGCCGCCCCAGTGGCGGTGGCGGTGGCGGTGCCGGCGCCGGCCGCCATGCCGAAGGTCGAAGTCACTGGTTCCGCCATCCGCAGGGTGCTGTCCGAGACCGCGCTGCCGGTGCAGATCGTCTCGCGCGCCGAGATCGAGAAGGCCGGCGTGACCACCGCCTCCGAACTCCTGGCCCGGGTATCGAGCAACGTCGGCGGCCTGACCGACGGCGCCAGCATCAATGTCGGCGGCGACCAGCGCGGCTTCAACAGCGCCAACCTGCGCGGCATCGGCACCTCGTCGACCCTGGTCCTGCTCAATGGCCGGCGCATGGCCAACTTCGCCTCGCCCGGCGACGACAGCGGCGTCGACCTGAACAACATCCCGGCGGCCGCGCTGGAGCGGGTCGAGGTACTGCTGGACGGCGCCTCCGCGCTGTACGGCACCGATGCGATCGGCGGCGTCATCAACTTCATCACCCGCAAGGACTTCCAGGGCCTGGAACTGAACGCCTACGGCAGCACCACCGACGAAGGCGGCGCCGGTAAGCGCACCGCCAGCATCAGCGCCGGCAAGGGCGACCTCGAACGCGACGGCTACAATGTGTTCGCGGTGGCCGACTTCCAGCGCACCAACGCGCTCAATACCTCGCAGCGCAGCTTCATCCCCGGCCTGCGGGTCGAGGAACGCCTGGGCCATCTGCTGTCGGGCTATACCGGCCCGGCCAACATCCGCCTGACCTCGAACCAGCGCGACCACCTGCAGGAACAGGGCTTCACCATCAACGGCCGCCCGATCACCAACCGCCTGATCAACCTGTCGGCGCCCGATTGCGCGCCGCCGGCCAACGTCTACCTGCCCGCCGGCACCGGCGGCGTCGATGCCTGCACCTATAACTATATGGGCGACACCGAGCTCTATCCGAAGACGGAAAAAGCGAGCCTGCTCAGCCGCGGTGTGCTCAAGCTGGGCGGCGGCCACCAGGCCTATGCCGAGGTGGCGCTCAGCCGCTCCAAGTCGTACTACACCGGTTCGTCGGCGCGCGTGACGGGCTATATCGACTATCGCCTGGTGCCGCAACTGGTGGGCACCGGCCTCGAAGAACTGGACGACGACTATCCGGGCGAGCTGGAACTGCGCATGCGCCTGTCCGAAGCCGGCCAGCGCACCAGCGAACTGACCAGCGAAGGCATGCGCTTCGTGGTCGGCGTCAGCGGCACCGTGGGCGGCTGGGACTACGACACCGCGTACAACCACAGCGTCAACACGGTCAAGGACCGCGACACCAATGGCTACGTGCTGTACAACGAGCTGATGGAAGGGATCCTGGACGGCCGCATCAACCCCTTCGGCCCATCCAGCGCCGAAGGCCGCGCCCTGATCGACAGCATCCAGGTCGACGACGTCGTGCGCCGTGCGCGCGGCACGCTCGACGCAGTCGACTTCAAGTTCTCGCGCGCGCTCATGCCGCTGGCTGGCGGCGAACTGGCGGTTGCCATCGGCGGCGAGGTGCGGCGCGAGAAGAATAACTTCACGCCATCCGCCCTGCTCCTCTCCGACAACATTAACAACGACGCCGCGCCGGAAGGCGGCCGCGCCACCAGCGACAAGCACGATGTCGCCGGCCTGTACGGCGAAGTGCTGGTGCCGTTCGCCAAGCAGTGGGAAGCGCAGCTGTCGGCGCGCTACGACCACTACGAGCAGGTCGGCGGCGCGGCCAGCCCCAAGATCGGCCTCTCCTACCGCCCGACCGATGCGCTGCTGGTGCGCGCCTCGGCCGGCCGCGGCTTCCGTGCGCCAACGATGACGGAGCTGTTCCGCCCCACCGTCTACAGCAGCACCGCCACCCTGCCCGATCCGGTCTATTGCGCCACGGTCGAGAACAACTATGCCGACTGCGCCGACAACTGGGATACGCGCCGCTACAGCAACGCCGACCTCAAGCCCGAACGCAGCCGCCAGTTCTCCTTCGGCGCCGTGTTCGCGGCCGGCCGCAATGTGAGCGCCTCGCTCGACTACTGGAATATCAAGCGTACCGACTTGATCAGCGAGATCGGCGACGACATCATCCTGGGCAACCTGGCCAAGTACGGCGACCTGGTGTACCGCGATGAGGACGACGTCATCGACTATATCGAGCTGCGCAAGGAAAATCGCGGCGCCCAGGTGGCCAAGGGCCTGGACCTGGCGGTCACGGTGCGTGGCGTCGACACCGCCATCGGCCGTTTCGGCGGACGCCTGAACGGCACCTATGTGCTGTCGTCGGAAATCCAGAACGCGCCGGGCGACGCCTTCGTGAGCAACCTGAACAAATTCGTCACCGACGGCGTGGTGCAGCGCTGGCGCCATACGGTGAGCTTCGACTGGGATCGCGGCCCCCTCTCGGCCAGCCTGCAGAACACCTGGTCGAGCGGCTACGACGACCAGAACACGGCGATCAATATCGACGACGGTTCGGTGGTGGCGCAGAACAAGGTCAAGTCATACTCGCTGTGGGATCTGTCGGCGGCGTATCAGGCAACGACGCGCCTGAAGCTGCGCGCCGGCGTGCAGAACCTGTTCGACGAGAGTCCGCCGTATTCGAACCAGGCCTATTTCTTCCTGTCCGGGTACGATCCGAGCTATACCGATCCGCGCGGGCGGCGTTTCTATGCCAGCGTGAATTACTCGTTCGATTGATCTGGGGCGGTCAATGGTAGGGTGGGCGGCTTCGCCGTCCACGTGTTCAAATCACATATGCTCAGTGGCAGAGCGCAGTGGCGTTGAACGCGTGGGCGGGAAACCCGCCCACCCTACGCCTTATACATCGACGCGTACTTGACGCCAAAGAACAGGACGAAGGCATAGCAGGCGGCCGGCAGCAGGAACGACACCTGCACATTGAACCCGTCCGCCAGGGCTCCCTGCGCGAACGGCACCAGCGCGCCGCCCACGATCGCCATGCACAGGATGCCCGAGGCCTGGCCTGTGTGCCTGCCCAGGCCATGCAGCGCCATGCTGAAGATGGTCGGGAACATGATCGAATTGCACAGGCCGACGGCAAGGATCGCCCACATCGCCAGGTCGCCCTGGGTGAAGGTCGCCACCAGCACCAGCGCGATCGCCGCCAGCGAATTGAAAGCCAGCGTCTTGCCGGGGCTGACCACACGCATTACGGCGAAGCCGATGAAGCGCCCGATCATTGCCCCGCCCCAGTAGATGCTGACGTAATGGGCGGCATCGGCATGCGACAGGCCGGCGATGTGCGGCTCGCCGATGAAGTTGATCAGGAAGCTGCCGATGCTCACTTCCGCCCCCACGTACAGGAAGATGCCGATCGCGCCCAGCACCAGATGGCGGTGCGACAGCGCCGAGCCTTGGCTTACGCCCACCAGCGGCACGTCATCGGTATCGGCGATCGCCGGCAGGCGGGCCAGCCAGAACAGCACGGCCAGGAGCACCAGCACACCGGCCAGCACCAGGTAGGGACCGCGCACCGATGCCGCTTCGGCCGCTGCATCGACACCGGTCACCGCGACCGCCCCGGCGGCCGACAGGATCAAGAGGCCGCCTACGGCCGGCCCGATCGTCGTGCCCAGCGAATTGAAGGCCTGGGTCAGGGTCAGGCGGCTCGAGGCCGTGCGCGCCGGGCCGAGCACCGCCACATAGGGATTGGCCGCCACCTGCAGCACCGTGATGCCCGAGGCCAGCACGAACAGCGCCAGCAGGAACAGGCCGTAGCCGCCGAATGAGGCCGGATAGAACAGGGTGCAGCCGACGGCGGCCACCAGCAGGCCGGCCACCGCCCCCTTCTGGTAGCCGATGCGGCGGATCAGCGCGCCGGCCGGCAGCGACACGATGGCGTAGGCCCCGAAGAAGCAGAACTGCACCAGCATGGCCTGCACATAGGTCAGGGTGTAGACCGCCTTCAGGTGCGGGATCAGCACGTCGTTGAGCGACGTGATGAGTCCCCACATGAAGAACAGGATCGTCACGATGACGAGCGCGCTCGTGTTGTTGTCCAGCTGCGTCGCCGCGCCCTGGTTGGGGGCGGCTGGCGCCGCCTTGTATGGCATATTGGCCATGCTGTCTCCTGATATTGTTTTATCTGCGCTTAGTTCGCCAGGCCGGCCGGTGGGCGCGGCAGGTCACGCCCGCGCGTGCCCCAGCCCTTGGTGTCCGGCTGCCTCGTCAGCTGGTACTTCAGCGTGCCCGCCGACTGCAGCTGCTCCCAGTCCAGCCACACGCGCTCCACCGCACGGCCGCCGTAGTTCACCGACTTGACGAAGCGGCGCTCGCCCGGCTTGGCGCCCGGCGCCTCGATGCGCAGGATGCGGCCTTGCGGCAGGTCGATCTCGGCCTTGGCGAAGCGCGGCGCATGCAGCAGGAAGCGGCCGCTGCCCGGCATGTCCGGGTAGATGCCCAGCGCGCTGAACAGGTACCAGGACGACATGGTGCCCAGGTCGTCATTGCCGGTCACGCCGCCGGGACCGTTAGTGAACAGCGTCTCGGCCGCGCGCACCACGGTGGTGGTCTTCCACGGCTGGCCCATCAGGGTGTACATCCATGGCGCGTGCAGGTCGGGCTCGTTGTTCGGGTTGTAGCGGAACTGGGCGTAATAGCTGTACGGTCCCACCACCCACGACTTGCGCACCGCGTTCGGATCGGCCAGCACCGCCGGATAGTCGAAGAACTGGTCCAGGCGGCCCAGGGCCGGCGCCGCGCCGCCCATGGCAGCTGCCAGGCCCGGCACGTCCTGCGGCACCAGCCACTGGTATTGCCAGGCCGTGCCTTCATGGAAGCCGTGGTCGCCGCGCGGATCGTAGCCGCTGCCGACGTCGCCGAACCAGCTGCCGTCCAGCAGGCGCGGACGCGGGAAGCCTTTCTGGCCGGTCTCGGCGTCGA
This sequence comes from Massilia arenae, assembly GCF_008014745.1. GTDB lineage: Bacteria > Pseudomonadota > Gammaproteobacteria > Burkholderiales > Burkholderiaceae_D > Telluria > Telluria arenae. Next base: position 145,980 of record NZ_VPFD01000005.1, read on the forward strand.
CCACGCTCGGATCCCAGACCGCCTTCCAGTTGAGCGCGCGCTGCGCCAGCAGCTTGGCATCGTCGGCGTGGCCGAGCGCCTGGGCCATGCCGGCCAGCGCGCCGTCGGCCGCCGCGTATTCGAGCGTCGCCGAGGCGCCGTGGTGCGGGTCGGTGTCCATGCCCTTCGAGATGAAGCTGCGGTCGTACTGCACGAAGCCCTGCTTGAGGTAGCTCGGGTTGCCCGAACGGCCTTGTGGACGGATGCCGTGGGCCGGCACGCCGAAGGCGTTCTCGCGCAGCGCGGCATAGGCCTCGGCCTCGCGGCCCTTCAGGGCGCCGAAGCGCCACAGGTCGACCAGGAACGGCGTCACCGGATCGCCGGTCATGATATTGGTCTCGAAGTTGGCATAGCCCCAGCGTGGCAGCCAGCCGCCCTGCTCACGGATCTTGAGCACCGAGGTGGCGATATCGCTCGCGCGCTCCGGACGCAGAAGGGCCAGCATCTGGTTCTGGGCGCGGTAGGTGTCCCACAGCGAGAAGAACTCGTAATAGGTCCAGTCCTTGGCCGTATGGACGGCGTCGTCGTAGCCGCGGTAGCGGCCGTCGGCGTCGTTGCCGGTCAGCGGCTGCAGCAAGGTGTGGTACAGCGCGGTGTAGAACACGGTGCGGTCATCGAGGCTGCCGCCCTCAATGCGCACGCTGGCCAGCTCGCGCTGCCAGTTGGCCTGCGCCTTGGCTTTCATGGCGTCGAAGCGCATCGGCCGACCAGCCTCCATGCCCTCGGCCTTCAAGTTGATACGCGCTCCTTCGGCATCGACGTGCGAGATCGCGCTGACGGCGGTCACCGCCTGGCCGTCCTTCAGATCAAAGCTCAGCCACACGCCGTGCGGCTTGGCCTCGCCCTGCTGGCTCGGGCCGTCGACATCCGGCCAGCCGGCGCGGTCGTCCCAGATGCCGCGCTTGGCGAAGGGCTGGTCGAACTCCATGCGGAACCAGGTCGTGTACTTGGCGCCGCCACAGAAGCTCTTCGTGACGATCTGACCCTCGACGCTGCGGTCGCCCACGATCTTGACTTCGCTGCCGATCACGGAATGGCGTTCGTTGGCCTGGCCCAGGTTGAGCAGCACGTGGCCGGTCTTCGTTCCCGGCGCATAGGTATAGCGCTCGGCGGCGGCGCGGGTCAGCGCGGTCGCCTCGGCGGTGATGCCGCCATAGCTGGTCAGCTTGACCTTGTAGTAGCCGGCCTGGCCGACTTCGCCGTCATGGGTGTAGTCGGCGGCGTACTGCTTGTGGTCGAACGCGCCCTTCTTGGCGGTGTCGAAGTCGCCGCCGGGACCGATGGTGCCGGTGACCGGCAGCACCGACAGCTGGCCGCCCTGCTCCCAGCAGCCGGCGCCGGACAGGAAGGAGTGGCCAAAGCCGCGGATCTTCTTGTCGGTGTAGCGGTAGCCGGCGTAGTGGTCGGCGATCGGGCTGACCTGGATCATGCCGAATGGGGCAGAGGCGCCGGGGAAGGTATTGCCTTCATCCTGGGTGCCGATGAAGGTGTTCACTGGCATCGTGCCGACGGCGACGGCCGCCTTTGCGGGCGCGCCGGCTGCGGTCGCATCGAGCGCGGACAGCGGCAGCAGGCAGGCGGCCAGGGCGAAGCAGATGCCGCGAATCGCAGGCTGGAATGGGGTGGTTCGGTGTTGACTCATCACGCTGCGTCTCCTTCGAGCTGTTCGAACAGTTGGTGCATGGCCGCGGGTGGCGGCGGCGTGGCGCCGGCCTGCAGGCAGGCGGCGGAACCGGCGGCCAGCGCCGCGTGCAGGTGCGATTGCAGGCGCCGCTCCGGATGGCGCATCAGGCTGGTCAACAGGCCGGCGGCGCTGGCGTCGCCGGCGCCGACGGTGTCCACCACCGCCACTTTCGGGGCCTGCGCATCGCAACGCTCGGCGCCGTGGAACAGGCTCGCGCCTTGGGCCCCGCGCGTCAGCAGGCAATACGCCTCCGGATTGAAGGCGCGCAGGCGCGCCAGCGCTTCGTCTAGTTCAAGGCCGGGGAACAGGCCGCGCAAGTCGTCGTCCGACACCTTCACCAGGTCGGCGATCGAGGCCATGGCTTCGAGCGTCGGCGCATAGCGCTCGTCCATCACGTTCCGGTAGTTGGGGTCGAAGCTGATCGCGACACCCTGCGCCTTGAGCTGGCGCGCCAGTTCTAGCAGCTTCGCCGCCAGTGGCTCGCGCGCCAGGCTGATGCCGCCAAAGTGGGCCCAGCAGAGGCCCTCGGCCCAGCCGGCCGGGAACAGCGCCGGCTCGAAGTGCAGGTCGGCGGAATCGTCACCGATGAAGAAGTAGCGCGGCGGCTCGCCCTGCTCGACCACGGCCAGCAACGGCGAACGGTCGACCCGCTGCAGCAGCCGCGTGTCCAGGCCGACGGCCTCGCTGGCGCTCCACAGCGCGTCGCCGAAGCGGTCCAGGCTGATGGCGCCGGCGAAGGCGGTCGGCTCGCCCAGCGCCGCCAGCGCGCGCGCCACGTTCCAGGTCGATCCGCCCACGCGGCTCACCCATTGTTCGTCGCCCTGGTGGATCATGTCGGTCAGCGCCTCGCCGGCGCACAGCATGAGCGGAGGATTAAGCACGCGCGCCACCCTTCAGCACCGCCACGATGTCGTAGGCGGCGCCCATGGTGTGATAGTCGACCTTGCCGGCCGGGCTCTTCTCGTCGGAGAGCTTGCGGTTCTCGCGGTCGAGGATGCGGTACCAGGCGCCGTGCTGGTGGTCGACGAAATGGGTCCAGCTGTATTCCCACAGGCGGTCGTACCAGGTCCAGTAGTCGGCGTTGCCGGTGCGCGCGGCCAGCATGGCCGCCGCCGCGGCGCTTTCGGCCTGCACCCAGAAGTATTTATGGAAGTCGCATATGGTCAGGTCCGGCGCCAGCGAGTAGCACAGGCCGCCGTATTCCGGGTCCCAGCCCTTCTCCACCGCCACCTTGAACAGCTTTTCCGCGGTCGGCAGCAGCCAGCCCAGGTCATGTTCCAGCACGTCCTTGCCGCGCGCTTCCAGCTGCAGCAGCAGCTTGGCCCATTCGGTGAAGTGGCCCGGCTGGTAGCCCCAGGGACGGAACAGGTTTTCCGGGTCGTCGATATTGAACGTCCAGTCGGGCTGCCAGTCCGTGTCGTAGTGTTCCCAGATCAGGCCACCGCAGCGTTCGGCCTGGCGCTGGGTGATGTTGTAGGCCACCGTATAGGCGCGTTCGATGTAGCGCCGCTCGCCGGTCGCCGCATGCGCCGCCAGCAGCGCCTCGCAGGCGTGCATATTGGCGTTCTGGCCGCGGTAGGTCGATAGCTCGCGCCAGTCCTGGCTCGCCTCGTCGGCATACAGGCCGTCGGCCGCGTTCCAGAAGCGTTTTTCCATCAGCTCGAAGGCTTCGGCGATCCAGGGACGCGCCTCCTCCAGGCCGCCCATCGTGGCGTGCGCATAGGCCAGCAGCACGAAGGCCTCGCCATAGGCATGCTGGGTGCCGTCCTCGATCGTGCGGCCGTCGAGCATCCAGGCATAGCCGTCGCCACCCGGGGCGCGGTGCGCCTCGCGCAGGAAGCGCACAGCATGCTCCAGGCCCTCGCGATAAGCCTGATCGCCGAAGTGGCGGTAAGCCATGGCATAGGTGAACACGAAGCGCGTGCTGCTGACCAGGTGGCGATGGCTCGCGTCGTAGACCGCGCCGTCGTCCTTGAAATAATGGTGCATGCCGCCGGCGGGATCGATCGCGCGCGGATGGTAGAAGCGCATCGTGTGGCGCGCATGGTCGAGCAGCACGTCCGGGCTGCGGAAGTTCGGGAAAGTGGTCATGGTGGCTTCTAGGGTCTGTGCGTTAGTCGTCGTAGCTGCTCTCGCGCACGATCATCTCGACTGGCAGGGTTATCTGGGATGGGGTTTCGTCGGGTTTGTGCAGCAGGGAGTCGACCCCGGCCCGTCCCAGCGCTTCCTTGTCCACGTGGACGGTGGACAGCGGCGGGATGGCGGCGGCGGAGGCGGCGATATCGTCGAAGCCGACGATCGCGAGGTCGTAGGGGATCTTGAGCCCCTCGGCCAGGCAGTACTTCATGGCGACCAGGGCGGTGCTGTCGTTGTAGCAGAACAGCGCATCCGGCCGCTTCGGCAGCTCCAGCAGGCTGCGCATGGCCTCGATCACGCCGTCCTCACCCTCGCCCATGGTGGGCACGATGACTTCCAGGCTCGGGTCGGCATGCACCTTGGCGTCGAACAGCGCCTGGCGGAAGCCCCGGTTGCGCTGCTGGATGCTGTAGTGGGCCAGGGAGCCGGACAACATGGCGATGCGCTTCTTGCCGCAGCGCAGCAGGTGCTGGGTGGCGAGGTAGCCGCCGCCCATATTGTCCGGATTGATCGAGGTGAAGCCGCGCCGGTGCATGTCCACCAGCACCATCGGCTTGCCGGTCTGCTGCAGCGCGCTCAGGACCTCGGGCTCGAAGAAGCCGGCGCACAGGATCGCGTCGGGCTGGTGCAGGCGAATTTGTTCCAGCACCGGCTCGGCCGGACCGACCACGATCAGCGACAGCGCGATGCCCTCGCGCCGGCAGGCTTCCTCGGCGCCGTGCAGCACCGGCGTGAAAAAGGGGCTGGAGGTGAGCGTGTTGTGCTGGCTGTGCAGCAAGAAGGCGATGCGGCGGATGCGGCCCTTCTTGAGCAGCGAGAAATCGTAGCCCAGCCGGATCGCCGCCTCGCGCACCACGCTGCGGGTCGCCTCGGTCATCCCGCCCTGGTTCTTCAGGGCGCGCGAGACGGTACCGATTGACAGCCCGGTCTCGCCGGCGATGTCGCGCAGGGTCACCTGGCTCATGGCAGCACCAAAATCAACAACATGCTGTGTCTCCGTATTTATTATCTAAAACTGTTTTATTAAACGCTGGATGCCGCGTTTTCCGGCATCAAACCGGCCCGTCAAATTCGCGTACATCCAGCAGGTTTTATAACAGTCGCACTTTCGACGCGTCAATCGAAGAGAAGCCGCTCAGGTTCTTTTTAGCGATTTTTAGTAAACAGGCCAAACGCCGCCTGTCGCCGGGTTCTGCCGAGGCATGTCTTACCTCGGCAGAACGTACTTACTGCGTGCCTGTTTCGTGTTTACCTGGCGCTCAACACACCGGTCGACGGCTTGCGCACGCCCGGCTGCAGCAGTTCGAGTTCGGCCACCTCCACCGTGCTGCCGTTGTCGAAGCGCAGGCGGTATTCGCGGTAGGCGCCCGGCTTGGCGATACCGAACGGCCGCAACTGGCTGCCCCAGTCGAAGCGCTCGCCGCTACGCCCGTCGAGCACGGTCCAGCCACCCTTGCCGCTGCGGCCCTCCAGCGTCCAGCCCAGGCCTTGCGGCGCGGACGCGCCCGCGGTGATGGTGTAGTGACTGATGCGGGTTGGCGCTGCAAACGCGAACGCGACGCTGGCGCGCGGCGGCAGGGACAGCACGGTCGCCGCATCGTCGTCCACCAGCGCGCCGGCGATGCGCTTGCCGTCCAGGGTCACGCTACGCGCGCCGCCGCTGCGATCGTCCAGGCCCTCCGGCTGCGCGCCGGGGGCCGTGAGCGAGGCCGGCAGGCTCGCTGCGTCGCTGCCCCAGGTCGACGGCGCACTGCCCATCGTGAATTCCAGGGTGGCGCCATTGGCGATGTCTGCGTGCTTGATCCAGGCCTGGTTCCACGGCTTGCCGTTGACCTTGAGCGACTGCACGTACACGTTCTGCGGGCTGTTGTTGTTCGCGATCACGCTCAGCATGCGCCCGTTTTCCAGCCGCACGTCGGTGCGCGCAAAAGCCGGCGAGCCGATCACGTACTCGGGAGAACCCATGCGCAGCGGATACAGGCCCATCATGGCGAAGGTGTACCAGGCCGACATCTCGCCGTTGTCCTCGTCGCCGGCGTAGCCCTGGCCAATCTCGCTGCCCAGGTACAGGCGGCGCAGCGCTTCGCGGGTCAGCGCCTGGGTCTTCCATGGCTGGCCGGCGGAGGCGTACAACCACGGAATGTGATGCGAGGGCTGGTTACTGTGCGCGTACATACCCATGCGCACGTCGCGCGCCTCGGTCATCTCATGGATCACCCGCTTGTAACGGCCCGAGAATTTTTCCTCACCCGTCTCCGGGGTGGCGAAGAACTGGTCCAGGCGCGCCGCCAGCTTGTCGCGGCCGCCCATCAGGCTGGCCAGCCCCTCGGCATCGTGCGGGGTGGTGAAGGCGAAGGTCCAGGCGTTGGCTTCGGTATAGTCCGCACCCCACAGGCGCGGCTCGAAGCTGGCCGCCGGCTGGCGCCACTGGCCCTTGGCGTCACGGCCGCGGAAGAAGCCCGTCGCCGGGTCGAACAGGTGCACGTAGTCGGTGGCGCGCGAGGCGAAGTATTCGCTCTCTTCGCGGTAGCGGCGCGCGCGCGCCGTATTGCCCTTGCCGGCCTCCTCAATCGCCAGCGCCTGCCCCATCTTGGCCAGGCCGAAGTCGTTCAGCGCCCCTTCCAGCGTCCACGACATGCCCTCGTGCACCGTGGTGTCGGCATAGCCACGGTACATCGACTTGCCCAGGCCCTTGCGGCCCACGTTCGAGACCGGCGGCGCGACCGTCGCGTTCTTCAGCCCCGCCTCGTAGACCTGGTGCACGTCGAAACCGCGCACTCCCTTGAGCCAGGCGTCGGCGAAGGCGACGTCGGAGCTGGTGCCGACCATCAGGTCGGCGTAGCCCGGGGACGACCAGCGCGCCATCCAGCCGCCGTCGCGGTACTGCTGCAGGAAGCCGTCGACCAGTTCGCCGGCGCGGGTCGGCGTGAACAGCGCATAGGCCGGCCAGGTGGTGCGGAAGGTGTCCCAGAAGCCGTTGTTGACGTAGTTCTTGCCCGGGATGATCCTGGCCGAGGTGCTGGAGCCGTCGCCGCCGGCATTGTCCTTGGACCAGCCGCTCTGGTCGGCATGGCGCCAGTCCGGCTTGTCGACCGTGCCGACGTTTTCGTGGGCCATGTTCGGATACAGGAACAGGCGGTACAGGTTCGAGTACACGGTCACCAGCTGGTCTTCGCTGGCGCCCTGCACGTTCACCCGGCCCAGTTCCACGTCCCAGGCGGCCTGGGCGCGTTCGCGCACGGCCTCGAAGCCGGCGTTGCCGACCTCCATATCCAGGTTGCGCCGCGCCTGCTCGAGCGAGATCAGCGAAGTGGCGATGCGCATGCGCACCTCGCCCTTGGCATCGGGCTTGAACTTGACGTAGCCGGTCGGGCGTCCGGTCTCGAGCGCGCCGCTGGCGGTCCATGGCTGGTCGAAGCGCGCGAACACGAACATGCGCGAGGCGCCGTTCGACAGGCCGCTGCGGGTGTCGGTATAGCCGCGCAGGGTCTGGGTTGCGGCATCGAGCGTCAGGCCGCCGCGCGCGTCGACGTTGTCGAACAGGAGGTTGGCGTCGGCGTCAAGAGGGAAACGGAAGCGAAACACCGCGGCGCGCTCGGTCGGCGCGATCTCGGCGCGGATGCCGTTGTCGAAGTCGACCCGGTAGCCATGCGCGCGCGCCTGTTCCTGCTCGTGCGAGAACGACAGCGCGCGGCGCTGGCGGTCGGGGTCGGGCTGGCCGCTGGCGGCCGACGGCATCACCTGGAAGGTCTGGCGGTCCCCCATCCACGGGCTCGGCTGGTGGCTGAGCGACAGCGCCTGCAGGCGTGGCCGGTTGTCGGGACCATTCTTCTCGTTCCAGCTATACATGAAGCTGAGCGTGCCGGCGTCGGTGACCGGGGTCCAGAAGTTGAAGCCGTGCGGCATCGCCGTCGCCGGGATGTTGTTACCGCGTGAGAAGGTGCCGTTGGCCTGGGTGCCGCGCGTGGCACGCACGTAGTCCGACACGCGCGTGACTGCCAGCGGGGCCTGGTCGGCGATGACGATGTCGTCCAGCCAGCCGCTGGCCCTCGCCTTGCCACCCGTGGGCCGCACCTCGAGCTCGATCGACTTGATGCGGCGGCCCTTCAGCTGGCCCAGGCGCACCGATTTGTTCGCCCACTGCTGCGGGAACAGCGTCTTCGATTCGGCCTGGGAGGCGGCGCCGACACGTACGCCGTGGTGGTCGAGGATGCCCAGGCTTGAGACGCGGCTGCCGTCGTCCAGCACCAGGTCGAGCGAGACGCCGGTCGAGGCGACCGTGTCGTCGTCGACGATCTCGGGCAGCACCTTCCACGACAGCGTGGTGTCGGTATCGATGGCGATATCGACCGGGAACAGCTGCATGCGGCCGCCGCCGCCTTCGGCCTGGTAGCGCAGCGCGCGCAGGCCGCTGTAGCCGGCCTTCGGCTTGGCGGTGTAGGGGCGCTCGGGACCCGCACCGGCTTCGACGCGCACACCGCCCTCGGCCAGGGTCGCCGGCATGGGTTCGTTGGCCTCGAACGAGCTCGAGAACCGGGCCGCGTCCGTGGCGGGCGCCAGGTTGTCCGGCGTAGTGCTGGCGCAGCCGAGCAGCAGCGCGGCGGCGGCGACCTGGGCCGCGATGGCGCGCCGCCGCGGGGCAGCGCCGCGGCTTGCGCCTGCGCTGCGTGGTTGGTCGGACAGCAAGGCGGCGCTGCTGGAATCGTGAGCGGTTGCTTTCTGCGTCATGGTGCGGAAGGGCTCCTGGTCTGTGGAAGGGTGGCTGGCACGGCATCGTCCAGCGCGCGAAGTTGCAGGGCGGCGCTCAAGGCGTCCTCGGTGGCGTCGGACGTCACCTCCAGCGTGATGCGCTCGCCGGGCAGCAGGGTCACGGCGTTGTCGGACAGGTCGGCATCGAGGTCGCCGAAATCGATCCAGACCGCGCGCGCGAGGCTGGAGGCGGAGATGTCGAGCAGGTAGGCGCCGGAGTGCTGAGGGTCGCGGCGCAGTGTGGCATGGAGGCCGGCATCCCTCCAGGCGATGTTTTTGGCCGGCGCAAAGTACACCACGGCGCGCGCGGTCGGCTCGCCCTCGGCTTGAAGCTCGAATACGGCAACGGTTGAGGCGGGATCGGCCGTGCCGAGCAGGTCGGCATCGCGGTAGGCGGCGACTTTGGTCGCCGACAACGGCGCCATCTCGACCGGCTTGCGCTCGTCGCGCAGCACCCTGCCCTCCAGCGTCATCACGCGGGTACGCAGCTCGCCACGCACGCGGCTGGTGCGGTCATTGAGCAGACTGAGTCCAGTCTCGCCCCTGGCGTCGCGCAGCGCGGCCAAGGCCACCGGTGCGAAAAATCGGCGCGCGTGGAAGTGCAGCGCCTTCGGGCGACCGAACCAGTCGATGCCGGACCAGGAAGCGCCCGGCCAGACGTCGTTGAGCTGCCAGTACAGCGAGCCCATGGTATATGGCCGGCTGCGGCGGTGATGCAGCGCCGCCAGTTCGATGCCTTCGGCCTGCATCGCCTGGCTCAGGTAAACAAAGCCGGCGAAGTCGCGCGGCGCGCCGAACTCATCATTGATGTACTTCATCAGGCGTTCGTTGCCCTTGCCGGCCATGAACTTCTGGTGGGCATCGATCACGGGCGCGCCGAGCTGCTGCTGGTCGCGCCGGGCGAAGGCATCGATGGTGCGCTGGACCGGCCACGCCTGCAGGCCGTACTCGGACATGAAACGCGGCGTGATCTCCAGGTATTTCGTCACCGGATGGGCCGGATTGCCCCACACCTCCCAGTAATGCATATCGCCGCTGGCCTCGGTGTTGGCGACTTCCTGCAGGTCTTGGCTCGGTGAGCTGGACCAATAGCCGATGCCGCCGCCCTCTTCCCGCACCACCTGGCGCAAGTCGGCGCCGAATAGCTGCACATAGCCCTTCCACACCTGGTCGGCGAAGGCTGCGTCGGCCGCCTTCAGCGTCTTGCCGTGCCCCCAGTATTTCCAGGCGATCTCTTGCTCGTTATTGCCGCACCAGAGCACCACGCTCGGATGGTTGCGCAAGCGCCTGACCTGGTCGCGTGCCTCGTGCACCACGTTCGCGCGGAAGGCCGGGTCGTAGGCCGGCTGCATGCCGCCGCCGAACATGAAGTCCTGCCATACCAGCAGGCCCAGTTCGTCGGCAAGGTCATAGAAGTCGCGCCCTTCATAGTAGCCGCCACCCCAGCTGCGCAGCATATTCATATTGGCGTCCCGCGCCAGTTCCAGCGCGCGGCGCAGTTGCGCCTTCTTGACGCGCGGTTGGAACATGTCGAACGGGATCGTGTTGGCGCCCTTGGCGAATACCGGAATGCCGTTGATGACGAAGTAGAAGGCGGTGCCACGCGGGTCGCGGTCGCGGCGCAGTTCGACGCTGCGCAGCCCGGTGCGGGCGGAGACGCCCGCCAGCCGGGTCTTGCCATCGGCGACCTCGAGCTCATAGCGGTACAGCGGCTGCTTGCCGTAGCCGTTCGGGAACCAGCGCTGCGGCGCGTCGACCGCCACCGGAAGCGCGATGCGATTGGGGCCGGCGCGCAACCGGGCGGTCTTGCGGACGGCCAGCACGCGCGCGCCATCGGGCGCGGTCTGCCACAGGCGCAGCTCGACCGCCGCAGCGCGCACCGCGTCAAGCGAGGCGATCGCGGTCAGCTCGGCGCGCGTGGCGTCGACGCGGTCCTGGCGCAGTTGCAGGTCGTCGATGCGCAGCGCATCCCAGCTTTGCAGCACCACCGGCTTCGTGATGCCGGCGCCGACGTAGCGCGGCCCCCAGTCCCAGCCGTAGTGATAGCCGGGCTTGCGCACGAAGTTGCCGGTCATGGCGTCCTGCGGCTCGTCGCCGTAGGGAGAAGGATAGTTGCCTGCGATTTTGTGCGGCATCGCCGCGACCTGCGGCAGCATCCGCGCGATCGGCGAGCGCAGCACGATGCGCAGGATATTGCCGCTCGGGCGCAGCCGGCCCTCGACCGGCACGCGCCAGGTACGGTGGGCGTTGTCGGCGTCGAGCAGCTTGTGGCCGTTGAGCCAGACTTCGGCGAAGGTGTCCAACCCTTCGAACACCAGGTCGCTGCGCCCGTTGCGCAAGGCCGCGCGCGAGGCATCGAATTCGACGCGGTATTCCCAGTCCGCGAGGCCGATCCATTGCAACCCGGCCTCGGGCGCGCCGATATATGGGTCGGGTATCAGGCCGTGCGCCATCAGGTCGGTGTGCACCGTGCCCGGCACCGTGGCCGCGCGCGACGGCGCCGCTTCCGGATAGGCGCCGGCCTGGGTGTCGCCGGGCACCATGCGGAAGGTCCAGCCCTGGTCGATGGTGAACTGCAGCGGGGCGTCGGCCTGGACGGCGTCGGCCTGGGCGGCGCCGGCGAACAGCGCCATGACCAATCCGAGCAACAGGCGCGTGGAGGACATCAGTGTAGACATGGCAATCATGAGATGTGGGCCTCCCCGCCTCCTGGTCGAGGTGCGGGGAGGCGCGACGGCGGAACTCAGAACTTGTAGTTCAGGCCCACGTATGCCACGCGGCCCGCGTAGCCACTCGAGTAGTAACGCGCCTTGGTGTCGTTGCCCAGGCGGGAACGCGACTCTTCCTCGGTCAGGTTCAGCACCGACGCGGTCAGGCTGAGTTCCTTGGTGAAGTTATAGGCCGCGTTCAGGTCGACCTGGCTGTATGGCTCGTCATACACGTTCAAACCGTTGACCAGGCCGTTGACCACTTCTCCGCGGCGGTTGTACGACGCGCGCAGCATCATCTTGTCGTCCGAGTAGAACACGGTCAGGTTGGCCTGGTTCTTGGCGCTGCCCACCAGCGGCGAGGTGCCGATCTGCTGGCCGTTGGACAAGGTGATCGCGGCCTGGTTGGTCTTGTTGTACGTATAGTTTGCCTGGAAGCCAATGCCGGAATCGAAGGTGTGCTGCGCATACACTTCGATGCCCTTGGACACCGCATCGCGGCCACCGGCGCTGGTGCTGTAGTTCTGCACTGCCACCGACTGGCCGCCGATGTCCAGGGTGACGTCGCGCACCACCGGCACCGCGAAGTTGCTCACGTTCTTGCGGAACACGGCTGCGCCCAGCACCGAACCGCGCGTGAAGTACCACTCGAGGCCCAGGTCGTATTGGGTGGCCTTGAAGGCGTCCAGTTCCTTGTTGCTGCCCGTACCGAACCAGCCGACCTGGTCGCCGCCGCCGATCAGGCGGCGGTCGTCGACGTATTCCTGGCCGAAGTTGCGCAGGCTGCCCGGGGCGGCGATCGAGTTGTAGCTCGGACGCGCCACCACCTTCGACGCCGCGCCGCGCAGCAGCAGGGTGTCGGTGAGGTCGAAGGCCAGGTTCAGGCTCGGCAGGTAGTCGGTGTAGGTACGGTCGAGCGCGCTCACCACGAAGGTCGAGATGTGGCCGCTGGCCGGATTGGTCTGGCTGTCCGGCAGCACGGTGAAGCCGCTGGTGCAGCCCGAGCCGGCCGGCGCGCCGGCGGCAGGCGCGCCGCCCGGCAGGCATGGCGCCGGGTTGCCGTCGGGGCCGTCGAAGAAGTAATCGTTGTAGTAATCGACCTGGTCCGTCGAATCGGCGTGCTGGCGGGTGCGCACCACGCGCATGCCGAGGTTACCGCGCAGGCGGTCGGTCTTGATGTTGGCCTGGACGTACATCGACGTGATTTTCTCGTCGACGTTGTAGACGAAGTTGTCCTCGTTACGGGTCTGCATCGGGCCGTAGGTGCTATTCAGGTGCGCGATATAGGCCGGATAGTTGATCGCCGGGAAGGCGCTCGCCTTCAGGCCGTTGGTCAGGTTGCCCAGCTCTTCGCTGTAGAGGAAGTCGGGACGGAATTTGTTGGCATTGACGTCGCAACCGTTCTGGAAGCGGCTGTCGTAGTCGCCCGGGTCGGCGCCCTGGCAAACCCAGTAGTTATTGCCGGTACGGCGGTTGGTGCCGCCATCGCGGTACTTGGCGCCGAACTGGATCGAATCGAGCCAGTTGCTCTTGTCGACGTGCCAGGTCAGGTCGGCCTGGGCGTAGTTCTGGTCGGTCTTGTTGCGGGTCCACGACGAGCTGGTCGAGCCAAGGTCGATCTCGCCGATGCCATTGCGCAGGTTGGCCATCAGCTCCGGCGAGAAGTTCATGGTCGGGGTGCCGGAGAGGTCCCACGACGAGAAGTGGTTGCCCAGGCTCCAGCTGCCGTCGGCGTTCTGGCGGCGCGGCTTGATCGGCATGCCGAGCGTCATTTCCGGACCGCCCTCGGCCCAGGTGCGGCCGAGCTTGATGTCGGCGTCGAGCGACTCGCCCTTCCAGTTCAGTTCGAAGTCGGCGGTCTGCGACAACGCTTTTTCGCGGCTGATGTTGCCGGCGATCTGCGGGGTCGGAATCGTGCAGTCGTCGGGACCGAAGCCGCCGGTATTGGCGAACCCGGCCGCCCCGGCCTGCGCCGAGCTGCAGTAATAGTTCTTGCCCGGACGCGCGCTGTACTGGGCGCCGGTGACGATGCTGCCGCTCGGGTCGAAGGTCAGGTGGTCGAGCATGCGGCCGCCCGGATAATTGCCGTCGCCGTTGAAGCGCGCGATGCTCCATTCCGGGATCTTCAGGGAATTGGTCTGCGTATTCTGCTTCAAGTCGAAGCGGAAATAGTTGGCCGTCATGTTCAGGTTGCGCAGCGGCTTGAATTGCAGCGTCAGCTGGCCGCCCTTGCGCTCGCGTTCATTGGTCACCACGTCCAGGTTGACCGAAGTCGGCAGGGCGAAGTTGGTGTAGTAGTCGCCATCCTGGTTGTAGAAGCCCGATTCGCCCCACCAGTACGAGTTCAGGCCGTTCGGCTGGCCGTTGACGTCGACCGACGGATTATTGGCGCGGCTGTCGCTGTACCACTGCCAGTTGGAGGTGCTGCCGCCCATGGTGCGGATGGTGCGCTTCTGCTGGGTGTAGCCGATCAGGACGCCGATGCGGTTGCTTTCGTCGTGCCAGGCGTACTGGCCCGAAATCTGCGGGTCGGTCTTCTTGGTGGTGTCGGACCAGGTGCCTTCGGCGTTCAGGAAGCCGGAACCCGATTTCACGTCCAGCGGACGGCGGGTGCGCAGGATCACGGTGCCGCCGATGCCGCCTTCGTCGAAGCGCGCTTCCGACGTCTTGTACAGTTCTGCGCTGGCCAGCATATTCGACGGCATCAGCGTGTAGTTGAACGAACGCGACGGGTCACCGTTCGATTCGGCGGTGGCGACGTAGTTGCCGTTCAACTGGGTCAGCGTCAGTTCCGACGACAGGCCGCGCACCGAGACGTTCTTGCCCTCGCCGCCGCTGCGGGTGACGACCACGCCCGGCACCCGCTGCAGGGCGTCGGCCACGTTCTTGTCGGGGAATTTGCCGACGTCTTCGGCCGTGACCACCTCGACGATCGAATTGGCCTCTCGCTTCTGGTCGAGGCTTTTCTCGATCGCGTAGCGGTAGCCGGTAACCTGGACCGTCACCGGTGCCACGGTATTGGGCTGGACCGCGGGCTGTGCGCCCGCCTGCGCCGGTTCTGGTTGCGCAGCGCCCTGCTGGGCCACCGGCGCTGCGGGTTCCGCTGCGGTGCTCGCAGCCGTCTGCGCGTGGGCGCTGGAAAGGGTCAGCAGTGCGGCGCCGACCGCCATGGCGATGGGCGTGATGCGGCAGGTCTGCTGCCGGGAAGCGGCTTGGGTTCTTGAAGTCATCGTTTGTCTCCTTGTCGTGCCCTGTGGCGGGCTTTCTTTTAGGCGGAACCTTTCGGGTTCCATGGAGCGGCATGCCGTGCTTTCCCCGGATGCGCGGACGCTGGAATGATAGCGTTCACAGGGATTTACTAAACGACAGTGATGCCGCGTGCATAGCAGGGGTCTTCGTGTAACAACAAGCGAATTTATACAAAGGAAAGAACTTTCACTCAACAGTCTTTCGCGGAACGGGCGAAGTTTAGCGAAGTTTAGTAAACGACGATAAACCGCGCGCGGCCCGGCCCCCCTGGGCAGAGTGCGATATCATCGCGGCAACTTAACCAGAGACAAGAAAGTTGCCGCTGTGTTTTTCCCCTATGTTTATCTTGCCTACCTGTACTTCGTACTGCGCCTGATCGTTCCCCTTCCCCTGCACCGCTACACCCGGATCGGGCTGGGACTCGCCCTGCTGCTGGTCTGCCAGCACCACATGATCCAGCGCTGGGTGTTCGGCACGATGTATTCGCCCGAGATCCCGCGCATCTTCATCATCCTGCTGGGCTGGTTGTACTGCAGCTTCCTGCTGGCGCTCCTGCTGCAGCTGCTGGCCGACCTGGCCCTGCTGGCCGCCTGGGCGCTGCGCCGCGGGCGCGCCGTCGATGCACGGCTGACGCTTCGTGTGCGGTATGCCGTCCTTGCCGCCGGCACCCTGCTGTCGGCGGTCGGCGTGGGCCAGGCGATCGGGGTGCCCGAGGTGCGCCGGGTCGAGCTGGCGATCCGCGACCTGCCCCCGGCCCTGGACGGGTTCCGGATGGTGCAGCTGACCGACCTGCACATCAGCCGCCTGATGCACGGGGACTGGGTGCGCGAGGTGGTCGAGCGCAGCAATGCGCTGCGACCCGACCTGGTCGTCATCACCGGTGACCTGATCGACGGTTCGCCGCAGGCGCGCGCGGGCGACGTGCGGCCGCTGGCCGACCTGGCGGCGCGCCACGGCGTCATCGCAAGCCTGGGCAACCACGAATATTATTTCGGCGCCGAGCGCTGGACCGGCGTCTTCGAGGGACTTGGCATGCGCGTGCTGGTCAACCGCCACGCCACGATCGAGCACGATGGCGGCCGCCTGACGATTGCCGGCGTGACCGACCGGGTGGCGCCGCGCTTCGGCATGGAAGGGCCGGACACGCGCCGCGCGCTCGAAGGCGCGGCGCCGGATGCGCCGGTCGTGTTGCTCAGCCACCAGCCGATCGGCGTCGCCGCCAATGCCGAAGCCGGGATCGACGTACAACTGTCGGGCCATACCCATGGCGGGATGATCCGGGGTGTCGACCAGGTGGTGAAACGCGCGAATGGCGGCTACGTCTCGGGTAGTTACCGCGTCAAAGGGATGGAGCTGTATGTCAGCAATGGCACCGGGCTGTGGAACGGGTTCCCGATCCGGCTCGGGGTGCCGGCCGAGATCACGGAATTCGTCCTCAGGCCGGCGCGCTAGTCCTTACCGCTTCTTCTTCTCCAGCTTCGGCACCGGCGGCAGCGACGCCTGGTGCTTCTTGATGTCGCTGAGCAGCAGGCGCGCCTGGGTTCCCCAGCCGCCGATGAAGACGTCATCCTTGCCGTCGCCATCGAGGTCGCCCCGGCCCATGCTCCAGCTGCGGCCGACGGTCACACCGGGCAGCACCGCCAGGGTCACCTCCTTGAAATTGCCCTTGCCGTCGTTCTGCCAGGCGCGCGGCTGCAGCGGCACGAAGCCCGGCACCTCGATCGCCCCGACCAGCAAATCCGGCGCGCCGTCGCCATTGAAATCGACCACCGTGCCGGCCCAGCTCGAGAAGGTGTGCGCCGGCAGGCGCGCCGCGGTCTCGTCGCGGTAGTTGCCCTTGCCGTCGTTGACCAGCAGGCGCGTTTGCGGGTCTTTCTCCCAGCCGGCGTTATTGCTCGTGATATTGAAGAACACGATCTCGAGCTTGCCGTCGCCGTTCACGTCCAACACGTGCACTTCGCGGGTCTCCATCGGCACCTTCAGCTCGAGCCGGTGCGACTCTTCCCTGAAACGCCCTTTGCCGTCGTTGATCAGCAGGCGATTCGGCTGGCTGGGGCTGGCCAGCACCAGGTCGAGATGGCCGTCACCATCCATATCGGCCAGCACCGCGCCCTCGGTCTGGTCGTTCGCCTGCGGCAGGTGGGTGGCGGAGGCATCGATGAAGTAGCCGGGCCGCTTGGGGTCGCCCAGGAACAGCAGGTTCTTGGCCGGCACCTCCTTGCCACCGCCCGCCTCGCCGGTGCTGCCGATGAAGATGTCGGGCAGGCCGTCGCCATTGACGTCGCCGACCGCCAGCCCATTGCCCTGGCTGTGGGCCGGCAGGCGCGCGCTGGCGTCGACGAAGCCGCCCTTGCCGTCGCCCAGGTAGAGCTGGTGGTGCTCATCCGCCTCGGCCACGAACACCACGTCCATATGGCCGTCGCGGTTGAAATCGGCGGCGCGCACGTGTTCGCTGTCGTGCATGCGGGTGCCGAAGGCGTCGGGGACGTAAGTCAGCTTGCCGCCGCCATCGTTGCGGTACAGGCGATTGACGCCGTGCTCCACCGAGATCACGACATCCAGGTCGCCGTCGTGGTCGACGTCGATGAACACCGAGTCGGTCGCGTGCAGGGCCGGTGCGACCGGCACATTCGGCAGGGTCGCATCGATCCAGCCGGATCCCGGCGCCTCGGGAATCAGGGAGAAGGCATCGTAGGCGGGATCGCGCGCAGTGGGCTTACCGGGCTTGCCAGGCTCGATGCGCCAGAGATCGTCCAGCTCCGGCCCGCCGCCGCGGTTGCCGCTGCCGGCCGCAAGATATACTTTGCCGTCCAGCGTGGCGGCCTGGGTGCCGTGGCGGCCGACCGGCAAGGCAGGCAGCGTGTGCCAGCGGGCGCTTTTCGGGTCCCAGGCCTCGACTTCGCGGTGCGCGTGTTCGTGCTTCATGCTCTCACCGCCCATCACCGCCAGCTTGCCGTCGATGACGGCGCTGGCGGTCCCGGCGCGCTGCGTCGGCAGCGGCGCAGGGAGCGTGCTCCAGCGCTTCGCCCTGAAATCGTAGACGTCGACCTCGCCGACGGTCTGCGCCAGCGCGTTGCCCAGGTCGTGCGCGGAGCGGCGTCCGCCCGCCGCATACAGCTTGCCGTCGATGACTGCGGCGTGGAAGTGGTCGCGCGCATGCGGTGCGTCGGGGAGTTCGGTCCAGCGGCCGGTGGCCGGATCGAAGGCGTCGAGCCAGGCGACGTAGCCGCTCATATGGCCGCGGCGGTTGCCGCCGACCAGGTAGATGATCCCGTCATGCACCGCCACGCCGCTCGCGCCGCGCCGCCGCTGCGGTGGAATCTCGGGACCCTTGCTCCAGCGGTCGACCGCAGGATCGTAGATCAGCACGTGCGGCACCGGAGACTCTTCCGGGAACTTGCCGGTCAGGGCGCCGAGCACGTATAGCTTGTCGCCGAACTCCACGCCCTGCAGATGGTGGATCTCGAATGGCGGCGCTTCGCCTTTGGTCCAGCGCCCGCTGGCCGGGTCGTAGATCTCCAGGGGCCGTTCGCCGCGTCCGCCAAGCAGGATCAGGCGACCGGCCACCGCCACGAAGCCGTTCTCGTGGCGCGCGGTAGGTCTGGAAGCGTCACTTTGCTGGCGCCATTGCGGCGCCGTCGCCTGGGCGGGTTCATGGGCCTGGGCGGCGCTGCCGCCTATCGTCGTGACAGCCAGAGCGACGGCGACGGCGAGCCGGGTCCAATAAAGGTTGCGCGGCTTGGCGCAAGGGTCAAACGTCATCGATGCGATCCTCCATGAGAAGCAAATGGGCTGCAAGCGGAAAGCATAGCAGACTTGACAATTCAGCAAGCACGCCTGACATCGCCATGTCATGGACCTGTCACGTGACGTTGTTAGCATGGCTCGTTCGGTTCGATAAATGACAGCCCGGTGCCTGCCTCCACCCCTCTTCCATTCGCCATCCTGCGCCGCCGCGTCCTGTCACTGGTCAGCCCCAATGCCCTGCTGCCCGTGACCTGCGTGCTCGGACTCACGATCGTGCTTTCGATCTGGGCCTTTTACTTCGATCGCGCCGAGCAGGAGAAAACCGTCGCGCGCCAGGCGGCGACCACCAGCAGCGAAAACATCGTCCTGATCGTCGCGACCAATCTCGAGGAAGTGCTGGGCCGGGCCACGCTCTATGCGCGCATCGCCGCCAGCGAAGCGACTGGGGCGCAGCCCAGCGCCCTCCACCTGAATCCGCAAATGGTCGGCGACTCGGCCTATGTGCGCGCCGCGCTGTTCGACGCCGGCGGCGCCCTCGTGTACTCGTCCGCCAACCAGGACCGGGAACCCGAGCTGCAGCAGCTTCTCGAGGGCACCGGCGGCGCCCCGCCCGACGCGCCGGCGATGGCGTTCGGGCACCCCGCCGCGAGCGGCAAGTATCCCTGGCGCCTGCCGGTCCTGGTCCGGCTGGACGGAGACCGGGGCCACTACGGCGCGATGGTCGACCTGGGCTACTTTTTAGGCAGCTACCGCAACGTCGACCTGGGGCCGGAAGGACGCATCGAGATCGTCCACCAGGACGGCGCGCCGCTGGCGGTCATGCAGGGCGGGATCCTGTTGCCCGCGGCGTCGCGCGCGACGGGGATGATGGAGCCCGCCGCCGGCGCCATCGTTGCCCGCGAAGTCCTGGCCGACATCCCGATCCGGGTGACCGTGATCCAGGATCCGGCGGTCGTCCTGGGACAGCTGGATGCGCAGCACCGCTCGTACTTCCTGCGCGCGGGCGCCTATTCTCTGCTGGTGCTGGTCATCACGATCGGCATCGCGGCCGGCCTGTGGCAACAGCAGCGGCTGCACAGCGCCGTGGCCGTTTCGGAACAGGAAAAGCAGCGCCTGATCGCCCAGCTGGAGCAGGAAAAGAGCCGCGCCCTCGCGCTGGCCTCGCAAGACCACCTGACGGGGCTGGCCAACCGCCGGATGTTCCAGGAGATGGCGTCGGCGGAACTCAAGCGGGCCAGGCGCAGCCGCAACCTGTATGCCCTGCTGTTCTTCGACCTCGACCGCTTCAAGGTGATCAACGACACCCTGGGCCACGGCGTCGGCGACCAGCTCCTGAAAGCGGTGGCCGCGCGCCTGCGCGGCGCCGTGCGCGAGTACGACCTGGTTGCCCGGCTGGGCGGCGACGAGTTCGTGGTCTTGCTGTCCGAGGTGCCGTCGGAGGAATTCGTCGCCCAGCTCGCCGGCAAGCTGGTGCAGGGCCTGTCGGCGGTCTATACGAACCTCGACGGCCACGACGTCGAAACGAGTCCCAGCGTCGGCATTGCGCTGTATCCGCGCGACGGCCAGCAGCTGGACGCGCTGCTGCTGCATGCCGACCAGGCGATGTACAGCGTCAAGGCGCGCGGACGCGGCTTCTTCAGCTTCTACGACGCCTCGCTGAACGCTTCCAATGCGCTGCACTCGGAGCTCGCCGCGCGCTTCAGGCCCGCCATCCAGGACGGCGAATTCTGCCTGCACTTCCAGCCCAAGCTGACGCTCGACACCCTGCAGATCGTCGGCCTGGAAGCCCTGGTCCGCTGGCAGCACCCCGACCATGGCCTGATCTTCCCGGGCGACTTCATCCCCCTGGCCGAGGAACAGGACTTCATCGCGCCGCTGGGGCGCTGGATCATCGACGCCGTGTGCCGCCAGCTGGCGCAGTGGCGGGCGGACGGCGTGCCGCTGGTGCCGGTGGCGATCAACGTCTCGGCGCGCCAGTTGCGCGACGAACGGCTGCTGGAAGACTTCCTGGGCGCACTGGCCCTGCACGGCATCGCACCCGAGCTGATCGAGATCGAACTTACCGAGAGCAGCCTGATCGAGGATGCGGAACTGGCGCAGCGCAACCTCGACGCCCTCGCCGGCGCCGGCATCCGGATGGCGCTCGACGACTTCGGCACCGGCTTCTCGGGCCTCTCGCGCTTGAAGCAGTTCCCGATCCATACCGTCAAGATCGACCGCTCTTTCATCCGCGACATCCGCAACGACACCAACGACGCGGTGATCGTCGCCTCGACCATCTCGCTGGCCCACAACCTGGGCCTGACCGTGGTGGCCGAAGGGGTCGAGACGCGCGACCAGCTGGTGCACCTGAAGGCCGCCGGATGCGACCAGGTGCAGGGCTTCTACCTGCAGCGCCCGTGCGCCGCGGCGCAGATTGCGCCTCTCCTCCACAAGCAGTACCTATCCTTCCAGCCGACATGAACCCCGATCCCCGCCGCCGGACCCTCATGCAGCTGCCGCTCCTGGCGGCCCTCTCCGCGCATGGCGCGCCGGCGCTGGCGGCGGCCTGCGAACGGCCGAACCGGCTGCGCTTTTCCATCATCCCGCGCGGCGACGTCAGGAAGGAGATCGCGGATCTGCAGCCGCTGCTCGACCAGCTGCGGGCGGCGCTGGGCATCCCGGTGGAGATCTATGCGGCGCCCTCGTACGGGGCGGTGGTCGAAGCCCTGCTGTCCGGCGCGGTCCAGCTGGCCCGGCTGGGGCCCGCGTCCTACGTGTCCGCCAGGCGCGCCGATCCCATGCTCACGCCGTTCGCCAACTATGCGAACAAGGCGAGCAGGTTCCAGCCGGCCGGCGCGTTCTATCACTCGCTGCTGATCGTCAGGGCCGGCAGCGCGATCATGGACGTCGGGGCGCTGCGCGGAAAACGCCTGGCGCTGGTCGATCCCGAGAGCACCTCGGGCGCCCTGATCCCGCGCCACGTATTTGCGAAACAGGTCGGCCGGCCGCTGGAAGCGTATTTTTCCCAGGTCGGCTATTCGGGCAGCCATACCCAGTCGATCAACCGGGTGCTGGCCGGCCAGATCGACGCCGCCTTCGTCGGCAGCCAGAACCTGGCGACGGAGATGGCCTCGAATCCAGCCAGGGAGCGCCAGATCCGGGTCGTGTGGCGCTCCGGCCCGATCCCGACCGACCCCTTCGTGTTCAGGGGCCAGCTGTGCGACGACTTGCAGGAGAAGATACGCGGCGCCTTCTTCAATCGCGGCGGCCCGCAGAGCGCAGACGTGCTGGACAAGCTGAACGTCGCGCGCTTCGTGCCGGTCTCGGACCGCGATTACCGGATCGTCCAAGAGATTTATTGAGGTGGATGAGAGGCGCGCCCGCCGGCAGCCTCAGAAGAAAGGCCAGGCGAGGCGCCCCTTCAGGTGCAGCACGACCCGCAGCGCCGGGTAGCCGAGCGCGAAGCCGAAGGCCAGCAGGCAGGATGGTTGGCCCATGAAGGCCAGCCAGAACCCGGCGACCATGCTGGCGGCCACCAGCACCATCAGCCATAGCTCGATACTGAGCAGGAATCCGGACGCTGCGCGCCACACTTGCCGCAGCTCGGCGGCGACTTCGCTGACGGACTTGTCATGCACCATGGCAGAGTTACCTCCTCGACCGGACCGGCGCCCGGACCGTTACTGCATCCTAGCCCCGGCGCCGACAAGCAACATTGCCGCACGACAATAAATGCGACGAAGTTCCAGTATCGTGAAGCGGCGGACTCATACCCAGGTATGCCCCGCCCTATCCGATGCGCCGATAGGCGGCGGTACGCAGCCCCCGGATAATGTGCTTACCCTGATCATCCGGAGCCGCCATGACCGACACCACCGCACCGCGCGCCATCATCATCGGCGGCTCCCTCGGCGGCCTGTTTACCGCGCTCACCCTGCGCGCCATCGGCTGGCGGGTAGACGTGTTCGAGCGTTCGCCGCACGCCCTCGACAGCCGCGGCGGCGGCATCGTGCTGCAGCCCGACGTGCTGCACGCCTTCCACTTCGCGGGCCTGCGCCATCCCGGCGCGCTGGGCGTGGCGTCCGGCGACCGCATCTTCCTCGACCGTGACGGCACCGTCGTGCAGCGCGGCTACCAGCCGCAGACCCAGACCTCGTGGAATATGCTGCACGCGCTGATGCGCGCCGCGCTGCCGGACTCGCAGGTGCATCCGGGCGAAACCCTGCTGCGCTTCGAGCAGGCGGGTGGCCAGGTGCGCGCCCATTTCGCCGGCGGGCGCAGCGAGACCGGCGACCTGCTGGTCGGCGCCGACGGCGCGCGCTCGACGGTGCGCCGGCAACTGCTGCCGGCGCTGGCGTCCGACTACGCCGGCTACGTCGCCTGGCGCGGCCTGGTGCCCGAGCCGGCGCTCAGCGGCGACGACCGGGCGCTGCTCGACGGCGTGTTCGCCTTCCAGCAGGGCCCGGACCACATGTTCCTCGAATACCTGGTGCCGGGCGAGGACCGCTCGCTCGCGCCCGGCGCGCGGCGCTGGAACTGGGTCTGGCACCGCAAGCTGGCGCCGGAACGCCTGCCCGGCGTGATGACCGACGCCGGGGGCCGCCAGCATGCGTTCTCGCTGCCGCCCGGCGCGCTGCGGCCCGAGCACGCGACGGCGCTGCGCGAAGACGCCGCACGCAGTCTGGCGCCGCAATTCGCGCGCCTGGTCGGCCTGACCGCCGAACCCTTCGTGCAGGCGATCCTGGACCTGGACAGTCCGCGCATGGTGTCGGGCCGGGTGGTGCTGGTGGGCGACGCCGCCTCGGTGCCGCGCCCGCATACGGCCGGCGGCGCTGCCAAGGCCGCGGCCAATGCGCTGTTCCTGGCCCAGGCCCTGCAGCGCACCGAGGTGCCGGTCGAAGAGCGGCTGCGCGAGTGGGAAGCGCTGCAACTGCGCGCCGGCCGCCTGATGCTCGAGGCTGGGCGGCGCATGGGCGACCGGATCATCGGCTCCGTACCAGCCGATGCTTCACGGTGAAAAATGGATCGCGATTCATACCCGCAGGATTTACCGTCTTTAACTTTCATCGCCGGACGATGACGATTATGCTGATATGGCGCCGATGACCTTTCGGCGAACCGAACTAAAGGGAATCCATGTCAGCATACGTCGTCTTCATCCGCGAAAAAACCACCGACCAGGCCCAGATGGACCAGTACGCGCAAACGGCGCCCGCCGCGCGCGCCGGCCACGACATCACCCGGCTCGCCTTCTATGGCGCGCTCGAGGTGCTGGAGGGCCCAGCCGCCGAGGGCGTCGCCATCCTGCGCTTTCCCGATATGGCGGCGGCGCGGGCATGGTATGACAGCCCGGCCTACCGGCAGGCGCGCGAGCGCCGCCACCTTGGCGCCGACTACCGGATGCTGCTGGTCGAGGGCAGCGACGCCGCGCAGTAAGCGGCCTTACCTGCCCCCACTCCCCTGCCGGACCATTCACTTTCCAGGAGAACCTCATGAGCATGAAGCACGTCCTGTTCATCGTGACCAACACCCATGAAATCGGTCCGCACAAGCGCCCGACAGGCTACTTCTTCCCCGAGATCGCGCACCCGGTCGAGGTGTTCGAACGGCACGGGGTGGCGGTCGAATACTGCTCGCCGCTGGGCGGCGCGCCGTCGGACGACGGCTACGACGAGAGCGACCCGGCCCAGGCGGTCTACCGCAACAGCAAGTCGATCCGCCGCCTGGCGCGCCGCCGCCGCCTGGCCGAAGTGGACGTGCTCGACTACGACGCCGTCTTCGTCCCCGGCGGCCTGGGCCCGATGGCGGACCTGGTCACGAATCCCGACGTGAAGCAGGCCCTGGCGCGCGCCTGGAACGCCGGCCTGATCGTGTCCGCGGTCTGCCATGGCCCCTGCGCCCTGCTCGGGGTGAAGACCGAGGATGGCGCGCCGCTCATCAAGGGCCGCCAGCTCACCGCGTTCTCGAACCGCGAAGAAGAAAACTACGCGAAGGCAGACGTGCCCTTCATGCTCGAGGATGCGCTGGTGGCGGAAGGCGCGCAGTTCTCGGCGGCCGATCCCTGGCAGGTCAAGGTGATCGTCGACGGCCGACTGATGACGGGGCAAAATCCCGCCTCGGCCGGTCCGCTGGCGGAAGAGATCGTGAAAGCGCTGGGCTGACGAGGTAGAACGGCATCGCCACACCCACCAGGAACCTCGACCGTCCGACGTAGTCCGACTGTTGCCTGCATCAGGGTGAGCGCAGCTTCTTTCTTGTACGGACAAGCGGTTTGGTCGTCGCGGTGTCATCAGGCACGGTGCTGTTTCCCGGCCCAGGCAGCTGGGTCGAATCGCCCATAGCGGCCGTCTGTTTAAGTTGCTGCAAAGCGGCATTCATCTGATGCTTGAACTCGGCAATGGCCTCCGCAATTTCGTGCATGCCAGCGGCGGCGTTGTCCCTATCATGCTTGAACTGGATGAGTATCGCTTTCGACACGCTGGCATCGTCGCTCGCCATCGCAGCAAGATCGTCGGCAGGTTGCAGGACACCGTTGTCCTGCGCTTCGCGCATCACCGGAACGAATGCCACCTCCAGACCGAAGAACTGGCCGATGCGATTCAGCGTCGCCATCGTCGGATTGCCCTGTCCCAGTTCGATTGCCTTGATTACCCTGGCGCTGACGCCACGGTGTCGCGCGAACTCCTCTTGCGTCATCCCGGAAATCGCCCGCATCTCACGTACGCCCTCGGTGAGTGACAGCCTGGCGGCGGCTGCGGACGCAAGCATGCGATTGCGTCGCTCCCGAATCTGCGTCTTGTCGATCGGTTTTCTTCTGCTCATGACTACCTCAATGCCAGGATGTGGGTTCGTTGCGCTTCGACGCTGGGTTTGACGAATTCGACGATGTCATTGTCGATGCCTGCCTCGCGCATGTAGTTGGGCAAGGTCGCCAGTTGTTCGCCAAAGCGGACCAGGGCGTCCACCACCTGCGCATGCTCCGGACCGGACAAGGCCAGGTGATCCAGGATGTCCGTCCAGTGCCGAAGTTCCTTGCGTGTTTCACGGTGATACCAGCGCGCCGAGCGGGTGATGCCTTCGGGGTCCAGGTACATCGGTGCGAAATCGAACAGGGGCGTCAGGCGAACGATACCATCGGCAGATTGCACCGCTGTGTTGCGAGCATGGTTATCGGTATTGCGCATGGCCAGGTTGAGCACGTCGCGCCGGATGAACTCGATGGTCTCTTCGGTCGGATCGTCCACGACCTTGCGTATTGCCTCCAGCAGTTCGAACTGGTTGGCCTGGGTACCGAAACCGGCCAGTTCGGCGATCGAGGCCACGCTCTCCTGGTGAAAGCGCTCTACGTATCCGTCCCGTGCGCGGCGGTCGAAGCGAGGAACGAACAAGGTGTTTTCATGCCATGTCGGCAGGTCGAAGGTACGGATGCCAAGTCGGTGAGCGACTTCCATATAGCCGGCTTCGTTGCGCAACACCTTGCGATCGTCTTCGGATGACCCGCGTGGTCGCTTGACAATGTAATGGCGCCGGGCACGGTCGTCGGACAGCGCCGCATCCGGATACCATTTGCCGTCATGCCCTTCGGTCAACAGGTATTTGGGGGCGACTCCCTGCACGCCAGTGCCACCTGCCGCCAGCATGCCATGGACCATCATCACTTCATGGAAGTCTGCCGAACGTGCGAGCAATTCATCGAAATCGAAACCCGCGGCAGCAACATCATGGCGTCCGACATGCTGCTCGTAATAATGCACGGCTTCCCTGACCCGCAGTCGCCCGATGGGATTGAAGGCGCCTGCGCAGAGCAGCGGGAGATCGGACGCCTGGGCATCGGGAAGCTTGAGATGATCGAGGAGAAACTTGCGACCATTCCCCTGCGGTACGAGATCGTACAAAAACGTCGGCCAGGCCTCGCGGACATGGCGACTGGCATCGACTGGAAGGACGAGCGAGACCGGAGACGGCGCGTTACCGAAAGCGTAGGGCAAATCGTACTCGAATACGCAATCGTTGGCCCTGAAGCCGTTGTGGACGATGTCTGAAAAGCTCGCTGTGGCAGCTGCCATCCACTGGCCGTCCTGGAAAATCTCGATATGGCAGTCCATATTCGCTCAACGCCCTTAAAGTGCACTAAATGATCCTGAAACCAGTATAGCAGCTAGTTTGTGCACCGGACAGCAGATAGCATGCGGCCATATTCGCAACTGACACATTCTTGAGTCCAAATAAAAAATTGCCGGCGCCAGCCGGCAATTTTCACTCCTGTCCTGCGTCGAGCCTCAGGCGCATCCCTAGAAATCGAACTGCGCCGACACCAGCGCGGTGCGCGACGCGGCTGCGGTGGCAAAGGTGCCGTTGGCCAGCCAGTAAGCCTTGTCGGCGACGTTCTCGACGCTGGCGCGCAGGATGACAGGACGACCCATCAGGCTGGTGCGGTAGCGGGCGCCGATATCGAAGCGGGTCCACGATGGCAGGAACAGCGTGTTGGCGGCGTTGAACGGGATGTCCGAGGTGTGGATGGCGCGGGCATTGAAGCTCAGGCCCGGCACCTGCGCCAGATCCCAGTCGAGGCCGGCGCTGAGGGCGCGCTTCGGCACGCCATTGGCGTCGTTGCCCTCGTTTATGCCGCCCTGGGTTTTCTGCAGTTCGGCGTCATAGAAGGTCGCGCTGGCCATCAGGCGCAGGTCGCGCACGACCTCGCCCATGACCGACAGTTCCAGGCCGCGGTTGCGCTGGTTGCCGTCCATGCTGTAGATCGTGGTGACCGGATCGGTGACGGCGTTCGGACGATCGATCTGGAACACGGAGATGCCGGTCAGGAGCTTGCCCTGCTCGACCTTCACGCCGGCCTCGTACTGCTTCGATTTATACGGGGCGAACACCTCGCCCGCATTCGCCGCAGTCTGGGGCGCCGTCCCACCGCGCGTCAGGCCGGACGTGAAGTTAGTGTACAACGACACATTGGCCATCGGCTTGACCACGATCCCGAGCAGCGGCGAGGTCGCGCTCTCGTCGTATGACGTCGTGCTGGCTCCGCTCGGTGCGATGTTCTTCGCGACGACCTTCTGCTTGCGCACGCCGCCGGTCACCAGCACGCGGTTGTCGAAGAACGACAGGGTGTCGGTGAGGGCAATACTGGACAGCTCGGTGCCCGAGGTCGTGGTCGGCGACTGGCGTACCCCGGTCATGGCCGGCAGCGGCACCGGATGATAGATGTTCGAATTCACCGCGGCGCTGGCCGGCCCGGGCAGGTAGAAGCTGCCGGACTCCTGTTCCAGGCGCGAGGCCGAGACGGTGAACATGTGCTTCACGCCCAGCCCTTCGACGGTGGCGCGGGCGCCGACCTCGCCGGTCTTGTTGCGGGTGGCTGCGTCGTACCATGCATTGGTGATGCGCAGATTGCCCGCCATGTCGATCGCATCGTTGCCGCGCGCCGCAGGGAAGTCCTGCTCATAGGCGTTGTAGTGGTAGCCGGCGGCGGCGTACAGCATCACGTTCGGGGCCAGGTCGTATTCCAGGCGCGACGAAATGGTCGAATCGCGCATCGCGAGTTCGACGCCCGGATACATCGCGCTCTTGCCGGACGGCGCATCCGGGATCCGCGTCACGTTGGGACGGAAGCTGGACTGGCCGCGGAAACCGTCGGTGTCCTCGCGCTGTGCATAGGCATCGACCACCCAGCGCAGGTTCGAGGAGCGGTAGTCGAGCGCCAGCGCGACCAGGCCGGTCTCGGTCTTGCTGTGGTCGAGCGTGTTGTCGCCGTTGCGGTAGACGCCGTTGAAGCGCACACCCCACTGGCCGGCATCGCCGAAGCGGCGGCCGACGTCCACGTGGGTGCCGAAGATCGACTTGCTCTCGAAGGTGCCGGTGATGCGCGTCAATGGCTTGTCGCCCGCGCGCTTGGTGACGATATTGATGTTGCCGCCGGAGCTGCCGCCGGGGGGAATGCCATACATGAACGTGCCAGGGCCTTTCAGCACTTCGACGCGGTCCATCATCGCCGCCGGCATCCGGTTGCCCGAGGCGAGCCCGTACAGGCCGTTCACGCCGACGTCGCCGCTGCCCACGTTGAAACCGCGGATCTGGAAGTCGTCGCTGAAGCCGGAGGTCGAGGTCTGCACCCGCACCGAGGCTTCGTTGACGAGCACGTCGGCCAGCGTGCGCGCCTGCTGGTCTTCCAGCAGCTGCGAGGTGTAGTTCGTGGTGCTGAACGGGGTGTCCATGATGTCGCTTGCCCCCAGCACGCCAACGCCGCCGCGGCGCGCCACGCCGCCATTCATGTAGGGCGCCTCATCCAGCGTGCGGGCGCCGGTCACCAGCACTTGCTCGATCTGCGGCGTCGCGGCGTTCTGGGCGTGCACGGCGCCGGCCAGCAGCGCGATCGGCGCGGCAACAAATGCGCTACCCCAGACCCTGCCGATCATCAGGCACAGTTCCGTGGGACGATTGGATTGGGCAGATGGCGGAGTCCGAAGCTTGGTCATGAAGAGGTCCAGTAAGAATTGAAATTGAATGCAAATGAGAATTATACTCATTTGCATAATCAATCACAATATTCTTGATGGATTCACCGCCTTGTCGACCCTTGAAAAGAAGGACTGCGGCAGCGTCTTACGGAGCCCTTGGCGCTGTCCTGGGCGGCGCGCAGCCAGATCCTCTCGCCGATGATCTGACTGCTGCCCCCTTCAGTCCGGCCGGCCGGCATGGCGGCCGCCTCGCGCTCCCCACACGGCGTAGAACAGCACGTACAGCTCGCATGCCGCCGTCAGGAGGAACGACAGTTGCAGCCCGACGGTATCGGCGAGCCAGCCTTGCGCGATGACCAGCGCCCCACCGGCAATGGCCATGATCAGCAGGCCCGCGCCCTCCTCGGTGAGCGGCCCCAGGCCCCGGATGCCCAGCGTGAAGATGGTCGGGAACATCACCGAATGGAACAGGCCGACCGAGACCAGCGCCCACAGCGCGACCTGGCCGGTTCCCAGCGCGGCGACCAGCATGACCATGAAGGCGCCGATGCTGGCCATCGCCAGCACGTGCTGCGCCGCCACCCGGCGCATCAGGACGCTGCCGGCAAAACGCCCAACCATCATGCCGCCCCACATCAGGAACAGGTAATGGGCGCCCTGCTCGTGGCTCAGGTTGCCGATCTCCGGCAGCGCCACGAAGTTGATGAACAGGTTGGCGACGCCGATTTCCGCGATCAGGTAGATGAAGATCGCCGGGATGCCGAGCACCAGGTTCCGGTGGCGCCACAGCGACAGCGTGGCGCGCACTTCCTTGCTGACGCGGCGCGTGCCGGCATGCAGCGCCGGCAGCGGGAAACGCGCGATCGCCACCGCCAGCAATACCAGCACACCCGCCACGATAAGGTAGGGCAGCTGGACCGTCTGGGCATCGGCGAGGCGCTCGGCCTGGGTAAGGACCGTGTTCGCCTCGGCGGTGCCGGAGTTCGAGCGCCCCAGGATCAGATAGGCGCCAAACAGCGGCGCCAGCGTCGTGCCGAGCGAGTTGAAGGCCTGGACCAGGTTCAGGAGCGACGAGGCTGTTTCTGGCGAGCCTACCACGGTCACGTAGGGGTTGGCCGACACCTGCAGCAAGGTGATGCCGCTGGCGATCACGAACAGCGCGAACAGGGTGACGCCATACGATGGCAGCCGCGCGGCCGGGACCATCAACAGGGAGCCCACGGCCATGATGGCCAGGCCGGTCACGATCGCCCGCTTGTAGCCGACGCGCTCGATCAGCCGCGCCGACGGGATCGACGCGATGAAGTAGGCGGCGAACCAGACCGATTCGATCAGCGTCGTCTGGGTATAGCTCAGGTCGAACACGCTGCGCAGGTGCGGCAGCAGGGTGTTATTGATGACGGTGATGAAGCCCCAGATGAAGAACAGGCTCGACAGCAGCGACATGACGGCGAAGCTGCTGACCCTCACCGATCCGGCTACGGTGGAAGCTGTGCCGGAAGCGGCAGTGGGACCGGGCATGGAAGACTCCTTCAAACGGATCGATCGGGATGCTGCAACGCTCCGGTCCGCTCGCGGCTGGCGCCGACGGCCCGGTCCCGCATGGTAGGGCCTTTCGTGATGGCATTCCAATCAAGAATTTGACGAGATCGATACCCGTTTTGATATCATTCCCCGCTTCTCGCAGGCCTCAGAAGTAGTAACCAGCCTGCAGATTGATGCGCCGCGTGAACCCCTGGTGCGCGGACGAGGTCGCTGCCAGGCCGCCGAGATCCGGCGACAGATAGGGATGGTGCTTGCCCATCATCAGGTCCGCATAGAACGACCACTTCCCTGCCCCGAAGCTCATCCCGGTCACGTTCTGCACCGAGTCCCGATAGGCGCCGCTGCGCTTTTTCAGGACGCTGTAGTCGTTGTAGACCTTGAACCCGCTGAACGGGCCGATCCTGCCGGGAAGGTCGTAGCTGATGTTGGCGATATGGATGTCGCCCTTCGATGCGACCGGGAACGGATAGCCGAAACCGCCGACCAGGACGAAGCTGTTGGGGTCCAGCCCGCCATAGGTCTGCTCGGGACCGTGGGCGGTGCGGTAGCTATAGCGCATCGACTGCAGCATCACATTGACGCGACCATAGTTGCCGCGATAGTGGACCGCCCCGGCGTGGCGCCGGGTGTCGGTGCCGCGGCCGTTGTCGATCTCGCCGGTCAGGCCGGAAAAGCCGAACTGGTGGCGGCCCTCGGGCCCCACATTCCACACAACGCGCCCCACCAGGGTGTTGCGCTCGCTGTCGGTCTGGCCGGTGCCGTAGCCCTGCTCGTCGTCATCCTTGACGATATTGTAGGAATACCGGTTCGAGGCGCCCGCCGTATTGCTGCCGCCGCCGTAGGAACCGCCATCGCGCGGGAAGAAGGCAAGCTGCCATTCGACCGGACCGGGGCTGCTGATGTATTTCACGCCGAGGTCGTATTTGTCTTCGAAGCCGGCATAGAAGGCGATCGACTCGTAGAAGTTAATCGAGGCGAACGGCAGCAGGCCGAAGGGATTGCTGTCCAGGCCCACATGCAGTTCGCTCTTGTCGTCGAAGCGCACGCCGCCCCAGGCATGGCGCAGGAAATGCTGCCAGTAGTCGCCCTGCCCCTTCGGGTAATTGTTGTAGCGGTACTGGGCCGAGCCGATCATCCGGCCGTCGTCGTAGTTGACGTCCAGGCGCGCCGTGTCGAGGCCGACGAAACCGCTGCGGCGATCCTTGTCCCAGCTCTTGTGGCCGTAATTGAAGCGGATCGCGCCGCCGATCGTCAGCGGCGATGCCGCTTCCTCCTGCGCGCTCTCGACCTGTTGGGCATAGACATGGCCGGACGCGAGGACGGCGATGCCGGCCAGGGCCGCGCACAGGCCAGTCATCGTCTTCATTTTCATGCGAGCGCTCATGCGAGCTAAAAGCGCCGCCCTTGTCGAATCGAGGTCTTGCGGGGTAATGGTGTAGTGCAAATTCACGTAGATTTCCTGAGTGATGATCGGCGCGCCGCGGCCGGCGTCGAGCGGGCGATGGCGCAATTGACGAAGAATCCCGGGCCTACGGTCTATTGACGGCGCAGCAGAACTTGATATCGGGCGATCCATGTCGCGCGATGTGCAAGCTCCCGAGGTCGAAGTGGCCTGCGATTGCCCTCGATGACCGACACGGCCAGGCCAATGACGTCATCGTCGTGGGAATACAGGACCAGGTTCACCATTCAAGGTGACGACGCCGCACAGGGCGCCCTGCCTGGCGCATGGGGTCGATCCGGACAAGACAGCGATCTCGAACGCTGCTCAATGCGCCCCATGCTTGCCGGCGCGCTCGGCGCCGCATCGACGGGGGGGAACATTGACGAATGCCAGGCCATGACTGGCGGCAGAAAGGCATATTGTAACCTAGCAATGCAGATTCGTACAAATGTACTTGCCTCTCTTGAAACAATTGCAGCCGTCCGCCTGCATCGCAGCGCCGGCCCGCGCGTGCAAATCGGAGCGGCGCTTGCAGCGCCTCGCACGAGGGAAGACGCGATCGGCAAGATCAAGTCCCTCAAGGCCCACGGCCTGACTTTCGCGATCGACGATTTCGGCACCGGCTATTCGTCGCTGGCCTACCTCAAGCGGCTGCCGCTCGACATGCTCAAGATCGACCGCTCCTTCGTGCTCGACCTGACCACGACCTACCAGGGCTACCTGTGCGCGCGGCCGCTGGAAGCACAAGCGTTGGCGGGACTGCTGCGCAAGAACTGACCACGCCTCCCGCCCGACGCATCCATCGTCCTTCCAAGGGCGCATCCAAACATTAATAGCAAACAGATGAAGCTTTCGAACGAAAGCTTTAACGCAGATACAACAAGTCTTTCGAAAAAAATCGAAAGATGTTTTGTCATCGCCGCGATTTCGCTATAGACTAAATATCGCTGTAGAAACGGCAATACCGGACGCTTTCGATATCCAAAGGACCGAAACCTTCACACGTGAGAGACAACGTGCTACGAAATCAAACGAAAGCATCATTCGACTCACACCAGCTTGCCCGCGCCGTGGCCGGCGAATGGTGTGAGCGCGACCGGTCCGCCTTCCCGGTGTACCTGCACTCGCCGTACTGCTCCAACAACTTATAAAAAAGGAAGCGTTTAATGAGTTCTCATATGCAATGCCGCCCGCACGCCGACAGTCACGCCCGCCTCGTGCTCAAGCCCCTGACTTCCGCCTGCCTGCTCGCACTAGCCACCCTCACGGCGCCCGCCCGCGCCCAGGAGGACGCCACCACGGTCGATCCCGACAAGGTCGAGCAGGTCGTCGTGACCGGCACCCGCGCCAGTCTGCAGCAGTCGCTGGCGCTCAAGCGCAACTCGGCTGTGGTGCAGGACAGCATCAGCGCCACTGAGCTCGGACGCTTCCCCGACAATAACGTGGCCGACTCGCTCAGCCACATCACCGGCGTGTCGATCTCGCGCACCGCCGGCGGCGAAGGCCAGCAGGTCAGCATCCGCGGCCTCGGCCCCGACTACACGATCACCACCTTCAACGGCCGCCTGCTGGGCACCGACAGCGCCGGCCGCTACTTCGCCTACGACGTGCTGCCGGCCGACGTCATCAGCGGCGCCGACGTCGTCAAGTCGACCCAGGCGCAACTGGTCGAAGGCGCCATCGGCGGCCTCGTCAACCTGCGCTCGGCCAGCCCGTTCGACCAGAAAGGCCAGCGCGGCTTGCTGCGCCTGGAAGGCGATCACAACGACATGAGCAGCCTCAACGGCAAGAAGCTGTCGGGCACTTACAGCAATACCTGGGGTGACAAGGTAGGCGTGCTGCTCGGCGTGGTCTACGCCAAGCGCGACGTGCGCACCGACACCGCCGGCAACGATGGCGGCTGGACCCGCAACGCGATTCCGAGCGACCCGAGCCAGTTCTGGGAGGGTGGCAACGCCTGGGGCGGCCACATCGACCCCAACGGCAACGGCATCCTCGATCCCGAAGAAGAAGGCCTGATCGGGCCGGGGCAGTTCCGCTTCGGCTCCATCATGGAGAAGAAGGAACGCATGGCCCTCTCGGGCAAGGTGGAGTGGCGCCCCACCAGCGACGTGAAAGTCATCTTCGACGGCTTCAAGACCCGCCTCGACTCGCCGCAGGTCGGCTACCAGCTGTCGTATTACCCCTTGTTCGCGCCGGGCCGCTGGTCCAATATGCAAGTCTCCAACGGCGTGGTGACCGACCTGACCCTGGACAGCACCGACCCCGAGCTGCGCCTCAATCCCGAGGTCCTGAACCAGACCGAGTACCGCGTGGTCGATACCGCCATGTACGGCACCCGGGCCGAATGGAAGGTGTCGCCGACCTTCAAGGTGGCGGCCGACGGCTACATCTCCACCTCGGAGCGCAACTCGGGCGGCAACGACAGCTATGTCGTGCTGCGCATGAACCAGCCCAACACCACGCGCATCCGCCTCACCGGCTCTTCCGTGCCCGACGTGACGACCACGCTGGCCGACGGCCGCGACCTGCAGACCGGCCTGGCCCAGGGCCTGTTCACCGGCAACGACTTCAATACCCACTACTACAGCCGCACGGGCGACAACATCAAGGACCGCATCGGTGGCCTGACGCTGGATGCCGACTGGCGGGTAGACCGGTTCAACGTCGACAACCTGAAGTTCGGCGTCAGCCAGACCAACCGCAAGAAGTCGCGCGACATGATCAACAACGCGTTCAATGCGGGCCAGGATCATTACTCCGGCGAGAATGCGATCAATGTGGGCTCCCTGGGCAACAACGTCATCAACCAGACCCTCAGCCCGGGCGGCTTCCTGTCCGGCGTGAGCGGAAACTTCCCACGCAGCTTCCTCGGTTTCGACGTCAACAACTATGCGCAGGCACTGGCCGCCCTCGACGGCAAGCCTCGCCCGGGCGGCGGCGTCTACAGCTCGACCTTGTCGGCGCCCGCCTTCAACCCGCTGGAAAGCTACCGCGTGGAAGAGAAAACCACGGCTGCGTTCGTGCAGGCGGACATGTCGGGCGACCGCTGGTTCGCGGACGTCGGCGTGCGCCTTGTGCGCACCAGGACCAGCGCCCAGGCCTGGGACGCGAAGATCAACGACATCCTGCAGAACGGCGCGTTCAACTTCACTGCCATCTACGCAGATCCGTCGGTCATCCAGCAAGACGCCAGCTATACCTCCGCACTGCCATCGGGTAACTTCACCTACTCGCTGACCGACAACCTGCAGCTGCGCCTCGGCGCCGCCAAGACGATGGCGCGTCCGTCGGTCGACAAGCTGGCGCCGTCCAGCACCACCGCCAGCATCTCGTGGGGCGACTTCACGCAGATCTACGGCGGCAATGCCGACCTCAAGCCGTACTCTGCACGCCAGGCCGACGTGTCGCTCGAGTGGTATTACGCCAAGAGCTCCGCGTTGACCTTCGCGGTCTACCAGAAGAACATCAAGAACCAGATCACCAACCAGTGGCTGACCGGCCAGGACATCGGCGCGCCCGGTGGACGCCTGTTCAACGTGCAGCGCCCGATCAATGGCGACAGCGCCAAGGCCCGCGGCATGGAGATCGGCCTGCAGCACCTGTGGGACAACGGCTTCGGCGTGCGTGCGCAATACACGCGCAACCTGTCGAAGAGCTGGGTCGACGGCCAGGAACGCCCGCTCGAGGGTATCGCGCCGGCGACCGCCTCGGTGGGCGTCCTGTACGAGAAGGGCCCATGGAGCATGAGCACCACGGCCGACTACACCGACTCCTTCGTCACCGCCACCAATGTGATCGGTTCCGGCTTCAACGAGATGGCCAACTCGATGACCTGGGTCACGGCCCAGATCGCCTACGAGGTGAACAAGTCGCTGCGCATCAGCCTCGAAGGCAATAACCTGACCGACGCTGAGCAGGCGCCGAAGCTGACCAACGGCATCGTCAGCCTGCCCAACGGCTACTACCGCTATGGCCGCTCGTTCACCCTCGGTGCAAGCCTGAAGTTTTGATGCGATTTGTTGTCTCTCCCCTCGCCGCCCTGTTGTCCGGGGCGGTTCTTTTCTCGGCCCAGGCGGCGGACACCGTCGAGACCACGTTCCGGGCAACGGACGAAGAGATCGCCAATCCCGAGCGCGGCATGTACGTCTGGGCGGCGGACGACCTGGCCGCATGGACGCAAGTAGAGGCCGATGCGCAGTTCGCGGCCGGCTATCGCCTGGTCTATGCGCCGGTGCGGCTGGACCGACATGCCGGTGGCGCGCTGCCAGCCGCCCTGCTCGAGGACTTGTCCGAAGGTTTCGCCAGGGCGCGCCGGGCGGGCCTGAAGGTGATTCCACGTTTTCTCTATAACTACCCGGCGGGCGAAACCGGCTACCAGGCGGCGCAGGATGCACCGCTCGCGCGCGTGCTGGAGCACATCGGTCAGCTCGAGCCGGTGCTTGCGGCCAATGCGGACGTCATCGCCTACCTGCAGGCCGGATTCGTCGGGGCCTGGGGCGAATGGCATACATCGTCCAACCGGCTCACCCTGCCGGAGGCGCGCACGCGGGTTCGCGACGCGCTGCTCGCGGCGCTGCCGGAAGGCAGATTCCTGCAACTGCGCTACCCTCCCTATCTGATGGCGTGGGCGCCGCAGGCGCCGCGCTGGCGCGACGGCTCGAAGGCTGCGCGCATCGGCGTGCACAACGACTGCTTCCTGGCATCAAGCACGGACGTCGGCACCTACGGCGAAGACGCGCCGACACGCCAGCGCGAGCGCGACTACGTCGCGGCGCTGGCGGCCGTCACACCGTTCGGCGGCGAGACCTGCAATCCGGCCGATGCGGTCGATCCGACGCCGCGCGGGAACTGCGAGGACATCCTGCGCGAAGGACGGCAGTTCGGCCTGACCTACCTGAACGACACCTATTACCGCAAGCTGTTTCATGCGCGCTGGGAGGCGCAGGGCTGCATGGCGCAAGTCAGGCGCAGCATGGGCTACCGCTTCGAGCTGGCGGCGCTGCGGCACAGCGCCACGGTCGCGGCCGGCCAGTCGGGCGACCTGGCGCTGACGGTCAGCAACCGGGGCTGGGCGCGCGCCTTCAATCCACGCGCCGTGCATGTCCTGCTCAGGCACCGCGCGACCGGCGCGGTCGCGCGCATACCCTTGGCGTCGATCGACCCGCGCGACTGGCTGCCAGGAACCACCAGCAAGGTGAACGCACGCCTTGCCGTGCCGGCCGGCACACCCACCGGCGCCTACGACGTGCTGCTTGCATTGCCGGATGGCGCCGCCGCGCTTGCCAGCGACGTGCGCTATAGCGTGCGTCCCGCCAATGCCGCGGATGCCGCGCGGTCGCAGGGATGGGATGACGCACTGGGGGCGTTCCGCGTCGGAACGACGCTGCGCGTACAGTAAGGCGAAAATTTCTTTCGATTATCATCGAATGACAACGACAATAAGGAGATATGGATGAAAGACCGCTTGACCAAGAGGAGTCAACCCAAGCCGTGGAAACTTGTCTGCGGTAGCCTGGCTGCCGCCGTGGCCTTGTTGTGTGCGCCGGCGCATGCCACGCCCGCCGGCGATCCACTGGCCCCGGCGGGCCGCTGGGAAGGCGCCACGAGCGGCAGCGCCAGCACGCCGCCGATGGGCTGGAGCAGCTGGAACGCGTTCCGCACCGAAGTCGACGAAGCTAAGGTGCTCGGCGCCGCGCAAACGCTGGTCGACAGCGGGCTCGCCAAACTCGGCTACAAACACGTCAACATCGATGACGGCTGGTGGGTGAAGCGCCGCACCGGCGACGGCCGGCTGCAGATCCGCACCGGCATCTTTCCATCGGCCGCCACCGGCGGGCCGAACGGGACCAGCTTCAAGCCATTCACCGACAAGCTGCATGCGATGGGCCTGAAAGCCGGCATCTACACGGACATCGGACGCAACGCCTGTTCGCAAGCCTATGACCTGCATTCGCCCAACCTGCCGCAGGGCACGACCGCCGAGCGCGAGGTGGGGCTGGAGGGGCACGTCAGGCAGGACATCAACCTGTACTTCAAGGAGTGGGGCTTCGACTACATCAAGATCGACGCCTGCGGGCTGGCCGACTTCTTGCCGGGTTCGGACCTGGTGAAAAAACAGGACTACCGCGCGGCGGCGCCGCTGATCGAACGCGGCTCGATCAACCGCACCGATATCAAGGCGGTGCGCGCGCGCTACGAAGACGTGGCCGCGGCGCTCAAGGAAGCGCGGCCGAACAATGACTATGTGCTGTCGATCTGCGCCTGGGGCATGGCGAACGTGCGCACCTGGGGCAAGGACGTCGGCAACCTATGGCGCACCAGCGCCGACATCACGCCGAGCTGGACCAGCATGCTGCACAACTTCGACAGCGCGGCCAAGCGCGCGCTGTACGCCGGCCCCGGCCAATGGAACGATCCCGACATCCTGCACATCGGCCACGGCGAATTCGATGTCGCCAACCCGGTCGAAGTGCGCTCGCATTTCTCGCTGTGGGCGATGATCAACGCGCCGCTGCTGCTCAGCTATGACCTGCGCAACGGACCGGCCTCCTTCCTCGAAGTCATCGGCAACGCCGAGGTCGTCGGCCTGAACCAGGACAAGGCAGGCCACCAGGGCGTGGTCACCTACGATTCGGACGATGCGCAGATCATCGTCAAGACGCTGGGCAACGGCGAGCGCAAGGCGGTGGCCTTGTTCAACCGCGGCGCCTCGCCGGCGCCGGTGACCCTGCTGGCAGGCCACCTGAAACTGTCCGACAGCGCACCGGTCACCCTGCGTGACCTGTGGTCGAAACAAAGCTCGACCTTCACCGGCGAAAAAAAATTCGTGCTCGCGCCACACGAGACGCTGGTGTTCGAGGCGACCGGCAAGCGGCAGCTGGAAAACGGCGTGTACCTGTCGGAGATCCCCGGCGCGATCAACGTCGCCGTCGACGGCACCCGGCAACCGCAACTCGATCCGACCGTCCACCGCATGATCGACCCATGGTCGAGCACCCGCTCCGGCGGCTCGCGTCCCCAGTACGCGGGCTGGGGCGGCGCGCAGGCGGATACGACGCCGTATGGCCAGAGCCTGCAGGTGGCAGGACAGGTGTTCGAGTCGGGGCTCGGCGTGCTGTCGAATTCCCGGCTGCAGGTGAAGAACGATGGCGCCTATGCGCAGTTGACGGCATCGGTCGGCGTGGACGATTCGACCGAGAACACCAGCCAGCCGGTGCGCTTCTACGTGTATGGCGATGGAAAGCTGTTGGCCGAAAGCGCGTCGGTGGCGTTTGGCGCCAGGGCGCCGCTGTTGAAGGCGGACGTCCGGGGCGTCAAGGTCATTGAGCTGGTGGTGCGTGGATCACAGGCAGCCGATGCGCCGCCGGTGGTGGCGACCTGGGGGGATGCCCAGTTGACGCGTGCCGCCGGATCCCTGGCTACTGTCCAACGCAAATGATCCTGGTGTCGTATTCGTGGGCGTTGCCTTTCTTCTTGGCAGCCCAGTCGATGACTTCCTGAGCCTCG
Organism: Massilia arenae; assembly: GCF_008014745.1. Taxonomy (GTDB): domain Bacteria; phylum Pseudomonadota; class Gammaproteobacteria; order Burkholderiales; family Burkholderiaceae_D; genus Telluria; species Telluria arenae. The sequence goes on from NZ_VPFD01000005.1 coordinate 185,238, forward strand.
GCCACCGTCATGACGGTGGCTTTTTCTTTGTTCTTGATGAAGGACACGCCTTCGAACTTGCCGTCTTTGCTGCGCATGACTTTGGCGAATACGGGTGGTTTTCCCTCCTCGGTGCGCTTTTTTTGCTGGACGAGATAACGCTGGTCGATGGTTTCCATGCGAATGTCTTATACGTGGTGGATCAAGACCGCATTTTACGGCGTGTGATTGGTCGAAGGCCAGAAACCAAACGGTCATTCACTGGAACGTCCTAGCCCCCTCCCCTCTATTACGGGTCACTGCCGGCAAGACGGAGATTGTAAAATCCCAAGAGCATCCTGTTACAATCGTCGCTGCCGGCGGTACGACTCCCGTACCATGCGCGGATAGACAGTTTCAATCGACTGGGTAAGCGATGACTTTCGCAAGCGATCAGGAAGGCGCCGAAGCTGGTCTTTCAACGGCGGCTCGGCGCATGCTCGACTTGCGTGACGCCGTCTTTTCCACCTGGGAAGCACGCGTACGCGAGCGGATCGTGCAGGCGCGTGACGTCCAGCATCCCATCCTCATCGACACCTTGCCTGCCTTCTACGACAACATCGCCCAGAGCATCAGCCCCGACTATCCCCGCATCACCGCGGTCGACGGCACCTCGGTGGCCGCCGAACACGGCGGCGAACGGGCGCGGGTCACCGTCTACGATCATGCGGCATTGATCGAGGAGTACCAGATCCTGCGCTGGGCCATATTTGACGTGTTGCAGCGCGAGCAGGTCGACATCGGTCACCACGAAGCCCGCACGATCCACGCCTCGATCGACGCCGGCATCCAGGAAGCGGTCGAGGCATTCTCGCTGGTGCACAGCGGCTTTCGCGAGCGCTTTGCCGCCGCGCTGACCCACGATATGCGCGGGCCGCTGGCGGCGTCCATGTCGGGACTTGAACTCATCCTTCTAAGCAACGACCTGACGCGGGTCAAGACCGTGGCGGCCAAGGCGCTCACCAATCTGCAACGCATGGCCGCGATGGTGGATGAATTACTCAACACCATGGCTTTCCACAGCGGCGAGAGCATCCAGCTGGCACTTACCAAGGTCGACATCTGGGAGGTCGCGAAGGAAGTCCAGACCGACGCCCTGGCGGCGCACGGACCCCGTATCCATCTCGATGGCCGTTCCATCGTCGGCTGCTGGGACCGCGCGGCGCTCAAGCGCGCGGTGGAGAACCTCGTCTCGAACGCGGTCAAGTACGGCGCCGCCGGCTCGCCGGTCACCATCCGCCTGGACAACGTCCATGAGCGCTTGCTGCTGACCGTGCATAACGAGGGCGAGCCGATTCCACCGGACGAACAGGAATGCATCTTCCAGATGTACCGCCGCGCCGAAGCCGCCCTGAGCGGCCAGCGCCAGGGCTGGGGAATCGGGCTGCCCTATGTCAGGGCGGTGGCCGAAAGCCATGGCGGCAGCATTGGACTGGACAGCAGCTTGGAACGGGGGACGACGTTCGTCATCGATATTCCGCTGGATGCGCGCCTGGTCCCGGCGGCGCCCACCTTGCAGACGACAAATGGTTGAGCGCAAGCTGTAGCCATCACACTCGCGCATGCACTGGCTCATGCACCGGCGGATTCGGACCTAAAGCCGTTTCGCCGAAAAACAACGAGTCGCGATCGCGCCGAAGGGCCACGATCGCTAATCACCAGCAGCATTCCCCGCAGGCCACGATCCGCATCATCAGCGGACGCTTCAGCTATTTCCCCAGCACCGACATGACCAGTTACACCCACGGCGGCGTGTGAATCAGCGCATTTACACATTTGTGATAATGAGATATCATTCTCATTAAGAAGACACATCGTGCTGACGGCCCCTGTGCGTCTCCGATTCCCGCATCGCGGCGCCCCGCCTTCACCCCCACACCCCCAATGATCAGAATCGACCACCTGACCAAACGCTACGGCGAGCGCACCGTCGTCAACGACCTCAATCTGCACGTGCCCGCCGGCCAGGTTTATGCGCTGCTTGGTCCGAACGGTGCCGGCAAGTCCACCACCATCTGCTGCCTGCTGGGATTCGTGAAACCCGACCACGGCCGCATCACCCTTGCCGGGTCGCCCCTTCCCCCGGCTGAGGCGGCAATCCGCCACGCCGCCTACATCGCCGAAAACGTCGCCCTGTACGACCGCCTTACCGGCGTCGAGAACGTCGATTTCTTCATGCGCCTGCTGGGTCGCAGGCTCCCCACGAGCGAGATCGAAGCGCTGCTGGCTCGTGTCGGCCTGCCCCAGCACGCGTGGCACCGGCAGGCGCACGGCTATTCGAAAGGCATGCGCCAGAAGGTCGGCATCGTGATGGCGCTGGCCAAGGGCGCGAGCGTATTGGTACTGGATGAACCGACCTCGGGTCTCGATCCGGAAGCCAGCGTCGCTTTCGGCGACCTGATCCGCGCGGTGGCCGATGACGGCGCGGCCGTGATCATGGCCACCCACGATCTGCTGCGCGCCCAGGAACTGGCGGACCGCTGCGGAGTGCTGGTCGGCGGCCATCTGGTCAGCGAATGGGAACTTGGAGAATTGAATGCAGGCGAACTCGAACGCAATTACCTCGACAGTCTCGCGGCCCGTGCCTGACGCCGTGTGGCGCCACGCCTTTGTCGGCGCCTGGCAGGCCGACTGGCGCGAGCGCCGGCGCGACTGGCGGGTGGGCATGGTGCTGGCGCTCGGCCTGGCGCTGGCCGCCTGCGCCGCGCTGCTGGCCTCGCTCGACCTCGACCGCACCCGTGCCGCGCGCGCGGTGGCGGCCGAGGCCGAGGCCCAGCGCTGGGTCCACCAGGGCAGCAAGAATCCTCACTCCGCCGCCCATTATGGCGTGTACGTCTTCAAGCCGCTGCCGACGCTGGCGGCGCTCGATCCCGGCATCGAGCACTATGTCGGCACCAGCGTGTGGCTAGAGGCCCACCGCCAGAACGATATGGTGTACCGCCCAGCTGCCGACGGCGCCGGCGCCGATCGCCAGTTTCGCCTCAGCCCGGCCCTGATGCTGCAGGTGCTGGCGCCGGCCGTCATGATCTTCCTGGGTTTCGGCATGTTCGCCGCCGAGCGTGAGCGCGGCATGCTGCCCGCGCTGCGCCTGAACGGCGCGCCACTGGGTGCGATCGCCGCCGCGCGCGGCGCCGTCCTGCTCTGCCTGGCACTGACCATGTCGCTCCCGGCGATCGTTGCGATCGCCGGCGTGAAGTGGCATGCCGGCGGCGCCGAGCCGGTGGCCGACGCCGCTGCGCGCGGGGCGCTGTTCGCGGCCGCCTACCTGGTCTATCTGGCCACCTGGGCCGCGCTGGTGACGGCGGTATCGGCCTTTGCCCGGACCATGCGCGCCAGCCTGGCGCTGCTGGTCGCGCTGTGGATCGTCGCGACCCTGGTGCTGCCGCGCGCCGCGGTCGAACTGGCGCAGTCGGCGGCGCCCCTGCCGTCGATGCAAGCTTTCCGCCAGGCGGTCGACGAAGAACTCGGCATGCCCGACGACCCGGCCGAGGCCGAGCGCCACAAGCGGCAGCTGCTCAAGCAATACGGCGTCGACGATGTCTCCGACCTGCCAGTCAACTGGGCCGGCATCAGCCAGTTGCGCAGCGAGGCCCACGGCAACGAGGTGTTCGACCGCCACTACGGTCCGCTGTTCGCAGCGATGGCCGCGCAGGACCATGCGGTGGCGCTGGCGTCGTGGCTGTCGCCGGCGGTGGCGATCGGCGGCCTGTCGAGCCGGCTGGCGGCGAGCGACAACGCCAGCCATACCGAATTCATGCAGGCGGCCGAGGCGCACCGGCGCCTGATGCAGGACTTGCTCAACAGCGACCTTGCGCGCAATCCCGACCGCAATGGCGTCAAGTACCAGGCCGGCGAAGCGCTGTGGCGCAGTATTCCGCCGCTCCGGTTCACCTACGCCGCCCTCGACATGGGCGAGCTGCTGGCGCGCTGGCTGCTGCCGCTGCTGGCGGGCCTGGCCGCGAGCCTGGCGCTGGCAGCTGCCTCCTTGCGCCATCTGCGCACCGGGAGCGTCGAATGATGTCCATCCTTGCCCTGGCGCGTTTCGACCTGCGCGCCCTGCGGCGCGAGCGCGGTACGCTGCTATTGATCGCGGCAGCTTTGCTGCTGGCGCTGTACGGCCTGTTCGAGGGCGCGCGCTTCCAGCGCCATGCCCAGGCCGCGCAGCAGGCTGCGCTGACCCAGGAAGCCGGCGCGCGCGCCGCCGCAAAGGAACTGGCGGCGCGTTACTTCGCCGATCCGGACCATCCCGACTTCGCCGGCATGCGCTACTTCCGCACCCCGGTCGACATCCGCGGCTACGCCTTCCGCGAGCACGTGGGATTCGCGGCGCTGCCCGCCCTGCCCGGCGCCGCGCTGGCGATCGGCCAGGCCGACATCCAGCCCGGCTACGTGCGCGTGCGCGCCGAGTCGATGGAATCGGTGCGCACCGCAACCGAGATCGAGCATCCGGCGCGCCTGGCGACCGGGCGCTACGACCTGATGTTCTTCGTCGTCTACCTGTGGCCGCTGGTGCTGCTGACCTTGTCGGCCTCGGTCCTGACCCAGGACCGCGAGAGCCTGCGCCTGCGCAGCCTGCTGCTGCAGGGCGTCGGCAGCGGCCGCATCCTGTTTACCCAGGCCGGCGCCCGCAACCTGCTCGCCACGGCGCTGCTGGTGGCGACCGTCGCCGGCGCGGCACTGCTCGGCGGCACCGTCCCGCGCGATGGCGCTGGCTTCGCCGCGCTGGGCAGCTGGAGCGCTCTCGTGCTGCTGTATTCGGCCTTCTGGACCGCAGTCGGCGCCGCCGTGTGCGCGGCCTGCGCGAACCGCATGAGCGCGACCTTCGCCGGCTTCGGCCTGTGGCTGCTGTTCGCGATCGTGCTGCCCGCCGCGCTCGATGCCGGCGCACGCATGGCTGCGCCGGTGCCGCCGCGCGAGCGCTATGTCCAGGCAACCCGCGATGCGCTCGACCAAGTCAACGCCAACACGGCCAGCAGCATGGCGCGCTTCTACGACAGCCACCCGGAATGGAAGCCGCAGCGCACCGCGCCCGGCAAGGTATCGTCGAACGTCTCGCGCCTGCACCGTGCCGAAGAGGTCGAGCGCACCATGGCCGGCGTCGAGCGCGAGTTCGCCGCCGCCAGGGATGCGCGCAGCACCCTGTTCGCACGCCTGAGCCTCGTGAGTCCGGTGACGCTGGCGAATGCCGCCTTCTCCCGGCTCGCCGGCAACGATGGCGCGCGCCACGCGCGCTTCGTCGGCGAGGTCGCACGCCACCAGAACGCGCTGCGCGCCTGGTTCCAGGGCGCCATCCAGCGCGCCGCGCTCGGTGACGAGCGCTCACCCTGCCCGCGCACCTGCCCGGGCGGCTACGGCTTCCGCGACTTCGACGCGGTGCCGCGCTTCGCTGCCTCCCCAGGGCTTGGTCAGCCGGCCGCGATGCCGTGGCAGGCCTGGCTGCTGGCGGCATGGGCGGCCTGCTTCGTCGCACTGGCGCTGTTCGCCTTGCGCCGGGAACGTCGCCGCCAGCGCGGCTGAGCCGGCATCCCAGATTTCCCCCACTTATTTTCCACACCTTCCCCACGTTTCTGGAGTTGTCATCTTGCGATCCGTCACCCGCCCCACCCCGACCGCCGCGTCCCTGCGCGCGATTCCGCATGCCGTCATGCTCACCTGCGCGCTGGCCGCGCCGGCGCTGGCGGACGAGATGCCAGCCGCCGCGTCCGCCGACCCGGCACAGGTCGTCGAAGTCAAGGGGCAGCGCAGCGAGGACGAGCGCCTGGCGCCCGGCACCGGCGCCAGGTCGCTGCCCGGCAGCGTCACCACGGTGACCTCGGAAGAGCTCGCCACGCTGGACATCGGGCGCGATATCTCGAACGTGTTCCGGCGCGTGCCAGGCGTGGTCGCCAACAATATCGACCAGGGCGACACCGGCAATGGCTTCCGCATGCGCGGTTTCGCCACCCAGGGCACGCACGGCGCCGACACTGCGATCTACATCGACGGCGTGCCGCAGAACATCCCGTCCAGCCAGGGCGGCGCCGGCCACGGCCCGGCATTCCTCGAGTGGATGACCGGCGACATGATCGACACGATCGACGTCATCAAGGGACCCGTCTCGGCGCTGTATGGCGACCAGAACCGCGCCGGCGCGGTGGCGATCCGCACCCGCGAAGGCGGCGCCGCCACGCCATCGAGCGCCACGGTGACCGTGGAAAGCTATGGCGGACGGCGTGGCTCGCTGGTGCTCTCCACCGAACACGGCAAGCTGCGCTCGCTGGTCGTGGCCGACCGCTACAGCCTCGATGGATTCCGCCACGGCGCCTTTACCGATCGCAGCAACCTGTTCTGGAAACTGTCGACCACGATCGGCGACGGCGTCTACAGCCTGCGCGCCACGTACTACAAGTCCGACTTCGCCGGCGCCGGCTACCTGTCGCTGCCGGCCATGGCAGCCGGGCTCGACCCGCATTCGACGATGTACGGCCTGCCCGGCTTCGGCGCCGCCCAGCGCAAGACCCTGGTGTTCAACCGCCGTCCGGCATCCGGCGAGGCGGGCTGGTTCGCCACCGCCTACGCCGAGGACTTCGAGCGCAGCCGCGCGATCCAGACCAGCACCACCCAGCACACCTACGGCTACGACGACCGCGGCATCTACGGTGCGCGCGGCGGCAATACCTGGACCTTCGGCGACGCTGCCGTGCTGACACTGGGCGCCGAGGCGCGCAAGGACAAGGGCGATGCGTATCGCCAGCAGTACCGCGACCGCCAGCCGACCGCCAACTACGTCAACAACCAGGACCTGGACCTGCTGACCTACGGCGTGTTCGTGCAGGGCCAGTACCGGGTACTGCCGACCGTCAAGCTGCATGGCGGCGCGCGTTACGATCGGTTCGACTACGACCTGGTCAACCTCAAGCTGCCGGCCGCCTCGACCGGCTACAAGGGTTCGGTGCTCACGCCAAAGTACGGCGCGATCTGGAGCGTCGTGCCCGACGTGGAACTGTACGCCAATATCGCGCAGGGCTTCCGCTCGCCGGCCGCCGAGCAGATCAGCACCAGCGGCAGCCTGGGACCACTGGGCGCTGCGGGCGGACGCATCAACGCCGGGATCGATCCGAGCCGGGTCCGCTCGCACGATGTCGGGTTCAACGCCAGGCCGCTCGGCGGCCTGAGCGTGTCCGGCGCGTTCTACTATATTCAGAACGACGACGAGATCGTCAACACGGCGCCCGACGTGTTCGTCGCCTCGGGCCAAACCACCCGCCGCGGCGTGGAGCTCGACCTGCGCTACCAGTTCAGCAGCGCGTTCAGTACCTACCTGAACTATGGCCGCATCCTGCGCGCGCGACTGGACAACCCGGCGCCCGGCGCCGGCGCCCGCCTGTCGGTGCCGGAACACACCTGGAAGGCCGGCGCCCAGTACCGCAGCGCACTGGGCCCGGGCCGGCTGACGCTGGCCGGCGACGTGTACATCACGGCCGGCAATCCCTATTACATGGGCACGCCGTCATACGAACGCGATATGCCGACCTATGTGCGCTACGACGTCAAGGCGACCTACGACATCGGCAAGTTCCAGGGTGCGCTGTTCGCGACGCTGCAGCCGCACAAGTTCGCCAGCGACATAGCCTATGGCACGGCGGGCGGGCTGGTGGTCACTACGGTACCGCAGGCCAGCGGCGGTGCGTCGCTGCGGTATTTCTTCTGACGCGGCGACACGGTCGCAGCCGAGATGTCGGGCAATGTGTGCAAGCTGATGCTGCATGGCGGACAGGTTTTGTTCCCCTACAAAGCAAGCACTCCGCCTGCCGCCTCGATCCTTGCCAGCACACCGACGATGAGCGCCAGCATGCCCTGCTCCAGTTCGCCTTCCATCTCCGCTTCCTCCGCCGAACGTTCGGCGTCCACTCCAGGCTCCCGCCCCGCAACCGAGTACACGGTGTCCGCCACCGCCATCCCATGGAAGGCCACGGTGGCCAGCGCCCAGCGCGCCTTTTCCCAGGAAATCGCATAAGTCTCCGCGATATGCCGCTGGTGACCGTCGATCTTGGCGATCATCGCGTCGCTCGCCGCCAGCCGCCGGATGACGTAGGGAGTCACGCCCGGGTGTGCCTTGACGAAGTCGCGCACCGACGCGGCAAACCCGCATAGATAGCGCTGCAAGTCTTCTCCGCCCGAGGCCCGCGGAATCTCCCACCGGCTGAAGATCTCGTCCGCGACCAGCCGCTTGAGCTCCTCCAGGCTCGCCACGTGCTTGTAGAGCGCCATATGGCTCACGCCGAGGGCGGCGGCCAGTCCGACGAAAGTAATGTTCGGCAAACCGATCGCGATGCCGGCATCGGCGATGCGGGTCCGCGTGATCGTGGGCGGGCGGCCACGCCCCGGAGAGCGTAGTGGCGAATTCATGGGTTTCCTTCGAAAAGCGATGCTGGCCGACATTCTACCCTGCCGCGAAAACGAATTAGTTTAGGGCTTGAAACTAATTAACCTATTAGTTTATAGTGATGAAAATAATTCTCAGTCTCAATTAGCCTGGCGGGTCCGTCCTGCCCGCATCCCCAGAACCATGACCACCTCATCCCCGGGCGCACCGCGCCAGCGCAGCCCCATCTCCCAGCTGCTGCATCCGATCCGCCGACAACTGGCGCTTGCCGCCGTGCTGGCATTCACCGGCAGCGCGCTCACGCTGGCGCCGCTGGCCGGCATTGCCCACATCGCCGCTGCCATTCTTGCCGACGCCCCCGTGGACGAAGTCTGGCCCACCGTGGTCGCCAGCGTGGCCTGCATGTTCGCCGGCATGGCGCTGGTCTCGGCCGGCGAACTGGCGGCGCACCTGGCCGATAACCGGCTCACCCATCGGCTGCGGCTGGATATCGCGCGGCGCCTGGCCAGGGTGCCGCTGGGCTGGTTCAGCCAGCGCGGATCCGGCGACGTCAAGCAGGCCATGCAGGACGACATCGCCACGCTGCACGGCCTCACGGCCCATTTCTACACCTCGGTAGCGCGCGCCGCCGGCGCCATCCTGGCCGCGGCTATCTACCTTTTCGCACTCGACTGGCGGCTCGCGATCGCCGCCCTGCTGCCCTTCCCCGGTTTCCTGCTGTTCCTGCGCCACGCCATGCGCGCGGGCGGCGCCGGCATGGGCGAGTTCATGACCTGGGCCGGGCGCCTGAACCATGCCACCGTCGAATTCGCCAGCGGCATGCCATTGATAAAGGCTTTCGGCGCCAGCGGACGCGCCCACGGCGCCTACCGCGACGCGGTCGATGGCTTCGCGGCGGCCTTCATCGCCTTCACCCGTCCGCTGGTGGCGGCCATGGCCCATGCCCACGCCCTGATCGCGCCAGTCACCGTACTGGGCGTGGTGCTGGCCAGCGGCGCCCTGTTCGCCGCCCTGGGATGGGTGGCGCCGCTGGACATCCTGCCCTTCGCCCTGGTGGCGCCGGGCATCTGCGCGCCGATGCTGCTGCTGCATACGCTGCTGCACGACCTGGGCAGCGCCAGTGCCGCCGCGCAGCGGGTGCAGGCCCTGCTGGCGACACCGGTGCTGGCGCAGCCTTCTCCGGGATGCGGCCGGCTGCCCGCCGGCCACCGCGTCGTCTTCGACCAGGTCAGCCATGCCCATGACGGGCAGCAGGCGCTGGTGGAAGTCAGCCTGGCGCTCGAGCCGGGAACGGTCACTGCCATCGTCGGCCCGTCCGGCGCCGGCAAGTCGACCCTGGCGCGCCTGTTGCTGCGCTTCTTCGATCCGGACAGCGGCCGCGTCACGCTCGGCGGCGTCGACTTGCGCGAGATCGACAGCGCGCAACTGTACCGGCGCGTCGGTTTCGTGATGCAGGACGTGCGCCTGGTGCATGCCAGCATTCGCGACAATATCGCGCTGGGCCGGCCCGGCGCCAGCGCCGAGGAAATCGAGGACGCGGCGCGCGCCGCCAATATCCACGGGCGCATCCTGGCCCTGCCGCGCGGCTACGACTCGGTGGTCGGCGAGGACGCGCGGCTGTCCGGCGGCGAGCAGCAACGCGTGAGCATCGCCCGCGCCATCCTGCTCGATCCTCACATCCTGGTGCTCGACGAGGCGACGGCGGCGGCCGACGCCGACAATGAGGCGGCGATCCAGGATGCCCTGTCGCGCTTTGCCCGGGGCCGCACCGTGCTCGTGATCGCGCACCGGCTGCACAGCGTCGTGCACGCCGACCGCATCGTCGTGCTCGACGCCGGCACGATCGTCGAACAGGGCCGGCATCAAGACCTGCTGGCGCGCGACAGCCGCTATGCGCGGATGTGGCGCCTGGACCAACTGGCCGACACCCCTGTCGCGCAGGGCGCGCCATGCTGAACAGCCTGTTGCGCCTGCTGGGGGACGATGCCGCTGCGCTGCGCCGCTACCTGCGCCTGGCGCTGGCCTATGGCGTCCTGTGCGGCCTGACCATCGCGGCGCTGGCGCCTGTCGTCATCCGGCTGCTGGCCGGCGACGGCAAGGGCGCCGCTGCCTGGCTCGCGGCGCTGCTCGTGGGCATCGTCGTGTGCTGGATCCTGCGGCGCCAGGTGGAACAGGCCGGCGTGCGCGCGGGCGTCGCGGTCCTGCAGGCTGGCCGCCACCGCCTGGGCCAGCACGTCGCGCGCCTTCCCGTGGGCTGGTTTACGCCGCACAACACCGCCAGCCTCGGCCACGTCGTGACCCAGGGCCTGATGGCGGTGGCCCAGTTGCCGGCGCATGTGTTCACGCCCGTGATCACGGGACTGGCAACGCCCCTGGTGATGGTAGCGGTCCTGTGCTGGCTCGACTTGCCCCTCGGCCTGCTCGCGCTGGCGGCGCTGCCGCTGCTGGGCGCCGTATTCATCCTCACCGGCCGGCTGGCGCGCCGTTCCGGCGCCGCGTTCCAGCACAACTTCGCCGCTGCCAGCGCGCGCGTGGTGGAATTCGCCCAGGCCCAGTCGGTACTGCGCGCCTTCAATGGCGAAGGCAACGGCGAGCGCCTGCTCGAGCAGGCGGTGGAAGAACAGCGCCGCGCCGGCCTGCGCCTGATCTGGCGCTCGGCGCTATCGAGCGTCCTGAACGCATGGGCCGTGCAGGCGGTCTTCGCCGCGCTGCTGATCGCGCTCGCGTGGAGCCTGGGCGGGCGCCCTGGCGCCGCTTCGCCGACGGTGGCCGTCATCGCCGTGCTGCTGCTGGTGCGCTACGTCGATGGCCTGATGGAAGTGTCCGGCTATGCCGACGCGCTGCGTGGCGCGCGGGGCCAGCTCGACGCGGTCGATGCGCTGTTCGCTGCCGAGCCGTTGCCGGAACCGCAAACGCCGCAGGCGCCGCGCGACGCTTCCGTGGAACTGCGCGCGGTGCGTTTCCGGTATGCCGCCGACGCGCCGGAAGTGCTGCGCGGCGTGAGCCTGCGCATCGCGCCAGGCGAAATGACCGCCCTGATCGGCGTCTCCGGCTCGGGCAAGACGACGCTGGCGCGCCTGGTCGCCCGTTTCTTCGACGCCAGCGCGGGCAGCGTGCTGGTCGGCGGCGTGGACGTGCGCGATATGTCGAGCGACATGCTCGGCGCGCAGATCAGCCAGATTTTCCAGGACAATTTCCTGTTCTCCGGAAGCATCGCCGACAATATCCGCATCGGTAAGCCAGGCGCCACCGATGCCGAGGTCGTGGAAGCGGCGCGCGATGCCGGCCTGACCCTGGCCACCCTGCCGCAGGGCCTGGACACCCCGGTCGGCGAAGGCGGCGCGCGCCTGTCCGGCGGCGAGCGCCAGCGCATCGCCATCGCCCGCGCCCTGGTCAAGGATGCGCCGATCATGCTGGTGGATGAGGCGACCGCGGCGCTGGACGCCGGGAACCAGGCCATCGTCGCCGCCACGCTCGCGCGCCTGCGGGGCCGGCGCACCTTGCTGGTGATCGCACACCAGCTTTCCACGGTCGCGCTCGCAGATACCATCGTGGTGCTCGAAGACGGCCAGGTCGTGGAGCATGGCGCCCCCGCCGAACTGCGCGCACGCGACGGACGCTATGCGCGCTTCCTGCGCCAGCGCAGCAGCGCCCTCGGCTGGCGCATCGCCGATGCCGATGGAGCGCGTCCCTGATGCGGATTCCCCTGCTTCTATCCTTCCTGCTGCTGTGCTGCGCGTCGCTGCTGGTCGGCGCCCGGCAGCTCGACTGGTCGCAAGCCTGGACGCTGTCGGGCGACGCCTGGCTGACCCTGAGCGCCAGCCGCCTGCCGCGCATGGCAGCGCTGGTGCTGACCGGCGTGGGCCTGGCGGTGTGCGGCGTGATCCTCCAGCACATCGTGCGCAACCGCTTCGTGGAACCGGCCACCACCGGCGGCCTCGATGCCGCCCGGCTCGGCATCCTGGTGTCGCTGACGCTCGCACCGGGCGCCTCCACCCTCCAGCGCCTGCTGGTCGCGCTCGTGTTCTGCCTGGCGGCAAGCCTGGTATTCGTGGCCTTCATCCGCGCCATCCGGTTCCGCAACACGGTGCTGGTGCCCGTGATCGGGCTGATGTACGGCGGCGTGCTGAGCGCCATCGGCGAATTCTACGGCTACCGGCACAACATCCTGCAAAGCATGCAGGGCTGGCTGCTGGGCGACTTTTCGCGCGTCATCGAGGGTAATTATGAAACCATCTATCTCATCCTGCCGATCGTGGTGCTGGCCTACCTGTTCGCGCGCCGCTTCACCGTGCTCGGCATGGGCGAAGGCATGGCCAGCAGCCTCGGCCTGAACTACCCGGCCATGGTGGCGCTCGGACTGCTGCTGGTGGCCGTCACCGTGGCCGCCACCGTCATCACGGTGGGCGCCATCCCCTTCGTCGGGCTGGTGATCCCCAACCTGGTTGCGCTGCGCCACGGCGACAACCTGGCGCGCACGCTGCCGCTGGTGGCCATGGGCGGCGCCTCGCTGCTGCTGGCCTGCGACATCGTGGGGCGATTGCTGATCCATCCCTACGAGGTGCCGATCGGGCTGACGGCGGGCGGCATCGGCAGCCTGCTGTTCCTGGCCCTGATCGTGCGGAGACAACGCTGATGCGCGCGCTCTCGCGACATGCGCCGTGGCTGGTGCTGCCAGCCCTGGCGCTGGTCTTCCTGTTGCTCGGCTCCGGCTTCGACTTCGGCTACATCATCCCGCGCCGCCTGGCGCGCCTTGCCGCCATCGTCATCGGCGGCGTGTGCGTGGCCTGGTCCTCGATCGTGTTCCAGACCATCACCGGCAACCGGATCCTGACGCCGGCCGTGATGGGCTACGAAGCGGTCTACCTGCTGCTGCAGGCCGCCCTGATCCTGGCTGCGGGAACCCACAGCCTGGCCCTGCTCGGCGCCGGCGGCAATTTTGCACTGTCCATGACGCTCATGCTGGCTTACTCCTGGGCGCTGCACCGCTGGCTGTTTCGCAAGGGCGGCAACGCGGTCCATGGACTGTTGCTGGGCCTGGTCCTGACGATGGTGATCGGCACCTTTACCCAGTTCGTGCAGCTCTGGACCAGCCCGGGCGAATTCTCGCTGCTGCTCGGCTTCGGCCAGGCATCCTTCGACCGCGCTCAGCCCATGCAGCTGGCGCTATCCGGCGTGGTGCTGGCCGTGCTCGCGCTATCGAGCCGCGCCAGCCTGCCCGCGCTCGACGTGCTGGCCCTGGGCCGCGAACAGGCGATGTCGCTGGGCGTGGACGCGCACGCCCTCGTGCGCCGGCAATTCGCGCTGGTCGCGGTGCTGGTGGCGGTGTCGACCAGCCTGCTCGGCCCGACCGCCTTCATGGGTATCTTCGTGGCCAACGCCACCTATGCGGTGACACGAAGCTTTCGCCACCGGCGCACCCTGCCGGCCGCCAGCGCCATCGCCATCGGGCTGTTCCTGCTCGCCCAGATCGCGGTCGAGCACATCTTCAATTACCGGACCACCGTCGGCATCCTGGTGAACCTGGCGTGCGGCGCCTGGTTCCTGGCCCTGATGCTGCGCACACGAGCACACGCATGATCGTCGTCAATCAACTCTCCATGGCCTATGGCGCGCGGCAAGTCCTGCGCGATGTCAGCGCCAGCTTCCCCACCGGCGGCCTGAGTTCGCTCATCGGCCCCAATGGCGCCGGAAAGACCACGCTGCTGATGGCGATCGCCCGGCTGCTGGCGCCGAGCCGGGGCCAGATCCTGCTCGACGGCAGGCCGGTAGCGGACATGCGCATTGGCGACTACGCGCGGCGCGTGGCCACGCTGCGCCAGTCGCCGGGATTCGACCTGCGCCTGACGGTCGACGAACTGGTCGCCTTCGGCCGCTTTCCGCACAGCCGCGGCGCGCTCACATCCGCCGACCGCGAAGCGATCGACGACGCCATCGCCTTCCTGGGGCTGGCGCCGCTGCGCGGGCGCTACCTGGATGACCTGAGCGGGGGCCAGCGGCAGATGGCCTTCCTGGCCATGACCATCGCCCAGCAAACCGATTGCCTGCTGCTCGACGAGCCCCTGAACAACCTCGACATCCGGCATGCGGTGCAGATCATGCGCGCGTTGCGCCGCCTGTGCGACGAACGCTGCCGCACCGTGATCCTGGTGGTCCACGACATCAATTTTGCGGCGGCCTATTCCGACCACATCGTCGCCATGCAAGCCGGGGCGGTCCACTGCGCCGGCTCGGCAGCCGACGTCCTCACCGAAGACCGGCTGCGCGCGCTGTACGGGCTGGACTTCGAGATCACGCAGGGTCCGCGCGGATTCCTGTGCAACTACTTCAATCCACCAGGAGCTTTCTAGATGATTCACACCTGTCGGGCGCTTGCCCTCTCGATGGCGGCAACGCTGTCCCTGCACGGCCCCGCGCATGCGGCGCCGGCCACCGAAAGTGCGCAGGCGCGCGCCTACCAGCCGGTCACCGTGCGCCACGCACTGGGCAGCACGACGATCGACAAGCCGCCGCGGCGCGTGGTCGCGCTGGACATGAACGAGGTCGACTTCCTCGACCAGCTGGGCATTCCGGTCGCCGGCATGCCGAAGGATTTCGTGCCCCGCTTCCTGGCCGGATACCAGCAGGCGGGAGATATCGTGGACACCGGCGCCATCGTCCAGCCGAACCTGGAACGGGTGCACGCGGCGCGGCCCGACCTGATCCTGATCACCTCGCTGCAGGCGAGGCACTACGCTGAACTCAGGCAGATCGCGCCGACCGTCCATTTCGACGTCGACTATAGCAATAGCGAGAAAAAACACGTCGAGGTCATCAAGGACCATCTGTTGACGCTCGGCCGCATCTTCGACAAGGACGAACTGGCCCGCCAGAAAGCCGCCAGCCTGGATGCGAAAGTCCGGCAGGCGCGCCGCGTCACCGACGGCCCTCCCGAGAAGGCGCTCGTGATACTGCACAACAACGGCGCCTTCAGCGCATTCGGCGTGCGCTCGCGCTACGGTTTCGTGTTCGAGGCGCTGGGCGTGCAGCCCGCCAGCACGACGGCCGAGGCCGGGCTGCATGGCCAGCCTGTCTCGAGCGAATTCATCCGGCAGGCCGACCCCGACATCATCTATATCGTCGACCGCACCGCCGTGATGGAGCGCCGGCCGGCGCTGACCGCCGAGACCCTGGGCAATCCGCTGCTGCGGCAAACCAGGGCCTGGCGCAACGGCCGCGTGGTGTTCGCCGATCCGCAGGCCTGGTATGTCACCGCCGCCAGCCCGACTTCGCTGAACATCATCATCGACGACGTGATCTCCGGCTACCGGCGCTGAGCCGCGCCGCGCCGGGCGCCGAACTGCGCCCACGAATGTAAATGCTTCTCATTCCAATAAATAGCACCCCCTCCCTTCCCCCAACCAGGAATCCGATATGAGCACTATCAGCATCACACCCGGCATCACACCCCGCAATCCACACCGCACACGCCAGGACCGCTCCCCGGCGCTCACGCGCATCGCCGCGACGCTGTATGGCATCGGCTTCAGCGCCGCCGCGCTGGCCGCTCCCGCCGCGCCGGCGCCTGCCGCCGAGGACCAGGGCGCAGTACCGATCGTCACCGTGACCGGCGAAGCGCCGGGCACGATCGCCCCCTATGCCGGCGGCCAGGTCGCCTCGGGCGGCCGCGTCGGCTTCCTCGGCGACAAGGACTTCATGGAGACACCGTTCTCCACTGTCGCCTACACCTCGAGCTACATCCAGGACCTGCAGGCGAAGGATCTGACCGACGTCATCGCCAAGACCGATCCCACGGTGTTCAGCAACGGCGTCAGCGGCGCCTGGAGCGAAAACTATTCGATCCGCGGCTTCGCCTCGACCACGACCGACCTGACCGTCGGCGGCCTGGCCGGCATGGCGCCCTACTACCGCACCTCGCCTGAGATGTACGAGCGCATCGAAGTGCAGAAGGGACCCTCGGCGCTGCTGGGCGGCATGCCGCCAGGCGGTTCGGTGGGCGGCGCCATCAACCTGGTTCCCAAGCGCGCCGGCGCCACCCCGCTGACGCGGCTGAGCGCGACCTATCTGTCGGACGCGCAGTTCGGCACCCACGTTGACCTGGGCCGCCGGTTCGGCGAGCGCAAGCAGTTCGGCATCCGCTTCAACGGCGTCTACCGCGATGGCGATGGCCCGGTCGATCGGCAAGAGAGAAGGGCCGGCCTCGCGGCGCTCGGACTGGACTGGCGCGGCGACGGGGTACGCCTGTCCGCCGATCTTTATCACAGCGACGACCGGGTGCAGGGCGTGACCCGCGGCATCGGCCTGGCCGCCGGCGTGGCCGTGCCCCGGCCACCGAAGGCCGATACCCAGCTGAACCCTTCCTGGTCCCATGCCGAGACCCGTGACAAGGGCGTCATGGCGCGCGCCGATGTCGACCTTGGCGCCGACATGATGGCCTATGCGGCCGCCGGCGCCAGCCGCGCCAACTACGAGTACAACGGCGCCATCTCGTCGGCGCTGCTGAACGCGCAGGGCGACTTCCGGACCACCATGGCGCAGCTGAAGATGGACATCCGGAAGACCTCGGCCGAAGTGGGCGTGCGCGGCACGCTGCGCACTGGCGGCGTGAAACACCAGTGGGTGGTCAACGCCACGCAGTACGAGGACAAGCAGCACGACCACGGACGCAGGTCGGTGCCGGGCGCGGACTGGGTGACCAATATCTACAATCCGGTATGGGGTCCGGTGGCGCCGATGGTCTGGCCGCCAACCCTGCACAGCGAAACCCGCCTGTCGAGCGTGGGCTTCGCCAACACCATGTCGTTCGCCGCAGACCGGGTGCAGCTGACCGCCGGCCTGCGCCGCCAGGAAGTACGCACTGACAGTTTCAACGTCACCACCGGGGCGCTAGCCAGCCGCTACGATGCAGGCGCGAATTCGCCGGCTGCAGCGCTGCTGGTCAGGCTCGATCGTCACCTGTCCGTCTACGCCAACTACATCGAAGGCTTGAGCAAGGGCCAGTCGGCGCCGGTAAGCGCCGCCAACGCCGGCGAGCTGTTCCCTCCGTACAAGAGCCGGCAAAAAGAGGCCGGCCTGAAGCTCGACTCAGGCGCCTTCGCCCATACGTTCAGCGTATTCCAGATCGAACGCCCCAGCAGCTATACCGACCCGGCCACGAACGTGTTTTCTTTTGGCGGCGAGCAGCGTAACCGCGGCGCCGAATGGAGCTTCTTCGGCGCCCCGGTGCCTGCGCTACGCCTGATGGGCGGGGTCGCCTGGGTCGACCCGGAAGTCACGCGCTCCGCGCTCGCCGCCAGCGTGGGCAAGCAAGCCACCGGCGTCGCCAAACTGCAGGGCAAGGCCGGCGTGGAATGGGATGTGTCCGCGCTGCCGGGGCTGACACTGACGGGCAACGCGACCTCGGTATCGAAGCAGTACATCAGCGCCGACAACGCCCTGGCGGCGGCCGGTCGCACGACCTTCGATGTGGGTGCGCGCTATGGCGCCGTGGTGGGAGGACGTCGGATGACGCTGCGGGGCACCGTCAGCAACGTCACGAACAAGGCCTATTGGGGCATGCCTTTGCTGTCGAGCCTGGCCTTGGGGGCGCCGCGCACCGTGCAGTTGTCGATGACGGTCGATCTTTGAACGGGTGATGCCGGATCGCTGGCGCGGGCCGATTGCGGGCCGATGGCCGGCCGTGACGACGAGGCCTGCCTCATGCCATATCCAGCACGGCGATGTAATGGCAAGTACTGCCGGCCAGAACGAACAGATGCCAGATCCCGTGACCGTGGCGCACCTTGTGGTCGGTGGCATAAAACACGATACCGGCCGTGTAGCACAAGCCGCCCGCCGCCAGCCAGGCAAAGCCGTCGCGGCCGAGCGCATCCACCAGGGGACCGGTGCAGGCGATGGCGAGCCAGCCCATCACACAATAGATGACGAGTGACAGCACGCGCCGCCGTTCGGCATACAGGAGCTCCTGCGCGATACCGAGCACGGCCAGGGTCCAGACAACGCCGAGCATGGTCCAGCCGATGGCCCCGCGCAGCGCCACCAGCGTGAATGGCGTGTACGTGCCTGCGATCAGCAGGTAGATGGCGCAATGGTCCATCTTGCGCAGTACGTCCTTGCTTGCGCCGCGCAGGCTGTGATACAGGGTAGAGGTCAGGTAGAGCAGCAACAGCGTGACCGCGTAGATGCTGAAGCTGACGACCTTCCAGACATCGCCGCTGCGCGCCGCCACGTGCACCAGCAGCACGCCGCCCACGACCGCGGCCACCGCCCCCACGGCATGGGTGATGCTGTTGAAGCGTTCACCGTGGACCATGCGCCGCCTTTCAGAGGCAAGACCCGGCCTGCGTGCGGACAGCCGCGCACGGCCGGCCAAGGTGCGTCACTCGGGCAAGCGATGCCCGAAAACAGGGATCCCGATGCGCACAATTCGCCGCCGCCATGGCCGGGTCAGCACACGCAGCGCCACCTCCAGCGAAACGTGATGTGTCGCCAGCGCTTCGGCTGCGGATCGGATGCCGAGTGCGCGATGATTGCTCACGATAGCATCGATTAATATGGCACTCAGGCGGTCGATACGGGTATGCATTTGCCAGTCTAGCATTCCGCCGATGAACACAAGTATTATATTTTTTGCCAGACGAAGCGGGTACATGGTTTCGTGCTACTGTGGTTTCCTGACCAAGGAGCATTCGATGCACGCCGAGCCAAAATCGCATTACAAAGGCTATACCATCGTGGCGAATCCGGTCGAAACGATCCGCCGACGCTTCATGGCCATTTTCACGATCTATGAAAGCGAACATGCGACTTTCCCCCTCTGCCATCACCAGGCGACCGGGACCAAGGGCTTCCTGACCGTCGAAGAAGCCGTCAGCAGTTCCTTCGACAATGCGCGCAAGTGGATCGACAATCGCCATATCCCACATATTCATTGAAGCGCCAGCAAGCTTTTGCATGCTCGCAAGGCGGTCCATTCCCGCATCGACAGCGGCATGGCGACCATCGATCGCCACTTTCCCCCATGCCGGCGAAGGTTCCCAGTGCGCTCCCATCGGCACGATGAGCGCGCCCGACCCGCACAATATGCGTCAACATTCGGGCAATCATGCAAAACCGCGCTGACACGAACACCATGGAATTCACCATGCTCGACGAGCCATACCTTGGCTACAGGATCGAGTGGGCAACCACGCCGTCGCAGAATCAGCCCGAGATGTGGCTGGGACACTTCCACGCGTTCAAGGCAGGAGAGCGCACAGTCAGGGGTTCGCTCGTCAATCCACAACGCAGCGCCGCGAACGCGCACCTGAGCGTGATCCGCATTGCAAAAGCCAGGATCGATGCGGTCCTTCTCCGACAGTCTTCTCGCCTGCCCGGCTGAACCAACGCCGGTCGCGACATGTGTTCGCGGGTTCGGGCCTCATCGTGTTTTCTTACAGAATCTTGTGACCGGCAATCCGGGCCTGCGCGCATCGACTGCCGCCAGGCGCCCTGCTGGCCGGCGGGCCGAGGCGGGCCTGGGCGCCAGGTCCGGCTCAGGCAACCGTCGCGTCCAGTACCACCGGCAGCACGAATTTCAGGCGCAAGCCCTGCCCCCGCCCGGCGCTGTCGGCGGACACCGTCCCCCCATGCGCCCGGCTCACGCTGCGCGCGACGGCCAGGCCGAGTCCCGCGCCCGACTCAGCCCGAGCGGGATGGGGGGCGAACTTGCGAAACGGCTGGAACAGCAGGGGTAGTTCGCCTTCCTCGACGCCGATCCCGTGGTCGCTTACCAGCAGCTCGAGAAACACGCCATCGACCGCGACCGCCAGTGAAATCGCGGTGCCATCGTCGGAAAACTGGCTGGCATTGAGCAGGGCGCCGCCGAGCGCCTGCGCCAGCCGCTCGGGATCGCACCACAATATGGCGCCCCGCACCTGCCCCTCCGCTGGAATTCTCAACTTGAGCGTCTGGCCACGTTCGCTCAGGACGCAGCCGACAACGTCGCACGCGTTCTCCAGCACCTCGTCCACGTTCGAGGCGCGCTTGAACACCGGCGTATCACCGGCTTGTTCGATGCGCGAGCCTTCGAGCAGATCGTCGACGAAGCGCGCCAGCTTCCTGGTCTGGCGCGCGATGACGCCGGCCATGCGGTCGATGCCGGGGGCGCCGGGCCGGCGCTGCAGCAGCGTGGCGGCCGCCATGACCGGGGCCAGCGGATTGCGCAATTCATGCGCCAGCACCTGCAGAAAGCCGGCCCGGCTGTCACGCACGAACTTCACCTGGTCTTCGAGCCGCCGCCGCTCGCTGATGTCGGTCAGGGAGCACAATACGCCTGCGCTGGCGCCATCGGCGTCGAGCACCGGCCGTGCATGCATTACCACCCAGCGCCGGCCGCCATCCACAGACTCGGCCAGCAGTTCGGCGGCCGGCTGGGCAAGGCCGGTGCGCGCCGCCAGCGCGGCCGGCGATGCCGGCCTGTCGAGCGCGCTGCCATCGGGGCGGAACAGCGCCTTGAAACCGTCCCAGCGCCCATCCTCGTCCGGATCGGGCCAGGCGCCCCATAGCCGCCTGGCGGAGTTGTTGGCGTACCGTACGGCCCCGTCAGGAGTACAACAGTACGCAGGACAGGCAATCTGCCCGATCAGCAGACCATGGGCATCCAGCGCAGTCTCGCCGCGCCGGTCCATGGCGCGCCGCCTTTCAGGTATTCGTGCCACAGCGGCTCCCGGTTTCATCGTCGTACATCATGATGGACGCTGGCGCCGCGTGCCGGCGTAGGACACGCACGGGCGTGCATGTCATCTGTACCGCCGCCGGGCCCGCTCAGGCATCCATGCTGCCGAAGAAGAAGCGCAGCATCTCCTGGCTGGCGTTCGGTCCGCGGACATCCGTGTAGCTGCCGCGCGCGTCACCGCCCGACCAGGCGTGGCCGGCCCCGTGCACCGTCCATTCCTCGGCCACGATGCCGCCCGTGGGTTCGCGATGCACGTGGCGGGTGAATGCCCGCCCGCCGCTGCTTCCTGTCTCGGCCTCCACGGCGACGCCGGCATCGGCCGCGCGCCGGTGCAGCGCATGGCTGTCGAGAAACTGGCGTATCACGCCGCGGCTGTTCGTGCGATGGACCGTCGCATCGGCATCTCCATGGAAGACGATGACGGGCACTGCGGCATGCGCACTGGGGGCCGGCGGCGCCGGCGGACTGGCGCCGGTGCGCATCGCCAGCAGCGCGCCGGCGTCACTGCCGGCGCTGCCGTGCGCAAGTCCCGAGTGGCAGCCGACGGCACTGAACAGGTCGGGATAGGTACGCCCGAGAATGACTGCCATGGCGCCGCCCGCGGACAGGCCTGCGACCGCGACACGTCCGGCATCGACCGCATGCTCGGCCATGATATGCCGGGTGAGTCCGGCGATCAGTGCCGGCTCGCCTTCGCCGCGCCGGTGATGGGCCCGGTCATACCAGTTCCAGCACTTGTTGCAGTGCGCGCTGCAGGACTGTTCCGGATACAGGACCAGGCAACCGTGCTCTTGGGCGAGCGCATTCATCCCGGTGCCGGCGGCGAAATCGGCGGCATCCTGCCCGCAACCATGCAGCATGACGATCAGCGGCATTGGGCCGCGCTCGCCGCCGGGGATGAACAGGCGGTAGCGCAGCGCATGCTTGCCGTCATCGTGCAATCCGTGGCCGAACCGGCTGCCGGAAAGGCCCTGGGCGGGCGCGCCGGCCCATGGCAGAGCCATCGATGACCAGGCATCGAAGAACGTGTTGAACATGGTTCGTTTTCCCCAATGAGGTGGTAAAAAGGCGTCGCGCAAGCGCAAGCGGCGGCGCGACCGCATGGTCGGCGCCGCCGCAAGGCCTGCCCCGCGGGACCCGGGGGCATTGAAGATTAGCGTGGCGGCGAAGGCGCCTTGTTGCCGGCCTGACTGTTACCGCCTTGCTGGTTGCCGGGGTTGCGCGGCGGACCAGCCTGGCCATCGGGCTTGGCGCCTGCCGCCTCGCCATGAAGCTGGTTCAGGTACTCGGCGCCGATGTTGGCGCCGCGCTGCGCCTCCTGCAGGAACGCATCGCGCGAGTTCTTGACGGTCTCCTCCTGCTGGCGCAGGCTCTTGTCTGCTTCTTCGGCCGACACCCGGGTGACTTCACTGGCCAACGCGCGTGCGGTACGGGAGGTTTCCTGCACATGCTGCTCGCTCGCGCGGGTCAGGTCGACCTGGGTGGCGGCAGCAAGCTGCGACAGCTGCTGCTGGTACGAACGCAGCTTGTCGGTGGCGGGCTGGGCCCGCGAGGCGGCTGCCGACAAGGCGTCGGTGGGACGATCGGCGGTCAGCATGCGCTGGAAGGTGCCGGTGGTCTCCTCGATCAAGGTCTGGCCCAGCTGCATGTTCAGCTGGAAGACCTGCTGAAAGGAGCGCGACACTGCCTGCGACAGCTCGTTCATGAAGGCGCTCTGGGCGTCGATGTGCGAACGCAGGGCGGGATTGACGGATTGGGGAAACGGATACATGGCGTACCTTTCAAGGTATGAAAAATCGGGTGGGATGGACGTGCGAGCGCCGAACGCAATGCGTTGCCAAGTTCGGCGGGAATGGCAGCACGGCAGGTGCCGGCTGGGAGAGGACGATCAGGACAGATCGTGTTTGACCTCCAGACTATGCGCTCTTTTCCGCGTCCGTGCGGCCGATTCGCGTATCTATTTTCGGACAATGGCAAGCGGCAAGACATTGCTCGAGAATACAGGTGGAAATGGATGGCCACGTGCGGGCGACAGCGGCGCCAACAAGCAAAAAAATACTGCCAAGCTATTTACTATTGCCAATTTGACAATCATGCAGCAGGCTGCCATACTGTATTTGCTTCATCACTGGCCCTTGCCAGGCAGATTGCAAGACACGCAAAGAGGTGACCACCGATGCCAGCCGGAGACGCCATGCCTTATCGAGTGCTCATCCTCTCCCCCGATGCCCACGACGTGGGCATCCTGCGCCAGGCGCTGGGCAATGCACGCGATAGCCCCTTCATCCTTGAAGACGCCGCCACCCTGGCAGACGGACTGCGCCGCATCCAGGGCGGCCACATCGATGCGATCCTGGTCGACCTGCAGCTCCCGGACAGCCAGGGCCTGGCCGGCTTCGACCGCCTGTACGCAGCGGCACGTCATACGCCGATCCTCACACTATGCGGACTGGACAACGAGGCCCATGCCGTCGAAGCGGTCCAGCGCGGGGCGCAGGGCTGGTTACCGAAGGGTTTCTTCGACAATTACCTGGTGCCGCAGTCGCTGCGCAACATCATCGAACGCATGAAGGTGGAGCGGGGTTTGTACGTTGCCCAGGCACGTGCCGAAATCACGCTGAACTCGATCGGCGATGCCGTGGTCTCTGTCGACATGCTCGGGCGCGTGGATTACCTGAACGTTGCGGCCGAACTGGTCTGCGGCTGGTCGCGCGAAGATGCACGCGGACGGCCCGTCGCCGAAGTGATCGATCTGGTAGATGCGGACAGCGGACACACGATCATCAGCCCCGCCGACGAGATCCTGCACACCGACCAGCCCGCGACCCTGAGCGGCAATGCCATCCTCGTTTCACGTCAGGGCCGGCGCGTTCCCATCGAAGACTCGGCCGCCCCCATCCACGACTGGGACCGGCAGCTCGTTGGCGCCGTGATGGTGTTCCGGGATATTTCCGACACCGTGGCACTGACGGCCAAGATGCGCCACCTGGCCCAGCACGATTTCCTCACCAACCTGCCCAACCGCGCCCTCCTGAACGACCGCATCACCCAGGCCATCGCCATCTCCAGGCGCAACAACACCGCACCGGCGCTGCTATTTCTCGACCTGGACAAATTCAAGCACGTCAACGACTCCATGGGACACGCGGTCGGCGACCGCCTGCTGCATGCGGTATCGCAGCGCCTGGTCGCCTGCGTTCGTACGTCCGACACGGTCAGCCGCCACGGCGGCGACGAGTTCGTGATCCTGCTGGCAAATGAACGGCGTGCGCGCGATGCGGCGGCGGCGGCCGACAAGATCCTGCTGGCATTGTCGGCGCCATTCGTGATCGACTCTCACGAACTGCATACCTCGACCAGTATCGGCATCAGCACGTTTCCGCTCGACGGGACCGACGCCGCCACCCTGATCAAGAACGCCGACACCGCCATGTACCACGCCAAGGACCTGGGTCGCAATAACTACCAGTTCTTTCGCCAGGACATGAACACCCGCGCCGTCGAGCGGCAACTGATCGAGACCAGCTTGCGCCAGGCGCTGGAACGCGGCGAATTCACGCTGTACTACCAGCCCAAGATCGACCTGCAAACCGATTGCATTACCGGCGTCGAAGCCCTGCTGCGCTGGGAGCATCCCGAATGGGGACTGGTCATGCCGGAGCGTTTCGTATCGATCGCCGAGGAATGCGGCCTGATCGTTCCCATCGGACGCTGGGTATTGAGTCAAGCGTGCGCGCAACTGGTACGCTGGCGCGACATCGGCATCCTGGACATATCGGTCGCGGTGAACATCTCTGCTGTGGAATTTCGCCATCGGGATTTTTTCGCTCACGCGCTCGCAATCTTCGATGCCACCGGCGTGGACCCGGCCCAGATCCAGCTCGAACTGACCGAGAGCGTGCTGATGCACGATGTCGCCGCCAGCGCCCTCCTGCTGGGCAAGTTCAAGGCAATGGGCCTGCAGATCGCGGTCGACGACTTCGGCACCGGATATTCCAGCCTTAGTTACCTGAATGAATTCCCGATCGACGTGCTCAAGATCGACCAGTCCTTCGTCAAGGCGATCGAGTCGGGAACGGGGGCGGGACGCAACGGCGCGATCGTCAGCGCGGTTATCGACATGGGCAAGAACCTGCACCAGCGCGTCATCGCCGAGGGTGTCGAGGATGTGGCGCAGCTCGCTTTTCTCAAGGACCACAAGTGCAACGAGGGCCAGGGCTTCCTGTTCAGCCATCCGGTGAACGCGGCGCAGATGCAGGCAATGCTCGGCAATGGATGGCCTGGCTGAGCGCCTTGCACTCTCCCTGCACTGTGTCATGGCACGGTGTCGATGCCATGGCATCGTCCACTGCCGCCGGCGAGCGAGGAATCTCGTGCCGGCGCTTTTGCAGCCCAGACGAGACGCGCGGTTCTGGTCGAGGCAAGCCTGTACTGGCGATAATTCGCCACAAGGATCTTATTGCTGGCGCAATTTCTCCGCTTTCTTTACTTTTTTGTCCGCCTTTTTTTCCTTAGGCGTCTTGGCAGCTTCCTTTTTGGTGGATTTCTTCGCGTCCTGATTTTTGCTCATGATGTTCTCCGTTTGAAGATGGCTAGGTCGTCGTGTGTCATTGAACAGTGAGTGACTGGGAATCTGGTCCGAAATCGCTGGAGAGTAAAACAAATGTGCAGGCCGAGGTCAGGGAAGCATCTCATGGAGACGCCACCATCGGCGCTTCGGCATCCGTCAGGCCGGCCGGACCTGGCCAAATCGTCCTGCAGCCAGATCGCGTTCAAACGTCTCGACCCATGCCGTGCCGTCGCCGGTCGGATATTCCCTGCGCTGTGCGGTCGAATTGCGAAGGATGTCGACATAACCCTTGATAGGGTACAACTCGTCACTACACGGATCGGTCGTATCGACTTCATGCAGTTCAAAATCTGCAGGATCGCAAGACCATGCTCTCAGAACCTGCCCATATCGCAGCATTTCGTCAGGCTCGATCAGTTCCATGGCAGCTCCCCGATGCTGGCAACAGTGAATCCCATGCTAGCATGATGCAGGAATCGCCGTCCGCGCATGCGAAGCACTCCTGTCACGCGCGCGCTGCAGGGCGCCGCGGGTCCAGACAATTTACGGCTTCCGGTTGAAGGTATGCACCTGGTCCCTGCGCAGGTAATGCACGCCGTACATCAGGCCGCCCGAAGGGCCCGACTGCCCCAGGTCGCCGGCCGCGCGCACCACGATGTGACCGGCGCCGTCCTCCAGGACTTCGGCGTTACGCGCCAGCAGCATTTTGGGCGACACCAGTCCGGCCACCTTGCCGCAGTTGAGATGCAGGCTGCCGACATCGGCGCGATACAAGCCGGCCCTGAACGCATCGGCGGCATCTCGTTCGATCAGGCTGCGCAATATCACTGCCGCGTCGCTTAATTCGCTGGTCAAGGCGGCGATCGTTGCCGGCGCGCCAGCAGCGAGCGCATGTTCGGACAACGCGGTCGGCAAATGCACGGTATAGCGGCCAGTCCAGGGGCCACTTTCAACGCGACCGGAGAGCGCGACACGGAACACCGCATCATCGCAGTCGACCAGATAGGCAACAGCGAACAGCGTGTTCTTGCCAGCCCCATCGTGGATTAGCGCACTCGATCCCATGGCGCGCTGTACCAGATCAAACACGTCGATACCGGCGTAGCGGGCGGCGAGCGTCGTCGCCTCATGGGAGTGGTACGCGTTCGTGGCAATGTCGGCGACGAACGGCACTGGCACGACCAGCCCGACCGCCGAATCGGTCGGCACCAGTATCAGCTGGCTGCCCGCCAGCCGCTTGCTGCCTTCTGGCAGCTTCGATGGGACATCATGTTTGAGCACAAGTCCCTGCGTGCGCACATCGGCCGGCATGGCCGTACTGGGCGCCATGGTGTTGCATCCGGAAACGGCAAGCGCGCTCAAGATGAGCGCCAGGCAACGGGCCGCGCCAGAAAAAATGCAGTTGAAATCAGTCATTACTGGATGATGGTTCGTCGTCGCGCAGGACGGTAAGCGGGGTGCCGGTTGCACCGCTGGACAGTGGCGCCTGGGTCACCAGCAGGGTCGCCCCTGGTGACAGGACACCGATCGCCTTCTTGTAAAACTCAGGAGGAATATCGACGCGGTTGCGCACCGCTTCATCCACGCCCTTCCCGGCCTCATCGACATGGCCGCTGACCGCCGCGTACACCCACACCGGTGCGCCGGCGGCGTCGACGGCAAGGGTCAGTACATGGGTGCTATCGTTATCGTTGGGCAAGGCTGCGCGCGAGCGGCCGATCTCCACCCCATTGCGCAACACCAGCAGACTCTGGTCGCTGCGCGACATCACGATCGTCACCGGTCCGTCCGGCGAGCGTTCGGGCGCCCAGAAGTCAGCCGGATCCGCACTTGCCGACAGCGTCGGCGACAATACCTGGCCCGCCGCCGACGCCACCGGATGCTGGGCATCGCCGGCGACGATCACCGTGGTGCCGTGATCGGTGGCAGCGAACAGCTCACGCGCGAACGCGTAAGGCAGGTGCACGCAGCCGTGGCTCTCCGGGTAGCCGGGCAGACCGCCCGCATGCAGCGCGATGCCGTCCCAGGTCAGGCGTTGCTGATAAGGCATCGGCGCGTTATGGTAGGTGCTCGAGCGATGTTTCGCGTCCTTTTGCAGGATGGTGAATACGCCGGTCGGGGTGGCGTGGCCTGCCTTGCCGCTCGAGACAGTGCTCACCCCGATCCGTACGCCGTTGCGGTAGATGGTCGCCGTCTGCCTGGACAGGTCGACGAACACGAGCATCGGACCGCGTGGGGCAATCTGAGGCGCCCACACCCATTCACCCGGCTTGAGCCGGTCGGCCTGCCTGGCCAGCTCGACCGCGGAAGACGCGCTCGCCCCCTGCGCGGTCGCGACGCCCGCCGGCAAACATGCGGCCAGGGCCAGGCAGGCTGCACGGACCGACATCGGCATCGCTGCAAGAGCTCGAGCCATGACTGACAACACCTTTTCCTTTCTCACCATCAGAATCGACGGTGCCCGCTGTCCTGCTCGCAGCGCCCGTTGAACTTGATCATCCCGTCGACCGAGATCGTCCCGCTGCGCCGGTTGATGACCACATTCGGCCGGTTGAGCCCGTTGAGCCGGAACTTGGCGCGCACCTCGTTATGACCGACGATCAGGTCGTCGAGGGTCCACCAGCCATCGTGGCCGCCCGAATGCATGGGCGGGATCAATCCCTTGGGCATGCGAATACGCCCCTGGTCGCCATGGATCAGGATCAAGGGCATGTATTTCATCGCATGTCTCTCCGAAGTGAATGTTACATCCAGCACCTGCCGACCGCCCTGCCGACGGCATGGACTACTTTGCAGTAAGGCTATATCCTGCAACCAAGTGTACCAATATTCATAGGAAAGTCACGCCGGAAAGGCTGGCGACTGCAGAGGAAAACTGCCATGAACACGCTCACCAGGCGCGTCGACCCGGACCGCATGACATCGCCCATCCGGCCAGGAGGCTGGCGCCGTATGCGCATAATTAGCTTATTTGGCGCAATTAATCCAGCAAACGGTCCGGACAAGTAACCATGTTCGTGTTGGCATCGCGCGCACGCACCGTCAGGGCCGTCATGCCGGGTCAAGCGCCCATGCACAACCTGCTTGCCACTCCGGAAAGGAACAAACAATGCGAACACCGCTGATCCGCTCGTTGCCGGCCCTGCTACTGGTCGCCTGTTTTCTCGCCACGCCCGTACTCGCACAGCCGCAAGACGCGCCGTCGCCGCCGACACCTCTGCGATTTGCCCCCGGCCAGGCGGAGCTGGACGTCAGCGGCAAGGTGACAGGCTATCAGGTCCTCGTATACGAGTTCGACGGCGCGGCTGGCGCGAAGACATCGGTCCTGCTGACGCATCCCGGGTCGGCTTCGCTCTACCATAATGTCATTGCTCCTTCCGGGAACACGGTCTTCAACGGCAGCCTCGAAGGTAGCCGCTTCCAGGCGAACCTGGGCGAAAGCGGCAGGTACCAGGTCCGGGTTTACCTGATGCGCAACGACGCACGGCGCGGCAAGAACGTCAACTTTACCTTGCGGATACGCCAATCCGGTGCACCGGCGCAGCCGCCTGGCGGCCCGCACGCGAGCGGCCCGAGCTTCGATTGCCGCAAGGCGCGCGGGGTGGTCGAAACCACGGTGTGCCGTAGCCCCGCGCTGGCCGAGCTCGATGCCCGGCTTGCCTTCGTCTACCGCGATGCGCTGGCCGGCGCCCCGCCGCGTCGAGCGGACGACATCCGGCGCGACCAGCGCCAGTGGATTCAAACGCGCGACTCATGTGCCCGTGAGCCAGGCGTCGATCGCTGCCTGAGCCAGCGCTACCTGGCGCGCATCGGCCAGCTCGAACCCAAGCGCTGACCGAAAGCGGCAGTCAAGCTCGCGGCACGCGGTCGCGCAGCGGCTCGCCCCGTTCGAGCGCGGTGATGCTCTCGATCGTGGTGCGCATGATCTGGCCGATAGCTTCCACGGTGAAGAACGCCTGGTGCCCGGTGACGATCACGTTGGGGAACGAGACCAGGCGCTGGATCACGTCGTCGGTGATGATGGTCGACGACAGGTCCTGGAAGAACAGGCTCGCTTCCTGCTCGTAGACATCGATCGCCAGCCCGCCCAGCTGCCCGGTCTTGAGCGCCCCGATGGTTGCCTCGGTATCGACCAGGCCGCCGCGGCTGGTATTGACCAGGATGCTGCCCCGCTTGGCGCGCGCCAGTGAATCGGCATTGACGATGTGATGGGTCTCCTCGGTCAGGGGACAATGCAGCGACACGACATCGCTGCATTCGAGCAGCTCGTCGATGCCGATGTAGCGTCCGCCCAGCGCCTCGAAGGCGGGATTGTGAAACTTGTCGTGCCCGACGACTGTACAGCCGAAGCCGCTCATGATGCGCGCGAAAATCGTGCCGATCTTGCCGGTGCCGATCACGCCCACGGTCTTGCCGTGCAGGTCGAAACCCATGAGCCCGTCGAGATCGAAGTTGCCTTCGCGCGTGCGCACGCTGGCGCGCGCGATCTTGCGGTTCACCGCCAGCAGCAGGCCGACCGCGAACTCGGCGACCGAGTGCGGCGAGTAGTCGGTGACCCTGACCACGGCGATGCCATGCTGCTCGGCCGCTGCGGCATCGATGTGGTTGTACCCGGTGGAACGGGTGGCCACCAGCCGCGTACCCTGCGCCGCCAGGAGGGCCAGCACTTCGGCATCGACGCTGTCGTTGACAAACACGCAGACCGCTTCGCAGCCGGTGGCCAGCACCGCGGTGGCAGGCGTCAGGCGGTCTTCGATGAATCGCAGTTCATGGCCCTCCTGGTTGGCGTTCGCCAGCATCGTCTTGTCGTAGCGCCGCGCGCTGAATACCGCAGTCTTCATACTTGCCCCCGTCGAAAATTAAAAGTTGGTTTGCCCGTGCTCGGCCGCCCCTATTACAATAGTTGCAATGCAGCCAAATTGAAAGCCTTGACAATGCTCACGGACATCGGCCTCTTTCTCGCTAGCCAGCCCCTGCTTGCCCTGTTCCTCACGATCGCCGTCGGCTACCTGATTGGCGCTGTGAATGTCAGGGGCTTCGCCTTGGGCTCGGGCGCGGTGCTGTTCGTTGGCCTGGGGCTTGGCGCCGCCGTGCCCACGCTGTCGCTGCCGCCCCTGCTGGGCAACCTGGGCCTGCTGCTGTTCCTGTACGGCGTCGGCATCGCCTACGGCGCCCAGTTCTGGCGCGGCTTGAGCAGCGCCGACGGCGCCAAAGCGAACATCGCCGCCACGACGGCAGTCCTGTGCGCACTGGCGCTGATGCTCGGGATGGTGCACTGGATGCCTGCGCTGGGGCTCGGTGAAGCGCTCGGCGCGTTCGCCGGCGCCGGCACCAGTACCGCCGCGCTGCAGGCGGCGCTGGCAGCCTTCGGCACCGGGCCCGCCACCGGCTACTCGGTTGCTTACCCGCTCGGGGTCGCGGTGCCGATCCTGATGCTGGGAATCTACAACGCAGTGCGCAAGCCCGTCATCGCGGAGCGCGCCGCCTCGACCATGCACGTCGAGGAAATCGACGTCGATGAATTCAGCGTGCTCGGCATGACACTGGGCGAAGCCGCCCGCCGGCTACCCGACGGCATCACGATCGCCGCCATCCGTCGCGGCCATCGCAACCTGGTGGCGGACGATGCC
Source organism: Massilia arenae (assembly GCF_008014745.1). Lineage (GTDB taxonomy): Bacteria > Pseudomonadota > Gammaproteobacteria > Burkholderiales > Burkholderiaceae_D > Telluria > Telluria arenae. The sequence goes on from NZ_VPFD01000005.1 coordinate 216,536, forward strand.
ACCTGCATCGAAGCCGGCGATGTGCTGCTGGTGACCGGGATCGACCAGGCCTGCCTGCACGATGTCGCCACCCGCTTCGGGCGCGCGCATCCGGGCCGGATGCTGCGCGATCGCAGCGACCTCGACTACGAACGGTTCTTCGTCTCGAGCCCGGCGCTGATCGGCCAGCGCCTGTCCGCGCTGGCGCTTCCTGAATCGCTCAATGCCCGCATCCTGCACCTGCGGCGCAGCGACGCCGACCTGCCGCTCACGTCCGAGCGCATCCTGGAAGCCGGCGACCGCATCGGCGTGCTGGCGCCGCGTGCAAGCTTCCCCGCCCTGCGCCAGCTGTTCGGCGACTCGGTGCGCAGCACGGGCGACATCAGCTACACCGGCATCGGCGTCGGCGTGACGCTGGGGCTTGGCTTCGGCGCGATCCACTGGCCGCTGCCCCTGCTGGGACACGTGTCGCTGGGCTTTGCGGGCCTGCTGCTGGTGGCGTTGCTGCTCGGCTGGCGCCGCCGGAGCGGCCCGTTCCAATGGGCGATGCCGATCTCGGCCAACCTGGTGCTGCGCAACTTTGGCCTGACCCTGTTCCTGGCCGTGGTCGGGCTGTCGTCCGGTGCGACCTTCGCGGCGACGATTGCCGCCAACGGGCTGCTATACCTGCTGCTCGGCAGCGGCATCGTCGCGGTACTGGTTGCGGTGACGATGGCGATCGCCTTGCTGGTGTTCCGCCTGCCGTTCGACAGCGTGGCAGGCATCGTCGCCGGCGCGACCGGCAATCCTGCCATTCTCGCCTTTGCCAACCGCATCGCACGGACCGACCGGCCCGATATCGGCTACGCGATGATTTTTCCGTCAATGACGGTGCTGAAGATCCTGCTGGTACAACTGGTCGGCGTATGGGCTACCTGATCCACAATCGAAAGGAATGAACGATGACAAGCGCAAATCGCATCAAAAAATTGCTAGATGGTGCAGCGGCGCCTGCGCAGCGCGTCGCCGGCATGGGCCTGGCAGCGGCCCTGCTCTCGGCCTGCGCGGGCGGTCCGACCGATACTGCGGGTGCGCAGAAAGCCGTCTTGGCCGGGAGTGCCTGGAACCTGGTGTCTTTCACGTCATCGAGCGACCAGGTGGGCGTGATCAAGCCGCAAGCGGCGGAGCAGTTCCAGGTAGCATTCGGCACGGACGGCAAGGCCACCTTCCAGTTCGACTGCAACCGTGGCAACGGTAGCTTCGAGACGGTCGACACTGCGGGCGGCAGCGGCAGCCTGCGCTTCGGCGCGGTCGCCACAACCCGTGCGATGTGCCCTCAGCAGGCGATGAGCGCTCGCCTGCCCGGCGACATCGAATTCGTGCGTGGCTACCGGATCGTCGGCGACAAGCTGTTCCTTTCTTTGACAGCGGATGGCGGCATCTACGAGTGGGCGCGGCGGCCCTGAAGCGCAGGCAAGGTGCAGCTTGCGATCATGCAGCGTCGATGCCGACTTCCGCCTCCCTGTTCGATCACCGATACGGTGGACAGCCCTGTCGGTGCAGCTCGCGCCTCCATCAGAGACTGCGGATATGCAACTGCAAGTCAAGCCGTACGAGCGACGTAAAGCTATGGCGCGCCGCAAGCATTGAGCGCCCGGCGCAAGGACTGATTCATCATTCTGATCGAGGGAGTCATTATTATGCCCATGCCTACCAGGAGCTGGTGGCGCAACTTGGCATGCGCGCATCGATGTCGCGCCGTGGGAACTGCTACGGTAACGCTCCGATGGAAAGCTTCTGCGGCACGTTGAAGAATGAACTTGTTCATCACCGCCGTTACGCCACCCGTGCTGAGGCGAAGGCCTCAATTCAGGAGTGCATCGAAATTTTCTAAAACCGGCAGCGGTGCCATTCCCGCATCTTCTCTAGCCGCATCCAATAGCCCATCGTCAAGTCTACGGTGCGAGCGTCGACAAATGTCGGCTTCGGTTCGGTTCCGGCCTTCGTGACAGACCGCGAGTTTTTCCGCCTTGGTGGCTGTTATGGTGTTGCCTCCTCGTTTATGCATTTGATCGAGACGGCACCCGGTTGGCCGCTCAAAGACTTTCTGGAGCAGCTGAATAACGAGTGGAAAATCGAGCTACGGGACCGCGTAGTAAGAGGCGGCCACCAGTTTCAGACCAAGGTCTGCTTCGGGTCGGCAGCTGCCGGTCATAGTGACTGATGGATTTTGAGCCTGGTAATCTGCTAGGCTGATCCGAGCGGCCGGGTTCGGTCAAAAGCAGCCAGTCAGAACGAGTGCAACCACCCCACTAGCGGGCACATACTAAAGTTTCTAGATCTTACTGATGACCATCAACACTGCGACCTTGCAAATCCGCGCGGCACTCTCTACCGACGTAGGAGCCATGTTCAAAGTCAGAACATCGGTTCGTGAAAACGTGCTCACGGCTGAGGAGCTCGTCGAGCTTGGAATAACGCCCGAAGTTATCTCAGCAGAAATCGAGCGCTCGCCGTGCGCATGGGTGGCGACCGTTGACAGCGAGATCGTTGGTTTTTCCATGGTGGATTTAGATACTGCCTGTCTATTCGCGGCTTTTGTACTGCCCGAATACGAGGGACTCGGCATTGGCACGGGACTGATCAATGCGTGTGAATCCGAAATTTTCAAGTCTCACTCCGTCGCCTGGCTGGAAACAGCACAGTCAAGTCGGGCCGCAAAGTTGTATCGCCATCTTGGCTGGATGAACGAGACTGAGATTGGCAAAGGAGACGTGAGGATGGAGAAACATCGGGAGTAACCTCCGGAAGGAATCTTGCTGATTTTGATGGGGGAAGCCAGCTGGAGCCGACGCAGAAAATCGACGCTGCTTGCCTCGGTCATGTCGCCGTGGATATGCATGAAAACTCAGCGTGTGGCCCGGTCGATGGCGACGAACAGATAGCGGCGCGAGGTCTCGTCCGGCATTTGCGGCAGGTACTTGATGTCGATGTGGATGAACCCAGGCTCGTAGTCCTTGAAGGTCTTCTTCGGCGTGATCTTCTCGCCCTCGGCAGTCGCAATCAAGTCTGTCAGGCGAGACATGCCCTCACGCTTGAGCAGGCGTGCAATGCCCGCTCGCGAGACGGCCGGATTGATGTCCTGTTTTGTGATGAACAGCAGGTCGTCGAGCGGCAGATAGAGCGACTGGCGTAGAGCAAGGACAATGGCTTCCTGAGCTTGGCTCAGAGTCGTGCGCAGCGTGTGGGCCCGGTGGGGACGATCCTGTACATCGTCACGAACGAGCCACTTCTGTGCCGTGGCTCGTGTGATGTTGAAGACCTTGGCGGCTTCTCTGGAAGACAGGCCAGAATCCTTGATCTCCTGGCGGATCTTTGGTGTGGTACGGGCCTGTGGATGAATNGCAAGGACAATGGCTTCCTGAGCTTGGCTCAGAGTCGTGCGCAGCGTGTGGGCTCGGTGGGAACGATCCTGCACATCGTCACGACCGAGCCACTTCTGTGCCGTGGCTCGTGTGATGTTGAAGACCTTGGCGGCTTCTCTGGAAGACAGGCCAGAATCCTTGATCTCCTGGCGGATCTTTGGTGTGGTACGGGCCTGTAGATGAATGCTTGAACTCATGCTGCCAACTGCTCCGGGTGCGATTGAATACTGGGACTGCTGAACCCAGCAATCAATTCGCCCAGCATAGCTTTTGCACGGAACAAAGGCCAGCTACGGCGAGGAACATGATCGCACGATACTGAACACATAAGGGACTTGGCATACCCGCCGAGGCACTGATTCAGCCACCCAAGCGTACTGCTGCTGTTTGATCGTCCAATGCGAGCTGCAGAAGATTTTAAAGGAATGCATCTTTGGTTCTTCTCAGTTCCGGCCTGACTATCTGAACCTGACTCCACTAACTAATCTCCACGAAAAGCCGGGGCGATTCAGCGTAGAGCCTTGTTAGTAAGGGTTGTCCTCACGCACGCCATGACGACATTGCTGTAAAGCGGCGATGAGGATGTCGAGCTAAGACTTGCGCGTGGCAAGCGCGTACTCGGCTGCGGTAGATCTTAAAATTTCATGATGATCGATCCAGAACAGTCCATGAGTCTCAATAAATTCCCGGTACTCATCGTCTGACATTCGTACCATGGTAGGGATATCTACCTTCGATCTCAATAGTGGCTTTATAAGTTGACATAGATGCCTTTGCCAGGTTGGGAATCGCACGGTTTTGCGGACGGCGGTTATCATGAGTCAGGCTAGGCTGGCTTGACGGCTCAACTGCTTGTAGTAGTTTGCCTCAGCTTCGGCTGGCGGTATATAACCGAGCGCTTTTGCAAGGCAGTGGTGGTGGAACCAAAAGCCCGTTGTAGCGTGGACCTGACTCACACCAACTCGTCTCCGCGAAAGTGGGGGCGATTCAGTGGGCAGGATGATTTGCCGCGTGATCCGGTGCCCGAACGGCGTCGCTGCCTATGCTTCCAGGCAATCTAGGCTATCCTTGTCTGTTCGACAGTTCAGGCACAAGGCACCATTCGTATTTATTTGATTCAATCTGCGGGCGCCGCGCGCCGCCCACAAGGCATTTCCAAAAGCATTGGCAGCAACCAGCAGCAGGTGGAGCGCGCCTGATGTTCCATCTGATGTTCAGTCTTCCCTGTCTGGTCGTGCTGGTACGCTGGCTATGGCCGCTGCCTGTATCCGTGCGGCTCAGGCTGGCCAGCGCAGTCGTGCTGCTGCTGGCCTCCCAATATCACCTGTGGTCGCGCCTGTCGTCAGGCAGTGTGTTTGCGCCGGAATTTCCGAAGTTCCTGGTGATCCTGTTCAACTGGGCATTCGGCGCAATCTTGCTGCTGGCCGTGTTCCAGTTGCTGCTCGACCTTGGCGCATTGGTCATGGCGCTGGTACGGCGCAGGCGTGTGCTGATTCCTGCGCGACTGCGCGCTGCGATCGGCGTCGCTGCGATGCTGCTGGCCGCGCTCGGTGTCATGCAGGCAATCAAGTCGCCGCCGCTGGAGGACGTGCAGATCGAAGTCAGGAATCTGCCGCGCGAGTTCGATGGCTACCGGTGCTGCACCTGACCGATCTGCACATTAGCCGCCTGTTCGACGCGCCATGGACGCGCAAGGTCGTCGATGATGCGAATGCGCTGGGCGCTGACCTGATCGTCATCACCGGTGACCTTATAGATGGCAATATCGCGCAGCGCGAAGCCGACGTGGCCGCACTGCGTGACCTGCGCGCGCCGGACGGGGTCTGGGTCATTCCCGGCAATCACGAGTACTTTTTCGGCCACCGCGAATGGATGGCGTATTTCGCCGGGCTCAACATGACGCCGCTGGACAATAGCCATGCCATCATCCAGCGCGGCGCCGGGCAGCTGGTTCTTGCGGGCGTGAACGATGTGACCGCGCCGGGCACTGGCGCCCCAGGACCCGATCTCGATGCGGCGCTACGCGGCGCACCGGCTGACGTGCCGGTCGTCCTGCTCGATCACCAGCCCAGGAATGCCCGCTTCGCGGCCAGCCGCGGCGTCGCGCTACAGTTGTCCGGCCATACGCACGGCGGCATGATCGTCGGGCTCGATCGCGTCGTGGCGCGGGCCAACAATGGCTTCGTGTCGGGCCGCTATGAGGTCGATGGCATGACGCTGTACCTGAATAACGGCACGGCACTCTGGCCGGGCTTCGCACTCCGGCTTGGCGTGCCTGCCGAGCTGACCCGCATTACGCTGCGGCGTCAGGCGCCGTGACCGGGTGCTGCCTGACACATCTGCAACTCCCGACGCCTGACTCCACCGGATAACGTCGGCGCGCTTCACTTGCGCTTGGAGGTGTGCAATTGATCCTCGCGCAGGTGATGCACGCCATAAAACAAGCCGCCGGACGGCCTAAGGCCGTTCAGTTAGTACTGCAATAGGGTGGAAGGGTTTCCCGTCCACGCGTTCAATCCAGGACTGCACTGCCACATCGCATCCGTGAGCTGAACCCGTGGACGGCGAAGCCGACTGCGCGTCCCGGTCCATTCTACGACGCGAGATCACGTTAGCAAACAGCAGATCGATCCGGTCATGGCTATTGAGCAGGGCCGCCACTCAATCCGCCAGAGAAATGCACCTCAAACAGTCCTGAATTCGCGACCCTGTCTTTCCAGCGTGTCTCATTGCCCATGTCTTGGATCCGTGCGTTGATGAACTGCTCAAGGTCCATCAAGGCGCTGATGTCGATTACGTGTGCAATCATCAGCAGACAATACCTGTCGATGTCGCCGGTCAGGTGGGCAGACCCATGCCACTAAATCTGCGTCGCCTGGTGCCGCATAGCAGCGTAGCAGCGTAGCAGCGTAGCAGCGTACAGATTTCGCATGTTTCCGTGGGGGGTTAAGGACTAACGTATAGCTTGAACTTCAACGGTGTGAGCCTATGGCAAAACGGACTCGAGTACCACTGAAACCTCTGCGAACTGGGTACGAAGCCGAGTTGAGCCAATCTTCAACGGCCTGCAGGGCCGCTAACGGTGACTACCGACTTCGGCACGACCTCTCAAAATTTAATTTGGCATTTATACGTCCAATAAAAACAAAACGGGCCTCAAATGAGGCCCGTCCGTTTATTATTTGGAGGCGAGGACGGGAGTCGAACCCGTCTACACGGCTTTGCAGGCCGCTGCATAACCGCTTTGCTACCTCGCCAGAGGATATAGTGCGCTTGATCGATGTGAACGGTTATGAAACACATCAACAAGGGAAGAAAGGATCTTCCTGAATTCTGGAGCGGGAGAAGAGTCTCGAACTCTCGACCTCAACCTTGGCAAGGTTGCGCTCTACCAACTGAGCTACTCCCGCTTAGGAGTGTTACCACTTAACTTGTAAAACCTGGAGCGGGAGAAGAGTCTCGAACTCTCGACCTCAACCTTGGCAAGGTTGCGCTCTACCAACTGAGCTACTCCCGCATGGAGCCTTACAATTTACTACCAACTGCAGCGCCAGTTCAGAAAACTGGAGCGGGAGAAGAGTCTCGAACTCTCGACCTCAACCTTGGCAAGGTTGCGCTCTACCAACTGAGCTACTCCCGCGTACAGAACAACGATTATGACAGAACTTTGACTTTTTTCCAAGATCGCTTTACAGCTTTGCAATCTTTGGAGCGGGAGAAGAGTCTCGAACTCTCGACCTCAACCTTGGCAAGGTTGCGCTCTACCAACTGAGCTACTCCCGCTTCGTCTTTCATTCTGTTGCGTTGTTGTCGCAACAGGCAGGCATTATAGAGATTCTATTCTGTACGTCAAGGATGCCCATGAAACAAATTAAATCGCCCCCGCCTTCTCCTTGATCAGGGGCCAGGCGCGGCGCAAATAATAGAACATCGACCACACCGTCAGCACGCCCGCCACCCACAGCAGGTACTCGCCCCAGAAGTGGATGTCGATGCCGAACAGGCGGTCGTGGAACAGCAGCATCGGGATCGCCGTCATCTGGGCCGCGGTCTTGATCTTGCCGAGCGAGCTGACCGCCACCGAGCGCGTGGCGCCGATCTGGGCCATCCATTCGCGCAGTGCCGAGATGGTGATCTCGCGGCCGATGATGATGCCGGCGATGATCGCGTCCACCCGATCCAGCTGGAGCAGCACCAGCAGCGCGCCGGCCACCATCAGCTTGTCCGCGACCGGGTCGAGGAAGGCGCCGAAGGCCGAGGTTTCGTTCCAGCGGCGGGCCAGGAAACCGTCGAACCAGTCGGTGATGGCGGCGACGATGAAGACGACGGTAGCCGCCAGATTGCGCTCAGGGAGCGTCATCCAGTCAGTGGGAAGATAGAACAATCCGACAACGAGGGGAATGAGCGCGACGCGTAACCAGGTCAGGAGAATCGGTATATTGAAGGGCATGAGAGAGCTGATTACCGTGGAAAAATGCTTGGCCGTTAGTCTACATGGGTATGCTGGTTTGGGCCAGTTGACTCATCTGTATGCGACTGCGCGGAGCTTGTTGGCTCAACGGTTGGCAGTTGCTTCGGGTTGACCGCATGGAAATATTGATGCGGAACGGGTGGTGCGCGTGATGGTTGGACGCGTGGACGGCCAGCCGGCTGCGCGCCCCGGTCCACCCTACCGTCGATTGAACGTAGGGTGGACGAGGTCATTCAATGCAACTGCCGGTAAATCTCTTCCGCCAACGCGCTCGAGATCCCCTCGACCGTCATCAAGTCTTCGACACTGGCATCGACCACCCCACGCAGGCCGCCAAAGCGCGCCAGCAGGCGCTGACGACGTTTGGCGCCGATGCCTTCGATCTCTTCCAGGCGCGACGCCTGGCGCGCCTTGGCGCGCTTGGCGCGCATGCCGGTGATGGCGAAACGGTGCGCCTCGTCGCGGATCAGGGCCACCAGCATCAGCGCCGCCGATTCCTTGCCCAGCTCCTGCGCCGGCCTGCCATCGGCGAAGATCAAGGTCTCCAGGCCCACGCGCCGCCCTTCCCCCTTCGCCACGCCGACGATCATCGAGATATCCAGCCCCAGCTCCGTAAATACCTGGCGCGCCATCTCCACTTGTCCCTTGCCGCCGTCGACCAGCACGATGTCGGGCATCACGCCCTCCCCGCCCGCCACTTTTTCATAGCGGCGCGTCAAGACCTGGCGCATGGCGGCGTAATCGTCGCCCGGCGTGATGCCGTTGATGTTGAAGCGGCGATATTCTCCGTTCTGCATCTGGTGGTGGTGGAACACCACGCACGAGGCCTGCGTCGCCTCGCCCGCCGTGTGGCTGATGTCGAAGCATTCGATACGCAGCGCGTCCAGGTCTTCGCTATCGAGCTGCAAGGTGTCGGCCAGCGCGCGCGTGCGCGCCTGCTGCGAACCCTGCTCGGACAGCAGGCGCGCCAGCGCGATCTCGCCGCCCTTGCAGGCCATCTCGAGCCACTGGCGGCGCTGGCCGCCCGGCTGCAGCACCAGGCTGATGCGGTGGCCGCATTGCTCCTGCAGGGCCATGATCAGCTCGGGCTGGTCGAACTCGACGTTCATGATGAGCGTGCCCGGGATGAACTGGCCGGCATAGTGCTGGGCCAGGAAGGCGCACAGCACCTCCACTTCGATCGGGCATTCCCCCAGCGATTCACCGACATGGCTCGGGAAGTAGGCGCGGTCGCCCAAGTGACGGCCGCCACGCACCATGGCCAGGTTGACGCAGGCACGCCCGCCCTGCACCACCACGGCGATGACGTCGACGTCGGCGTCGCCGGTCGTCTCCATGCTTTGTGCGTGCAGCACCTTCGACAGCGCCTGGATCTGGTTGCGCACCGAGGCGGCCTGCTCGAACTTGAGCTCCATCGCGTAATCCAGCATCTTCTGCTCGAGGTCGGCCATCACCTCGCTCTGGCGTCCGCGCAGGAAACGCGCCGCGTTCTCGACGTCGAGCTTGTACTCATCCGGCGCGATCAACTTCACGCAGGGCGCGCTACAGCGGCCGATCTGATGCAGCAAACACGGCCGCGTGCGGTTCGCATAGACGCTGTCCTCGCAGGTGCGCAGCCGGAAGACGCGCTGCAGCAGCTGGATCGATTCCTTGGCCGCCCAGGCGCTGGGGAAAGGACCGAAGTACTGGTTCTTCTTGTCCAGCGCGCCGCGGTAATACGCCATGCGCGGGGCCTCGCCGCCCGTGATCTTGATGTAGGGGTAAGACTTATCGTCGCGGAACAGGATGTTGTAGCGCGGCTTGAGCGTCTTGATCAGGTTGTTTTCCAGGATCAGCGCTTCGGCCTCGCTGCTGACGACCGTTGTTTCCAGGCGCGCAATCTGCGACACCATCATCGCGATGCGCGGGCTCGACAGGTTTTTCTGGAAGTAGCTCGAGACGCGGTTCTTGAGGTTGCGCGCCTTGCCGACATACAGCACATTGTCGGCCGCATCGAAGTAGCGGTAGACGCCGGGCAGCCCCGGCAGGCGGTTGACGACGGCCAGCACCTGCGCGCGCACGTCGGCCTCCAACTTCGGGCTCAATTCGCGGTTGGCTTCGGCGCGCATTTCCTCGCGCGCGTCCGACAGGCGCTCGCGGCCGAGCCGTGCGGCCAGTTCGGGAGTGACGTCGACGGATGGAGTGCCGGTTGCTGCGGGTTTTGCTTCGGACATTACTCTGCCAATGATGGTGATGCCAACGGCGCCTGGGTCACGATCACGAAGGCGACGCCGTAGTCGGCCTCGTCGCTGATCGTCACCTGGGCGCTGAGCCGGTGCTCGCGCATGAAGTCGCCAAGGGCGCCGCTGCAGACGATGACCGGCTTGCCGCTCGGGTCATTCAGCATCTGGGCGGAACGCCAGGTCATGGGCATGCGCATGCCCATACCGATGGCTTTCGAGAACGCTTCCTTGGCCGAAAAGCGGGTGGCCAGAAAGCGCAGGCCGCGCACCGCGTTCTTGGCGCTGCGGGCATGGTATTTTTCCAGCTCTTGCGGGCCGAGGATTTTCTCGGCGAAGCGCGGGCCGCTGCGCGCGAGGGCAGCCTCGACACGCGAGATCTGGACGATGTCGGTGCCGATGCCGTAGATCATCTCAGGCTCCGGCTTTCGGGGCGTAAGACACGCCCAGGCGCGCCGCGACCATGATCGCCTTCATCTCGCGCACCGCGTTTTCCCAGCCGGCGAACAGCGCATGCGCCACGATGGCGTGGCCGATGTTCAGCTCGTGCAGGTCGGGAATCGCCGCGATCGGCTGCACGTTCGTGTAGTGCAGGCCATGGCCGGCATTCACGCGCAGGCCGCGCTTCGCGCCTTCGTGCACACCCAGCTTGATGCGTTCGAGCTCGTGCGCGACTTCATTGCCTTCGGCCTCGGCATAGCGGCCCGTGTGCAGCTCGATCACGGTGGCGCCGACGGCGGCCGCCGCTTCGATCTGGCGCGCATCGGCATCGATGAACAGCGAGACGCGGATGCCCTCTTCCTTCAGCTGCTTCACCGCCGCCTCGACCTCGTTGTAGTAGCGCACCACGTCCAGGCCGCCCTCGGTCGTGACTTCCTCGCGCCGCTCCGGCACCAGGCATACGTCCTGCGGCTTCACCTGGCAGGCGAAGTCGATCATCTCGCGGGTCACGGCCGCTTCCAGGTTCATGCGCGTGGCCAGCAGCGGACGCAGGGCCAGCACGTCGGCGTCCTTGATGTGGCGGCGGTCTTCGCGCAGGTGCAGCGTGATCAGGTCGGCGCCCGCCTGCTCGGCCAGCAGCGCGGCGCGCAGCGGGTCCGGATACGTCGTGCCACGCGCATTGCGCACGGTGGCGATGTGGTCGATGTTCACGCCCAGGTCGATCACCTGGCCGGCGGGTTGCAGGAAGCTCATAATATTATTCTTACAATTGCATCAAATCGATCAAAATCTGGCGCGTATTGAGCGGCTGTCCGCCCAGGTGGTGCGCCAGCAGGAAGCGCATCAATTGCTTGCTCTGCGCCTGGGTCGCCGGATCAGTATAGTCCTCGCGCTCCATGTCCAGCAGGGTCTTGCCCAATACAACGGGCCAGACTTCGCCGGCGCCCGCCGCGCGCGCGCCGCGCTCCGGATCGACCACGTAATCGCGATCCGGCGCGACCGGGCCGCGGCTGCTCGTGCAGCGGCCGAGATCGGCTGCGACGCCTGTTTCCCTAAGTAAGGCTCTTTCGAATTTTCGCAAGACGATTTGCGCCGGTTCGCCATGGGCGAGCTGGTTCAGGGTCGAGACGTAATGGTCGAACAGGGCCGGATGGCGGTCGTCGCGCGCCAGCAATTTGACGAGCAGTTCGTTCAGATAAAAGCCGCACAGCAGCGCGGTGCGTTCCAGCGGCAGCATGCCGCCGACCCACTCGGCATCGATCAGCGTGCGTAGCTCGGACTTGCCGCTCCACGACACCGAGAGCGGCTGGAAAGTCTGCAGCACGCCGCGCAGCTTGGAGAACGGGCGCTTGGCGCCCTTCGCCACCACCCCCACCCGGCCATGGTCGCGGGTGAACATGTCGATGATGAGGCTGGTTTCCTTGTAGGGATAGCTGTGCAGCACGAAGCCGGGCTGGCCGACGATGCGGCCGTCTTTTACAGATCCACGCGCCGGCGCGCGCGGACGCTTGCCCGCGGCGGGCGCGCCCTGCTCCGGCGCGTCGTCGATAAATTGGTCGTGGCTGGACATGCGCGCGGCTAGCGTCCCTCGCCCTTACTCGTAACCGTAAGCGCGCAGGCCCGCTTCGTTGTCGGCCCAGCCGGATTTGACCTTGACCCAGATTTCCAGATAGATCGGGCCGCCGAACAACTTTTCCATGTCGAGGCGCGATTGCGTCGAAATTTCTTTCAGGCGTGCACCCTTGTCACCGATGATCATCGATTTATGGGTGCTGCGCTCGACCAGGATGGCGGCGAAGATGCGGCGCAGATTGCCTTCCTGTTCGAACTGTTCGATCACCACGGTGCTGGTGTACGGCAGTTCGTCGCCCAGCAGGCGGAACACTTTTTCACGCACGATCTCGGCCGCCAGGAATTTCTCGCTGCGGTCGGTGATGTCGTCCGGTCCGAACACCGGCGGATTTTCCGGCAGATGGCGCTTGATCTCGGCTTCCAGCGCGTCGACCTGAAAGCGCAGCTTGGCCGAGACCGGCACGATGGCGGCGAAATTGAACAGGGCCGAAATCTTTTGCGCGAACGGCATCAGCACCGCCTTGTCCTTCACGCGGTCCGATTTATTGATGACCAGGATCACCGGGACATTCTTTGGCAGCATGTCGAGCACCTGCTGGTCGGCCGGGCCGAAGGTGCCGGCTTCGACCAGGAACAGGATCGCGTCCGACGACGTCAGCGTGTTCGAGACGGTCTTGTTGAGCGTCTTGTTCAGCGCGTTGGCGTGGCGGGTCTGGAAGCCCGGGGTGTCGACGTAGATGTATTGCGCGTCGTCGCGGGTCTGGATGCCGGTGATGCGGTGGCGCGTGGTCTGGGCCTTACGCGACGTGATCGACACCTTGGCGCCGATCAGGACGTTCATCAGGGTCGACTTGCCGACGTTCGGGCGGCCGACGATGGCAATATAGCCGCAACGGAAATTGTCGGGAGTGGCGTTCATGCTTTTTCTGTTCCTGGTTGTGCTGCTTGGGCGTCCGATGTGGTGTCGCCCTGATTGGTACCGATGCCCGCCAGCTTCAGCTGGGGCGAGCGCTGCCGTGGCTTGCGCGCGCCCGGCGTCTTGGCCAGCGCCTTCTGGGCCGCCTCGAGCGCCAGGCTGGCGGCGGCCTGCTCGGCCGCACGGCGGCTTCCGCCGCGGCCGAACACCTGCACGCTCAGCTTGGGCACCAGGCATTCGACTTCGAATTCCTGGCTGTGGGCGGCGCCGTGGGTGGCCACCACATTATAAGTCGGCAGCGCGATGCGCTTGGCCTGCAGGAATTCCTGCAGCAGGGTCTTGGCGTCCTTGCCGAGCGTGGCCGGGTCGACCGTCTCCAGCAGCGGGATATAAAAGGCGCGGATCGTGTTACGGGCGCTATCGAAGCCGCCGTCGAGGAAGATCGCGCCGAGCAGCGCTTCCAGGGTGTCGGCCAGGATCGAGGGGCGGCGAAAGCCCCCGGACTTGAGTTCGCCCTCGCCCAGGCGCAAGAATTGCGACAGGTCGAGCTTTTGGGCGATCTCGAACAGCGCCTGCTGCTTGACCAGGTTGGCGCGCAGGCGCGACAGGTCGCCCTCGTCGAGCGTGCCGAAGCGTTCGTACAGCACCGAAGCGACGACGCAGTTGAGGACCGAATCGCCCAGGAATTCCAGGCGCTCGTTATGCAGACTGCTATGGCTGCGGTGGGTCAGGGCTTGCTGCAGCAGCCCGACTTCCCGGAACGTATACCCCAAGCGCGTTTGCAATAACTGAAGATTCATTGTTGATGTCGTGTGCGTGGCCGGACGGGCCACGGTGTTTCTATAAAGGCTTAAGGGGCGGCGCTATCGGCCTCGGCCACCACGCCGCTGGGGTCGGTGGTGCCGGCGAAGTCGATCAGCAGGCTGACGTTACCCATCAGCGGCAACCGTTTTTCGTAGGCAAAGCTGATCTGCGTTTCTTCGCCGTCGCGGGTGAAGACCAGGTCCTGGCCGCGTACGGCCTCGACGTCGTTGATGCTGGTATGACGGTTGAAGGCTTGCTGCATCTCGCGGATGCTGCCGCCGTTGCTCTTGACCTGGGCGATCCCGGACTTGATCGCGCTGTACTCGATATAGGCCGGGACCATGCGCATGGCGAAGATGCCGGCCACGCCGATGATGGCCAGCGCCCCGATCAGGCCGGACAGGGAGAGTCCGCCTTGCTTGTTCAACAGCTTCCTGCGATCCATGCGCGCCCCTTGTTATTGGATACCGCCGACACGTTTCGGATTGCTGAAGTTCATCCAGACCACGAAGGCCTTGCCGACGATATTGCGATCAGGCACGAAACCCCAGTAACGGCTGTCCGCGCTATTGTCGCGATTATCGCCCATCATGAAATACTGCCCTTCCGGCACCACGCAGGTGAACTTGTCGTAGGTGTATTCACAGTTTTCGCGCAGCGGGAAATTGTCCACGCTGCCCAGGTCGATATTGCGCTTGTCGGCCGTGTTCAGGATGCGGTGCTGGGTCAAGCCGCCCGGGCTCGGCAGTTTTTCGACGAACTGCTTGTGGTAGATCGGATGCTGATCGTCCAGGTAGTCGTCCAGCGCCGTGTACTCGACCGGCTTGCCGTTGACCGTCAGGCGCTTGTCCTCGTACGTGATTTTATCACCCGGCACGCCAATGACGCGCTTGATGTAATCCTGGTTCATATCTTTTGGATACTTGAACACCATCACGTCGCCGCGCTGGGGATTATTGATCTGGATGATTTTTTTATTAACGATCGGCAGGCGGATGCCATAGGTGTACTTGTTCACCAGGATGAAGTCGCCCACCAGCAGGGTCGGCACCATCGACGACGACGGGATCTTGAACGGCTCCCACAAGAACGAGCGCAAGATGAACACCAGCGCGATCACCGGGAAGAAGCTGCCGGAATACTCGATCCAGGTCGGCTGGCGCAGGTGGGCCTGCTCGATCGCCGCGCGGTTGCCGTTGTGGTCGACCTTGATCCCATCCGCGACCAGCTTGGCATTGCGCGTATCGTACTCGCGCAGGGCAGCATCGGCGGCGCGGCGCCGTTGTTTCGCCAAATAGAATGTGTCCAGGCACCAGATGATGCCCGTGATCACCATCAAGACGAACAGGATCAGGGCAAAATTGCCCAGGATGGGTTGCAGGTTCATTATTTATCTTCCACCTGGAGAATAGCCAGGAAGGCCTCTTGTGGAATCTCCACCGAGCCAACCTGCTTCATGCGCTTCTTGCCGGCCTTTTGTTTCTCCAGCAGCTTTTTCTTACGCGAGATGTCGCCGCCATAGCACTTGGCCAGGACGTTCTTGCGCAGCGCCTTGACGTTTTCGCGCGAGATGATGGTGGCGCCGATGGCGGCCTGGATCGCCACGTCGAACATCTGGCGCGGGATCAGTTCGCGCATCTTGGCCGCCACCTGGCGTCCGCGGTAAGGCGCGTTGGCGCGGTGCACGATGATGGCCAGGGCGTCGACTTTTTCGCTGTTGATCAGCATGTCGACCTTGACCACGTCGGCCGCGCGATTCTCCTTGAACTCGTAGTCCATCGAGGCGTAGCCACGCGAGGTCGACTTGAGGCGATCGAAGAAGTCCAGCACGATCTCGGCCATCGGGATCTCGTAGTGCAGCTTCACCTGGCGGCCATGATAGGCCATGTCCATCTGGATGCCGCGCTTGCCGTTACACAGGGTCATCACCGCACCCACGTACTCTTGCGGCATGTACAGGTTGACGTCGACGATCGGCTCGCGCACTTCGTTGATCTTCGACGGTTCCGGCATCTTGGATGGATTGTCGACGCGGATCATGCTGCCGTCGCGCATCTCGACCTCGTACACCACGGTCGGCGCCGTCGTGATCAGGTCCATGTCGAATTCGCGCTCCAGGCGCTCTTGCACGATTTCCATGTGCAGCAGGCCCAGGAAGCCGCAGCGGAAGCCGAAGCCCAGCGCCTGCGAGACTTCCGGTTCGTACATCAGGGCGGCGTCGTTCAGCTTCAGCTTTTCCAGCGAGTCGCGCAGCGCGTCGTACTGGTTCGCTTCCACCGGGAACAGGCCGGCGAACACCTGCGGCTGCACTTCCTTGAAGCCTGGCAGCGGCTCTGGGGCCGGACGGCTGGCCAGGGTCACGGTGTCGCCCACGCGGGCGGCGGTCAGCTCCTTGATGCCGGCGATGATGAAGCCCACCTGGCCGGCGGTCAATTGCGGCAGCGACACCGAGCGCGGAGTGAATACGCCGATGTTTTCCACCAGGTTCACCGACTCGGTGGCCATCAGGAGGATTTTTTCTTTCGGACGCAGGGTGCCGTTGACCACGCGCACCAGCATCACGACGCCAACATACGGGTCGTACCAGGAGTCGACGATCAGGGCCTGCAGCGCCGCGTCCGGGTCGCCCTTCGGTGGCGGCACCTTGGCAATCAGGGTTTCCAGCACGTCTTCCACGCCCAGGCCGGTCTTGGCCGAGCACACGGTGGCGTCGGCCGCGTCGATGCCGATCACGTCCTCGATTTCTTTCTTGGCGTTGTCCGGGTCGGCGTGCGGCAAGTCGATCTTGTTCAGGATCGGCACCACTTCCACGCCCAGGTCGAGCGCGGTATAGCAGTTGGCGACCGTCTGCGCTTCCACGCCCTGCGAGGCGTCAACCACCAGCAGCGCGCCTTCGCAGGCCGACAGCGAGCGGCTCACTTCGTACGAGAAGTCGACGTGGCCCGGAGTATCGATCAGGTTCAGGTTATACACCTGGCCGTCGCGCGCCTTGTACGACAGCGCCGCGGTCTGGGCCTTGATGGTGATGCCGCGCTCGCGTTCCAGATCCATCGAATCGAGCACTTGCGCGTCCATTTCGCGGTCCGACAGGCCGCCGCACAGCTGGATGATGCGGTCGGCCAGGGTCGATTTGCCATGGTCGATGTGGGCGATAATGGAGAAGTTACGTATGTTGTTCATTAACAAAGCTCAAAACCAGAAAGGCCGCGAAAGGCGGCGATTACGACGAAATATGGCGCACTGCGTTGCAGGACGAACGGGCCGCGCAATACGAAAAAGCGCTGCGTCGGGGGCCGTGCCGGTCCCCAGGCGAGCGCCTTGGAATTCTTGGAAGGTTAGACATCACCGCTCCGACCCGGCATTTTACCGGATTTCGAGCCAGAAAGGCCGGTTTCCAGAGGGTGGCTCAGGACGCGACCTGTGCGCCGGCACAGGCGGCCAGGTAGGCCCGCACCGCCGCCTCGTCCAGGAAGTAATGGCATAGCTCGGGCTGGGCCGGGTCGCCGTACAGCACCGGCACCAGCTCGTCGAACCGTGCCACCAGAGCCGGGTCGGCGTCGACGTCCAGCACGGCGACGTCGAACGGCTGCCCGGGCGGCTCGAGCGCGCGCAGCGCCGCCAGCATGTCCTCGCACAGGTGGCACCAGCTGCGCGAATACAGGACAAAGCTTGGGCCGAACTGCGTCGGCATACTCCCCTGCTGCATCACTGGCGCGGCTTGAGCGTGATGTACTGGGTGGTCTCCTCGCGCTGTACCAGCAGGGCCACCGCCTTCGATTTGTCGTGCTTGGCCAGCAAGGCCTTGAACTGCTCGACGCTGGTGATCGGCGTATTGTTCCACTGCAGCACCAGGTCGCCGGGCTGGATGCCGGCGCTGGCGGCCGGCCCTTGCGCTTGCTCGACCAGCAGGCCGTGGTCGATGCCCAGCTCCTTGCGCTCGGCGGCCGGAATATTCGATAGCTGCAGGCCCAGCGCATCCGGGGCGACGCCCGGCGCCGGTTTCTTCGGCTGCTGGCGGCCTTGGGTCGGACGCTCCTCTTGCAGTTCGACGATGGTGACCGGCACCTCGACCTGGGCGCCGCGGCGCCAGACGGTGACGCTGGCGCGGCTGCCGACCTTGGAGGCGCCCACCAGGCGCGGCAGGTCGCCCCGGGATTCGATCGGCTGCTTGTTGAAGGCCAGGATGATGTCGCCGACCTTGATGCCCGCCTTCTCGGCCGGGCCGCCCGGCTCGACCATCGAGACTTCGGCGCCGCGCGCCTTGCCCAGGCCCAGCGATTCGGCAACGTCGCGCGTGACGTCGCTGATCTGCACACCCAGGCGGCCACGAGTGACTTTGCCGGTGGCCTTGAGCTGGTCCGAGACGCGGATCACCTCGTCGATCGGCACCGCGAACGAAATGCCGTTATAGGCGCCCGACAAGGTCGCGATCTGCGAGTTGATGCCAATCACTTCCCCGCGCAGATTGATCAGGGGGCCGCCCGAGTTGCCGGGATTGACCGCGACGTCGCTCTGGATCAGCGGCAGGTATTCGCCAGTATCGCGCGCCGTGGCGGAGATGATGCCGGCGGTCACGGTATTCTCGAGGCCGAACGGCGAACCGATGGCCAGCACCCATTCGCCGACCCGGATCTTGCTGGAGTCGCCGGTGCGCAGGTAAGGCAGATTCTTGGCCTCCAGCTTCAGGACAGCGACGTCGGAACGGGCGTCGGCGCCCAGCACCTTGGCCTTGAACTCGCGCCGGTCGGAAAGCGTTACGGTGACTTCGTCGGCGCCCTCGACCACGTGGGCATTGGTCAGCACGAAGCCGTCGGCCGAGATGATGAAGCCGGAGCCCACGCCGCGCTGCACTTCGCGTTCTTCTTCCTGTTGCTGCGGGCCGCGCCGGCCGCCGCCGCGCGGCACCATCTGGCCGCCGAAGAAGCGGCGCAGGAATTCCTGCATTTCTTCCTCGCCCGCTGCGCCGCCGCGGGTGCGCACGCGCTCGGTGGTGCGGATATTGACGACGGCCGGCCCCACCTTGTCGATGACGTCGGTGAAGTCGGGCAAGCCGGAAACGTTCGGGGTGGGGACGGGGGCGGCGGCGTGGACGGGTTGAATGAATGCCGTGGCGCCGGACACGAGCAGCGCCGACAGGAGCAGGCTGGCAGTTTTACTGGTCATGGATTCGCTATCGAATGGCTAAGATTGACTGAATGGTAAGCCAAATTATGCGCTTTGTCGCGCCATGCCAGCCGCGTATCGCCTACGTCCGACGCAAGAGAGATGGAATTTAAGCCTGGGATAAGGATGGCCGACCGGAAAGTCAGGAAGAAGCGGTCTTGGCGAGCACCGCCGCCAGGCCGGTGGACTCGGCCGCGACGCCCGCGCGGCGCAGCGGCGGCGGCTCATTGGCGAGGCGCTCGGCCAGGCGCGCGCGGAATTCGGGCGACAGCGCCGGCGCGGCCGTTTCGCGCAGCGTGTCGCCGATCAGGTGATACAGATCCCAGGCCTGGTGACCGTCGCTGCCCTGCAGCGCAGCCAATGCCAGCTCCAGGTCGGCGTCAAGCAGGGCGCCATCTTTCAGCGCAGAGATCTGCTCGCGTAATTTTCTATTGGTGTCCATCGGTGGTTCCATCGACGTCGGTAGTGTTCAATATGTGCTGTGTTCGTACGATCCCGCTACCTACCGACGTTTGTCAACCGGGAAATCGAGTAAAGGGCGTAATTTCTCGGCAATGACTTCGCGCGCCCGGAAAATCCGGCTGCGCACCGTACCTATTGGACAGGCCATCACTTCGGAGATTTCCTCATAGCTGAGTCCTTCGATTTCGCGCAAGACGATCGCCGTACGCAGTTCCAGCGGCAATGCCTCCATGGCCGCGTTGACTGTATGGGCGATCTGCTTACTGGCGAGCATGGATTCAGGTGTATTAATGTCGCGCAAGCTGTCTGCATCATCGAAGCCTTCGGCGCGTTCGGCATCCGTCTCGGTCGAGGTCGGTGCGCGCCTTCCCTGGGTGACTAGAAAATTCTTGGCAGTGTTGATTCCTATTCGATAAAGCCACGTATAAAAAGCCGAATCCCCGCGAAAATGGCGCAGGGCCCGGTATGCTTTGATGAAGGTCTCTTGCACCACGTCTTCGGCTTCGGCCGGATCGTGGACGAGACGCGACACCAGGCGCATCAGGCGACGCTGGTACTTGGAGACAAGCAAATCGAAAGCCCCCTGGTCCCCGGCCTGGACGCGCTCTACCAGCAACTGATCACACTCGCGTTCTGTCGTCACGGACCATGCCCCATTGGCGACCCTCTCGCGAGAAGCACCGATTTACTCGTGCAAGGTAAATCGGTACATCCTTAAGAGTTGGCCCCCTGCAATAAGTTCACGCTGTTTTGTATCGGTATTGTTGCAACCCCATTGGCCAGGGCACGCACGGCCACCGCCAGCGCACGGTACTGGCCGGCGCCCACGGCGTCTGGCAGCAGCACCAGCGGCCACGTCGCGCCGTCCTCGGCGCGCAGGCGCAGCACGATGCAGCAAGGCCAGACCGTGGCGCCGGGAAGCAGCGTCATGGCTGGGCCCGGCCCCGGAATCGCGGCCGCCGGCCCGCCTTCCCCCAACTCCTGTTGTACCGTCAGGCGTAGCTGCCCAACTCCAGAAATATCAATTCGGCGCGCCGTTGCAATCGAGTGCAAAATCGCTCTGGAATGTGTGAGGAGGCGGGCCAGCGATAGCGCGGCCAGCAGCGGCGCGCATGCGACAGCGCCGCCGAATGCGAAGCGCTCGGGCAGCAGCAGGCCCACGGCCAGGGCGGCCGCGCACAGGGACGCGCAGAAGGCGGCCAGCAGGCAGCGCAGGCGACGCGACGGCGCGATGACGGCGGACACCGCAAGCGACATGAAGCAAAGGATGAGGAGCAGGATGGCGGGCGGAGGAGGATCCTCTACCGCCAGCACCGGCCTGCCACCACGAACGGGAGGCAGGCCGGGCTGTTGGAAGCGCCCATCCCGTTAGACCGGGATGGGGCAAAGTGGTTCAGACTTTGGCGAAGATCAGCGTACCGTTGGTGCCGCCGAAACCGAAGGAGTTCTTCACCGCGTAGTCGATCTGCATCTCGCGCGCCGTGTTGGCGCAGAAGTCCAGGTCGCACTCGGGATCCTGGTTGAAGATGTTGATCGTCGGTGGCGACACCTGGTTGTGGATCGCCAGCACGGTGAACACCGATTCCAGGCCGCCGGCGCCACCGAGCAGGTGACCGGTCATCGACTTGGTCGAGTTCACGACCAGGTTTTTGGCATGGTCGCCGAACACGCGCTTGATGCCCTGCACTTCAGCCTTGTCGCCCAGCGGGGTCGAGGTGCCGTGCGCATTCACGTACTGCACCTGGTCGACGTTGATGCCGGCGTTATTGAACGCATTGACCATGCAACGCGCCGCGCCAGCACCATCCTCGACCGGCGAGGTGATGTGGTAGGCATCCGCGCTCATGCCGAAGCCGATGACTTCAGCATAGATCTTGGCGCCACGCGCAACGGCGTGTTCGTATTCTTCGAGCACCATGACACCGGCGCCCTCGCCCAGCACGAAGCCGTCGCGGTCGCGGTCCCATGGACGCGAAGCGGTCGCCGGATCGTCGTTACGGGTCGACAGCGCGCGTGCCGAGGCGAAACCGCCCAGGCCCAGCGGCGACACGGTCGACTCGGCGCCGCCCGCGATCATCACGTCGGCATCGCCGTACTCGATCAGGCGCGCTGCCGCGCCGATGCTGTGCAGGCCGGTGGTGCAGGCGGTGACGATGGCCAGGTTCGGGCCACGCAGGCCGAACTTGATCGAGAGATCGCCCGAGATCATATTGATGATCGAGGCCGGCACGAAGAACGGCGAGATACGGCGTGCGCCGCGGCTTGCGTATTCTTCCTTGGTCGCTTCGATCATCGGCAGGCCGCCAATGCCCGAACCGATCACCACGCCGATGCGGTCCGCGTTTTCTTCGGTGACTTCCAGGCCCGAATCCTGCAAGGCCTGGATGCCGGCTGCCATGCCGAAATGGATAAAGCTATCCATGTGGCGGCCTTCTTTGCCCGGCAGGTAATCTTCGACGACGAAGTTCTTGACCTCACCAGCGAAGTGGGTCGTGAATGGCGCTGCATCAAACTTGGTGATGGCGGCAATGCCCGACTTGCCGGCCAGTGCCGCATCCCACGTCTCGGCAACGGTGTTACCGATCGGTGAGATGCAGCCCAGGCCGGTGACGACGACACGGCGGTTGCGTGAACGACTCAAGCGATTCTCCCAAAAACTGTAAAGCGACTACTTAGGCCTTGACGTGCGCGGTTGCGTAGTCGATGGCTTGCTTGACGGTGGTGATTTTTTCAGCCTGTTCGTCAGGGATTTCCATTTCGAACTCGTCTTCCAGTGCCATCACCAGTTCAACGGTGTCCAGCGAGTCAGCACCGAGGTCGTCAACGAACGAGGAATCGATTTTGATGTCTGCTTCTGCAACGCCCAGTTGTTCAGCGACGATTTTTTTAACGCGTTGTTCGATATCCGACATGTTGTAGCTCCATTAAGGTATGTGTTGCGGAAAGTGCGCGCATTTTATCAGGTTTGCGACCCGAAAAACTATTTTCGGCGACTGCGGCTATTTCGCCGGAAAGTCCTGCTAAAAATCCGGATTGCGCTCCAATCGGGACCGGCTGGCCGGGGCCGATTGGAACGCGATCTTTATCTATTTAATACTTTACTGATTAATTCATGTACATGCCGCCATTCACGTGCAGCTCGGTGCCCGTGATGTAGGCGGCCGTTGGTCCGGCCAGGAAGGCCACCGCATGGGCGATGTCTTCCGGCTGGCCCAGGCGGCCCAGCGGAATCTGGGTCAAGAGGGCCTCGTGCTGGCCTTCGCCCAGCGACTTGGTCATGTCGGTGTCGATGAAGCCGGGGGCCACGCAGTTGACGGTGATGTTGCGGCTGCCGATCTCGCGCGCCAGCGCGCGGGTCATGCCAGCCACGCCGGCCTTGGCGGCGGCGTAGTTCATCTGGCCCGGGTTGCCGGCGGCGCCGACCACCGAGGTGATGCTGATGATGCGGCCAGCCTTGGCCTTCATCATGCCGCGCAATACCAGGCGCGACAGACGGCCGACGGCGGTGAGATTGGTGGCGATCACGTTGTCGAACTCGTCGTCCTTCATGCGCATGGCCAGGTTGTCCTGGGTGATGCCGGCATTATTGACCAGGATAGCCAGGCTGCCGTAGCCTTTCTGCACTTCGTCCACGACTTCCGCACAGCGGGCCGCGTCGAGCACGTTCAGGACCACGCCCTTGCCGCCGAATTCGGCCAGGTAGTCGGAGATCGCCTGGGCGCCCGATTCGCTGGTGGCGGTGCCGACGACCTTGGCGCCCTGGCGCGCCAGTTCCAGCGCGATGGCCTTGCCGATGCCGCGCGATGCGCCGGTGACGAGCGCGACTTGGTTCTGCAGATTCATAGGTTTCCTTTATTCTTGGTTCAGAGGCATCAAGCCGGCTTGAACGATGCCAGCACGCGCTCCAGCGCAGCCTGGTCGACCAGCGCTTCGCCGACGAGGTTCGCGTCGATGCGCTTGGCCATGCCGATCAGGGTCTTGCTTGGCGCGCATTCGATGACCTGGGTCACGCCGTCCGCCGCCATTTTCTGCATGGTCTCGACCCAACGGACCGGACCGGCGGCCTGGCGCACCAGCGCGTCCTTGATCTGCTCGGGATCGTTCAGCACGGCGACGTCGACGTTGTTGATGACGTCAATTTGCGGAGCAGCAAACTTCAGCTCCGACATATAAGTACGCAGGCGGTCGGAGGCCGGTTTCAGCAGCGACGAGTGGAACGGCGCCGACACCGACAGTTTCATGGCGCGCTTGGCGCCCTTGGCCTTGGCGATCTCGCAGGCGCGCTCGACAGCGGCGGTATGGCCGGCGATCACGATCTGGGTCGGCTCGTTGAAGTTGACGGCTTCGACCACCTCGCCCTGCGCCGCTTCGACGCAGACGGCGCGCACGTCGTCGGCCGAGAGGCCCAGGATGACGGCCATGCTGCCCTGCCCGACCGGCACCGCGTCCTGCATCGATTGCGCACGGAAGCGCACCAGCGGCACGGCATCGGCGAACGGGATCACGCCGGCCGCCACCAGGGCCGAATATTCTCCCAGGCTATGGCCTGCGATCACGTTCGGCACGGGACCGCCGGCCGCGATCCAGGCGCGGTAGACGGCGACCGCGGCGGTCAGCATGACCGGCTGGGTATTGGTGGTCAGGTCCAGGTCTTCCTTCGGACCCTCGGCGATCAGGCGCTGGAGGTCGAAGCCCAGGGCGTCGGACGCTTCTTGCACCGTCTGGTCGACAACCGGGTTACCGGCGAAGCCGTTCAGCATGCCCACTGCCTGGGCACCTTGTCCGGTGAACAGGAATGCGAATTTGCTCATCGTAGTTTTCCGTAGTTTTGTTGTTCTTGGAGGCCAGGCCCGGCGCTTACATGCGCGCCAGCACCGCGCCCCAGGTAAAGCCGCCGCCCACGCCTTCCATCAGCACGTTCTGGCCCGGCTTGATGCGGCCATCGCGCACCGCCTGGTCGAGCGCCAGCGGAATCGAGGCGGCGGAGGTATTGCCGTGTTCGTTGACGGTGACGACCATCTTCTCGAGCGGCAGGCCAAGTTTCTTGGCGGTGCCGTTCATGATGCGGATATTGGCCTGGTGCGGCACCAGCCAGTCGACCTGATCGGCGGACACGCCGGCGTGATCCAGCACCTCATGCGCGACCTTTTCCAGCACCGACACCGCCAGCTTGAACACCGCCGGACCGTCCATGTGCAGGAAGCCGCTGCCGGCGACCGCGCCATTGGCCAGGTTGCCCGGAATCGACAGGATGTCGGCATGGCTGCCGTCGGCATGCAACTTGGCGCCGAGGATGCCCGGCTCGTTCGAGGCCTCGAGCAGCACGGCGCCGGCGCCGTCGCCGAACAGCACGCAGGTGGTGCGGTCGTTGAAGTCGACGATGCGCGAGAACACTTCGGAGCCGATCACGAGCACGCGCTTGTGGTTGCCGGCGCGGATGAAGGCGTCGGCGGTCGAGACCGCATACACGAAGCCGCTGCACACGGCGGCCACGTCGAAGGCGGCGCTGCCGTTGGCCATGCCCAGCTTTTGCTGGACGATGCAGGCCGTGCTCGGGAAGCTGCCGTGGAAATCGGGGGTGGAACTGGCGACGATCACCAGGTCGACGTCGGACGGGGACTTGCCGGCCATCTCGAGCGCCTTGCGGGCGGCGTGCACGGCCAGGTCGGACGACAGTTCATCGGCCGCGGCATAGTGGCGCGCCTCGATGCCGCTGCGGGTAACGATCCACTCGTGCGAGGTCTCGACACCTTTCTCGGCCAGTTGGGCCGCCAGCTGTTCGTTGCTGACGCGGTTGGCTGGCAGATAGCTGCCGGTGCCGGTGATTTTGCTATACATGCTCATTGCTTCACCATCCTGCTGGGTTATTGTGCCTGGCGCTGGCCGTCCTGCACGGACGCCGGAGCGGCCGCGGGAGCAGTGACTGGAGCCGTTACCGGGGAGCTAGGCATCAGTTCGGCGATCAGGGCCGACAGGTGCTCTTGCACATTATTGTGCGCGGCATCGTAGGCGCGCTTGATCGCCCACTCGAAGGCATAGGCATTGGCGCCGCCGTGGCTCTTGAAGACCAGGCCTTTCAGGCCCAGCAGGCCGGCGCCATTGTAGCGTTCCGGATTGAGCTTCTTGAGCGACTTGCGCGCCAGCAGCGCGCCCAGCATCGACAGGATGCTTTCCTTGAACACGCTCTTGACGAAGCGCGACATGCCTTCGATCGTTTTCAGGGTGACATTGCCGACGAAACCGTCGCAGACGACGACGTCGACCGTGCCCTTGAAGATGTCATTGCCTTCGACATTGCCAAAGAAGTTCAGTTTGCCACGTTCGGCATCGGCGCGCAGCAGCACGCCGGTGGCTTTCACCACCTCGTTGCCCTTGATATCTTCGGTGCCGACATTCAGCAGGCCAATGGTCGGGCGCGGAATACCCTCGATCGCCGAGCACAGCACCGAACCCATGATGGCGAACTGGTGCAGGTGATCGGGCTCGCAGTCGACGTTGGCGCCGAGGTCGAGGATATAGGTCGGCGCACCCTTCTGGTTCGGGATGATCGAGCAGATCGCCGGGCGGTCGACGCCGGCCATGGTCTTGAGCACGTAGCGCGAGACAGCCATCAGGGCGCCGGTATTGCCGGCCGAGACGCTGGCGTGGGCGCTGCCGTCCTTGACGAGCTCGATCGCCACGCGCATCGACGAATCCTTCTTGCGGCGCAGGGCGACTTCGACAGGGTCGTCCATCGCGACGACTTCGGAGGCGTGCTTGATGGACAAGCGCGGGTGTTTGTCCGCGTGATGCTTCTTGAGTTCTGCGCGCAGCACATCCTCGACGCCCACGAGCACGAGCTCGGCGTCAGCTTGCTTTTTGAGGAAGGAGATGGCTGCCGGAATGGTAACTGAGGGGCCGTGATCGCCGCCCATGCAGTCAATGGATATTTTAATTGTCATTTGTTGGAGATGCCGCGGCTCACACAGGACGGGCGGCCAGAGGGGATCGGGGCGTGGCGCACATGCGCACGGGATCCAGGCTGTTCAACATGACGGCGGTGCCAGGGATGCAGCCGGTTACTGAGCAGATGCCAAAGAAAAAGCGGCGCCACGCAGATAACATACGTTGCGCCGCTTTCATGATACTAAAAGCCAGAACGTCGATTACTCGTCGTTCTTGGTCTTCAGGACCTTGCGACCACGGTAGAAACCGTTTGGCGAGATGTGGTGACGCAGGTGGGTTTCACCGGTGGTCGGCTCGACTGCCAGGTTAGGGGCGGTCAGGAAGTCGTGCGAACGGTGCATGCCGCGCTTCGATGGGGATTTCTTATTCTGCTGAACAGCCATGATAACTCCTAATACTAAGTTCTAAAATTTTAACACAATCGATATGCAAAAAGGATGCAAGTCGAGTATCTCGGCGGCAAGCCCTAAGGACTGCCGACATGTTGAACGCTGCTACAACTACCGCGAATGCCATACTCGATTGCACGCGTTTGACACGTTTTTTTGCAGATTTTGGACGACATTGTTTCTACGCTGCCGCCACCGTACTGCGAATCCTGTGCTGCTGATTTTTCCTGCTATTTCTTCTTTTTAGTCCGCCTTCAAGTTCTTGAGGGCGGCGAAAGGCGACACTTTATCGGTTTTCAGGCGATCGAGCAAGCCCGTATCCGGACAAACGTCATGCCGTGGCGACTGCGGCAAGGCCAGCAGGGCCTCATCCTCGAGCAACTGACGGATGTCGCAGGTGCGGCTGCCGACGATCACGTCGATGCTTTCGTCGTCGAGGACTTCCTCGATCCCATCGGCATCCTCGTCGTTCTCGCCCAGCACCAGCATGGTCGACGAATCGATCTCGTAGTCCAGAGGCTGCAGGCAACGCTGGCAGACCAGCTTGACGTGGCCGGCGACCGCGAGGGTCATCGACGGATAGCCGTGGCGGGTCTTGCCGCCCTGAATCGACCAGGTGATGTCGCCGCTCTTTTCCACGCTTTCGGCGGCCAGACGGGTCATCTCGACCAGGGGCGTAGCGCCTTCACGATGACCGTCGTTCTTGCAAAACTCGAAGGCGTCGATGACAAAAGCGCTCATTTAGAAAGTTACCCCGGAAAACCTGCGATAATAGCAGGCTTTTCGCGCCAGCGTCAAAAAACCGTCGTATTCCCCCGTCGTATTCTCATCAAACAGCGCCATGAAACCGATGCCTTTGCTCATCCTCGCCTCGAGTTCCGCCTACCGCCGCGAACTCTTGCAGCGCCTGGACCTGCCTTTCGAGGCCGTCGCGCCCGACATCGACGAGACACCGCTGGATGGCGAAACGCCGCAAGCCACCGCCCTGCGCCTGGCGCGCGCGAAGGCCCAGGCCGTCGCGCAGCGTCACCCCGGTGCGCTGGTGATCGGCTCCGACCAGGTCGCCACCCTGGATGGGCTGCAGATCGGCAAGCCGGGCGACCATCCACGCGCCCTGGCCCAGCTGCAGCTGATGCGCGGACGCGAAGTCGTGTTCCATACCGCTTTGTGCCTGTGGGATGGGCGGGTTGCCGACCCGGACCAGGCCGCACAAGTGGAGAACGTGCAGGTGCGCGTCGCTTTCCGCGACCTGCCCGACCATGAACTCGACGCCTACCTGCGCATCGAGCAGCCGTACGACTGCGCCGGCAGCGCCAAGAACGAAGGGCTGGGCATCGCCCTGCTCGACAGCATCCAATCGAACGACCCGACCGCCCTCACCGGCCTGCCGCTGATCGCCCTGACCGGGATGCTGCGCAAGGCCGGCGTCCCGTTTTTTGGCGTCTGATCCACCATTTTCATTTCACCATGCCCGGCACCCTGTACCTGATCCCGAACACCCTCGGCCCGACCGACGCCACTCCAGGCTCCCTGAACGCCCTGCTCCCGACCCAGGTGCAGGCGCTGACCAGCAAGCTCGATTACTTCGTGGCCGAAAACGCCAAGACCGCCCGCGCTTTCCTGAAACTGATTGCGATCGACCACCCGTTGGCCAAGCCGCTGCAGGAAATCGAGATCGCCGAACTGAACGTGAACACGCCGCCGGCGGCGCTGGCGCAACTGCTGGCGCCGCTGCTGGCGGGCCGCGACGCGGGCCTGGTGTCGGAAGCCGGCGTGCCGGCCGTGGCCGATCCCGGCGCCGACCTGGTGCGCCTGGCGCATCAACACGGCATCGCGGTGCGTCCGCTGGTGGGGCCGTCTTCGCTGCTGCTGGCCGTCATGGCCAGCGGCCTGAATGGCCAGAGCTTTGCCTTCAACGGCTATCTGCCGACCGATGCGGCGCAGCGCACCAAGCGCATCCAGGACCTGGAAAAGCGTTCGCGCAACGAACGCCAGACCCAGTTGCTGATCGAGACGCCGTACCGCAACGGCGCCATGCTCGAAGCGCTGGCGGCCGCTTGCCAGCCCGGCACCCTGATCTGCGTGGCGACCGACCTGTCGCTGCCGACCGAATCGGTGCGCACGCTAACGGCCGCCAAGTGGAAGGCGGCGCTGGCAGCCAATAAAGGGCCGGACTTCCACAAGAAGCCGACCGTATTCCTGTTCCTGGGTCAGTAAAGCTCGCGCCAGGACGGCCGCAAAGGCTCGAGCCGGTCCCCGCACCGCTTCACCGATACCGGCCGGACCGCGCGCGGCGATGCACCACGCGCCTCGGGCGTCCACCCCGCCTGGATCTGAATGGATCGCACAGCCGCCCGGCAGTCGCCCAGTGTCCGCCCATGCCGGAACAGCGCTGCCGCCAGCGCGTGATCGCCCCGCCGCTCCAGCACGAGTCCATAGCGATAGAAGGCGCCGCCATCGCGTGAGCGCATGGCGGTCTCGTACAGCGTGAGCACTTCGTCCGGCGCCTCAGCCTGCGCCCGGCCGTCCTCGATCAATGTCGCAAGCGCCGTTTCGGCGCGTCCGCCGCTGCGTCCGAGCGCGCGCCGATACAGGGCGGCGGCCAGCACGTCATCCGGCTCGTTGCCGACTCCCAGCTCGTAACTTCGCCCCAGGTAATAGAGGCCTGCGGGATCGTCCGCCACGGCCGCACGGGCGAACCACTGGGCACCGGGCGCCCGCGCTTCGGCATAGGCCGCCCGATCGAGCATCAGCAGGCCGAGCCGCACCTGGGCGGCGGCCAGTCCGCCTTCGGCCGACCGGGTCAGCCACTTGCGCGCCTGCTCCATATCCGGCTCGCCGACGCTGCCATGCTGATAGGCCCAGGACAGATTGGCCTGGCCCCAGCCATGCCCCTGTTCCGCAGCCTTGGCATACCAGAAAACCGCCTGGCGGCGATCGCGCGCCACGCCGGCGCCACGGTTGAGCAGCACCCCGAGATTGTTCTGCGCGTACGCGTTGCCGCCGTGCGCTGCGAGACGGTACAAGGCCGCGGCCTGCGCCAGGTCTTTTTCGAAGGAGCGGCCCTGTTCATACCAGGTACCGAGGGTGTTCTGGGCGACGGGGTCGCCCAGTTCCGCCAGCCGCTGGGTACGCATGACCAGCGCCGGATCGAGCGCCCGCGGCGGCTCCCCCGGCTTCCAGATGAACTGCGCCGCGAACCGCTTGCCTGGCGGCTTGCCCAGCGTATTCACCGCATGAAAGCTGCATGTGCGGATGCTGGCCAGCGCCGCGGCGTCCAGATCGGCCCTGCCGCTGGAAACCGCGACACGGGCGTCAGCGACCTTGCCCCCGGCGCCGACCTGGATTTCCAGCGTCGATTGTCCGCCGGCCCTTTGCGCCAGCGCGGCAGGCGGATAGGCAGGACGCGCGCAGGCGTAAAGATCGAACTTCATCGCCTGCCGTATGCGATCCTGTTCTGCGGAATCGTGGACTGAAGCGACGGCCGCGGCGGCGGCCAGGAAAAGGATGGCGACACTCATCCTATGACTGTAGCGCCAGACGCAGCGCCACACGCTCACGGAATGTCACGCATGCCGCAGTAGTTATTGCAGCGGCGGCGGGGCGTCGTTGGTCAGCTCGCGCACCCAGTCGAAGGCCGCCAGCTCGATCTCGCGCACCTCGGCCACCGTCAGGCCGATCTTCTTGAGCGCGCTCGCCAGCTTGCGGCCGCCCTCGGCCGCCTCTAGCAATTCGGCGATGCGCAGCATGGTGCCGAAATCGCCTTCGCGCTCGAGCAGCGCTTCGCGCACGTCATGCGCGATGTCGACGTGGGCCAGGATGTCGGCCATCGGCACCGAGAACAGGGCTTCGGCCAGCGACATGATGCCGACCGTGAAGGCGCGGTCGGCGCTGGCGGTGTCGCCCGGCCGCACGCGCAGGGTCATCAATTCGAGCAGCTTGCCGCGCGTCGTGGCCAGCTGTAGCAGCGGCGACTTGAGCTCGACCCGGGCGCCGGCCGCCGTATAGAGCAGGATCTGCAGCCAGCGTCCCAGCTGGCGCCGGCCGAGCTGGACCAGGGCTTGCGACAGCGACTCGATGCGCGGTCCCGGCACCGCCCGGCTGTTCACCAGGCGCAGCAGGTTCAGGCTGATCAGGGCGTCGCGCTTGACGGCGGTCTCGATCGCCTGGCTGTCGGCGTTCGAGTTGACCAGCTCCAGCAGGCGCAGGATGGTGATCTCGGACGGCGTGATCTTGCGTCCGCTCAGGATCACGGGACGCGCAAAATAATAGCCCTGGAAATATTCGAAGCCGAGTTCCATGCACAGCTTGAACTCGTCGATGGTCTCGACCTTCTCGGCCAGCAGGGTCTTGCCGGTGCCGCGCAGCGATTCGACCAGTTGCGCCAGCTCGTTCGGGACCACGCCCTTGACGTCGACCTTGATGATGTCGACCAGCTGCACCAGTTTATCGAGCTCGCTCGAGTGCTCGACCACGTCGTCGACCGCGAATTTAAAGCCCAGCTCCTTGAGCTCGGCCACCCGCGCCAGCA
Source organism: Massilia arenae (assembly GCF_008014745.1). Classification (GTDB taxonomy): domain Bacteria; phylum Pseudomonadota; class Gammaproteobacteria; order Burkholderiales; family Burkholderiaceae_D; genus Telluria; species Telluria arenae. The sequence continues at coordinate 247,832 of NZ_VPFD01000005.1, forward strand.
GTTCCGGCGTCGGCACGACGGTCTCGAGGATTTCCAGGATTACCTTGTGCGGAGGCAGGAAGCGCACGAAGTCGCTCATCAACACCACTTCGTCGACATTGACGAAGGCAAGCTGCTCGCCCACCACCTGCTCCATGCCGAGCTGGGATGCATGCGAGATGACGGCGGCGGTGGCCGCGGCGCCGTCGGTCAGCTTGGCGTCGTCGTCCTCGCCGGCAGCACGGAACAGCAGCTCGAACGCCACCAGATGCTGGTCGCGCCCGAGGATGGGCTGACGCGCAAGAAAGAAATCGTCGGACGGCACGGAGACCGCTGCCGTTGCATCGGCGTGCATCGAAAAATACTCCTGGAAACAGTCACGGCAGCGCGCCGCGCCCGGTGGACGGCACGCGCCATCCACCTACGCCGACTATACTACAAAAATGCTAATCTTAGCATTTCGACATCGAATCGAACGAGGTCCGAATCAGCCGCGGCCGCCACCACCCTGGCGGGTGCGTCCATTGCGCGGTGCGCTCGGCGCTGCCGGGCGGGCGGCGCTGTTGCGCGCGGTGCGCGGTGCGCCGTCGCGCGGGCCCGTGGCGGCATCGGCGCGGGTGCGCGATGCATTGCCGCGTGGCGCGGTAGTGCTGCGTGGCGCTCCATCACGCGGTGCGCCATCGCGTGGCGCGGCAGTGCGTGGACCACCGGCGCGCGCCGGTTTCGCTGGCGCGGCCGGCGCTTCGTCTGCGCGCGGCATGCTCTGGCCCGGCAGGCGCAGGCTGCCCTTGCCCGACAGCGGGCTGGCGCGGCGCGCATTGCCCACCGGCGCCCGTGGCGCATCGCCCACCATGCGGCCGGCGGCGGCGCCGGTCACTTGCGTGCCTGTCTCGATCGTGAAGCGGGCGCCGGCGTCCTTGCCCAGCACACGCACCAGATAGGGCATGACTTCGCGCAGGATCGGCTCCAGCGTGTACGGCGGATTCAGGATGAACATGCCGCTGCTGTGCAGGCCGGTGCCGTCCGGGGTCGGGGTGGTGGTGGTGAGCGTGACGTTGAGCCATTCCTTGGCCGGCAGGCGCTTGAGGCGGTCGGCGAACTGGCGCGACTCCATGCGCTGCAGCACTGGATACCAAATCGCAAAGATGCCGCTCGGGAATTTGGCCAGCGCTTCGTCGAGCGCATCGCGCACGCGCTTGTAGTCGTCCTTGACCTCGTAGGGCGGGTCGATCAGCACCAGCGCGCGGCGCGACGGCGGCGGCAGCAGCGCCTTCATGCTGTGGAAGCCGTCGCCATGCTCGATCATCACGCGGCGGCCGCGCGAGCGCTCGCCCTGCTCGGCCTTGTGCGCGTCGAGCTTGCGGAAGTTATCGGCCAGGATCTTGCAATCGGCTGGGTGCAGCTCGAACAGGCGCAGGCGATCCTGCTCGCGCGACATCTGCTCGGCCACGTAGGGCGAACCCGGGTAGTAGCGCATCTTGCCGCTCGGATTCATGCCCTTGATGAGGTCGAGATATTCCTTCAGCGGCGCCGGGACGTCGGTGCAGCTCCACAAGGGGCCGATGCCGGTATCGAATTCCGCGGTCTTGGTAGACTGGAAACTGTCGAGCGCATACACGCCGGCGCCCGAGTGGGTGTCGATATAGGTATAGGCGGCATCCTTCTGGTTCATGTACACGTGCAGCTGCACCTGTACAAAATGCTTGAGGACATCGGCGTGGTTACCCGCGTGGAAGGCGTGGCGGTAGCTCAACATAAGCTGGAATTCCTAAAAGAGGTTGCCGCGAGAAAGTTGGCGGCAGAATTAGGCGCCATTATCCACTACAACCGGCTGCGGCTGGGAATTCCAATTGGGGCGGCGGCTACGCCGCCGCCCCGACGATCACGCTACCTTTTTTGGCTCGAAGAACTGTTCGTCCTCCGTCGAGCCATGCAATGCGGTGGTCGAGCTCTGGCCCTGCTGGATGGCCTGGGTCACGGCGTCGAAGTAGCCGGTGCCCACTTCGCGCTGGTGCTTGACGGCGGTGAAGCCCTTCTCGGCGGCTGCGAATTCAGCCTCTTGCAGCTCGACGAAGGCCGACATGCCGCTGCGGGCATAGCCGTGGGCGAGATTGAACATGCCGTAATTGAGCGAATGGAAGCCGGCCAGCGTGATGAACTGGAATTTATAGCCCATGGCGCCCAGCTCTTGCTGGAATTTGGCGATGGTGGCGTCGTCCAGGTTCTTTTTCCAGTTGAACGAGGGCGAGCAGTTATAGGCCAGCATCTTGCCCGGGAATTTCGCATGGATGGCGTCGGCGAAGCGGCGCGCGAATTCGAGGTCGGGCTTGCCGGTCTCGCACCACACCAGGTCGGCATACGGCGAATAGGCCAGGCCGCGCGAGATCGCCTGTTCGATGCCCGGCTTGACGCGGAAGAAGCCCTCCACCGTGCGCTCGCCGGTGCAGAATTGTTTGTCGTTGGGGTCGACGTCCGAAGTCAGCAGGTCGGCCGCCTCGGCATCGGTGCGGGCGATGACCAGGGTCGAGGTGCCCATCACGTCCGCCGCCAGGCGCGCGGCGTTGAGTTTTTCGACCGCCTCGCGGGTGGGGACCAGCACCTTGCCGCCCATGTGCCCGCATTTCTTGACCGAGGCCAGTTGATCTTCAAAGTGCACGCCGGCGGCGCCCGCCTCGATCATCGACTTCATAAGCTCGTAGGCATTGAGCACGCCGCCAAAGCCGGCTTCGGCATCGGCCACGATCGGCGCGAAGTAATCGATGTCGTCCTTGCCTTCGGACCATTGGATCTGGTCGGCGCGCTGGAAGGTGTTGTTGATGCGGCGCACGACCAGCGGCACCGAGTTGGCTGGATACAGCGACTGGTCGGGATACATCTCTCCGGCGGCGTTGGCGTCGCCCGCCACCTGCCAGCCCGACAGGTAGATCGCCTTCAGGCCGGCCTTCACCTGCTGCATGGCCTGGTTGCCGGTCAGGGCGCCGAGGGCGTTGACGTAGGGTTCGTCGTGCACCAGGTTCCACAGCTTGTCGGCGCCGCGTTTGGCCAGGGTGTGCTCGATCGGGACCGAGCCGCGCAGGCGCACGACGTCGGCCGCGGTGTAGTTGCGGACCACGCCTTTCCAGCGCGGATTGCTGTCCCATTCCTGCTGCAATTCGGCGATTTGCTGTTCACGGCTAGTCATGATGTTCTCCTGAAGATGATTGACAACGATTGGTAGGTAGTGCGAATCCGTTGAATCCATCATAGCCCGCTTTGTGCGCAGCACAATCACTCTTATATAAGACAGATTACTAAAATTTTGTCGTTTATTTTCAATGACTTGAAATCTTCATTCCGGCATACGAAATGAAATTTCTTACAATGAGAACAAGTCCGGGTCCGCCTTTGCTGCGCATTCCATATGGCAGGACGATCATTTCGCATCCTGAAAAATCGCGCCTTAATTCTCATCAAGAAAGACCCTGCATGCGAGCGTAAACGAACAAAGGGCGCGGCAGATGCCGCGCCCCTTGGTCGCTTTAACCGAATGGCTTACTTGGCCAGGTCGACCGACTCTTCGCCGAACACCAGTTCGCCGTGACGCACCCGCACCGGGATCGTGTCCTTCGGTCCGAAGCGGCCCGCCAGGATCGCCTTGGACAGCGGGTTCTCGATCTGCTGCTGGATCGCGCGCTTGAGCGGCCGCGCGCCATACACCGGATCGTAGCCGGCCTCGGCTATTCTTTGCAGCGACTCTTCGTCGATATCCAGCGTCATCTCCATCTTGGCCAGGCGCCCTTCCAGGTTGTGCAGCTGGATGCGGGCGATGGCGCCGATATTCTTCTCGTCGAGCGCATGGAACACCACGATCTCGTCGATCCGGTTGATGAACTCGGGACGGAAGTGGCCGCGCACCTCGGCCATCACGGCCATCTTCACCACGGCGGGTTCGTCCGTATCCATCGCCTGGATCCGGTGCGAACCAAGGTTCGAGGTCATCACGATCACCGTGTTCTTGAAGTCCACCGTGCGGCCCTGTCCATCGGTCATGCGGCCGTCGTCCAGCGCCTGCAGCAGCACATTGAACACGTCCGGGTGCGCCTTCTCGATCTCGTCCAGCAGGATCACGCTATACGGCTTGCGGCGCACCGCCTCGGTGAGATAACCGCCCTCCTCGTAGCCGACGTAGCCCGGCGGCGCGCCGATCAGGCGGGCGACCGAATGCTTCTCCATGAACTCGCTCATGTCGATGCGGATCAGCGCATCCTGGGTATCGAACAGGAAGCCCGCCAGCGCCTTGCAAAGCTCGGTCTTGCCGACCCCGGTCGGGCCCAGGAACATGAAGGAGCCATAGGGACGGTTGGGATCCGACAGGCCGGCGCGCGAACGCCGGATCGCATCCGACACCGCCTCGATCGCCTCGTCCTGGCCCACCACGCGCTTGTGCAGCTCGTCCTCGATGTGCAGCAGCTTGTCGCGCTCGCCCTGCATCATGCGCGCCACCGGGATGCCGGTCGCGCGCGAGACCACTTCGGCGATTTCCTCGGCGCCCACCTGCGTGCGCAGCAGCTTCGGTTTCACGTTATCCGTTTCGGCACGGGCCGTGGCTTCCTCGGCCTGGCGCAGCTGCGCCTCCAGCTCCGGCAGGCGGCCGTACTGCAGCTCCGAAGCCTGCTGCCAGTTGCTCTGGCGCTTGGCCTCGTCCATCTGGAAGCGGATACGCTCGATCTCTTCCCGGATATGGGTGGTGCCCTGCACCGCCGCCTTCTCGGCCTTCAGCACTTCTTCGTAGTCGTTGTACTCGCGTTCCAGGCGCGCAATCTCCTCGCCCAGGAGTTCCAGGCGGCGCTGCGAGGCCTCGTCGGTCTCGCGGCGCACGGCTTCGCGCTCGATCTTCAGCTGGATCATGCGCCGCTCGAGGCGGTCCATGACTTCGGGCTTGGAATCGATCTCGATCTTGATCTTGGCCGCCGCCTCGTCGATCAGGTCAATCGCCTTGTCGGGCAGGAAGCGGTCGGTGATATACCGGTGCGACAGCTCTGCCGCGGCGATGATCGCCGGGTCGGTGATGTCCACCTGGTGGTGCAGCTCGTACTTCTCCTGCAGGCCGCGCAGGATGGCGATGGTCGCCTCCACGCTCGGCTCGTCGACGATGATCTTCTGGAAGCGGCGCTCGAGGGCGGCGTCCTTCTCGACGTACTTGCGGTACTCGTCGAGCGTGGTCGCGCCGACGCAGTGCAGTTCGCCGCGCGCCAGCGCCGGTTTCAGCATATTGCCGGCGTCCATGGCGCCTTCGGCCTTGCCGGCGCCGACCATGGTGTGCAGCTCGTCGATGAAGACGATGGTCTGGCCTTCATCCTGCGCCAGCTCCTTCAATACGCTCTTGAGCCTCTCTTCGAATTCGCCGCGGTATTTGGCGCCGGCCAGCAGCGCCGCCATGTCGAGCGACAGCACGCGCTTGCCCTTGAGCGAATCGGGTACTTCACCGTTGACGATGCGCTGGGCCAGGCCCTCGACGATGGCGGTCTTGCCCACGCCGGGTTCGCCGATCAGCACCGGGTTGTTCTTGCTGCGCCGCTGCAGCACCTGGATCGCGCGACGGATCTCGTCGTCGCGGCCGATCACGGGGTCCAGCTTGCCGGCCCGGGCGCGCTCGGTCAGGTCGAGCGTGTATTTTTTGAGGGATTCGCGCTGGCCTTCGGCCTCGGGCGAATTCACCGCTTCACCGCCGCGCACGGCGGAAATGGCCGACTCCAGCGATTTACGGGCCAGGCCGCTTTCGCGCGCCAGGCGGCCGGCGTCGGATTTGTCGTCGGCCAGCGCCAACAGCACCATCTCGGACGACAGGAACTGGTCGCCGCGCTTTTGCGCCTCGCGGTCGGACAGGTTCAGCAAGGCCATCAGGTCGCGTCCGGCCTGGACGTTGCCGCCGGCGCCGGTGACCTTCGGCTGGCGCTCCAGCTGCGCCTTCAGGGCATTGGTCAGCGCGCCGACATTGACGCCGGCGCGCTGCAGCAGCGAGCGCGCGCTGCCGTCGTCCTGGTTCAGCAGGGCGAGCAGGAGGTGAATCGATTCGATGTATTGGTTATCGTTGCCGACCGCCAGGCTCTGGGCATCCGCCAGCGCTTCCTGGAGCTTGGTCGTCAATTTATCTTGCCGCATGGTGTTGCTCCCTAGAGGTTGTTCTTAGCTGGAGAACAAGATAGGGATGAGCGGACAACTTTTCAAGATGGCCGGCGCCGGCTAGCCCCGCAGCGCGCGCCAGGTAGCGAAGCCGGCCGCGCACAGCAGCAGTGAACCAAGCAGGTGCAGCGCCGTATGCGCCAACGCCCAGCCGACCTGCCCGCGTTGGAGCAACGTCACCGACTCGCCCGAGAAGCTCGAGAAGGTGGTCAGGCCGCCCAGGAAGCCGGTGATGATGAACAGGCGCCACTCCGGCGCCAGTTGCGGCTGGTCGGTGAAGAAGCCGAGCGCGAGACCAACCAGGTAGCCGCCGACCAGGTTGGCGGCCAAGGTTCCGGCCTGCACGAAGCCATGCAGGCCGCCCAGCCACAAACCGAAAGCCCAGCGCAGCCAGGCGCCGAGCGCAGCGCCGATGCCGACCGCGGCAAAGCCGAGCGCCGTCACCCCGCCTGCCACTTGGCCATGGCCGCGTCGTCGCTGACGCGGGCGTCGACCCAGCGCGCGCCGTCCGGCGTCTGCTCTTTCTTCCAGAACGGGGCCTCGGTCTTGAGGTAGTCCATGATGAATTCGCAGGCCGCGAAGGCGTCGCCACGATGCGCGGCGCTGCAGGCCACCAGCACGATCTGGTCCAGCGGCGCCAGCGGGCCGACGCGGTGGATGACCAGGGTGCCGTACAGCGGCCAGCGTTCGCAGGCGCGCGCCGCGATCTCCTCCAGTGACTTCTCGGTCATGCCCGGATAGTGTTCCAGCTCCATCTCGGAGACCTTCGCGCCGTCGTTCAGGTCGCGCACGGTGCCGACAAAAGACACCACGGCGCCGATGCGCGCATCGTTCGCGCGCAGGCGCGCCACTTCGTGGCCGAGGTCGAAATCCCCGGCCTGTACCCTCACCTCGTTCATGGATGGTCCTTCGGCTGGCGCAACAACAGGTGTTCGATGCGCGTTTCGGTGCGCACGTCGAGCAGGGCCGGCAAGGCCAGCAGCGCGCGCAGCTCGGCCGCCTGCGCGCCCGGCTTCTGGCCCGACTTGAGCGAACTTTGCAGCACCTCGACCTGCAGGCGCAGGCGCTCACGCGCGAACTCGGGGCCGCTGTCGATGCCGGCGGCGATTTCCAGGCGCAGCAAGTCGCTCAGCAGGCGTTCGCGGTTGCCTTCCATCGTGCGCACGCAGGCGGCGCGTTCGCCGTCGGACGCTTCCAGTGCAGCCAGCGCGGCGTCGAAGCGCGCGCGCAGGATCGGTTCGTAGCCGCCGTCCAGCGCCAGCATGGCGTCCCAGCGCCCGCGCCAGTCCGCGGCCTGGGTTTGGGCTGCGGGATTGGCCAGCGCCGTCTCGAGCGACTGGACCAGGCGCAGCTTGTCGCGCACGGCCCCGGCCAGCGCCGTGTCCTGGGCGCGGCGGGCGGCGTCGGCATGCTGCTGCACTTTCGCGATGGCGGCGTGATAGCGCTTGTCGATGCGCGCCTCGTGGGCGCGCGGCACCGGACCGATCGCCTGCCATTCGGCGGCGGCCTCGCGCAGCAGCTTGCCGACGTTGGCAGGCAGGGCATCCGGGGCGGCCGCTTCCAGGCGTTCGCAAACAGCTTCCTTGGCGGTCTCGTGGGCGCGGCGCTCGCTGTCGGCCGCGTGCGCCTGCTCCTTGCGCGCGGCGAACAGCGCGTCGCAGGCGCCGCGGAAGCGCTGCCACAGCGCCTGCTCGGCCTTGCGCTCGAGCGGCAGCGCGCGCGCATGTTCCTGCCAGCGCGCCTGCAGCTCGCGCAGCATGTCCACGGCATGGCGCTCGTGCGGGTCGAGCTTGTGCACTTCTTCGATCAGCTGCTCGCGCACCGCGATCTCGACCTTGCGCTGGTCTTCCAACGGACGCTGCAAGGTGGTCAAGGCGTCGGCGAACAGCCCGTCCAGGCGCTTCTTTTCCTTGCGGTCGACCGCACCCAGGTGGCTCCAGGCGGTGCGCAGGCGCTGCACGGTGCCGGACACGTGCTTCCAGTCAGCCTCGCCCGATTGCAGGCGCCCGATCTCGGCCTGCGCTTCCTCGACCAGGGCCTGGCCGCGCGCCGCGTTGGTGTGGCGTTCGTCGGCCAGCTGCCTGAAGTGGGCCGCGGCCGGCGCATAGGCGGCGCTGCAGGCGGCGTCGAAGCGCTCCCACAGGCTGCGCGGCGCCGGACCGGACAGGCTGTCCAGGGCTTTCCAGCGATCGCGCATGCTGCCCACCTTCTTGGCCAGCTCGGCCATCGCCAGGCCCTGGGTGGGCAGCGATTCGACGGTCTTGATCAGTTCTTCGCGCGAGACGTTGCCGCCCCAGCGCGCCCAGTCCGACAGCCGCTTGAGCTCGGCGCGCAGATGGGCCAGGCGGTCGGCCTGCGGCGCGGAGAGGCGCATGCCCTTGTCCTTGGCTTCCTTCAGCGCCTTGTCGAGCTCGGCGGCGGTGCCGAGCGAGCCCTGCTGCAAAGCCGCTTCGAGCGCTTCCATATTGTCGAGGAAGGATTGGTCGGCGCCGCGCGCGGCCGGCTTGCCGCTCTCTTTTGCGCCCTCTTTGCTGCCCTCCCTCACGACCGGCGCCTGTTTGGCGGGACGCGCTTCCTGTGGCAGGCCCGCGAGCAGCGCGTCGAAGCGCTCCTGCACGGCGCTGGCGGCGGCGTTGGCCGGCAAGGCGGGCAGGCGTTGCCACTCCCTGCGCAGCGCTTCCTGCTTGAGTTCGGCCGGGGCCTGGGCCTGCCATGCGGCCAGGGCCGCCTCGCGCGCGGCCAGCGCGGCCTGGTCTTGTTCGATCGTCGCCAGGCCGGCCGTCAGGCGTGCGTGCTCGGTCGCGAATTCGGCCACCAGGGCGCGTGGCAGCGAGGCGTGGCCGGGATCGACCAGCGCCGCCGCCTGCTCCTGCTGCAGTTCGGCCAGGCGCGCTGCCAGGGCGGCCGCGTCCAGCCCGCCCGCGTCGAGGGCGCGCAAGACGACCAGGCGGTCGATCATGGCGCGCTGCAGCGCCACCTGCGATTCCAGGCGGCGGCCGAGCTCGGCGCGCACGGTGTCGAAGTCGGCTGCCAGCTCGGGCGCGCGGATGACCGACCATTTACGGTCCAGCTCGGCCACGTGATTCGGGGTCAGGAGGGTGTCGTTCAGCAGCGATCGTGCCTGGGCCAGCGCCTCGTCGCCGCGGCGCAGTTCGGATTCGTGGTGGCGGATCGCGTCCAGCCTGCCCTGCACCAGCTTGGCGACGCGGCGGTCGACGTTGCGCATTGCCGTGTGCACGCGCTCGAGGTGCTCGCGTCCGTGGACCAGTTCGGCCGCGGCGAGGCGCAGTTCGGAGAATTCTGATTGGAGGATGAAATCGACGGCAGCCGCTTCGTCGGCGCCCAGCGCCTTGAGTCGTTCGGCCTGGCGTGCGCGGGCATCGGCGAGCGCGGTACGGGCAGCCTGCGCGTCATGCGCAGCTGCAGCAGGAGTGCCCGACTTGCCCGAACCAGTCTTGACGCCGCGATCCGCCGGCCCCGAGGCCTTCGCCGCGGCAGGTTTGGCCTCCGGCTTGTCGCCGGACGTGGCCGATTTCCCGCCCTGCCGCTTGAATAGGAATTCGAACATGATGAAATCGCACTTCCAAAACTCCCATCATAGCAAAGAACGTCGGTATCGATCGGCATGTCCGGCCTGGCAGCTCTCCTCAGTTTACGAGTGGCAATTTACGAATGGCAAAGCCGATTTTGCCTTGAAGAAAGCTCAGCTGGCGGCAAGCCGCGCATCGCGCCCAGGTCTGCGCCGCGGCTGTCGCCACGGGTTTCACCACGGTTCTCGCTCTGGTGGGCATCATGCGCCAGCATCTGGTTGGCGATGGCGAACCAGGTCTCGCCCGGGATCATGGTGCGCGCCAGCGGCAGCAGCTCTCGCTCTTCGCGCTCGAGGCGTTCGAGCAGCAGCTCGCAGCAGCGCTCGAGCGCCGCCAGGCAACCGGGATCGCCGTCGACGGCGGCCGCCTGCGCTGCCTGGCGCGCCACGAGCGCCTGCCGGCCCAAGCCATCCAGCTCGGCCACAAGGCGGGCGGCATCCTCGCGGCGGCGCAGCGCCGGCAGCACGAACTTGTCGAGCTTGCGCCAGTGACAGGCCTCGCAGACCTGGCGCAAGGCTTCGCAAGCCTGTTCGTACTGGCGCATGCTGGGCGGTTCGCCCCACCAGGCGCAAGGTCGCCAGCGTTCGAGCAACGCCTGCACCTCGATCCGCGCGCGTGCCTGCTCGACGGATAGGGCGACCAGCGTATAGGTTGATGTCAGCATTGTGTCTCCTCTCAATTTGCTCCTCCGGCGCGCGTGGATAATCCACGCCTGTGGCGGTCGGGGATGCTTTATAGGGGTAGCCGGCTATTGTGTTTGCTATGTGCCGGCCGACAGGAACTTCGTAGTGTAGAGAGAAGAAGGTGGGCGGGTTTGACATTGATCAAACCCGATTTCACAATGCGAGCGAGGTCAGACGGGGTGAGTTTCCTCTACAAAATGCCCCTCCAACATGCTACCGCTGCATCACGCCGTGCTGCGCCCATCCATTGTCCAGCAGGGCGGCGCCCAGCTGCGCTATAGTAAGAACCTATCCCGATCCTGCCTACCGACCTTCTTCACCCTCACTCGTCAATTCCTCATGCGGCTGCTGCACACCTCCGACTGGCACCTCGGCCAGACCTTGCACAATCACGACCGGACCTACGAACACCAGTGCTTCCTCGACTGGCTGGCCGACACGCTGGCCGAGGAGCAGATCGACGTGCTCCTGATCGCGGGCGACATCTTCGACACCGCCAATCCGTCCTCGAGCGCCCAGCGCCAGCTGTACCGCTTCCTGCAGCAGGCGCGCACCCGCTTGCCGCACCTGCAGGTAGTGGTCATCGCCGGCAACCACGATTCTCCGGGCCGGCTGGAAGCGCCGACGCCGCTGCTGGAAGCCCATGGCACGATCGTGGTCGGCAACGTCCTGCGCCGCGGCGACGGCGAGATCGACCTGGAGCGCCTGCTGTTGCCGCTGCGCGACCGCGACGGCAACACGGCGGCCTGGTGCCTGGCCGTGCCCTTCCTGCGTCCGGGCGACCTGCCGCGCCTGCGCGCCGCCGAAGGCAGTGAGCCGGCCGAAGACAGCGTGCGCGACCCTTATATGCACGGCACCGCCCTGCTCTACCGCCAGGCGCATGCGCTGGCGCGCGAACGGGCGGCCGAGGGCCAGGCCATCGTCGCCATGGGCCACTGCCATATGGCCAAGGGCCAGGCGTCCGAAGACTCCGAGCGCCGCATCGTGATCGGCGGCAGCGAGGCCCTGCCGGTCAGCATGTTCGACGCCGGCATCGCCTATGCGGCCCTTGGCCACCTGCACCTGGCCCAGCGCGTCGGCGGTCTCGAACACGTGCGCTATTGCGGCAGCCCACTGCCGCTGTCGTTCTCCGAAGTCGGCTACCAGCACCAGGTACTGCGCATCGATCTCGATGGCGGCAAGGTCGACGCCATCACGCCACTGTTCGTGCCGCGTCCGGTCCAGCTGCTGCGCGTGCCGGCCGCGCCGGCCCCGCTGGAAGAGGCGCTGGCGGCGCTGGAAACCCTGGAACTGGACGCGGACCTGCCGCAGCAGGCCTGGCCCTATCTCGAAGTGCGGGTGCTGCTGGACGGTCCCGAGCCGGGCCTGCGTGCGCGCATCGAGGCGGTCCTGGCGGGTAAACCTGTGCGGCTGGCCAAGATCGAGCCGACCCGCAAGCTGGTCGCGGCATCCGACGAGACCGAAGCCCTGAGCCTGGACCAGCTGGCGCAGCTGCAGCCGGACGACATCTTCCGCCGCCTGTGGCGGCAAAAATATGGCGACGAGGCGCCGCCCGAGCAGATCGCGTCGTTCGCCGAACTGTTCCACGCCGTGGAAGGAGACGCGCCATGAAGATCCTCCGTATCAGCGGCAAGAACCTGGCCTCGCTGGCGGGCGAATTCGCGGTCGACTTCGAATCCGGACCGCTGGCCACCACCGGCCTGTTCGCGATCAGCGGCCCGACCGGCGCGGGAAAAAGCACCCTGCTCGACGCCCTGTGCCTGGCGCTGTACGACGCCACCCCGCGCATGCAGAAGCGCGCCGGCAGCCAGTTGCCGGACGTCGGCGGCGACACCGTCTCGGCGCTCGACCCGCGCACCCTGCTGCGGCGCGGCGCCGCCGAGGCCTGGGCCGAAGTCGACTTCGTCGGCAGCGACGACGGCCGCTACCGCGCGCGCTGGAGCGTGCGCCGCTCCTACGGCAAGCCGGGCGGCGCGCTGCAGCCCGCCAAGATGAGCCTGCACCGCCTGCCCGAACTTGCACCGATCGGCGGCACCAAGACCGAGGTGGCGGCGGAGATTGTCCAGCGCATCGGCCTGTCGTTCGAACAGTTTACGCGCGCCGTGCTGCTGGCCCAGAACGAGTTCTCGGCCTTCCTCAAGACCGACGAGAACGAGCGCGGCGAACTGCTCGAGACCCTGACCGGCACCACGGTTTACAGCGAGATCTCGCGCCGCGCCTTCGAGCGCTACAAGCTCGAACAGCAGCGCACCCAGGTGCTGCAGGCCGCACTGGCCAATGTGGCCCCGCTGGCACCAAGCGAACGCGCGCAGCTCGACCTCGAGCGCAACGCAGCCGATGCCGCGCGTGAAGCGCTCGACAGCCGCCACGCCCTGCTGGAGCAGCAACTGCGCTGGCACCAGGAACTCGACAAGCTCGGGCGCGGCCAGGCCCAGGCCGAGGAAGCGCTGGCCGCCGCCAACGGCGAACGTGCCGCGGCCGCCGAACGACGCCAGCGCCTGGCCACGCTGGAAGCGGTGCAGCCGGCGCGACCGCTGGCGGTCGAGGTCCAGCGCCTGGAAGCCGAGCGGCGCCAGGCCCATTCTTCGGTCGCGAAGCTGGAAGGCGAGCTGGCGACGGCGCTGGAACTTCGCCGCACCAGCAGCGCCGAAGTCGACGCCGCCATCGCGCGCCTCGACGTCTGTGAAGAGCAACTGCGCGCCGCCGGTCCGCAACTGGACCAGGCCAAGGCGCTGGATGCGGCGCTCGATGCGCTCGCCCCCGGCCATACCCAGGCCAAAGCTGCGCTGGAAGCGGCGCGCCAGCAGGCGCGCGAGGCGCGTGTCCAGCATGGGGCGAAGTCCGAGGAACTCGCGCACGCACGCGGCCTGGTCGAGGTCGCCGCGGCATGGCTGGCGGCCCAGTCCCGGCACGAGGCCGTGGCCACCGGCTGGCCGCAGTGGGAACGACTGCTGCGCCAGGCAGGCCAGGCACAAGCTGCCCTTACCGCCGGCGCAACGGCGTTGGCGGCGACCCGTACGGCGGCCGACCAGGCGGCCGGACGCGACGCCCAGGCGGCCGGCGCGCTGGCACAAGCCATCGAAGGTCTCGATACATTGGAAGCGAATCGGCGCGCGGCGATGGCGGCGCTCGGGAAATTTGACGCCGAGGCGATCGGCGCCGAACGCCAGCAGCTGGAAGGCCGCCGCGAGCGGCTGGCGGCGTCCGAACGCGCCTGGCTCGACCTGTCGGCGGCGCGCGAAACGCTGGCCGGACTCGCGCGCGAAGCCGAGCGCGCCGCAACCGCGGCGGCCGCCGCCGAACGCGCCCTGCAGGAAACGCGCGCCGCGGCGCCGGCACTGGAAGCGGCGATGGCGCAGGCCGAGCGCTCGCTGAGCGCCGCCGAACTGGCGTGCGCCGCGAATGTGGAGCAACTGCGCGCTAACCTGATCGACGACGATCCCTGCCCCGTGTGCGGCGCCCTCGAGCACCCATACGCCCACCAGGATGCGACGCTCAAGGCGATGTTGACGGGCCTGCGGGCCGAAGTCGACGGCTGCCGCCTGCGCGTGCGCGAGAACGGCGCGCTGCAGGCGAGCCACGGCGCCGCCTTCGCCGCCGCGCAGGAACGTCTCGCGTCGCTTACCCAGGACCGCACGGCGCTCGATCTGCGCATCGCCGGCCTGAGCGAGGCCTGGGACGCCGATCCGCTGGCGTTCGAGGCGCCGGGTGAGCCGGAACGCAGCGACTGGTTCGGCGTTCAACGAAGCGCCGTGCGCGACGCCCTCGATGCGCTGGCGCGGCGCGAGCAAGCCTGGCGCGCCGCCGCCAGCGCGCGCGATGCGGCCCAGCGCGACGTCGACGGCGCGCAATCGGTGCTGGCCCGGCTACGCCAGAGTGCCGAGGCCGAGCGCGACACGGCGACCCGCCTGCAGAACGAACTGAAAGCACTGGACGCCGGCCAGCAGGCGGCAGCCACGCATTTGGACGCCCTGCTGGCCGAGCTCGATCCTGCCATGGCCGCCGCCCACGGCGACGGCTGGCAGACGGCATGGCGCCGCGATCCCGCTGGCTGGAGCCAGGCCCGCGCCGCAGAAGCAGCCCAGTGGCGCGAGCAGACCGAGGCCCAGGCGCGCGGCGCCGCCGCGAGCGCGACGCTGGACGTCGAGGCGGGCGCGCTCCAGGCGCGCATCGCCGAGATCGACGCGGCCGGGGCCAGGCTGGCCGCGGAATTCGAGCGCATCGACGGCGAGTCGAGCACGAAGCGCGCGGCGCGCGCCGCCTTGTGGCAGGGCCGCGCGGCGGGCGAGGTCGAACGCGAACTCTCCGCCGCCGTGAGCGGCGCGCGCGAGCAGGTAGCGGCGCGCCAGCAGGCCGCCAACGAGGCCGCGCAGGCCGAGACCCGGGCCCGCACCGCGCAAGCCCAGCTGATCGAGCGCATCGCGGAACTCGACGGGGCCGGCGCCACGGCCAGCGTGCGACTCGCCGATTGGCTGGAAGACTACCGGCGCCAGGCCGACGGCCTGGATGAAATCGGGGACACCGACGAACTGGCGCGCCTGCTGCAGGTCGGCGCCGCCTGGCTGGCGCAGGAACGCAGCGCCCTGAACGCCATCGAGACCGGGGTGGCCAATGCCAACACGGTCCTGGCCGAACGGCGCGCCCAGCGTGCGGCGCATCTCGAGTCGGCGCCGCCGGAAGGCCAGCCGATGGACGTGATCCAGGCGATGGTCGACGCGCTGGTCGTCGAGCGCCAGGCATCGATCGAAGCGGCGACCGCGCTGCGCCTGCGCGCGATGCAGGACGACGAGCGGCGCCGCCAGGCCGAATCGAGCCTGGCCGAGATCGAGCGCCAGCAGGCAGTCGAGCAGCGCTGGGGCAAGCTGTCGGAGCTGATCGGCTCCAGCGACGGCAAGAAGTTCCGCAACTATGCCCAGCAATTCACGCTGGACGTGCTGCTCGGCTATGCCAATGAACACCTGAAGCAGCTGGCCCGCCGCTACCGGCTTGAGCGCGTCAGCTACCAGGGCATGCCGTCACTGGCGCTGATGGTGCGCGACCAGGACATGGGCGGCGAAGTGCGTTCGGTGAACTCCCTGTCGGGCGGCGAATCGTTTCTGGTGTCGCTGGCGCTGGCGCTGGGCCTGGCCTCGCTGTCCTCGAATCGGGTGCGGGTCGAATCGCTGTTCATCGACGAAGGCTTCGGCAGCCTCGATAGCGAAACGCTGGGGGTGGCCATGGACGCCCTGGATGCGCTGCAGTCGATGGGCCGCAAGGTCGGCGTGATCTCGCACGTGCAGGAGATGACCGAGCGGATCGCGACCAAGGTGCTGGTGCGACCCGCCGGTGGAGGCAGTAGCGCGGTGGTCGTGGAGTAAAGCGGAACAACGACCGTATTGCTAGCCTAAAAACCGTCGTCCCCGCGCAGGCGGGGACCCAAGTATCACGCAGACCACTAATGCAAATCGTAGTGGCTACGCAAGCAAACTTGGGTCCCCGCCTGTGATGTGACCCCTTGAAGTGAGACTCCACTTCAAGGTGTCTTATGAAGTACGACGAGCAGTTTAAATTTTCAGCCGTTGAGGCCTACTT
>NZ_VPFD01000050.1 GCF_008014745.1 Massilia arenae
CAGGACCGTGAAACGACTTTGCGCCGATGATAGTGCTGCAACCAGTGTGAAAGTAGGTTATCGTCAGGCTAGTTATATGAAAAACCCCACCAGGTGATCCTGGTGGGGTTTTTTGCTTTGTAGTGCTGAAGTAACATCGTAGGGTGGATGGCTTCGCCATCCACGCGTTCAAGCAATCCAGCTCATCCGCGGATTGCGATCAATCGATCCAGCAACCCTTCTACTGAATCCGCGATCCGCTCCAGACTCGCATCACGCAGTTGCGCCGTGTCGACGACATGCTCGCTGCGCGACCCAGCCCATTGCAGCAGTGCGGTACACGCCTCCGGATGATCGAACAATCCGTGCAGATAAGTCCCCAGGATCTGGCCATCGACTGACACCGCACCTTCACCGCGTCCGTCGATCGCAAAAGCAGGCTTCCCCATGGCAGTGCCATGCGATACCCCCATATGAATCTCATACCCGCTGACTCGTCCAGCGACTTCGTGCGAAGCAAACGCGCACACACCGTCCACCCTGGTTAGCCGCTTTTCACGCGTGAGTTCGGTCTCGACATCCAGCAATCCGAGTCCCGCAGACATACCCGGCGCTCCTTCGACGCCATGTGGATCATTCACCGTCCGCCCCAGCATCTGGAATCCGCCGCACACGCCGATCACCTTGCCGCCATAACGCAGATGACGCGCAATCTGCTCACGCCAGCCTTGCGCTTCCAGCCAGGCCAGGTCCCCACGCGTGTTCTTGCTCCCTGGGAGAATGATCAGGTCGGCGCCGGGAATCGCTTCGCCCTGCCGCACGAAGCGCAGGTCGACATCCGGATGCGCGCGCAGCGCATCGAAATCGGTGTGATTGCTCATGCGTGGCAGGCTGGGAACGACGACGCGAAACGCGCCCTTGTTCGCCTGCGCCGCCTGCACCGCATCCTCGGCATCGAGGAACAGCCCATGCAGATAGGGCAGCACCGCCAGCACCGGCTTGCCGGTCTGCTGTTCGAGCCATTCGAGTCCCGGCTCGAGCAGCTTGATGTCGCCGCGGAAGCGATTGATGACGAAGCCGATGACACGACCGCGTTCCGACTGCGACAGGCAGGACAGGGTGCCGACCAGATGCGCGAACACGCCGCCGCGATCGATGTCGGCCACCAGGATCACCGGACAATCCACCGCCTCGGCAAACCCCATATTGGCGATGTCGCGATCGCGCAGGTTGATCTCGGCCGGGCTGCCCGCGCCTTCCACGATCACCGTCTCATACTGGTCCAGCAGGCGTGCATGCGATTCAAGTACCGCACCCATCGCCACCGGCTTGTACTGGTGATAGTCGCGCGCATTCATGTCGGCCCGCACCTGGCCATGGATGATGACCTGGGCGCCGATGTCGCTCGACGGCTTGAGCAGCACCGGATTCATGTCGGTGTGCGGCTCGATGCCGGCGGCGATCGCCTGCAGCGCCTGTGCGCGGCCGATCTCGCCGCCATCGCGCGTCACCGCGCTGTTGAGCGCCATATTCTGCGGCTTGAACGGCGCAACCCGGATGCCGCGGCGCTTGAGCAGGCGGCACAGCGCCGCGACCACCGTGCTCTTGCCGGCGTCGGACGTCGTGCCCTGCACCATCAGGGTCCGGTAGGGAAAGCCGCTCATTTCGACCGACGCTGGCGCGCCTGCTCGAGCACCTCGCACATCGCGGCCGTGCCCTGGACCATGCGTGGCCCCGCGCGATTGAGCAGGTGGCCGTCCAGCGTGAACAGATTATTGCTGCGCACTGCGGCCAGGGTGCCATACGGCTTCCACAACTCCACACCGCCGTAGTTCTTCTCGGCGGTGGCGATGATCGCCTCCGGATTGGCCTGCAACACGCTCTCGATCGAGACGATCGGCGCCGTCACCGTCAGCTTGTCGAAGATGTTCTCGCCGCCGCACAGCTTCATCGCATCGGTAAGGATGTGCTTTCCGCTCAACGTGTAGAGGGGCTTGTCCCACACCTGGTAGAAGGTGCGCACCGTGGAACGGTTCGCATACTTCGCGCGCAGGCCGGCCAGTTGCTCGCGCAGCTGCGCCGCGGTCGTCTTCGCCGCGGCGTCGGTGCCCAATAGCTGGCCCAGGCGCAGCACGGCGTCGGGAATGCCGTCCAGGGTTTGCGGGTCGCTCTGGAATACCGGGATGCCCAGTCGGCGCACCATCTCGATCTGCCGCTCCGAACTGTTATGGCGCCAGGCCACGATCAGGTCCGGCTTCAGCGAGATCAGGAGCTCCATGTCGATCTCGCGGTTCGAGCCGATGCGTGGGATGCGCTTGGCCGCTTCGGGATAATCGCTGTAGTTCACCGCGCCGACGATCTGGCTGCCGCCGCCGGCAGCGAACAGCAGTTCGGTGACGCTGGGCGCCATCGACACCACCCGCAGCGCCGGCTTGGCGACGGTGACCGCCAGTCCCGCATCATCCTTGACCGTGATCGCGGCTTGGGCATGGGCCGTCAGGCCAGCTGCGACCAGGCCGGCCAGCAGCATCGTTTTCTTCATTGCTTGTTCCATTCGTGAAGTGCTTGTTCGAAGCGCCGCCAGTCACCCTCGGTGGCGGGCAGGCCGACCCGGATGCCGCGCGCCGCATCGCGGAACAGCCGGCACCAGATGCCGCGCGCGGCCATGTGTTCATGAAAAGCTTCCGGCCGCGCCTCGGGCCACCAGCGAAACAGCGGCGTGCCGGTGCTGGCAATGCCGTGCTCCTGCAGCAGCTGCACCATCCGTCCACCGGCCTGCGCCAGGCGCTCTTGCGCATCCTGCTGCCAGCCCGTGTCTGCCAGCGCCTGCAGGGCGATCTCCTGCGCAGGGCCGCTGACTGCCCACGGCCCGAGCAGGTCGGCCAGGTCCGCCAGCACGCGCTCGTGCGCCGCCACGAATCCTAGCCGCAGTCCGGCCAGCCCGAAGAATTTGCCGATCGAGCGCAGCACGATCAATCCCGGCTGCGCCGCATACCGCGTCACGCTCAGCTCGGGCGCCGTATCGCCGAAGGCTTCGTCGACCACCAGCCAGCCACCACGCGCATGCAGCCGCGCCGCCCAGTCGAGCAGGCGCTCGGGTTCGATGGTCTCGCCGGTGGGATTGTTCGGATTGACGACCACGACAACGTCGCTGGCGTCGACCGCCGTTTCCAGTTCGGGGTAAGGCACCAGCCGCTGCGTGTGGCCGTGCAGGTTCCAGTGATACGCGTGTTCCGCATACGAGGGCGCCGACACCGCGACGCGCGAAGGTGGACGCAGGCGCGGCAGCGCCTGGATCGCCGCCTGCGTGCCGGCCACCGGCAGCAGTCGCGGCGCGCCGTAATAGGCGCGGGCCGCCGCAAGGAATTCAGGATCCGGCTCCGGCAGGCGATGCCAGGCGGCGCTCGACGGCGCCGGCGCCGCATAGCCATGCGGGTTGATCCCGGTCGACAGGTCGACCCAGTCGTCGCGGCCATAGTGATGCGCCGCGTCGCGCAAGTTGCCGCCGTGTTCAAGCATATGAAGCTCCTACAGCCATCAGGCAGACCACGCCGGCCCACAGCAACGTCGTGCGCAGCACCAGCCGCCAGGCGCGCAGGATGTCCCCCGCGCAGGCGGCAGGCCCAAGACCCAGCGGCGGACGCTGTTCGACTTCGCCATCGTAGACGGCGGCGCCGCCCAGCGACACGCCGAGGGCGCCGGCGCCGCTGGCCATCACCGGCCCGGCGTTCGGGCTGCTCCAGGCCGGGGCCTGGGTGCGCCAGCAGCGCCAAGCGCGCGCGCGGCCACTACCCGCCAGCAGCACGTACGACAGCGCGGTCAGGCGGGCGGGCACGTAGTTCAATGCGTCGTCGATCCGCGCCGCGCAGCGGCCGAACAGGTTGAAGCGCTCGCTGCGATAACCCCACATCGCATCGAGCGTGTTCGCCAGGCGGAACAGCACCGCGCCCGGCCCGCCCAGCAGGACGAACCAGAATAGCGTACCGAACACGGCGTCATTGCCGTTTTCGAGGAGCGATTCGGCGCTGGCCTTGGCCAGGTCGGATTCGTCGGCGTTCGCCGTGTCGCGGCTGACGATGCGCGCGGTAAGCGCGCGCGCCTGCGCCAGGTCGCCGGCGCACAGCGCGGAATAGATCGGCAGCGTATGGTCGCGCAGGCTGCGCAGGCCGATGCAGAGATAGAGCAGCACCGCGTGCAGCCACAGGCCGGCGAAGTCGGTCAGCGCCAGGAACAGCAGGCTCAGTGGCAGCACGGCGAGCATCCAGGCCAGGCATCCGCGCACCAGGCGAGACCGCCCACGATTGAGGCTGCGCTCGATCAAGTTGACCAGCTTGCCAAATCCAACCAGCGGATGCCAACGCCGCGTCTCGCCCAGCAGCAGGTCGAGCGCGATCCCGGCGACGAGCAGCAGCGCGATGGTGGAGAGCGGCAGGCAAGTCAGCACTGGGGACCTTTCAACACCAGCGGCAGGCCGGCCGCCACCAGCACCGCGCGGTCGGCGCGCGCCGCCACCGCCTGGTTCAGGCGGCCGGCTTCATCGGCGAAGCTGCGCGAGATCGCGCCCCAAGGCACGATGCCCATGCCCACTTCATTCGACACCAGGATCACGTCGCCTGCGGGACCTTCGTCCAGCAGATCCAGCAGCGCCGCACGCTCCTGGTGAAAACATGGCGGCAAGTCGATCGCGCCGACCTCGGGATAGTCGCGGCCATCGCAGAACATCAGGTTGCTCAGCCACAGTGTCAGGCAATCGACCAGCACCAGGCGCTGCGGTGCGCACCAGTCGCGCAGCGTCTGCGCCAGCGCCAGTTCTTCTTCGACCGTCCGCCACTCGGGCGGCCGCCGTTCGCGATGATGGGCGATGCGTGTGGCCATCTCGCCGTCGCCAGCGCGCGAGGTGGCGATATAGACGATCTCCTTGCCCGATTCGCGCGCCAGGCGTTCGGCGTAGGCGCTCTTGCCCGAGCGCGCCCCGCCAAATACCAGGGTCACGCTCACGGCTGCGCTCCGAACAGCACCGCCACCGCACGCGGATTGGAAGGGAAGTAGCCGTGGAAGTAGGACGCGAACAGCGAACCGACCCGGTAGGCGGCCTCGCCTTGGGTGCCGGTCCTCTGCTTGATGGTATGGACTTGCGGCGTCACCGGGGAGTCCAGCAATGAATAGTGGAAGGTATGGCCGCGGATCTCGCCCTGCGGCGTCGGCATCGCATGCATGCCGAGTCCCCCCAGGCGCTTCTGCATCCTGACTTCGCCGACCAGCAGCCCGGCCATCTCGAAGCGCCGCCCCTCGCTATCGGTCAGGCCATCGACAAGCGCCATCATGCCGCCACACTCGGCGACGATCGGCATGCCACGCGCGTGCACGGCGCGGATCGAGTCGCGCCAGCGCTGGGCGGCCTGCAGCTCTGCGCCATGCAGCTCGGGATAGCCGCCCGGAAGATACACGGCGTCGGCATCGTCCGGCACCGCTTCATCGGACAGCGGCGCGAAATACGTGATGCGCGCACCGAGCTGCTCGAGCACGTTGATGTTCGCAGGATAGACAAATACGAAGGATGGATCACGCGCGATCGCGATCGTGCGGCCCGCAAGCAGGGGTTCTAGCGGCGCCGGGAGTGCGGAAGGGGGCGACAAAACCGGCAGCGCATCCCACGCCGCCTCATCGAAATCGATGCTGTCGGCCAGCGCATCCAGGATGCGATCCAGCTCTTCGACCTCGCCCGGCACGACCAGGCCCAGATGGCGCTCGGGCAGCGGCTCGTCCTGGCGGGCCAGGGTGCCGATCAGCGGGATGTCGCGTAGTGACTCCTTCACCATCGCCGCGTGGCCGCTGCTGGCAACGCGGTTGGCGATCACGCCGGCCATCTCGACGGGGCCATAGTCGCGCAGGCCCTGCGCCACCGCACCGGCCGTCTGCGCCATCGCCGACGCGTCCAGCACCGCCAGCACGGGAATCCCGAACTCGCGCGACAAGTCCGCCGCCGAGGGAGACCCGTCGTACAGGCCCATCACGCCCTCGACCAGGATCGCGTCCGCCTCATGCGCGGCGTCGGCCAGGCGCTGGCGGCAGGCGTCGACGCCCACCATCCACAGGTCGAGGTTGTGGACTGGCGCGCCGCAGGCGCGTTCGAGCAGCATCGGGTCGATGAAGTCGGGGCCGCATTTGAATACCCGCACGCGTTTGCCCATGCGGACCAGCCGCCGCGCCAGCGCGGCCGTCACCGTCGTCTTGCCCTGGCCGGACGACATCGCCGCCACCAGGGCGATACGGGCGCCCGTCACCATTCGGTCCCCGCCTGGGCCCCAATGCCTGACTTGAACGCGTGCTTGACGACGTTCATCTCGGTGACGGTATCGGCCACCGCGATCAGTTCCGGTGGCGCGCCGCGGCCGGTGATCACCACGTGCTGCATCACCGGACGGTCGAGCAGGTCGGCGATCACGGTGTGCACGTCGAGGTATTTGTATTTCAGGGCGATGTTCAACTCATCCAGCACCACCATGCCGATGGAAGGATCGGACAGGAACTGCTTTGCCAGCGCCCAGGCTTCTTCGGCCTTGGCGATGTCGCGCTCGCGGTTCTGCGTTTCCCAGGTATAGCCTTCGCCCATCGCATGGAAGCTCACTTCGTCGGGAAAGCGGCGCAGGAAGGTTTCTTCGCCGGTCGACAGGGCGCCCTTGATGAACTGGACCACGCCCACCTTCATGCCGTGGCCGAGAGCGCGCGCCACCATCCCGAACGCGCTCGAGCTCTTGCCCTTGCCGTTGCCGGTATTGACGATGACGATGCCGATTTCCTTGTCGGCTGAAGCGATCTTGGCGTCGATGACTGCCTTCTTGCGCTCCATGCGGGCGCGATGGCGGTCGTTCAGGGCGGCGGTCTGTTCTGGAGTCATGTCGGTCATGCGGAACCCTCCTTGGGAATGAAGATGCGGCGGCCTTCGTGTTCGATCATGTCGATCGGATGGCCAAGATAGTCGCCCAGCAGCGCGGGGCGCATGATCTGGTCGTTGGCGCCGGCCGTCCAGCGGCCGTCGCCCATCAGTAGTAGTGCATGAGTAGAAATGCGACTGGCCAGGTTCAGGTCGTGGCCGATCATGACCACGGTCCGTTTTTGCTCGCGGCACAGGCGGGCCAGCAGGCCCATCACGCTCACCTGGTGCGCCAGGTCGAGCGCATTGGCCGGCTCGTCGAGCAGCAGCAGCGGCGTCTGCTGCGCCAGCAGGGCGGCGATCGCCACGCGCTGGCGCTCGCCGCCGGACAGGGTGCGCACGTCGCGTGCAGCCAGGTCGTCCACTTCCATCGACGCCAGCGCCATCAGGGCAGCTTGATGGTCGTCGCTGCCCTCCCAGTAGCGGTTGGCGTGGTAGGGGTGGCGCGCCGACAGCACGCTCTCCAGCACCGTATAGGCAAACGCGTCATGGCGCGACTGGGCCAGGAAGGCGCGCTCGCGCGCCAGTTCGGTCAGCGGCCAGTCCGCCACGGGGCGGCCGTCGACGTGCACCGATCCGCCGTTCGGCTGCTGCAGCCCGGCCAGCGTGCGCAGCAAGGTGCTCTTGCCGGCGCCGTTGCGGCCGATGATGCTCCAGCATTCGCCGGCGCGCGCGGTCCAGTCCAGGCCCCGCACCAGGGTGCGCTGGCCGATGGACAGCAGCAGGTCGTGGGTGGAGATTGAGTTCATTTGCGCAGGCGGTGCAACTGGTAGAGGAAGACCGGCGCGCCGATCATCGCCGTGATGGCGCCGACCGGCAGCTGCTGCGGCGCGATGATGGTGCGCGCCAGCGTATCGCACAACACCAGGAAGGCGCCACCGGCCAGCACCACGGCCGGGATCAGCACCCGGTGGTCGGGCCCGAAGGCGAAGCGGCAGGCATGCGGCACGATCAGGCCGACGAAGCCGATCGAGCCGGCGCTGGTGACCGCGCTCGCGGTGAGCAGGGCAGAGATAAAGAACAGGCCCTTGCGCAGCGCGCCGACGCGCACGCCCAGCGTCACCGCATTCTCTGCGTGCAGGGCAACCATATTCATGGCGCGCGCATTGCGCATGGCGAACAGCAGGCAGCCGGCCAGTACCAGCCAGGGCAGCAGGCGCAGCGGCGCGCCGGCCAGGTCGCCGATCAGCCAGAAGATCATGCTGCGCAGGCGTCCCTCGGGTGCGATCGACAGCATCAGGGTGACCACCGAGCCGCACAGGGCCGAGACGATCACGCCGGTCAGCAGCAGCATCGAGGCGCCGCCTTCGGCCGCCTGGCCGCTGCGCAGGTCGCGCCGGGCCAGCAGGTAGAGCAGCATGGCCACGCCGATGGCGCCGGCCAGCGCGGCGGCGTCGACCATCAGCGTGGAGGCCATCAGCAGCAGCGCCAGCAGGGCGCCGACCGAGGCGCCGGACGAGACGCCCAGCACATACGGGTCGGCCAGGGGGTTGCGCAACAGCGCTTGCATCATGAGGCCGGCCAGGGCCAGCGCGCCGCCGGTCGCGAACGCCACCAGCGCGCGGCTGGCGCGCAGTTCGAGCAGGGAGGCGGCGAGCGAATCGGGCTGGCCGCTGGCGAGCTGGCGCAGGGCGTCGGGAATCTCGTCGAGCGGAACCCGGATCGATCCGGTCATGCCCGCGAACAGCAGGGTGGCAATGGAAAACGCCAGCATGGCGCCAACGATGAGTGTGGCGCGCTGGCGTAGCGGCGGGACGGATGCTTGCATGCTGGCCCTGTCGATTGATCGGATGCCCGCGACCTGGTTGCCGCGGGCAGGGGGTTATAGCTTAACGGATGCGGTAGCGCAGGGCCGCAAACCAGGTGCGGCCACTGGTGCCGTAGTTACGCGCGATCTCGTACTGCTTGTCGGCGACGTTATCCAGGCGCATCAGCAGCGACCAGTCGGGCGTGAACTGCCAGGTCGTGTGCAGATTCAGCAGCCCATAGCCGCCCAGGCGGCGGTTGTTGGCGGCATCGTCGAAGCGCTCGCCCGACACGCTCAGTTCAACGCCGGTCTTGAGCGTGCCCATTGTGTAGTCGGCGCCGAAGTTGGCGTGCTTCTTCGCACGGCGCGCCAGTTGCTTGCCGGTGGTCTCGTCGCGCGGATCCTGCCAATCGAGGCTGGCGCGCAGGTCGACGCCCATCAGGCGGGTGCTGCCAGCCAGCGAGAAGCCTTCGAGCAGGCCTTCGTTGACGTTGTAGGCGCAGCTTTTGTTGACGCCATCCGGGCACGGGGTGCTCGACACGATCATGTCGGTCAGGCGGTTGTGGAAGTAGGTCGCGTCCAGCTGGTAGCCGTTGCCGTCGTAGCGCAGGCCCACTTCGCGGTTGCGGCCTTTTTCGGGCTTGTTGGTTTCCAGGCCGTAGCCGGGGAAGTACAGCTCGTTGAAGGTCGGGGCGCGGAAGCTGGTGCCGACGCTGGCGGTGGCGCGCAGGCCGTTGCCGAAGTCGTAGCCATAGCCGGCGGCGCCGGTGTTCTTGCTGCCGTAGACCGAGCGGTCGTGGCGCGCGCTGACGTCGACCAGGTGCTGGCCGCGCTTGGCCGAGTAGGCGGCCGCATACGAGTTGGTGATGCGCGAGCGCTGCATCGACGGCACTTCTTCCTTGCGGTGCGTGTACAGCAGCTGCAGCGTGTCGCGGCCGATGGCGATGTCGTTCTGCCAGCTGAACTCGTCCTGCTGGGTATCGATCTGGCTGGCGCCGGAAGGCGTCGCGTTGGTGAAGTTGCCCGACTTGTCTTCCGAGCGCGCGTACTGCAGCGTGCTGTGCCAGTTCGGCAGGACCTGGTTGCGCATGAAGACCGCGGCGGTGTTCAGGTCGTTGTCGCTGTGGACGTCGTAGTTGGCGGTGCCGCTGTCGTACTGGCTGAACAGGCGGCTGACCAGGAACTGGGCGCCGATCTCGTGGCCCGGCGCGAGCGCCATCGTCACGCGGCCGTTGGCGTTGCGGCGGCGGTAGCCGTCTTCGTCCGGGTTGTAGCCCGAGGCGCCCGGGCGGGTGGACGAGAAGCCGTCCGAATCCTCGTAGCCGGCGCCGAAGGCGTAGCTGATGGCGTTCGGGCCGCCGCTGCTGCCGTAGATGCCGGCGTCGGCCTGGCGGGTGGCGTTGCTGCCCACGCCCACCGATCCGGTGACGACTGGGGCGCCTTCGCCCTTGCGGGTGAAAATCTGGATCACGCCGCCGATGGCGTCGGCGCCGTACAGGGTGCTGAGCGGACCGTAGACGATCTCGATGCGGTCGATGGCGCCCAGCGGGATGGCGTTCCAGCTGGCCGTGCCGGTGGTCGCCGAGCCGAAGCGCACGCCATCGACCAGGACCACGGACTGGTTGGCGTTGGCGCCGCGGATGAAGACGCTGGTGGTGGTACCGGCCGCGCCGTTGCGCGAGATTTCGATGCCGCGCTGGCGGCGCAGGATGTCGGCCACCGAACCGGCGCCTGAGCGCGCGATTTCTTCGGCATCGATGATAGTGGTGTCGGCGATGACGTCGACGGCGCGCTGCGCGGTGCGGGTCGCGGTGACGACGACGGTGTCGGCGGTGGGGATGGCGTCAGGTGAAGGAGCAGGTGAAGGAACGTCTGCGACAGCGGCGGACGAGATGACGGCGAGGGCGAGCGAGACCGCGGCGGCTTGCCGGGTTACTGGAAAGTTCATGAACTGTTTCTTATCAAAGGCAACCAGCCGACGTCCCCGTAGGCCAGATTGAACGGCGTCGCGCGAAGCGACGCCACCTTTTGGCCGGTATCCGGGCTGACAAGTATGGCCGTCCGACCTTCCCATGCATGCGCACAGTGGTATGAGGGGACGGTTTGCCGCATGGCTCATGGAGAGCATGCGGCACTTGCTTACCGTTGCGGGGGCAGCACACGTTGGCCCTTGATGGGGCTGCGTGTTTCCCGTTTAACTGCGACTGCGAACGCAGGCGCGAGCACCAAAACGCGCCCATTATAAGGTCTTGTCAGGTTTCCAGCATCATCACTTCGCCGTAGTCAATCCGGTGTGGCGCCTGGGCGGCGCGCAGCGCGGCATCGACCAGCGTGCCACCAAGGTGCAGCGAGTGCATGAGGCGCATGGTGCCGGCGTGGCAGATGACGAGGGCCTGCGCATGTCCCGCGCGCCGGATGTCGGCATCGAAACCGGCCACGCGCGCGGCCACTTCCATCACGCTTTCGCCGCCGCCGGGACGGTAGTGCAGCAGGTCGGCGCTCCAGGCATCGATCTCGCTGCGGGGGATGTCGTCCCAGCTGCGCATTTCCCAGGCGCCGAAGTCCATCTCGGCCAGGCGTGCGTCGAAGGCTGGCGCTGGCGAGAGCCGCTGCGCCAGGACCGCACTTCGGGTGAGCGGGCTGGCGTAGACCGGCATCGCGCCGGGCAGTCCCTGGTTCGCCAATGCGGCCAGCACCCGTTCGACGTCGGCTTCGTTCGCCGCGAGGTCGCTACGGCCGTAGCAGTGCCCGGCCGGCACCTCGGGCCGTGGGTGGCGCACCAGGTAAATACGCATCAGGCCAGCGCGCCGCGTCCGAGCGTGGCGAGCACCGCGATATAGATGGCTATTTCGGCCAGCTGCTGTACGGCGCCGAGGCAGTCGCCCGTATAGCCGCCCAGCCGGCGTGTGTACTTGCGCGCCAGCCAGCGCGTGGCCAGCATGGCTGCCAGCACCGAGGCGACGATTGCGGCCAGGTCGAGCGAGCCGAAGGCCAGCAGCGCGAGCGCGGGCACGAGCACGGTGAGCGTGGCGATGCCAAATTCCCGGTCGCTCATGCGCACCGCCAGCGGCTTGGCCTTGCCCTCGGCGCGGGCGTATTCCATCTGCCAGATCAGGGACGTGGCGGCCAGTCGCGAGAGCGGATGGGCCAGCAGCAGGGCGCCGATGGCGCTGGCTGGCGGCAGACTGGCAAGCGCGGCCAGCTTCGCGCCGAGCATGCACACGATGCCGATCGCGCCATAGGCGCCGACGCGCGAGTCCTTCATGATCTCGAGCGCGCGTTCCTTCGTCATACCGCCGCCCAGGCCATCGCAGGTGTCGGCGAAGCCGTCTTCATGGAACGCGCCGGTGACATAGATGGTGGCGGCGGTGGACAGCACGGCCGCCACCGCCGCCGGCAACCACTGCGCCGCCACCAGGTACACGGCCGCGCCGATGACGCCCACCACAACGCCCACCAGCGGGAAGTAGCGCGACGCGTGGTTCAGCCAGGCCGGTTCGAAGCCCACCCAGCGCGGAATCGGCAGCCGCGTGAAGAACTGCAGCGCAATGAAGAACAGGCGCAGCTGGTGCGTCATGCCGAGCGTTCGCTGACTTGCGCCGAGACGAAGGTGGCCATCTCGTTCAGGAAGTTGGCGGCGGCGTGCAGCAGGGGCACGGCCAGCGCGCTGCCGGTGCCTTCGCCGAGGCGCAGGCCGAGGTCGAGCAGCGGGCGGGCGCCGAGCTCCTCGAGCAGCAGGGCGTGGCCATGCTCGCCCGAGCAGTGCGAGAACACGCAGTAGTCGAGGATGTTCGGCTGCAGGCGCGCGGCGACCAGCAGCGCACTGGTGACGATGAAGCCGTCGATCAGCAGCACCTTGCGCTGCTCGGCCGCCTTGAGCATGGCGCCGGCCATCATCGCGATCTCGAAGCCGCCAAAGGTGGCCAGTACCTCGAGCGGCTGCACGGCGTGGGCGTGACGGGCGACGCTGGCCGCGACGACGTCGGCCTTGTGGCGGATGCCGTCCGGCGTGAGACCGGTGCCGGCGCCGACGCAGCGCGCCAGCGGTTGTCCGGTCAGCGTGTGCATGAGGGCCGCGGCGGACGTCGTATTACCGATGCCCATCTCGCCGAAGCCGACCACGGTGCCGGGCAGGTCGCGCGCCAGGGCCATGCCGTGTTCGAGCGCGGTCGCGCATTCCTGCGCCGTCATGGCGGGTTCGATCGCGAAGTTGCGGGTGCCATTGGCGACCTTGCGATGTACGAGGCCCGCGCGGTCACCGAATTCGTGGTTCACGCCGGCGTCGACCACGTGCAGCGCGCAGCCGTTCTGGCGCGCGAACACATTGATGGCGGCGCCGTTGCCCAGGAAGTTCTCGACCATCTGCCAGGTGACGTCTTGCGGGAAGGCGGAGATGCCTTCGGCCACGACGCCGTGGTCGGCGGCAAATACCAGGATCGCGGGCTGGTCGATGCTGACCTTGGTGGAGCGCTGGATCAGGCCCAGCTGGGCGGCGAGCGATTCCAGTCGTCCCAGGCTACCGAGCGGTTTGGTCTTGTTATTGATGGCATCCGCCAGGGACTGGGAGAGGGCGGCGTCGGCGATAGGGACGATCGTAGGAATCATATAAGGGTATGTAAGAGAAGGTCGCTGAGTGCGGCGGCTAAGATATCACAATCGTAAACCTTGCAAGCCGGCCTTCGGCTTGCTATAGTCTCGCTCCTCGACGCAGACGCCACCTCACGGTAGCGAAAACGAAGAGAAAAAAGAGGTTGACGAAAATCGCGAAACACCTGATAATCTCGCCTCTCTGCTGCTGACGAACACAACGCTTCGAAGCAAACGGCAGACGCAGTACCGAATAAAGTTCTTTAAAAATTAACAGTCGATAAGTGTGGGCGTTTGATGAAGGTGCCAAGAACTTCGGTTCTTGATTACTTA
>NZ_VPFD01000051.1 GCF_008014745.1 Massilia arenae
AAGTTTGGCGACTCCGGTATACGCCGGTAAACCAGTCCCTGCAACCCTTCCAGCAATTTCCCCTCAAATTATCCCGGACAGCAGTGCGCGGAGGCGGGAACCCAAGTGTGCTCGCGACGACGCTGCGCTCGATCTATCGACTACGCAGACTAACTTAGGTTCCCGCCTCCGCGGGAACGACGTTTTTACGCTGTTTGTTCAAGCGAACTTGTCCAGCATCGCTGCCAGGTGGGCGGCGCGGGCGCGCGCGTCTTCGAGGTCGGTGGCGTCGCCGGTCTGGGTCAGGATCGATGAAGTCAGCAGTTGCACGAACGAGCGGTCGAGCGCCTTGCGCGCCGCCGCCATCTGCTGTGCGACGGCGTCGCAGTCCGACGGCGAGTCGGCCAGCGCGATCAGTTTCTGCACGCCGCGCAGCTGGCCTTCGATCCGGGCCAGCCGGTTCAGCAAGTCCTTTTTTTGCTGCGCGCTGAGGGCCTTGCCCTCGACGATCCGGAGCGGGCCCTCGACCATCTCAGGCCACCTCGTGTCCGCGCGCGGCGCGCAGGATGCGGAACCAGTCCTCGCGTTCGAGCTCGAAGCTGGCGCCCAGTACTGCCTCGCGGATCGCCGCGATGCGTCCGCTGCCGGTGAGCGGGATCGGCCGGCAGGGCAGGCGCATGATCCACGCGAACACCACGCTGCAGAACGGCTTGTCCATGCGCTCGGCCACGTCCTGGATGGCCTGGCGCAGCGCGGCGCCGTGTTCATCCTGCGCGCCGAACAGGCGGCCGCCGCCCAGTGGCGACCAGATCATCGGCGCGACGCCCAGGTCTTGCAGGCCGTCGAAGGTCTCGTCGAACATCGGCGCGGTGTGCAGCGGAGAGAACTCGACCTGGTTGGTGGCCAGCGGTATGCGGCGATTCAGCGACTCGAACTGGTGGCGCGTGAAGTTCGACACGCCGAAGTGCAGGACCTTGCCGTCCTGCTTCAGGCGCGTGAAGGCCGCGGCGATCTCGTCGAATTCCATCAGCGGATCCGGACGGTGGATCAGCAGCAGGTCGAGGCGGTCGGTGCCCAGCTTGCGCAGCGACTCCTCGGCCGAGCGCATGATGTGGCTGGCGCTGGTGTCGTAATGCTGGATCGTGTGGCCGGGATGCTTGTCCGATAAAAGCTTGATGCCGCATTTGCTGACCAGTTCCATGCGGTCGCGCAGCGACGGTTGCGCGCGCAGGGCTTCGCCGAACAGCTCCTCGACGCCGTAGTTGCCATAGATGTCGGCGTGGTCGAAGGTTGTCACGCCCAGCGCCAGGCACTGTTCGATGAACTCGACCCGCGCCGCCACCGGCATATCCCATTCGACCATGCGCCACATGCCGGCCACGATGCGCGACAGTTCGAGGCCGCCCTCGCGCGTCGGAATGCGGGGGAAGAGGAGTTCGGCGGGCGCTTGCGGCATCGGAGTTCTTTCGTGATGACTGGATAGCATGATTATAGCGGGCCGAAGCCCGCACCGCGTCAGCCGCCGCGCATGAAAAAAGCCCGTCCGGCGTGACGCGCGGACGGGCTTTCTGGGATCAAGCGCGGGAGATTACTGCATCCACAGACGCATCGAATCCCAGGCGCGACCAAAAATGCTCGCTTCCTGCACTTCTTCCAGCGCCACCACCGGCAGCACCAGCAGCGGCTTGCCGTCCACGGTCATCTTGAGGGTGCCGACCTGGCCGTTCAGCGCCAGCGGCGCGACCAGCGGATCGCGGCGTTCCAGCACCGGCTTGAGCTTGCCCGCCACGCCTTTCGGCACGGTCACCAGGATGTCGCGCGTGAAGCCGATCTTGACGGTCGATTGCGCGCCCTTCCAGATCGATGGGGTCTGGATCGCCTGGCCTTTCGAGTACAGCTTGACGGTGTCGAAGTTCTGGAAGCCCCAGTTCAGGAGCTTCTGGCTTTCCTGCGTGCGCACGTCGGTCGAGCTGGTGCCCAGCACCACCGAGATCAGACGGCGTTCGCCGGTGCTGCCGTTCGGACGGCGCGCCGAGGTGATCATGCTGTAGCCCGAGGAGTTGGTGTGGCCGGTCTTCATGCCGTCCACGGTCGGGTCCAGCCACAGCAGGCGGTTACGGTTCTGCTGGGTGATCTTGTTATAGGTGAACTGCTTGATCGAGTCGATCTTGTACAGCTCCGGGAAGTCGCGGATCACGTGGGCGGCCAGCTGCGCCAGGTCGGCCGCGGTCGAGTAGTTGTTCGCGTCCGGCAGGCCGTGCGGGTTGGCGAAACGGGTGCCCTTCAGGCCCATGCGCTGCGCTTCGCGGTTCATCAGGGTGACGAAGGTGGCTTCGTCGCCCGCCACCGCTTCGGCGATGGCCACGGCAGCGTCGTTACCCGACTGGATCATCAGGCCATGCAGCAGGTCGTCGATCGAGACCGGCACGCGCGGATCGATGAACATCTTCGAGCTGCTGGAGTCGACCTTCCAGGCACGCTCGGACACGTTCACCATCTGGTTCAGGCTGATGCGCTTGTCGCGGATCGCGACAAAGGCGACGTAGGCCGTCATGACCTTGGTCAGCGATGCCGGTTCGATGCGCATATTCTGTTCTTGCGAGGCGATGACCTGGCCGCTCGTCGCGTCGAGCAGCAACCACGATTTGGCGGCGATGGCGGGCGCGGGCACGGTTTGCGCACTGGCCGAGACCATCACCAGGCTGGCGGCGAAGGCCGCTAACAGTTTTTTCATGGGGAGAATTTCGTCATTAAAAAGGTAGGGCGGTGTTAAAGCGCAAGGCAATGTCCCGAAGGAAGCATTGCCTCAAGAGAAGGGAATTATTATAGGGGACTGTGACGACTAAATGTCACGCCGCCACAGTTGAATCACGAGATTTTTAATGTGGCCGAGCTTGCGATGGAAGAAGTGGTCGGCGCCTGTAATGACGGTGACAGGCAGGTCGAGCGGTCGCGCCCAGTCGAAAACTTCCTTCAGGGTAATAGTGTCGTCCAGTTCGCCGTGAATCAGGATGGTGTCTTGCGGCACTTCAGGCATCGGCCATTTGCCGGCCGCCGTGCCAACCAGCACCAGGCGCTCGGCCGGCCGCCCCTCGGCCGCCAGGCGCAGCGCGAACTGCGCCTGCACGAAGGTGCCGAACGAGAAACCGGTCAGCGTGATCGGCAGGTCCGGATATTGTTCGCGCATATGCGCATACATGACGGCCATGTCGTCGACCTCGCCCCGGCCTTCGTCGTGCACGCCTTCGGATTCGCCCACGCCGCGGAAATTGAAGCGCGCCGCCGCATAGCCGAGCGTCACGAAGGTGCGCGCCAGCGTCTGGGCAACCTTGTTTTCCATGGTGCCGCCATACAGCGGATGCGGGTGCGCCACCAGGGCGACGCCACGCGGCGCGCCGTCAGGCAGGTCGAGCAGGCATTGCATCTTGCCGGCGGGGCCGTCGAGTTCGAATTTGTGCGAATGGATGTTCATAGAGCGTCTTGTCGGATCAGATCTTGAGGCGGTCGACGACCTTGCCGCCGACCAGGTGGGTGTCGATGATGTCGTCGATGTCATCGGTGTCGACGTAGGTGTACCAGGTGCCTTCGGGGTAGACCACGAGCACCGGGCCTTCCTCGCAGCGGTCGAGGCAGCCGGCCTGGTTGATGCGCACCTTGCCCTGGCCGCTCAGGTCCAGTTCCTTGATGCGTTTCTTGGCATGCTTCTGCGCTTTTTCGGAACCGCACTTGCCGCAGCTCGGGCGCGCGTCCTTGCCCTCGCGGATGTTCATGCAGAAAAATACATGATGCTTGTAAAACTGCTCGTCATTCACTTGATCGTTCATGTCGTTCTCATTGGAAAGAGTGGCATGGCGTCGCGCCAAAGCGCCATCATACAAGCTCTTATTGCCGATTGAGTTTATGCGAGGGCAGCAGCAAGAACCACAGAGCAACGAAGGGCCAGGCCAGCGCCAGCCCCTGGGCCGCGCCATTGAAGTTGAGGAACTTGCCTTGCACCCAGCCCTGCAGGGTGGACGAGAAATACGGGTTCACCGGGATCGTATTGACCACCACCAGCGCCAGGATCAGGGTCACGACCGCCAGCCGGCGCTGCGCCACCTGCGGCGCGAACACCAGGCCAGACAGCATGATCAGGCCGATCAGGAAGCCGCCTTCGGCGCCCGGCGTGACCCAGACGAAGGCGTTATCGGGCCTGAACAGCAGGGAGCTGGAGAACGCTTTCACGACCAGTGCGCTCGCCAGCAGGGCCAGCATGAGCCAGAAGCGCGGGGCGCCGCGGCGCACCAGGCACATCAGGGTGAGGGCGGCGCCGGTCATGCCGCAGGCGGTGATGATGGTCTCCGACAGCCAGTACTGTTCCACGCTCATGGTGTCGCCGCCGGGACGCAGCAGGGCCACCAGGTCGATCTCGGTGTCGAACCAGGACGACATCCAGCCGGACAGGATCGGCAGCACCTGGCCGTGGCCGAACAGATAGCTCTGCGGGTAGATCTGGGCCAGCGGCCACATGGCCACCAGCACCAGGCCCTGGCTGGCGTGCGGCGCGAACCAGCGCTGGCGCAGCTTGAACAGGCGGCTGCGGTCGAGCAGGCCTGGGGCCCACAGCGCGCCGAGGATGGCGCCGATGAAGCAGCCGCCGGCATTGGTGACGAAGTCGAGGTTCGACGGGACGCGGCTGGGCAGGTAGGTCTGCACCGCCTCCATCGTGCCGGTGGTGAGCAGGCCGGCGAGCGTGGCCAGCAGCACCGCCCACACGCCGCGCACGCGCGGATACATCGACAGCACCAGCAGCATGCCGAACGGGATGTAGCCGGCGATGTTGACGCCGGCGTCGAAGCCGGTCCAGTAGCGCTGCTTGACCAGGTTCAGGAAGGCCAGCGGCGAGATGCCGCTGTCGCGCCAGCCGGTGAACGGGAACCAGCTGGCGTAGACGATCAGGAGCAGATAGGCCAGCAGCGCGGCGCGCACGATGGGCGAGCCGCGCGAGCGGCCGGCGGCGACGTCTGCCGGGACTTCCGCTTCGGTCATTTGCCTTGGGTGTCCAGCGACGCCAGCCAGGCCAGGAGGTCGGCCGCCACCTGGTCGGTGCCGGTGGCCAGCGCCGCCACGCCGCCGGCGGCGTCCTGGCTCGGCGCGGGCGCATTGCGGTGGAAGCTGCGCTGGTCGACCAGGCGGTGTTCCTGGAATACCGAGGCGCGCAGCATGATCTGGCCTTCACTCTGGCCGGCGCTGGCAAAGGCGTGCACGAAATCGTCGATCTCGATGCGCAGGATCGGCACGCCGGTGGCGGCGTCGGTGGCCGACAGCACCTTCATGCCCGACTGCGCCAGGCGCGCCTTGATGCGCTGGGTGACCAGGCTGACCGGGGTCGCGCTCCAGCGGCTGTTGGCGTAGGTGCGGGCCTGCTGGGCATCGGCGTAGTTCAGGCGGTAGAACATGCGCTCTGTATCGAGGGTGGCCGGGCCGGTGACGTCCATCACCACGATAGCGGCAGGTTTTGGCGCAGCCGCCGCCTGCATGGCAGGCGCCACGGGGCCGAAGTCGAAAATCGTATTCGACGTGCGTTCCTTGCTGGCGCAGCCGGCCAACAGCAGGGAACAAGCGATAGCGACGGCAGCGGAAAAGCGAAGGGGTTGACGATTCACTGTGGTCCTCATTTGGTCGGTGGCGCGTAGCCCGGCTCGCCGGGGCCGGGCGCGTCGCCCGGGGTGCCGAACAGGATGCTCTGCGGGCGATCGGAGAACGAGTTGGCGGTGCGCCGCACCGCGCGCAGCGAGGCACGCGCCTCGTCGGTCATCTGCACCACATGCGGCAGGGTCTCCAGTTCCAGGTGGCTGGTGGCGGCGCCGAGCGCGCCGATGGTGGTGTTCAGGCGCTCGATCGGGCCGTCCGGCGCCTGCAGGCGGGTCGCCAGCTGGTCATAGTTGCGGGTCATCGAGGTGGCGCTGGTGGCCAGGGTGTCGACCGAGTCCATGCTGCGGTTGACCTTGTTGACAAGGCCGGGCAGCTGGTCGAGCACAGGATCGAGGCGCTGTGGAATGGCGGCGTAGGCGTCGGCGGCGCGGTCGACGCTCTCGAAGGCGCCGACCATCTTGGCGCGGTTGTCGTCGCTCAGCAGCTCGTCGAGGCTCGCGGTCACTTTCTCGGCTTTCTCGAGGATCGCCAGGCCGCGGTCTTCCAGCTGGTCGAGCAGGCCCGGACGCAGCGGGATGCGGGCGATGCGATCGCTGCCGGTCGCCATGCGCGGCGAACCGGTGCGCTCGTCGTCGAGCTGGATGAAGGCGATCCCGGTCACGCCCTGGTAGCCGAGGGTGGCGAAGGTGGTGCTGGTGATCGGCGAGGCGGCATCGACCGACAGGCGGATCAGGATCTGGCCGGTGACGCGCGGGTCGAAGATGATCTCGTCGACGCGGCCGATCTCCAGGCCGCGGTAGCGCACCGTGGCTTGCGGGTTCAGGCCGGGGATCGACTGGGTGGTGACGATCTCGTAGGGCACCAGCTCGGTCTTGTCGCGGTTGAACCAGAGGCCGATCAGGACGGTCGCCACCAGCAGCGCGATCGTGAAGATGCCGGTCATCAGGGCATGTGACCTGTTTTCCATAACTATCGATTCTCCGATTCATGCTGGGCGTGGCGTTCGTCGAGCACTTCGAGCGCCCGCTGGCCGCGCGGGCCCAGGAAAAAGTGTGTGATGAAGGGATGCTCGACCTGCAGCACGTCGCACGACGGTCCCACCGCCAGCACGTGCTTTTCGGCCAGCACCGCGATGCGCGAAGACAGCGCGAACAGGGTATCCAGGTCGTGCGTGACCATCACCACCGTGAGCTTCAGCTCGCGGTGCAGGGTCTGGATCAGGGTGACGAAGGCGTCCGACAGGTCGGGGTCGAGCCCGGCCGTCGGCTCGTCCAGGAACAGCAACTGCGGCTCGAGGGCCAGCGCACGCGCCAGCGCGGCGCGCTTGACCATCCCGCCCGACAGGTCGGCCGGCATCTTGTTGGCGTGCTCGGGGCCCAGGCCCACCATATTCATCTTGAGCAGCACGGCGTCGCGGATCACGTCCTCGGGCAGGGAGCGCAATTCGCGCATCGGCAGCGCGATGTTGTCGAACACGCTCAGCGCCGAGTACAGCGCGCCCTGCTGGAACAGCATGCCCCAGTGGTTGCGCATGCGCTGTAGCTGTTCGGGCGAGGCCGCGCTGATGTCCTCGCCGAACACGTGCACGCTGCCCTGCGATGGCCGCTCGAGGCCCAGCATCTGGCGCAGCAGCACGGTCTTGCCGGTGCCCGAGCCGCCGACGATGGTGAGGATCTCGCCGCTGTAGATCTCGAGGTTCAGGTCCTGGTGCACCACCGTGCGGCCGAATTTGGTCCACAGGTTGCGGATCTGGACCACCGGCGCGCCGACTTCCTCGTCGGGGCGCAGGTTCAGCTCTTGCTTGCGGGGTTGTTTGGAATCCGGCATCTAGAAACCCGTACCGCTGAAGATGATGGCGTACACCGCATCGGCCAGGATCACCACCGTGATCGCGGTGACCACCGAGGTGGTGGTGCCGCGGCCCAGGCTTTCGGTGTTGGGCTTGATGCGCAGGCCGTAATGGCAGGCGATCAGGGCGATCAGCACGCCGAAGGTCGCGCCTTTGAGCAGGCCAATGGTGTAGTTCACGAAGGGCACCGCGTCCGGCAGCTTTTGCAGGAAGTAGCGGAACGACATGCCCATCTCGATCTTGGCCGAGACCATGCCGCCCAATAGGGCCATGGCGTCGGTCCAGACCACCAGCAGCGGCATCGAGATCGCCAGCGCGATCACCTTGGGCATGATCAGGCGGTAACCGTGCGAGACGCCCATGACCAGCATGGCGTCGAGTTCTTCGGTCACCCGCATCACGCCCAGCTGGGCGGTGATCGAGGAACCTGAGCGGCCGGCGACCAGGATCGCGGCCAGCAGCGGGCCCAGTTCGCGGATCACCGCCATGCCGAGGATGTTAACGAGATATGCGTCGCCGCCGAACATGCGCAGCTGCTGCGACGACAGGTAGGACAGCACGATCCCGATCAGGAAGCCGACGATGGCCGTGATGCCCAGCGCCTGGAAGCCGGAATGATAGATATTGGCCGAGATCTCGCGCCACGGCCCGCTTTGCGGACGGCGCAGGAAGCGGCCCAGGTCCTGGATCACGATGCCGATCAGGCCAATGAAGCTGCGCAGGTGCTCGAAGAAATTCAGGATGCCGGCGCCCAGCTTGATTACCCAGTCGAAGGGACTGGTGCGGTGGCGCGGCAGCTTGATGTGGCTGGCCTCTTCGATGCGCTTGAACAGGTCTTCCTGGCGCGGGTCGAGCTTGAGGCGCTTGGGACGCTTCTTGTTCCAGGTGTTCCAGAACATCTGGGCGCCGATGTGGTCGAGGCTTTCGACGCCCGACAGGTCCCATTCGCAGGCGCCCTTGTCCTTCAGGCCGGCCAGCTGGCGCGTGATGCCTTTGAGGACGCCGCGCTGCGACAGGCCGTGGACTTGCCAGACCCCCTCGGCAATGACGGATTGGCCGGCTCCCTGGCCGGACTGTTGAATGGTTAATGTTGGCGCATTTTCAATCCGCATTGCGCCAGTGTAAAAGAGAATCGTTAGTGTTGCCAGCCACGATCCTCTTGCGTGCTTGCCCGGTCACGCGGCCAGATGGCGGACCTGGCGCGCCGGCGTCACCGCTTTTGGCGTATCCGCCGGCTGCTTCACGGGGCGGGGCGGGGCGTCGACCTTGCCGGCATAGTCGCTGGCCAGCAGCACCGCCGCCTCACCGGCATCCATGCCGCACCTCTGCAGCCACTGGGCCACCAGCTTGGCCAGGCGGTCCAGCGCGATGCGATGGGTGGCGTCGGTATGGGCATAGATCCAGTCAGAGAAGGCCATGAAGTTGTCGAACGGCGTCTCGCCCAGCAGCACCGGGATGGTGTTGGCGAAGCGGCCCGAGTTGGCCACCAGGTCCCAGTAGCGCGCAAAACGCACCAGGCGCTGCATGGTGGCGAAGTCGATCTTGTTCGTCGCCAGCACGGTATAGGGCGGGTAGGGATCGTAGACCATGCCGAATTCCTGGGTATGGCGGATGATCGGCGTGCCGCGCAGGCGCTTGAGGATGCCGAACTGGATCTCTTCGGCGCCCAGGCTCACCAGGTGGTCGAAGCCGCGCGCGAAGCTGGCCACGTCCTCGCCCGGCAGGCCGGCGATCAGGTCCACGTGCAGGTGTGCGGTGGAGTGCTGCGTCAGCCAGCGGATGTTCTCGGCCGCTTTTTCATTGTTCTGGCGGCGGCTGACGAGGGATTGCACCTCGGG
This sequence comes from Massilia arenae, assembly GCF_008014745.1. Classification (GTDB taxonomy): domain Bacteria; phylum Pseudomonadota; class Gammaproteobacteria; order Burkholderiales; family Burkholderiaceae_D; genus Telluria; species Telluria arenae. Next base: position 9,301 of record NZ_VPFD01000051.1, read on the forward strand.
GTTGAAGCTCTGGATGCCGATCTCGAACTGCAGCGCGCCGGCCGGGAATTTGACGATGGTCTCCTTGAGCGCTTCCGGCAGGTGGTCGGGTACCAGCTCGAAGTGGGCGTAGACCGGGTCGTTCGGCGCCGCCTCGATCTTGTCGAGGAAGAACTGCATGATGCGCAGGCTGGTCTTGACGTTCAGGTTGAAGGTGCGGTCGACGAACTTGAACAGGCGCGCGCCTTTCTGATACATCGTCTCCATCTCGGCCAGGAAGGTATCCAGGGGGAAGGGCCAGGCCGTCTTGTCCAGCGAGGACAGGCAGAATTCGCACTTGAACGGGCAGCCGCGCGAGGCTTCCACATATAAGGTGCGGTGGGCGATGTCTTCTTCGCTATATAAGGAGTAGGGCAGGGCGATGTCTTCCATCGGCGGCTGCACGCCCGCATGCACCTTCATGATCGGCTTGGGGCCGTCCAGGATCTCGCGGCACAGCTTGGGGAAGGTGACGTCGCCCCAGCCGGTGACGACGTAGTCGGCCAGCTTGACGATTTCCTGCTCGCCCGTCTCGTGCGAGACTTCCGGGCCGCCCAGGATGATGGTCAGATGCGGCGCCACGCGCTTGAGCATGGCCACCAGGCGGGTGGTCTCTTCCACGTTCCAGATATAGACGCCGAAACCGACGATACGCGGCGCGTGCGCCAGGATACGCTCGACCAGGTCGGTGGTTTTGGCGCCGATGACGAATTCCTGGATTTTCGTCTGCTCTTGCAGCGGGCCCATATTGGCCAGCAGGTAGCGCAGGCCGAGCGAGGCGTGCGTGTAGCGGGCGTTGAGGGTCGAGAGCAGGATCGTCATGGCGGGGAGCAGGAGGGGCGGCGGGAAAGGCGGTATTTTACTTTGATCACAAGCACTTGCCTTTATATAGAAGCGTCTCTCTGGTGTGTTTCTGTGGTGTGGCGGCCAATAACGCTGGCGCTTGGCAGGATTGCTTGTTAGAATGCTCGCCGGAATTCAGGAAGCCTGTTGCCCAGTAGAGGAACAGTTTTCCAGCAAGTTATGCCTGATGACCATAGCAAGTCGGTACCACCCCTTCCCATCCCGAACAGGACCGTGAAACGACATTGCGACGATGATAGTGCTGCAACCAGTGTGAAAGTAGTTTATCGTCAGGCTATTCAATAGAGAGAAAGCCCACCAGATGTCTGGTGGGCTTTTTTGTTTTCTGGCCTTGTTTCTGGTCTTGCCTAGCGCCAGGACCTTACGACGCCGATGCTGCGGGAGCGGCGATCGCTTCCAGTCGCGCCAGGATATCCGCCGACAGCACCAGCTGCGCCGCCGCCAGGTTTTCGCGCAGGTGGAGGAGCGAGGAGGTGCCCGGGATCAGGAGGATGTTCGGCGAACGCTGCAGCAGCCAGGCAATCGCTACCTGCATGGGCGTCGCGCCGAGCTGCGCCGCGACGGCCGACAGGGCATCCGACTGCAGGGGCGAGAAGCCGCCGAGCGGGAAAAACGGCACGTAGGCGATGCCTTCGGCAGCCAGCGCATCGATGAGTGGGTCGTCATGGCGGTGCGCCAGGTTGTACATGTTCTGGACGCAAGCGATCGGCACGATCCGCTGCGCCTCCCTGACTTGCTGGATCGAAACGTTGCTCAGGCCGATAAGGCGGATCAGGCCGCGCTGGCGCAGCCCGGCCAGGGCCTCGAGCTGGGCTGCGAGCGAACCTTCCGCCGGCTTGAGCGGATCGAACATGGCGCGCAGGTTAACTACGTCCAGTGTCTCCAGGCCCAGGTTGCGCAGGTTGTCGTGCACGGCTAGTTCGAGTTCCTGGGCCGAGAAGGCGGGCAGCCAGCTGGCGTCATCGCCGCGGCGTGCGCCGACCTTGGTAACGATCGTCAGGTCATCGCGGTAGGGGTGAAGCGCTTCGCGGATCAGCTGGTTGGTGATGTGCGGGCCATAGTAATCCGACGTGTCGATGTGGTTGACGCCGAGTTCCACGGCTTCGCGCAGCACCGCCCGCGCGGCATCGGCGTCTTTCGGAGGGCCGTAGACATGTGGGCCAGCCAGTTGCATGGCACCGTAGCCGAGGCGGCGGACTGTGCGGTTGCCGAGTGTGTAGGTGCCGGCTTGATCGATCGTGGTGGACATGGTGTCACTCCTTGTTGGGTTGGCGCGATCAAGATAAGTCGCGGCGATCTGTGTGACAATCGGGTGAAATCCACACGGGCTGTACGAAAAAACGAACAATGAAAATTGAACTGGGGGATCTATCCGCCTTCGTCGCGGTTGCGCGCGCCGGCGGCTTCCGGGAGGCTGCGCGCGCAACCGACGGCAGCGCTTCCGGATTGAGCGAAGCGGTCCGGCGCCTCGAGGCGCGGCTGGGCGTGCGCCTGCTGAATCGAACGACGCGCAGCGTTGTACCGACGGAGGCCGGCAGCAGCCTGTTGGCGCGCCTGGATCCGGTGTGGAGCGAGATCGACAGCGCCCTCGACGTGGTCAATGGCTTTCGCGATACGCCCACCGGCACCTTGCGCTTGAATGTCTCGATGAGTGCGGCGCGGCTGGTGCTGCCGGCCATCGTACCGGCGTTTCTTGCCAGGTATCCAGAGATTCGCCTGGAAGTCGTGGCCGAGGAGAGCTTCGTCGACGTGCTCGCGGCCGGCTGCGACGCCGGCATCCGCTACGAGGAGCGGCTGGAGCAGGACATGATTGCAGTGCCGATCGGTCCGCGCACCCAGCGCATGGCGGCCGCGGCGTCTCCCGCGTGGCTGGCCCGCCATGGGATGCCCGGGCATCCACGCGAGCTGGCGCCCGGCGCATGTATCCGGGCGCGCTTTGCCAGTGGCGCGATGATCGATTGGGTGTTCGAGCGGGGCGGCGAGACGGTGACCATCGAGCCGAGCGGGCAGTTGCTGGTGCAGGTGGGTGGGGCGCTGGACCTGGCGATCGACTCCGCCGTGCAGGGATTGGGGGTGATCTATTTGTTCGAGGATTGGTTGAAGCCATATGTCGAGCGCGGGGAGCTGGAGCCGGTGCTGCAGCCATGGTGGCCGCAGTTCTCTGGCCCTTATCTGTACTACTCGGGTAGGCGGCTGGTGCCGGCGCCGCTGCGGGCCTTCATCGACTTCATCCGTAACGACGCGGTTTCGTCACAAAACTGAAAAATAAGGTGTTGACGAAGCTCAGCAGGACGAGCATAATCTCATTCCTCTGCTGCTGACGAACAAAACGATTCGACGCAAACAGCAGATGATGCAGTACCGAACCCTCGGCGGGAGCCGCGTTCTTTAAAAATTAACAGTCGATAAGTGTGGGCGTTTGATGAAGGTGCCAAGAACTTCGGTTCTTGATTACTTAAATTATCAAATGTTCACAAAAAAGAAATACGTTGTCTCAGCAATGAGATAGCGGTCAGTATTTTGAGTGAGCGACCCCTGCAGCAATGCAGGGTGACTCGAAAGAGTCAACAAACAGAGATTGAACTGAAGAGTTTGATCCTGGCTCAGATTGAACGCTGGCGGCATGCTTTACACATGCAAGTCGAACGGTAACAGGGAGCTTGCTCCGCTGACGAGTGGCGAACGGGTGAG
>NZ_VPFD01000052.1 GCF_008014745.1 Massilia arenae
TGAGGCAAACTATTACAAGCAACTGAGCGGTCAAGCCATCCCGGCCTGACTCACACTAACCGGCCTCCACGAAAGCCGGGGCGATTCATCTCTATAGGTGTGGATTTTAGCTTTCCCCTATGAGACCTAAGGTCGGTATCGCTTCAAAACAGACCATTCCTGACCACCCTATATACACGATGTATTTACAAGGGGAGGCAAGGATCGTTACGCCGTCCTTTCACGCCTTAAGCATCCTGTAGATACTCGCAACACCGATACCAAGCTGCTTTGCTACAGCTTCCTTGGTTGCCCCTGAGGCCAACAAAGCCAGCACATCGGCTTTCTTAGCCAGTGCGGTAGGTTTCCTGCCCTTATACTTGCCCTCAGCCTTTGCCTTGGCTACGCCTTCCTTCTGACGCTCAAGCATGATTTCCCGCTCAAACTGGCCTACAGCACCAAGCATGGTAAGCATCAGTTTCCCGGTAGGCGTGGAAGTATCCAGACCAAAGTTCAACACCTTAAGCGATACGCCTTTGGCTTCCAGCCGCTCCGCAATCTCAAGCAAGTGTTGCGTGTTCCTTGCCAGCCTATCGAGCTTCGTTACCGTGAACACATCGCCTGACCTAGCAAAACTGATAGCTTCCTCAAGCTGCACCCGCTCGGCTACTGAGGACACCTGTTCCTGGAAGACCCGTTCGCATCCCTCAGCCATCAGCGCCGACACTTGAGCATCAAACCCTGCTACCTGTTCCACAGTGGAAGTCCTAGCGTATCCGATCAACATCATTGTTACCTATCAAATGATCCTTAGATATAGTGATAATACCCTATCAAAATTCTGATGGCAATCCTATTGGTAGGAAATATTGATACAGAATCACACTCTCACTAGGGCAGGGTCTAGTGATTGGGATCAAGTTGTCCTTACAGACCTCATAGAGAATCGCCTAGGAACGCTCTCGGCTTCTAGGGCACCCAGGAATATGGAACTGACCTCATCATTACTCAGGGGGCCGTAACGTATCAGGCATTCAATGGTTTCAAGAATCAGGCTGGATAGTACCGCTAGACCCTCTGCAATGGTGTGGGGCAAGATGAGCATTGGAGTCGAATGCGTATCTGGCACGAGCATATCTCCATGGCCTAGCGAAAAACTCATGGTCAAGGCACGGTAAGTTCGGTGAGTGAACTTCGACAGTTGTTGGTAAAACTTCTGTCTGGACTCTGCCGTGTCTTTACCATGCGCTGATTCCATGTACTTACGCATTGCCCCATGAGAAATCGTATCGTTCTTATACCATTCCCGTAGGGTGCGATCCGCTAGGCTGTTACTTGCATGCAGCACGCTTATAAGGTCAATCGTTTCGACGGCATCCCTGAACAGACGAAAGGCGACACGATGCCGTTTCTCGACAAACAGTTCGGTACATTCCTTGAGTGAGTCAACCAAGTCTAAGGAAAGCATCCAAGTGGCTTTCGCTAACCCTGTGTCATCTCGGTGGAACTTCATGGTGAACTGGTCAAGGCTAACGGTTAGGCCACTGAGTACCGCTGTTGCCTCCCTTATGAACTGATCCTGTGCCTCGTATTCGTACGGGTTGTCACGGGCTTCTTGAGGGTTTCGACTCCATACAAAACTTGGCATATGTCTCTGTCTTTGCTTGCAAGATGAACAAGACTACGAATTGTACAGTTCTAGGAAATGTGCTCTAGTGTAGACCCTTTAGTAACACCTAGGGCTTTGCAGCAAAGAGCGGGAAGGAATCCACGTAGGATGCGAAAGTACCCCCCCCCCCTTCGACGTTTGGAACGAATTCAAAAAAGAGGTAAAGCCCAATTCCTATGGCGTTGTTGTTGGGCTTTTTACGAGCGGGGGTGTTTTTCTGTACACGAATGACCCTCGTCTGATGCCTCCAGGTATCACATTTGGATCACATGGAGTAACACAGAGCATCTCGGTGCATCCTCAATACCACTTGTACTCGACAGTAAGTCCTTGATATGATTGGGGTTTGCAATACACTTAGTCCCACTCGTACAGGGGTTGGAACGCTGGTTCGATGTTGGTCAGCGGCACCAAAATTCGGTAGGTCCAAAAGGTTACATGCGCAAGCAGGTAACCTTTTTTGTTTTCCGGATGCGGAAAAGCCCGTGCAATGCGGCCGGCATGGAATCGCGCCATGCCGACGGGTTTCGAATCGTGCGCCGCCTGGGGTGGCTATACTTCCGGTATCCGATACCGAGGAACGATCATGGCAACCGCATTCACTTCCCAGGCCAGCGCAGCCGAATCCACCTGGCCGATCGAGCCGCGCTTTTCCTATCCCAACGGGGACGTGGTGCAGGTGGCCGAAAATACCCGAGACGTCACCGTCGACACCATCTATCAGGGCCCGTCCGGCCCGATCTACAACGACTACGTGATCACCGGCGGCGCCGATGCCGCGCTGTTCACGGTCGACCAGGCTACCGGCCTGCTGCGCTTCATCGCGGCGCCCGACTACGAGGCGCCGCGCGACCGCGGCGCCGGGGCGGGCAACAATACCTACCAGGTCGAGGTCACGCGCACCGATGGCGCCGGCACAGCCGCGCAGCTGTTGACGATCTGGGTTACCGACGTCGACGAGCGTCCCGGCACGGCGCCGCAGGTCAGCGTGATCGATAACCGCGAGGTGCGGGTGCACACGGTCACCGAGACCGACGGCACCCAGCGCCAGGTGCTGACGGCCGGCACCACCCGCGCGGCCGGCCCGGACACCAATGGCGACGGACTCACGAGCGCGGTGCCGATCGCCGTCGACGCCAGCGGCCGGGTGCTGCTGCGCGCTGATGTGTGGCTGGACATGGGCATGACCGCGAGCGGCAGCGTCGCGCCCGAGCCGGCCGGCGCCGCGCTGGCCGACCTGCTGCGCGAGGTGCGCCAGCACAGCGAGGCCGGCTCCGCCTCGCAGGCCAGCCTGGTCGCCGGCGCCACCCGCTTCATCGCCGAGGCGGCGAACACGCCGCTGCTGCTGCAGACGATCGCGCCGACGGCCGCTTTCGGGACGGCGCCGCAACCATACAGTCCCTTGGCACTGGTCGGCGTCGAGGCCGGCGCCGGCAATCCGCTGGTCGCCGTGGTCATCGATACGCGCGGCCTGTGGAACAGTAACGTCACCCTGGACCATATCGGCTTCGCCGCGCTGGCCGGCGAAGTCACGATCAGGGGCGGCGCCGGCGACCAGTACGTAGTGGCGGACGCCGACGCCCAGACCCTCAACCTGGGCGAGGGCGACGACGTGGTCTATGCCGGCGGCGGCGACGACATCATCGACGGCGGGGCTGGCGACGACCGCCTGCATGGCGAAAACGGCGATGACTACATCACCGGCGGCGCGGGCGACGACTGGATCGACGGCGGCGCGGGCACCGACACCGTGCGCCTGGCGGGGAGCCGGGCCGACTACACGATCCGGGTCGAACAGGGGCATGTGGTGGTCACGGCCCGCGACGGTGTCGAAGGCAGCGACTCGCTCGCGAACGTCGAGATCCTGAACTTCGGCGGCGACGGCGCCGAGCGCTCGGTACGCGGCACCGTCACGCGCATGATCGAGTCGCTCGAAGACCGCGTGGCGACCCGCGTCGAACTCGATGCCTGGGAAGCGCAGCATGGCGCCGGGATGTCGCTGCTCGAGATCGCGGCCAGCCTGCTCGCGGCGAGCGGCGCCGACGACGCCATGAGCGACGACGATTTCGTCATGTCGCTGTACGAGAACGGCATGGAGCGCGGCGGCAACCTGAGGGAGTTGTACGGCTGGCTGGTCGGGCTGGACGCGGGTGCGCGCACGCGGGCCGACGTCCTGCTGGAGTTCGCCGACCACTTCGCCATGCTGCAGTATATGGACTGGTACGGGTCCAGCGCCTGGATCGCGGACACCGATGTCGGCATGCTGGTGCGCATGTATGACACCTTGTTCGACCGCGCGCCGGACCAGGGTGGCCTGAATTACTGGATCGCGGCCAGCGAGAACGGCATCAGGATGGCGGCCATTGCCGACACTTTCGTCAACGCGGCGGAAGGCCAGTTCGGCGGCTTGAGCAATGCGCAGTATGTCGCCCACCTGTACCAGGCGGGCCTGGAGCGCACGGCCAGCCAGGCCGAGGTCGCGGGCTGGGCCACCTTGATCGACGACGGCACGCTCAATCGCGGCGACGTCCTGCTCGGCATCGCCAATTCGGCCGAGATGGCCGCACTGGTCGGCGTGATGAGCACCTCGATCGACCTGCTCTGAAGCCGTCGTCTCAGGCCGGGGGCGCCGCCAGCGGCTGGAACTGGTGCAGCGCCACCTTTCCTGCGCCCGGCGGCATGGTCGCGCGCAGGCGGTCCATGTCGGCCTGCAGTCGTGCGCGCATCGCGGCCAGCATCTGGCGCACGAAGGGCGACAGCGGGCGGCCGGCGGGCCACATCGTCAGCGCCGTGAACTCGAGCCGCTCCGAGAACGGACGGAACACCAGGCCCGCATCGAGGTAGTCGACCGCCGTGACCGGATTGACCAGGGCGACCCCGATGCGGTTGCGCACCAGTTCGCACAGGCTGAAGGTGTACGAGGTTTCGACCGCCGTCTGCAGCTGCACGCCGTGGCTGCGGCAGATCGCGTCCAGGCGCAGGCTCACGGCGTCGTCCGGCTGCAGCGCCACGAAGGGATGGCGCGCCAGCTGCTTCGGCGTGATCACGCTGCTGCGCGCCAGCGCGTGCCCGGCGGGCAGGGCGACCACGCCGAAATAGTGCGCGAACAGCGCGTGTTCGACGCCGGCGGTGGAGATGTCCTGGGCCGCGATGCCCAGCTCCACCTCGTCGCGCAGCACCTGGCTGCGTACGTCCTGCGACCCCATCACCTGCAGCGACACCATGCTGCGCGTGCCGGCGGCTGCCAGGTCGGCCAGCACGCGCGGCACGAAACCGGTGCCCAAGCCGGGAAAGGCGGCGATGCGCACGCGGCCGGCGCCGAACTGCTTCAGGCTGCGGATGCGCTGCTCGATCACGTCCATGCCGACGAAGTGGCGCTGGACCTCGGCCAGCAGGGCCTGTGCCTGCTGGGTGGGCTGCAGCTTGCCGCCGGGACGCTGGAACAGTTCCAGGCCGGCGCGTTCTTCCAGCCGGCGCAGCGCCATGCTGACGGCCGGCTGCGACAACCCCAGCACCTTCGCGGCGCGGGTGGCGGAGCCCGAGGTCATCACGGTGCGGAAGATCTCGATGTCGCGGCTGAGCATGACGATTGTCCGGTGGTGAAGGTGGTCCCGATTCTAACCCGGCGGCGTCCGTGTCGAGCGGGGGTATCAATGGCGCTTATGGGTTGATCATTCGCCAGGCAAGCGCATCGCGCTGGCCTGCCTATACTTTCCTGCACATCCATTTTCGGGGGAGCCTCCATGAATCCAATCGCCTATCGCCGCCGCAAGCTGCTGCGCACCGCCGCAGGCTTGAGCCTCGGGAGTGCGGCGCTGCCCTGGCCGGCGGCCGCCGCCTCGGCCGACGACGCCGGCCTGGGGACCAGCTACGACGTGGCCGGCGATATCGTCAATCTGGAAAACGCCTATTACGGCATCATGGCGCGCCCGGTGCTGGAAGACTACAAGCGCAATCTCGACTACCTGAACCGCCACAACACGCACTACCTGCGCACGCGCTTCGACCGCGCGGACATGACGGCGATCCGCGCGCAGCTGGCGGCGTATGCCGGCGTTGCGCCCGGCGAGATCGCGATCACGCGCAGCGCGGTGGAGTCGCTGCAGAACCTGATCCTGAACTACCGGCTACTGAAGGAGGGCGAAGCGGTCATGATCTGCAACCTGGACTACGGCACGGTGATGGACGCGATGCGCGAGCTGGCCAAACGCCGTGGCGCCGGGCTGGTCACGGTGACGATCCCCGAGCCGGCCACGCGCCAGAACGTCATCGACGCCTATGCCGAGGCGCTGCGGCGCCATCCGCGCACGCGGCTGCTGCTGCTCACCCACATCAACCATCGCACCGGCCTGGTGCTGCCGGTGGCCGAGATCGCGCGCATCGCACGTGAACGCGGCGTCGACGTGGTGGTGGACATCGCGCAATCGTTCGGCCAGCTCGATTTCCGCATCCCCGACCTGGGGGCGGACTTCGTGGGCGCCAACCTGCACAAGTGGATCGGGGCGCCGCTAGGGCTGGGCTTCCTCTACGTGCGCGAGGGACGGCTGCAGGACATCGACATCGATTGCGGCAATACCGAGCATCCGCCGACCGACATCCGCGCGCGTGTGAACGCCGGCACCCTGAACGTGGCGGCGGTGATGACGATTCCAAGCGCGCTGGCCTTCCATGCGCGCATCCCGCTGGCGGCGCGCGCGGCGCACCTGCGCGCGCTGCGCGACTACTGGGTGATACGGGTGCGCGGGCTGCCGAACGTGCAGGTGCTCACGCCCGACGATGCGGGGATGACGGGCGCGGTGACGTCGTTCCGCCTGAAGGGAAAAACGTCGTTCGAGGACAACGTGGCGCTGGCGCGCACGCTGGCCGAGCGTCATGGCATCTTCACGGTGGCGCGCGAAGGCCCGGTCGGCGGCAGCTGCATCCGCGTCACGCCTTCGTACTTCACGACCACGGCGCAGCTGGACCGCCTGGTGGCGGCGATCCGCGCACTGGCTGCTTAGCCGGGTTGGTCCTCGGTAGAGGCTTCCTGCAGGCCGCGCACCAGGCTCGAGACGCTCGGGTTGTCGACAAAGACGCAGCGCTTGCCGTGGCGCTTGCAGTGGTCTTTCACGCGCCAGTAGGCGCTGTGGCTGATGCAGCCGGTCTGGCAGATCACGAGGTCGGCCGCGGCCAGGCTGGCGTCGAGCTGGCTGCTGCTGTCTTCGAGGCCGCCGTCGTGGTGGGCGAACTGGGCGCCGACGCGCTCGATCATATTGCGGTAGATCGGCACGCTGCTGCTGCGGCCTCCGACGCACAGCACGCTGCGATTCTCCAGGCGCACCGGCGTCGCGACCGGCGCCACCTGGATCGGCGCGGGCGCCGCCACGTCGGCTTCCGGCGCCGGCGCGGGCGTACGCACCGCCTTCAGCTCGGCCAGCTGCACACGCAGCGCCTGTTCACGCGCTTCCATCTGCGCCACCCGCTCTGCCAGGCGCTCGCGCGACTCGAGGTCGGGAACGCTGGCCTGCAGCCGCGCCAGTTCTGCGCGCAAGGCCTGGACGTCGCCATCGCGCGCGATGGTCGCCGCCCGCGCCGCCCGCAGCTGGTTCTCGAGGCGTTCGCTCTCTTGCGCCTTTTCCAGCCCCAGCGCATTGCAGCGCTCCTGCAGCCGCGCCACTTCGCGTTCGAGGCGCGCGTTGTCGGCGACGACCGCATTGAACTTGTTGATATCGGCGCGCGCGCAGGCCCCGGCCTGGTGCTGCACCATATGGATATCGCGGCACATCTTTTCTTCGAGCGCGGTGGTGCAGCGCGGATGCGACAGCCCCGCCCAGAACGCCCCGGCGACGTCGCCAGCGGCCACCGCCGCATCCCACATGGCCTCGACCTGCTCGGTAGTCTTGGCAGCGCGGAAGCGCTGCACATGCTGCGCATAGCGCCGCTCGAGTTCCTTCTGCACCGCATCGGCGACCGGCGTGCGCAGCGCGCACTCGCTGACGGTGCCGACATGGATATCGTAGTCGTCATGCAGCACCTTCCCACCCGTCACCTTCTCCACCAGCTTGCGCAAGCCGCCGAGCGGCAACCCGACTCCGACCAGCGGGCAATGGCAGGCATGGGACAGCTCCCACACGCGCCGCCGGCGCGATCCCTGCAGTCCGTCTGCAGTGCAGGGTACGTTCGCAGCGTGTTTGTCGCACATATCGTTCCTCTCGACGCAAGGTAGTGGCATCAGATGATAATGATTCTCATTCATTATTCTATCTCACCCACCACGCCACGCAAGCGAAATCTTCACCCGTGCACGCGCCACCCCACCCAACATGAGGGTCAGAGTAGATTTATCGAGCAATTCTCCAGAATTGCTTTTAATTCGACTCTCGTATATTGAAGGTACCGCAGCGGAGCTGGTCTATGATGGCGACGAAGCGGTCGGGCGGAGTGATGCCGAACGACTCGA
>NZ_VPFD01000053.1 GCF_008014745.1 Massilia arenae
ACCGTGAAACGACTTTGCGCCGATGATAGTGCTGCAACCAGTGTGAAAGTAGGTTATCGTCAGGCTAGTTATATAGAAAAAGCCCGCTCAATGATTTGAGCGGGCTTTTTTGCATCCTGAATTACGGTCCAGATCGCGCTTTCTGCAATCTGTCCGGCCAATATGCAGTTCAGCGCTTGCCCTCCAAGACAGATCAGGTGTCGTGAAAGAATGGAATTTTCCAAACTCGAGCGATTCCGATCCCATGTCCCCACATACGAACACCGGTCGCAAAAACGTCCTTTCCATTTTCTTCCTGCTGGGCTGCCTGTCGATGTCGGGATGGGTATCTGCCGCTCCCGCCACTGCCAGCGTCGATACGATCGCGGGCCGACAGGTCGAATCGCTGACCATCAAGAACCCGGATACGAACGTCAGCATCGTCTTCGAAAACGGCCTGCGGGCAACTGTAGGCGGATGGGACAAGGTCATCGAATCGCTGGCCCCGGAGGCATCGATCTTCGCCTATAACCGCCCTGGCTATGGCAACAGCCAGGAAACGGGAACGGCGCGCGATGGCGGAACGATCGTCGAGGAGCTCAGGCAAACCCTGAAGCAAAAAGGCCTGGCGCCTCCATACATCCTCGTCGGCCACTCACTCGGCGGCTTGTACATGCAACTGTTCGCCAAGCGTTATCCCGAGGAAGTCAGCGGCCTCGTGCTGGTCGATCCGCTGCTGCCCGGCGTCGTCAAGAAGTCCGATGAGTTCCCATTCTGGACCCGCGGCGCCAAGCGGCTGTTCTTCTCCAGCGCCGTCAACAAGGAAATCGACGCCATTCACCAGACCAGCGAACAGGTGCTGTCGCTCGCGCCGATCGATGACAAGCCGATCGTCATGCTCATCAACAAACCGAAGGGCGCCACCGCGGTCGGCGTCGATTTCGGCGCCTTCAACAAAGATCAGAAGACCAGGGAGGCGGTGAACGGCATGTATCCGAAAGCGAAAAGGATCGTCCTCGATTCCGACCACCAGGTGCAGCGCCAGAACCCCGCCGAAGTGGTGGACGCGATCAGGGGCATCATCGCGAAACAGGCCCCAGGCATATAAGGCAGCAAGATAGTTGCTTCTAGGGCGTAGGGCGAATCCCACAGTCCACCGAAACGTTCTCTGATACTTCCTCCGTCCTTGCACGCGCATTATCGAAGTTCTTGTTCAGTAAAGCGGAGGATCGCGATGAAGTCGAAAGAGAAGGTCAAGGGCGTAGACAACCGTGCACGCGGTAGCGCAAAACCAAAAACCTTGATGGTGGCCGAGGGCAGCCTGCAGTCGAGGGCGCCAGGTTACGTCATGCCGGGCGGGCTCGACACGCCTTTCCCGAGGGGGAATACAGGATCCATGCAATCGGATTCGACCGGACGCGGCCAGCGCGCCGGCGCCGGTTCGCAGGCCGGCGGATGGAGCGCCCGCCAGCAGGCCCAGCGCATGCAGGCGCGTGGCGAGCAGGACCGCCTCGGCGACTCGCGGCAGTCCGGTCGCGGCATGGAGCAGTACCAGCCGTCTTCGGATTCCGGCAGCAAACAAAAAGGCTGACACATCAGGACCTCGACCGTCCACGAATACCACCGACCCGGGGCATGCCCGGGTTTTTTCTTATCAGGGTGGGACGCACGGTGAGCTAGCCCACTGCCAGCCTGCGCGAATCTGGTGCACAATGCCCCTAACGACATTGCCATTTCATCCATAGGAGAAGCATGAACGAACAGGTCGCACGCAACGTCGTGCTGGTGCGCTCGATTGAATACGCCGACGTTGCCCACACGGTCCTGAGCGACGACGATCGCATGTACGCCACCCGAAGCGCGCGTGAGCTCGCTGCCTGGCAGGCGGCAGACAGTCATATGGCCGCCAACCAGCATCACTTCCTGCAGCAACGCGCGGAGCAAATCCTCAAGCGCTTGGGTGAACGCACGCCGGCCTTCGGCACATTCGCCCGGCGCGCTCCCGGCATGAGCGGAATCTGGATCGCGCTGCCATTCCTGGCCTTCTTGCTCGGCGCGGCGCTCGACCGCATCGCCGATCCGCACCGCGTCGACCTGCTGTCGGCGCCGCTGCTGGCAATCGTCGGCTGGAACCTGCTCGTCTATCTCGGCCTGCTGGTCTGGGCTATCGTGCCGGCCGCACGTCGGGGCAAAGGCACCACGCCGCTGCTGCGCCGCCTGAGCGTCGGCAAGGCGGTCGCGCCGCGCAAGCTGCCCACTGCGCTGGCCGAAGGCATCGCCCACTACCTGGCCGATTGGGCCGTGCTGAGCGAGCCGCTCACGCGCGCGCGCCTGGCCCGCACCTTCCACCTGGCGGCGGCCGGTTTCGCGCTGGGCGCCGTCACTTCGCTGTATGCGCGCGGCCTGCTCACCGAGTACGTCACTGGATGGGAGAGCACCTTCCTCGATGCGCAGCAGGTGCACACGCTGCTGTCATGGCTGTTCACGCCGGCGCTGGCCGTGTTCCCGTTCTTGCAGGGTTTTTCGCCCGCCGAGATCGAGCAGCTGCGTTTCGGCGGCGCAGCCGGCTTGCCGGTCGGCGACCGCTGGGTCCATCTGTACGGCGCGACCTTGCTGCTGCTGGTGATCCTGCCGCGCGTGGTGCTGGCACTGATCGCGGGCGTGCGCGCAGGCCGCCTGAAGCGCAACTTCCCGATCGATCTCGACCAGCCTTATTACCGCAAGCTGGCCGACAGCATCGGCGCCGGCACGCCGGCCGTGCTGCGCGTGATCCCCTACAGCTACACGCTCGACGAACCGCGCGACCGCGGCCTGTGGGCGATCGCCGCCGCGGCCCTGGGTGGACAGACGCGGGTGCAGTTGCTGCCGCCGATCGGCTATGGCGTCGAGCTCAAGGACGCCTTGCGCGACACGACCTTGAAAGAAGCCGGCATCACCGTGACCACGGTACTGTTCAGCCTTGCCGCCACGCCCGAAAAGGAAAACCACGGCGCGATGCTAGACTACCTGGTCAAGCGGGTGCCGCGCGGCGTGGCCGTGCTGCTCGACGAGTCGCCGCTGCTCGATCGCATCGGTGAGCAGGTGGGCAGCGAGCGCGTCGCCGAACGCCACGCCCTGTGGCGCCAGTTCTGCAGCTTCCACGGCACCTCGGCCCACGTCGTCAATCTGCTCCAGCCCGACAAGCACCCGCTTGAACTGGGCGCGGGCCTCGCCTTGCCGGAGTTGCGATGATCACGCCCGCAAAGATCCAGTTCGCACTGGTCTCGCACACCAATAACGGCAAGACCACGCTGGCGCGCACCCTGGTCGGCATGGACGTCGGCGAGATCCGCGACGCCGCCCATGTGACCCAGATCTCGGAGGGTTACCCGCTCCTGAACACCGAAGAGGGCGACTCGCTCGTGCTGTGGGATACGCCGGGCTTCGGCGACTCGGTGCGCCTGCACAAGCGTCTCGCGCTGGCCGGCAATCCGATCGGCTGGTTCCTGCGCGAGGTGTTCGACCGCTATCGCGACCGCCCGTTCTGGCTCAGCCAGCAGGCGCTGCGCGCGGCCAGGGAAGAGGCGGACGTCGTACTGTACCTGGTCAACTCGTCCGAATCGCCGCAGGATGCCGGCTACCTGCCGTCCGAGATGAAGATCCTCGAGTGGCTCGGTAAACCCGTGGTCGTGCTGCTCAACCAGGTCGGCCCGCCACGTCCGGCGCACGAGGAACAAGCAGAACCCAAACGCTGGAAGCAGCACCTGGCGCAATACCAGGTGGTGAAGGAAGTGCTGCCGCTGGATGCCTTCGCCCGCTGCTGGGTGCATGAACACGTGTTCTATGAATCGGTGGCGGGCCTGATCGCAGAGGAAAAACGCCCCGCCTATACACGCCTGCTGGCCGCGTGGGCCGAGCGTAACCGCGTGCGCTATGCGAGCGCACTGAACATGAGCGCCGAGCAGATCGCGGCGGCGGCGCGCGACAGCGAACCGCTGGGTGAAGAACGCACCGGCATGCTGCGCACCGCATTGAAGGCGGTCGGCATCGGAAAGGACGAGCAGCGCCGCCAGGATCTCGCGATGGCGGCGCTGGTGCAGCGCCTGAACGACGGCATCAACCATGCAACCGCACGCATGCTGTCGCTGTACCGCATCGATCCCGGACAAGCGGTGAACGTGAACGCGCGCGTGCGCGAGAACTTCGCGGTGCGTGCGCCGGTGGACAAGGCGCAGGCCGGGCTGCTCGGCGCGGTGGTGTCGGGCGCGGCGACCGGCTTGTCGGCGGACGCGATGGTCGGCGGACTGACCCTGGGCGCGGGCGCGCTGCTGGGCGCGATCGCCGGCGGCATCACGGCGGCCGGCGCGGCCTGGGGTTTCAACCAGGGCACGGACCGCAACCAGGCCAATGTAAAGTTCGCCAATCCCTTCCTGCAAACGCTGTTGGCCAGTGCCATGTTGCGCTACCTGGCGGTGGCGCACTTTGGACGGGGACGGGGCAATTATGTGGAGAGCGAGGCGCCGCCGTTCTGGCAGGCCGAGGCCGAGCAGGCACTGAACGGCGTCGGCATCAACGGCGACCGCCTGTGGCAGGCGGTGCGCGAAGCGCCGGACCTGGGCGCCGCTACGAGGCTGGTCGAGGCGGTGCTGGTGCCGGCGGTGACGGCGACGCTCGAGCGCCTGTATCCCGATGCCGCGCTGCCGGGCGCGCCGGCGCAGGCAGCGCCGGCGACGCCGACATTGGACAAGGACGCAGTTACTGGAACTGGTACTGAGCGCTGACGCCCAGGATCCAGTTGCGGCCGGGGGCCGCTTCGTAATAGCGGCGGTTGGTGTCGCCCACGATGACGGAACCCACGTAATCACGGTCGAACAGATTGTTCAGGCGCGCGAACTGGCGCAGCTTCCAACCGCCCAACTGCTGGCTCGCCTGCACGCGGGCGTTGACGATCGCATAGCCCGGCGCCGGCGTGGCGCTGTTGGTGTCTTCCGCGTACACCTTGCTGTTGGCGATGGTCTCGAGCGCCGCGCCATAACGGCCGGCCGCTTCCTTCCAGCCGAATTCACCATAGAAGCTGGTCTTCGGCAGGCCGGGCAGGCGGCTGCCTTTCGGCACTGCGCCAAAGGCTTCGTCATAGACCGCGTGCAGCATGCTCAGGGCCAGGCGCGCATTCCAGCCGGCGCCGAGTTCGGCGTCCACCGACAACTCGCCCCCCTGGCGCAGGGTGGCGCTGGCGTTGCGGTAGCTGGTGCGTCCGCCCGAGGAGGCGTCGACCACCAGTTCGTCCTTCGTCTTCACCTGGAACACGGCGGCGTTGACGCGCACGCCGCTAGCCACCATGGCTTTCACGCCGGCTTCGAGATGGGTGCCAATGGCCGGTTCGAGCGCGAAGTTGAAGCCGCCGCCCGTACCTGAATAAAACGATTCGTTCATCGTCGGAGTTTCGAAGCCGCGCGCCGCGCTGGCGTACACGTTCAGGGTCGGCGAGATTTTATAGAGCACGCCCACCAGCGGCGTCGTGTGGCGAAAGTCGGCGCCGCCGCTATCGTCGCCATTGGACAGGTAGCGGTCCTTGACGTCGAAGTCCACGCGGCTGTGGCGCACGCCGCCGCTCAGCACCCAGCGATCGCGTTCCCACTCCAGCTGCACATAAGGGTCGACGCTGGTCACTTCGTTCTGTTCGTCGCGCCGCAAGTTGCCCTTCACGCCGAAGGTATTGCCGACGAAGTTCTCGAAGCCCTGGCGCGCATCTTTCGAGCGCGCCAGTTCCAGGCCTGCCGTGGCGCGCATGGTGCCGCCGGCGACCTGGCGCACCGCGCGCCAGTTGGCGTCGATGCCGTAGAAGTCGCGGTCGAAGTCGATCACGCCGCCCGAGTGGCTGCTCGGCGCCTGGAAGCCGCGCGAGAACGACTGGTACTGGATGACGCGGCGGTTGCCGCCGTAGGCGGTCACCTGCAGGCGGTCGGCGCCGAACTTCTGTTCATAGGTCGCGCCGAATTGCTGGTGATCGATGCTCTTGCGCGTGTCGTAGCGATCGGCCAGCGTACGTTGGGGCGTCTGCGTATCGGTGGTGTCGATCTCGCCCGCGCGTGGGTCGCGCTGATAAGTAGCCCAGGTAACGCCGAGCGGGTCTTGCGTATCGTCCTGGCGCAGGCCGCTCGCGGTCAGCACCAGGCGGCTGGTGGACGAAGGTTCGACGACCAGCTTGGCGTAGGCCTGCTTGCGCGTCGCGGCGCTGTGGTCGCGGTAGCCGTCGGTCTCGAAGCGCGAGGCATCGAGCAGGTAGCCGATGCCGCCGCTTCGGCCGGATGCATTGGTGTCAAACTTGCGCTGGCCATAGCTGCCGCCGGTGAAGCTGGCTTCGACCGTGGGCGTATCGGTCGGTTCGCGTGTAAAGAGCTGGACCACGCCGCCGGAATGGTTGCCATATAAGGCGGACATGGGGCCGCGCAGTACTTCGATGCGCTCGGCGAGATCCAGGTTGAAGGTCGCGGCCTGGCCCTGGCCATCGGGCATGGTGGCCGGGATGCCGTCCGCCACCAGGCGCACGCCGCGCACGCCGAAGGCGGAGCGGGTGCCGAAGCCGCGCGAAGAGATCTGCAAGTCTTGCGCATAGTTCTCGCGATTGCGCACCACGATGCCCGGCACGGCGACCAGGGCTTCGGACGCGTTGACGCGCAGCTGGGTGTCGCCGATCTGCGCCGCATCGACCACGTCGACCGACGCAGGCAGGTCGAAACTCGTGTGTTCGGCGCGAGTGCCGCTCACCACGACCACGTTCATCGGGTCGCGAATCTCTTCGGCGAGGACTGCCAGGGGCCAGCAGGCGCAAACGGCGGCGATCGCCGTGCGGCGCAAGACTGTGTGCTTCATTATTTCTCCATGGGTGCGTAGCAAGCGCGAGAGGGTAGGGCCTTGCCAATCAGCCAAGGAATATACCTTGCAACGGAGTATTACGCGCGCACGGAAACAATCCGGCAAACTCATGCCTGACTGAAATGGCTGAAACATGTTTGGATTGGGGTCTTGCGGAACCCAGTCGAGGTTTGCTATAGTTCGCCTCCGCTTCGGCATGACCGAAAAATGTTAACGTAATCAAGCGGTTACGGTAGCAAAATCGGCAGAGAAATCTGAGACGAAGCGAAACGAAGGGGTTGACGAAAAACGAAAAACACTTCATACTCTCTTTCCTCTGCTGCTGACGAACACAACGATTCGAAGCAAACAGCAGATGATGCAACACCGAATAAAGTTCTTTAAAAATTAACAGTCGATAAGTGTGGGCGTTTGATGAAGGTGCCAAGAACTTCGGTTCTTGATTACTTAAATTATCAAATGTTCAC
>NZ_VPFD01000054.1 GCF_008014745.1 Massilia arenae
CTGAGGCAAACTATTACAAGCAACTGAGCGGTCAAGCCATCCCGGCCTGACTCACACTAACCGGCCTCCACGAAAGCCGGGGCGATTCAGCTTGCTGAAGTCTCGCCACTCCTGTCTTTTGGCTTTTTCCCTTTGTCGATACTTTTGCGCGGCGATAGCGTTGGCCGCCCTTTTCTCGTCCTTCGTTAGGTGTTTAGGCGGGCGTCCTACACCTGGTTTGATGGTTGTTTCCATGCTCGTAGCGTTCCTTCTGGGGTTGAATTGTCATATGTAGCGAGCACATTTATATGACGCATCAACAAAACTAATAGCATGGATGGTCCCCTCTCGAAGACGTCATGCTTTCACGCTAAGTAGTTTCGATGACGCGTCATCGATATAGAAAAATAACTATGACGCGACATCGCAATTCACGGAAAAAAGTGGGGGCAGAATTTTCATTTTGGAGATTGGCGACCACCGACTAGGGGCCATCAGGAAACCTGTAGCTACAATCGTTTGGCAGACGTCGGACGGATAAGAGCTTCGAACTCATACTAAGGTCGAGCACCAAGCACGACGACTAAGCGGAAAAGCGCCTAGCAAGCTGATTCACCGAAACAATCCAATCACTCGAGACCCCGAGCACCGGTACAAACTCGAACTTGCGAACAAAGTTCTGAATTCCAACGTTCGGATTCGCAGCTTCTATGGCGATACTCTCATAACCATATTTCGGAGCCATACTTACCAGTTCTCGTAGAAACCACGTCCCGTGGCCAACTCGTTGTTCAGTAAACTTAATACGAGCAATGACTAAAGGCTTCTCGCCTTCGAATCTGCTATTGGGGCCGATTGGAAACCGCAACAGAAGGTCGAACTTCGCGTTCCTCGCGTCTATAGTCGCACCTGGCATGGAGTAGGCACACCTGCGTTTTCTCTCAAAACGCCCTTTTAGCTTGTCATCAATCTCGTCGGCGAAGGCCTCAATGTGAGGGAGATTCACCAAACTCGTTCGTGTCATGGGTTACCGTTTAAGTGTGTGTCAGAACGCAGCATTCTGCTCGCTAGGAACTCGATATAACGTAACACACACGAGTCAGTGCCGCACGCAGATGTAGGGAGCTTTGACAAGATTTAGAGACTAGCTAAATCCTGATGCAGAGGTGCAAAGGCTGCGCAGTTGAGCAGGCTCAATCTGGGCAACCGAGCTTTTTGTTCAGAAGCACTTGCAAGGCTGACGGCGTCGGTTCTAACTTGCCTAGCGCCAGGTTTAGGGCCTCAACCAGCGGTTCAGCTGGCTCAACTGGTACTGCCCACCAGTGCAGGTACCTCGGTTGACCAGGATTACTGACTTGGACCGGCTCAACTGGTCAACGCAGCTTTTCGGCAAGTAGCACTTGCAACGCTGAGGGCGTCGGCTCTAGCCTACTGAGCGCTTCGTTCAGGGCGTCGATTGTCGGTTGAGCCGGCACAACCCTACCGGGGCGCCAGGACTCTTCTGCTCGTTCAGCGCCGTCCAGCGTTAGGGTACCGTGCTTTCCCTGCACTAGCGTCACCTTTGGTTGGTACCCGCCCACAGCTGCAACCCTGGCCATGTGCTATCCCTTTGTGCATTCTCACTTAGAAACCCGGCTCACATGTCGCCCAACCACTTAGAAGATGAGTGATGTGTCGCCCAGCGACTTAGAAGCTGCTGAAGTTGAGCCGGCTCAACCGGTATTACGCCGCAGGCTGAATACTCGGCCGGCGGCAAATCCAACGACAAACGCAGCCACGACTAGGATGATTATTTCAAGTGTACTCAGGCTATCTCCGTTGGTAGAGGCCACCTCAAGCAGCAAGCGACGCGTCGAAAAATCCATTTCAGCTCACGGTCACTCTCGCCCCACCCTAACATGAGCGCGGAGCGATAGGCCGCGGCGACCAGGCTAGCCTCTTCTAGCATAGGCACAGCCAGTTTGGCAGCTAGCAGGTCATCGCATAAGGCCTCAATTACCTCGCTGCGTACTGCATTGTCCTCAAGTTCCTGTCGCTTATCCATTACCGCCGCTCCGGTTATGTAAACGGCCATAATACTGTTTTTATGTACAGTAGTCAATAAGGCAATAAAATTGAGGAAAATACAACAGCGCAGGAGCGCTTGAGCCGGCTCAACCGTCCGAAACCAGGTGGTCAGGCTACGATTTGGCCAGTCGTTTCAGCTTGCTCGAGCATGCGCTCTGCGATTTCTTCGCTTGTCACGAATCCCTCTTCATTAACAGCGTTTACGATTCTGAACAAGGCGGCGTACCATCGGTCATGAATGCGGCAGTATTCGTCGTAGCTAGACAGCTCGTCCGCGAACCGCTGAAACACCTCGTCGTCTGCAAAAAGCTGGCTGACCCAAGTATCGCGACCCAGTGCACCGGCTTCCGCAGCAGCGGTCAAAACATCCAACACCTCAGACACGAAATTGAAGTCGCGGATGGGTTTCAGTTCCTTTGTATCAGGGAAGTATCCTGCCCCATCAAAGTTGGGGTCTGCCCTGATTAGTTGGCACTTGTATTCTGCGATATTGTTGTCTTCGTCGTACATTTGTTTCTCCTAAACGAAGGACTACTATACGCGCTTGCTTTCCACCGGGCAACTTGAGCCGGCTCAACCCAGACCGAATATCCGCTCGACGGTCGACGGAACGTGGGTCTCCTGCGGCAAACGGGACTCGAGCGGCTTGCCGGCGCATAGCAGTGCCAGCGCCTGCGAGAGCTCATCAGCTACGCCAGGCTGTGCAAGTCCATACCAAAAATTATTAGGCGCTATTAACGCGTAGCGCTGCTCATCCGGCCATCCCTCTGTATCGTCGTCCAGCGCCAGCCATCTAGTCACACCGCGGTTGTTTGCGTCTGATTGGATAGCATCGTACCTAGTGCGTGGTGGATGCTGCAATAGCTCCCCTTGCCAGATGGTTCCCACTACACGCTCCCGCAGCGCTGCCGGCAACTGCTGCATTGTGTACTCATAGCCCAGGACACGCACCCAGCTGGTCGACAGCACGATTTTGACATCAGCGAATGGCGCTAGGATGCGCTCGAGCAGCGGCGCATGCTCAAGCAGCGGATGGTTGGTAGACCCGCCATTGTAGACGCGCGGCCGCTTAGGCTCGGACGCAGTGACTCGCACGTCTGCGGGATGCAGGACGCCATCGAAGTCCAGGTAAAGTACAGGCGTCATACTCGAAGCGTAACTGCCAAGACGCCCGTCAGGCCTGCGAGAATTGCAGCACCCAGCGCCAACGCGACGCGACTATAGCGCGCGTCATCCCCTGCTACGAACATCATCCATTTCAGCATTTCCGACCTCGTCAGGTATTATCATAACCATCAGTTTACTCTTCCGAGGGGCATATGGAACGCTTCATTCGATATGTTGAGATACCTGCAAACCGCAACAGGGTCATTCGAGTGCTGGAGCGAGTCGCACTGGTCGGGGCCGCCCTTGTCTCAGCTCTACTACTGACTGCCGTCTACGTGCGCGATTACGCCTGAACCTGCCCGCTGCACCTTACGCAGATGAGGGAGCTTCGCGGAGTGGAGCCGGGGGCAGGCCTATTAACATCAAGCGTGTGATAAAGACGGACTAACCCGGGCGCACCTGAGTCGAACTACGGGGAAAGGAAGTTGGCCAAGGTGCACAGTGAGTGTCAAGCGAACCAGCGCTAGCACTTGGCAAACTGGGGCCTCAAACTTAGACGACTACAACTTTGCGCGGCCGTCCTCGTTTCACAGGTCCACTAGTGTGATTAGCAAGAACCGGCTTCGGCTGTATGAACTGAATGACAGCCTCCTCGCTCCATAACAATTTACGCCCTAGCTGGAGCGGCTGCGGCAACAGCCCTTTGCTCATGTAGGCAGTCACAGTACGCACTGATACTCGCAGCATTGCAGCCAGTTCGTCTTTCGTCAAATACTTCATCAGAGTGGGCTCCACAGTCAGTAAAAACCTGTGTAGCCCCCCGACTTATATTTATTTCCTTATGTTGCCGAAATCATCGTTGCGGCGCGTGGATGCTGAGTCAAGCGGTCACCGATGACGTTAGCGCGCTGTTGTAGGTACACCTTCTGTAACACCGCTCTGTCACTATGCCCAGAAAACACCATCACTTCTTCAAGAGACGCTTCAAGCAGTTCTACCAGGCGGGAGATGCCTTCACGGCGCATGTCATGCAGGCGCACATCATACAGTCCAACCCTGTCCGCTGCCCGTCGTAACGCCTGCGAAATGCCGCTAGGGGAAATTTCAAAAATTCGGCCAGTCTTCCCTGAACCAAGCTGCTGCAGAATCTGCAGCGCAGGTGGCAACAAAGGAACTTCCCGCGTGCTCGTTTTTGATTTTTTCAAGTGGCCAGGCTTGCGCAGCGTAATGACTTTTTTTTCCCAGTTTACATCTTCCCACTGCAACGAACAGACCTCACTCCGACGCAGAGTTGTCATTACTGCAAATCTTACGAACGCTATGTGCAAGGGGTCTAATTCCGTGATTAACAGGGCTAGTGCCTCTTCGTCAACTCGAGTGTCACGGGGCTCAGGCTTTTCTGGCAATCGAATCTCCATCACATATTGAGCCGCTAGCCAGGCTCCGTAGAGCTGATTCAATTTGTTGGCGCGAAAATAGGCTACGAGCGCGCGACGCATCAACGTGATTTCATGACGGACCGTTTGCGCTGACGGAGGGACTATCACAGCAGGAGGGAGCACATGGCCCATTTTTTTCCTGTAGTGTTTTTGGTGTTTCGTGATTGTGGGGTCCGAAACTCGTCCGGAGCCCAGCAGACCTGCCTGTCGCTCGACCATCCAACGGTCTAGCAGGTCATAGTCCAGTTGGCCAAGAGTCAGATGCCCAAACCACTCGTCGAGCCGCTTGAGGCGTGACACGTCTGATGCAGCGCCCGCCAGCTTCGGCAGCTCACGCAGACGATAGTTTTCAAGGATATCGCGCACTGGGATTTCTGCCGGAGTATGCCCAGGGGCGATGGTAGGGGCCAGTGGTAGAGCCTTCGGCTTCGCGTCCAATTTTTGCTCCAGCAACTCAACGCGACGACGACGGGCCCAACGTAGTCCTTCATCGAATTGGTCGATGTCGAACGTACGCGAATCTTTTGGAAGGGGGGAAACTTCAACTGCGAAGCGCAGGGAGCCCGAACGGACCTCTACGTAGATATTTTTCTCAACCGTGCCGGACTTGAACTGCTTGCCTGGTGTGGCCTGTGTGACCTGCGTGAGCGACTTGACCTTCATGCTGAACTCCTATGTGGTGGAGTCCAGTGTTGCGATACGATTTATATTTCTCCCTAAAATCTCAGAACTTTCTCCCCAAACTCAGCAGGAGGTATTGTAAGTCCTTGATTTCATGGCGCGGCTGGTAGGAATCGAACCTACGACCCTTGGCTTCGGAGGCCAATACTCTATCCACTGAGCTACAGCCGCGCTGGAGGCGTGACGAAGGATACAGTCTTTCCGCAAGTACGTCCATGGGGAGAGGCGGAAAAACCCCTACACCAAAGCAGGATTACACTATAATAAGATGCTTGACGGCATTTGCAAAAAGCCACTAGATCGCAGTGCCCCAGTGGCCGGTTTTTTTAATTGAATTAAGGAAATCATGAGCGACGCACATAACGAACACCAATCCCTCATCCGCACGCCAAAACAACTCGTCGTTGCCGTCACGGCATTTTTCCTGGTTATCGTTCTAGGTATTATTTTATTGGTCACCTTCGTGACCAGCACCGCCACCACCGGCGCCGGTACCGACGGCCAGAGCGCCGAAGCCATCTCCAACCGTATCCGCCCGGTCTCCGAAGAAGGGTTCACCCTGGTCGACGCCAATGCGCCGCGCGTGCTGCAGGCCGGCGGCGCCGTCTATGCCGCCACCTGCGCGGCTTGCCACGACAGCGGCATGGCCGGCGCGCCGAAGACCGGCGACAACGGCGCCTGGGGCGCGCGCCTGGCGCAAGGCTATGACACCATCCTCAAGCACGCCATCGAAGGCATCCGCGCGATGCCGGCCAAGGGCGGCAATCCGGACCTGGACAATCTCGAGGTCGAGCGCGCCGTCGTCTTCATGACCAACAAGAGCGGCGCCAGCTTCAAGGAGCCGGCCGAGCCGGCGCCTGCCCCGGCTGCCGCCGAGGCGCCGGCCGACGCCGCCGCTACCGCAGCAGCAGCAGCAAGCCCGGCCGCAACGCCCGCTCCAGTCGCCGCCACCGCCGCTGCCCCGGCAGCCGCCCCAGCCATTGCCAGCGCCGACCTCGGCAAGAAAGCCTATGACTCGGCCTGCATCGCCTGCCATGGCGCAGGCATTGCCGGCGCGCCGAAGTTCGGAGACAAGGCAGCGTGGACCGCGCGTCTCGGCCAGGGCGCCAACGTGATGTACGAGCACGCGATCAAGGGCTTCCAGGGCAAGACCGGCTTCATGCCGCCCAAAGGCGGCGCCACCATCCCCGATGCCGAGGTCAAGGCCGCGGTCGATTACATGGTGGCCGCCGTCAAATAAGACGCGCGACGGCTCCAATAAAAAAGCACCCGATTGGGTTAATGCCGTTCAGTTAAGACTGAGCGGCATTTTTCTTTTCAGGTGTTGTAAACGGTAGCTGAGGCTGTTAACCTGCGTCACCATGTTTGATGACGCGCTCCATTTTCTTGTACAAGCCCAGGAAGCCCCGGACTGGGCGCGTCTG
>NZ_VPFD01000055.1 GCF_008014745.1 Massilia arenae
ACCGTGAAACGACTTTGCGCCGATGATAGTGCTGCAACCAGTGTGAAAGTAGGTTATCGTCAGGCTAGTTATATAGAAAAAGCCCGCTCAGTTAAACTGAGCGGGCTTTTTTGCGTTCTGCGCTGAACATCGCACTGTTGTTCAAGCACCAAAATGCTTGTTCATAAAGAACATTACGTACAAATAACTTTGCTTTCTGTCCAGAATCAATCGTGCGCGACAGATAGTTTTCTATAATTCTTCGTTACCCAATTAATTTTTTCTTGTTGGCACATCCTGCCAGCAGGGACTTCGTTTGCCTCAACACTCTTACCAAGAATTTTATGCGATCACTTTCTGCGCTCAGCACGCGCGCCAAACTCGGTGTCGGCTTTGGCCTGGTTGGCATCCTGATCATCGTACTGGCCATTTTTGCATGGCGTCAATTAGGAAACGTCGGTCAGGAACTTGCCGCGCAAAACATCGTGCGTACGACCCAGCTCGAGCGCCTGTACGAGTTGCGCGAATCGCTTGCCCAGACCGGCCTCGCAGCGCGCAATGCCTACATCTTCCCGGACATCAATGACGCCAGGCGTGAACTCGCCCTCCTGGACGAACACAAAGCCCGTTATCTCGCCCAACTGCAAGCCTTGGAGCCACTGTTTGTGGGGAATGCCGACTTCGCGAAGATGCGCGACGGACTGCTGCAGATGGCGCAAGAGCTGAACCGCCCACGCCGCTACCGCGATGCCGGTCAGCTGACCGAATACGGCAGCTTCCTCGTCAACGAATGCAGTCCGCTGCGCCGCCAGAACGTGCTCGATATCGACCGCGTCATCACCACCGTGCAGCAATATGTTGCAGATGGTACTGCCCATGCGCAGGAATCGATCGCTACCGCCAAAACCACGATCGTGGTGGTCACGCTCGCCGCAGTGGCTCTGAGCGTGCTGGTCGGCGGCGCGATCACGGCCCATCTACTGCGCCAGCTGGGCGGCGAGCCGGTCGAAGTCAATCGCATCGCGTCGGCCATTGCTGCGGGCGACCTGACCGTCGACGTTACGGTTCGTCCCAATGACGACGCCAGCGTCATGCATGCCATTAGCGAAATGCAGGCCAGTCTGCAAAACATCGTCGCGCAAGTTCGCGGCGGTACCGATATGATCGCGACCGCGTCCAGCGAGATCAGCGCCGGCAACGACGATCTGTCGATGCGTACCGAAGAACAGGCGAATTCGCTGGGCCGCACGGCCGATTCAATGAAAGAACTGACCGCTGTCGTCGAACAGAATACTGCCTACGCCCGTCACGCCAATACGCTCGCCGCATCGGCCAGCGTGGTTGCAAGCAAGGGCGGCACCGTCGTCTCCGCTGTGGTCAACACCATGCAGGATATCAATGCTTCGGCCCGGAAGATTTCGGACATCACCAGCGTGATCGACGCGATCGCCTTCCAGACCAATATCCTGGCATTGAATGCCGCAGTCGAAGCGGCGCGCGCCGGCGAGCAGGGGCGGGGCTTTGCCGTGGTGGCGAGCGAAGTGCGTAACCTGGCGCAGCGGTCGGCCACTGCCGCCAAGGAGATCTCGGCATTGATCGGCGAATCGGCAGCCAAGGTCGATGCGGGTTCGAAGCTGGTGGAGCAGGCCGGCGCCACGATGGATGATATCGTGAGCAGCGTGAAGGAAGTCAGCGGCATCATCGCTGAAATCACCACCGCAAGCGAAGCCCAGCATGCCGGTATCCAGCAAGTGAACCATGCGGTGGGTCAAATGGACGAGGCAACCCAGCAGAACGCTGCCTTGGTTGAACAGGCCGCCGCATCGGCCGCGGCCCTCAAGGAACAGGCAGCGACGCTGCTGCGCACCGTGCGCGTGTTCCGCATCGGCACCGAAGGCAAGCCGCTGCGGATCGCGGCCTGACCTGCCGATCTATCAGGCGCCGCTCAGTCGGTGCTGGCGTTCAGGCTCTTGCGCAGGTCTACTAACTGGTCGCGCAGGGCCGCGGCTTCGTCGACCGAGCACTGGGTTGCGCACAATACCGCCGGCATCACGCTGGCGGCTTCCTTCCTTAGTGCCTTGCCCTCGTCGGTCAGGCTGATGATCACCTGGCGTTCATCGCTGCGCGCACGGTTACGCTGCACCAGTCCCTGGGCTTCCATACGCTTGAGCAAGGGCGTCAAGGTCGCAGAGTCCAGGAACAGGCGTTCGCCGATGTCGGATACGGTCAGCTGATCTTGTTCCCACAAAACCATCATCACGAGATACTGCGGATAGGTGAGCCCAAGCTTGGGCAGCAAGCCTCGGTAGACCCGCATCATTGCCAACGAGGTCGAGTACAGGGCGAAGCACAGTTGCTCGTCGAGCATGGGCGTCGCAGGGGAGGTGGGAGTGTTCGCGTTCATGCTTCCAATATAGGTCGCACACTAGATAATTGCAAGCGATTGTCTGACGAAAATGATGCGGTGCCGAAGCACAGGCGATGTGGCGTAGGTAAGCACTTACATGGCGCCATCTCTGCAATACGGCGAATTGTCGGATCCTCGCGTGAATGACAGGATCAGGCAAGAGGGTGCGAGGAACCATCTACCTCCCGACTCCCCCTGACTTCTATGATGAATGGACATTGTCTTGAATGGAGCACCCATGAAATCGATCGACACTATTTATATCAAAGGGCAATTCGTCACCCCGCATGGCGCCGAGCGCTTTACCCTGGTCGACCCTGTCACAGGGCAAGAGGCGGCGCAAGTCACCCTGGCCGACGAGGTCGATGCGGAAAACGCGATCGCCGCAGCGACCGCGGCTTATCGCGAACTTGCCGGATCGTCGCGCGAACAGCGCATGGCATGGCTCGCACGCCTGCATGAGGTGGTGGCCGTCGCAGAAGAGGAATTGATCGCGACGATGATCGAGGAATACGGCGGACCTCACGGCATTTCCGTCGCCACCTCGAAGCGGGCCGCTGCCTCGTTCGACCAGGCGCGCACGCTGCTGGCCGATTACCCGTTCGAGCGCCAGGTTGCCAGCGCGCGGGTGCGCATGGAGCCGCTCGGTGTCGTTGGCCTGATCACGCCCTGGAATGCAAACTACGGCATGATCTGCAGCAAACTCGCGATGACGATCGCCGCCGGCAGTACGGCAGTGATCAAGTCGAGCGAATTGAGCGCACGCCAGACTGATCTGCTGACCCGCGTGTTGCACCGGGCTGAAGTGCCGGCCGGCCTGTTCAACATCCTGACCGGCCGTGGCGACGTCGTCGGCGCTGCTCTCGTGCGCCATCCGGGCATTGCGAAGATCTCGTTCACCGGCTCCACCGCGGTCGGCAAGTCGATCGTGCGCGGTTCCGCCGACACGCTCAAGCGCGTCACCCTGGAACTGGGCGGCAAGTCGCCCACAATCCTGCTCGACGACGCAGACTTCGACAAGGCCATGCCCTTCATCGCGGCGGCGGCAACCATGAACAGCGGCCAGGCCTGCCTGGCCGGTACGCGCCTGCTGGTGCCGCGCGCACGATTGCAGGAGGCCGAGCAAGGCATCGTCGCGGCGTTCCAGGCCTTGAAGGTGGGCGATCCACGCGATCCGGAAACCCGGATCGGGCCGATGGTGAGCGCCACCCAGTACCAGCGCGTGCAAGGATATATCCGCAAAGGGATCGAGGAGGGCGCAACCCTGCTGCTGGGCGGTACCGGCTTGCCGCATGGCCTGGAGCGCGGCTATTTCGTGCGGCCTACTGTGTTCAGCAATGTCCGCAACGACATGACCATCGCAAAGGAAGAGATCTTCGGACCGGTCCTGTCCGTCATTGCCTACGACGACGAGGAAGATGCCATCGCGATCGCCAACGACACGATCTATGGCTTGCATGCCTATGTGTTCTCTGGAGACGTGGCGCGTGCGAATCGTGTCGCTCGCCGCATCGAAGCGGGCCGGGTCTTCATCAATTGCCTGTACGATGAGCCGATGGCGCCGTTTGGTGGATTCAAGCAGTCGGGGCTGGGGCGTGAATTCGGCATCTTCGGGCTGGAGGAATATCTTGAGCCAAAGACCCTGCTTGGCTATGAACAGTCGCTCTGAGCGCGGCTTGCTTGAGCAGTTGCTGGAGACGGTCAGCCGCCGCTTCTCCGCGGCGGACGACATCGATGACCTGTCGACGGCACTGCCCTGGCTGGGGCTGATCCGGCGCCGGGGGCCGACGGCGATCGGCCGCGGGATGCTGGAGCCGTCGATGTGCCTGATGCTGCAGGGCGAGAAGCAGATGCTGGTGGGTGAGCGCGTACTGCGCTACGGCGCCGGTTGCTATGTGCAGGCGGGCATGACGATCCCAGTCTCGGGCCAGGTCGTGCGTGCCAGCGAAGCGGAACCTTATTACGGCATCCGGGTCGATCTCGATCCCAAGGAGCTTGCATCCTTCATGCTCGAGATGCGGGTCCCGATGCCGTCCGGGGGAGACGACCCGCCCCTCGTCAGCGTCGAGATCGCGGGTACGGCCTTGCTGGAAGCGTTCGAGCGCTTGTTAAGACTGCTCGACCGGCCGTCGGATCTGCCTGTCCTCGCGCATCTGCTTAAACAGGAAATCATGTATCACCTGGTGACGGGGCCGGGCGGGGCCACCCTGACGCAGGGATTGATGGGAGGCCATCGCGAGCATGCTGTGAACAAGGCAATCAGCTGGATCCGCGAGCATTACGATGCACCCTTGAAAATCGCGGAGCTGGCCAAGGCCGTACACCTGAGCCCGTCGGTCCTTCATCGCCGCTTCAAGGCTGCGACAATCATGAGTCCGCTCCAATACCAGAAGCAGGTGCGGCTGCTGGAGGCGCGCAAGTTACTGATGAGCGGCGGTGTGGAGGCCGCGAATGTGGCGTTCCAGGTGGGGTATGAAAGTCCATCGCAGTTCAGCCGCGAGTACCGCCGCCTGTTCGGCGCCTCGCCGCTGCAGGACGCGGAACAGCTGCGCGGCGTGGCGCCGTCGCCATGATTTGCCACTGCAAAACAATATTATTGCTGAGCACTTGCGCGACTGGGTAGGGCTTTGCTATAGTTCGCCTCCGCTTCGGCATGACCGAAAAATGTTAACCTAATCAATCGGTTACGGTAGCAAGATCGGCAGAGAAATCTGAGACGAAGCGAAATGAGGGGTTGACGAAAAACGAAAAACACTTCATACTCTCTTTCTCTGCTGCTGACGAACACAACGATTCGAAGCAAACAGCAGATGAAGCAGTACCGAATAAAGTTCTTTAAAAATTAACAGTCGATAAGTGTGGGCGTTTGATGAAGGTGCCAAGAACTTCGGTTCTTGATTACTTAAATTA
>NZ_VPFD01000056.1 GCF_008014745.1 Massilia arenae
CCGGTCGAAAAATCGACCGGGCCGTAAAGGCCTTGCCTCAGCGCTACACCGTTCGTGTCCTGAAGCGGGACCTTAACTGAACGGCATTAGCCGGAAGGCGGCCTTTTTTATTTGGGCGGTCGCCCGTGGACGTCACACCACGGCCCGCACCTTTCGCACGTCGTTCCCGCGCAGGCGGGAACCCAAGCTTGCATGCATTAACGTGACGCCGAACGTATCGACGACGCGAAAGACTTGGGTCCCCGCCTGCGCGGGGACGACGTGCGAGATGACGTAGCCCGGTGACGCGTTATTGCACGATCGTATAGCAAGGCGTATACGCCTTGCCCGGCAACTTCATGCGGCTCTGCTCCACGAACGACGCCAGCAGCGCATCCATCGGCCCCATGATCTCCGCCTCGCCACTGATCTCGTACTTGCCGTACTGTTCGATCGCGCGGATCCCCTCTTCCTTCACATTCCCCGCCACCACGCCCGAGAACGCACGCCGCAGGTTCGCCGCGAGCAAATGCGTCGGAATGCCGCGGTGCAGGTCGAGACCACGCATATTCTCGTGGGTCGGCTTGAACGGCTTCTGGAACTCGTGGTCGATCTTGAGCCGCCAATTGTAGTAATAGGCGTCGCTATTGGCCTTGCGGAAGGCGCGCACCTCTTGCACGCCGGCCTGCATCGCGCGCGCCACCGCATCCGGGTCGTCGATGATGATCTGGTAGCGCCGCTGCGCCTCGACGCCCAGCGTCACGCCGAGAAAAGCGTCGATCTGGGTGAAGTAGTCGCGCGCGGAGGCAGGGCCCGTGAACACCAGCGGGAACGGGATCTCGGCATTGTCCGGATGGAGCAGGATGCCCAGGATGTACAGGATCTCTTCGGCAGTGCCGGCGCCGCCCGGGAACACGACGATGCCGTGGCCGGTGCGCACGAAGGCCTCCAGGCGTTTTTCGATGTCCGGCATGATCACCAGGTCGTTGACGATCGGGTTCGGCGATTCGGCCGCGATGATGCCCGGCTCCGAGATGCCCAGGTAACGGCCGCTGCCGAGGCGCTGCTTGGAGTGGCCGATGGTGGCGCCTTTCATCGGGCCTTTCATGGCGCCCGGTCCACAACCGGTGCAGATATCCATCTCGCGCAGGCCCAGCGCATAGCCGACCTTCTTGGTGTAGTTGTATTCGATGCGGCTGATCGAGTGGCCGCCCCAGCACACCACCAGGTTCGGGTTGCGCTGCGGCTGCAGCACGTTGGCGTTGCGCAGGATGTGGAAGACGGCATCGGTGATGCCCTCGCTGCGGGTGAGGTCGAATTTGGGGTTGTCGGTGACGTCGAAATTGACGAACACGATATCGCGCAGCACCGAGAACAGGTGCTCGTGGATACCGCGGATCATCTTGCCGTCAACGAAGGCGTTGCCCGGCGCATTGCGGATGTCGAGCTTGATGCCGCGCTCGCGCTGCATGATGTTGATCTCGAACGACGCATAGCGTTCGAGCAGCTCCTTGCCATCGTCGATGTCGCTGCCGGTATTGAGCACGGCCAGCGCGCACTTGCGGAACACGTCATACAGGCCGGCCTTGCCGGTTTCGAGCAGCTTGGACACCTCGGACTTCGACAGTACTTCGAGACGGCCTTGGGGTGAAATCAGGGTATCGACCAGTTGCAGGCTTTCGGGCGAAACGAGTGTATCGACTACTTCATGGGTCATGGTCTGGCTATCCTCGGTTATTCGATGGTACGGATGGTGGTGTAAAGACTATCCTGACAAGCAATATACGCCAATCTGGCGGTGCATGCGTGCCCCAGAACAGGGTGCGGCGCACCATCTTCGAACCGTATTAACACATCCGGAAAAATTCTTCTTGTGATGAAGAATATGCACTAGAATGCGTGCCTATTGGAATGTTCGCCCGTCGAATGGCTCCATATAACTATTACTCTGTCATTACATTTTCTTCGGGAGGAACCGCATGAGCGGTGCAGCTACTACACCCGCCAAGGGACCTCTTCCAGAATTCAAGCAGATCATGGGCCACCCAGCACCGCTGTGGATGTTGTTCATGACCGAATTCTGGGAGCGCTTCGCTTTCTACGGCATTCGTTGGGCACTCGTCCTTTACATCGTCTCCCAGTTCTACGGCGGCGACGCGGTCGGCCAGGCCGACGCCAACCTGACCTACGGTTCCTACCTCGCGCTGGTGTATGCCGGCGCCGTCTTCGGCGGCTGGGTAGCCGACCGCGTCATCGGCTACCAACGTTCGATCCTGGTTGGCGCCATCTTCATGGCGGCCGGCCTGTTCATGATTTCGATCCCGAACCAGGACATCTTCAAGCTCGGCCTGGCGACCATCATCGTCGGTAATGGCATGTTCAAGCCGAACATCTCGGCCATGGTCGGCCAGCTGTACGCGCTGAACGATACCCGTCGCGATTCGGGCTTCACCATCTTTTACATGGGCATCAACGTCGGCGCGCTGTTCGCGCCGGTCGTGACCCAGCTGCTTGCAGAGAAAGTGTTCGGCACTACGGCCATGCCATCTTACAAGATCGTGTTTCTGGCCTCGGGCATCGGCATGCTGATCTCGCTGTTCTGGTTCTATGTCGGCCGCAAGTCCCTCCAGGGCATCGGCGCCCCGATCGGCGACCTGGCCAGTCCGAAGCGCCTGGTGATGACGATTGTCGGCGCGCTGGTCGTGATCCCGATCATGTACCTGCTGCTGCAAGCTGGCGCCGCCAACCTGCAGGTGCTGCTGACCATCCTGTTCGTCGGTCTGGCCGCGATGCTGATCATTGAAGGCATCCGCGAAGGCAAGGTCTCGCGCGACAAGACCTGGGCGATGATGATCATCTTCTTCTTCAATATCCTGTTCTGGTGCTTCTTCGAACAGGCAGGCAGCTCGTTCACCTTCCTCGCGAACAATATCGTCGATCGTAACCTGGGCGGCTGGGAATATCCGGTGGCCTGGTTCCAGTCGGTGAACTCGGTGGCCATCATCGTGTTCGCGCCGATCATCGCCGCGATCTGGGTCTGGCTCGGCAAGCGCAACGCAAACCCATCGATCCCGCGCAAGTTTGGCCTTGGCCTGATCTTCAACGGCGTGGCGTTCGGCCTGCTGGTATTCGCGCTGTCGTCGCTGGTCGACGACAAGGGCATGATCCCGTTCTGGACCCTGTTCGCGGTGTACGTGATCCAGTCGGTCGGTGAGCTGTGCCTGTCGCCGATCGGCCTGTCGATGGTGACCAAGCTGGCCCCTACCCGCCTGGTTGGCCTTGGCATGGGCGGCTGGTTCCTGTCGACCGGTATCGGCAACAACCTGTCGGGCATCTTCGCCTCGCACGTTTCGGGCGAGACCGGCATGACCGTGGCTTCGGCCCTGGACGGCTACAACTTCGGCCTGTGGTCGCTGCTCGGCGGCGGCATTCTGCTGGTGATCCTGGCGCCAGTGATCCAGAAGCTGATGCACGGCGTGAAGTAATCACTTGACCCTGCAACGAGAAGGGCGGCCCGCGGGCCTAATGCCGTTCAGTTAAGGTCCCGCTTCAGGACACGAACGGTGTAGCGCTGAGGCTAGGCCTTTACGGCCCGGTCGATTTTTCGACCGGGCCGTTCTTCATTCAAGAGTATTACCAAGCGCTGGCGCAAACGCTGCATCAAGGCGGGCAACTTGCCGTAGGACCTCGTCACGGCTGCCCAGTGCAGTTCGTACTGTATG
>NZ_VPFD01000057.1 GCF_008014745.1 Massilia arenae
CAGGACCGTGAAACGACTTTGCGCCGATGATAGTGCTGCAACCAGTGTGAAAGTAGGTTATCGTCAGGCTAGTTATATGAAAAACCCCACTAGGTGATCCTGGTGGGGTTTTTTGCTTTGGGCTCCAGAATCGTGCCCCCATGGTCGCTGACGAGGCGCAACCAAAAGCAGGATTCGCTTCCTAAATTATTTCTGGCTTTTAATATTCCTCTGCAGCCAGGACAGTCCCACTGCCCGATCTCGTCAACGCCGGTCCCCCGGTATCAGTAGCCGAGAACACCATACCGTCCCCGCCACAATCTTCGGGCTGCTGGCCTGGGGATGGCGTCTGCGCCTGACGCGCAGGGAACTCGCACTGCCAATCCAGGGCACGGCAATCGCCATCCTGATGCTGGTGATCTTCAGCGCCTATCAGCTCTATGCACTTTTACCCTCCGGTCTTGCGTTCGCGCTGCTGGTTTCCCTTACGGCGTTCACCTGCCTGCTGGCGGTCCTGCAAGAGGCGCCCTGGCTGGCGGCATTCGGCATCACGGGCGGCTTCGCATCGCCCGTGCTGCTGGCGAGCGGGGAAGGTGGAAGCCTTATCGCACTCTTCACCTATTACGCGCTGCTCAATGCCGGCGTGTTTGCCCTGGCCTTCATGCGTTCATGGCATCCACTCAATCTGCTGGGATTCGTCTTCACCTTCATCATCGGCGCGACCTGGGGCGGGCTGCGCTATACCCCGGACCATTACTGGTCGGCGCAAGCCTTCCTGATCCTGTTCTTCCTGTGCTATTTCGCGATTCCGCTTGCGTTCGCGACCCGGGAGAGAACGCGCACGAAAGACTACGTCGACATCATGCTGGTCCTGGGCACGCCGCTGCTCGCATTCGGATTCCAGGTGGGCCTGGTCAAGGACATGCCCTTCGGCCTTGCCTCTACCGCGCTCGGCCTGGGCGGATTCTATCTGGCCCTCGGCATCGCTCTATGGCGCAGTGGGGAGGAACGCATGCGGATGATGGTCGAGGCCTTCGCCGTGGTCGGCGTCATCTTTGGCACGCTCGCCATTCCGTTTGCCCTCGGTGCGCGCTGGACCTCGGCCGCATGGAGTGCATTCATCGTCGCGACCGACCTACGCAAGCATGCTGGCGATGACGATAGCCTGCTGGAGCTTGCCGGCGTCGGCCTGTTGCTGGCTGCCATCGCCCTGCTTGGCGCATGCTGGAGTGAAGCGATCCTTCGTACCGCCGGCGGTACTTTGGCAAACTGGATGGTGGTCGGCGCTCTGCTCAGTGCCGTGCTGCTGCATGTCGTCGGTGTGCGCATGGCGTGGCCGCTGGCGCGTGGGCGGCCGGCGCCATCGTGATCGACCGCTGGCTTGCCGGGCCGGCCGATCCACTCCTCGCGGCGCAAGCCGATTGGGCCGTCGATGCCGCATGGAGCAACTATTTGCCGAGCTGGGTCATGATGCTGGCCCTCGTATTCCTGCTGCGCAGCAGCCAGGCCGGCAGATGGCCGAGCGCACCGCTGGCCGAGTGGTATCGCGCGGTCCTCATCCCCTGCGGCACCGTGTTGATGGCGATGTTGGTCATGGTCTGGAACCTGGGCCATGACGGCGCCATGGCCCCGTTACCTTATTTGCCGCTCCTGAATCCGCTCGACCTGACCACCGGCTTCGTGTTGATGCTGTGGGCCAGTGCGCTGCGCCAGCTAGCCAGCGAGGCAGCACTCCACAACGCGCTACTTCATCGGCTGAAGATCGGCGCCGCCATCGCGGCCTATACCTGGTTCAACCTCATCCTGTTGCGCAGTGCGGCGCACTATGTCGGCATCGACTACCGTTTCGGCGCGCTCGCCGCGTCGCAATTCGTGCAAGCCATGTTGTCCCAGGTCTGGAGCGCGAGCGCGCTGTTGCTCATGCGCTTCTCCGCAAGCCGGGTTATGAGGCGCAGCTGGTGGAGCGGAGCGTTCGTGCTTGGCACCGTTGTGCTGAAGCAATTCCTGATCGACCTGGCCAACGGCGGCAGCATCGCGCGCGTCGTGTCCTTCGTCGGTGTCGGAGTGCTGCTGCTCCTGGTCGGCTACTTCGCCCCCTACCCGAAAACGGCGCACGGCGCGCCGCCGCCTGCTTCCGCTTGAGCTGAACTGGAGAAAACAGAACGTCGTCATGCCGGTGCAGGTCGGGCAATACCGGGCCATCCGCAGGCGTGGCGGGAGGACGAACCTCTGCGCAATTGCAATCACTGGTGAACACGACGTTCTACCAGATGGTCCAGGACGGGCGGCGTCGGGCCTCTGGAGATGTCGAGATTCCTGTGACACATGCCTCCCAGTGGATCGTGCGGCCGCAGGCCGATGTGTTAGAGCGCCCGGCGCTGCGGCTGGGCTGGTCACCCGCGAGCATGGTGTTCATCGCTGGCGGCAAGCCGCCTTACACGCTGGCTTTTGGCCGCGCAGGAGTACGCCCGGCTCGAGTCGGGCTACATCAGGTGGCGCCGGGGTTCAGTGCACGCGAGCTGGCCACGTTAGCGGCGGCCAGGCCTGGAAATCTGATGCGGCAGCAGTCACCTGGCCAAGCCCCGGACGATGCCGCCAGGAGTCCATCCGGGAGCAAGCGGGGATGGCTGTGGGCATTGTTGGCTGGCGACGTCCTGGCACTAGGGGCGATGGCCTGGCATCTCTTCCGCCAGCTTAAGAGCGGAGCCGAACGGCCAGTCGCCTGAATCGGCGCGCTTGCAAAAAAGCCCGCCGGTTGGTGACTGGCGGGCTTGGGTGACTGGGCGTAGGGTTCAGGCGGCGTGCATTCCACTATTGATGCGCAGTTCGAGCTTGTCCCAGAACCGGTCATGGATCGGAAGCAGCAGCACATTGCAGATCGGTTCGAGGATGGCGGCAAGGCCACCGAAGGCGAGCGAGCCGGTCGCGCCATAGATGACGGCAAAAGCCACGACCATGTGCATGAGCGTCTGGCTGACCTTCTCAGCGGCAATGCGCATATAGCGTTCGCGAGCCGATTTCGCTCCCTCGCGGATGGCCGCCCACGCTTTTTCGTGGAAGGGGAGCAACAGGGGCGTTGATCACCGGTTCGATGATGATGGCCAGGCCACTGAACATGACCGAGCCAGTCATCGCATAGGCGATTGCGAAGGCGATCGTCATGTGGGTGATGACCTGGCTGGTTTTCTTGGCTGCGATGACCATGGCGTTGCCTCTTCACTTCGGTTGCTGACTGTAGAGGCAAATGGTAATGATTCTCGCTTATAGTTAAAAGCAAATAATATTGAAGATGCCGATAGCTCAGGTCTATCATGAGGAATGCGAAATGGGTAAGACGGGGCTTGCGGGATGTGTCATCGGTTTGTTATAGTCTCGTTCTCCCGACGCAGACGCAGCCTTCAAGGCAGCGAAAAGCGGAAGGAAAAAGAGGGTTGACGAGATTTAAAAAACGCTTCATACTCTCTCTTCTCTGCTGCTGACGAACAAAACGATTCGAAGCAAACAGCAGGGATGCAGTACCGAATAAAGTTCTTTAAAAATTAACAGTCGATAAGTGTGGGCGTTTGATGAAGGTGCCAAGAACTTCGGTTCTTGATTACTTA
>NZ_VPFD01000058.1 GCF_008014745.1 Massilia arenae
GGATCAAACTCTTCAGTTCAATCTCTGTTTGTTGACTCTTTCGAGTCACCCTGCATTGCTGCAGGGGTCGCTCACTCAAAATACTGACCGTTACTCATTGCTGAGCAACGTATTTCTTTTTTGTGAACATTTGATAATTTAAGTAATCAAGAACCGAAGCTCTTGGCACCTTCATCAAACGCCCACACTTATCGACTGTTAATTTTTAAAGAACTTTATTCGGTACTGCATCTGCCGTTTGCTTCGAATCGTTTTGTTCGTCAGCAGCAGAGAAGAGAGAGTATGAAGCGTTTTTTAAATCTCGTCAACCCTCTTTTTTCTTCACTCTTCGCTGTCACATCCGTTTCGGGACATGTCTGCGTCGAGGGACAGGACTATAGCAAACGCATGACGCGCCCGCAAGCCCAGTTTTGGCAACGCCGCCGGTACAGTCGACCTACTCCGGCGACATCGACGCGACCAGCTCGTGATACCACCGCTCCTGGCGCGTCTTGTGCAGGCGATACCAGGCCCTGGTTGTCTCCGGGCGCCAGACCTTCAGCATCTTCAGCACCTCATACGAAAACTCGAGCGGCGCCAAACCGGTAGCTGTGATCAGGTTGCCGCCTCGCACCGCAGCCTCTTTGCGATACAGGGCCTCTCCCCGGTAACCGGGGCATGCCTGTTTCAGAAAACCGAGGTCATTCGAGGTGTGGCGCCGCGTATCCAGGGCGCCGACACTCGCCAGCCCGACCGTGGCGCCGCAGATCGCCGCGACCTGGTGCCCGTGGTCGAGGGCATCGCGGGCAAATGCCAGGATCGGCTTGGCCTGCGGCGCATCCCAGACGTCGGCGCCTGGCAATAGCAGCACATCCCCTTCCTGCAGCCGGACCGCATCGAGCGTCACATCCGGCATATAGCGCACGCCTCCCATACTGTCGATGGCGTCGCGGGTAAGGCCGACCTTGAGCAAACTAAAATCCATTGCAGGATCGGCGAAGAACCTGCGGCTATGCAGCTCCGCGGTGAGGTAAGCGATCTCCCAATCCGCCATGGTATCAACCACCACAAGATACAGTTTCATCGCGACTCCTCATTGGATGGCCGGGCAGTATAGCCGCTGCCAGCCGCCTGGCTGCGTAGCCATGCGGTGAACTCGCGTACCTCTTCAGTTATCACGGCGTCGCGCGGCAGGACGAGAAAATACGCAGCGCCGGCGGGAATGCTCGTGGATCCAATCCGGCACAGCGCCTTCGCCGCAAGGGCATCGGCCACGAGCCAGCTGCGCGCGAGCGCCACGCCTTGCCCGTTTTCGGCCGCCTGGACGGCAAGGGCTGAATCGCGATAGACGGCGCCGAATGTGCAATTCGTTTCGGCCACCTCATGCTGCTCGAACCAGGCAGTCCACGGATGAAAATCGTCGCGCAAAAGGGTGGCGCGTGGCAAATCTTCGTTCGCATGAATGCCATGTTCGCGAATATAGCCCGGGCTCGCAACCGGAAACAGGCACTCGTCGAAAAGCAGCTCGCTGCGCACACCGGGCCACTGCCCACTACCGTAACGTATGCCGAGACGCGCGCCGGATGCGCCCAGGTCGACCAGCGCCTGGGTCGACGAAATGTCGACGTCGATATCCGGATGACGCAGAAAGAAATCGCCGATGCGGGGAAGCAGCCAGCGCGCGGCAAAGGAAGGCAGCACATTGATGCGCAGTCGGCGGGCGTCGGCATGACGCAGCGCTTCCGCTACAACGGACAGCTGCTGCAATACCGGCCGCACGACGGCCAGGAACTGCTGGCCCGCGGGAGTCAGCGCGATGTCGCGGCGCGAGCGGTCGATCAAGGACGTGCGCAGCGACGAATTGAGCTTGTGAATCTCATTCATGATTCGGTGAGTATAAAGCGCTTTTTCTCAAGGGCATCCGCTGATATAACATGAGGCTTGTTCACGGAGATCATTAATGAAGCCGCCGCATCTGCTCACCCATATTCCTGATCCCGACGCCGAACCCTATACACCAGATCCGCGTTCGGCATGGCGTGTAAAGCTGGCTTTTCGGGTCGACTTCACCAATGGCGGGCACGTCGAAGGAGAGGACTTTCTGCTGGATATACCCGGCCGGGATCTCTCCACCGAACGTGCGGCCGAGATTCTGGTGTCGTCCATGAATCTGTTGAGGGCCGGACCGGTGACCATCCGGTCGATGCACATCGTTCGTCGTGGCGAACACGACGATTTGTAAGCCACAAAGCAAAAAACCCCACCAGGATCACCTGGTGGGGTTTTTCTATATAACTAGCCTGACGATAACCTACTTTCACACTGGTTGCAGCACTA
>NZ_VPFD01000059.1 GCF_008014745.1 Massilia arenae
GCTATCGGCCAAAAGCAGACTGTCGCGATGCTAGCACAAAGCTAAATATCGCAGCATTGACGGCAATTCTTTCGGCAGCCAAGAAGGCGGAAGGCAGCTTTGAGTCGACTTCTAATGTAGACTAGAAAACGATAATCGACCAAAAGAAAGATTTTCCCGAAGCATGATTTATTTTTCATTTGAAAATAACGCGGTGTTTACTTGCCCTCAATCATTGATCGAATGCGTTGGGCAATTGTCTCTAATGCGAATGGTTTAGTTAATACGGCCATGCCTGTTCCTAAATGTCCGTTACTCAGGATCGAATTTTCAGCATAGCCAGTAATGAAAAGGACTTTGAGATCTGGGCGAGAAACCCGAGCCGCGTCAGCCATTTGTCGACCGTTCATCCCGCCTGGTAGTCCTACATCAGTGATAAGTAGATCGATTCGACTGTCTTTTTGAAGAATTTTCAGTCCCTCTTCACTGTCACCCGCTTCAATTGCTACATAACCTAATTGCTCTAACACATCACTCAACAGCATGCGGATTGTTGGCTCATCATCTACGATCAATACTATTTCGTGTTGCTCTGACCTTGGCATCGGAACCGGAATTTGATCTAGCGTGGCTTCATCAACTAGTCCTTGATGGCGAGGCAAGTAAATGCATACAGTCGATCCATGACCAACCTCAGAATAAATACGCACTTGACCACCAGATTGTTGTGCAAAACCGTAAATCATCGAAAGCCCAAGTCCAGTCCCCTCTCCAAGTGGTTTAGTTGTGAAAAATGGTTCAAATGCTCTAGCGATAACTTCAGGTGACATCCCTATGCCAGAGTCAGTAACACAAAGCGATAAATACTGGCCTTTGTCGATATGATGCAAAACAGATGCAGACTCATCCAGAAATTTATTCGACGTTTCGATCATGATCTTGCCGCCATCAGGCATCGCATCACGTGCATTAATACATAAATTTAATAGAGCATTCTCAAGCTGTGAGACATCGACAAAAGCGGTCCATAGCCCAGAAGCGCCTACCACCTCCACCTGGATAGATGGTCCCACGGTGCGCTGAATGAGATCCTGCATGTCCAACGCTAGCCGGTTTACATTTGTCGGTTTCGGCTCAAGAGTTTGCTGGCGAGAAAAAGCTAGTAACCGGTGAGTCAATGCAGCAGCACGTTTTGCAGCTCCTTGCGCTGCATCTGAATAACGCTCAATACTTTGATAACGCCCTTGTTGAATGTTCGACTTAATCATCTCAAGTGAACCAGAAATACCAGTAAGAAGATTGTTAAAGTCATGAGCAAGGCCGCCAGTAAGCTGACCTACAGCTTCCATTTTCTGTGACTGACGCAATGCAACTTCAACCTTAGCTCGCTCTTCTAGTGCAATAGAAATACGATGCTCTAAAGTATCATTCATTTCCCGAATGCGTGCTTCGCTCTCTCTAAGCTCGGTGATCGCTCTATTGCGCTCAGCTTCGAGACCACGACGATCATTTATGTCGATAACGATTCCAGGAAAGCTAACTGGGATACCGTTGGCATCGTAATCTACGCGACCATGGGCTTCAACCCAATAGTATTTATTATCGCTGCGTTTAATTCTGTAATGATGGACGTATGCACCTCCGCGCCCTACTGCTTCAGCAATCGCAGCGTCTAATCCTGGCCGGTCTTCAGGATGCAAGTTAACTAGCACTTCGTCGATCGGATGTCCTACATGCGCGAGCATCGGACTTAGTCCAAAGACGTAAGCAAATCCTTCATCAAAGATAAATATATCGTTTGCGGGATGCCAGTTCCAAGTGCCTACGATAGCGCCTGCTTCTAGTGCAATTTGTACACGCTCAATTTTCTCTCTTGTTTCGACTTCGCTTGCACGTAGTGCTAAAAGATCGCTCAAGTCACTTCGAAGTCTGCTATTTTCGATGCGAAGCGACTCTGCGTCTTGCAGAGCATCCTGGTGTTGTAGATGAGGTTGTGACATTGTTTCAATAGAGAAATTTTCAGGAATCGCAGCAGTTTTTGGTGATGTTTCCTCATCATACTTAGACATCAGGCGAATAGCTAACATCATTAAGTTCGAAGTGCCGAAAAAATTCGCAACGACCGCTTTGGGTCGA
>NZ_VPFD01000006.1 GCF_008014745.1 Massilia arenae
GCTGAGGCAAACTATTACAAGCAACTGAGCGGTCAAGCCATCCCGGCCTGACTCACACTAACCGGCCTCCACGAAAGCCGGGGCGATTCATCCCGATTGCTCGGATGGGCGCTCAAAGCGGCGTGGTGGTAAGCAGACGCAAGTACCGATCTGCATCGCACAGCCCTGTACGCCCCCTTGAGTTCAGTTGCAACGCATATGCACCGGGATAAATATGGACAACAGGACGGCGCAGCGCTCACGTCGACCGTATAACTGTAGATAAAGATCAGGTTTTGCACCCATCTGGCACGGATTCGTGCGCCCTCCTTAAATGCAGAAAGTCGACGAATTGCCTAATCAGCGGTTCATTTAATTTGGATGTGACTTTCACGTCTTGGGAAAACCTCGACGTGAGAGCACGACGACCAGAGCGGCACCTCATGCTTGAGTGCATCGCAAATCCAATCCGGAAGCTTCTCGCGACTAACGTTGAGGCGCAAGCCTTCGCTGAACGAGGGCCGCATCATCTTGTCGACGATATGACAAGCGATACCGATTGGCGCGATGCGCATGTCGTTTGGTTCGCGAATCCGGTACGATTGCAAAAGTCGCCATAGTCTCAATGACAACTGATGGCAAGAGTCAGGTGAACCCTC
This sequence comes from Massilia arenae, assembly GCF_008014745.1. GTDB lineage: Bacteria > Pseudomonadota > Gammaproteobacteria > Burkholderiales > Burkholderiaceae_D > Telluria > Telluria arenae. Next base: position 639 of record NZ_VPFD01000006.1, read on the forward strand.
GTGAATCGCCACGACAGACTCACATTAACCGATTTCATCAGTGGATGTGGTTTTAGACATTATTACCATTATGTCGAGTGTTTTCGTCATGGGCGCGGCACTCGTTAGCCCGCCAGCTCTTTTGCGTCTTGGTCGACGATAAAAGCATGGCTTTGGTGGAAAGGATAGGATAAAATCAACGCATAGATATTTACCACATGATGTAACTAGTTGATAAATAAGGATTGTTGTGGAAAGTTTCCCGAGAAAAGAGTTGGTAAAGGTTGTTCAGTCGGGAATGACCGGTTCGCGTAGCGCGTTCGCACTCGCCGTTGGTAGGTTTGCTTCGAAACTCAAACAGACCGACTTGGCGCTAGCCCAAGAGCTCGCCCAGTTCCTCTCAGTCGACAATGTCATGCGCGGCACCGGCGACTTCGTCCCAACGCCAGTAGATGCTGACTCCCGAATGGAGCTTGTAGAAACCATTTTCCCAGTGGTTTTGCCAAAACGGCCTGTCTTTAGCAATACGGTTGACAGCGTGCTGTCAGGCGTAATGAAAGAATGGCGCAGCCTTGATCTGCTAATGCAGGAAGGCCTGGCGCCGGCAAGGATGTTGCTATTTTGTGGCAAGCCTGGCGTTGGCAAGACGCTCGCTGCACACTGGCTGGCACAAGAACTCAAGCTGCCTTTGCTGACGTTGAATCTGGCGACGGTCATGAGCAGCTATCTCGGGAAAACTGGCAACAATGTACGCGCTGTCTTCGATCATGCCATCTCTCGACCATGCGTCTTGCTACTCGATGAGTTCGATGCGATCGCAAAGCGGCGCGACGACGACAGCGATGTTGGCGAACTCAAGCGCTTGGTCAACGTGCTGTTGCAGGCCCTCGACGACTGGCCGGCGAACTCGCTGTTAATTGCGGCAACGAATCACGGTGAACTCCTCGACCCTGCAGTGTGGCGCCGGTTCGATCACGTCGTCCAGTTCGAGCCCCCTTCACCCGAGTTGATCGTGGAGTATTTGCAGGATCTGCCGATGGGCGAGAACATCCGCCGGAATCTGGCTGCGCTGCTGCACGGGGAATCGTTCAGCTCGATTGGCCACCTCATCCATTCGTCTCGTAAAAGCGCCCTCCTCGAGCAATCGGCGCTCGTACCGATTCTGGTCAAGAATGCCTTGCAGCTCAGGATGAGGAAAGGCGACATGGTTAAACCGCATGAAGGCGAGATGCTTCTGCTGCATCTGGAAGGCCTATCGCGACGGGAAATCGCATCTCGGCTGGGGAAAACCCATCCTACAGTGAGCAGTGTCATCAAACGTTACCTCGGGGAGTAATCAAGAATGGCGGCAACGAACATCATTTTGGGATACGGCGAGACGCTCACGCAGCCTTTCACGCTCAAGCGCGGATCGGGACTTAAAAAGTACCCGTATAACATCGCGCAGCAGCGAGAATGCCTTGGCAAGCAACTTGACCTCTTGCTAAACAACTATCATGCACAGCCGCCGGCTCTCAAGCCTCGCGGCGAGTCCGTTGCCAGGTTCACGTTACATCCCGCCTTCCTCGCTAAAACACATCACCCCAATAACCTGCTCAAGGCAAGCGGCTTGCGTTGCGTAGGAAGCCGGTCAGCCCGCGTAGTGCCGCGTGACGTCGCGAGCAGCCGCCAGCGTGCGGGTGAAGAGACCTTCACCGCAGCGCTGTATGTCGCAGGTACCGAAGTGGCATTCAGCAAATTGAAGAAAATGCTTTTTTCGGAAGAAATGTCTGAAACGCAGCAGAAGGCATTTTGTCGATTCGAACTCATGGAAGAGTTCAGTGCCGCGGACAAAAACTTTGCCAGGAATTCGGATCGAGCACTGGCCTCGCTTGAGGTTGTCCTGCACGCCGCTGTCGAGGATGCCGACATCATCAAAGCGTTCGCATCCTACGTCGCCTCGCTAGGGGGAGCAGCTGAAGTATCACGTGCACTGTGCGTATCTGCCCTGACATTCATTCCAGTGCGCCTGGCGGCCGCGCAAGCGCAGGATCTGGCAGCGTTCCAATTTGTGCGGGCGGTGCGGGTGATGCCGTCATTACGTATCGGCGGCAGGGACATGCGTAGCTCGAGCGTCGTCGCGCCCGCTTTAACTGAGCAACCTGCGATTGACACCAAGCTGAAGGTCGCAGTGTTCGACGGCGGCATCGGTCACACCGACCTGGGCCGGTGGGTACAAGAGACAATCTTGCCAGGTGCAGAGACGACCTCGGCAGCCTATCTCAATCACGGCAACGGTGTGACAAGCGCTCTGCTGTTCGGACCACTTGACGAAGAGAGTGAGCAGTTCCCGCGTCCTTATGCAAACGTGCATCATTACCGCTGCATCAGTCCATCGTTGCAGCTCTCGGATAATGTGCCCGACGTCGATCTCTACGACGTACTCAAGAATATCGACCATGTTCTGAAGACCGAGAAATATGACTTCCTGAACTTCAGCATCGGGCCATATATGCCGATGGACGATGATGAAGTTCACCCGTGGACAGCACTGATAGACAGTCACCTTGCCTCGGGCAACACATTAGCAGCTATCGCGGTTGGTAATGATGGCGAGAAGGAATGGCCCGAGTGCCGGGTACAGCCCCCGTCCGATATGGTCAACGCGCTGGCCGTGGGCGCGAGCGACGTGACATCGTCGTCTTGGGCGCGTGCGCCCTATAGTTCACACGGCCCCGGCCGCAGCCCGGGCATGATCAAACCTGATGGCGTCGCCTTTGGTGGCTCGGAAGAAGAGCCCTTCACTGTCTACAATGCTCTCAGCGGGCAATACGCTCACACGACAGGCACGAGTTTCAGTTCTCCAGCGACCCTGCGAACGGCGATCGGCGTGAAAGTGTCGCTGAACTCACCACTGAGCGTTCTGGCTGTTCGTGCGTTGATGTCGCACCACGCCAGCCGACCTAAACAGATGTTGATGAGCCATGTCGGGCATGGCCGGTTTCCCCAGAGTGTCGATGAGGTCCTGACGTGCGAGGACAACGAAGTCAGGGTTATTTACCAAGGTACCCTGCAGGCTGGTCAAAACCCGCGGGCGCTCATCCCGTTCCCTTCCCTTCCGCTAAATGGGAAGGTAACTCTTCGCGCCACGCTATGCTTCGCAAGTCACACCGATCCAGAACATGCGGTGAATTACACCCGCGCCGGACTGACGGTGTTGCTGCGTCCGAAGAAGACATCGAAGAAGACGATGCCGTTTTTCTCGTCGTCGAAGATGTACACGACCGAACTAGAGGCGCGCACCGACGAGCAAAAATGGGAGACGACGCTCAAGCATGAACATCGCTTTAACGTCGACACGCTAGACGATCCGCTTTTTGACATCACGTACGGCGCTCGGGAGGACGGACAAAGCGTCGACAACGCCTCGCTGCCGCCACTACCGTACGCAATGGTTGTAACAGTCGCCGCTGAAGACACGCCTGGCGTCTACAATAATATTCGACAGCGCTACCAGACGCTGCAACCTGTCGAGATTCGTCAAGAGGTGCGTCTTCAGAGCGGCACCGGCAAACCTCGATCTAGCTAATTCCTGTGTCAGAGTAAATTTTTGATGTCCGAACAGATCGCCACCGTCCTCGAAGCATTTCCCGTTTCTCCCATGGAGGTGATGTCGGTGTCACGCGATCTGGATGGATCACTTGGCACCAACCGCGAGTGGAATGTGCCGAGGCAAATTGGCGCAAACACCGACGTTGCTGCGGTGCTGGCCTGGCTCGCGAATTTCACCCACAAGCAAACAACGTTCGATGCCTACCGAAAGGAGGCTGAGCGGCTACTGTTCTGGTGTGTGCTTGAGCGTGGTAAGCCCTTGTCTTCTCTGGCACACGAGGATTGGTTGGCCTACCAGACATTCCTGGGCAATCCTATCCCACGGGATATGTGGGTGAGTGCGCAGAATCGGCGACATTCCCGCAATGATCCGCGCTGGCGCCCGTTTGCAGGGCCGCTGTCGGTGTCAAGTCAAAGACAGGCAGGCATCATCCTCGCATCGATGTTCTCCTGGCTCGTCAGTGCGGGGTACCTGGCAGGCAACCCGCTTTCACTTTCCCGCCAACGTGGCCGTGCGCGGGCGCCGCGCATTGAACGCTATCTTGACGATGAATTGTGGCTGGAGGTCAAAGCCACGATCGACGCCATGCCGCGTGAGACGCCAAGGGAGCGTGAACGGTATCTTCGGTTGAGATGGCTGCTCACCTTGTTCTATGTTTGCGGCCTACGTATCTCGGAGATTGCCGAGAACAACATGGGCAACTTCTTCTGCAGGCGTGACCGCGACGGCGCCGAACGGTGGTGGCTTGAAATACTCGGCAAAGGTAGCAAGGTACGATTAGTCCCGGCGACCCATGAGTTAATGATTGAGCTCGGGCGATACCGGCGTGAACTGAACTACCCTGCTCTGCCTGTATCTGGCGAGTCAACGCCGCTGCTGCTGCCCATCGGTGGCAAGCCCAAAGCGATGAGCCGCGGCGGGATCCACGACATCGTCAAGTCAGTCTTCGCGATGACGTCCGAGCGCATCAAGCTCAAGGGACCAGAGTTTGCGCATGTTGCTCATCGAATCAGCCAGGCATCTGCGCATTGGCTGCGGCATACGGCGGGTTCACATATGGCCAATAATTCCGTAGACTTGCGGCACGTCAGGGACAATCTCGGTCATGCTTCGATCAGCACTACCAGTGGGTATCTACACGCGCCCGATGACAACCGACACAACGATACGCAAGACAAGCACCGGGCAAACTGGTAAGGACCAAGGATAGTCAGCCAGGCTGCCTCTGATTCCCACAAGCTTATAGGCCGGACTCATGTTCTTTCGATGCTACCGGCGAAGTTGCCCCGGGCGTCGGTAAGGAAGCGATACCTAGCTTGAGTTCGACCGGTTCCCTGATCGCCAGTAAATAGACCACAAGGGACAGTACCGCCACGCCCAGCAGGATCGACAATATGATCGAAGGGTCTGACTGCCTGCCCATGATCAGAGCTGCTACGACGGGGCCGGCCGCTTTGGCCAGCAACGCCGGCGCCGCCATGGCACCTGCGATGGAACCATAATTCTCACTGCCGAAGAGCGCTTGAGGCAACGTGCCACGCACGATCGTAATTATCCCATTACTCAGTCCGTAAATGACACAGAAAGCCGCAACGGCCCACGCTTGCTCACCAAAAAGCACGATAACTGTTAGTGCGGCAGGGAGTGTCGCAAAGCAAAAGATACCCACCGCTTGAGGAATGCAATTACGCCCGACCGTCCGCTCCAGTACCCGGCCGGCGACTTGCATGGGCCCAATCAACATGGCCATCATAACGGCCAGTTCGGCGCTATGCCCGAGCTCCTGCAACAGGGGCAACAGATGCACCGACAGGGCCGAAAACACGAGCACATTGGCAGCGAAAGCAATCGCGAGCTTCCAGAACGCCGGATGGCGTATTGCTTCAAAAAGCGTATGTCCACGGTGTGCGTTCTGGCGCGAAATCTGCCTTACCTGCTCCTTACCGAGTAGCATGTGAAGTGGCAGGCAAATCACCAGGTGAAAGGCCCCGTAAAGCAGATAGGTATCGCGCCACCCGAGCGACGTATCAAGCACCTGAGTGAGCGGCCAGAACACCGTGCTCGCGAAGCCAGCAAACAGTGTGAGCATCGATATCGCTTTGCGACCTTGCAGGGCAAAACGACGATTAATTGTGGCAAAAGCCGCCTCATACAGCGTCAAGCTCATCGCCAAGCCAATGATCGTCCATGCAACGATATAAGTGGCAGGCGTCTTACTCATGCCAAGTGCGAACAAACCGATGGCGGAAACAACCGAGCCAATGCTCATGATTGAGCGGCCACCGTATCGGTCGAGCAACATGCCCACAGGTGTCGCGGCAACGCCAGCTGCGAGCAAGCTCCAGGAATAAGCCCCGAACACAAGCGCACTGCTCCACCCGGTCTCTCGCTCGATCTCGGGCGCGATGACGCTGAATCCGTAGAACATCGAGCCCCACGAGATAATTTGCGTGCATGCAAGGATGCCGATCATACGCCATTGCGCTGTCACGATTTCTCCATAGCTTTGCCTACACCGCAAGCTGCTGTCAGGTGTCAGAGCGTGTCTGTCACGACCAGCTTCATGTGCCCATTTTCTTACAACATCGCCAGTTTCAGGATGATCACGTGATCGACCAGTGCTCCGCTCTGCCGAGAGCCAGGCCGTTCCCAGCCTTCCGCCGCACATGCTGGATTTGCACAAGAATAGTTCAATATACGTTGAATCTTCCCCAAAAAACATGCAATAATTAAAAAGTTGTTGAACATTTGAAGGTTGCCTAGGCATGCAGAAAAAATCCGCACTCGGCGCGCTGGCTGCGCTCGCCCAAGAGAGCAGGCTCGACGTCTTTCGCCTGCTGGTTCAGGTCGGCCCAGAAGGTCTTGCCGCACGCAAGATCGCCGATCACCTCGGCATTACGCCTCCGGCGCTCTCGTTTCACTTGAAGGAACTCACGCACGCCTGTCTCGTCAGTCCTCGTCAGGCGGGTCGTTCAATTATCTACACGGCAAACCTGGACACGATGGGTGGCTTGGTTGAGTACCTCAGCGAAGATTGCTGCAAGGGCATTCCCTGCGGACCAGTAGGCGCCGCTCTTTGGACAAATAGCGCGGCTACCTCAGCTTCGCTCATGCAAGCAGTTAATCGACCTGGAGAAATCATGGAAGACAAGATCTACAACGTGCTGTTTCTGTGCACGGGCAATTCATCTCGCAGCATCATGGCAGAGGCACTGCTCAATACCATGGGCAAGGGGCGTTTTCGCGGGTACTCGGCTGGCAGTCACCCGACCGGCGCCGTCAACCCAATCGCTCTCGAGCAAATACGCGGTACCGGTTACGCCGTGACTCAAATGCGTAGCAAAAGCTGGGATGAGTTCAGCCAGGCCGACGCGCCGCATATGGATTTTGTCTTTACGGTGTGCGACAACGCGGCAGGAGAAGTTTGCCCAATCTGGCCTGGTCATCCCATCTCGGCACATTGGGGTTTCGAAGATCCCGCCGCTGTCACAGGTACTGATGAGCAAAAGCGAGCCGCATTTAACAAGGTGTACAGGCAGATCCTGACCAGGATGAATCTGTTCACGAGTCTGCCGCTCAATATGCTCGAGAAAAATGCAATCCAGGCGCAGGTCAGCGGCATTGGCTCTACACCAGTTTGACCCTTTTTTTTGACCCAACGACCATTCTCACATGAACATCCTATTTCTTTGCACTGGCAACTCATGCCGCTCGATCTTGAGCGAAGGCGTTTTCAACCATCTCGCACCGGCTGGCCTAAAGGCCATCAGCGCAGGCAGTCAGCCTGCCGGGCAGCTTCATCCGCGCGCAGTGGCGTTACTCCATAACAAGGGCATCTCGACAGAAGGCTATTACAGCAAGTCTTGGGATGATCTGCCGGTCACTCCTGATGTTGTCGTGACCGTGTGCAGCAATGCTGCTGGCGAAACCTGCCCGGCTTACTTGGGACAGGTGATCCGAACGCACTGGGGACTGGACGATCCCGGCCACGTGGTCGGAACAGAGGAAGAGATCGAGTCAGCGTTCGAGCACACCTACGACATCATTAATGCACGCATCAAGGCATTCTTGTCGCTTCCGCTGGAAGAGCTGAAAGATGACCGGGTTCGGTTCAAAGAAGAACTGGACCGCATTGGCACCATCGGCACCTGACCGATTAGTAACCGCAGGCCGGCTGTGGCAGTTTGCCCTGGCCTGCCGCGCAACCATCAACCCGACCATTACCTTTTCCGGGATCACCCGTGCTGATCGCATTCCTGATTTTTCTCGTTACTCTCATCTTTGTCATCTGGCAGCCTCGTGGTCTTGGAATCGGCTGGAGCGCATCGATTGGCGCCTTAGTTGCGCTTCTGGCGGGTGTCATTCACCTCGCCGACATCCCAGTAGTCTGGAATATTGTTTGGAATGCGACCGGCACCTTTGTAGCAGTCATCATCATCAGCCTGCTGCTCGACAAGGCCGGGTTCTTCGAATGGGCGGCCTTACATGTCGCGCGGTGGGGTGGCGGGAACGGCAAGCGACTGTTCGTGATGCTGGTCCTACTTGGGGCTGCCGTCGCAGCGCTCTTTGCCAATGATGGGGCAGCACTGATCATCACGCCAATCGTGATCGCCATGCTCCGTGCGCTGCGCTTTAATGCACGCTCGACGCTTGCGTTCGTAATGGCCGCGGGCTTCATCGCCGACACAGCCAGCTTGCCGCTTGTGGTTTCTAACCTGGTCAATATCGTCTCGGCCGATTATTTCGGCATCAGCTTCGCGCGATATGCGGCCGTGATGGTGCCAGTCAATGTGGTATCGGTCATCGCAACGTTGGCCGCTCTACTACTGTTCTTCCGACGAGATATTCCGGCCAACTACGACCTGGCGCAGTTGAAACGCCCACATGAGGCAATTCATGACCGGGCAACTTTTATTACTGGCTGGTGGGTCCTCGCACTGCTATTGATCGGTTTCTTCTGGCTTGAATCGATCGGCGTGCCGATCAGTGCAGTAGCTGCAGTAGGCGCAGTGATGCTGTTGGCAGTTGCAGCGCGCGGTCATCGCATCTCCACGCGCGAAGTGCTGCGCGACGCGCCGTGGCAGGTCGTGGTGTTTTCGCTCGGTATGTACTTGGTCGTCTATGGGTTGCGTAACGCGGGTCTCACCGACTATCTCACGGCGTTGCTCGAGCGTTGCGCGAGTTACGGCGTGTGGGGCGCAGCCCTGGGTACGGGCTTCATTACAGCAGGCCTCTCCTCCATCATGAACAATATGCCTACCGTGCTGATCGGTGCACTGTCGATCGATGCTACGGCCACTGAAGGAGTCGTGCGAGAGGCAATGATCTATGCCAACGTCATCGGTAGCGACCTTGGCCCCAAGATCACGCCGATCGGAAGCCTAGCGACTCTGCTATGGCTACACGTGCTCGACAGTAAAAACATTCACATCTCCTGGGGCTACTACTTCCGTGTTGGCATCGTTCTTACGCTACCCGTGTTGCTGCTCACGTTAGCCGCTTTAGCGATACGCCTAGCATAAGGATCGATCATGAGTGTCATTATTTACCATAATCCTGCTTGCGAAACGTCGCGCAACACCCTTGGCCTGATCCGCAACGCCGGCATTGAGCCGACGTTGGTCGATTATTTGAGGGACCCTCCTGACCGCGCCACTCTTGGAAGATTGATTTCCAATGCTGGTCTAACCGTACGCGAAGCCATCCGCCAGAAAGGAACTCCATATCTCGAGCTCGAACTGGACAATCCGCAATTAAGCGACCACCAGTTGTTGGAAGCCATGCTGGCCCATCCCATCTTGATCAACCGTCCTTTCGTAGTTGCCGCTGCGGGCGTTAAGCTGTGCCGGCCGTCTGAACTGGTGCTCGACATTCTTGGCGAACCACAGCAAGGAGCGTTTACGAAAGAGGACGGTCAGCACGTAATAGACGTCAATGGACAAATTCATCATGAGTAAAATCGCAACCCTTCCCAATATTCAAGGCGACCATCTCGAGGTCCCAACCCTGCAAAAGCTCGCATCAGCTCCTGACATGGACCACCCGCCACGGTTCCTTTTGCTATATGGCTCACTGCGCGAACACTCATTTAGCCGTTTCTTGACCGAAGAAGCAGCTCGGATTCTGCGGCACTTCGGCGGAGATGTCAGGATTTTTGACCCTAGAGAACTTCCAATGGTCGGCAGCGTTACGGAAGATCATCCGAAGGTAGTCGAACTGCGCGAGCTCTGCCTTTGGTCGGAGGCACATGTTTGGTGCAGCCCTGAGCGGCACGGGACAGTATCGGCGGTGTTGAAGAACCAAATTGACTGGATTCCATTGGAACAAGGGGGCGTCCGCCCTAGCCAAGGCCGAACTTTGGCCGTCATGCAAGTGTGCGGCGGATCGCAGTCGTTCAACGTTGTGAACACCCTACGACTTCTCGGCCGTTGGATGCGAATGTTCACTATACCGAATCAATCCTCTGTGCCAATGGCGTACAAAGAATTCGATGAAGGCGGTCGTATGCGCCCGTCGGCATACTATGATCGCGTCGTCGACGTCATGGAAGAATTGTTCAAGATCACAATTTTGATGCGTGGACATACAGATTATCTGACGAACCGGTACAGTGAACGGAACGAGCGAGCGATGAAGGCTATCGATCGTCAGATCGAGCGAATCTAGGGCTCTGAGCACTGGCAGCTCAAGATTCGCGTTAGGGCAACAGCCTATGTCGTTTCTGGCATCGACGATGCTAATCCCTTGTATCTGGCCAATGCAAGCGCAATGTCGACTTGGCCTTCGTACTCGTCCGATACGGGGCTAATAATTTGCGGGGTACAGTTCGCGCTCGACCAACTCGATCATTATATGGATGATCTTGATGTGTAGCTCTTGAGTACGGTCAGCAAAATTGCCGCCCGGGCAGCTGATGCAGACGTCTGAGAAGTCCTCTAATGGCGAGCCAGCAGTCCCTGTCAAAGCAATCACGAGCATACCAAGCTTTTGCGCTATCTGGGCCGCGACCAGGATGGAAGGGCTTTTCCCGCTCGTACTGATCGCGAGCAGTACATCGCCCGGACGACCATGGGACTCGATGTAACGGGCGAACACCTGATCGTATCCATAGTCGTTTGCAACGCAGGTGATATGAGTTGGGTCGCTAATTGCGGTTGCGGCGATCCCGGGCCGATCACGACGGAAGCGTCCTGTCAGTTCTTCCGCGAAATGCATGGCGTCGCACATTGAACCGCCATTCCCGCAAGAAAATGCCCTTCCTCCCTTGCCGAACGATGTCACCAGCACCTGTGCGGCGTCAGCCACGGTTTGCAGCTTGGTTGCGTCGTTCACGAACAAGTCCAGGGCGTGCCGCGCTTCGGTCAGTCCATTCTTGATATGTTCAATCATATGCTCTTCTTTATAAAATCAGTGACTTGGCGATGGCTCGAAGCCATGGACCTCGGTGGCCTGCTCGCAGGGCGTGCGCTCGACTTGCACTGTCGAATGGTGGATGTGAAATTCGTCTGCGATTTCATGACGGACCGAGATCAGTAACGCTTCAAGATCCACATGCCCCGGATCGCAAACGATGTGCACGCTCAAGCTCACTTTGCCGCTTGTGATGGCCCACACGTGCAGGTCATGGACGCTTGCAACGCCTGGCACTGCGAGAATCTTGGTTTTCACATCAGCTAAATCGATGCCTTCAGGTACACCTTCGAGCAAGACGTTCAAACTTGCTTTGAGCAGAATCCAAGTGCGCGGCAACACCCACAGTCCAATGGCCACAGCGATCAGCGAATCGACCCAGGTGGCGCCGGTCCAGCGAATCACAAGCGCACCGACGATCACGCCAATCGATCCGAGCATGTCGCTCCATACTTCCAGATAAGCGCCTTTCACGTTCAGGCTAGCATCCTTACCGGCAGAAAGGAGCCGCATACTGATCAAGTTGATCACCAGGCCGAGCACCGCCACGATTAGCATGGCGCCAGAGGCTATCTCGGGCGGATCCTGCAGCCGCTTCCAGGCTTCAACAAGGATGTAAATGGCCACCATGAACAACAGAATCGCGTTGAGGGCTGCGGCCAGGATCTCGAAACGATAGTACCCAAAGCTACGCTTTGCGTCGGCCTGACGTCGCCCGATGTGAATTGCGGCCAGCGATATCGCCAGTGCGGCGGCATCTGTGAACATATGCGCAGCATCGGAAATCAAGGCGAGGCTATTCGTCATGATCCCGGCAATGAGCTCAGCGACCAGAAACGACGATGTCAGCCCTAGTGCTATCCACAGAGGACGAGCGTTCTGTGTAGGTGAAATGGCGTGCGAATGTGAATGCCCTGAACCCATGATATCTCCTCAATATCTTACATTTTTAAGTTGACACTGGACCGACCGCCGGTCTTTGCATCGCATCGCGCAGCGGCGCGCAATTATTTGCGTACAGGCCGATCCTTACCTCAGTTGAAAAGCCGGCTGATGTGAACTACTTGCGGCGCAAGCACGCCCAGGAGCAGGATCAGCAACAGAGCAATGCCAGTTACCGCATCTACATTGTCGAACCCTGCCGTAATCAAACCTACCACCACCAGTGGGGCGACAAAGGGTAATAAAGCGACCGCCGCCTTGACCACGAACATCGCACCGCGCTGTTCGCACAATAAACAACCGTACAGCGCGCGCAATGCGCCGGCCGTGAACGCGCATATTGCGAGTGGCATCAAATCGCTTGGCAGGAGGTTCGAGACATGATTAAAAGCATGTATGGCCCCTCCTGCAAGAAACGGACTTGGAATTAGCAAAACGACGACAACGACAAGTCGTATGTTTCCGTCCCGACCTGCCTCCTCTTCTTTGCCAACTGCGCACCGGCATTTATTGTCGCAAAGCATGATGACGGCAATTTGATACAGGGCACTCGCAGCGAGCGCAAAGCTCTCCCAAAATATGGCGCCGTAAGCGGTCCACGCCAGTGACAGGACACTCGTTCCCCGCACAAGATGCGGCAAAACCACCTCGATCCCACTTGGTGTCAAACGCATAATCGACCTCTCCCTGATGGGCCGAGCGGAGTGCATGGGCGAGCCAAACATGAGTGCATCTGTAGAGGCCGGCACATACCGCTGACTCGCCCCTCGAAAGGCGGTGTGCTGTTCACACCGCCGGGTACACAGCTTTACGCGGGTTTTAGACGGGGGTAACCACGCGTGTCTCACGCAGGGGGCCATCTGGATCCTTACGATGAGCCAGTCGATATAGAAGAGGCAGTACCAGCAACGTTAGCGCCGTAGACGACAGGATGCCGCCGATCACCACCGTCGCCAGCGGGCGCTGTACCTCGGCGCCGGTGCCGGTGGCAATCGCCATTGGCACAAATCCCAAGGACGCGACCAGTGCCGTCATAAGGACCGGCCGCAGACGCGTTAGCGCTCCATGGGTGATCGCTTCGTCGAGCGACATGCCGTCTTCTCGCAGTGACCGGATGAACGAAATCATTACCAGCCCGTTCAGCACGGCCACCCCCGACAAGGCGATAAAGCCGACCGCAGCGGTGATCGACAGCGGAATGCCTCGTAAAGCCAAGGCCGCAATCCCGCCGGTCAAGGCAAACGGGATGCCGGTGAACACCAACAGTCCGTCTTTGACGTTTCGGAACATCATGAATAGCAACATGAACACCAGGAACAACGCCAGCGGCACAACGATCTGCAAGCGCTGGGTAGCCGACTGAAGCTGTTCGAATGTCCCGCCCCAAGTGGTCCAATAGCCTGCAGGGATCTTCACGCTCTTGGCCAGAGCCTCCTCCGCTTCCGGCACGAAGCTGCCGATATCGCGGCCGCGCACGTTGGCACTGACCACGATACGGCGCTTGCCGTCTTCGCGGCTGATCTGGTTCGGACCCGGTGCCAGATCGAGCGTGGCCAGTTCGCCTAAGGGGATGAAGGCCGGACTGCCCTCATTGTCTCCAGCGCTGGTGCCTGAGCGTGGTGGCACTGCAATCGGCAGGCGACGAAGTGCATCCAGGTCTGCGCGTTGAACCTCTGGCAGCCGTACCACGATGGCGAAGCGGCGATCGCCTTCGAACATGGTGCCGGCCTCGCGCCCACCTGTGGCCGCAGAGATCGTGGCCTGCACATCAGTGATGTTCAGCCCGTAGCGCGCTGCCTTGTCCCGGTCAATATTGACTGTCAGCATCGGCAAACCAGTAGTCTGCTCTACCTTAACTTCAGCTGCGCCCGGCACGCGTTGTAGCACAGCGGCGATCTGAGCCCCGGTCGATGCCAGCACTTCCATGTCGTCGCCATACAGCTTGACTGCGACATCGCTGCGCACACCGGAGATTAGCTCGTTGAAACGCAGTTGAATAGGCTGCGAGAACTCATAGGCATTGCCGGTGTATTTTTCCGCCTCCTCTTGGATAGCTTCCACAAGTTCGGCGTGGCTGCGTTTCGGTTTCGGCCAGTCTGCCTCCGGCTTGAGCATGATGTAGCCGTCCGAGATGTTTTGCGGCATCGGGTCGGATGCAATCTCGGCAGTGCCGGTGCGGGCAAATATCCGTTCGATCTCGGGGAACTTTGCTTTGAGGCCGATCTCCAGCTTCTTCTGCATATCGACTGATTGGGTGAGGCTGGTCGCCGGAATGCGTAGCGCCTGGATCGCAATGTCGCCTTCATTTAAATTGGGAATGAATTCGCTCCCGAGTCGTGTCGCCAGCAGTCCGGACAGGACCACGGTGACTATTGATGCCGTCAGCACGATCGGTCCGTTACGCAGGACAGCGCGCAATGCAGGAGCATAGGCATTACGCGCCATTGTCATCAAGCGGTTCTCCTTTTCGGCCACGCGCTTGCCGATGAACAGGGCAACGGCCGCGGGCACGAACGTCATCGACAGAATCATCGCGCCAAGCAAAGCTATGACGACAGCGAACGCCATCGGGTGGAACATTTTGCCTTCGACCCCGCTCAAAGCGAAAATGGGCAGGTACACCACCATAATGATCAACTGCCCGAACAGCAGTGGCCGGCGCGCTTCCTTTGCGGCCGCAAACACTTCACGGAAGCGCTCTTCCAAGGTCAGGTCACGTTTGGTCTGCTCTTGCGCGTGCGCCAGGCGCCGTACGCAGTTCTCCACGATCACGACCGCGCCATCGATGATGATGCCGAAGTCGAGAGCACCCAAGCTCATCAAGTTGGCACTCACCTTGTAGGTCACCATGCCAGTGAAGGTGAATAACATCGACAGTGGAATGACCATCGCGGTGATAATCGCTGCGCGGATATTGCCCAGGAATAGGAACAAGATCACGATCACCAGGATCGCTCCTTCGAGCAAGTTCTTGCGTACCGTGGAAATCGCCTTGTCGACCAGCACCGTGCGGTCATACACGGGGACGGCCTTGACGCCAGCAGGCAAAGTCTTGTTGATCTCGACCATCTTCTCTGCAACGAGCTGCGAGACCTGCCGGCTGTTTTCGCCGATGAGCATGAATACGGTACCGAGCACAACTTCGGCACCGTTGTCTGTCGCGGCGCCCGTGCGCAGTTCGCGGCCGACGGCGACGTCCGCGACATCACGAATCCGAACCGCGACGCCATCGGTATTTTTCAGGACGGTATTTTGGATGTCTTCGATGGTTCGCACCTGCCCCGGCGCGCGGATGAGAAGCTGTTCGCCCGAGCGCTCGATGTAGCCTGCCCCGGTGTTATCGTTATTGCGCTCGACCGCGGTGACGACGTCGGCCAGGGTCAGACCATAGGAACTGAGCCGGTTCGGATCCGGCGTGATGTGGTATTCCTTAGCGAAGCCACCGATTGAATTGATTTCGGTCACGCCCGGGACCTGACGCAACTGCGGCTTGATGATCCAGTCCTGCACTTCGCGCAAGTCAGTTGGCGTATAGGCTGTCCCATCAGGCTTCTTCGCGCCTGCTTCTGTTTCGACCGTCCAGAGGTAGATCTCGCCCAAGCCAGTGGAAATTGGCCCCATCATGGGCGTTGCGCCCTCCGGCAGCCCTTCACGGGCCTCCTGCAGTCGCTGGTTGACCAGCTGGCGCGCGAAGTAGATGTCAGTACCATCCTGGAAAACGACTGTGACCTGCGACAGCCCGTAACGCGATAATGAGCGAGTCTGCTGCAGTCCAGGCAGGCCCGCCATCACGGTCTCGACCGGATAGGTTATGCGCTGCTCGACCTCGAGCGGCGAATAGCCTGGTGCCGAGGTGTTGATCTGAACCTGCACGTTGGTAATATCTGGCACAGCGTCGATCGGCAGACGCTGATAGTTGTAGACGCCAATTGCCGCCATGGCCAGGACCAGACCCATGATCAGCCATCGGCTGTCGATGGCGAAACGTATGATGCGTTCAAACATGGAAATCCCCTATTAATGGCCGTGCTCGGCGCTGCCCTTGCCGAGTTCGGCCTTGAGCACAAAGCTGCCGCGATTAACGTAGCGCGTTCCTGCTGCCAGGCCCTCCAGGATTTCCACCCCTTTGCCGTCATTAATGCCGGCCACGATCGGCTGCGTGCGAAAGCCCCCTTCCGTCACTACAAACACTACTGGCTTGTCTTCCACCGTCTGGATAGCATCGGCCGGAATCGCTACAGCAGCCTGTTTAGTCCCTTGCACCAGCGCGACGTCCACGAACAGGCCAGGGCGCCACGCGCCGCCTGGGTTGTCGATCACGACGCGCGCTGTGGCGGCGCGGGACTGCGCCCCGACTAGTGCGCCGACATAACTTACTTTCCCGACGGCTTTCATATCAGAGCCGGTGGCACTGACAACCGCCGTTGCGCCGCTGCGCACGCTTGCCAGGTCTTTCGGCGTGACTGCGACATCGACCCAGACGCGCGACAGGTCGGTCAGTACGAACACATTGGTGTTTTCCTGCACAGCTTCGCCCCGCGTGATGTGCTTTTCAACGACGACAGCGTCGAACGGCGCGCGCAACGCGTACCGGTTCAACGCGCCGCCTCCGGCACCTACTTCAAGAGCTGCCAATTTCGAGCGCGCTGCCTGCAAAGTAAGCTCGGCCTCGCGCAGTGCCTGTTCGGCCTGCTGAAAGTCCTGCTGGGCAGAGATACGGTCCTCCCACAGCTTCTTTTCCCGCTCATAGATGGTTTTGGCCAGGCCGAGCCTTACCTGTGCCGCGCTCGCGGCGCTACGCAGGTCAGCCAGCTCCGGGCTTGAAATGATGGCTAGCACCTGCCCCTTCTTGACCGTTTGCCCCAGCTGCGCCGGCACTGATTCGGCAACGCCGCCCAGGCGCGGCACTACGTGAGCGGTCAGATCGTCGTTGACACGGACTTCGCCAGGCAGTTTGACAATGTTCTCGATCGTGGCCGCACCGGCAACGGCGGTCGTGATCCCGGCCTTTTCCGCCTGCATGACCGGCAGCTTGACCACTCCTTCGTCCTGGTGCTCATCCTCGGAGCTTTCCTCGCCTGCTCCACCGGCTTCTTTTGCGCCCTCCTTCTGACCGCTCTCGGCATGACCATGGGCATCGTCGCCGGCGCTACCTTCAGCGCTTCCCTTGTTCCAGAACAGGATGGCCAGGGCCAGCACGACACCGACGGCCACGATTGCGGCAATGATTGGCAGATTTTTCTTACGATGATTTTGTAGGGGTGTCATTGCAGGTGTTCCTTGAAGATGGTGGTGCTCTCGGCGCTAGTAGCCGGTGCGATTCGTTCGATATCAGTTGCTGCACGATACCGATCGGACAGAGCGCGCAGATACAAGCTGCGTGCCTGAATTAATGCGCGCTGGGTGTCAAGAACGTCGAGAAACCCGAATTTGCCGAGTTCAAAACCGGTAACGGCAGCGTCATAGGCTTGCTGCGCCGCTGGCAGCATCTCGGACTTGAGGCTGTCGATCTGGAGCTGAGCGACCTCTGCACGCTGGTGAGCGTCCGCGATTTCCTCATACACCCGAAGCTGCTCGACGCCTAATTCGTCGCGAGCCTGGTCGGCTCGTCTTAGTGCTGAGAGCATGTTCCCCTGGTTGCGATTGAAAAGTGGCAGGGGTACGGAGATACCAAATATGGCTTCGCTCCCGCTGCGTTCACGATCCCGCTGGCTACCCACGGTCACCGTCACGTCTGGCGCCCGCGCCGAACGTTCCATGCCAACCAGAGCATCCTGCCGTTTGACCTGCGCTTCGGCCTGCCGAAGTTGCGGCGACATGGTTAGCCGCTGCTCGAGCTCGTTCATCGTTGGTACGGCAGCGAACTCGACGGCTGGCATCTGGAGTGGCTGGGCAATCGCTCGCGAGCTGCCCATCAGTACCGCCAACTTGCGTTTGGCTGACTTCAGGTCGGCTGTTGCTTGGGTGAGGTCAAGACGCACGGCCGACTCTGCAACACTCGCACGGGTTTGTTCGACTGGCGATATCTTGCCGGCAGCGACGCGCCGACTCGCGGCATTCGTCGCACGGCTTGCGACCTCAATGGCCGCCTCGGCCAAACCGACCCGCTCTTGCGCTGTCAAGGCCTCCAGATAGGCGGCCATAACGTCGGCACGCAACATCGCTCGTCGCACGTTCACTGCTTGGACGGCGAGTAGACGCTCTTGTTCGGCGAACGCGATGCGGGCGCTTCGTTTGCCGCCGAGCTCGATGAGCTGGGTAATCTGGGCGGTCTCGACCCTGGACCGACGGTCGGTTCCTTCGGTGGATAGAGCCAGCTCAGGATTGGGTATGACGCCTGCCTGAAGCCTCCCACCCTCGGCGATGCCGATCGCCTGTGATGCGGCTCGCAAGCCTGGGTTGCCTGCGTACGCAGCCTGCAACGCCTGCTGCAGGGTTAGGGGCAGTAGCGACGCATTGCCAGCGAGCGAGGTGCTGGTGGAATCGCGCACGAATTTTGGCTGCGCGTAGAGGTGAGCCGACTGCGCGAGCAGTATTAGCGCCCCCATGATCATAGATCTGGATTGCATAGATAACTCCGAAATGAATGGATCGAAAGCTATCCGGCGACAGCGAGCACACCGGCCGAGTGCGCGGGCACACGGTCGGAAGCTCGGGAATTACCTGGTAAAAGAAGGTATAGCCGCCGGAATTACACGGCGGCGGGCCACTGGGGGCGCTCGGGTGGGACTTGAGTGACTGACGCGTAACTGACGTTTGGACCAACCGGCGCGGAGTGCGCCATCGTCAGGTAGGGGGCGGTTTGAACGGCTGCGGGAGCGAGCACTGCGTGCGCGCACGAAGAACAATGCGAGTGCTGCGCGATCTTCTTCGTCGACGCAGGCTTACCGTCATCGGCCGCCGCCACCTGATCGTGAGCGTCGGTCTTATGCTGATGATGTCCAAGGTGCTGTGCGGCTCGTCCAGTCTCATGCATGCAATAGGCGCTGATCGCACTCCAGGTGAACTGGAACGCGAGCATCATCAGCATGCAAGTGAGAAAACGGCGCATCATGGTCGCGAGTATAGCATCGGTGCGGTTAATCGTTGCTGCCATGCAGACGCACGCGAAGCAGACGCATACCATTAAAGATAACCAGCAGGCTGGCGCCCATGTCCGCGAACACGGCCATCCACAAGGTGGCCGATCCTGCGATAGCGAGCACCAGGAACACGGCCTTGATCAGCAAGGCTGCAACGATGTTCTGCTTGAGGATGGCGGCTGCCTGCCTGCTCAGGCGAATGAACTGCGGGATCTTGCGCAAATCATCATCCATCAGCGCGACGTCGGCTGTTTCAATGGCCGTGTCGGTGCCCGCTGCGCCCATCGCAAACCCGATATCGGCCTTGGCCAGCGCCGGGGCATCGTTGATGCCATCCCCTACCATGCCGACGGTACCGAATTGCGCCACCTCGTCATTGATGGCAGAGAGCTTATCCTCGGGCAGCATGTTCCCGCGGGCGTCATCGATGCCAACCTGCCGTGCGATCGCTTTGGCCGTCACCGCGTTGTCGCCGGTGAGCATGACCGTCCGGATCCCCAACCTATGAAGCTGGGCCACCGCTTCGCGACTGGTTTCACGAATGGTATCGGCCACGCCGATCACCAGCAGTGGCGACGTCTCATCGCAGAGGACAACCGCGGTCTTTCCTTCACCCTCCAGTGTCGACAGGACGCTTTCCGTCGCGGTATTGCAGATGCCGAGCTCCTCGACCAGGCGGTGATTGCCGAGGTAGTACCACTTCCCGTCGATCCGCCCTTTCGTGCCACGGCCGGTCAAGGCCTCGAACTCGGTCACGGATGCGAGGAGCAGGTCCAGGCCCAAGTTTTGCCAGTGGCGGCTCACCGCGGTCGATACCGGATGGTCGGAACGGTCCGCGAGCGCGGCCGCGAGCTGCAGATGAGTCTGTGCATCGCCTTGCAGGGGCAACACGTCCGTCACTTCGGGTTTACCTTGGGTGATCGTGCCGGTCTTGTCCAGTGCGAGCGAGCGCAGCTTGCCGCCCTGCTCCAGGTAGACGCCGCCTTTGATGAGGATACCGGCTCTCGCCGCCGCAGCCAGGCCGCTGACGACGGTGACCGGGGTCGAGATCACCAGGGCGCAGGGGCACGCGATCACCAGCAGAACGAGTGACTTGTAGATCCATGGCATCCATTCGGCGCCCAGCATGAGCGGCGGCACCAGAGCGACGGCGAGCGCAATGGCGAACACGATGGGCGTGTAGATGCTGGAGAAGCGGTCGACGAAACGCTGCGTGGGCGCGCGGCTGCCCTGCGCGTCCTCGACCGCGCGGATGATGCGCGACAGGGTCGAGTTGCTGTGGCCGGCGGTGACACGGTATTCGAAAGAGCCCGTTTCATTGATCGTGCCGGCAAACACCTTGTCGCCGACCGTCTTTGGTACCGGCATGCTCTCGCCCGTGATCGGCGCCTGGTTGACGGACGACTGGCCGGTGGTCACTTCCCCATCCAAAGCGATCCGCTCGCCGGGTGCGACACGGGCCAGGGCGCCGATCGCGACCGTGGTGGCGTCCTGTTCACTCCAGCTGCCGTCGTCAAGGCGCACGCTTACCCGCTCGGGTGTCAGTGCCATCAGGCCCTGGATGGCGTTTCTCGCACGGTCAAGCGATCGGGCCTCGATTATCTCGGCAAGCGCGAAAAGGACCATGACCATCGCCGCTTCGGGCCACTGCCCGATCAGTACCGCCCCGGTCACGGCGATTGACATCAGGGCATTGATATTCAGGTTGCGGTTCTTGAGCGCGATCCAGCCTTTCTTGTACACCCCCAAGCCCGTCGTCGCGATCGCAAGCAGCGATAGCAGGATGACTGGCCACCAGTTTTCATCGCCCGTCGTCCATGCGACCACCTCGGCACCGACTGCTGCGGCCAAGCCCAGGGCAAGGACTGCATACTGCCGCTTTCGGGAGACGGGTGGGACCGCCTCGGCTCGTCCTTGCCCAGCTGCAACGAGCACCGCCTGCATACCGATGGACGTCAGTGCATCCAGGATCGCCATTGCCGGCCCACTATGCCTGACGACCAAGCGACGCTGGACGAGATTGAAGTCGAGCTGTTGGACCTGCGGCATGCCGGACAGCTTGTTACGGATGAGCGTCTCCTCGGTTGGGCAATCCATGTTCTCGATGCGGAAAACAGTGCCGGCTGCTGACCCGCTTTGCTCCTCGGTCTGTTCAATCACCGGGTCCATGCCGACCGCCCGTACTGCTGCAAGGATCGCCTGTGGATCGCCGAGGCTGTGCTCCACCCGCAAGCGGCGCTGGACAAGATTGAACTCGAGCTTTCCGACGCCTGCGACGCGCCCAAGCGCCTGCCGCAGCAGCCCCTCTTCAGTCGGGCAGTCCATTTGGTCGATGCGAATGAGAAGGGAACGGTCCAGGGTTGAAGACGAGGCACCCGCGGTCTCGATCGATGCAGATTTTTCGCAACATGATTTGGTCTGGCATTCCGACATGACGACTCCTCGAGAACTGTGTATAGTTCACATTGAACACCCTGTAGCGGGTACGGGGTCAAGCACTAAGTTAAAGTAGCGGGATTTTTCTTGAAAATTGGCGAATTGGCAGACCGGTCAGGCTGCTTGGTTGAAACCATCCGCTACTATGAGCGCATCGGATTGCTCGCTCCGCCTGAGAGGTCGGCAAACAATTATCGAGCCTATAACGAGCTTCACGCTGAGCGCTTGCTGTTCATTCGCCATTGCCGCGCCTTGGACATGACACTCGATGAGATCCGGACGCTGCTCGATTTTCGCGAGGCGCCCGGAAAAAATTGCGAGAGCGTCAACGCGCTACTCGACAAGCACATCGGGCACATCGTCGACCGTATAGCAAACCTGTCAGTACTGGAAGCGCAGCTCAGAGACCTCAGGAGCCGTTGCGTCGCCACCGACAGCACAAACCCATGTGAAATCCTGCAGGCGCTCGGCACTGCCGACGCTTGCGACGAGCCAGCAAGGCTTGGGCGCCATTGACCAGCCCTGGACTTTCCGCGCCATCACTGCATTGCCGAATCAGCGAACAGCCGCAACAATGCGCTTGACCTTCAAGTAGCTAGAAGGTGTTTAATATCAGGTTCTCGAACCTGAAGACAAGTATCCCGATATGACGTACCCCGTTTGGCGTCGGCTAATCGCCTTCGTAATGTTCTGCTGCTGCGTGATCGGTACGACACACGCTAATCCCACATCATCGGAAGCGGAAGTCCGACAGCTCTGGCAGTTGCTCGATTATGTCGCCGTCGATTACGCAGGCGCGGTCCAGAACGGAGCGATTGTCAGCGAACTCGAATACGGCGAAATGCAGGAGTTCTCGACGCGCGCGCAGAACCAGGTGAAGGCATTGCCTCCGCATCCCCTGCATGCAGAACTGGCAGCTGCCACCATAAAACTAAAGCAGGCGGTCGAGCGCAAGGAATCGCCGCAACAGGTTGCCCAGCTTGCGCGCGAGGCAAACCGTTTGCTGCTGCAGGCCTACCCCTTCCCTGTTGCGCCGCGCGCCCTGCCCGATCTGGCCCGCGGTGCGGCGCTGTACCAGGCGCAATGCGCTTCATGCCATGGAGCGGCCGGCGCCGGCGATGGGGCACTCGCGGCCAAGCTCGAACCCAAACCGATCGCATTTACCGATGAGGAAAGAGCCCGCTCGCGCTCTCTCATGGCCCTGTATCAGGTCATCAGCCAGGGTGTCGAGGGCACATCGATGCCGGCCTTTGCAGGCTTGTCCGAGCATGACCGCTGGTCTCTGGCGTTCTATGTCGGCCGCCTGGCGTTCAAGGACACGGACATCGCAGCCGGAGAGTCTGCATTCGCCCAGAGCAGCTCCGCGTCTGCCACGATTCCCGACATGAACACGCTCGTGACGGCAACCGAAGAAGAACTGGCGAAGGCAAGCTCATCGTCGACCGCGCGGTCGGTTCTGGCCTATGCACGTACCCACCCCGGGGTGGTACTGGAGCAGCAAGAACGCAAGGGCATCGTTCTTGCGCGCAAGCTGCTGCAAGACAGTCTGGATACCTTGAAAAATAACCAGCGGTCGAAGGCTACCGAGCTTGCTTTATCGGCCTACCTGGACGGTTTCGAGCCGCTCGAGGCGAGGCTCGATGCGACTGACCGCCAGTTGCTGGTCGACGTTGAGCGAACCATGCAGCTGTACCGGGGCGCGGTTGCACAAGGCAACGTGTTGCGTGCGACCGAATACGCCGCGCAACTCGACGCGTATTTCGTGCGTGTCGAGGAGCTTACCGGCGCGAACAAGACCGATGCGACGACGGTGTTCGTGGGCGCGTTGACCATTCTCCTGCGCGAAGGTGTCGAAGCCTTGTTGATTGTGATCGCGATGGTCGCGTTCCTGCGCAAAGCGGAGCGTCCACAAGCCTTGCACTACGTGCACGCAGGCTGGATCTCGGCGCTGGCGGCAGGCGCCTTGACATGGGTGGTGGCCACCTATGTGGTCAGCATCAGTGGCGCAAGCCGTGAAGTGACCGAGGGCCTCTCGTCGCTATTCGCTGCCGCGGTGCTGCTGTCGGTCGGACTATGGATGCACCAGAAAGGCCAGGCCGGACAGTGGCAAGCCTACCTCAAGCAGCATTTGACGGCAGCGATGGAAAAACGCTCCGCATGGGCCTTGTTTGCCCTGGCGTTCATCGCGGTGTACCGTGAAGTCTTCGAAACGGTCCTGTTCTACTCGGCGCTCGCCGCTGACGGCAACGGCACCGCCCTGCTGGCAGGATTCGTTACAGGCCTGGTCCTGCTGTCGGTGATCGCCGTAATTTTCCTGCGTACCAGTGCACGCATGCCGATCGGTAAATTCTTCTCGTTCAGCTCCGTGCTGGTGGCCGCCCTGGCAGTTGTCCTGGTCGGAAAAGGAATCGCAGGGCTGCAGGAAGCCGGATGGCTGACGGCCACACCGGTCACGGGACCGCGGATGCCAGTTCTCGGCCTCTACCCGACGATAGAGACTTATGCGGCGCAACTGGCCCTGCTCCTGGCGGCTGGTCTTGGCTTCGGCTTCAATCTGATGAAGGTCCGCAAATAGTAAGCGGACGCTCGCAGCTGGCATCGCGACCGATGCTAGCCGGAGCAATCTTCAGCTTGAGCCTCACCTGGCTCGACGCATGCAACCATGACGTTTTCGCCGGGAGCTAAACAGCTTGAACCGCGAAAGCTTGGACCGAATCAGATTCCAATCTATTTTGTAAGCGCCGCCTTGGCCGTGCTTGGGGGATCCTCGGGATGCTTCCCACGTTTAGGCAGGTTCCGCCGGGGCGCCTGGCCGTCGGGTGCGGCGTAAGGATTCGATTCGATGCAGGCCACGGACAAGCCGAGCTGTCCGGCGCGGATTGCGGCGATGTAATCGCCTGAACCCGCGCCGACGATGAACAGGTCGTACTACGCTTTCACGTGATTCCTCCCAATGCCCGAGTCGTTGCGTTCACTCTGCCGGATTGATTAAATTCCCTCCGCCACGTTCTCGGGCGGACGGGCGAAGCGCTGGTAAAGCGTTGGCAGCACGAACGGCGTCAGGATCATGGCGGAGATCAAGCCACTGATCACGACGGTGGCCAACGGCCGATGCACCTCGGCGCCGGCGCCGGTTGCCAATGCCATCGGCACGAAGCCCAGCGACGCGACCAATGCCGTCATTGAGACGGGGCGCAGGCGTCGCAGCGCACCTTCGGGCACCGCTTCGGCCCACGGAAGCTGTTTCGCCAGGTCGTCGATCAAACCCGCCATCACCAGCCCATTGAGGACGGCAACACCGGACAATGCGATGAATCCGACGGCCGCCGAAATCGAAAATGGCAGGCCACGCGATCAGAGTGCGGCGATACGCCTGATCCCGGCGAGAGGCACGCCCGTGAACACGACCGCGGCAGCGCGCTAGGAACCGACGGCAGAATAAAACAGCACCAAGATGAGTGCGAAGCAGGCCGGTACTACGACCGCCAGGCGCATCCGCGCACGCTCGAGGTTTTCAACCTGTCCGCCCCAGGTAATCCATGCACCGGCCGGCGGCCGCGCGTCGGCATTGATGCATTCACGCGCTTCAGCGAGCGCGTGGATTCCAGTCCGGGAATGCCGGCAAACGCCGTTTCGATCGGATAGGTGACCTGCCGTTCGACGTCGGCCGGCGCGAGCGCTGGTGCGACGACGTTGATCTGCACCTGCGTATTGGTGATGTCCGGTACCCTTTCACGTGCTGCATGGTGAGCACGCGCTGCCAGCTCATGACCAGCATTAGCGATTGCAACATAGCGCTCGCTGGCAGCAAGGGTAACGAACGCTTCGGTAATCCGAACTGTCAGCTCCGCTTCAGCAGAGCGCGCCCCAATGCCGGCAGCGGCCCGCTGCGACTGTGCCACGCGCATCCTGGCGCTCCGCTTACCTCCGAGCTCTAGAGGCATCGATAGCCGGACCGCCTTTTCTCCTCCACCGAAACCGGAGTAACGTCGCGATCCCATGACATTTTCGGCCTCAAGGGAAAGGGTCGGGTTCGATCGAAGTCCAGACTGGCGCACAATGGCATCGGCCACGTGCAAGGCCGCTTCGGCGCCCTTCAACTGCGGTGCCTGGCTACCGGCTCGGGCGACGGCTTCGGCAAGTGTCAATGGGGTGCTCTCAGCAATGGCAGAGCCTGCGGCCATACACATGGCCACTAGGGCCATGGCGACGGAAGCGTTGATCTCAATGCGCCTGATTGGATTCGCTTGACGAATTAATAAATGAGATTTATAAACCTTAAAGCCACTTTAATGTCGAGAAGATGTCACGCACATTTACGATAGGACAGCTGTCCGCTGCGGCGCAGATGCCCCCAGCGACAATTCGCTATTACGAGAAAATCGGGTTGCTCGACTCTCCATCCCGCTCTGGCAGCAACTACCGGCTGTACGGGAGCGAGGATGTAGCACGCCTGAGCTTTGTTCGCCGTGCACGGGAGATCGGGTTCACGGTCGACCAGGTTCGAAGCCTGTTGGCCTTCTCCGACCAGCGAGACGGCGACTGCTGCGCCGTGACAGCGCTGACAGAACAACACCTTGCCGAGGTCGAACAAAAGATCAGAGACCTCAACTTATTGAAAGAACACCTTTCCCGTCTGCTGATTTCATGCCGGGGCGGCCGATTTGCCGATTGCGGGATCATTGATGCCCTCGCGCCGGCGGGACAAGCCGGGTAGCTCACTCAGCGTGGTGCCAATCACAGGTCCTGAGCACACTTGACCTTGAAGCTGGTTGAAGGTTTACCCTCCAATAACCAGCCACCAAAAAACTCACTTTCATGACACAAAATCAGACCACGCCTTCAAGCGGCTTTGAAACCGAGCTGTTCGTCTCCAAAATGGACTGTCCGTCTGAAGAAAACTTGATTCGGATGGCTTTGGACAAAGTCGACGGCATCGATCATATCGCCTTCGACCTAAATACCCGAACCGTCAGAGTGCTCCACCGTGGGAGCGCAGATATCCTTTTCGACGTCCTTCAACCATTGCGACTGGGGGTGGAGCTTCGCAGCTCACGTCCGGCTGAGCCACGCTCTACCGTACAACGCACGATCAGCACGCTCGCAATACCGAAGATGGACTGCCCGTCTGAGGAGAACATGATCCGCATGGCGGTAGCTGATGTCGAAAGCATACATTCGCTCAACTTCGATCTCTCGGCAAGGCAGCTCCACGTAGCACACTCGGGAAACATCGATCCTATATTGTCGAAGCTGACACGATTAGACTTGGGCGCCCACCTGATCAGTTCCCGTCCAGACCTGTCCCAATCGACTAGCGGCTCCGATAAAGCTGGAGACGCGTCAGAGGCGAAGACGTTGCGGCTGCTGCTGGCTATAAATGCTGTGATGTTCGTGGTCGAACTCACATGGGGGTTAATCGCAGAATCCGCAGGATTAGTAGCCGATTCGCTCGACATGTTCGCCGATGCAGCAGTCTATGGTTTAGCGTTATACGCTGTTGGGCGCGCGGCTGCGCTAAAAACTCGTGCGGCCCACGTGGCTGGGTGGCTTCAACTCGTGCTCGCACTAGGTGCGCTGAGTGAAGTGGTTCGACGTTTCTTCTTTGGCAGTGAACCCGAATCTGTTTTGATGATGAGTGTCGGAACCGTAGCCCTCATTGCTAACGCTGCCTGCCTGATTTTGATCGCCAAGAAACGTGATCGGGGTGCGCATATGAAGGCAAGTTATATATTTTCCGCCAACGACGTTATCGCCAATCTCGGCGTGATCGCTGCTGGAGTGTTGGTTACCTGGACTGGTTCGCCTTACCCCGATCTTGTTGTGGGCACCATCATCGCCGTCATCGTGCTCACTGGTGCGCGCCGGATCCTTAAACTGAGGTAGCGGTAAAGCGTTTTTGTTGCATGAATGGCTGACCGGTAGGTGGCGAGCTGCCACCACCGGTCATGGAAGCTACTTTATTATCCGGTTTCACCCACCTATGGCATCAGGGAGACAGACTAAGCCGAAGTCCATCAACAGCTGGGAAGGCGACCTTACCAATAATATAGTCACCATTACTTCCGTCGAACTTCACATCAACATGACTCATTGTCGCGGTTTCTCTTCTGAAGTCGCCAACTCTTTTCCTCCCATCCCGCACAGCGACTAGCCACCAATAGAACGCTGCATACTCAGCGATAAACTGCGCCCGCCAACATATCCTTACCCGCTGTGCAAACTCGTTCCCATAAGGGAATCCCACATTCCAGTCCTGGAAATCTGCTTGGTCTGGCGATGCATGCATCACACTAAAATAGGTCTCGTAGCTATTTCTGAGCATGATGAAGGCTAATAATTTCACGTTGCAGCCGCTCGGAGAATTCAGAAGGTCTCTGATGGATTCGGCTCGATGACGAACATAGTCCTCATCGTCGAACGGTTCCGATTCTGCGATTACGCGAAGTAACCGTCGTAGCGTTGCACGATAAACCTTTATTGCAAGACTAAGTTTTTCAGTTTTCCAACGCTTCGGAAAAAGGACGCTTTTCATAGGGTCGCATCGTTCAAGAGCGATTTTCCAAGTCAAGACCACGAGTTGGGGAACTTCGCGTGTCGTGAAAGGTAGCGTTGCCGGCGGGGGGACTTGGTGAATAACCCACTGTAGCCATGTAGTTTCAGGCCTCAACCACGGCGAGAAATGATATGCCCGTGAAGACAAAAATGATTCCAGCTGATTGCGTACTGCTGTCGACTCCTCCCACCAATGATCAAGACTTTCAAAAGCTCGCGCGTATTCCCTTTTGCTTTGCTGTATCTCCAACCGAGCATCCACGCTCAATCCAACGCCTGAGATGGGACCGTTGCAGTGCGGGCAGACGTATGGCCTGCTTAGGATCTCTTGATGAAATCCATAAGTGGGCAAATGCTTGCCGCACGAGTAACAAGTATCGCGCAGTGCTGCTCCATCTAGCGGGCAGTGGGAGAGGAACTTCGATTGATGCCAGAAGCTATGATAAAGATGCCCTAGACATAGGGGACAATAGCGAAACGCAGTATTCCACCATATAGACCTATGTTTTTCAGATGATGATCCGAATACCTCTTTTTCACTCGGCTCATCAATCCACCAGCTGCTGTGGCTGAACACGTCCGGGTCGAAACCACGCTTATAGGAAAAAGTGGCATGCTCTTTCTGATAGCCCGCACCGTGCGTGCAATGGGTAAGCAGTTCTTTTACTCCGAGGCCGTTACGCCATCCGAATCGCCATATTGAGGAGACCATCGATTCTTCCGGCAAGGGAACCAAATCGAGCGCGGCGTTGGAAGGAAACTCTCTAACGGCGTTATCGTAAATCTTCATCGCGGTCTCCCTTGTGCCCGCTTGGCCTCACCTTTCATTTCGGCAATTGAGTCCGCCAAAAGTGCAAAGTCAACAGCGTCGTCCCAAGCTTCCGAGCTTGGAAAAACCCCCGGTGCGTCGCGATGGTGCTGGACCGTGAGATAGCGCCGTAGTGCCGTGAAGAATTGTCGGGCTGGAAAACCCACTTTGTGGACCGAATGCGGGGAACATTTTTTCACAGCGTCGAAAAACCTTGTGGTTTCGTTTTCCAGCCGAAATCCAGCGTCCCAGGCAGTCGGCATAAAGAACTGGGTCCAGGTCTGGGAAGTTTCAGCGGGCCAGACGGAACTATCATACTGAGCAAAAATTGACGCCACATCTTCCTTATACGAGAATGCTCGAAACGATTGACGGCGCCGTGCAAATCTAGAGATGAGGTCAGACTTGCCCATCTCCCGAAGGTGGCCAATAACGTCGGAAAAATCTGGGTCCTGTCCCATCATGATCGTTACCAACTGGACGCCTTCACGGTCCAGCTCGTTATAGATATCTTTCAGGAAGAGGAAATCTTCGAGACGCATGGCATTTGCTTCATCGATAAGGAGCACGACAAACGGTGACTGATATACTCGAGCCAGATCAATGAGGCGTCGCACAAGTCGGTGGCGCAGGTCGAAGGTCTCGCCACGAAGTTCCGGGTGACCTACCGCAGTAAGAAAATGCTTGAAGAATGCGCGGATCGATGAAACTTGCTGGTTCCAACTGTTATGCCGGATCACCACCAATTCGGGCATGCGGTCACGCAGTAAATGTTCAAGTAGTACGAGCGCGCGAGTCTTTCCTACACCGCTTTGCGCAGTGAAACAGCAACCGCTTTCGCGCACGAGCAGGATGTGGCGGACGATTTGGTAGAGTTCCTTGATTGGTTCCGTCAATAGGACAGTATTTCGATTAAATGCCGGATGGTCGATCGTCAGTAGGTCAGCGAAGGCAGTCAATTTAATCTCCTAAGTAAGTAGGACCAGTCTTGGGAGCTTCGAAATCGAAGAAGCTACCGGTCTTGGGCGAGATTGAAGGCGGCGAAGGTATCAGTGAGTCCCCTACTGCCGCTTTATCACCGATGCGCTTTTGATCGGCCTGGACCTTGGAAAGGGAGAGCGCTTCCTTAGAAGCGCGCTTGGCGTTTCGAGCACGCTTGCTGCGTTCGCGCAGCTCGTCGGCCTTCCCATCGCACCAGCGTGCCGCTACTGACGTCGAATTCTCATGCAGGCGTTGCGACAGACCTGCCTGGTTCATAAGTGCACGGTTGCGCCACGAAATATGGTCTCCTCGCTTGTTCGCCGGGCCCTGCAGAGCGCCGAGCTGTTCGCCCGTCTCGAGTACGGTCGCATTCGCGACCTGGACATCGCGTCGATCGCAGTAGACGATGAGTTGCCGGTCGATGAGGTCGTAGGCGTTCGCAAGAGCGGCGTTTGTATATTTCCATCGCCCGAGAGTCACATGAGGCCGGATGTTATTCTTGCGGCTGCCGCAAACCTTAACAACTTCGACATGAGAAAGAAGCTTCAAGTCTTGCTGCGCCGGAATGGGTAAAGGCTGCAGAAACACTCCCGAATCGGAGCGATTCAAGCCATGCTGGAGCGCTCCTATCGGCGAAGAGAAATTGTTACCCTCATTCCCTTCCTCGTTGTGCTCTCTGATGCAGGCATAAATGACATCAATGAGGTCACGTATGGTGATCTCGAACTTCACGGCCTGCTCGACGGGCTTATTGCGGCGCGTGTCTTTTGGCCCAGACCCGAATGTGGAAGGCAGTCTTTTTAAACCACGCTCGCTCAGTTTGCCAAAAATCCTTTCAACTGGATGCCTACGCCACCACGCCTTGACCGGACCGAAATTGATCGCACAACCGAGTGTACGGATTATGTTATCGACGACTTCGGTCGCCGCATTCGACCATGCGTTATCCATTTTGAGGACGCCGAAGCCCTGGAACGCTATCTCGGGCATGATTTGTATGGGGAAAACCTTGCCGTCAACAGTTAATGGGCAAGTAGCCGCATCGCTTTCTTCGGCCGGTGGACGTATCGCGGACTCGACCACCTCTAGCACACTGTCCCCGCTCGGGTTCCCCTCGAGCGCTACAAACGCGCCCAGCACAAGATTCCATCGCTCCTCAATAAGAAAGCCGATGTGCCAGCGAGCAAGCGGTACTGGCAAGCGTCCGCCATCTTCGGTCTCCAGGATCAGAACTGAAGCTGCGTCGACTTTATGGAAATCTAATTGGCAGGCGCCATAGCCGCGAAGCTGCGGAAAAAGGCTGCGCCTCCCAGAACCGACCCCATGTCGACGCGCCGCTTCCTCTCCAGAGCGAGCCGAGAACCAGCGCGTTGCGTTCTCGCTCAGCAAACCGATACAAAATTGCCGAAGAGACTTGTATCCGCAATTCTTCGTACTGAATGGCCAGTCCTCCGACGTAAAACCCAGTGAGCGTAGCTGGTCAAGAAATTCACCATGAAGCTCGGCGTAGCTGATCCGAACTACTCGAACCGAACGCTCTCCAGTGCCAAGAAAGCGGTTCCGAATGTGTAGCTCCACTTCGGGAAATCGCGCGAACAGCTGCGATAGAGCACCTGCACACCCACCCGATCCTTCACCTAGCTCATGGACAACTGGAGCACGTCGCTCGTAGCCGCGCAAACGCTTCCAAGGCACCAGCGCACGAAAGCCGGCGATCGTGCCGTCCTCACCACCAGCCATGCATCGGCCAACCAGGTAGAAAATCTTCTGGCGCGGTATCGCCGTAGCAGCTGTGATCTGTTCGTGCGCTACTCCGTCCGCGTACATTGCGACAGCCAGCTTACGAGGTCGGTAAATACGCAGGATTTCTTCGTTCAGGACTTCCTCATCAGGTGCTGGCCACTGCGACAAGTTCGCAAAGGCAGCAGGAATAAGGGTCCGGCTACGTGGGACACTCATGACCGCACCCGGTCGAGTTGCGAGTGAGTTCCGAATAGGCGGCGAGTCAGATCGGTATGCACCGTGCCTTCCTGGAGCGCCCTGGCCACCACGGCAAGCATGATGCTCCGATCGGCCCGGGCGTCGGCCAAGACATCCTGTACGCGCAACGCGCCATGTCGAGACATTAATGCCAAGAACAGCTCGGTTTCGCGATACGTGGGATAAGCTTTGACACGGGTCATGATTGCGCAGAGCATGAGCCAGTTGTCCAGGAAGACTTCTTTCCCAAGCAGTTCAAGTTCGCTGCGCGCATGAACTTCTACACCGGCCGATGATGCCTTCTCTCGCAGACCCTCCGGAATCGAGGGATCACTTTCCTTGCCTGATGAAGAGCGCCCAGAACGAGCTATGACGATCCAATGCTCAGCGCCGTCGCGGCTGCGTACCCTGACATAGCCGGCATCACTGTTTGAAGCAACTTTAAAAGGATCATCGACGAGTTCGTAACCAGCAACGCCCGTATCACCTTCAAGTAGCATCAAGTGCATGAAGGGCACGTCACCGGACACGGTAAGGCGGCGATTGTTCTTGGGGGAATCGAAGATCCAGAGATTCGATACCTTGGCCGCGCGTTTGCGTATCACGGACAAAGGCGTAAAAGTTTCCCGCGCATGTGCACTTGAGGAAACGCGTTCTAAGACTGCTTTCACCATTGCTCTACCCTCCAGTTAATAGACGGATGCAGCTTTTTTGAAAACAACAGTTGACCGTCCGGCCGGAGAGCGATATCTTAGAATTTCCACGTTCGAAGATACTATCTCGGCCAGAAAGCGGCGGATCTCAGTTGTAGGGGGTTCGTCGTTTTCTACATTTATTCCTCCTTAAGGATCGCTGCGATACGCGCCGCTTGCTCGTGTGTAATCCTGGGCGCCGATTGAATCAATGACTTCACGAGTGGTGCTATAGAGGTCGAGGCCACAGAACTGTGACAAGTCGCGGCGCACCGATCTGCAACCGCGACAGCGAACAAACGGTGCGACTCAGCGTCGCTCAGTTCCAGCGCCTCGACGATGCGGCACAAGAGGAGCGTCGAAGGCGGCCCCTTTCTTGAATTCTCCAGCTGCGAGTAGTAGCCTCTACCCAATCCGGCACGAGAGGCAACGTCTGCTTGCGTCACGCCTGTGCGAATTCTTAGGGCATACAATTCACTGCCAAAGTTAGTTTCGGCTGCTCGCATGTTTTAAGGCGGAAGCTGATTTTGAGTGCGAATGCAGTTTATACAACTGCTTTCGGTATTCCGCAAGCAAAATATTCCCTGGGTTTAGATAATGCTGGCGATACTGCTTTCTCTGCTACGACGACCGCCCCAGATAATATCTGCGTTGGTGTTCCAAAGGCTGCACCACGTATATTCAGTTGCGAGACAAGAACGCGGTGCTCGTAAGGGCAGATGTCTAGATAACGCCTGGTCGATTCGCCAAAAACTAACTTTTTAGGGCGCCGTTGCTTGGCCCGAGGGTGCCGTTTCTCCATCTCTACGAGGACAGAGCATCTGTGTGGCAAAGCGCCTTCGCGCGCAAACCTGAAAAGTAACTTTTTGCGACGTCAACAACCAACTACGGATTATCTAGATAACGTCTAGACGAATCGCTCAAAACTAACTTTTAAGGCGACGCTGCTTGGCCTAGGGTTCGGTTTTGCCATGCCTACGAGGACAGTGGGTCGGTCCCGTAGCGATCCTCCGCGCCAAGCACCTGAAAAGTAACTTTTTCCGACATCAATAACTAACTATGGATCAAATCGGCGTAGCCGAGTCGGCAGCTCTACCACGGAGCATTATGATTACTCCTGGAAATTGGTATTTCGATAAGGAAAATTGAATGCGATTGATGCTCGATGTTTTGCTAAATCCATGAAGCTTGAACTTCGTACGGAGGGTGACTATTGCGAGGATATTTGAAAGCTGAGCTGGTTTCAATTTGCCCAGTGCTGCCAACGTCTTGCTAACTAGCAGGTCAAGGAAAATGCGGGGATGTGCGCTAAGTCTACATCTATAGGTTTGAATTCGATCCCATCAACTAAGTCACCATATTTAGGTACAATGTTGCCGACGAGAGAAATGCCGAAGTACTCAAAATAGATGACTCTTGCACGAATCCCAAACAATTCAGTCACTTAGTCGAAAATTACGTCACCTGATTTAGGTACGAGTACTCTCGGCGGTAGAAATTTCAGATCTTCGGCAGTAAATCTGTCAAATGCCCACTCGGGTCGACCTGAATCATTCGCTTTCAATACAGCCTGGCCTGCTTGTCACTTAGGGGCCTTCGTCATTTCGGCTACGCGCTATTCAACCGTCGTTAGCCAAACCAGGTTGGACCAACGGAGCCTGAAACACGGCCCAAAACCGCTACTAGGTCGCCTTTCTGTTCGACAAAAGCTCAGTACGCACCCATCCCACAGCTGCCGGCAACACAAGCAACACAAGCAACACAAGCAATACAAGCAAAACAAGCAAAACAAGAAGAATCCATTCTCCTGGCTCGGTGCGTGGTTTCATGCAGGATGTCGCCAATGGACAGGCCGACGATGCCCTGATCATCCGTGGTGATACATAAATCGCACCTCCAGGAGTGGCGTTACCGTGCATTGTTTGCTCGCCCAGGCACCTTCTGAATTAATCACGTTCGAGCTCGCCTGCATTGTTTGTGAAAACCTCAATGCATAATCGATGCGCCCTTCCATGTATACGGACCAACGCGTGCAGCATGCGCGCCAGTCGAAAATCCGCACTTAATAGATAATCCTCCTGATACCAGGATACCGCAACTCCAAGAGTTTCGGAATGTCCACACTTTATTGGCACTCGAGAAGTATCATTTAACCGACGAAGTGAATATCCCCCCCCTCGTCACCAGACCCAGCCGTTCTGCCCGACAGCATTGTGACGCACAAGTTCGGCCACTCGTCCGGCATGAAATCGTACGCAGACCTCAATTCCATCCCAAGCGCATTGACGCTCCTCACACGTATATGAGATTTTCAATAAATACCTTAAGTGGGAGGACGTCATGCTTGCGAACAAGTTCAAGTCGAGTTTGACGTATGCGCTGATACTCGTGGCCGGCCTCGGGATCGGGCTGGCCGCGCCACAACTCTTCGAGGCTTTCAAGCCCGCATACAGCACCGGTGACTATTCGGCCTACTATCCCGACGCGAACACCAGAGTCGTGCTCTACGGCACAGTGACCTGCCCTTACTGTATCCAGGCACGCGCCTATCTCCGCAAACGCGCGATTCCCTTCATCGATCGTGACGTCGACAGTTCTGACCAGGGGCGGCGTGACTTCGCCTCACTCGGAAAGCAGGCCGTACCCGTCATCCTCGTCGGTGACCGTCTCCTGACAGGCTTCAACAAGAAACATCTCGATGCCGCCCTTGACCAGGTTGGCCATCCAGTCGCCCGATAGGGCCTAGGACGCAGCGCTGTTGTTGTGTCGGGATCGCCGCGACCGGCGGCGCGCTATCCCGCAGCAGTATTCCGTCAATGCTTCAACCTTATGAGGAGAACTTGATGAACAAGAAATTGCTTACCCTGCTGTTTGCAATCGGCCTTGGCGCCAGCACTTCGGTATTCGCATGGCAGGACAACCAGTGCCTCGCCGGCTGCGGTCAGATCCTGGATGCCTGCCAGCGAGCGAGCACGAATGCCGCGGAATCCGCTAAGTGCTGGGAGGATTTGCGGTCGTGCAACGACCGGTGCGGCCTCTGAAGTCGCCAACGACGACATGCCGCCCGGATGGGCGGCATTTTATAAAAGGCTTTTTGTTGCTCGGGGTATTTCAATAGGATTACATTCGTATGACTTCCGATGTCATGCCAGCGCCTGGTTGTCATGAGATCTTGGACAACTTGTTTTAGTTCTTTCGAACGAATCCATCAAGAAACCATCAGTCAAGAACATCAAGCCCACTGGCTTATGCATTGCGCATTTCACTTAAGCAGGCACCCGGCGCCGCCAGTCTCGCCAATTTTCTCCGACTCCTGGTTCGCATCTCCGAACAGGGTTCATTTGTACTTGGAATAATCCTCGAACTATACTCGCCAAAAAATGCGCTGAAGCCTTGCCGACGTCGTTTCATCTTCGGCAATAAGCGTTCGGGCTTGGATTTCCGGCAGGTCGCAATTGCTCGCTTTAGCGTGTTTTATTGCCGAGTTAGGCGGCGGCCTTGCTGCGCGTCGATGCCAAATGCCTCGATGGCAGGCTTGCTCATAATGTTATGCACTATGAGTATATTCCTCGAAGGCCCTAGTGACGTGCCCTTGTCCGCAACTGCTCATCGTTAACGCGAAGAGATTTTCTTAGCAAAGAAATTTATATATGGAAATTATTTCCTACGAGCATTAATATGGGGACTTGACCAACTTTCACAAATAACAATATGCGGAAAGTAAACAACGCCATTCCTGCCCTGCTCGTCAGTGCCAGCCTGCTCAGCGCTTGCGGCGGCGATACTAACCCCGTCACCGCCCCATTACAGCATCAAGAAATGCGTACTACGAGCCGAGCGGAGGCGCCGTCCAACCATGACGACGTGGTACAGCGCTTATACGTGGGCTATTTCGGCCGCGCCGCCGATCCGGGAGGCCTAGCTTACTATGCTAAGCTTTACCGCGACGCCGGCGCGCCGACTACCGTGGTCGGCATGAACGAGGCCTATGGCAGCAGTTCGCAGATACGCGCCCTGGTGGACAGTTTTGGTACCAGTGCCGAGTCAGCCGCGCTCTATCCTGGGGATAATGCCACCTTCATCGCCGCGATCTACCGTAATATCTTCAATCGCACTGCGGATACGGCAGGCGCCATCTATTGGACCGACCTGCTGGATCGCAAGCTGCTCACCCGCGCGAGCGCTGCGCTGGCCCTCATGTCCAGCGCTCGAGGCTCGGACGTTGAAGCCCTCAGCCAAAAGGCCATCGCGGCCCAGATCCTTACCGACGCACTTGCCAAAGACAGCCAGGGCACCAGCTACAGCAATGAAAAGATAACAGCCGTAGTGCGCCAGCTGATGAGCAACGTCTCCGATCGTTCGGACCTGGACGCCTTCCGGGGCACCGTCGGCGCCACCCTCACTGTCATGCTGAAGAACGATTTCAGTTGCGCAGGCACCCCGGCTGCCGCCACGATCGGGCCTTTCCAGACCTATGCGGGCGACTGTCTGGTCAGCTACCAGCTCTCCGCCGCTGAGATGAAATCCCTGGCTGACTACGACGGCAGTAGTGCCGCCTACAGCAAGGTTAATGCCATCGAACACGCTGTGACGGCGCATGTCAAAGCGCAATTCAAGGACAACTTCGACACCATTTTTTATATCTGGGACCTGGAGACCAAGCCGGCCAACGCGCCCTACGGATACTACCAGCCAACAGGTCAATGCACGCGGACGCCTTGCCCGAGATTACAAGGCACGATGACCATTCCGTTCTGGAACGATGCCTTGCGTGACAGCCCGCTGCTGCACGAGATCCTGCACCGCTACGCCAACAAGGTTCTCCCCAGCACTGACACCTCCCACTGGGGCTTCTCCTCGGTCGGTGGTCAGCTGGGAGGCTGGGATGCCAGCCGTTTCCAGGCACTTGGGGATAACCAGTACCACGCGGCAGCGCCTCTGGTCTTTGTACCGGGCACTCCAAAAGCCACCATCGACTACACCTATTCGATGCTCAACGCCTTCAGCGAATACACCTCCGGCGGCAATAGCGTGCCTTATGCACCACTGGAGTTGTACAGCATGGGCCTGATTCCTGCGTCGGAAGTGCCCGATGTCCAGATCGCCCAGTCGCCCGTCTGGGTCGATCGCGCCAAAGGCAACTTCTCAGCGACCGGCTTTACCAGTTATTCGGCCAATGCCTACGGCGACCTGATGGCCGCAGCCGGCCTGGCCAAGCCCGACCCCGCCAAGGCGATCCGCAACTACCGGGCCCTGGTGGTGGTGCTGACAGACAAGACCCAATTGACCAGCGACGTGACCACCAAGCTCACCTCCAGCATCACCCAATTCACGATGCCGTCGGTGGCGGATAGTAGCTGGAGCCACAACGGCGTACTTCTGCTGCATAACTTCTGGATGGCAACGGGTGGCCGCGCCACCTATGCGATGAACCAGGCCAGCAGCTGGCGCAAGCAGGAAGCACCCACCTGCCAGATCTCGGCAGACTACGGCACGGTCGCACCCGCCGCCAATGTCCAGCTCAACGCAAGCTGCGCGCCCACCGCCAGCGACTACATCTGGAGCCACCAAGGCTCCGGAGTTAACCAGAACGCCACCGTGACGGTGAGTCCAACGCAGAGCACGACCTACACGGTGAAAGGAGTCAACAGCCTTGGCCAGGGCGCGGCGGTTTCAGTGCGGGTGCAGGTGGTGCCGGGCTTGCCAAAAAATTTGCCTGGTGGCTACGTCTGGCATAACAACCGCGCCTGGGCGCCAGTGGCCCTTGGCGCGGCAAGATTGAACTACGCCAATGCCCTCGCCTATTGCAGCACGACGGCGCTGAACGATCAGACCGGCTGGCGCTTGCCTACCCGTGACGAGCTGGAAGGTTTGCTCAAGGCTGGCGTCACGCCGCCCACCAGCGCCCAACCGATCGCCTGGACAAGCACGCCGTACTCCCCGACGGAGCAATATGTGCTGGATTTGGAATCGCATACCCTTTACCGCAGCACCACCGCCAGTTTGTCGGCGGCGATGTGTGTACGCTAAATATGCATAGGGTGCTAGCCAGTAACTAGCACTCCTGGAGTTTCGGAATCGACGGTCCATGCCTCCTCGCGCACGCCGATTCGCGATTCCGCATCTCCAGGAGTGGCGATAGGCTGCTTCCCGCCACTCCTGGAGATGCGATATGGCGTTAATTGATACTCCAGCAGTGGCGTTTTGAGACGAATATCTGACGTACGGGCTCAAGTAGACATATCAAGCGATCGCGGGTGGAATGAAAGCCGACAGCTTCACCTGGCTAAACTCGCGCAAGAGGGCGCCCGCCGCCTGCGCCATGGCCACCTCAAGTGCACCGTTGATCGCCTGCTCCTGAGCACAGCCAGGATGATCGACATTCGCACCGATAGCGAAGATCACCGGCTCCTCGAGTGCTTCGTACACATCCAGCACCGTAATGCTGTCGGGATCGACGGCTAGTACCCATCCCCCATTTCGCCCAGCCGTCGAACGTACGTAGCCGGCCTCCCGAAGCCCGCCCATCATGCGTCGTACCAGCACAGGATTTGTGTCGAGCGCTACGGCCAATTCCTCGGAACTGGTCGTGCCCTTGCGTCCATGTATATGGACCAGCGCGTGCAGCATGCGCGCCAGTCGAAAATCCGCTCTCATCGATAATCCTCCCGCTCCAAGGATACCGCAACTCCGAAAGTTTCGGAATGTCGAGCAATTTATTGATACTCGAGAAGTATCATTTAAGCGACGACGACGTGAACATTGCCCCCCCCCACCACTGCCAGGCGCCCTGCACCGACGAGCAGTACGGTTCCGCAAGTTTCAGCGATCCGTGCCGCATGAAATCGCACACACATCTCAATTCCATTCCCAGCGCATTGACGCTCATCAGATGTATATGAGATTTTCAATAAATACCTTAACCGGGAAACGGTCATGCTTGCGAACAAGTTCAAGTCTGGTTTGACGTATGCACTGATACTGGCGGCCGGCCTCGGAATAGGGCTGATCGCGCCACAACTCTTTAAAGCCTTTAAGCCCGCATACCACACCGGTGACTATTCGGCCTACTACCCTGACGCGAACATCAGGGTCGTGGTCTACGGCACTGAAACCTGCCCCTATTGCATCCAGGCACGCACCTATCTGCGCGAACGCGCCATTCCATTCATCGATCGGGACGTCGACAACTCGGACCAGGGACAGCGCGATTTCGCCGTACTCGGAAAGCGGGTCGTGCCCGTCATCCTCGTCGGCGACCGTCTTCTGACGGGCTTTAACAAAAAACATCTTGACGCCGCCCTCGCCAAGGTCGGCCATCCGAACGCCCGATAGGGCCCAGGACGCAGCGCTGTCGTTGTGTCGGAACGGCCGCGACCGACGGCGCGCCATTCTGCAGCAATCCCCGTCAATGCTTCAACCTTTATAGGGAGAGATGGATGAACAAGAAATTGGCTACCCTGCTGTTTGCAGTTGGACTCGGCGCCAGCACTTCGGTCTTTGCCTGGCAGGACGTCGACGCGTGCGTGCGTGGCTGCGGCCAGGTCCTGACCCGCTGCCTGGAATTCAGCACTAACGCCGCGGAGTCGGCTCAATGCCTGCAAGAGTTCAATGAGTGCCGGGACTGGTGCGGCTTCTAAAGTTACCTATCGAGACATGCCGCCCCCAGGGGCGGGATTCTCTGACCACATGATGGTCGACCCATTCAGCAGTGGCTGGCATGAGAACTGCCCGGATCCTGTCAAGCAGATTCCGGTGGAATGAAAGCCGACAGCTTCAACTGACGGAACTCCCGCAGCAAGGCGCCCGCCGCCTGCGCCATCGCCATCTCGAGCGCACTATTGATAGCCTGCCAATGCCCTTCTTCGCTAATCACGTCGATGGTTGACCACCATCCCTTGGTTGCTATTGTGCATATTGTTATTTCATCCGCAGTCAGCGGTTTCGAATATATTTTTTGCTTCGACATCGCTAGTTGGTTAGTTACTTTTTAATGCAAGAGATAGGTGCCACAGCGGACGCAGCAGCATCTTGGTCGTCGTCCCCACGCAAAGATTATTGCACTTCGATATTTATTCAACGACAATGATTGCGCAATCAATTTATGGTAATCCTGCTCCCCGCCCTACTCGCCGCAACCGCGCAGATTCACTTTTTCAAGGTTTTCATGATCTCTCTACGTACCCTTGCAGGCATCGCATCGTTAGCCGGACTGGCAGCCTGTTCGACCCCTGACAGCCAAACCGGCGTCGACAGCGCACCGGCAGGCCCCGCCCTCTTCGAGCGCTTCGGCTACGAAGGACGATCGCAGGAAACCGCAACGCCTACCGCCACCCAATACCGCAACCCGATTCTGTCCGGCTACTACCCCGACCCTTCCGTGCTGCGCGTGGAGGACGACTATTACCTGATCAACTCGTCGTTCACGAACTACCCCGGCCTGCCGCTATTCCATTCGCGCGACCTGAGTACCTGGACGCAAATCGCCAACGTGATCACCCGCCCCTCGCAGGCGAACTTCCAGGGCCTGGGCTCGTCGCGCGGAATCTATGCCCCCGACATCTCGCACCACAAGGGCGTCTTCTACGTGGTCACCACCTGCGTCGATTGCGGCGGCAATATGGTCATGACGGCGACCAGGCCGGAAGGCCCATGGTCCGAGCCCGTCAAGCTGGCCTTCGGCGGCATCGATCCTTCGCTGTTCTGGGATACGGACGGCAAGGTCTACCTGGTCGGCAACGACGCGCCGGCCGAGAAGCCGCGCTACGACGGCCACCGCGCCATCTGGGTCCAGGAATTCGACCCGGCCGCGCTGGCGGTCAAGGGCGAACGCACCCTGCTGGTCAACGGCGGCGTCGACATCGCGGCCGAGCCGAGCTGGATCGAGGGCCCCCATATCTTCCGCCGCGGCGCCTACTATTACCTGATCGCGGCCGAGGGCGGCACCGGCGACAACCACTCGCAGGTGGTGTTCCGCTCGACCAGCGTGCGCGGCCCGTTCACGCCCTATGCGAACAATCCGATCCTCAGCCAGCGCAAGCTCGATCCGGCGCGCCCGAATCCGGTGACCTCGGCCGGCCACGCCAAGTTCGTCCAGACCCAGGATGGGCAATGGTGGGCGACCTTCCTGGCCACCCGCCCCTACCGCGACGGCATGTACAACATCGGCCGCGAAACCTTCCTGCTGCCGGTCACCTGGAAAGATGACTGGCCGATGGTCCTCGAGGACGGCAAGCCGATTCCCTTCGTCGCCGCGCGGCCGGCGCTGCCGCCGCAGGCGCGCCCGGCCCTGCCGCTCTCCGGTGACTTCGCCTATGTCGACGAATTCACCGGCGCGCGCCTGTCCGACGCCTGGATCGGCGTGCGCACGCCGGCGGCGCCATTCCACCGGCTGGAGGCGGGCCGCCTGGTGCTGGAGCCACGCGGCCGGCTCGGTGACCTGGACGCCACGCCGGCCTTCCTCGCACGCCGCCAGCAGCACCACGTCGCCACGGTCAGCACCAGCCTGCGCTTCCGTCCTTCCCGCGAAGGCGACCGCGCCGGCCTGGTGGCCTACCAGAGTGACGCGTCGCACCTGTTCTACGGAGTGACCCGGGTCGGCCAGCGCGACGTGCTGGCCCTGACGGTGCGCGCCAAGTCCGACACCGACCGCGTGCTGGCCAGCGTACCGTTGGACGGCGAAGCGATCGACCTCGAGATCCACGCCGACGGTGGCCGCATGGACTTCTTCTACACTGTCGGCGGCGTGCGGCGCGAACTGCGTGCCGGGGTCGATGCGACCTTCCTGTCGACCAGCAAGGCCGGCGGATTCACCGGCACGATCATCGGCCCCTACGTCTGGCGCGCCAGCGCGAAGGGCGCGGCTTCCCTGTATTGACGAGGTCGCGGTCTCGTGGCCGCGGCTTGAAGCGTGGCCAAAGATATTCCTAACAAATTTTGTTATGCGCTACCATTTTAAGTTAAGCAATGGTAGGCTTACCGGACAACGTGTCTGAAGCATAACAATATCGACAGGAGGAGACTTGGAACAACATCCGCCAACAATCATGGCAGGCAGTCCCGCGCCCCGCGCGTTGATGACCGCCTGCCTGCTGGCCGCTGCGCTCGGCGCAACGCTGGCGACGGCGCCGGCTGCCGCGCAGCAGGCGACACAAGCATCCGCACCCGCAGCGCAATCCGAAGGCCGCCAGCGCATCGACTTCAATGACGGCTGGCGCTTCACCCTGGGCGACCCGGGCGGCGACTCGACGCCCTACCTGTACGACGTGCGCCCCGAGGTCAAGAAATCGGCCGACGGCAAGGACGCCGACGCCAG
Source organism: Massilia arenae (assembly GCF_008014745.1). GTDB lineage: Bacteria > Pseudomonadota > Gammaproteobacteria > Burkholderiales > Burkholderiaceae_D > Telluria > Telluria arenae. The sequence continues at coordinate 43,411 of NZ_VPFD01000006.1, forward strand.
GCCCGACCAGGCGGTACAGGTCGAGCGTTGCGGCGTGGCCCTGCTCAAGCCATGGATACTCCCGAGCGGCAATGCCTTCATCAAGGATCCGGCGCGCCGCCATGCGCGACCGGCCTCCGATCCATCCATCGATGCGCCATTCGCGCGCCTGGGCTTCGACGACAGCGCCTGGACCCAGGTGCGCCTGCCGCACGACTGGGCGATCGCCGGCCCCTTCCTGGAAACCGGGCCGTATGGCGGCATGGGCCGCCTCAAGACCTGGGGCCCGGCGTGGTACCGCAAGACGCTCGAGCTGAGCGCGGCCGACCGCGGCAAGCAGGTCTACCTCGACGTCGACGGCGCCATGGCCTATGCCAGCGTCTGGGTCAACGGCCGCCTGGCCGGCGGCTGGCCCTATGGCTACAACTCCTTCCGCATCGACCTCACCCCTTATGTGACGCCGGGCGCCAGCAACCAGGTGGCGATCCGCCTCGACAACACGCCCGAATCGGCGCGCTGGTATCCGGGCGCGGGCCTGTACCGCAACGTCTGGATCACCAAGACGGCGCCGCTGCACGTGGGCCAGTGGGGCGTGCAGGTCACGACGCCGCAGGTGTCGAAGGAATCGGCCCAGGTGGCCTGGCGCGTGAACCTGGACAACAAGGGCGCCGCGCCGGTCAAGGCCGACGTCGTCACCGAACTGCTCGTGCTCGACGCCCAGGGCAAGCCGACCGGCAAGCCGGTGGCGCGCGTGACGTCTGCTGCCGCGACCGTCGCGCCGGGCGCCAGCGCCAGCGTGGACGGCACGGCGACGCTGGCCAAGCCGCGCCTGTGGGGCCCGCTGCCCACCCAGCAACCCCACCGCTACCTGGCCGTGACCACGGTGCGCCAGGATGGCCGCGTCGTCGACCGCGTCGAGACGCCGTTCGGCATCCGCACGCTGCGCTTCGACGGCAAGGAGGGTGTGTTCGTCAACGGCGAGAAGATCGTGCTGCGCGGCGTGAACAACCACCACGACCTCGGCGCGCTCGGCGCCGCCTTCAATGTGCGCGCGGCGGAACGCCAGCTCGAACTGCTGCAGGAGATGGGGACCAACGCCCTGCGCATGGCCCATAACCCGCCCGATCCGCAGCTGCTGGCCCTGACCGACCGCATGGGCATCCTGGTGGTGAACGAGGTGTTCGACTCCTGGCAGCGCAAGAAGACGCCGCTCGACTTCCACCTGATCTTCGACGACTGGCACGAGCAAGACCTGCGCTCGATGATCCGGCGCGACCGCAACCACCCGTCGATCATCATGTGGAGCATCGGCAACGAGGTCGGCGAGCAGTACACCGACAAGGAAGGCGCTGCGCTCGCGCGCCGCCTGCACGGCATCTCGCGCGACGAAGACCCGACCCGGCCAACCACCCTGTCCATGAACTACGCCAAGCCGCACATGCCGCTGCCGGCCGAAGTGGACATCATCAGCCTGAACTACCAGGGCGAAGGCATCCGCCAGGATCCCGAGTTCGAGGGCACCGACCGCATCCGCACGCCGCCGCAGTATCCAGGCTTCCATAAGGCCTTCCCGGACAAGGTGATCCTCACCAGCGAATCGGCGTCGGCCTTCAGTAGCCGCGGCGTCTATTTCTTCCCCGTCCACCCCACCGACAGCTCGATCGTGCGCGACGGCCGCGGCGGCGACTCGAAGCTGCAGCAAGTGAGTTCGTACGAGCTGTATGCCGTCGATTTCGGTTCGTCGGCCGACAAGGTGTTCGCCTCGCTCGATCGCCATCCCTATGTGGCCGGCGAATTCGTCTGGACCGGTTTCGACTACCTGGGCGAACCGACCCCGTACTACGGCGCGCGCAGCTCCTACACCGGCATCCTCGACCTGGCCGGCTTCAAGAAGGACCGCTTCTGGCTCTACCAGTCGCGCTGGCGTCCGGATTTCAAGATGGCCCACATCCTGCCGCACTGGACCTGGCCGGATCGGGTTGGCCAGGTCACGCCGGTGCACGTGTTCACCTCGGGCGACGAGGCCGAGCTGTTCGTCAACGGTAAATCGCAGGGCCGCAAGAAGAAGGCGCCGTTGACCTATCGCCTGCGCTGGGACGACGTGAAATACGAACCGGGTGAGGTCCGCGTGGTCAGCTACAAGGCCGGCAAGGAATGGGCCCGTGCCTCGGTGAAAACGGCAGGCGAAGCGGCGTCGCTGCAGGCCAGCGCCGACCGCGCGACGATCGATGGCGATGGCCGCGACCTGTCCTTCGTCACCGTGCGCATCGCCGACAAGGCGGGCGTCGACGTGCCGCGCAGCATGCAGCGGGTGCGTTTCACGGTCGAGGGCCCGGGCGAACTGGTGGCCACCGACAACGGCGACCCGACCAGCTTCGAACCGTTCCCGTCGGCCGAACGCGCCGCCTTCAATGGAATGGTGCTCGCCATCGTACGCGCCAAGCCGGGCGCCAGCGGTCCGATCACGGTGCGGGCCACGGCCGCCGGTCTGGCGCCGGCTTCGGTGACGCTGCAGGCAAGGCCGGCGGACAAGGCGATCAAGACCCACCAGCGGCCGTAGTCGCCGTCCTGGCGTCAACTAGCTTTGGCGTCGATCGGCAACGGCGCGTCGGGCGCCAGCTGGTCTTCGGCCACCCGCTCTGGGCGGCTGGCGCCCGGGATCACCGCCGCGACCGCCGGATTGGCCAGGGCGAACTGCAGCCCGGCCGCCTTGATCGCACCCCATGGCGCTCGGCCACCGCTTGCAGCCGCGCCACCCGGTGCTCAGCACGTACTCGTCGCGCGGGTACTTCGCCAGCAGCTCGCCCAGGCGGATCTCGGACAGGCCGGCCCCGTAGAAAGGCGCCGTATCGAAATAGCGCGTTCCTTCGCGCCAGGCGGCGTCGATGGTGTCGGCCGCCTCCTGCTCGGGGATCTTGCGGAACATATCGCCAAGCGGGGCCGTGCCGAAACCCAGCGGATTGCTTGGCACCTTATCTTTCAGGCTCATGATTGCTCCTCGTTGTCGTCGGTGCTCCGGTGGACGATGGCAAGGTCTGGCCGCTGAGGCCAGTAAATGGTGGTCAATTCGGATGGCCAATTCGGGTGGTCGAATCGTTCAGGCCGCAGAACGGGTCCGCTTACGGAACTCGGCCGCCTTATGCCGGTTGCCGCACAGGGCCATGCTGCACCAACGCCGGCGATGCGATTTGGTGCGGTCATAGAACCACAGCACACATTCGGGATGCTCGCACTGGCGCACGTACTCGAATTGCCCGTTGGAAAGCAGCTCCGCCACCGACTCGGCCACCTGGCCCAGCGCCTGTTGCGGCGACGGCGCGGGAAGCCGGCGCTCGAGCCGGGGGCCGTCCTCGTTCCACTCAAGTACTGGCGTCGACTGCATCATCGCCAGATAGAGGTTGATCCGCTCCGGATTGCCCCGCTCGCCCTGCTTGCGCCGCTCGACCAGCTCGCGTGCGATCGCCCTCAATTCCTTGGCATCGTGTAACAGGGCATCCTTGGGCGCCTCGTCGCCCGGTTCGCCTGCGTCGATGCCGCAGCGCGCTAGCCAGCGCAGGACATCATCGCCGCTGCGCCAGAAATCGACGTACTGCTCTCCACTACCGGCTTCGGTATTGAGCAGGTCGAGCGCCGGATGGTCGCCCACGAGCAGCGGCTCGGTCAGGGCGGCTCGCTGTGTGTTGTCAGACATGGTCTTCCTTTCGCAATAACCATCAACATTATACTTTAACGGTTACCTAAAGCGTGCCATACTTGATGAATAACCCCTTGCAGGGATGTTTACGGGTTACTTCAGAAGCCAATACTTCATACAGGGATTTCATCATGAAAAGCATTCTCAAACCTATCCTCATGGCAGCCGCGATCGGCAGCGCCGGCGCCGTCCAGGCAGCCGCTCAGGTAAATCAAAAGGCGCCCGCCGTGCGCTATTACACGGTCCAGGTCAAGGGCGTCGACGTGTTCTACCGCGAAGCCGGTCCGAAAGACGCGCCCGCCGTCCTGCTGCTGCACGGCTTCGGCGCCTCCTCCCACATGTTCCGCGACCTGATCCCGCAGCTGGCCAGCGGCTATCGCGTGATCGCGCCCGACCTGCCCGGCTTCGGCCTGACGCGTACGGACCAGTCGTTCAAGTACACCTTCGACAACCTGGCCGACGTGATCGACGCCTTCACCACCGCGAAGGGCCTGCAGCGCTATGCGATCTATGTATTCGACTATGGCGCGCCGGTCGGCTGGCGCCTGGCGGTGCGCCATCCCGAAAAGAACACGGCGATCGTCAGCCAGAACGGTAATGCCTACGAAGAAGGACTGAGCCCCGGCTGGGCGCCGATGCGGGCCGCCTGGGCCGATCCGACGCCGGCCAACCGGGAAGCGCTGCGCAAGTTCAATACCCTGGACATGCTCAAGTGGCAATACGTCGAGGGCGTGAAGGACACCACGGTGGTGGCGCCCGACGGCTACCTGCTGGCTCACGAGGCGATCGAGCGCATCGGCGTCGACCCGCAAATGGACTTGCTGGTGGACTACGGCCAGAACATCAAGCAGTACGGCCAGCTGCACGCATTCTTCCGCCAGTACCAGCCGCCGACGCTTGCCATCTGGGGCAAGAACGATCCCTTCTTCCTGCCGCCCGGCGCCGAGGCCTTCAAGCGCGACAATCCGAAGGCGGAGGTGCGCTTCCTGGACACCGGCCACTTCGCGATCGAGACCCACGGCCCCGAGATCGCGCAGGCGATGCGCACCTTCCTGGATCGCCACCTGGGCGGGGCCAGGTAAGTCTACGGCCGATGCAGCGGCCCAGCTCGGCCAGCGAGGGGTTGCGCTTGGGCTCGGTCCCGGGGCAGAACACCAGCGGCCAATCGTCCGGTCCCGGCCGCAACCCTTCGGCCAGCGCCGCGGCGGCCGGGTCGTGCTCGGGATCGTGCAGGCTGTATGAACACGGCTGCGCCGTCGCCGTAGCGCTGCTGCGTGCCGAACTGGCGCACGTGCTGCAGGTCGTCTTCGTCCAGCACTGATGAATCTGGTGGCGCCGCTTTTCGAGGTTGGCGGTGAGCAGCGGCGCAAAGACCGGCGTTGCGCTCATGCCATGGCCCCCGGCAAGGAGCGGATAGGTACGAACAGATATTCGCGCTCGACGTCGTTCGGGACTGCACCAAGTATCGCGTTATTGGATTTCATGACGATAAGAGACTCCGGAGTCACCATGCCCGTTCAGTAAGTTGATGTCGTTTCCGGTCAAACCCGGATCTGCCGGTGGCGGCGTCAAGCGCATCAGCGACCGGACGCGCAATCTCTCGCCGGCCGGCATCTCGCCTCGGCCAACCTCGTCCCCTATCCCGCCGTCGCCCCGCATCCTTCCAGCACCTTCAACTGCTGCGCGCGCATGAAGCTGCAACAGATCAGGATCTCGCGCATGAAATAGACGAAGGCAACGATCAGCGCCAGCATGCCGCCCACGAAGCACAGGGCGATGTACTGGTCGAGCGGCAGGTCGGTGGTGTCGCCCAGGAACAGCATCGCGATCACGACGCAGATCAGCAGCCCGCAAGCGGTGCTGGCGGTGATGCCGACGTTGATGAGACGGGCGCGGTAGTACAGGCTGCACAGTTCGCCCACGCAGTCGTTCTCCGGCTGCGCCTTCAGGCGGTCTTCCAGCACCCGGCTGCGGTCGATCAGGCGGCCCAAGCGGTTGGTCAGCACGATCAGCATCGTGCCCACCCCGGCCAGCAGGAACACCGGCGCGATTGCCAACTGAATGGCTTCACCGATATCGCTGAGCTGGAGGTTCATGGGAACGACGTCAGGACAGACATGCTGCAAGTGTAGCAGCAGAGCATGCGAGGTCGCGCTTCGCCTCTTCCTTATGGCGGAGCAGGCATGCCAACCATCGTTATCACAACTCCAGGAATATCATTTTCCCGCGCACGCTTGAGCACCTGCCGGACGAGCTAACTCTTGTGCAAATGATACGATGAAATTTTTGCAAGACAGTTGCCATGCATTCCGAAATGTCCTCCACCCGGGAGCCCCTCGTGGCGCTCCTGCGCACCGCGCTCTCCTCCCTGCAGGATGCGGCGCCAGCGACCGCATTGAAGCGGCTCGCCGCACTTCGCCTGGACCGCCTGCCCCTGCCCGGCCACGGCGCCACGCTCGATCGCTGGCGCGCGCTGGCCGCCGTCGGCGCCCACGACCTGGCGCTCGCCAAGCTGTTCGAAGGACATACCGACGCCCTGGCCATCCTCCATGAGGCGGGCGCCCATGGCGGCGCCGACGACGCACTCTGGGCCACCTGGTGCGCCGAGCCCCCGGACGCGCGCCTGGCGCTTTACACCGGCAGCGATGGCGGAATGCGCCTGGACGGGCGCAAGGCATGGTGTTCGGGTGCGCGCGACGTCACCCACGCGGTGGTGAGCTGCTGGCGTCCGGACGGCGCCGCGATGCTGGCGGCGGTCGACCTGCGCCAGGCCGGCGTCACGGTCACCGATGATGGCTGGAACGCCGTCGGCATGGCGGCCAGCGGCAGCGTCGACGTGCGCTTCGATGGCGTCGAGGCCCGGGTGCTGGGCGGCCCGGGCTTCTATGTCGAACGCGCCGGTTTCTGGCATGGCGGCGCGGGCGTCGCGGCCTGCTGGTTCGGCGCCGCGACCCGTCTTGCCGAGGCCCTGCGCGAACGCGTCGCCGGACGCGGCGATCCCCACCGGCTCGCGCAACTGGGCGAAGCGGCGGTGGCGCTGCAGGGGAGTGCCGCGCTGATGCGCGAAGCCGCGGCGCGGATCGACCGCTCGCCGCACACCAAGGCCATGGGCGATGCGCTCTCGGTGCGCCTGAGCGTCGAGGCCAGCGCCGGCCTGGTGCTGGCCGCGGCCGGACGCGCGCTGGGCGCCGGGCCGCTATGCAAGGACGCGGCGCTGGCGCGTCTGTACGCCGACCTGCCGGTCTTCATGCGCCAGAGCCACGCTGAACGCGACCTGGAAGCACTCGGGCGCCTGGTGAGCGAGTCGGGAGCAGCGCCATGGACACTGTAGCGCGCTCGCGCCATATCGCCGGCGCCGGCACCACGGCCGCGGCCTGGCGCCTCGCCCCGGAGCTGGCGACCGCACCGCTCACGACGCTCGATCGTCTCGCGCCGCCCGGCACGCGCGTCGTCGTGGTCGCGCCGCATCCGGACGACGAGATCCTCGCCTGCGGCGCCTTGCTGTACCTGCTCGCGCAGCGGGGCGACGCGCCGCTGGTGGTGGCCGTTACCGATGGCGAAGCGAGCCATCCCGGCTCGCCCGACTGGCCGCCGGCGCGCCTGCGCGCGCAGCGCAGTCGCGAGACCGTGGCCGCGCTGGCCTGCCTGGGCATGGCGCAGCCGCGCATCGAGCGGCTCGGCATTCCCGATGGCGGTGTCGAGGCGGCCGAGCCGGTGCTGGCCACCCGCCTGGGCGCGCTGCTGCGGCCGGGCGACCTGCTGATCACCACCTGGGACCACGACGGTCATCCGGATCACGAGGCCACGGCGCGCGCCTGCGTTGCGGCGGCGCGTGAGCACGAAGCTCGCCTGCTCCAGGCGCCGGTATGGGGCTGGCACTGGAGCACACCGGGCGATGGGGCGATGCCCTGGTCGCACGCCCGCAAGCTCGCACTGCCGGCCGATGCGCTCGAGCGCAAGCGCGCGGCGCTGGCCTGCTTCACCAGCCAGGTCGAGGGCGACGCCAGCACCGGCGCCGCCCCGATCCTGCCGGCTTTCGCCATGGAGCGCGTACTTCACCCCTTCGAACTGTTCTTCGACTGCCATGACTGACACCCGCCTGCGCCACTTCGAGGCGCTGTACAGCGCCAGCGACGATCCCTGGAACGTGCATGGCGCCTGGTACGAACGGCGCAAGCGCGCCATCCTCCTGGCCAGCCTGGCCAAGCCGCACTACCGCAATGCCTTCGAGCCCGGTTGCGGCAATGGCGCCTTGAGCGCCGCGCTCGCGCCGCGCTGCGAGCGCCTGCTGGCCAGCGACGGCGCGGCCGCCGCACTGGATGCGGCGCGCAGGGATATGCCTCCGGCCCTGGCAGGCGCAGTTCGTTTCGAGCAGCGCCGGCTGCCGGACGACTGGCCCGATGGCGAGACCTTCGATCTGATCGTCATCAGCGAGCTGGCCTATTACTTTCCGCTGCCTGAGGCCGCCGCGCTGCTGGCCCGCGCCGCCGCCGGCCTCGCGCCCGACGGCGAGCTGGTGATGTGCCATTACCTGCACGACTTCGACGATCGCGCCTGCAGCACGGAGGCGCTGCACCGGGCCGCCGGCGATATTCCGGGCCTGCGCCGGCGCATGGTTCATCATGACCAGGATTTCGTGCTGGAGACCTGGTCAGCGCATGGAGGCCACCCATGATCGGCGTCGCCATTCCCGCCCACGACGAGGAAGCCTACCTCGACGCCTGCCTGCACGCTTTACTGCGCGCGGCGTGCCATCCGGCGCTGGCGGGAGAGGAAGTACGGGTGTGCGTCGTGCTCGATGCCTGCAGCGACCGCTCGCTGGACGTCGTCGCCACCCATGAGGCGCTATTCGACGCGGCAGGTTGCCGCCTGGAGTGGCGCGAGATCTCGGCGCGCCAGGTCGGCGCCGCGCGCGCCGCCGGAGCACGGCGCCTGCTGGAGCATGGCGTGCGCTGGCTGGCGTTCACCGATGCCGACACCTGCGTCGCGCCCGGCTGGCTGGCCGCGCAGATCGCGCTTGATGCCGATGTGGTGTGCGGATCGGTCGGTGTCGAGGACTGGTCGGCGCATGGCGAACAGTCGTCCGTGCTGTGCGAACGATTCAGGGGCGACTACCAGGACCGCGACGGCCATCGCCACATCCACGGGGCGAACCTGGGCGTGAGCGCCGAGGCCTATCTGGCAGCAGGCGGATTCGCCTGTGTCGGCTGCCACGAAGACGTGCTGCTGGTGCGGGCGCTGGAAAGCATCGGCGCCCGTTTCGCCTGGAGCGCGCAGCCCAGGGTCGTCACCAGCGCCCGCATCGACGCACGGGCGCGCGGCGGATTCGGCGACACGCTGCGGGCATTGGCCATCGGCATGCTGCCCTTCAACGCCGCTCCCTAGCCTGGGCGGCCCACTGACCGAGACGGGCCAGCTCCGGGCGCGCCGTACGGCCCGCCGCGATGCGCATGCCGTCGCCCAAGAGGCGTGCCGCCCAGCCGAACACCGTGTTCTGGCTCACCACGGCGCGCATTGCACGCATGCGGTCAGTCTGCTCCTGCGGCGGCATGTCCAGCGCGCGTCCGATGGCGCGGGCGATGCCGCCGATGTCGCGCGGCTCGACCAGCAAGGCCTGCTCCAGCTCGGCCGCGGCGCCCGCCTGGCGGCTGAGCACCAGCACACCGCGCAAGTTGTTGCGCGCCGCCACGAATTCCTTGGCCACCAGGTTCATCCCGTCGTGCAGGCTCGTGACCAGGCACACGTCGCTGGCGCGATAGCAGTCGGTGACGGTGGCCGCATTGGCGCTGGCCGCGTGCAGCACGACCGGCTGCCAGGTGTCGGTGCCGAAGCGGGCATTGATCCTCGCGGTCATCGCCTTCACCTGGCGCGAGATTTCCTGATAGGCCGGCAAGGCGCCGCGGCATGGCGCACCGATCTGCAGCAAGCTCACCTGGCCCAGCAGCTCTGGACGCAGTTCGAGCAGCAGCTCGAAGGCTTGCAAGCGCTCCGGAATGCCCTTGGTGTAATCCATGCGGTCGACGCCGACCAGCAGACGCACTCCTGGCGCAATGCCGAAACGGCGCCGGACGTCGTCGCCCAGGCCGGGCGCGGGCAGCTCCTGGCGGCCGGGCCAGGCAATCGAGATCGGATAGGCATCGACGTGGGCAGCGCCGGCGCCAAGCGCGCAGGCGCCGCGCGCCAGCTTGAAGTTATCCCGGTCGGCCGGGGTCTGGAGACCGACCACGGTGCTGGCAAGCAGGCCGGCCATCACCTGTTCGCGCCATGGCAGGCGCGCCAGCCGCTGCGGTGCAGGGAACGGGATGTGCCAGAACAGCACGATGACGGCATCCGGCAGGCGCTCGCGCACCATCTGCGGCACCAGCGCCAGGTGGTAATCCTGGACCAGCACCACCGGACGCGCAGTCGCGGCTTCGGCCACCACGGCCTCGGCGAAGCGGCGGTTGACCCGCACATAATGCTCCCAGTCGGCGTCGCGGAAGGTGGGCTCGACGTCGGTGCGGTGGCACAGCGGCCACAGGCCCTCGTTGGACAGGCCCTCGTAATAGCCGGCGACTTCGTCCTCGCCCAGCCACAGGCGGCGCAGGCGGTACGGTGCGTCGAGATGTTCCTTGCGCACGTGATCATGCTCGTCGCAAGTGTCGCGGTCGGCATCGCCGCTGCCGTGGGCGATCCAGCAGCCGCCTTCCTTGGCCAGCACGGCTTCGAGCGCCGTGACCAGGCCGCCGGCGGGGCGCTGGGCAATGACGCCGTCGGGCGTATGGGAATGGATGCAGGGGGCGCGGTTCGAGACGACGATCAGGTCGTCGCCGCAGCCCAGTTGTTCAAGCAGACGGGCCAGGTCGGTGCTGTCGCGCACGTCGGCCGGGCTGAGCAGGTTGCGCTCGTGGCGGCGGCGGTCGACGGGTAGTCCGTCTGGAAGATGAGTCGGTAGATGCGCTGGATTGCCGCGCACCCGCGTGGTGGGGTGGGTTTGGTATCTCGCTGTCATGCAAACAGCTTAATATATTAACGTTTCGCCCCACCGTGCGCCAACGTACTCAAACTGACAATTTATCTAGCGGCAACTATCAAGGCGCAATGTAGTGGTCCAGCAGCAGCGCCGCGAACAGCAGCGCCAGGTACATGATCGACCAGGCGAATGATTTGCGGGCGATCTGGTCGCTGTAGCGCTTGTGCACCAGCCAGCCGTAGCGCAGGAACACCGCGTTCAGCGCACAGGCGGCCACCAGGTACAGCACCCCGCTCATGCCCACCGCCCACGGCAGCGCGGTGCCGGCCGCCAGCGCCAGGCTGTAGCGCCACACCTGCAGGCCGGTATGCGCCATGCCATGGGTGACGGGCAGCATCGGCAGGCCCGAGCGCGCGTAATCGTCGCGGCGGTACATCGCAAGCGCCCAGAAGTGCGGGGGCGTCCACAAGAAAATGATCAGGACCAGCAGCCAGGCTTCCATCGGCACGGCATTGGCGACCGCGGCCCAGCCCAGCGCCGGCGGCATGGCGCCGGCGAAGCCGCCGATCACAATGTTTTGCGAGGTGTTCGGCTTGAGCAGCAGCGTATAGATGAAGGCATAGCCGACGAAAGTCGCCAGCGTCAGCCACATCGTCAGCGGATTGACCCGGGTATACAGCAGCGCCGCGCCGGCGCCGCCCAGGACCAGCGAGAACACGACGGTTTGCAGCGGGCCCAGGCTGCCGCTGGCGGTCGCGCGGCGGGCGGTGCGTGCCATCCGGGCATCGATCCGCGCTTCGAGCAGGCAGTTGACTGCGAAGGCGGCGCCGGCCAGCAGCCAGATGCCGGCGCCGCTGTACAGCAGCACGCCCCAGCCGGGGAAGCCGTCGCTGGCCAGCAGACTGCCGATGACGGCGCAAAACACGGTCAGCATCGTGACGCGCGGTTTGGTCAGTGCCCAGTACTGGGACCAATAGCGGGCCAGGCCGGCAGCAGTGCCGTCGCTCGGCCCCGCCGTTTCTAAATCTACAACTTTAACGTTCGACATGATCGCTCGACCGCGTGCGAAGATGGCGGTCCTTACCCAAAACCCGACATCCTAGAGGAAATCGCGGTGCAGACATACGGGCAAAATGTCCCAGTTGCCGTATATGCTATGGAATTTGGGCTAATTAACCTGCTTCTTCGGGCGTGACCGCGGGCGCACGCACGATGCCGGGGATGCGCTTCGGTGGCATTTGATGCATGAAAACCACATGCTGGGCCATGCAGAGCGCGACATAGGCCAGCAGCTCGCACAATTCCTCGAACGCCTGGGCGCTGGGGATCACCCGGTCGAGATGACAGGACATATGGCCCTCGGCGCAGGTCGATCCCATGGCGGCTGCCAGCATGACGATCAGGACTACCCAGGGTACTCGGCGGGTGAACGCGGCCCTCAGCGGCCCGTCGATCCGGTGGTACACGGCACTAACCAGGAGCGCCGCCAGCAGCACCCCGGCGCCGGGCCGGACCAGGGGCTGGAACCATAGCGCCATCCCTGCCATGGTGTCGGCGGCGGTGGAGTGGTCGGGCAGCCATGCCCTGCCCCAGCTGAGCTCACGCCCCGCCAGCAGCAGCCAGACCGGCGCGAGCCATAGCGCCAGCATGGCGACGCGCGCCGGACGGGCGCGCACATACATCAGCAGCGCCAGCACGCAGCCGGCGCACAGCACCAGCACCTGCAGGCTTTCCAGCGGGCCGCCCTCACGCGCCCAGGCGGCGGGCAGCACCAGGCTGGCCGGATAGCAGGCGGCCAGCGCCGCCAGCAGCATCCATTCGACCCGGCCATCCGGCAACCATGAAGGACTTCGTCGCATATCCGCTCCAATCGCATGAGGCCGCGGTTCCCCTGCCGGGAAACCTGTCGGCAATCACGCGATTGTACGAAGCGCGATCATGCGCACGATTGGTTCGCAGAAAAATCCTACCAATGGTTGTTGTTTTCACGTCAACCATCGTGCTGCGGAATTGCCGTTTCAGTGCCCGGCGTGGGCCGGCTTGGCGACGCTGTTCAGGGCTTTCACCGGCGCCTGGATCTCGACCTGCTCGCGCTTGCCGTCCTTGCCTTCGAAGACCAGGGTGAACGGCACGGTATCGCCCTCCTTCACCTGGGCTTTCAGATTCATCATCATGATGTGATAGCCGCCCGGCTTGAGTTCCACCGTCTTGCCGGCCGGCAGATCGACCGACTGCACCTGGCGCATGCGCATGACGTCGCCCTGCATCGCCATCTCGTGCACTTCGACCGTCGGGGTCAGCGGCGAGCTGGCCGACACGAACTTGCTGTCCTTGGCCGCTTGCAGCTGCATGAAGGCGCCGGTCGCCTTTTGTTGCGGAACGGTGGCGCGCACCCAGGCGTCCTTGACGCTGACATTGGCCTGGGCCTGGGCCGAACTAGCGACGGCAGCCAGCATGGCAGCGGCGGCGACGGTGCGGATGAAATGGTTCATGGTGTTCTCCTTGAATGATGTAAATAGGGGCAAATCAGGCGGCATGCAGCAGCTTGCGCACGTCGGCAGCGTACTCGATCGCCGACTGGCTGTGCGAAAGTTTCAGGCGCAGCTTGCCCTTGGTGTCGAAGGCATAGGTGACCGAGGTATGGTCGATGGTGTAGGAATCGCCGGTCGGCACCTTCTGATAGATGACCTTGAATTCCTTTGCGGTCTCGGCCAGGCGCTCCTGGTCACCGTACAGGGCGAGGAAGGTCGGATCGAAGGCGGCCGTATAGGCATTCAGGACCTCGGGCGTATCGCGCTCCGGGTCGACGCTGACGAACAGCACTTGCAGGCGGTCGCCGTCCGGCCCCAGCAGGGTCTTGACCTCGGCCGCGCGCGCCAGCGCCGTCGGGCACACGTCCGGGCATTGGGTGAAGCCGAAGAACACCAGCACGACCTTGTCCTTGAAGTCGGCCAGCGTGCGTTCCTGGCCGCTCGGATCCTTGAGGCGGAAATCGCGGCCGAAATCGGCGCCGGTGATATCGGTGCCGTTGAAACTGACCGAACTGCCCATGCTGCAGCCGGCCAGGGCGCCCAATGCGAGGGCCGCGCCGGACAGCACGAAGGCGCGCCGCGAGGCGATGCTTGAAACTCGTTGATTCATCTTGCTACTCCTGGATACTTCCCGATGAGCGCACGGCGTGCGGACGCAAACCCCAAGGGCCACGCCGCGCCGCGCGCGTAAAGACAACACCGGCCTTGGTGCCGGCTCGAAGACATCAGGAGTGCGCGGGCGGCCCGCGTGGCGGCAGCGGTGCACCGGCCGTGGCGGCGACGTGGAAGGCGGCGGGCACGAGCACGGCCGCGGTCGCCGGTAGCGGCGGTGGGACGCACGGGGCCGTCGGCAGCGGCGGCACGGCGGCGGGCAGGCACAGCGGGCAATCGAGGGTATGCCCCTTGGCGTGCACGGCGGCGCCGTCGCGATCGACGAGGACGACCTTGACGCCGCCCTCGGAACACACCAGCGCCATCGCGGCCGGCTGCACCATGGGGGCGGCACTGGCGGCGCCCAGGGTGAGGACGAACCAGGCCAGGACCAATCGGACCAGCATCGACGATGTGCGCAGGATGTGCATGACCTTCGATTATTGGTGATGACCTCCACTCCCGTCAACGCCAAAAGCTGCATCCAAAAGCTCTTCCATTGTGTAGATCATGACGCATGCCCTTGACACGTATTGACGAGCCGGATATCTTAACGTTAAAAGTTGCCTTAGAGCAATTCACCCTTGGTATCAAGGGGGGAGGTACGAGAACTCGGCCACAGGCACGCGGAAATAGCAAGGCCTGCGCGGTGCGGACGGCGGTTGCCGCCGGCGCAGGAATCCCAATCAAAAATTGATAACCAAGGAGTATCAAATGAATTTACTGCCTCGCGGGCAGTCTTCAGGCCGCAACCGCATGCCCGGCCTGCCCCTCGCGCTCATGATGTTGCTTGCCGGTTGCGGCGGTGGCGGAGATGGCGATTCGCCCATGTCTTCCATGCAAAGTGCCAGCAAGAGCCTGTTCCGCGCCTTTTCCGGCGCGGCCGAGCAGCCCGAAGCCCCGCTTACCCCGATCAAGGCGACCGCGACATCGCGCGAGCGCGGCGATCTCGACGCCCAGTACGCCATCGACGGCGACCGCAATACGCGCTGGGGTAGCGAATTCACCGATAAACAGCACTTCACCCTCGAATTCGCCGAAAGCGCGGTGATCACCCGCGTGCGCATCGACTGGGAGAACGCGCACGCCCGCGACTACGAGCTGCAGGTGTCCGAGGACGGCGACAGCTGGACCACGATCAAGACCGTCAACGATAGTCAGGGCGGCGTCGAGGACCTGACCGGCCTGAACGGCCAGGGCAAGTACCTGCGAGTCAACGGACTCAAGCGCGCCGGGCAGTATGGCTACTCGATCCTGGAAATCCAGGCCTTTACCGGCACCCCGGCCGAACCGGGCACGCCGCCGACCACGCCCGACCCGGAGATCCCGATCGACCTGAGCAAGCCTGGCGTCATCGTCAAGCCGGCCGGCGCGGTATCGTCGGAACCGGAAAACGGCGGCCTGTCGGCCAGCATGGCGATCGACGGCAAGCTCAACACGCGCTGGGCCAGCAAGCCGAAGGAAGACAATGGCTGGATCCAGTTCGACTTCGCCTCGCCCACCCCGATCGGCTACATGAAGCTGCACTGGGAAAACTCGTATGCCAAGGAATACTCGCTGTCGACCTCGAACGACGGCAAGACCTGGACCGAGCTGCGCGTCGTCAGCGACGGCAAGGGCAAGGAAGAAGAATTCTTCAACCTGAACGCGGTCGCCAAGCACGTGCGCCTGCAGGGCCTGCGGCGCGCTACCGACTACGGTTACTCGCTGTGGGAAGTCGAGTTCAAGACCCCAGGTAGCGACAATACCGTGCCCGAGGCGCCGACCTCGGCCGTGGCCTTCCCGGCCAACGGCAATGGCTTGACCCCGCTGCCCGGTTCGAACGAAGCGCTCGAATCGCTGCAGTTCACCCTCGCCGACGGCACCCTGGTCACGCGCTTCGGTGCGCGCGGCAAGGCCCGCCACGGTCGCGAGCGCGGCGAGGAGTGGAACGAGATCAATTCGCCGTACCCGAACCAGACGGTCGATCCGGCCACCGGCCAGGCGGTCGACAAGGGGCCAGGCAATCACCTGACCTTCGTGCCGCTGTATTACAAGAACCGCACCTGGGGCGTCGAGATCATCGACCGCAGCCGCGTGGCGAACAACACCAAGCCGGTGTTGACCGTCAACCAGTACACCACGGTGCCCTTCCTGAGTGGCGGCGTGGCGTTCTTCCGTCAGTTCGACAACCGCGACGCCACCGGCTACGGCTGGATGGCGCCGGGCCAGCTCGTCAACGACCAGGTCAAGGTTTGCCCGACGACGCCTTATCCGCGTAATAACACCTTGTACAACCCGAACCTGGCCAACGGCGACTGCACCCTGCAGCTGTGGGACTATCCGGGCCATACCGCCCTGAATTCGGATGGTTTCCCGAATGGCACCCACGTTCCAGCACGGCGTCTCGTGGCGGGCGACGTGATCGAGGTCTCGCCGTCGTACTTCACCACCCAGGCGGCGCTGTCGGCCCTCGGCGACACCGGCAACATCCGCTACTACTCGACCGAGTGGACGTATGTGGTCGGCGAAGGCCTGCGGCCATGGTATGGCGTGCAGCCGCGCCTGATGAACGCACCGCTGCCGTTCGAAACCTTGTCCGGCGGCATCGGCTCGGTCTCGTACAACTACAGCGACAACGGCAAGTTCATGTTCCAGCAGCCGTACAACAACGTCGGCATGCAGAATATGCAGCGCTTCGTCGAAGGTCGTCGCCTGCTGCATACGAGCTTCAGCACGGGCGAGCATAACGAGCCGACCAACGAGAAGTACCAGGCGGTAGTCGGACTGCAAGGCAAGACCTTCGGCCAGGAGACCTGCGTGGCCTGCCATGCGAACAATGGCCGCAGCCCGGCCCCGGTCGACAAGCGTCGCCTGGACACGATGAGCGTGCGGGTCGCGACCATCGGCACCGACGGCGCCCAGCTGCCGCATCCGGTGTATGGCGCGACGGTGCAGATGAACGCCCTGTCCAACGCCGGCACCCCGCAGAACTGGGGCACCGGCGTGCGGGTCGACGGCTTCGAGACCAAGACGGTCGCGCTGGCCGACGGCACGGTCGTTACCCTGAGCAAACCCAAGCTCAAGTTCGATGGTCCGACCCCGAGCGTGGTGTCGCTGCGCTCGGCCCAGCCGATGATCGGCGTCGGCCTGCTCGAAGCCGTGCCTGAAGCCGACATCCTGGCGCGCGTGCGCACCACGCCGGACCAGGATGGCGTCAAGGGCACCGCCAACTTCGTGTTCAACCCCGAAACCGGCGCGGTCCAGCTGGGCCGCTTCGGCTGGAAGGCATCGAAGGCGACGCTGCGTCACCAGACCGCCAGCGCACTGCTGCAGGACATGTCGGTGACCTCGCCGGTCTACCCGAGCCTGAGCTGCGACAACAACCCGGCCGGTTGCGCCACGGCGCCGAAACAGCGCGGCATTTCGGAGACCGACCTGACCAAGATCTCGCACTACCTGGCCCTGCTCGCAGTGCCGGCGCAGCGCAGCCTGGCCAGCGGCTTCCCGAAAGGCGTCGCGCCGATCAAGGAACTGGACGTCGACACGGTCAAGGTGGCGGCCGGCTCCAAGCTGTTCGAAGCGATGCGCTGCGTGGCCTGCCACACGCCGTCGATGAAGACCGGTTCGAACCACCTGTTCGCGGAACTGCGCGATCAGACCATCCGTCCGTACTCCGACCTGCTGCTGCACGATATGGGTCCGGAACTCGCCGACGGCTACACCGAGGGCCAGGCCGGCGGCGGCATGTGGCGCACCCCGACGCTGTGGGGTATCGGCCTCTCCGATGCGGTCATGGACAAGGAAGGCAAGGTCGGCTACCTGCATGACGGCCGCGCGCGCAACCTGACCGAAGCGATCATGTGGCACGGCGGCGAAGCAGCCGCCGCCCGCAACCGCTTCGCCAAGCTGAACAAGGCCCAGCGTGACGAGTTGATGGCGTTCCTGCGTTCGCTGTAAGCGTAGTGCAGCTAGCGTGAATGGCGCCGGGAGCGATCCCGGCGCCATTTTTCGTTCCCACGCCAGGCTTGACGCGATATATGGAACGTATACAATCAATATACGAATCATATACGGAGTATTACCATGGGCATCGTCAACATCGAAGACGACCTGCACGACCAGGTCCGCCTCGCCACCAAGGTCTCGTGCCGCTCGATCAACGCGCAAGCCGCGTTCTGGATCAAGATCGGCATGCTGTGCGAGACCAATCCCACCCTCAGCTTCAACGAAATCGTTCAGCGCGAGCTGGCCGCCGCCGGCGTGTCGGCGCCGCCTCTCACCCTGAGCGCGGCATGACCAAGCAACCGCATGAACTGGCGCTGATGGCCGAATCCGGGCGCCTGCTGGCATCCGTGTTCGGGATGCTCGACAAGCTGTCCCTGGCCGGCATGACGACCCTCGAGGTCGACACGCTCGTCGAA
This sequence comes from Massilia arenae, assembly GCF_008014745.1. Taxonomy (GTDB): domain Bacteria; phylum Pseudomonadota; class Gammaproteobacteria; order Burkholderiales; family Burkholderiaceae_D; genus Telluria; species Telluria arenae. Next base: position 61,621 of record NZ_VPFD01000006.1, read on the forward strand.
CGCTTCATCATCGATGAGCTCGTCGCACGGCCGGCCAGCAAGGGCCAGTACGATTATGGCTTCGTCCTCAACTCGTCGATCAACCACGTGGTCTGCCACGGCGTGCCGTCGACGGGCGACGTGCTCAAGGACGGCGACATCGTGAACTTCGACATTACGCTCGAGAAGAACGGCTATATCGCCGACTCCAGCAAGACCTACCTGGTCGGCGCGGTCGCCCTGGACGCGCGCCGGCTGGTGCAGACCACCTACGAGGCGATGTGGAAAGGCATCCGCGCGGTGCGGCCCGGCGCCACCCTGGGCGACGTCGGCCACGCGATCGAGCGCCACGCCAAGAGGAATGGCTGTTCGGTCGTGCGCGAGTATTGCGGCCATGGCATCGGCCGCGAGATGCACGAGGAACCGCAGGTGCTGCACTTCGGGTCGAAAGGCGCGGGCCTCAAGCTGCGCGAGGGCATGGTGTTCACCATCGAGCCCATGCTCAACCGGGGTGGGCGCAGCGTGCGCACCGAGGACGATGGCTGGACCGTCGTGACGCGCGATGGGGCCTTGTCGGCGCAGTTCGAGCACACTGTGGCCGTCACGGCCAGCGGTGTCGCGGTGCTGACCCTGCGTCCCGAAGAACGCGCGATGGTCGCCGCCTAGAACACCAGCATGCGCCAACCCGGCGCGCTGCCCTGCTCAACGAAGGACACCATGCCTTCGACGCCGGCGCAGTGCGGCGCGAGCGCCGAACGGTCGGCGCCGCTGGCGTGCAGCGCCTGGGTGCAGGCGCGTATCTCCACGCCCAGATCGACGCTCGCCTCCAGGTGACGTGAGATCGGCCACTGCTCCGCGCCGAAGCCGGTCAGGCGCGCCGCATTCTCGGCCAGCAGCCATTGCACCGACTGGCTCGAGAACAGCATCTTGACCCGCATATCGAGTGCAGCCGCGGCTTGCGCGGTCATGAAGGGGGTAGCGAGCAGTTCTGGCCGTGACAGGTCGCAGGACCAGACCAGGATGGCCAGCCCGCGCTCCTGCGTGCTCACGGCTTGATCCAGTCGTCGGTCGGCTCGAGCCGCATGCGGCGCTCGGCCTGTTCGGCAAGCAGGGCGCCATGCGCCAGCCGGGCGCGGTCGCCCTCCCAGTCGCTGGCCTGGATCACACAGATCCAGCCCTTGCCGTACGGGTCCTGGTTGATGAGTTCGGGCTTGTCTTCGAGCGCCTCGTTGATCTCGACCACGGTGCCGGAGACCGGCGTCTTGATCGTCACCACCGTCTTGCTCAGCTCGACCACACCCATGGTCTTGCCCTGCTCGAGCTCATTGCCGACCGACTTCGGCCGGCACATATAGAAATAATTACCGCTGATCTTGACGCCGAAGGCGCTGACGCCGACCTGCATGCGGCCTTCGCCCAGGTCGCGGCACCACATATCGTTCTCCAGATCGAAATAGCAGTCGTCCGGATAATCGAAGCCGAGGATGATCATGGTAGTAAGGGGAATAAAGTCATGGCGGAAGGATGCGGGAGTCGAACCCACCCGGCGACGCATGGCGCCACCAACTGGGTTTGAAGCCCAGCCGCCCCACCAGGGACGATTTCCTTCCGAAGAGCCCGCATTTTACCGCGTGCGGGCAATTCAATCCAGTGCCGGGCTGGAACGACGCTCGAGGATCTGCAGTTTGCCGAGCACGCTCGCCACCTTGGTGGTGATGACGTCGATCGCCGGGCCGTTCGCGCCGTGCGGCAGGATCATGTCGGCGCTGCGCCTGGTCGGCTCGATGAATTGCTTGTGCATCGGACGCACCGTGTCCATGTACTGGCCGACGATGCTGTCCAGCGAGCGGCCGCGTTCGGCGACGTCGCGCTGCAAGCGGCGGATAAAGCGCACGTCGGGCGCGGTGTCGACGAAGATCTTCAGCGACATCATGTCGCGCAGGTCGGCGTCGTACAGCGCGAACAGGCCCTCGATCACGATCACCGGAGCCGGCTTGACGGGAATGGTCTGGCCGGTACGGTTGGACACGGTGAAGTCATAGATCGGCATCGCGATCGATTCGCCGTTGCGCAAGGCGCGCACATGCTCGACCAGCAGCGGCCAGTCGAAGGCGTGCGGGTGATCGTAGTTCTGTTCGCGCCGCTCTTCCATGGTGAGATGGGTCTGGTCGCGATAGTAGTCGTCCTGCATGACGACGGAAACGAGATCGGTGCCGAACGACGACAGCACTTGCTGCGTCACCGTCGATTTGCCACTGCCGCTGCCGCCGGCCACGCCAATGACAAAGGGTACAAAGGGTTGCGAAGGATTCTGATTCATCCCGCCATGATACCGGAGCGGCGTGGGTTTCGACAGGGGCGACGGGCTGCACGCATCGGTCTGTCATTACATCGTCATGCACATCGCTTACCTTGGCGAAGTTGCAAACAATATCGGCACAACAACATAACGCGGCAATTGTTGTTACCCAATCGCAAACACCTATTCCCGGATAGATCTCATGACTTCACGCCGCAAATTCCTGAGCAGCAGTGCCCGCGCCGGCATCGCCGCCGCCACCTACGCAGCTTTCCCGCCCGCCATCCAGCGCGCGCTCGCCATCCCCTCCAACAATGCCACGGGCACCATTCGCGACGTCGAGCACGTGGTGATCCTGATGCAAGAGAACCGCGCCTTCGACCATTATTTCGGCACACTGGCCGGCGTACGCGGATTCGGCGACCGCTTCCCGATCCCCCTGCCTGAAGGTCGCAACGTATGGCAGCAGCGGATGGGTAACGGCAACCTGATGATGCCGTTCCACCTCGACGGCAGCAAGGGCAATGCCCAGCGCGCCAACGGCACGCCGCACGACTGGCTCGACAGCCAGCTGGCCTGGGACAACGGCCGCATGGACCAATGGCCGCGCTACAAGAACCCGATTTCGATGGGCTATTTCAAGGACAGCGAAATCCCGTTCGCCTTCGCGCTGGCCAATGCCTTTACCTTGTGCGATGCCTACCATTGCTCCATGCACACCGGGACCGACGCCAACCGCTCGTTCTTCCTGACCGGCACCAATGGCGCGGTGCCGACCGCCACCGCCTTCGTCACCAATGAGTGGGATGCAATCGATGGCGTCGCCGCCGGCGTCAATATCGGCTACACCTGGACCACGTATGCCGAACGCCTCGAAGCGGCCGGAGTCAGCTGGATCAGCTACCAGAACATGCCCGACGAATGGGGCGACAATATGCTCGGCGCCTTCCGCCAGTTCAGGCGCGCCAACATCGCGTCAGGCTATCCCGTTTCCAGCGGCGGCGCCCCTGGCCAGCCCTATACCAATACCGGCCAGTCCCTGCCCTACAAAGCCTATGACGCGGCGACCGACAACGCCAACAACCCGCTCTACAAGGGCATCGCCAACACCCTGCCCGGCACCCGGCCCGAGCAATACCTGGACGCCTTCAAGCGCGACATCCGCGAGGGCAAGCTGCCGGCGGTGTCGTGGATGAACGCGCCGTCGATCTACTGCGAACATCCCGGCCCATCGAGCCCGGTGCAGGGTTCCTGGTTCCTGCAAGAGGTGCTGGACGCCCTGACCGCCAACCCCGAGGTGTGGAGCAAGACGGTCCTGATCGTCAATTTCGACGAAAACGACGGCTACTTCGACCACGTGCCCTCCCCCTCGGCGCCCTCGCCCGACGGCAAGGGCGGCTACGCCGGAAAGACCACGCTGGCGGCCGGCGACCTGACGCACGAGTACTTCACGCATCCGCGCCCGGCGGGCAGCACCAAGCAGCCGGCGCCCGACGGCCGGGTATTCGGCCCTGGCCCGCGGGTGCCGATGTATGTGATCTCGCCCTGGAGCCGTGGCGGCTGGGTCAACTCGCAGGTGTTCGACCACACCTCGGTGCTGCGCTTCCTTGAAGCGCGCTTCGGTGTAAAGGAGCCGAATATCAGCCCCTTCCGCCGCGCCGTGTGCGGCGACCTGACCAGCGCCTTCAACTTCGTGTCGCCCAACGACGAGGCGCTACCGGTGCTCTCGGGCCGCAAGAGCAAGGGCGAGGCCGACGCCCTGCGCGCCGCGCAGCAACGCCTGCCGCAGGTCCCGGCGCCAGCCGCGCCGCAGATGCCCGTCCAGGCCGCAGGGACGCGCCCCTCGCGCGCGCTGCCGTATGAGCTGGCGACCACCTGCGAAATACAGCCCGGCACCACGATGGCCGCCTCGCGGGTGGCGCTGACCTTCATCAACAGCGGCCGCCAGGGCGCCGTGTTCCACGTCTACGACCGCAAGAACCTGGCCGCCATCCCGCGCCGCTACACGGTCGAAGCGGGCAAGTCGCTGGCGGATGTCTGGACACCTGCCGTCGGCGGCGCCTACGACCTGTGGGTGCTGGGGCCGAACGGCTACCACCGCCACTTCAGCGGCAGCGCGCTGCGCGCCGTGGCGGCGGGCCAGCCGCGCCCCGACGTCCAGGTGCGCTGCGACGCCGCTACCGGCGAACTGGTGTTGCGCCTGGTGAACACCGGCGCCGCGCCGTGTACCTTCGTCCTGGGCGCCAACGCGTATGCGCAGCTACGGCAGCAGCACACGCTGGCGCCGCGCACCGAACTGACCGTGCGCATTCCCGTGGCGGGCAACGATTACTGGTACGACTTCAGCGCCACGGTATCCGGCCAGCCCGACTACCTGCGCCGCTTCGCCGGCCGCGTCGAGACCGGCCGCCACACGGTCAGCGACCCGGCGCTGGGCCGCGCCTGAACAGACTATTGAAAGGAATTCTCATGCAATCGATCATTCGCAACTTCGCGGTCGGCGCCGCCATCGCGCTGTGCGCCCCCTTCGCCTCGGCCGCCGTACTGAACTTCGACGATATCGTCGGCCCCGACGGTTTTGCCGTCGTTCCCGGCAACTACGGTGGCCTGGACTGGTCGGCGTCCGGCCTGAACGTGTTCACCGCGCAAGGCGCGCCCTTCACGCCGCATTCGGGCCCGGGCCAGGTGACGACGGACTGGATCGACGGCGGGCCGATCGCGAGCACCATCCGCTTCCTGGCGCCGACGGTGTTCAACGGCGCCTGGTTCTCGGGATACGAGGACAGCAGCGTGCGCTTCGACCTCTACGTTGGCGGCCAACTGGTCGCCAGCTCGGCCGCGCTGCAACTGTCGGCCGCGTCGGCCTTCCTCGACGCCGGCTGGGATGGCGCGATCGATTCGGTGGTCGTGCGCACCGGCGCCCAGGGCTCCTACGCGATGGACGACTTCACTTTCGTCGATGCCGCAGAGGTGCCGGAACCGGGCGTGCCGGCCCTGCTGCTGGCCGGCGTAGGCGGCTTGCTAGTCCTTCGGCGGAAACAGCAAGGTCCCCGGCCGTAACAGGTGCACGTCGCCGACCCGGCGCAAGAAGCCGATCCGGTCGAAGAACTCCAGGATCTGGATCGCGCGCTTGCGGCCGAGTCCCGTCTCGTCGCGGAAACGCGCCGCCGTGACCTGGCCCTGGGCATCCTCATGTGCCAGGCGGCGCACCAGGTCGGCGGCCTCCTGCATCACGGCCGGGTGGTAGAACAGGTCTTTCACGATCTGATAGACGTCGCCGCCGCGCGCCATGCGGCCCAGCACCTGGCGCACCTGCACTTCGGGCAGGCGCGCGGTCTGGGCGATGTCGCGCACCCACGGTGGGTCGTAGCGGCCGTCCAGCAGTTTCGGCAGCGCGTGTTCTGCCACCACCTGCTCGGCCGCGCGCAAGGCCACGCCGTGCTCCGGCAGGTGCAGGAAGCCGTTGCGACGATTGATGCCGCCGGCGGCGATCATGTGTTCGGTCAGCTGCAGCCACAGCGCTTCGGGCATGCGCGGCGCGGCCAGGCGGCGCGCGCGCAGCAGGTCGGGGCCGATCTCGTCCGGGTATTTGGCATGGAAGTCGCCCAGCACGCGCAACAGGCCGGCCTCGTTCTCCTGCAGCCGCGCGCGTGAAACAATCCATTCGCCGCCGGCGCCGACCACGATGTCCGGCACCTGCTCCAGGTCGAACGGCCAGCGCGCCAGGCCAATGCTCCTGAGCCAGGTCGCACCGTTGACGCCATACGGCGCCTGGGCCAGCGCACCGAGCAGGCGGGTCATTGGATCGTCGGCGCGCTGGGTTTCCAGATAGGCCAGGCGTTCCGGCGTCTGGCGGTAGCGCACCGGCCCCAAGGGATCGAGCACCGATCCCCCGGCCACGGTGCGGATCGCCGAGGCGTCGCGCAAAATAAAACGGTCGCCGTGCCAGACATTGGCGGGCTTGTGCAGCACCAGCTGCGCCGGCGCAGCGCCGCCCGGCGCGATCGATGGCTGGCCTAATACGGCGACGGTCGCCAGGCAATCCTGGGTCGCCGCGTGCAGGTGCACCAGGGTGCCCGAGCGCAGCGCGCGTTCCTCGGTGGCGGCCACCTGCAGCCAGACGTCGATGCGCTGGGTCGTGAGCGCAATCGCCGGGTCGCACAGCACCTGGCCGCGCAGCTCATCGCTGCGTTCCAGGCCGGCCAGGCCGACGGCGCAGCGCTGTCCGGCCTGGGCTTCCTGCGCCGCCCGGCTGTGCACCTGGAGGCTGCGCACCCGGTATTCCTTGTCCGGCGCGGCGGCCAGCGACAAGCCGTCGCCGATGGCGACCTTGCCTGCCGAGACGCTGCCGGCGACCACGGTGCCCACGCCATCGAGCGTAAACGCACGGTCCAGGCCCATGCGGAATCCCGCGCCGGGCACGCCATCGCCAGGCGCCGCCCGCAGCGCCTCAACCAGCAGCCCGCGCAAGTCATCGATGCCGTCGCCGCGGATGCTCGATACCTGCAGCACCGGGTAATCTTCGAGGCCGGCGCTGGCCAGCAAGCTGGCGACCGCCGCCTCGGTCTCGCGCAAGCGATCGGCATCGACGCGGTCGATCTTGGTGATCACGGCCGCACCGCGCCGTACGCCCAGCAGGGACAGGATGGTCGCATGCTCGATCGTTTGCGGCATCGGGCCGTCGTCGGCCGCGATCAGCAGCAGGCCGAAATCGATGCCGCTGGCGCCCGCCACCATGGTGCGCACGAGCTTTTCATGGCCCGGCACGTCAACGAAACCGATACGGCCGCCATCCTCGAGCGGCATCCAGGCGTAACCCAGCTCGATCGTGATGCCACGCTTTTTCTCTTCCGGCAGGCGGTCGGCGTCGATGCCGGTCAGCGCGCGCACCAGCGCGGTCTTGCCGTGGTCAATATGTCCGGCAGTGCCGACGATCATGCGAAATCCTTTACGTTCTTATGCTTCGACCAGCGCCGCGCGCAGCGCGCCCAGTTGCCCAAGCAGCTCGGCCGGGTCGTCGATGCAGCGGCAGTCGAGCAGCAGGCGGTCGTCGGCGATGCGGCCGATCACCGGCAGCGGCAATTCGCGCAGCGCTTCGGCCAGGGCGTCCAGCGCCGTGCCCATGCCACGCTTGCCGGCCAGGTTCGGTGCGATCGCCAGCCCGCTCGACGGCAGGCGGTCGATCGGCAGCGAACCGGAACCGATCTGGCTCACCATCGTCTCCAGCGTCACCGTGTAGCGCGGCGCCAGCGCCTCGCGCAGCGGCGTCAGGATGGCGTTCGCGGTCGCGCCCACCTGCTCTTGCGTGCGGGTCAGCCAGCGCAGGGTCGGCAGTTCGCGCAGCAGCAGTTCGGGCTGCAGATAGAGCCGCAGGGTCGCTTCCAGCGCCGCCAGCGGCAGTTTCGACAGGCGCAACGCGCGCTTCATCGGGAATTTTCGGATGCGGGTGACGAATTCCTTCGAGCCGACGATCAGGCCGGCCTGCGGCCCGCCCAGCAGCTTGTCGCCCGAAAAAGTCACCACGTCGCAGCCGGCGGCCAGCATCTGCTGCGGCGTCGGTTCCTGCGGCAAGCCGTACTTGCCCATGTCGATCAGCGAACCGCTGCCCAGGTCACTGACCAGGGCAACGCCGCGGGCATGCGCCAAGGGCGCCAGCTCGGCTTCGGACACCGAACTGGTAAAGCCCTGCACCGCGTAATTGCTGGTGTGGACCTTCATCAGCAGCGCGGTGCGTTCGTTGATCGCGCGCTCGTAGTCCGCCAGGTGGGTGCGGTTGGTGGTGCCGACTTCGACCATGTGGGCGCCGGCGCTGGCCATCACGTCGGGCATGCGGAAGGCGCCGCCAATTTCCACCAGTTCGCCGCGCGAGACGATCGCCTCGCGTCCGCCGCCCAGGGCGGCCAGCGACAGCAGCACGGCGGCGGCATTATTGTTGACCACGGTCGCGGCTTCGGCGCCGGTGATCTCGCACAGCAGGCCTTCGACGATGCTGTCGCGATCGCCGCGCGAGCCGCTGGCGAGGTCGTATTCGAGGTTGTTCGGGCCGGCCATCATCGCGACCAGGTGGTCGATTGCCGCTTGCGGCAGGACGGCGCGTCCGAGATTGGTATGGATGACCGTACCGGTCAGGTTGATCACGCGGCGCATCTTCGGCGCCAGGCGTTCGGCAATGCGCCCGGCCAGCATCTGGCCGAGCGCCTCCGGCAGCAGCGCGCTCGCGGTGAGCACGCCGGCCAGGGCCTGCGCGCGCAGGCTATCGACTTGCGCGCGCGCTTGCGCCGCGACCAGGGTATGGCCGTGAGCGGAAACCTGCGCCTGCACGGATGGCAGGCGCAGCAGTTTATCGATCGAAGGCAGATCCTTGACTGTCGCCTTCGAGCCGTGGACCACGGACTCGTCAAGCGACATGGTCAATGACTCCCTGGTTGATCGTTTTCTGGAGCGTCGTCTTCGCCGCCCGTGAGCAGCAGCAGGTTGACGCCATGTGGCTGGAAGCCCGCCTCCGACACCAGGATGTCCAGTGTCAGGGTCGCCACGTCGTCCGCCACCGGATCGACGTGGAGATCTCTCTCCATGCGCACGATCTTCAGGTAGTGGCCGCACTCGTCGCAGGTTTCGGCTTGCACCGATGCCTGCGCAGTATCTTCCTGCGCGCCATCGGTGGCCACCGCCTGCAGCGAGTGGTAGTGGATGCCCTTGGTACTCTGGCAGTGGCTGCACTTGACCCGCACCATATGCCACTGCGTCGAACACAGTGCGCAATTGAGGTAGCGGAAGTGGCTGCCACCGGCATCCAGGCGCGTCACCGACGAGGTCGGCAAGCTGCCGCAGCACGGGCACAAGGTCACGTCGAGCGTGCGCCCGAACGGTTCCTGGCGCGCCGCGCCGTGGGCTTTCTGGATTTCCAGGACCATATGGGTCCAGTAGACCTGCAGGCCGGCCGCCACCAGTGGCGCCGCACTCATGTCCAGGCCGGCTGCGCCTTGCAGCAGCAGTTCGGCTTGTCCCTCGAGTTGGTCGTCACTGGCGTCCAGCAAGGCCTGCACGGCCGCCTGGGCCGGGCTGCCCGCAAGGCGCGGGACCATCAGCTCCAGCATGCGGCGCAAGGCCCCGCGCCAGGCCGGGTCACGCGGCCATAGCGGCGCCGGCAGCGGCGCCTGGGCGGCGCGGCCGGCGGCCAGCAAGTCGTCGTCGCTGGGCAGCGCAACGGTCGGGAAGTCCTGCAGGACTTCATGCTGGACGTGCGCCAGTTCGGCGGCGAACAGCATGAAGTCGCGCATCGCATGCCCGGCCGCCAGCTGACGCAGGCGGGTTTCACGGGTGGCGAAGAGCTCTGCCCGCACCGGGAGGTGCAGGTAGGGCATCTGCTGCCCGGACCGGACCGCGATTTCTTCCGGGCTGAGCAGCGGTGTTGCTTTGGTAACACTCATAGAGCAGTGAAGTCCTTAACGTTTCGTGCGCGTGGCGTTGTCTCGCGTATCTTGCGTGACTTCCTTATACCACAGCGGATGGTGCGACTTCGCCCAGTCCTCATGCACGGTGCCACGGGTCATGGCGCGGAACGAGCCCTTGACCCAGATGGCGGCGTACACGTGGATGATCACGCTGAGCACCAGCGCCAGGGCCGCCACCGCATGCACCAGCATGGCGGCACGGCGCAGCGGAATCGGGAAGAAGTCCGCGAACCATGGCTGCCAGAACATGAAGCCGGTGATCAGCAGCAGCACGAGGCTGATGGCGAACACCCAGAACACGCCCTTCTGGCCGGCGTTGTACTTGTGCACTGGCGGCATGTGATGCTCGTCGCCGGTGGTCACCATCTTCGGCGCCTTCTTGACCCATTCCGTATCGGCACGGGTCCAGAAGTTGTCGCGCACCACTGCGAAGAACAGGAACACGAAGCCCAGCACCATGAGCAGCCCGAAGAACGGGTGCAGCACACGGGTCCAGTAGCCGCCGCCGAAGAAGACGCTGAAGAAGTACATCGAAGGATGGAACAATGCCAGCCCGGTCAGACCCGCGCAGATGAACAGCAGGGCCACGGCCCAGTGGTTCATCCGCGTGCGGTCGCGATAGCGAGTGATAAACATGTTCTTCTCCTTAAACGCGCGTATCTTCGCGCTGATCTGCGTCGGGCGTCGGCTGCACTGGCGGCTCGTCCACATGGGTCTCGATCGGACCCACTTTCATGTAGTGGAAGAAACCAGCCACGGCGGCGCCGATCATCGCGGCCACGCCCAGCGGCTTGGCCACGCCCTTCCACAGCGCCACGGTCGGGCTGATGGTCGGGTTCTCGGGCAGGCCGGCGTACAGGGTCGGCTTGTCGGCGTGCTGCAGCACGTACATCACGTGCGTACCGCCGACGCCGGCCGGGTTGTACAGGCCCGCGTTCTGGTAACCGCGCTCCTTCAGGTCGACCACACGGTCGGCTGCGTAGTCGATCATGTCCTCTTTGGTACCGAAACGGATGGCGCCGGTAGGACAGATCTTCACGCAGGCCGGTTCCATGTTCACTGCCACGCGGTCCGCGCACAGCGAGCACTTGTAGGCCTTCGAGTCCACCTTGCTGATGCGTGGCACGTCGAACGGGCAGCCGGCGACGCAGTAGCCGCAGCCGATGCAGTTCTCGCTGATGAAGTCAACGATGCCGTTGGTGTACTTGACGATCGCACCCGGCGCCGGGCAGGCCTTCAGGCAGCCCGGTTCGTCGCAGTGCATGCAGCCGTCCTTGCGGATCAGCCACTCCAGGCGGTCACCCTCGTCTTCCGTCTTGGTGACGATTTCCGAGTACTTCATGACCGTCCACGACTGCGGCGTCAGGTCGCGCGGGTTGTCGTAGGTACCATTGGTGTCGCCGACGTCGTCGCGCAGATCGTTCCACTGCATGCACGCCACCTGGCATGCCTTGCAGCCGATGCAGCTCGTGACGTCGATCAGCTTGGCGACTTCCGGCTTATGGGTACGCGCCACCGGCGTCGTCGCAGTCGTTGCCGACCGCGCTGCAATATCGAGAGATTGTAGTGAAGACATGACTTAAACCCTTTCGATATTGACCAGGAACGACTTGAACTCAGGCGTTTGGGTATTCGCATCGCCCACGAACGGGGTCAGCGTGTTCACCAGGAAGCCCGGCTTGGTCAAACCGACGAAGCCCCAGTGGTTCGGCAAGCCCACCGTATCCACCTTCATGCCATCGCAATCGAGCTGCGGAATGCGCTTGGTGACGACGCACTTGGCCTTGATGTAGCCGCGCATCGACGACACCTTGACCATATCGCCATTGCTGATGCCCTTGGCCTTGGCCAGTTCCTCGCCGATTTCCACGAACTGCTGCGGCTGGATGATCGCGTTGGACAACACGTTCTTGGTCCAGTAGTGGAAGTGCTCGGTCAGGCGGTAGCTGGTCGCGACGTACGGGAAGTCCTTCGCGGTGCCGAATGCTTCCATATCGCCCTTGAACACGCGCGCCGCTGGGTTGGCACGGGCTATCGGGTTCTTCGGGTGCATCGGGTTGACCGGGAACGGCGACTCGAACGGCTCGTAGTGCTCAGGCAGCGGACCTTCGGCCATGCCGGTCGGCGCGAACAGGCGCGACACGCCTTCGGCCGTCATGATGAACGGCTGCACGCGGTCTTCGTCGCCCGGATTCGCATCGGGACGGATGTCCGGAATGTCGGAACCGGTCCAGCTGGTGCCATTCCATGCGATCAGGTTGCGGTGCGCATTCCACGGCTTGCCGGTCGTCGGATCGGCCGACGCGGCGTTGTACAGCACACGGCGGTTGGCCGGCCATGCCCAGGCCCAGCCCAGCGTATTGCCGATGCCATACGGGTCGGCATTGTCGCGGTTGGCCATCTGGTTGCCGGCCTCGGTCCACGAACCGGCATAGATCCAGCAGCCGCTTGCAGTGGTACCGTCATCGCGCAGCACGCCGAAGCCCGGCACCTGCTGACCCTTCTTGAGGATGATCTTGGACGGATCCTTGGCATCCGGGATGTCGGCCAGCGCCTTGCCGTTGAATTCCTTGGCCAGCTCTTCTGCCGAAGGGCTGTGCGGAATCTTGTACGGCCAGGACAGGTTCACCATCGCATCCGGGAAGGCGCCGCCATCCTTGATGTACGCATTCTTCATGCGGGTGAACAGGTCGGCGATGATCTCGATGTCCGGCTTGGCTTCGTACGGCGCTTCGCCGCCCTTCCAGTGCCATTGCAGCCAGCGCGACGAGTTCGACAGCGAACCGTCTTCCTCGGCGAAGCAGGTGGTCGGCAGGCGGAACACGGTGGTCTGGATCTCGGCCGGATTGACGTCGTTCGACTCGCCGAAGTTCTGCCAGAATTCCGAAGTCTCGGTGTTCAGCGGATCCATCGTCACCAGGAATTTCAGCTTCGACAGGCCGGCGATGATCTTCTTCTTGTTAGGGAAGGAGCCAACCGGATTGAAGCCCTGGCAGATGTAGCCGTTCAACTTGCCTTGACCCATCAGCTCGAAGGCCTGCAGCACGTCGTACAGCTTGTCGATCTTCGGCAGGTAGTCGAAGGCCCAGTTGTTTTCCGCGGTCGCGGCATCGCCCCACCAGGCTTTTTGCAGGCTGACGAAGAACTTGGGATAGTTCTGCCAGTAGCTCATCTGGTTCGGGCGCAGCGGCTTGAGCGCGCGCGGCTTGTAGTAGGTCTCCAGATCCTGCTCGTTGTCGGTCGCCAGGGACAGGTAGCCCGGCAGCGAGTTCGACAGCAGGCCCAGGTCGGTCAGACCCTGGATGTTGGAGTGGCCGCGCAGTGCGTTCAGGCCACCGCCGGCGACGCCGACGTTACCCAGCAGCAGCTGCATGATGGCGCCGGTACGGATGATCTGGCTGCCCTGGCTGTGTTGCGTCCAGCCCAGTGCATACAGGATCGTCATGGCGCGGCCCGGCGCGGCGGTCGACGAGATGTACTCGCAGACTTTCAGGAATTGCTTGACCGGGGTACCGGTGATCTTGCTGACCTGCTCAGGGGTGTAGCGCGAGTAATGGCGCTTCATCACCTGCAGGACGCAATTCGGGTCTTGCATGGTCGGATCGACCTTGGCGAAACCGTCTTCACCCATGGCATAGCCCCACGACTTGTTGTCGTAGCGGCGCTTGGCTTCGTCGTAGCCGGAGAAGATACCGTCTTCGAACGAGAAGTCGGGACCGACGATGAACGACGCGTTGGTATAGCTCCGGACGTATTCGGTCTGGATCTTGTCGTTACTCAGCAGATAATTGATGACGCCGCCCAGGAAGGCGATGTCGGAGCCAGCGCGGATCGGCGCGTAATAGTCGCTCATGGCGGCCGAACGCGTGAAGCGCGGGTCGACCACGACCAGCTTGGCTTTATTGTGATGCTTGGCTTCGATCACCCACTTGAAACCGCAAGGGTGAGCTTCGGCGGCATTGCCGCCCATAATCAGAACTACATCGGCATTCTTGATGTCAACCCAATGGTTGGTCATCGCTCCTCGTCCGAACGTCGGGGCCAGACCGGCCACCGTAGGTCCGTGTCAAACGCGAGCCTGGTTATCGAAGACGAGCATGCCCATCGAACGCATCGCTTTGTGCGTGATGTAGCCCGTTTCGTTGCTCGCCGCGGACGCACACAGCATACCGGTGCTGGTCCAGCGGTTGACGAGTTTGCCTTCGGCGTTGTTCGCCACGAAGTTGGCGTCGCGGTCGTCCTTCATGAACTTGGCAATGCGCGACATCGCCTGATCCCACGAAATACGCTTCCATTCCTTGCTGCCCGGCTCGCGGACTTCAGGATATTTGAGGCGGTTCGGGGAGTGCACGAAGTCGAGCAGGCCAGCGCCTTTCGGGCACAGGGTGCCGCGGTTCACCGGGTGATCCGGGTCGCCTTCGATATGAATGATGTCCGAGGTGACGTTCTTTGCGCCGTCGCCGATGCTGTACATCAGCAGGCCGCAGCCCACCGAGCAGTACGGACACGTGTTGCGCGTCTCCTTGGCCTTCGCCAGTTTATAGTGCCGGGTCTCGGCCATTGCCGGCAGCGGCGAAAAGCCGAGCGCGACGATGGTGGACGCGGCCAGTCCCGCACCGCTTACGCGGAGGAACTGCCTACGATTCATGCCCATCTAGGTTCTCCTACTAGTAATGGATTGCGCACGCCGCAAAAGGATGTGCCGGGGTCAACGCCCCGGCATGCTGATCCGATCGCGACGCTGCCACCGTCAGGTGGCGTGCGCGTCTTGCTACGTCGCCGGTCGTGTTACTTGGCCGGCGGCGTCGTTGCCTGGGTGGCGCCATCGCCACCGGTCGGTTCGGAAGCACCGCTGTCGCGGGGCTTGCCTGCATCCTGGCCGGCGACCACGCCGCCGATGGCGGTGCCGCCTTCACCCGGACCGGTGCCCGGGACCGCGTCCGGCGTGGTAGCCGGCTCGGCCACGATACCCGCGTGCGGATCGGGATTCTGGGTGGCGACCGCGGCCGGCGAGGCCGGATCGGTCGGCGCCGGCGACGCCTCGACGTCGGCCTTCTTGCCGCACGCCGACAGGGCGAGCACGGCGGCCAACACGCCGGTGCTCAACAGGATGCGATTCTTGATATATGAGTTATGTTGCATTGCAATATCCGTTGACTTTGAGATATATCAGAAATATATATGAATTGATGAACGCTACAAATAAGTATTTTACGCAATTTATACAATTTCTGCGTGACTTTAGGTGAGAATTGAACCGCGCTTGTCGTGCTAACCTCGCCAGCTTCCCGCTAATGTAAAGACGTTTCGCCGCCATCGCCCTTGCGCGCCCCACCGCCACGTCGCCGCGCCGCCGGGGACGGTGCCGCCGCTTCACCCTGGTCGGCAGTGGCCGCCGGCGCCACCCTTTCCTCGACATCGAGCAGGCGGGTCTCGGCCAGGCGCCAGCCGTCCTCGCCCATGCGCAGCAGCGTGCTCCCTTTCATTCGCACCAGATGCCCCTCCACCTCGGCTTCGCTCGCATGCCAGCGCAGGCTGGCCTGGCCGGCGCCCTCGATCGTGATCACGTCCGGCGCCACCAGGCCGCCGGCCATGCGCGCATGACCCGGCAAATACGGCATGGCCTGGGCCAGGCGGTCGCTGGGCCTGGCCCCCATCATGCCCACCTGCCCGGCCAGGGTCTCCCACAAGGCGCCGGATTGGGCGCGCAGCGCCAGGTAGCGCCCGGCCTGTTCACGCCCGTGCGCCAGCAGGGCCTGGGCCAGTTGCGGGTCGCGGTCGAACTTGGAGAACAGTCCCAGCTCCTTGCGTACCGCGCCGCCGACCACCTCGCCGTCGAGCACGATGCGCACCACTTCGATCGGCTTGTCGTGGGGACGGAAGCGCTGGCCCGGATCGTCGAGGCGGGCATTGACGGCTTCGATGAAGGCTACTTCCTGGTTCAACGACAGGTTGCCGGACAGGGTATCGCGGCGATGCCACAGCTCGTCGCCCGACTGGGCATTGCCGGGGCCGGCGACCTTGCCGCTGAAGTCGTAGCGGTCCTGGTTGATCTGCAGGATCCAGAGCCCGTCCGGCTTCTTGGCCGGGTCGACGCCCGAGGAAATGAAATTCTTGATCGGCGGGTTTTGCGAAAACAGGCCGTCCCAGCACGCCATGCGGCGCGGCTCGTGGGTCTCGGGGTCGAGCGCCTGGATCGACTGCGCCATGAAGACCCAGGGCAGCGAAGCCGAGGCCACCACCGCATCGAGGGTGATCCCGGCGTCGATCGGCGCCCGTTCCGAGCTGAAGGCAACGAAGGCGCCGCTGTCGATGTCGACCGCGCCGATCAGCAGTTGCGGGATCGCGCGGGCGGCATCGCGCACCGCATGCGCCAGCCTCCCCAGGGCGTCCGGCTCGAAGCGCAGCTCGGGCAGCTGCAGGGCGTCGAAGGTGGTCCGCAACAGCGAACCCGGGGCCAGCTCATGCGCTTTCGACCAGGCCGCGATCCAGCCGCCAGAGGCCAGCCGGGCCCGCAGGTCGTGCTCGATCGCGGCCTGGCGCGCCTGCAACCGTTCGCGCTCGGGCGGCGTATCGGCCATGCGCGCCTCGAGGGCGATCGCCTGCCAGCGCTTGATCTCTTGCGAGATGCTGCAAAAGTCGCCGATGGCGCCGACCAGGTCGAAGTCGACGTGCGGCGCGATCGACTCGCGTAGCTGGAAGTATGGCCCGCGGATCCATCCGCCTAGCGGCGGCCACATGGCGGTCAGCATCGGCCAGGTCGCGGTGGCGAAGGTTTCGATCTCGCGCAGCGGCGATAGATAGGGACTGAGCTTGAGATCGACCTGGGCCAGGCTGCCGGCCCACTGGCCAATGTCGTTCAGCAGGCGTTCGCCAGGCGCGATGGCGCAGTTTGCGTCCCAGAAGCGCTCCAGCCCGGCCTTCGCTGCCTGCGGGCCGCCAAGCAAAAATCCGTACCACGCCAGCAAGGCGCTGATGGCGCCGCCCGAGGTGCCGCTGATGCCGGTCAGGCGCAGCACGTCTCCCAGCTCCTCGGCCAGCGTTGCCCGCCCCTGGCTGGTCGCCAGCTCGGCGTTGCGAAACTGCGGCAACAGCACCGGCAAGGCGCCGGCGGCATAGGCCGCGTTACTGCCGCCGCCCTGGCAGGCGATGGCGATGTTTTTGATAGGCATGATGTCCTCCCTCGTCCGAATCGACAATCGAGGCAGGCATTCGCCCATGGGAGAAGCGCAGGCACCGGAAACGCCGGCCTGTCGCTTTCAGGCAGTTAGTACGCCGCACAGTTCCACGCTCGGTCCGGCGCAGACATCGAAAAACGGTCGCAATGATAACGATTTCATCAGAATCGCAACGTTATCAATAAATATTTACAAGAAGCCCAAAAAACCCAATGATTGCGCCAAACATTAGGTGTTATATTTACTGACAGGTTATGCGGCCGCGGACTGCCGACAACCCCGGTAGCACCTGAAAAGAATCCCATAGACGGGTTCTTCACAACAAAGACGGAGACACAACATGAGACAGTTGAACAAGTCGGCCATTGCCGTGGGCGTCGCACATCTGTGCTGGTTGTCGGCAGCCTTCGCCCAGGAACCCGCGCCAGCGGCTCCCCAGGTAGTCACGGTCACCGGCCAGCGCGCCGCCCTCGACAGTGCCCAGCAACTCAAGAAGAACTCGGACGAAGTCGTCGATTCGATCGTCGCCGAGGACATCGGCAAACTGCCCGACAAATCCATTACCGAAGTGCTGCAGCGCATACCGGGCGTGACCATCGACCGCACCATGTCGCGCGCCGATCCCGAGCACTTCTCGGTCGAAGGCTCGGGCGTGTCGATCCGCGGCCTCTCCTGGGTACGCTCGGAACTGAACGGCCGCGATTCCTTCTCGTCCACCGGCGGCCGGGCCCTGAACTTCGAGGACGTGCCGCCCGAGCTGATGGCCGGCATCGACGTCTACAAGAACCCGTCGGCCGAGCAAATCGAAGGCGGGATCTCGGGCCTGGTCAACCTGCGCACCGCCCTGCCGTTCGACATCAAGGGCCAGCGCATCTCGGGCAGCATCGAAGGCACGTATTCCGAGCTCAAGAAAGGCAAGGCCCGCCCCGCCGGCTCGCTCCTGTATTCGAACCGCTGGCAGACCGGCATCGGCGAGTTCGGCGCCCTGGTCAACTTCGCCAGCTCGCGCAGCGTGACCC
Organism: Massilia arenae; assembly: GCF_008014745.1. Lineage (GTDB taxonomy): Bacteria > Pseudomonadota > Gammaproteobacteria > Burkholderiales > Burkholderiaceae_D > Telluria > Telluria arenae. Next base: position 79,550 of record NZ_VPFD01000006.1, read on the forward strand.
GCACCGACGCCTTCCAGGTCGAACCGTATTATCCGGTCGCCGGCGCCGAGCCTGGCCGCACCGTGTGGATCCCGAAAGGCGCGCAGTGGCGCACGCTGGACTTCGACCGCAAGCGCCAGGGCACCTACGGCGCGCTGCAGTGGAAGAAGGACAATACCCTCAAGAGCCACCTGACCTGGTTCCGCTCCAAATACGATATGCGCTGGGACGAGAATGCGCTGTTCTCGGCCGAAGGCACGCCGACTAATCTGCGCGTGAGCAATGGCGTGTACGACGCCAATGGCGCCTTCCTGAGCGGCACCATCACCAACCCGACCGCCGGCAGCATCGAGTACGCCAATAACGCCCGCACCGCGACCCGCGACTCGGTCACCACCGACATCGCCTGGAACGTCGAATGGAAGCCGGCCACCAACTGGACCTTCACCTCGGACTTCCAGCACGTGAAGGCGCGTTCGGAAGGCTTCGATTCGACAGTGGCCCTCGGCACGCTGATGCCGGAGCTGAACCTGGACGTGACGGGCTCGCTGCCGCGCATCACCTTCAGCCCGGCGCAGGCGGCGGCGATGAGCGATCCCAACAACTTCTTCTGGGCGTTCTCGCAGGAACACCTGGACCGCAGCGTGGCCGAGCAGAAGGCGTGGAAAGGCGACGTCAAATACGACTTCGACCACCCGGTGCTGCGCGACCTGCGGATCGGCGTGCGCCTCACCGACCGCGACGCCAAGACCATCGTCTCGAATCCCGACTACCACTGGGTCGGCATCTCGCAGCGCTGGATGATGCCGTGGCAGATCAATAATCTGGCTTATCTGAGCGACCCGCGCTTCCAGGCCCCGACCACCGTCAATCAGTTCAACAACTTCTTCAACGGTGACGCCAGCGTTCCGGCGATCATCTTCCCTGCGTCGTCGGTGACCGCCGGCTTCCCCGCCAGCTACTCCCAGCTGCACAGCTTCCACGACATCCTGTGCGCCGAAGCCGGCAACAGCTGCACGCCATGGACGCCGGCCGCCTTCGGCGAAGCCAACCCGTCGGGCGACAACGAGCAGTCCGAGAAGACCAAGGCGGCCTACGCCCAGTTGCGCTTCGCCTTCGACGACCTGCGCTTCCCGGTGGACGGCAACGTCGGCCTGCGCTACGTGAAGACCGATTCGGATTCGTATGGCTACACCGTCTACAACTCGACCTTCGTCGTTCCGCCGGGCGGCACCACGGGTCTGCCAGTGCCAGTGATCGCCCCGTTCGCCGGCCGCGACGACTACAGGAACAGCTACCACAACTGGCTGCCGAGCCTGAACCTGCGGCTCAAGGCCAGCGACGAGCTGCAGTTCCGCTTCGCCATCGGCAAGGGCATGTCGCGCCCGAACTTCGACCAGCTGCAGGCCTATACCACCCTAAGCCAGAACGTGACCAGCACCACCACCGGCAACGGGGCCGGGCAAGTCACCAACGTGACCTCGATCGGCCATGTCGGCGAGGCAAAGGGCAATGCACTGCTGCGTCCTATCACCTCGCGCAACATCGACCTGACCGCGGAATGGTACTTCGCCAAGGCCGGTTCGCTCACGGTCGGCCTGTTCGACAAGCGCCTGCGCGACATCATCATCAAGCAGAGCTCCTTCTACCAGCTGACCGACTCGGCCGGACGTGCAATCGATTTCAATGTCTCCACGCCGGTGAACGGCGCACGCGGCAGCGCGCGCGGCGTCGAAGTCGCCTACCAGCAGTACTTCGACCGCCTGCCGGGCTGGCTGGCGGGCTTCGGGGTGCAGGCCAACTACACCCACGTCAAGACCAAGCGCGACCTGTACAACCCGGTGTTCTCGCCCTGGTGCACGGCTGGCAACAACGCGGCCAACCTGAACCTGAACCTCAACGGTTGCGACACCGACGGCCGCACCTTCGGCGACCTGCCGCTGGAATACATGTCGCGCAACTCCTACAACCTGGCGCTGCTGTACGACCGCGGTCCGTGGTCGGCGCGCCTGGCCTGGAGCTGGCGTTCGAAGAGCCTGCTGGGCAACAATAACAACGGCACCAATGGCACGAACGGTGTCGACAGCAACCCGGACAGCCCGACCTTCGGACAGAGCGTGGTCGCCTGGGGCTTGCCGATCTGGGCCGACGACTATGGCCAGCTCGACGGTGGCGTCAGCTACAAGTTCAACGACAACTACCGCATCGACTTCCAGGCGCAGAACCTGACCGATGCGAAGTACAAGCAGATCATGACCCACCACATCGGCGACAAGGGCCGCGCGTGGTTCGTGACGGGTCCGCGCTACAGCGTGCGTCTCGGCGTGTCGTTCTAAGTTGAGCGAGCCGGCCACGCACGTCCTTCATGGGCGGCGCGGCCATCAAACAAGAAGATAAGGAGACAACAATATGCAGCAAGCTTTGCCGAACGCCCGCTGGGCCATTGCCCTCGCCGCCGCCTGCGCCGTCCAGTGCGCGCAAGCAGCCCCCGACGACGCCCAGCAACGCGCGGCAAAACTGGTGAGCCAGATGACCATCGACGAAAAGATCGGCATGGTGTTCGGCCAGTTCGGCACCGAATTCCAGGGCAAGCAGCCGCCCGCCGAGGCGCTGGTGCAGTCGGCCGGCTATATCAAGGGTATCGAACGCCTGGGCATCACCCCGCAGTGGCTGACCGACGCCGGCATCGGCGTCGCCTCGCAACCGGGCAAGCAGACGCGCCTGCGCACCTCGCTGCCGGCGGGGATCGCCACCGCCGCCACCTGGAACCCCGCGCTGGCCTTCAAGGGCGCGGCCATGATCGGAAAGGAAGCGCGCCTGTCGGGCTTTAACGTGATGCTGGGCGGGAGCGTCAACCTGGCGCGCGAGCCGCGCAACGGCCGCAACTTCGAGTACACCGGCGAAGACCCGTTGCTGGCCGGGATCATGGCCGGCGAACAGATTCGCGGCGTGCAGTCGAACCACGTGATCTCGACCATCAAGCACTACGCCTACAACGACCAGGAGACGGGCCGCAACCACCTGAACGTCAAGATCGACGACGCGGCCGGCCGCATGTCCGACCTGCTGGCCTTCCAGATCGCCATCGAACGCGGCAATCCGGGCTCGGTCATGTGCTCGTACAATCGCATCGGCGGCGTGTACGGCTGCGAGAACGACCACCTGCTGAACAAGGTGCTCAAGCGCGACTGGGGCTATAAAGGCTACGTGATGTCCGACTGGGGCGCCGTCCATTCGACCATCCCGGCGGCGCTGGCAGGCCTGGACCAGCAGTCCGGCTACCCATTCGACAAATCGCCTTACTTCGATGGCGCGCTGAAAGAGGCGGTGCAGAACGGCCACGTGCCGGAACAGCGCCTGGACGATATGGTGGCGCGCATCCTGTGGGCGATGGGCGCGCACGGCGTGCTGGATAATCCAGTGAAGGTCCGCGACAAGGACATCGATTACGCCGCCCACGGCCGCATCTCGCAGGAAGACGCCGAGGAAGGCATCGTCCTGCTCAAGAATACGGGCAATGTACTGCCCTTGGCCCCGGGATTGAAACGGATCGCCATCATCGGCGGCCACGCCAACAAGGGCGTGCTGTCCGGCGGCGGCTCGGCCCAGGTCTATCCGCGCGGCGGCATGGCGGTGCCGAACGAGGGACCGGCGGCCTGGCCGGGGCCGATGGTCTATCTGCCAGGATCGCCGATGCAGGCCCTGGCCCGCCGCAGCAAGGCCAAGCTCGACTGGCATGACGGCAAGGATGCGGCAGGCGCCGCGAAGGTCGCCGCCGGCGCCGACGTGGTGCTGGTGTTCGCGACCCAGTGGACCTCGGAGGCGAACGACGTGCCGAATCTCTCGCTGCCGAACGCACAAGATGCGCTGATCGCCGCTGTTGCGAAAGCCAATCCGAGCACGGTGGTGGTGCTGCAGACCGGCACTCCGGTGACGATGCCGTGGGTGGACGCCGTGGCCGGGGTGGTCCAGGCCTGGTATCCGGGTACGAATGGCGGCGAAGCGATCGCACGCGTGCTGAGCGGCGAAGTGGATGCCTCTGGACGCCTGCCTCAGACCTTCCCGCTGTCCGAGAGCCAGCTGCCGCGCCCGAAACTCGATGGCCTGGATTTGCCCAAGGACAGCCGCTTCGACGTGGACTACGACATCGAAGGCGCGGCGGTGGGCTACAAATGGTTCGACCTGAAGGGCATCAAACCGCTGTTCGCCTTCGGCCACGGCCTGTCGTACACCAGCTTCACCTACACCAATCTCAAGGCCGAGGCGGCGGACGGCGGTATCCAGGTCAGCTTCGACACCGTCAACAGCGGCGCCCGCGCCGGCAAGGCGGTACCGCAAGTGTATGTGTCGAAGGACGGCGCCGGCTGGGAAGCGCCCAAGCGCCTGGGCGGCTGGGACAAGCTGGCCCTGAATGCCGGCGAGCGCCGCGCCAGCAAGGTCGCCGTCGACCCGCGCACGCTGGCGGTGTTCGATGCCGCGTCGAACCGCTGGAAGACAGCGGCCGGCGAATACCGCGTGATGCTCGCGACAGCTGCCGATGCGCCGGTGCAGACGGTGACCGTGCGCCTTCCGGCGCGCGAGTTCGCGGCCGGAGCACGCTAAGGGTACGCCATGCACGCCTTCCAACGCCGGGCGCTGCTGGCCTTCGTGGCGCTGCTCATCGCGAGCGTCCTCATGGGCCTCGCCGGCTATCGGCGCAGCTTCCTCGACGTTGCTCTCTTGAGCAGTCCGGGAGACAGCCAGGCGGCCTGGCGTGTCCGTCCGGGTGTCGATGCCTCGGTCGGCGGCGCCTCCAGCGTGCGGGTGCTCGACGACGGCCGGCGCCTGCGCATGGCGCTGAACGTCGCCAGCGGCACGGCCTATCCGTACGCCGAAGCCAACCTGTTCTTCCTGGGACCGGATGGAGAACCGGTGCATGCCGACCTGACGCGGTATGCCTCGGTGTCCTTCGTCGCCACCTGCGCGCCGCAGAATACCCTGTCGCTGGTGGCGCCGACCTTCGAGGAGGGTCTGTCCCGGCGCGGGGATCCGGCCAGCTACCGCGCTCCCTCAAGCTTCTTTTCCTGCAGTGAGCAAGGCAGCCGGGTCGAACTGGACCTGACGCGGATGGAGACGCCGCAATGGTGGTTCGCCCATGCGGGGCTGCCGCTGTCGCGCCAATCCTATCGCCTGGACCAGGTGCCCAAACTCGCCATCGGCAGCACCTTCCAGACGCCGCGCGACGTGCCGCTGGTGGTCGATGTCAGCAGCCTCACCTTGCACGGCCGCGACCTGCGCTGGATCTTCGCCCCCGGGGCGCTTGTGCTGCTGGCCTGGGCCGGCTTCGGCCTGTGGCTGTTCCGCGCCCACGCGCGCGCTCTGCGCCGCGAACTGCAGGACAAGCTGCAGAAGGACTTGCCAATCGTGGCCTACCAGCAGCTCTCGCTCGAACTGCCGCTCGAGCCGCGCCGTGACCGCGAAAAGGCGGCCATCCTGCAGGCGATGGCGAGCCGCTATGCCGAGGCCGATCTGGACCTGGAAGCCGTGGTGCAGGCCGCCGCCGTCAACCGCAACAAGGTCAACGAGATCCTCAAGGCCGAATTGGGTTTTACCTTCACCGGCTACCTGAACAAGCTGCGCCTTACCGAGGCGGCGCGCCTGCTGGCCGAGAAGGGATCGGCCACGGTCTCCGAGATTGCGTACACGGTCGGCTACAACAACGCCTCTTACTTCAACAAGTTGTTCCGGCAGGAGTATGGCTGCACGCCGAAGGCGTTCCGTGCTTCGCTTGCGGGCGCGCCCGATGCTGCCCAGCAAGCTGAAACGTCCGGCACGATTGCTTCAACTATCCGCATGGACCACGCCGCAAGAGCCAGCCCGACGTATGCTGGCACTTCGTCCTGTTCACCATCAGAGAGTTGACCCATGAAGCAGAAGCGCCTCCTGCACGCCGTCGTCGCGGCGCTGTGCGCCCTTCCCTTCGCCCTACCCCTGGCCGCGCAGGCGCAGCAGCGCACTATCGACGTCGACGTCACCCAGGTGCAGGGCAAGCTCGATCGCATGTTCAACCTGTCGGTCGGCGCGGGCCGCGCCAACGAGGGCTTGCGCGCCGACTGGCAACAGCAACTGGCCGAGATCCGGCGCGATGCGGGCTTTCGCTATATCCGCTTCCATGGCCTCCTGACCGACGACATGGCCGTGTACAAGATCGACGCCCAGGGCAAGGAACAGTACAACTTCCAGTACATCGATTCGCTGTTCGACTACCTACTCTCGATCGGCATCAAGCCCCTCGTGGAGCTGGGTTTCATGCCCAATGCCATGGCCAGCGGCACCAAGACCATCTTCTGGTGGCGCGGCAACGTCACGCCGCCGCGCGATTATGGCCAGTGGGAGCGCCTGATCGAGGCCCTCACGCGGCACTGGACCGAACGCTACGGCCGCGACGAGGTGGCAAGCTGGTACTTCGAGGTGTGGAACGAACCGAACCTGGACGGCTTCTGGGCCGGCACCCAGGACGAGTACTTCAAGCTGTACGCGCATGCGGCCCGCGCGGTCAAGCGCGTCGATCCGTCCTACCGGGTCGGCGGGCCGGCCACCGCCGGCGCGGCCTGGATTCCCGAGATGATCACTTATGCTGACAAGAACAAGGTGCCGCTGGACTTCGTCAGCACCCACTCCTACGGCGTGAGCCAGGGCTTTCTGGACGAATTCGGCACCACCGGGACGATCCTGAGCCGCGACGACATGGCGGTGGCCAGCGACGTGCTCAAGAACCGCAAGGAAATCGCCGCTTCCACCATGCCGAAACTCGAGCTGCACTATACCGAGTGGAGTTCGTCGTACACCCCAGCCGATCCGACCCACGACAGCTACCACCAGGCCGCCTACATCCTCAAGAAGCTCAAGCAGAGCAGCGGCGCGGTGCAGTCGATGTCGTACTGGGTGTTTACCGATATCTTCGAAGAGCCCGGTCCGCGCTTCGAGGCCTTCCACGGCGGCTTCGGCCTGATGAACACGCAAGGCATCAAGAAACCAGCCTATTTCGCCTACCAGTTCCTGAACCAGCTCGGCCACACGGAGTTGAAGAACGCCGACAAGGATTCCTGGGCGACGCTCGACGACAAGGGCAATGCCCAGGTCCTGTTATGGGACGTGACCCACACGCTGCCCGACAAGGTCAACAACCAGCAGTTCTACATCAAGGACTTGCCGCCGAAGCCCAAGGGCCAGGTCGCGGTGGCGCTGCGGGGCCTGAAGCCGGGCGCCTACGCGATGACCGTGTCGCAGGTCGGCTACAAGCAGAACGACGCCTTCACCGCCTATATCGGCATGGGTTCGCCGAAACAGCTGACGCGGCAGCAGGTCGCGACGCTCAAGGCACAGGCCACCGGCAAGCCGTCGCAACAAAAGACGGTCACCGTCGGCGCTGACGGAAGGCTGGCCACCAGCCTGCCGCTGCGCGAGAACGACGTCTATCTACTCCAGTTCGCCCCGGCAAAATGATGGGTCAGCCTCGCGCCAGGATGGCGGCGATCGCCGCATCCGAACGTTTATAGAACGCCGGCCATTCCTGGTCATAGCTCGCCCTCGCCTTTTGCGTGAGCACACCTCGCGAGGTGAATATGTGCAGCAGACTGCCATCGCGCTGGACGACGACCTCGGGCGTGACGATCTCTGACTCGATAACCTTCTCGCCCGGGTTCTTCGCAATGGGCGCGAAGCGGCCTGGGACTTCGATAACCTGGACCCGGCCGTCCGCTCCCTGCCGGATATGGATGATCTTCGTCTCTCCCGGCCCCATGGCGTCGCGCAGTCGCGTGACGCCCGCGTACGCCTCACGCGCCGCCCGGGCATCGAAGCCTCTTTGCAGCATGTCGATCACGACGCCGAAGCCGCCGAGGTATTTTGAGATGGCCGGGTCGACAGGCTGCGGCCGCTGGAGGCCTTGCCAGGCCATGCCGAGCATGTCGACCATGGCCGCGCTATCGAGCCCGGCCGCGGCGACTGGCGCGGCGACGTCCGGCGCCGAGGCCGTCGCCACGGCGGCGGCGGAGGTTTCGGTCGAGCTGGCAGTCACGGTCGACCCGGCATCGGGAGTACGCGGATATGTCGCCGGACTGGCGGCAGGTTCATCCGCGGACTGCGGCGTCTTTACGTCCGCTTTGGCCGTCGACTGCGGCCACCAATCGAATGCTGCGCAACCTGTCAGCCCAAGGACCGAGCTGGCGAGCACGATACGCGCCAAGAGCAATTTCATCGCGACCTCCCTGAATATGCGTCGATAGAGGGAGCATCATGACGCGCAGCGCGGGCGGCACCTTATATCTATAACAAGCCAAGCGCCGGTTGGCACATCGTGGTGGTGAAGCATTGGCCTCGACATCCGACTACGTTAGAATCGTGCAACGCTGATCGCATCGATCCAGCGCTCACTGGTCACGCAACAATACGGGAAACGATATGGCAAAGAAGGAAGAAGAACTGGACGAAGAAACATTGGCGTTCATCCAGTGGTGCATCGAAGTGGAAGGTTTCCTGGTCGCCGGCGGCGCCACCGTCAAGGAGGCCCAGGATCACATCGAGGAAGAGATCGAGTGGTTCACCGACCAGTTCTACGATTCGCTCACGCCTGAAGAGGCAGCGAAGGAAGCACTGGCCTGAAAACCGCTCAGCGCGGGTAGGTGAAGCCGGTGCGGATATCCATCGGCGCCAGCTTCTCGCGCGTGCGCACCGTCAGGCGCTGCGGCGGCTCGTCGCCGGCCAGGGCGCCCGGTGTGAACGGCAGTCCTTCCGCCTTGCGCACCAGCGCATCGCAACGCTCGTAGACGTTCGGGCAGCCGGTGGCCGCCAGCAGCGCCTGCACCACCGGCACCTTCCACAGGTCGACGCCGCCGGCATTGAACTGGCAGATCAGGTAGCCGTCCGGGCCGCCATAGCCCTGCACCACCAGGCCGGGCAAGCCATCCTTTTCCCCATCGATCAGCTGGATCAGCGCATCCGGGCCAATCGCACGCCAGGTATCGGCGCGACGCTCGATGGCTGCTTGCACGCGGCGCTTGATGAGCGCATGGTCGATCGCTTCATCCTCGCGCAAGGTCCAGACGCGGGCCGCGATCTGCGACTTGCCGTTGTAGGCGGCGCGCGCCAGGAACTGGCGCGACGACGACTGCACGACGGCGGTGACACCGATCTTGTTGCGTTCGTGCGGCTTGCCCTCGACTCTTTCGATGGCGGACTGGTAGATCCAGGGATCGCCGGCAAGGATCGACTTTTCCTTGCCCTGCTTGATGGTGATGATGAGCATGTGCGGCTTTCTTGACTAAGGGCGGCATGATACCGCACTCGCCTACCACCCCATTTTTTGCCGTACGAATGTGGTCAGCAAGTCCGCGTTCGCCTGGTGCTGCGCCACCCGCGGGTGCTTGCCGTAGCCGGTGAACGGGAAGAACAGCGTGTCGATGCGCGTGTCACCCGCCGTCCGCAGATTCTTGACGGCAGTCTTGACATACCCTGGCCAGGGCGAACCGGCCTTGGTCGCATCCATGCTGCCGAGCGCGCACACGATATAGGCCTTCGGATACAGCGACCGGACGCGCGCGACGAAGTCCTGATAGGCCGCGATTCGCTGCGCCTCATCGGGTTCGGGCTGCAGCTTGTGGTCGCGCCCGATCAGCCAGCTGTCGTTCTGCATCAGGTTCACCACCACCACGTCCGGCGTCCAGCGCGAAAAATCCCAGCGGCTGTCGTTGTCGCCGACTGCGCTCAGCTGGTCGTAGAAGTCAGGCATCGTGAACGGGAACCAGCTGATCATGATGCCGATGCCGCCCTGCGAGGTGAAATGCGCTTCGGCGCCGAGCTGGCGGGCGGCGATCGCGGCATAGGAGCGGTAGTTGTTCTTGTCCTTGCCGTGGTGGTCTTCGCCATCGTCAGGCGCTTCGTTGCCCATGCCGCTGGTGATGGAATCGCCGAAGAATTCGATGCGCCGTCCCGGCCTGGCCGTCGGTGCCTGCAATGACGCTTTATCGTCCAGCTCCAGGCCGAGGAAGACGGTGGCGCCCTCCTCGCCTTCGGTGCGCTTGGTCAGCAAAACACGATGCGCGCCGGGCTTCAAACCGTTGGCCACCAGGTAGGTCTTCTTGCCCTTGTCGAGCTGCAGGATGATCGGCCGTTCGGTGTCGCCGTCGAGGAAGACGTTGTAGTAGTTCTTGCCGTGCTGGTCGTCGAGGACGATGGCCAGCGAGGTGCCGGTGAAAATGGCCTCCACCGACGTGCCGGGCCAACTCAACACCGGGGCACGCCGATCGCTGAAGTCGATACGGCCCGTGTACTGCAGGTGCTGGTGGTCCGGCGCCACCGTGTCGACCGCGTGGGCAGGCGTCAGCGCCAGCAACCCGGCCAAGGCCAGGCCTGCGGCGAAGGGAAAGATGTTCATGGGTTTCAATCGAAAGTGCCGGGCACGCGCACGTGCCCGGCGGGTAATTACAGCTTGATGCTTACCGGCTTGCCGTCATACACCACCGACTTGTCCGACGCATCCATATCGGCCGCGGTCGACACGCCCGGCTTGATCAGGCGCACCTTGAACTCGCGCTTCTCGACCATGCCCTGATAGCGCCCGGCGCGCTCGCCGATCTGCACCACGCCGGCCTTGTCATCGTAGCTGATCGGGATGCGGCTGGCTTCACCACGCTGGTAGCCGTTCGAGACGCCGTCGTCCTCGTACAGCGTCGCCACGCCATTCGCCCCAGCGTACACGAACACCGTCACCGGCGCATCCGGCTTCTCGTCGACGTACTGGGTGACCGGGCCGGCCGTGATCACCGAGCCGGCCTTGACGAACAGCGGCATGCGCTCGCGCGGCGCCTGGATGGTACGGGTCGCGCCGCCCTGGTGGCGCTCGCCGGTGTGGAAGTCGTACCAGTCGGCGCCGGCCGGCAGGTAGACCTGGCGCTGGCGCGCCTTGTACTCGTACACCGGCGCCACCAGGAACGACGGGCCGAACATATACTGGTCCTTGACGTTCTTGGCCTTGTCGTCGTTGGGGAAGTCCATCGCCAGGCCGCGCATCATGGTGCCCGAGCGGTAGTGGGTGTCCGAGGCGACGGTGTAAATATACGGCATCAGGCGATAGCGCAGCTTCAGCCACCACACCATATTGTCGCGCATCGCGTCGTCGCCGGCGGCGATGTTATAGATCTCGCGCTTGACCACTTCGCCGTGCGAACGGAACAGCGGCGTGAAGGCGCCGAACTGGAACCAGCGGTGATTCAGCTCGCGCCACTCTTCCATGTCTTCCGGATTGGCCTTGGCGCGGCTGGTGACGCGGTTTTCCTGGGCCGAGCCGACGTCGCCGGTCTGGAACCGCACTTCCTGGGCATAGCCGCCGATGTCGTGGGTCCAGTTCGGAACGCCCGACATCGACATATTGGTGCCCGACGCGATCTGGTCATACAGATTGTTCCAGCGCCCGACCGTGTCGCCGCTCCACACCGCCACGGCATTCCTCTGGATGCCCGCGAAGCCCGAACGCGACAGGATGAACTGGCGCTTGTCGGGCTGGTCGCGCTTGAGGCCATCGATCATGGCGCCCGTGCTCACCAGGCTGTAGGGATTGAAGGTGATTTCGCCGGCGCCGTAGACGGTCGGTCCGATCAGCTCCTTGAAGTCTTCCAGGCGGCTGTTGGACAGCACGTCCGGCTCGGTATTGTCCATCCACCAGGCGTCGAAGCCCAGATCGACCAGCTTGGTCTTGAGCTGGCGGTAATAGATGTCGCGCGCTTCCTTGGTGTACGGATCGTAGTGGCTGTTGAGGTAACCCTTGCCGACCCAGTCGCGCGAGCCGTTCTCGACGTTCTTGGTCCACATATGGCCCTTAGCTGCGAACTCCTTGTAGTTGTCGGTATTGGCGTAGAACTTGCCCCACACCGACAGCATGATGCGCGCGTTCTGCTTGTGGACGGCGTCGACCAGGCCTTTCGGATCCGGGAAGCGGGTCTTGTCGAAGTCGTGCGAGCCCCAGCCATCCTCGGGCCAGTAGAACCAGTCCTGCACGATATTATCGAGCGGCCAGCCACGCTTGCGGTATTCGCCCAGTGCGTCGAGCAGCTGCTGCTGGGTCTCGTAGCGTTGGCGCGACTGCCAGAAGCCATAGGCCCACTTCGGCATCATCGGCGCCTGGCCGGTCAGGTGGCGGTAGCCGGCAATGGCGCCGTCCATGCTGTCGGCGCTGATCACGTGGTAGTTGATTGCCTCGGCGATCTCGGACGACATGGTCAGCGAATGGCGCTCCGCGCTTGGCAGCGGGTTGTTGTGGGTGATGGCGACCATGCCGCCCGACGGCTTCCACTCCAGATGCAGCTTGACCGGTTTGTTCTTGTCGAATTTGACTTCGAAGTTGTGATACCACGGGTTCCAGCCCATGCGCCACACGTCCATCACTTCCTTGCCGTCCACCGTCAGCTTGGCGTAGTCCGACGAGTACAGCTGCATCTTGTGCACGCCCGGCTTGTCGCTGCTCATGGTGCCTTCCCACACCACGCGCACGTTCTTGAGGTCCTTGGCCGGCTTGAGTTCTTTCGGCCAGTTCTCGTCCACGTCCTTCAGGTACTGGTAGTCGATGTCTTTTTCCTGGCGCGTCAGCGCCAGCTTGCCGTCGACGTAGTAGCGCGCAGTCAGGCCGGCCTGCTTGCCGTCCGGGCTGCGCAAGACCAGGTCGCGCGACATGTGGTCGTAGGGCGTGGCGTCGCCGAAGCGCGAGATCGAGTTGTTGTCCCACAGGAGGCCATAGCCCTTGTCCGATACGACGAAGGGCACGGCGGCGATCATATTGTGCTGCGCCAGCAGCACGTCTTCGCCGTTGTAGTTCATCTGGTTGTTCTGGTGCTGGCCCAGGCCGTAATAGGCGTCTTTCGTACCGTGGTTGAAGCCCTGCTTGATCGCCAGGAAGGGCTTGCCGCCGACGTCGACCGGCTTCATCGACTCGGACGCCTGGGCCAGGAAGCGCTTGCCGGCGGCGTCGAAGAATTGGACCTGGCCGTCTTTCAGGGAGACGGTGGCCGCGATCTTGCCCGCCTTGAGCTGGACATTGTCTGTCGTAGGCGTAACCGTGAACGCGCATTTGTCGGCGCACGGGGTGGCTACCGTCATGAGCGAGGGCGTGAGCGTCTTGTTGTCCTGGGCGAGCTTCACCACCTGGATGATGTTGTCGCTCATGAGGTTCAGGCGCACCACCTTGGCGCCGGTGTCTGGCCTGACCTCGATGCCGGTGGCGGTCTGCTGGAAAGTGCCCGCATGGGCCTGGAGCCCGGAGGTGAGGAACAGCACCGCGGCTGCCAGCTGGGTCTGTCTCATACGCATACGCATTGTCGATCTCCTGTAATAATCGTTGTTATTCCTGGTACGTACCGAGCCTGACCTTCAGCACCACCGGCGTCGCCGGCAGGTTGATGCCATAGTCGGTCTGGTCGCCGTTCCAGTTGCGCTCCATGACCCAGCGGCCATTGGCATCGAAACGGCCCTCCTCCACCCGCGCCAGCAGCGAGGGCTTGCCTGCATTCGGGCCATCGCCCGCGAACTTCACCCGCGCCTGCTGGCCGACGAGCACGAACTCGCTCTCGCCGACCTGGGCGATGGACACGCCGCCGCCCGGCTTCTCGGTGCCTTCCTTGTATTCGCTCTTGTCCTTCAGGTACTGGCGCTCGCCGAACTGGAATTCGCGGAACGACACGGTTGCCTTCCAGCCTTTCAGCTCCACCGTCTGCGGCGCGCGGTCGTCGCCCTCGGCCACGCCGTGGGTGCGGCCCTCGAAGGCCCAGCGCGCCCACTGGCGCTGCATCGGCGCGAACACGCCGTACACGGTTGCAAAGGGCTCGATCATGCGGCGGTCGGTGTACTTGGAGCCCAGCGGGTAATTGCTGTACTCGAAGTAGTCAAGTCCGAACGGCGCCACGCCCAGGGCCCCCATGCCGAGGATCTGGTACACATAGCGCGCATAGCCCGCCGCATTGCCCATCTCTGGCACCATCAGCGCGTTGTCGGGCCGCTGGTAGGATTTCAGCACCGCCGTCACCTTGTTCGATTCCGGCATATAGATGTCGGGCGCCGCCAGGTCGATGTGCGGCGCGGCGGCCTTGTAGATGTCGATCACGTCCCAGGTCGGCCCGCCGCTGGCGAAATTGGATTTCCACGGCGCCGCCGGCTTGCCGTCGAGCGAAGGCTCGCGCAGGGCGGCGTTGACGAACATCGGCAGGTCGTACACCGCACGGCCAGCCTTGGCGATCGACTCGATATAGCTGGCGATAGCCCAGGAATGGAAATACTGGTCGGCGTAGTCGCCATACACCTGGCGCCAGCTGCCCTGGCTCACGCCAGCCACCTTCGGCTTCTGGCGCGCCAGCACCGCGGCCGGCACTGGCTGGCGGAAGGCCGCCTCGGCGCGTTCGCCATGGTCACGCGGGACGCCATAGGTGCCCACTTCGTTCTCGACCTGCACCATGATCACGGTGCGGTGGCCGCTGTCGATCTTCTTGATGTGCTCCATCATTTTGACGAAGGCGCGGCGATCGAGCGCCAGGGTCTGCTCGCCGAACGGCGAATGGCTGTAGACCGTCTTGCCATCCTTGTCCTTCATGCGCGGGAAACGCTGATTGTCGAACTTGACCCACTCCGGCAGATAGCCCGGCCCGGTGTTCTTCCAGGTGCCGAACCAGACGATGACGAGCCTGATATCGTTTTCACGCGCTTGCGAAACGAGGGCGTCGAGAAAGCTGAAGTCGAATTCTCCTTCTTTCGGCTCCACCTGTTCCCAGGCGATCGGCATCTCGAGGGTATTGGCGCGAGCATCCTTCAGCGCCGCCCAGACCTTGGGCAAGGCGCCAGGGTAGTTGCTAGAGTTGTGGGCCTGGCCCGCGAGCATCAGGAACGGCGCGCCGTCCACCATCAGCGCGTGCCGGCCTTCCTTTTCGACGAGGCGCGGCAGCTCTGGGTCGGCGGCGGCCGCGCCGGCGCTGGCCAGCAGCAGGCATAGCGGCGCGAGCGTCGGTGCCAAGCGGCGCGCGATCTGAGTCATGGTCATGCTGGTTGTCTCCTTGGTTGTCGTTCTTGTCGTTATCGGAACTGCGCTACATCCAGGCTACGGCTCTGGCCTTTCGCCAGTTCGACCTCGATGAGTTTCGTGCCGTAGCGGACCTTGACGGGACCGCCCGTTCCCGCGACTGCGCGCACGGTGGCGCCAAGCAGGCGGCCACCAGCCCAATGCAGATCCACTTCGTATCCACCACGCGCACGCAATCCCTTTACTGACCCACGCGCCCAGGTAGACGGCAGCGCCGGCAACAGGTGCAGTTCACCGCCCTGCGATTGCAGCAGCATCTCGGCGATCGCCGCGGTGGCGCCGAAATTGCCGTCGATCTGGAACGGCGGGTGGGCGTCGAGCAGGTTCGGGTAGGTGCCGCCCGCATTGTTATGCTCAGAGAAGATGCCGCCCTGTTCGGCCGCACGCGCACCGGGCGCCGCCAGCAGGCCGCGCAGCATGCGGTGGGCGCGGTCGCCGTCGTGCAACCTGGCCCAGAACGCCATCTTCCAGGCCATCGACCAGCCGGTGCCGGCGTCGCCGCGTGCTTCGAGGGTGCGCCGCGCAGCGCGCGCTAGTTCCGGCGTGCGCACGGCATCGATCTGGCGTCCGGGGAATAGCGCGAACAGGTGCGACACGTGGCGGTGGGTGTCCTGCGGCGTGTCGAGCACGGGGTCCTTCTTCTCTTCCAGCCATTCGAGCAGTTGGCCCCAGCTGCCGATGCGCGGCCCGGCCAGGCGGTCGCGCATGGCCGTCAGCGTCGCGCGCAGCTCCGGATCGACCCGCAGGATGCCGGCCGCCTCCACCGTATTGTTAAACAGGTCCCACACGATCTGCTGGTCGTAGGCGATGCCATCCTCGACCGGGCCGTGTTCCGGCGACCAGCCCTGCGGTGCGACCAGGCGTCCGTCCGGCAGCGCTTTCAGATAATCCTGCCAGAAGGCGCTGGCCTCCTTCATCATCGGATAGGCCACCTCGCGCAGGAAGCGCTCATCGCGGCTGAACGCATAGTGTTCCCAGAAGTGCTGGGCATACCAGGCGTTGCCGGTCTTGTTCCACAGGTAGCCCATGGCGCCGAAGGGATTGGACTCGGTGCGCAGGGTCCAGCCGCGCACCGGCTGGCCGTCGGCGCGGCGGAACTCCTCGGCCGTAGCGCGGCGCCACACCGGGGCCACGCCGTTCACGAAATCGAAGAACGGCACCGCCAGCTCGCCCAGGTTGGTCACCTCGGCCGGCCAGTAATTCATCTGGATATTGATGTTGGTGTGGTAATCCGAATTCCACGGCGGCGTGAGGCTGTTATTCCACAGCCCCTGCAGATTAGCCGGCAGCGAGCCGCGCGAACTGGAAGCCAGCAAGTAGCGGCCGTACTGGAAGTACTGGGCCTCCAACTCCGGATCGCCTCCGTCCTTCGTATAGGCCAGCAGGCGCGCATCGGTTGGCAGCGCGCGGCGCGCGGCCGGTGTCTCGCCCAGGTCGATCGCCACACGTTTCAACAGGCGCCCGACATCCTCAACGTGTTCCTTGAGGAGCGCCGCTGGCACTCGCTCCGCGGCCTTATCGACCTGTGCGGTCACGCGCGCCAGCGGATGCCCGCCATCGAAGTTGCGCGCGGCGTCGAGCACATAACTGGTGCCGGCGCCAAGGATCAGGGTCAGTCCATCGGCGCCCGCGAAAGCGATGCGCTCGCCGTCGGCAACCAGCTTGCCGCCATCGCTGACCACCTGCACCTGGCTTGCGTAAGACATCACATTACCGCTCGGCGCCTGGTCGGGCAGCGCGAAGCCGGCCAGTGTGCCCGACGCATACAGGCGTCCGTTCGCCACCGCGAGGTGAGCGCCATGGCGATCGGTCAGGGCCACGGCGCCGGTATAGCGGCCGGGCCGGTCGGCAGTCAGGCGCAGCACGATCACCTGCGCCGGATAGCTCGCCCAGGCCTCGCGCCGGTAGCGCACGCCGCCATGCGTGTAAGTCACCGTGTGCACGCCGCGCTCGAGGTCGAGCGTGCGGCGGTAGTCGGTCACGTCGCTCTCGTGGCCGGGCAGTTCGACCAGCAGGTCGCCGAAGGGTTGGAAGGCGCCCATGGTCCGGTCGTCGCCGGTCCACAGCGTGATGTCGTTGAACTGCAGGTGCTCGCGATCAGGCTGGCCGAACACCATGGCGCCGATGCGGCCATTGCCGATCGGGAGCGCCTCCTTTTCCCAGCCCTGCTCGTTATCCTGGGCCGGCCGGTCGTAGCGCAGCACCATCTCGGGCGCAGCGCTGCTGCTCGCCGCCAGCACGAGGGCGCAGGCGCCGAGCAGCAGGCGCAGGCTGGAGAAGATCGTCATATCGGGCCAGGCCTTCCATAGACGATGCCGCGGCCGGCGGTGCTCATATAGACCACCCCGAACCGGTTCATGTCGCCGACGATGAAGTGGCCGTCGCCAGGACCGCCGTACTGGTGGGCGTCGTCGTTGATGCGCTGCCAGCTGCGCCCCAGGTCGAGCGAGCGGTGGATGCCGCGCACGCCCTCGATGCTGCCCCAGATGTACAGGGTCGGTTCAAGCTTGCCCGGGGCGGCCTTGCCGAAACCGACCGCGCCGCAGTAAGCGACGCCGGCCAGCGGCGCGAAGCTGGCGCCGCCGTCGAGCGAGCGCACCAGGCCGCCGTCCTTGAGCGCCACCCACAAATCTCCCTCGCGGCCCGGCAGCGCCCGTATCAGTGTCGAGCCACCCGGCGGCAGGCTGGCGCGCGGGGCGAAGCTGGCGCCTCCGTCACTGCTCGCCATCAGCGCCTTGCCGTCATAGGCATAGAACACCTTCGGGTTGACTGGATCGGCGACGGCGCGCAAGTCGCGGCCCGCCAGGCCCGCCACTTGCGCCCAGCTGGCGCCTTCGTCATGCGACCGGTACAGGGTCGACGAGCCCTGCGGCGTATGGACAAGGGTCGCGCCATCGCTCGACATCGCGATCCTCCCGCGTTTGCCCTGCATCGTCGCCGTCTGCGTCCAGGTGACGCCGCCGTCGCGCGTGATGAGCATCGCATCGCCCACCCGCACCATGCTGCCCGGGCGGCGGGCGGCGGCATCGAGCCCGGTGGTGGTGCCGATTTCTGGTCGATGGATGCGCCCCGGGCGCGCCGGATCGTCGTGCACGAAGCCGTCGTAGTCGCCGATGGCCGAGACCAGCGGCGCGCCCTGCATACTGACCAGGCCGAGCGGCACGGTCTCTTCCAGGCCTTTCACGGTAAACGTCCAGGTGGCCGGCGTGGCCTCGATATCGGGCGTGCGGAACACCCCGTTGCCGGACGTGACCCATACCGCTCGTGGGTCCAGCGGATCGAATTCGACCGAGCCGGCCCAGTGGATCGCATGGCCTTCGAGCCAGGGCACGCCCGCCGCATCGCGCTGGAAGCCGCGCGCGATCACGTCGACCCAGTTGGCGCCGGCATCGTGCGACACGAAAATGCGGTCGCCGCGTGCATCGCCCTGGGCGATGAAGGTATTGATGGTGGAGACCACCAGCCGCCTGGGATTGCCCGGGTCGACACTGATCCCGGCGAACGGCCGGTTCGATCCCACCGGCGTCACGTTGCGCCAGGCGCCGCTGGCGATCTCGTATTGCCACACCTGCCCACGGTCGATCGGCTCGCTGCCGCTCTTGTCCGGGTGCGGGCCGGCGCCGTTGGCATAGGTGATATAAAGCTTACCGGCGCCGTCGAAGGCAGCGCGCTGCGGCATGAGCCCGGCCGGGCTTCCCGCCACCGGCACGAAGCTCGCGCTGGCGTCGTCGCTGCGGTACAGGTTAGGACCGACGCTGCCGAAGCGCGACACCCCGATGAACAGCCTCTGCGCGCGGCCCTGCCTGACGCTGGCGGGATCAGGCAGCACGATATTCAGGCCGACGTCGTTCGGCGTTGTCGTTACCGCCAGCGCCGTGTTGCGCTGCCAGGTACTGCCGCCATCGGCGCTCTCGAACAGGCCGTCGCGGCGAGAGCCCAGGTAGAGGCGCTTACCAGAACCCGGATCGACGGCCAGCCGTTCGCCGCCCTGGCGTCCGAAGCCGTTGCCGTGGGTCTTGAACTGGCCGCTGACGTCGATCACGTCGAAAGTCTTGCCGTAATCGTTCGAGCGCAGGACGGCGGTGCGGCCGCCGTTCAGGTAGGCGATGCCCGCCAGCAGCCACACCCTGCCGGCGTTATCGGGGTCGATCGCCAATGCGTCAATGCCCAGGAAGCCAGTCTGGTCCTCGCCCACCCAGTCGAGCAGCGGCGTCCAGCGGCCTTCTTTCGCACGCCACAGGTAGGCGCCGCCAACGTCGGTGCGGGCGTAGGCCACGCCCGGTTCGCTGCGGCTGGACACGATCGCCGTCACGAAGCCACCGCCGCCGATGGCGACGCTGTCCCAGACATAGCTGGCGCCGTTCGGAACGACGGGGGCGGCCGTGGCCGCGGCGGCGACGCACACGGCCGCAACCACGCCCAGGACCCTGCGCCAACCCATGCCGGGTAGACGGGCGATCGTGGTACGCATCTTGTCTCCTGCCTGTATTTATTATTGGCTTGCTTGCAACCATGCTAATCAATACAGGAGGGGCTTGCAACTAAAATGTTCGCGCTAACAGAAAACGTTATCATTCAGGCTGAATGTTTTATCGACGATCCTGCAACAGCGCCTGATTGCGTATTACATCGACGGCCCAAAGCCATTCCCCATCAAGTCCAACTAGGAGATCCAACATGAATATCAGCGGCGAAATGATCATCGGCCACCAGATCCTGCGCGGCAGCGCCGGCGTCGCACGCGCCTACAATCCCGCCAGCAAGCAGGACCTCGAGCCCGATTTCGGCCTGGCGACGCCAGCCGACCTGGCCCGCGCCTGCGAACTGGCCGATGCCGCCGTCGAGCCGTATCGCGCCCTGCCCCTGGAATTCCGCGCACGCTTCCTGGAGACGATCGCCCAGCGCATTCTCGACCTGGGTCCGCTGCTGATCGAACGCGCCGGTCAGGAAAGCGGCTTGCCGGCGGCCCGCCTCGAGGGCGAACGTGGCCGCACCGTGAACCAGCTGCGCCTGTTCGCCAAGGTGGTCCGCGACGGCCACTTCCTGGGAGCGACGCTGGATTCGGCGCTGCCCGAGCGCACGCCGCCACGCTCCGACCTGCGCATGCGCAAGATTCCGCTCGGCGCGGTCGCCGTCTTCGGCGCCAGTAACTTCCCGCTCGCGTTCTCGGTGGCGGGCGGCGATACCGCCTCGGCGCTGGCCGCCGGTTGCCCGGTTGTGGTCAAGGCCCACAACGCCCACCTCGGCACCTCGGAGCTGGTCGGCAAGGCCGTGCTGCAGGCGGCGCTCGAATGCGGCATGCCGGAAGGCGTGTTCTCGCTACTGATCGGCGAAGGCAACCAGATCGGTGGTGATCTGGTGAGCCATCCGGCGATCCGCGCCGTCGGCTTCACCGGCTCGCGCGGCGGTGGCCTGGCGCTGGCCCAGATCGCGGCCAAGCGCAAGGAACCGATTCCCGTGTATGCCGAGATGAGCAGCATCAATCCGGTCTACCTGCTGCCGGGCGCGCTCGAAGCGGGCGGCGCCAAGCTGGCCGGCGCCTTCGTCGATTCGCTGACCATGGGCGTCGGCCAGTTCTGCACCAACCCAGGCCTGGTGATCGGCCTGGCCGGCCCGCAGCTCGATGCCTTCCGCGACGCTGCCGCCGCCGCGCTGCAACTCAAGCCGGCCGGCACCATGCTCACGGCTGGCATCCATCAAGCCTATGACAACGCCATCGGAAAGCGCACCGGCGTAAGCGGCGTGCAGCTGGTGGCCAACGGCAGCCAGGAAGGCCCCGGCTGCGCCGCACGTGCCGCCCTGTACCAGTGCGACGCGGCGACCTTCCTCGCCAACCCGGCGCTGGAAGAAGAGATCTTTGGACCGGTGTCCCTGCTGATCGCTTGCCGCAACGAGGACGAGATTCTGGCAGTTACCCGCCACCTGGAAGGCCAGCTGACGGCCACGGTGCACGCCGTGGAGACCGACCATGCGCTGGCCGGCGCCCTGCTGCCGCTGCTGGAGCGCAAGGTGGGTCGCATCCTGTTCAACGGCTTCCCGACCGGCGTCGAGGTGTCGTACGCCATGGTGCACGGTGGCCCCTTCCCGGCGACCTCGGATGCGCGCAGCACCTCGGTCGGCGCGACCGCGATCGAGCGCTTCCTGCGGCCGGTGTGCTACCAGGACGTGCCGGCCGGCCTGCTGCCGGAAGCGCTCAAGGACGGCAACCCGCTCGGGATCGTGCGTCTGGTGGATGGTGAAGTGAAGCTCGCGTAAGCACCACCACGCGGCCGCGCGTCAGCGGGTATTGCTGCGCGTGGCCACATCCAGCCAGACAGCGAGGGTCAGGATCAGGCCCTTGACGATCATTTGCCAGTAGGCGTCGACGTCGAGCATCGACATGCCGTTGTCCAGGCTGGCCATCACCAGCGCGCCGACCAGGGCGCCATGCACGGTGCCGGCGCCGCCGCGCATCGAAGTGCCGCCGATGAAGCAGGCGGCGATCACGTCCAGCTCCGCCGACACGCCGGCCGACGGCGAGCCGGCCGCCAGACGCGCGGTGTTGATCAGGCCCGCCAGCGCACACATCAAGCCCATCAAGCCGAAGATCCACAGTTTCACCTTGCGCACGTCGATGCCGGACAGGCGCGTCGCCTCCATATTGCTGCCCACCGCATAGATGCGGCGGCCGAACACGGTCTGGCGCGCGATATAACTGAATACCCCTAGCAGGGTCAGGAGGATCAGCACCGGCAGCGGAATGCCTTCATAGCTGTTGAACGTGGAGATCAGGCCGGCCAGCGCCACGCCGACCAGCGCCACGCGAGCCACCGAACGCCACAGCGCGATCACCGGCAGACCATGACGCGCCTGGTTGACCCGCTGGCGCCAGGCCAGCACGCCGGCCAGCACGAACAGCAGCACTCCCAGCCCGATCCCCCACGCCGGCGGCAGATAGGCCTGCCCGATCTGCTCGAAGCCCGGCGAGACCGGCGCCACGGTGGCGCCGTCGGTCAGGCCCAGCACCACGCCGCGGTAGGCCAGCATGCCCCCGAGCCCGACGATAAAGGACGGTATGCCCGCATAGGCCGTCAGATAGCCGTTGAGGAAGCCGCACAAGAGGCCAGCGCCCAGCACCACCGCGATCGACAGCGGCAACGGCATGCCGTGGGTGACGTCGAGCACCGCCGCCATCCCGCCCAGCAGGCCCAGGAGCGAACCGATCGACAGGTCGATCTCGCCGGCGATGATGACGAACACCATGCCGCAGGCCAGGATGCCGGTGATCGACATCTGGCGCATCAGGTTCGAGACGTTGCGCGCCGAGGTGAAGCCGCCCTCGGTCATCCAGTGGAAGAAGGTCCAGATCAGGGCGACCGCCACCAGCAGCGCCAGGATTTTATATTGAGTGAACAGCCGCTTGAGAGTCGATGTATCCATGGTGTCGTTAGCTTGTCAGGACTGGCCCAGGGCGGCGGCAAGCACCGTCTCCTGGCTCAGGTCATCGTTGAGAAAATCGCCGCGCAGCCGGCCCTCTTGCAGCACCAGCACGCGGTCGGACACGCCCAGCACCTCGGCCAGCTCGGACGAGACCATGACGATGGCGATGCCCTGGGCCGCCAGTTCCAGCATCAGGCGATAGATTTCGAACTTGGCGCCGACGTCGACACCGCGCGTGGGCTCGTCGAGGATCAGCACCTTCGGGCCGGTCAGCAGCATCCGGGCCAGCACCGCCTTCTGCTGGTTGCCGCCCGAGAGCGCCGTAATCGGCAGCGCCGGGCTGGCAGTCTTGAGCGCCAGGCGCGCGATCTGCTCCTTGACCGCACTGGTTTCCTCGCCGTCGTCGATGCGGGTCAGGTGCGCGTAGCGCTGCAGCACCGACAGCGTGATGTTTTCGCCCACCGACAGGTCACGCACGATGCCGTGGTGCTTGCGGTCTTCGGGCACCAGGGCAAAACCGGCGCGGATCGCCTTGAGCGGATCGGAGGTGTCGACCCGTTGTCCTTCGAGCCAGACCTCGCCCTCGTGGCGGCCCGGATAGGCGCCGAAGATCGCCGTCACCAGCTCGGTGCGGCCGGCGCCGACGATGCCGGCGATGCCGAGGATCTCGCCGCGCCGCACCTGGAACGAGACGTCGTCCACCTTCTTGCGGCGCGGGTTCTCGGGGTCGTAGCAGGTGATGTGGCGCGCTTCCATCACGACCTCGCCGATCGCGTGGGGCAGCGTCGGATACATCTGGTTCATCTCGCGTCCGCACATCTGGGCGATGATCCGGTCCACGCTCATCTGCGGCATCGGTGTCGTGGCAATGTGCTTGCCGTCGCGGATGACGACGATGGTGTCGCAGATGGCGGCCACCTCTTCGAGCTTGTGCGAGATGTAGACGCAGGCCACGCCGCGCGCCTTCAGGTCGCGCACCGTCCCGAGCAGCACGTCGATCTCGGAGGCGCTGAGCGAGGCCGATGGCTCGTCGAGAATCAGCAGACGAGCATTCTTGTTCAGCGCCTTGCCGATCTCGATCAGCTGCTGGTGGCCGCCACCGTAATGCTTCACCGGCAGCACCACGTTCACGTCCGGCAGGCGCAGGCCGCGCAGGATCTCCTCGGCGCGCCGGTTCATCGCCGGATAGTCGAGGCGACCGCCGGGCAAGGTGATCTCGTTCCCCAGGAAGATGTTCTCGGCCACCGACAGCTCTGGCACCAGCATCAGCTCCTGGTGGATGATAATGATCCCCGCTTCTTCGGTCTCGCGCACCGAGCGCGCGCGCAGCGGCTGGCCGTCCCACACGATCTCGCCATCCCAGCTGCCGTGCGGGTAGACCGCCGACAGCACTTTCATCAGGGTCGACTTGCCGGCCCCGTTCTCGCCGCACAGGCCGATGCACTCGCCTGGCCGGATCGCCAGGTCGATGCCATCCAGCGCGGGCACCCCGTCGAATCGCTTGGCGATTCCCTTCATTTCAAGCAGATAGCCCGACATCGCAAGACTTCCAAGGCGTGAAAAAATCCCCGGACCGCAAAGGCGGATACGGGGAAAGGAGAGAAGAAGGCTTATTTGCCGGCCAGCTGGCCCTGGGTATAGAACCCGTCCTTCACCAGCATGTCGACGTTCGACTTGGTCAGCAGGATCGGCTTGAGCAACACGGTGCTCACCTGCTTATAGCCATTGTTGATCTGTGAGTTATAGGCCGGCTTTTCATTGCGCACCAGTTGCACGGCCAGGGTGGCGGCGCTGGTGGCGATGGTCTTGAGCGGCTTGTAGACGGTCATGGCTTGGGTACCGGCGATCACGCGCCGCACCGCTGCCAGGTCTGCGTCCTGGCCGGATACCGGCACCTTGCCGGCCAGCTTCTGCGAGGCCAGCGCCTGGATCGCGCCGCCGGCGGTGGCGTCGTTGGACGCGACCACGGCGTCGATCTTGTTGCCGTTGGCGGTGAGCGCATTCTCGACGATGGACATCGCTTCGGAGGCGCTCCAGTCCTTGACCCACTGGCGGCCAACCACCTTGATGTCGCCCTTGTCGATCAGCGGCTGCAGCACTTTCATCTGCCCCTCGCGCAGGATCTTGGCGTTGTTGTCGGTCGGCGCCCCGCCCAGCAGATAGTAGTTACCCTTTGGTTTCAGGCCTACGATGGACTGCGCCTGCAGCTCGCCCACCGCCTTGTTGTCGAACGAGATGTAGGCGTCGACGTCGGCATTGAGGATCAGGCGGTCGTACGACAGCACCTTGATTTTCGCCTTCTTGGCTTCGCGGATCGCATTGTTCAGGACCGTGGCGTTATAGGGCACGATCACCAGCACGTCGACGCCGCGCGAGATCAGGTTCTCGATCTGGGCGATCTGGCGCTGCTCGCTGGCGTCGGCCGATTGCACATAGACCTTGGCGCCGAGCTTTTCGGCGGCGCCGATAAAGTAGTCGCGGTCGCGCGTCCAGCGCTCCAGCCGCAGGTCGTCGATCGAGAAGCCGATCTTCGGATTCTTGGCATCGGCCATGCTCGGGCCGGATGCGAACAGCAGCGCGCAACCGAGTCCGATCGCGGCGCCCATCTTCGTGAAGCCTTGTTTCATCGTTGTCTCCTTTATTGTCGGCGCGCGCTTAAGCGACGCGCCGTATTGACATTCTATTCGAGTCACGCGCCGTACCAGCCGGCGTCGACGAAGTACTCGCGGCCGCTGCAGCGGCGTGCATTGTTCGAAGCGAGGAACAGCGACAGCGCGGCCACGTCCTGCATCTCGACCCGCGCCGGCAAGCACTGGCCAGCCAGGATGCGGTTTTCTTCTTCTGGCGTATGCCACAACGCTTGCTGGCGCGGGGTGCGCACGGCGCCCGGCACCACGGTGTTGACGCGGATATGATCCGGCCCCAGGTCGCGCGCCAGCGCGCGGCTCAGGCCCTCGATCGCGGCCTTCGCTGTCATGTACAACGCCAGCTCGGTGTGCGGCAGGTGCCAGGAAATCGAGCCGAAGTTGAGGATCACGCCGCCCTGCTGGCGCCGCATCGAACCTACGGCAGCCTGGGCGCAGAAGAACTGGTGGCGCAGGTTGACCGCCATCCGGTTTTCCCAATAGGCCGGCGTCACGGCCTCGATCTGGTGACGATCGTCGTTGGCGGCGTTATTGAGAAGGATGTCGATGCCGCAGGCCTCCTGCTCGACGGCGGCGAAACTCGCGGCGAGCGCTTCGAGGTCGGTCAGGTCGCAGTGCAGGAAACGTGGTCCATGTGGCGCGCCGTGGAGCTCGGCGGCCAGCGCATGACCGGCGGCATCCGCGATATCGAGGAACCAGACGCGCGCCCCCTGGCCCGCAAACGCCCGCACCAGTTCACTGCCGATCCCGGAGCCGCCCCCGGTGATCACGACCCGCTTGTCGCGCAGGTCGGGATAGGTCGCGTAGCCCAGCGTCGGGGCAGCAGCTGCCGTCATGGTCGTCTCCAGATTATTCTGAGTATTATGGATGCGCCGGACACTCCCTTAACAGGAGTGTTAGCGCAATCATCTCAGTCTAATCGGGGCTTCCGACGGTTGTCAACGAATTACTGAAAAGGGTTTCACGGAGATTGGATTTGCCGGATGTCAGCGTGCTTTCGCCACCGACGGCAGGCGTGCCGGCGGGCGGATGCGCGGAGCGGCATCGGACTGGCGCCGCACCAGTTCGAAGTCCATATGGGTCTGTTCCGGCTCGGCCGGTTCGTCTTCGCGCAGTGCGCGCACGCGGCGCACCAGCGCCTGCACCGCCTCGCGCGCCATGCCGGCGATCGGCTGGCGCACGGTGGTCAGTTCGGGCCAGATCGTGGTGGCGAGCGCCGTATCGTCGAAACCGGTGACGGTCAGGTCGCCCGGCACATCCAGGCCCAGGCGATGCGCGACCGCCACGGTGGCGGCCGCCATGTCGTCGTTGCTGGCAAAGATCGCCGTCGGCCGGTCCTGCAGCGCCAGCAGCTGCTCGGCCGCGTCCAGGCCGGAACGGTAGGTGAACATGCCCTGCACCACCAGCTCGTCCGAGGCGTCGGCGCCCTTCTCGGCGATCGCCTTGCGGTAGCCATCCAGGCGGCGCGCGCTGGCGGTTTGGTTCGGATGGCCGACGATGAAGCCGATGCGCTGGTGGCCCAGCGCGATCAGGTGCCGGGCCATGTAGCGGGCCGCTTCGTAGTCGTCGATACTGACCGCCCCGACGCTCGGCGCCGGCGAGCCGCAGGCCACGACCACCGCCGGAATCCCTGCCTTGGCCACGCAGTCGAGCACGGCCACGCTATCGCACAGCGGCGGCGGCAGGATCACGCCATCCAGGCCGTTATTGATCAGGCGCTGGGTATGCTCGATCTCGTGGTTGCCGGCCTCGCACTTCTCGACGAACAGCTGGACGTTGTTCAGGCCCGACTGGTTGAGCAGGCCAACGAGGAATTCGCTCAGGTAGGCGGCGCTCGGATTGCTGTACAGGAAACCGACGCGGATCGGCTTGGAGCCGGCCAGGTTGCGCGCTTCCTGGTTGGGCGTGTAGTTCAGCGCCGCGACCGCTTCGGCCACCTTGCGCCGCGTGCTTTCACGCACCAGGCTCTTGCCGTTCATGACCCGCGACACGGTCATCGCGGACACGCCGGCGAGCTTGGCAACGTCCACCATGGTGGGTTTGCCCTGCTCCATCGATTCGCGGACGGCCTCGATGCTGGTTTTGTTCATGTGCGTGAATTTCTTTAGAAGTTAGTAATGTTGGTCGATGTTAGCATGATTACGGTTTTGCCATCGGGACCGCTTCCGATTTTACGGGTAAGGTTTGATTCCCGGGCGAAACGAGAAAACGCCTGGCGCGTTTGCGCTAACATAGGCGACACACAGTCATCATATCCCTAGCCGCGCTGCGCGGCGAGTGCCTCGCGGCCGGCCGCCTGGCCCTCTTCCATATGGCGCGCGATCGACAGCGCCGAAAAATCGTAGTCGCGCGCCGCCGTCTCGCATTCCGTGCCCTTGCGCACGATCCGGGTGATGCTGGGCCCGGCATCCTTGTCGCCCATCAGCTGGATATAGGTGGGCCACTGGCGCACCTGGTCGGCATGGGCCGGTGAAGTTGCATAGGCCAGGATGCCCTCGACCAACTTGCGAAAGTCGCGCACCAGCGATTGCTCGGCACTATCGCGCCGAATGCGTTCGGCGAACACGATCTCGTCGCGCCGGCCCAGCACTTCCATCAGGCTGGTGGGCAGCGAGCCGGTTTCTGGATACAGGTCGACGATGAAGATGCGCTTGCGCGCCGTACCCGAATGCTCCAGCAGCAGCTCAAGTGGCGAATTGCTGATGATGCCGCCATCCCAGTAGTGCTTGCCGTCGATCGTGGTCCAGGGAAATCCAGGCGGCAGGCTGCCGCTGGCCAGGATGTGGTCGGCGCTCAGGTCGTCGACGTAACTATCGAAGATTTCCAGGCGCGCCGTCTCGACATTGACCGCGCTGACCAGTAGCCGCACCGGGCTGGATTTGAGCGACCCGAAATCGACGTAGCGTTTCAATAACTCCTTGACCGGCGTCGGGTCGTACAGGCTGGTCCATGAGAGCGGCTCCATGCCAGTGAAAATTCCGCTCCAGCGCGGCCGAAAGAAGGCCGGTACGCCGAAGGCGAGCGTTTGCCACGAACCGAGCAGGCGCCGCGCACGGTCGTCGAGCAGCGCGTGCGCCGCCCCCGGCATGTCGATCGACAGCCTGCGCCAAAAATCCTCCAGCGCCTCGGCCGCATGACCCGGATTGCCGGCCATGATGACGCCGTTGAAGGCCCCGATCGACACCCCAGCGATGACATCGGGCTGGATCCCGGCGTCCTCCAGCGCGCGGGCGACGCCGCATTCGAAGGCGCCCAGCGCCCCGCCGCCCTGCAGGATCAGCGCGGTCTGGCTGGGGATGCGGGTGATGGAAAAATCCGGCTCGTGCAGGCGCCTGCAGGCCCAGCCGATATTGGTGCGGTAGCGGATCAGGGATTCGATCGCGCGCGTCTCGATCGCCGGCCGCCCCGTGGAAAACAGGGCGCGCGGCACCTCGTGGTCGAGGTAGAGGCAGGCCCAGGAGCGGGTTTCGGGGCGGCCCAGCCGGGCATGCTGGTGGCCGGCGTCGGGCTGGCCCAGGAACTGGAAGCCCTGCCCGAACAGATCGCAGGAGAAATACGGCACCTCGTCGTAGCGTAGCCGCATGCCAAGCATATTGCGCGCCGCCAGCCGTCCCTGCTTGACGGCGTTGTCCCAATGCTCGATGCGGTGGCGCAGACGGAACACGGGGTCCATGAAATTGGCGACGTCGCCCGCTGCCCACACCAGCGGATGCGAGGCTTGCAAATACTGGTCGACGCACACGCCGTCGTCCAGCGCCAGGCCGCTGTCGTGCAGCCAGCCGAGATCGGGCGCGACGCCGATGCCCACCCCGACCAGCTCGCACGGCAGCCGGCGCCCGCCTTCGGTCACGACCATTTCCACTCGGTGATCGCCATGAAAGGCGGCGGCGCTGTCGGCCAGCACCTCCACGCCCTGGCCAATGTACAGCGCGCGCAGGTAGTCGCTGATACCGTGGTCGTGCAGCTTGTCGAACAGGATGCCGTGGCGCGCCAGCACGGTCACCTTTGCACCCTTGCGCGCGAAGGCCGCGGCCATCTCGAGGGCGATGAAACCGGAGCCGACCACCAGGGCCCGCGCCGCGCCCTCCATCGCGCCACGCAACGTGCGCGCATCGACGGCCGTGCGCAGGTAGTGAATGCCGGGCAGCCCGGCGCCCGGGACGTCGAGGTGAACGGGACGCACCCCGGTAGCGACCAGCAGCCGGTCATAGCGGATCGTGCCGGCGTGATCGGTGCGCACCAGCTGGGCCTCGGCATCAAGGCCGGTGGCGCGTACGCCGGACAGCAGGGTCACGCCATTGTCATGAAAATACTCGGGCGGCAGCACCGTCGCCAGGGGCGGCGCGACATCCCCCTCGAGGAAGCGCGTCGAGAGTTGCGGCCGGTGATAAGGCGGGTCGCGCTCGTCCGCCACCATCACGATGGCGCCCTGTGCACCCTCCAGGCGCAGCGTCTCGGCGGCCGTGGCCGCGGCCAGGCCGCCGCCGAGCAGCAGGAAGCTCGCATGCCGCGTGTGGTCCTGCCCGGCCGGCTCCCCGGGATGTGGCTGATCCACCATCGGCCATCCTTTCGCAAGCGGCGTCGATGCGGGTTGGACCGCGTCTAGCCGGCGGCGTTCGCTCAAGATGGTTTCATAGTGACAAGACGCCACACCGGGCATGACGCGCGGGCCTCATCTCGCTATAATCTCGTCCTTCGCCCCAAAGGAAATACCATGTCCCTGCTTGCCCACGAGCTTGAATTGCTTTCGCCCGCCAAGACCGCCGAAATCGGCCGCGAAGCGATCCTCCACGGCGCCGACGCCGTGTACATCGGTGGACCGGCCTTCGGGGCGCGCCACAACGCCAGCAATCCGCTGGAGGACATCGCGGCGCTGGTCAAGTTCGCCCACGGCTACCGTGCGCGCATCTTCGTGACCATGAACACGATCATGCACGACAGCGAACTCGAGCTGGCGCGCAAGCAGATCTGGCAGCTGTACGAGGCTGGCGTCGATGCGCTGATCATCCAGGACCTGGGCCTGCTCGAACTCGACCTGCCGCCGATCCAGCTGCACGCCAGCACCCAGTGCGACATCCGCGGCGCCGAGAAGGCGAAATTCCTGGGCGACGTCGGCTTTTCCCAGCTGGTGCTGGCGCGCGAGCTGACGGTCGACCAGATCCGCAAGATCCACGCCGCCACCGACACGCCGCTCGAATACTTCGTGCACGGCGCGCTGTGCGTGGCCTATTCGGGCCAGTGCTATATCTCGCACGCCGACACCGGCCGCTCGGCCAACCGGGGCGACTGCTCGCAAGCCTGCCGCCTGCCCTACACCCTTTCCGACGGCCAGGGCCGCGTGGTCGCTTTCGACAAGCACCTGCTGTCGATGAAGGACAACGACCAGAGCCGCAACCTGGAAGCGCTGGTCGATGCCGGCATCCGCTCGTTCAAGATCGAGGGCCGCTACAAGGACATGGGCTATGTCAAGAACATCACGGCCAACTACCGTCTGCTGCTAGACGAGCTGCTCGAGCGCCGTCCGGAGTTCGCGCGCGCCGCCAGCGGCCGCACCCGCGTGATGTTCACGCCCGACGTCGACAAGAACTTCCATCGCGGCCACACCGAATACTTCGCCCAGGGCCGCCTGACGGACATCGGCGCCTTCGACTCGCCGAAGTACGTCGGCGTGGAACTGGGCATCGTGGCGCGCCTGAACGGCGACAGCTTCGACATCGTCACCACGGCGCCGATGGCCAACGGCGACGGCCTGAACTACATGAACAAGCGCGACACCTGCGGCATCCAGGCTAACCGCGCCGAGAAGCTGGGCGAGGAAGCCGAGGGCCAGCGCTGGCGCGTGTTCCCCAACGAGCCGATGCAGTCCCTGACCGGCTTGAAGGTGGGCACCGTGATCCACCGCAACCGCGACCACCAGTGGGAAGCCACGCTCAATAAAAAATCGTCCGAGCGCAAGGTGGCGGTCGACCTGATCCTGAGCGAAGTGCCGGGCGGCCTGCGCCTGGACATCGTCGACGAAGACGGCATCGCATCGAGCGCCGAAGCCATGCTCGAACTGCAGCCGGCCCAGCAGGCGGCCCAGGCCGACGCCGGGCTGCGCGCCAGCCTGGCCAAGCTGGGTAACACGATGTTCGAAGCCGGCCACGTCGCCCTGCATCTGAGCCAGCCGTGGTTCGTGCCGAGCGCCGCCATCAACGCCCTGCGCCGCGACGCCATCGCCGCGCACGAAACGGCGCGCCTGGCGGCCTGGGAGCGCCCGCAGCGCAAGGCGTCGGTGCAACCGCCGCCCGTCTACCCGGACACCCAGCTCAGCTACCTGGCCAACGTCTACAACGAGAAAGCACGCGCCTTTTATCACAAGCACGGCGTGCAGCTGATCGACGCCGCGTATGAAGCGCACGAGGAAGCCGGCGAAGTGTCGCTGATGATTACCAAGCACTGCCTGCGCTTCTCGTTCAACCTGTGCCCCAAACAGGCCAAGGGCGTGCAAGGCGTGCAGGGCCAGGTGAAGGCCGAGCCGATGACGCTGGTCAGCGGCGACGAGAAGTACACGCTGCGCTTCGATTGCAAGCCGTGCGAGATGCACGTGGTGGGCGCCATGAAGACGAACATCCTCAAATCGCCGCCGCCGTCGAATGTGGCCTATACGCCGTTGACCTTCCACCGCCAGCGTCCGCGCGACCCGGCGGGATCGAAGGCGTAAGCGGCGATGCTGGATGTGGCGATGTGCGCCGCCAAGTTAGCGTAAAAACGTCGTTCCCGCGCAGGCGGGAACCTAAGTTTTGCAAGCGTTTCGACTACGTCGAGGACTTAGGTTCCCGCCTGCGCGGGAACGACGTGGTGGCGGCTCGGTTGCAACGTAGCGACCGTTCATAGCTTCACTGCATTCGCCTGGTGGGCACCGTTTTCACTTCCGGACTATTGTGCAATCCGCCGCGATTTTTCGGCATGGGCGGCGCGGTCGTCCGCGTCCATACTGGCTCCACTGTCCAACCACACCACGGAGCCCACCATGAAAGACCAACTGTCCAAAGTCGTCCTGATCACCGGCGCCAGCAGCGGCATCGGCGAAGCCACCGCCCGCCATCTCGCCGCGCTCGGCCACCGCGTGGTGCTGGGCGCGCGCCGTACCGAACGCCTGGTGGCGCTGGCGGCCGATATCCGCGAAGCCGGCGGCAAGGCCGACGTCGCCCAACTCGACGTGACGAGCCTGGAAAGCATGCGCGAGTTTGTCGACTTCGCCATCGAGCGCCATGGCCAGGTCGACGTCTTGATCAACAATGCGGGCGTGATGCCGCTGTCGAAGCTCGATGCGCTCAAGATCGACGAATGGAACCGCATGATCGACGTGAATATCCGCGGCGTGCTGCACGGGATCGCCACCGTGCTGCCGGGGATGCAGGCGCGCCGCAGCGGCCAGTTCATCAACATCGCCTCGATCGGCGCCTATACGGTCAGCCCGACGGCGGCCGTCTACTGCGCCACCAAGTTCGCGGTGGCGGCCATCACCGAGGGCCTGCGCCAGGAAGTGGGCGGCGACATCCGCGTGACCCTGGTCTCGCCCGGCGTGGTGGAGTCGGAACTGGCCGATTCGATCTCGGACCCGCTGGCGCGCGACACGATGCGCGAGTTCCGCAAGGGCGCCATCAAGCCGGAAGCGATCGCGCGGGCCATCGCCTTCGCCATCGAGCAGCCGGCGGATGTCGACGTCAGCGAGATGATCGTGCGCCCGACGTCCAGCCCATACTGATCCACGGCGACATCAGGACGGGATCTTGAGTCCCTTCTTGACCGAGGGGCGCGCCAGGAAACGGTCCAGCGCGTCCCTCACATTGCCGAAATCTTCGGCGCCGATCAAATCCTCCGCCTCGTAGAAGTTCAGCAAACCATTAATCCAGGGGAATACCGCGATGTCGGCAATGGTGAAGTCGTTGCCCGCGATCCAGGTATGCTGGGCCAGCTGCGCATCGATCACGCCGAGCAGCCGGCGCGATTCGGCCACATAACGGTCGCGCGGGCGCTTGTCCTCGTAGTCCTTGCCGGCGAACTTGACGAAGAAGCCGAGCTGGCCGAACATCGGCCCCACCCCGCCGATCTGGAACATCACCCACTGGATGACGCGGTAGCGTCCCGCCACGTCGCTTGGAATGAGCTTGCCGCTTTTCTCGGCCAGGTAGAGCAGGATCGCGCCCGATTCGAACAGCGCCAGCGGCTGTCCGTCCGGACCGTCCGGATCGAGGATGGCGGGAATCTTGTTGTTCGGGTTCAGCGACAGGAAGGCCGGCGAGTTCTGCTCATCCTTGGCGAAGTCGACCTTGTGCACCTCGTACGGCAGGCCGATTTCTTCCAGCATGATCGGAATCTTGACGCCGTTCGGGGTCGGCATCGAGTACAGCTGCAGCCGCTCGGGATGCGCCGCCGGCCATTTCTTGGTGATGGGAAAATCGGAAAGCGTGGTCATGTCGTTGGCGCCTCTTCAGAAACCGCCGCGGCGGCAGAGTGCCAAGATACCAAAGATTCAATATGCCCGCTGCTCGCCAAGCGGCAGCGGGCCGGATCGCGTGGATCAGCCGAACAGCTTGTTGGCGGTCTTGGCGATCAGTTCGCCCTGGTGGCGGGCGCCGCCCAAGTCTTTCTCGCTCGGCTGGCGCTGGCCCTGGCCGCCGGCGATGGTGGTGGCGCCGTAGGGGCTGCCGCCGACGATCTCATCCAGCGTCATCTGTTCCTGGTAGCTGTACGGCAGGCCGACGATGGTCATGCCGAAGTGCAGCAGGTTGGTGATGATCGAGAACAGCGTGG
This sequence comes from Massilia arenae, assembly GCF_008014745.1. Classification (GTDB taxonomy): domain Bacteria; phylum Pseudomonadota; class Gammaproteobacteria; order Burkholderiales; family Burkholderiaceae_D; genus Telluria; species Telluria arenae. The sequence continues at coordinate 113,486 of NZ_VPFD01000006.1, forward strand.
CTTCCTGGCCGCCGTGCTGGGTGGCGGTGGAGGTGAAGGCGCCACCCACCTTGCCGTTCAGCGCGCCGCGCGCCCACAGGCTGCCGGTCTGATCGAGGAAGGCCGCCATCTGGCCCGGCATGCGGCCATAGCGGGTCGGCGCACCGACGATGATGGCATCGTAATGCTCCAGCTCGGCGACGGTGGCGACTGGCGCGGCCTGCTCGAGCTTGAAGTGGGCGCCCTTGGCGACGTCTTCAGGAACGGTTTCGGGAACCCGCTTGACGTCGACCGTAGCGCCCGCACTGCGCGCGCCTTCGGCGACGGCATTTGCCATCGTCTCGATGTGGCCATACGACGAGTAATACAGAACCAGTACTTTTGCCATCGACTTCCTCCATGTGTGGGATTCAGGACGGCCATTGTAGCGACAATGGCCGAATGTCCGTTTTCGGGAACACAGGGATTGTGCAGGCGAGGCCGCCTGCGCGCACTAGGCCTTAAGTCGGATCAGATCCAGTAGATGAAGGCAGCCAGCGCGATGACCAGCGCCACGCGGGTGATGTTGTAGGCGGTCTTGTTCCAGGCCTTGAAGCGGCGGCGGTACTGGCCGGCATAGAAGGAAATGCGGAACAGCTTGCTCACCAGGCCGACCTGGTCGCCGGACTCGTTGGGCGAAGCGGCGGCGGTCATCACGGTGCGGCCGAACCAGCGGTTGAAGGCCTGCATCCAGCGGTAGCGCATCGGGCGCTCGACGTCGCAGAACAGGATCACGCGGTCGCTCTCGCTGCCGTTGATCGCCCAGTGGATAAAAGTTTCGTCGAACACGACGCCCTCGCCGTCGCGCCAGCTGTGGCGCTCGCCGTCGACGTCGATGAAGCAGCGGTCGTCGTTCGGCGTGGCCAGGCCCAGGTGGTAGCGCATCGAGCCGGCGAACGGATCGCGGTGCGGATTGAGCTTGCCGCCCGGCGGCAGCTCGGCGAACATCGCCGCCTTGACGGACGGGATCGATTGCAGCAATGCATAGGTCTGCGGGCACAGGCGCTCGGCCGACGGATGGCTGGCGTCATACCATTTGAGGTAGAAGCGCTTCCAACCGTTCTTGAAGAAGGAATTGAAGCCGGCATCGTCGTTCTGCTCGGCGGCCTTGATCTTCTTGAGCGCGAGCAGGTTCTCGGCTTCGGCACGGATGATCGGCCAGTTCTCTTGCAGGCGCGCCAGTTCGGGGAACTCGCTCACCGGGATGAAGGGCGTGTTCGGCACCTTCGAGAACTTGTGCATGAAAATATTGATCGGCGCCATGAACGACGAGTGATCGAAGATCTGGCGACGGAACGGCAGGCGCACGCGCCCGCGGAAATGGATGTGCAGGATAGACAGAATATAGAAACCTACCACGACCCACTTCATCACATCCTCCATCGCAGCCACCCAAGCGGCTGACTCCCTTGATCAAGGACGCAGGATACCACAACGGCTACTGGGCCGTAGCAGCCCCGCCGACTTCCTGGAGAGGGAGGATGGCGCCGGCGCACGGGCTGAAAGGCCCGCCTGCCGGCGCTGGCGGTGGCAACACCGCCAGGAAAATGTCAGTGCAGCACCGACGTCATCGCATACCCTTTTTCGGCGATCTGGCCGCTCAGGTTATCGATGTCGAAATCCTCGATCTGGTCGGCGTTGTCGTCGACCTCGAAGGCACGGGCTTCGATCTCCCAATCGGTATTGGTGGCTTCTTCGGGGATGTTCTTGGCTTCGGGTACGGCCAGGTACGAGAACTTGCCGTCGTGTTCGGCTCTGCGGTAAATATCCAGGCGCATAGTCATTTTCCTCTAATCAATGCGCGCTTTCCGGATGAAAGCGCGCAGCTCCACAGTAGAAGATCAAGTGGCCATAGTCTGTTATCTGCCGAACATTCTGCCGAAGACTTAAGCAGGCTCGTCAGCGCGCCGGATTGTGACCGAGCACGCGCGCAGGCAGCATGACGATCGCGCGTAGCAGGTTGAACACGGCATCGACGCCGATCCCAAGCAGGCGGAACGGCAGCAACAGCAGCCACACCACAGGATACAGCAGCAGGGCAAGCAGCGCGATTGGCCAGCAAAGGAACAGCAGCACCAACCATACCAGGAAACTCAGCATCGTCTTTCTCCATGAAGAAGCATCATGGTGAATGTAGGCCGAAAAAGGTGCTGGGGCCAGCGGGGTGCGATAAACGGGAGGAAATGTGGGCTGAACGGTAGCAACGACCGATCAAGCCGCCGCATGCACGTCGCCCCCGCGGAGGCGGGGGCCTAAGTTTGCAAGCATAGCGATGACGCGTGCAGAACTTAGGCCCCCGCCTTCGCGGGGGCGACGGGTAGCGCTAACTCAACAATTTCGTGAAACTAGACGCCTGCGCCGACTATACCGGCCGGCGCCGAGGATCAGGCGTAGGTGGCCGCTTCCTCGACCGCCGGCGCATGCGCCTCGGTGGCCGCCTGCTCGGTCACGACCTCGACCTTGATCGACGCCTGCAGCGACGGGATCGAGCCGCCAGCGCGGTAGGCGAACGACATGCGCAGCAGGTCGCCAGCCTTGACCTCGACCGGACGGTACAGCGGCAGGGTCATGTAGTGGTTGAGCCAGTCGATCGTGGTCGCCTGTTCCTGCACGATGGCCAGCACGTTCTTGGTCACGAAACGCATCGCGTTCAGGGTGCCGCCCTGCTCCACCACCATCGAGCCTTCCCAGGCGATCAGGCTGTCGACCGGCTGGCTGAAATCGAGGATGCTGTACACGGCAGGCTGGGCCAGCTCGGCCGTGCCTGGCTGGACCACGCCGGTTTCCTGGAACTGGACGATCGGGGCGTAGAAGCCGTCGAAGTCATACGCTTGCTGGACCGGCTGGACCGCCATGATCACGGCTTCCGGCATGAACAGCGGCAGCGGACCGCCGAACTTGGCCAGGTAGCGGCGCTTGAACGATTCGATCACCTCGACCTGTTTTTCGCGCAGCATGCCGACATGGATCATCTCGCAGATCACGACGTCGACCGGTTCCGGCGGCAGGTAGTCGAAGGCGTCGGCGTGCACCACCTCGACCTTGTGGCCGTTGGGGTTCATCGCCAGGAAGCGGCGCGCTTCCTGCACCATGTCCGGGTTGAACTCGACGCAATACACTTTCGAGGCACTCTGGGCCGCGAAGAAAGAAAGCACACCAGTGCCACCACCCAGTTCCAGCACTTTCGCGCCGGGGAACACGGAATAGTGGATGGCATTCTTGAAGCTGTGCATCCGGTTCTGGTCCATCAGCATATTGTGATGGTAGTGGACTGGAATGAACTGCCCCAGGTAGCAGCTTTCGATTTCGCGTTCGTTGAGCATGGGTATCCTTGGTAATCGGTGGTCGTTTGACCGTAGAAGCATTATGGATACCATTGCCCTTGCGCAATTGGTCGAGCTAAGCGCGTTTTACCGTCCAATTCAGGATCGAATTGTCACGCGGGAAGGTTCAGCGGGTAGCGCCGCCCAGTTCCCTGGCCAGTTCGTCGCGTCCCGCCTGCTTGGCGATCTGGGCCGCGGTATGGCCTTCCGTATTCTTCAGCGCGGTGTTGGCGCCGCGGGCGACGAGGAGCCTCGACGTCGTATCCTTCCCCTCGCGCGCCGCCATCATCAATGGCGTAAAGGCGCCGCTGGCACGTGGCGACACGGCGTCGAGCTTGGCGCCTTGTTCGATCAGCAATTGCGCGATCTTGTCGTCGCCGCTGGCGGCGGCGTAGTGCAGCGCGGTCCAGCCCGGCTGGTTGACCTTGGCCCCTTTTTTCAGCAAGGCACGGACGACCTCTTCGTCGCGCTTGAAGGCGGCCATCATCAGCGCCGTATTGCCGTTGACCGCCTTGCGCTCGAGGTCGGTGCCCGGATGGCGCAGCAGTTCAAGGATCACCTCGCGCGAGCCTTCGCGGATGGCCAGCACCAGGGCCGGCTCGCCGCCCAGGGGATTGAGCTCATTGGCATTGACGACCGCACCGACCATCTTGCGCACCGTGCTGGCGTCATCCATCTGCACGGCGCGGAAGAAGGAACTCACCTGCTGGGGTGTTGGCGGCTCGACGGCGTGGGCGCCGGCGATTACGGCAAACAGCAAACTGGTGGCAAGCAAGCGGCGGATCGGCACGTGTCAGCTCCTGGCGGTCTGGAACAAGTTGAAGAAATTCTCGCTGGTGCGGTCGGCAACCTCGCGCAGCGAGACGCCCTTGAGCGTGGCGATGTACTCGGCCACGTGGGCCACATAGCCCGGCTCGTTCATCCTGCCGCGGAACGGCACCGGCGCGAGATACGGCGAATCGGTCTCGATCAGCATGCGATCGAGCGGCACAGCTTGCGCCACCGCCTGCAATTCCTTGGCGCTTTTAAAGGTGACGATGCCCGAGAACGAAATGTAGAAACCCTGGGCCATGGCGGCTTCGGCCACGGCCAGCGATTCGGTGAAGCAGTGCATGACGCCGGCCACGCCTCCCGCATCCGTGCCGGCGCCCTCTTCCTTCATCAGGCGGATCGTGTCTTCGCTGGCGGCGCGGGTATGGATGATCAGGGGCTTGCGGGTTTCGCGCGAAGCACGGATGTGCACGCGGAATCGCTCGCGCTGCCATTCCAGGTCGCCTTCGAGACGGTAGTAGTCCAGGCCGGTTTCGCCGATGGCGACGATCTTGGGATGGTTGGCCAGCTCGACCAGCTGCTGCACGGTCGGCTCAGGCGTGTCTTCATAGTCGGGATGGACGCCGACCGAAGCGAAGATATGGGGATGCTGCTCGGCCAGGGCGAGTACTTGCGGGAAGTCCGGCAGGTCGACCGACACGCACAGGGCGTGCGTCACCTTGTTCTCGGCCATCTTGGCCAGGATTTCGGGCATGCGGGCTGCCAGTTCCGGGAAATTGATGTGGCAATGGGAATCGATGTACATCCTGGCATTGTAAAGCCAGGTGGCAGGGAGCGCCATGCGGGCTACTACCGGGCAGTCGCCTTACTGCCCGTCCGGGGCCGAGAATCCATGCGGGGAAACCGTGGTCAATGCGGCAAACGTGGATAACTTGCAACAACGTAAAAAGATCGAATCGTGCGCGCAACAAAATTCTTCACTTATCTTAGTATGTGTCATATCAATTTTTTAACAACCGAAGAAATATCGCGATGAAAACTGTCTCACTCCGCCTCCTGCCCTGCCTCGTCCTGATGGCCGCTTCGTTCTCGGCATCGGCCGGCCCGAGCGTGACCCGGGCGCTTGAAGTCAAAGGCGTATTCAATGAAAAAGTCGGTCCCGCGCCGCAATGTGCGTCCACCCTCGGTGGCAAGCTTGCCGGCCATGGTGAGACGGCGGACGGAACGCCAGTCGCGTTCGTCGGCGGAGATTGCTTCGCCCAATCTGGCACGACATTCACCTTCAGCAACGGCAAGTTCGTCCTGCTGTTCCCGAACGGCGACCAGATCTTCGCCAACTACGGTGGCCAGTTCCTTCCCACCGGCGCAGGCACTGCCTACGTCATGAACGGCGGCACCTTCACCATCACCGGCGGCTCCGGCACCTATGCTCGCGCAACCGGCGGCGGCTATTTGAGCGGCACCGAGGACCTGTCTACCGGCGCCGGCACGATTGCGTTATCGGGTCGCGTTTCCTACAAGCCGAAATGATTGCTGAAACAGCGCCAGGCTGCGCTGACACAGCGTTGTAACGGCCCAAAGAAAAAAGAGCGGTATCTATCCCGCTCTTTCTACATCAGTCTGCGACGCGCTTGCCCAGAATAATCAGGTCGCGCTCGATCCCGTCGAGATTAGCAACGCGCGGGAAATTCGCCCAGGTCTCGAACCCGTATTTGCGGAACAACGCCAGGCTCGGTTGGTTATGACCGAAGATAAAGCCCAGCAAGGTATGCACCTTGACCTCGGGCGCAAACGCCATCGCCAGCTCCAGGCAATAGCGCCCCAGTCCCTTTCCACGCGCGCTTTCGGCGATATAGATCGACACCTCGGCCGTGCCCGAATACGCCGGACGGCCATAGAAATTAGAGTACGACAGCCAGCCCAGCACTTCCGGCTGCTCGCTCTTGTCCTCGGCATCGTGGATCACCCACAACGGACGCCGATCAGGCGTATGTTCATTGAACCAACCCACGCGCGACTCGACCGTAATAGGTGCGGTGTCGGCGGTGACTTCACGCGAAGCGATGGTGGAATTGTAGATATCGACGATGACCGGCAGGTCGTCGAATCGAGCCAGGCGATGGACGTAGGATGGCATGAAACGAAAGGTGGTAGTTACAGGGTATGGGTTGCGCGCGAAGACCGCAGCGCCGCGCCGAGGATCTCTTCGATACGGGCCTTGGCGCGCTGTCCGGCCTCGTCGGCCGGGAAATGCACGCCGATGCCTTGCGCCTTGTTGTTATTGGCGCCGCTCGGGGTAATCCAGGCGACAGTGCCGGCGATCGGATATTTGTTCGGGTCGTCCATCAGCGCCAGGATCAGGTAGATCTCGTCGCCGATCTTATAAGGCTTGTTGGTCGGCACGAACATGCCGCCATTTTTCAGGAACGGCATATAGGCCGCGTACAGCGCCGCCTTTTCCTTGATCGCCAGCGACAGCACCGAAGGCCGCGGGGCCTGGGCTGCATTTGTCTCTGGCTGGCTGACGCTCATCGTGGTCCTTTCATGTGCAGCAAGCAGTGTACTCAAGCAGCATATCTTCGACAAACAATTTTGCCGACAAAGGATGATCCGCCACAGCGCGCCGCTCGTTCACGGCCTTGATCACGCGCAGCAGGCCCGGCGCCTGGACGCGGCCGGCCAGCGCCGCCAACTCCTTCTGGTAGCGCGGGTAATAGCGAATATTGCCTGACAACTTGTACGAAAACACATCGTACAACCAGCGCTGGGTCCAGGACACCAGGGCCGGCAGCTCGGCCTTGGCCAGCTTCTCGGCGGTGCGCAACGCAGCGTCCGGCGCCGGCCGGGCCAGGAAATGCAGCAACGCTTCCATGTCCTCACGGCTACCGTTGGTCGACTCGGCCAGGGCCGCCAGCGGCGCGCCGCCCTGCTCGCGCAGCCAGCTGTCGGCGTCCGGCACGCCCTGCTCCTTGAGCCAGGCCAGGGCCTCGCCGTGCGACGGCGTCGGCAGCGCGAACTTGCGGCAACGCGACAGGATCGTCGGCAGCAGGCGGTCGAGACTGTTGGAAGACAGCAGGAACACGGTGCCAGGCGGCGGCTCTTCCAGCGTCTTGAGCAGCGCATTCGAGGCCGGCATGTTCAGCGCCTCGGCCGGGTACAGCACCACCACCCGCAAGCCCTGGCGGTGGGTCGAGATATTCATGAAATCCGACAGGTTGCGGATCTGCTCGATCTTGATCTCTTTCGACGGCGCCTTGGTCGACTTCGACTTGGTGCCCGCCTCGCCGTCCTCGCCGTCGGCCGGCAGATCGTCTTCGAACACCTCCGGCCGCACGCGGCGGTAATCCGGATGGTTGTGCTGCACAAACCAGCCGCAGGACGCGCAGGTCCCGCAGGCATGCCCGCCAGGCTGCGGGCTCTCGCACAGCAAGGCCTGGGCAAAGGCTTCGATAAAATCGGCCTTGCCGGTGCCGGCCGGGCCATGGAACAGGATCGCGTGCGGCAAGCGCGCGCGCATCTGCTGCAGCTGGGACCAGGCGGCCCCTTGCCACGGGTACATCGTCACAACAATTTCTCCAGAACTTGGGCCAGACTGGCCTGGATATCGGCAATGCTCCTGGTCGAGTCGACCACGACGAAACGCTCGGGGAATTGTTCCGCGCGGCGCAGGTATTCGGCCCGGCAGCGAGCGAAGAAATCGGCTTGTTCGCGCTCGAATTTGTCGAGCGTGCGCGTGGCATTCAGGCGCTGACGCGCCACCTCGAGCGGCACGTCAAACAGGAGGGTAAGGTCGGGCTGCAGATCGGCATGAACCCAAGATTCCAGCGCCTCCATCTTGGCACGTGCCAAGCCGCGGCCGCCGCTCTGATAAGCAAAGCTCGCGTCGGTGAAGCGGTCCGACAGTACCCACTTGCCCTCACCCAGGTTGGGCGCAATCACTTGCGCGATGTGCTCACGTCGGCTTGCGAACATCAGCAGCGCCTCGGTTTCCAGGTCCATCTTTTCGTGCAGTAGCAAGTCACGCAGCTTCTCGCCCAGCGGCGTGCCGCCGGGTTCGCGTGAAGAGACAACGGTCTTGCCGTGCGACTCGAGGAAATCGGTGACGAACCCGATATGTGTCGATTTCCCGGCCCCGTCGATGCCTTCGAATGTAATGAACTTGCCCTGCATGTGCTGCCTTGCTTCGTGTTAGTGGGATTCGGTCAGTGGACCGTTGGTGATGCCGCGCTGGAATCGGTTGACCGCCCGGTTGTGGTCCAGCAGGTTGTCCGAAAAGTGGCTGGTGCCGTCGCCGCGCGCCACGAAATACAGCGCCGGCGTCTCAGCCGGCGCAAGCGCCGCATTCAGCGACTGCAACCCCGGCAGCGCGATCGGCGTCGGCGGCAGCCCGCCGCGCGTATAGGTATTGTAAGGGGTATCCGTCAGCAGGTCCTTCTTGCGGATCTGGCCCGCATAGGCTTGGCCCATGCCGTAGATCACGGTCGGGTCGGTCTGCAGCAGCATGCCGGTTCGCAGTCGATTGACGAACACGCCGGCGATCATATTGCGCTCGCTCTTCTGGCCCGTTTCCTTTTCGACGATCGACGCCATGATCAGGGCCTCATACGGCGTCTTGTACGGCAGCTCCTTGTTGCGCTTTTCCCAGGCCGCATTCAGGTGGTCGATCATCGCCTGGTGTGCGCGCCGGTAGATCTCGATTTCCGACGAGCCCTTGGCGAACAGGTAGGTATCCGGGAAGAACATGCCCTCTGGGTCTTTGAACTCGGTCGATATCTTGGCCATCAACTCCTGGTCGGAGAGCTTGACGGTATCGTGCTTGAGACGATTGTGCGAGCTGATGGCCTGGCGCATCTGGCGGAAGGTCCAGCCCTCGATGATAACGATCGCTTCTTGCGCGAACTCGCCGCGCACAAGCTGGGTCAGCAGGCGGCGCGGGCTGGTATCGCGTTTGAGTTCATAACTGCCGGCCTTGATGCGGGCGGCGTCGCCCGTCAGGCGCGCCAGCAGCACGAACATGGTCGGATTGATCGGCACACCGGCCGCCACCATCTGCTGCGCGCTCGATGCGACGCCGCTGCCGGGATTGATCGTGAATTCGATCGGCTCACCGCCCGTGGTCAGCGAGTGCTTGGTCCACCAGGAGAATCCGCCTGCGGCTGCCAGCGTGACCACGACGCCGGTAACGAGTAATTTTTTTATGAATGCCATGTGGTGTGAGCGGGTTCAAACACGGATGCCAATGCGGATTGCGGCGCTCCCGGCGCGATTTCCCCGACAACTCTATAATGAGGCCGTAATGATAAAGCCTAATTGCCAAAATATTTCGGAATTTCATGAGTAACTGGACTGATCACCTTGCCACGCATGGCGCACGCTTTCATCTCGACGAAGCCACCCAGGTCGAGGACTTCGGCGCGCCCCTGGATGGCGACGCGCTCGCGGCCGGTTTTGTCGCCACCGTGACCGACCAGGGCCTGATCGCCGTGGCCGGCGAAGAAGCCGCGAAATTCCTGCACGCGCAGCTCACCAACGACGTCGAGCACCTGCAGCAAACCGAAGCCCGCTTCGCCGGCTTCTGCACGCCGAAAGGCCGCCTGCAAGCGAGCTTCCTGATGTGGCGCGGCCTCGATGCCGGGCTCGATACCGTGTATTTGCAACTGCCGCGCGCGATCCAGCCGCCGCTGCAAAAACGCCTGTCGATGTTTGTGCTGCGCAGCAAAGCCAAGCTGCGTGATGCCACCGACGAAGCACCATTCATGGCCGTGCTCGGCCTGGGCGGAGCAAAGGCGCACGCAGCGCTTGGCCGTTTCGTCAATACGCTGCCAGCCGCGCCGATGGGCAAGACCAGCGGCGAGTTCGGCACCGTGCTGCGCCTGCATGACGCTTTCGGCGCGCCGCGCTATCTGTGGATCGCGTCATGCGAAGCAGCCAGCGCCGCCCTGCCGGTGTTGAAGCAAGAACTGGCCCTGGGCGGCAACCAGGCCTGGCGCCTGGCGACCATCCACGCCGGCGAGCCGCAAGTGAGCGCCGCGACGCAAGAGCAGTTCGTGCCGCAGATGATTAACCTCGAGCTGCTGGGCGGCGTCAATTTCAAGAAGGGCTGCTACCCGGGCCAGGAAATCGTCGCGCGCACCAAGTACCTGGGCAAGATCAAGCGCCGCGCCGCGCTGGCCAGCATCGAGAATGCCGCCGCGCGCGCCGGCGACGAAGTCTTCTCGGCTGCGGACCCGGATCAACCCTGCGGCATGGTGGTCAACGCTGCGCCGAACGGCCGTGGTGGCGCCGATGCGCTGGTCGAGATCAAGCTGGCTGCGCTCGGTGAAGATGTTCACCTGGGCTCAGCCTCCGGCGCGCCGCTGCGCTTCCTGCCCATGCCCTATTGCCTCGACGCGATCGACGACTAGCGATGGTCGACCTATACGTCTACTACAAGGTACGCAGCGCGGACGCCGCCCGGCTGGCGCCATTGGTGCACGCCATGGTTCGCAGTCTGGAGCAGGACGCGGGCGTGCAGGTGCAGCTCAAGCGCCGTCCCGAAGACAAGGACGGGCTGCAGACCTGGATGGAAGTGTATCCGGGCGTGACCGATGGTTTCGATGCGGTGTTGGCGCAGGCGGTGGCCGACGCCGGCATCGACGCCCTGCTCGCCGGGCCGCGTCGCCTTGAAATTTTCACGGACTTGTTGCCATGTGCCTGATCGTCTTCGCCTGGCACGTCGTACCCGGCGTGCCCGTCATCGCGGCCGCCAACCGCGATGAATTCTATGACCGCCCCGCGACGCCCGCCGGCCCCTGGCCACAGGCGCCGCACGTGATCGCGGGCCGCGACCTGCAGGGCGGCGGCAGCTGGATGGGCGTGTCGCTCACCGGCCCCACCGGCCCGCGCTTCGCGGCGCTGACCAATATCCGCGCCCCGCAAGAGCGCCGCACCGACGCGCCGTCGCGCGGCGCGCTGGTGGCCGACTATTTGCGCGGCGAGCTCGATGCGGCGGCGTATGTGGCTGAACTGGCGGCACGTCCCGACCTGTACAACGGCTATAACCTGGTGTTGGGCGACCGCGATACCTTGTACTGGTTCTCCAACCGCGGCAAGGACGATCCGCGCAACGGGCAGCCACTGGAACGCGGCCGCATCTTCGGCATCTCCAACGGCCTGCTCGACACGCCGTGGCCCAAGGTGCTGCGCACCAAGGCCCAGTTCGCGAGCCTGCTGTGCCAGGGCGCGCCCGAGGACGCCTACTTCGAGATGCTGGCCGATACCACGCGCGCGCCGGACGTGCGGCTGCCGGAGACCGGCGTGCCGATCGAGATGGAACGCATGCTGTCGCCGGTGTGCATCGAGTCGCCGGAATATGGCACCCGCACCTCGACCGTGGTCAAGCTGTATCGGGATGCGGCGCCGGAGCTACATGAGCGGGTGGTGCAGCCGGGGGTTGTGGCTGCGGCTTGATTCGGCGTTGCGGTGATGCGAGCGAGCTTAGGTTCCCGCCTTCGCGGGAACGACGTGCTAGCGTTACCAATAATGCTCAACGGTGCCATTAGCCCGAAGACCGTCGTTCCCGCCCTCGCCGGGCGCCTTGGCGGGAACCCAAGTATTTACCGTCGCCCTTTCATGCCGGCCTTGAGGATCTCCTTCAAATGCGGCGTCGCCGCATACGGATCCGCCGGCTGCCGCGCATGGACCAAGGCATCCATGCGCTCGGCCACCGCGCCCAGCGCCTGCGGGTGCGAGAACACATAAAAGCGCTCTTCGCGGATCGCGTCAAAGGTAAGGCGAGCCACGTCCGCCGCTGACACCTTGCCGGAACCGACCGCCTTTTCGGTGAGCGCCTGCGCGGCCATCTGGCTCGCGGTCATGATTTCGTCGGTACGCAATTCGTCCGGCCGGTGGCGGTGCGACTGCGCGATCGCGGTCGGGATAAAGTACGGGCACAGCACCGAGGTGCCGATCGGCGCATCGACCAGCTTGAGGTCGTGGTACAAGGTCTCGGTGAGCGCCACCACCGCATGCTTGGACACGTTATAGATGCCCAGCGCCGGCGAGTTGAGCAGCCCGGCCATCGAGGCGGTATTGACGATCCAGCCGCGATAGCCCGGGTCCTGCGCCGCGCATTCGAGCATCGTGCGCGTGAACACGCGCACGCCATGGATCACGCCCCACAGGTTCACGCCCAGCACCCACTCCCAGTCTTCCTCGGAGTTCTCCCACACCAGGCCGCCGGCGCCCACGCCGGCATTGTTGAACACCAGGTGCACCGCGCCGAAACGCGCCATCGCCGAATCGGCCAGTTCCTGCACGTGCTCGCCCTTGCGCACGTCGCACACCATGGCCAGCACCTCGGTCTGCTTCGCCAGCTCATCGGCCGCCTTTTCGAGGGCCTTGGGCTGGACGTCGGCCAGCACCAGCTTCATGCCCAGGCTGGCGGCCAGGTTGGCGAACTCGCGCCCCATGCCGCTGGCGGCGCCCGTGATGACCGCAACCTTATCGTGAAACTCGTCCATCCCTGCCCCTCCCTAAACTAGACCGCCGTCACCCCGCCATCCACCGCCAGCACCTGGCCGGTGATGTGCTTGCCCGCATCCGAAGCGAACAGCACCACGGCGCCCTTCAGGTCTTCGTCGTCGCCCAGGCGCTTGAGCGGGGCCGCGGCCGCCAGCCCATCGGCGCCATAGGTGGCGAGCACGCCCTTCGTCATCTTCGACGGGAAAAAGCCCGGCGCGATCGAGTTGACCGTGATGCCGTAGCGCCCCCACTCGCCAGCCAGCGTACGGGTGAAATTTACCACTGCGCCCTTGGACGTGTTGTACGCCAGCGTCTGCATCGCGTCGGGCGGGTTGCCGGCCAGGCCGGCGATCGACGAGATATTGATGATGCGGCCATAGCGGCGCGGGATCATCGACAGCTTGCCGACCGCCTGCGACACCAGGAAGATCGAGCGCACGTTCAGGTTCATCACCTTGTCCCAGGCCTCGAGCGGATAGTCCTCGGCCGGCGCGCCCCAGGTGGCGCCCGCATTGTTGATCAGGATGTCGACGTGCCCGAGGCGCGCGATCGCCTGTTCCACCAGCGCCTGCGCCTGGCCAGGGTCGGACAGGTCGCCCGCGAAGCAGCTGGCCTCGATGCCGAGGGCGTGCAGCTGGGCCACGGTGGCATCGAGTTCCTCCTGCTTGCGCGACGAGATCACCAGGCGCGCGCCCTGCTCGCCGAGCGCCTGCGCCATCTGCAGGCCGAGCCCGCGCGAGCCACCGGTCACGATGGCGGTCTTGCCCTTCAGTGAAAACAGCTCCTGCGTGGTGCGCATGCGGTCTCCTGATTTTTGTGATGGAAGGCTCAGACCTCGTAGTCCATGCACTGGCGCCCTTCGCGGATGGCGCCGATGAAGGGCACGACCGCCTGGTGGGTCGGATGCTTGATGTAAGCCTCGAGCGCGGCGCGGTCGGCGAATTCCGAATACAGCACCACGTCATAGGTCGCTTCGAGATCGGGCTGGGCCAGCGTGACTTCAAAAGTCAGGATGCCCGGCACGATGGTCGCGCACTCGTCCAGCCGGCGCTTCATCTCACGCGCATTGGTGGCGCGGTCCGCGCCTTCGGCCTGTTCCTTCAGCTTCCACATCACGATGTGCTTGATCATTCTGTTTCCTGTCCTATTCATGGTGGGTGATTGCCTTCACTGCCGTTGCCGGAGAGGGAAGCCGATCGAGCATAGCATAGCGACAGCACGACCGTTCGCGAAGAAATATCAAATTTATATCCGGGACTAACTAGGATGAATCTCTCCTATGAACGGGGAGTAGTCCGACAAGGATACGCGAGATCAGGGAACTCGCCTGTAAGCTAGCTGTAAGCCATATGCAAGATTCGCGTAAGGTTTCGGGCGCACAGTGAAGTTAGCTGACCAACAATCAGCATTTCCGGTTACACAAAATTAATTACGGAGACACCCATGGCTATCACACCCGGCAACACTGTCGGAGGACAAGCTGCACCCACCTCCGCCGGACTCACCAAGGAAGAACGCAAGGTCATCGCCGCGTCTTCCCTCGGCACCGTTTTCGAATGGTACGACTTCTATCTCTACGGTTCGCTCGCTTCCATCATCGCCAAGCAGTTCTTCATCGGCGACCCGAATACCACCTTCATCTTCGCCCTGCTCGCCTTCGCCGCCGGCTTCATCGTGCGCCCGTTCGGCGCGCTGGTGTTCGGCCGCCTGGGCGACATGATCGGCCGTAAGTACACCTTCCTGGTGACCATCCTGCTGATGGGCGCCTCGACCTTCCTGGTCGGCATCCTGCCGAGCTACGAGCAGATCGGCATCGCGGCGCCGATCATCCTCGTCACCCTGCGCATCCTGCAAGGCCTGGCGCTGGGCGGAGAGTACGGCGGCGCCGCCACCTATGTGGCCGAGCACGCGCCGCACGGCAAGCGCGGCCTGTTCACGGCCTTCATCCAGACCACGGCCACGATCGGCCTGTTCCTGTCGCTGCTGGTCATCCTGGGCACCCGCACCCTGACCGGCGAAGAGGAATTCCAGGCCTGGGGCTGGCGCATTCCCTTCCTGATCTCGGTCGTGCTGCTCGGCATCTCGGTCTGGATCCGCCTGTCGATGAACGAGTCGCCGGCCTTCGCCAAGATGAAGGCCGAGGGCAAGACCTCGAAAGCGCCGTTGTCCGAAGCCTTCCTCAAGCCGAAGAACGCCAAGGTCGCGCTGCTGGCCCTGCTCGGCCTGACGATGGGCCAGGCCGTGGTGTGGTACACCGGCCAGTTCTACGCCCTGTTCTTCCTGACCAAGACGCTCAAGATCGCCGACCCGACCGCGAACATCCTGATCGCCATCGCGCTGCTGCTGGCCACCCCGTTCTTCATCGTGTTCGGCGCGCTGTCGGACAAGATCGGCCGCAAGTGGATCATCCTCGGCGGTTGCGTGATCGCCGCCGCCACCTACTTCCCGATCTTCAAGGCCATCACCCACTACGGCAATCCCGCGCTTGAAACCGCACTGCAGACCGCGCCGGTCGTCGTCGTGGCCGATCCGAATACCTGCAGCTTCCAGATCGACGCCACCGGCACCAAGAAATTCCCGAACTCGTGCGACATCGCCACCCGCATGCTGACCGCGGCCTCGGTGAGCTACAACCGCGTCGATGCGCCGCCTGGCACCGTCGCGACGATCAAGATTGGCGAAACCGAATACCGCTCCTTCAACGCGGTCATGACGCCGGATAACCTGAACTTCGACAAGCCCTCGCTGGCCAGCGAAGCAGCACTCAAGGCAGAGGTGAACGGCGCCCTCAAGGCTGCCGGTTACCCGGACAAGGCCGATCCGGCGCAGATCAACAAGCCGATGCTGGTCTTGCTGCTGTTCATACTGGTGCTGTACGTGACCATGGTGTATGGCCCGATCGCGGCGATGCTGGTCGAAATGTTCCCGACCCGGATCCGCTACACCTCGATGTCGCTGCCGTATCACATCGGTAACGGCTGGTTCGGCGGGCTGCTTCCGACAACCGCCTTTGCGCTGGTGGCGTTCAAGGGCGACATCTATTACGGGCTGTGGTATCCGATCGTCATCGCACTGATCACATTCGTGATCGGCGCCTTGTTCGTGCGGGAGACCAAGGACAACAATATCTACGCGAACGACTGAGATAGCGGGTGTCCAACGAAAAATGCCGCTGGCTAGCCAGCGGCATTTTTTTCGAACCGGCGCAAGCCGGCGTCGATCCTTAACCGTTGAAACCCTGGCCGAGTGGCGCCAATCGCGCCAGCAACGGCGCCGGCTGCCATGCCTCGCCCTGACGTCCCTGCGCAAAGCGCTCGACCGCCGCCAGCACCTGCGGCAAGCCGACGCTGTCTGCATAGAACATCGGCCCGCCCCGATGCAGCGGGAAGCCATATCCGCTCAGGTAGACCATGTCGACGTCGGAAGCGCGCAGCGCGATCCCTTCCTCGATGATCTTCGCGCCTTCGTTCACCAGTGCATACACCAGACGCTCGACGATCTCCTCGTCGGCAACCGCGCGCCGCGTCACGCCGATGTCAGCCGAATGGCGCACCACCATATCGTTCACCGTATCCGACGGCACTGCCTTGCGCTCGCCCACGCGGTAGTCGTACCAGCCAGCCTTGGTCTTTTGCCCGAAACGGCCCTGTTCGCACAGCAGGTCCGGCAGCTTCGAATAAGTGAAGCCCGGCGACTCGATGGCGCGGCGCTTGCGGATCTGCCAGCCGATGTCGTTGCCGGCCAAATCGCTCATGCGGAACGGTCCCATCGCGAAGCCGAAGGCCTCGATGGCGCGGTCGACCTGCTCCGGCAGCGCACCTTCTTCCAGCAGGAACACCGCCTGGCGCAGGTACTGCTCCAGCATGCGATTGCCGATGAAACCATCACATACGCCCGACACCACGCCCGTCTTCTTCAGTTTTTTCGACAGCACCAGCGCGGTGGCCAGCACGTCCTTGCCGGTCTGCGCGCCACGCACGATCTCGAGCAGCTTCATCACGTGAGCCGGGCTGAAGAAATGCAGCCCGATCACGTCCTGCGGGCGCCGCGTGAAAGCGGCGATCCGGTTGACGTCGAGCGTCGAGGTATTGGTGGCCAGGATCGCATCCGGCTTCATGACCTTGTCCAGCTCGCGGAACACGAGCTCCTTGACGCCCATGTCCTCGAACACCGCTTCGACCACGATGTCGGCCTGGGCGATGGCATCGTAGGACAGCGTGCCCTTGATCATGGCCATGCGCTGTTCGAGCTGCTCAGCCGCCAGCTTGCCCTTGCGTACGCCGCTCTCATACACCATGCGGATCGCGGCTAGCCCGTTGTCGAGGGCGTCCTGCTTCATCTCGAGGATCGTCACCGGGATGCCGGCATTGGCGAAGTTCATGGCGATTCCCGCACCCATGGTGCCGCCGCCGACGACGGCCGCCGTCGCGATGATGCGCAGCGGAGTGTCGGCCGGTACGTCGGGCACCTTGCCGGCCGAACGTTCGGCGAAGAAGGCATGGCGCAGCGCCTTCGACTCGCTCGTGGTGGTGAGTTGAATGAAGCGCTCGCGCTCGAAGCGCAGGCCATCCTCGAACGAGTCGGCCGTCACCGAGGCCGCCACCGCTTCGACGCAGGCGCGCGGCGCCGGGAACGGGCCAGCGGCGCCATCCACCTGCGCCCGCGCGGACGCCAGGAAGCCGGCCGCATCGGGGTGTTTCACGGCGCGATCGCGCACCTTCGGCAGCGGACGCGCATCGGCGACTTTTTCGGCGAAGGCGATGGCGGCCGGCAGCAGCTCGGTGCCGGCGCTGAAAACTTCATCGAACAGCAGCGAACCGGCCAGCTTCTCGGACAGGATCGGGCTGCCGCCAACGATCATGCCGAGCGCTTTTTCCAGGCCGAGCAGGCGCGGCAGGCGCTGGGTGCCGCCGGCGCCCGGGATCAGGCCCAATTTGACTTCTGGCAGCGCGATCTGCGCGCCCGGCAGCGCCACGCGGTAGTGGCAACCCAGCGCCAGCTCCAGGCCGCCGCCCATGGCCACGCTGTGGATCGCCGCCACGACCGGCTTGGAGGAATTTTCGACTACCCGGATCAGCGAGTGCAGGGTCGGTTCGGTGAGCGCCTTCGGAGAATTGAATTCGCGGATGTCGGCGCCGCCCGAGTAGGCCTTGCCGGCGCCGGTGAGCACGATCGCCTTGACCGCCGGATCGCTTTCGGCGGCCTGCACGCCCTGCACGGCGGCGCTGCGGGTCGCGAGCCCGAGGCCATTGACCGGCGGGTTGTTCAGGGTGATGACGGCAACGCTGCCGTGGACCTGGTAGTCGGCGCTCATGTCTCTGCTTCTCCTCGTGGGTGGTGCTGGATGAACCGCCCACTATACCGGAGAAAATGCACGAACGTACTATTCAGGCAACAGCTGGCACCGGTCAAAACTCCCGTTGCTGGCGTGCGCGCTCGATCTTCTGGTCGGTCTTGTACTGGCTCAGGGCGTAGACAGCCCAGATCGCTGCAGGCAGCCAGCCGACCAGCGTGATTTGCAGGATCAGGCAGATGATGCCGGCGATCGGGCGGCCGATGGTGAAGAAGGTGAGCCAGGGGAGGATGAGGGCGATGAGCAGGCGCATTGAAGATCCAGTAAGCTAAAGTTATCAAAAGTGATAACAGTCTACCTGTCCGTGCTTCTTCGCCGCGCCCCGTTGGTGTCTGGCGCACCGCTTCTCGCCCCGACCTGGAATGGCATCAGGCCGTCGGCAGCCTGTGCCCCGCATACGTTTCACGCAGCTTGTTCTTCTGGATCTTGCCGGTACCGCCCACCGGCAGGCTTTCGGCGAACACCACGTCGTCCGGCGTCCACCACTTGGCCACCTTGCCGCCGAACCAGTCGATCAACTCCTCGCGCGAGACCTCCATGCCGGGCCGGCGCACCACCACCAGCAAGGGCCGTTCGGCCCACTTCGGATGCTGCACGCCGATGCAGGCCGCCTGCAGCACTGCCGGGTGCGACATCGCGACATTTTCGAGGTCGATCGTACCGATCCACTCGCCGCCCGACTTGATTACATCTTTGCTGCGGTCGGTGATCGCCAGGTAGCCGTCGGCATCGATCGTGGCGACGTCGCCGGTCGGGAACCAACCGTCCTGCAGCACGTCGCCGCCCTCACCCCGAAAGTACCCGGACACCACCCACGGCCCCTTGACCAGCAGGTGGCCATAGGTCGCACCGTCCCACGGCAGTTCGGTGCCGTCGTCGTCGACGATCTTCATGTCGACGCCGTAGATCGCGTGGACTTGCTTGCGCAGCACGGCGCGCTGCGCCTCCTGCGGCAACTCCCTGTGTTTGGCCAGCAGCTTGCAGGCGGTACCGAGCGGCGACATCTCGGTCATGCCCCAGGCGTGCACCACCTGCACACCCAGGCGGTCGATCAGGGCATCCATCATGGCCGGCGGACAGGCCGAACCACCGATCACGGTGCGGCGGAAGGTCGAGAATCGCAAGTCGTTGGCAAGAACGTGGTTGATCAGGCCGAGCCAGACCGTCGGCACGCCGGCCGAAAAAGTCACGCCCTCGGCCTCGAACAGCTCGTACAGCGACTTGCCGTCCAGCGCAGGCCCCGGGAACACCAGCTTGGCGCCGGCCAGCGGCGCGGAGTACGGCAGCCCCCAGGCATTCACATGGAACATCGGCACCACCGGCCGCACCACGTCGGCACTTGAGACACTCAGGGCGTTCGGCATCGCAGAGGCATAGGCGTGCAGCACCGTCGAACGGTGCGAGTACAGGGCGCCTTTCGGATTGCCGGTCGTGCCGGAGGTGTAGCACAGGGCTGCCGCCGACCGCTCGTCGAACTGCGGCCAGTCGTAGTCGCTGGACTCTCGTTCGATCAGGTCTTCATAGCACAGCAGGCCGGGGATCGCGCCGGCCGGCGGCATGTGCTTGCGCCCGCACAGCGCGACGTAGGCCTTGACCGTCTTGCATTGGCGCGCCATGGCTTCGATGGCCGGCAGGAAGGTCAGGTCGAAGAACAGTACGCGGTCATCGGCGTGGTTGACGATATAGGCCACCTGGTCAGGATGCAGGCGCGGATTAATCGTATGCAGCACCGCGCCCGAGCCGGACACGCCATAGTACAGTTCCAGGTGGCGGTAGCCGTTCCAGGCCAGGGTCGCGACGCGCTCGCCCATCCCGATGCCGAGCGCGCCAAGGGCACTGGCCAACTGGCGCGCGCGGCGCGCGCAATCGCGGTAGGTGTAGCGGTGCAGGTCGCCCTCGACCCGGCGCGAGACGATCTCGGTATCGCCGTAATGGCGCGCCGCGAACTCCAGGATGCCCGAGATGAGCAGCGGTTCATCCATCATCTGGCCTTGCAGGGGACTCATCGGGTACGAGTGCATCGGCTCTCCGTGAATAGAATGGCAACACGAAAAGTGTCGTTCGCGAAGCGTGCCCCCGTCAATCGGATTCGATGATGCACCGCATCAACTCATTGAGCCAGATCGGCAATGAGCGGTTACCGGATGTAACGCCGGCCCATATCGCACGGGTGCGCGAATAGAATCGGCCTGGTGCGGTAAAATCCGCCAATCTTGACCACTTTGCCACGGACACTGCCATCACTGCCGACGAACTTCCACTGAACAATTCGTTCGCCGAATTGCCACCGGCGTTCTACACGCGCCTCATGCCGACGCCGCTGCCCTCACCTCATTTCGTGGCGGCGAGCGGCCCTGCCGCCGCCCTGATCGGGCTGGATGCGGCCGATCTCGCTCGCCCAGACTTTGTCGACGTGTTTACCGGCAACAAGGTCGCGGCGCGTTCGCAGCCCCTGTCCGCCGTGTATTCCGGCCACCAGTTCGGCGTCTGGGCCGGCCAGCTGGGCGACGGCCGCGCGATCACGCTGGGCGAGCTCGCCACGCCGAACGGTCCGATGGAGCTGCAACTGAAAGGCGCCGGCCGCACGCCGTATTCGCGCATGGGCGACGGCCGCGCCGTGCTGCGCTCGTCGATCCGCGAATTCCTGTGCTCCGAAGCCATGGCCGCGCTCGGCATCCCGACCACGCGCGCGCTGATGGTCACCGGTTCGTCGCAGCAGGTGGCGCGCGAAACCATGGAAAGCACCGCGGTCGTCACGCGCATGGCGCCCACCTTCGTGCGCTTCGGCTCCTTCGAGCACTGGGCGTCGCGCGGGAAAGAGACCGAGCTCAAGACGCTCGCCGACTACGTCATCCGCCAGTTCTACCCGCAATTCCAGGACGCCGCCAACCCGTACAAGGAACTGCTGGCCGAAGTCACCCGCCGCACCGCGCGCATGATCGCGCACTGGCAGGCGGTCGGCTTCATGCATGGCGTGATGAACACCGACAATATGTCGATCCTGGGCCTGACCCTGGACTACGGCCCGTTCGGCTTCATGGAAGCCTTCGACGCCAAGCACATCTGCAACCACACCGACCAGGGCGGGCGCTATTCCTATGCCAACCAGGTGCCGGTGGGCCACTGGAACTGCTATGCGCTGGCCAATGCCCTGCTGCCGCTGATCGGCGAGCCCGAGGCGGCCGAGGAGGCGCTCGACGTCTATCGTCCAGAATTTGGCCGCCAGCTCGACACCCTGCTGCACGCCAAGCTCGGACTGAAGGAAACGCGCGATGGCGATGCGGCGCTGTTCGACAATATGTTCACGCTGCTGCAGGACAACCACGCCGATTTCACGCTGTTCTTCCGCCGCCTGGGCGAACTGAAGGTCGACGAACCGGCAGCTGACGAACCCCTGCGCGACCTCTTCATCGACCGCGCGGCCTTCGACGCCTGGACCGGTGAATACCGCGCCCGCCTGCGCCAGGAAGGCAGCAGCGACCCGGCCAGGCGCGAGGCCATGCACGCGGCCAATCCAAAATACATCCTGCGCAACTACCTGGCGCAGATCGCCATCGAACAGGCGCAGAACGGCGATTTCAGTGGCGTGCACAAGCTGCTGGCCGTGCTGGAACGCCCGTTCGACGAACAGCCCGAGAATGAATCCTATGCGGCCCTGCCGCCGGACTGGGCGGCCCACCTCGAGGTGAGCTGCTCGTCCTGAGCCTCGCTTGGGCCGCATCCGGGCCCAGCCTCTGATACCACGAAAGAGAATCATGACCGACAAAGTGACCAAGACCGACGCCGAGTGGCGCGACCAGCTCGACCCGATGGAATACCAGGTGACCCGCCACGCCGCCACCGAGCGCGCCTTCACCGGCAAGTACTGGGACCACCACGAACACGGCATTTATCACTGCGTGTGCTGCGATACCCCTTTGTTCGAATCGGACACCAAGTTCGACTCGGGCTGCGGTTGGCCCAGCTACTTCAAGGCCCTGGACCCGGCGAATGTGATCGAGAAGGTCGACCGCACGCACGGCATGGTACGCACCGAAGTCATCTGCGGCGTGTGCGACGCCCACCTGGGCCACGTGTTCCCGGACGGCCCGCCGCCGACCCGCCTGCGCTATTGCATCAATTCCGCTTCGATGCGGTTCGAACCGATCTGAAGGTGACGCGGTGAAGAAATTTCTGTTCGACCTGTTCCCGGTCCTTCTGTTCTTTGGCGTCTATAAGTACGGCGACAGCAACCAGGAGTGGGCGCACCGCCTGGCCGTCGACTACCTGGGTGGCCTGATCGCAGGCGGCGCCGTGCCCCCCGCACAGTCGGCGATCCTGCTGGCCACGGCAGTGGCGATCGTCGCCACCGCGCTGCAGGTCGGCTACCTGCTGGTGCGAGGCCGCAAGGTCGACAATATGCTGTGGCTGTCGATGGCCGTGATCCTGGTCGCCGGCGGCGCCACGATCTACTTCCATGACGACCTGTTTATCAAATGGAAGCCGACTATTCTGTACTGGGCCTTCGCCGTTGCCCTGCTGGTGGCGCAGGTGTTCTACAAGAAGAACCTGATGCGCTCCGTGATGGAGGCCAATATCAAGCTGCCCGACCTGGTGTGGAACCGGCTCGGCTACAGCTGGATCCTGTTCTTCGCCGGTATGGGCCTGCTGAACTTGTTGATGGCTTTCGTGGTCTTCCGTAACGACACCAGCGCCTGGGTCAGCTTCAAGCTGTTCGGCTTTACCGGCATCATGTTCGGATTCATCGTGATCCAGATGATGATGCTTTCGAAATACATCAAGGAGGAAGAAGCATGACCACCATAGACCGCGAAGCACGCCTGCGCACCATCCTCGAGGCCGAACTGGCCCCGGCGTCGCTCGAGATCATCGACGACTCGCACCTGCATGCCGGCCATGCCGGCAACACCGGCGGCAGCCATTACACGGTCAAAATCGTGTCCTCCCGCTTTGAAGGCCTCAAGCTAGTCATGCGCCATCGTCTTGTGTATGATGCCGTTCACGATATGATCAACAAGGCGGAAATCCACGCGCTCGCCATCCATGCGGTCGCGCCTTCCGAGCTGTCCTGAGCCTCGGCTTCAGGCAGCTTTAAGTAATTTGCCCGACAATTTACACTGCTAGTCACAAGAACACATCTAATCTCGTCCAGCAACTATCCCCGCTACAGGAACACACATGACCTTTAAGCCAGCTCGCCTGCTGTTAGCCCTTGTCGCCGTTGCATCGGCTCCCGCTTTCGCCCAGAACCTCGCAGTGGTGAATGGCAAGGCGATCCCTTCGTCGCGCGCCGAAGCCGTCATCAAGCAGGTCGTGGCCCAGGGCCAGAACCAGGATTCGCCAGAACTGCGCGAAGCCGTCAAGAACGACCTGATCGCCCGCGAAGTGCTGATGCAGGAAGCCGTCAAGCAAGGCTACGACAAGAAGCCCGAAGTGCGCGAAGCGCTGGATAACGCCCGCCAGTCGATCGTCGTCAACGCCCTGGCCCGCGAATACATCACCAAGAATCCGGTGAGCGACGCCCAGATCAAGGCCGAGTACGACAAGGTCAAGGCCGAAACCGGCGACAAGGAATACCATGTGCGCCACATCCTGTTCACGACCGAAGACGAAGCCAAGGCCGCCATCGGCAAGCTGAAAGGCGGCGCCAAGTTCGAAGAAATGGCCAAGACCTCGAAGGACACCGGTACCGCCGGCAACGGCGGCGACCTGGACTGGGTCACCCCGGGCGCGCTGCCGCCGGAATTCTCGGCCGGCTTCACCAAGCTGCAGAAAGGCGCGATCACCGACGTGCCGGTCAAGACCAACGCCGGCTTCCACGTGATCAAGCTGGACGACACCCGTCCGGTCAAGTTCCCGAGCCTGGACGAAGTCAAGCCACAGCTGACCGAGAATCTGTCCCAGCAGAAGCTGCGTGACTACCAGGAGCAAATGGTCAAAAAGGCAAAGGTGCAGTAATATGTGCTGTCGCCGGTGCTGAGTTTGCGCCGGCTCTCGTCGCCTGCGGCGATACTTATCGTGTTTATATAGGATCTCAACAATGATTTTGAAGCCAGCCCGCCTGTTGTTAGCCATGACCGCATTGGCTGCCCTGCCTGCACTCGCGCAAAACGCTGCAACCGTCAATGGCAAGGCGATCCCGCAAGCGAGGGTCGACCAGCTGGTCAAGCAAGTCGTCGCCCAGGGCCGCGCCACCGATTCCCCTGACCTGCGCACCGCGATCAAGAACGACCTGATTAGCCGTGAAGTATTGATCCAGGAAGCCGACAAGCAGAACATCGGCAACCGCGCCGACGTCAAGTCGGCCATCGACAACGCCCGCCAGAGCATCATCATCAATGCGATGCTGGCCGACTACGTCAAGAAGAACCCGGTCAAGGATGCCGAGATCAAGGCCGAGTACGACAAGCAGAAGGCCATGATCGGCGACAAGGAATACCACGCCCGCCACATCCTGGTCGATTCCGAAGCCACCGCCAAGGACATCATCGGCAAGCTGAAAGGCGGCGCCAAGTTCGAAGAGCTGGCCAAGCAGTCGAAAGATGGCAGCGCCCAGAACGGCGGCGACCTCGGCTGGGCAAGCCCGGCTACCTACGTGCCTGAGTTCTCGAAAGCCATGGTCGCCCTGCAAAAAGGCGCCATCACCGAGACCCCGGTGAAGTCGCAGTTCGGCTTCCACGTCATCAAGCTGGAAGACGTGCGCGCGACCAAGGTCCCGCCGCTGGAAGAAGTCAAGCAGCAAGTCGCGGAAGGCCTGCAGCAGCGTCAGCTGGCTGCCTACCGCGAGAGCCTGGTCAAGAAGGCCAAGGTGCAGTAATCGCCGGTTGGCGGCATCGAAGAGCGCTCCTGAGGGGGCGCTTTTTTATGGTCGTGTACCTTGCGCTCACGTCGTATCGCCACTGCCCTACCCGATGTGAATATCCGTGCATTTCGTGCGTGGACCTATCTGCTATCGTTGCGGTTTTTCCTTGGCATACCTCAATGGATTTTGATTACTTCGGCATTCTGTTCCAGGTCGTCTTCTGGATTGTCGCCATGACGTTCATGATGCGCTGGTTCGCCCGCAGTCGCCTGCGCGACCGGCCTGCAAGCGAGGCACGCACGCTCAGGCAGCCGACGCCACTTCTCATCGTCGGCATCGTCTGCCTCGCGATGTCCATCGGGATGCTCTACGGTTCGTACACCGAAACCGGCGGTCCGATTCCGTTCGTGGTCGGCTGCGCGATGACGGTGCTCTCCCTGTATCTCATCAGCGACTATTACCTGGCGCGTCATGTGATCGATGACGACGGAATGGCATACGGCCGCACGCTGGGCAAACGAGGATACTTCCGCTGGAGCGACGTCCGGCGTGTCGCCTTCAACAAGCGCATGAACTGGTACCGGCTCGAGCTTGAATCTGGCGTCATGGTGCGGGTCACCGGGATGCAGATGGGTCTTCCGGAATTTGCCGCTCATGTGCTCCGGCATGTTCCTGCGGCACGCATCGACCCGCGCGCGCACGACTTGCTCGAGCACGCCGCACGAGGCAAGCTGCACAGGATATGGCCATGACAGGCGCGATCTTCAGGCGGGCCACTGTCGACGACATACCGGCGATGTCGCGCATACGACTGGCCGTCAATGAGAATCGCCTGCGCGACCCGGGCCGAGTCACGCGGCAGATGTACGAGGATTTCCTGGAACGCGACGGACGCGGCTGGATCGCCCAGGTCGATGGGGCCACTGTGGCGTTCAGCTACGCCAACAGCCTGGATGGCTCGATCTGGGCGCTGTTCGTCGACCCCGCACATGAGGGCAAGGGGCTGGCGAAAGCCTTGCTCGCACTGGCGACGGCATGGCTGTTCGAATCGGGCTACGCCGAGATAACGCTCGATACTGGCGCCGGCACGCGGGCCGACCTGTTCTATGCGCGTCAGGGCTGGACCGGGGGCAACGCCGGCGCCGCCGACGTGCGCTACACGCTGGCGCGCCCAGTGCCCTGACTAGCCGGCCTTGCCCTGCTTGCCGACTTCGGCCAGGCGCTTGCGCAGCAGGTCGGCATGCATGGCGTCGCGCGGCTGCTGCAGAAGCGCCGTCAATGCCAGGCGCTCCGCCGTGCGCAGGGCGTCGTCCGCCGCCACCGGCACGTCGGGAATCACGCCCGTGCCCTCCCAGTTCGATTTGCTGATCGGATTGATTGCGCGGCCCGTCGGGATGAAGACGGAAACATGAGGATGCAGGCGATGCATGCCGCCCGGGTGGGCGCCGCCGCCGGTCGTCTCACCGACAAGCGTTCCGCGCTTCAGCTGTTGCATGTTGTAGCTGAATTCTTCCGCGCCCGAGAAGGTCTTCTTGCTGGTGAGGACATAGATCTTCTTCTGGCCGCCGAAGCGCTTGCCCGGCACCTCGTCCTGGGTCCAGAACGACTCGCGGCGTCCGTCCTGGCGCCAGAGCATGTCGTTGAGGTGGGTGCGCTTGTCGAACAGGTAGCTCGACATGAAGGCGACCGTCTGCGGATCGCCCCCGCCGTTGGCGCGCAGGTCGACGATCAGGGCGTCGGTGTCGGCGACCACCTGCATTGCGGCGCCGATGGTGTCCTTGGCGGCGTCGACCGAGGCGAACATCCTCAGGTCGATATAGCCGATATTTCCCGGCAGCGTCTCGATCTTGCGGACGCCGAAGTTCGAGGCCTTATAGTACGCGAGCATCATTTTTTCCATCTCGGGCGTTGGCTCGGGGGCAATCTCCGGAAGCGGCTGCGCGCTGACCCTGACCCTCAGATGCAAGTCCCTGGTTGGCTCGTGCAGGTCGGCGGTCAGGGCGGTGGCCAGCTCCTCCATCGTCGAGATGTCAGCATACGCACCGCTCTTCTCCTTCGCCTCCAGGCGCTTGACGACCAGTTTCGCCTTGTCGGGGAAAACGTACTGCTCGTCGATCGCCTGTGCCAGCCCGCTGACGATGCTGGAGCGGGTCGCGGCGTCGACCTTCATGCCGTCGGCCGCAACGCTCGCGGCGGTGGAAAGCGTCATGATCAATGCGCACAGCGGACGGACGAGGATCGGGTTCATAGTCTTCAATCGTTGTTGGGCTCGACGCAGTGTACATCGCGGCGGCACAAAAAAACGCCTACGAAGATGCATTCATGATCGATGCATGATTGCTCAGCCACCCCACTTGCGGGGACTTTCAACGCACCGTCACGCGTCCCGTTGCAGGTGGCAGCAAGGCCCTCCAATTCCAAATTCGAGAGGTATGACAGGCGGCTTGATCTTCATACACCCGCTCTGTCCGCCATCGATGGACAATGCGTTGTGTATCGCCTCACGACAATTCAACCACTAACGATCCTCGACATGGCAATCGACGCTTACTTGCGAATAGATGGCATCAAAGGCGAATCCCAGGACGAGCAGCACCGAGGATGGATCGAATGCTACTCCGTGAACTTTGGCGTAGATCAGCCGCGCAGTGCGACCGCATCGACCGCAGGTGGCCATACCGCCGAACGCGCCGAGCTCGACGACGTGCTCTTATCTAAATTGACGGACATGTCGACGCCGATCCTGCTCCAGTACTGCGCAATGGGGAAGACCATTCCAAAAGCGGTATTCGAGTTCATGCGTGCGGATGGCGACGGTATCCCGGTCAAATATTTTGAAATGGAACTGGAAAACGTCTTGATCGGCATGGTCAAGCTGGGAATCAGGCCAGGCATCGGCATGACAGAAAATATCTGCCTGAAATTCTCGAGAGTAAAATGGAAAGCCAGATCTGGATCTCCGACTTCAAACAGCGAGATTTCTGGTCGGGTGCGGGTTACCGTCGCAACAAGCCAAGCCATGTCTTCTATCGCCACTAGAACAATCGCCCTGTGCGCCTTACTGCTCTGCAGTATGGTGGAGTCATGGGCATCGACGGATACCCCACCCCGCATACTGCGTGAGCCCGTGTTTGGCTTGCGCTACGAATCGGCCAAGATCGGGTTCGAACGACTTCCTCCAAGTGCGATTGCCAGTTGCCCGACCTTATCGGACGACGAGAACGGCAGGGCCGTGTGGTACGTGTTCGGCAAGGCCAGTGACTCGTCGAACAGAACCTATTACGTCATTGGGGGATACGAAATACGTACAGCGGCGCCCTTTCCACACCAGCGATACCAGACCGACGGCTTGGGTATCGTCTTTTCGATCGAAGGCTCGATGTGCACCATCATCGATTCGGCAAGGCAAGTTTTTGACGACCGACTTTTTGATGATGAGCTACCCCAGCCAATTCTGAAACTCCTGGCACACGACGTGACGGCGCGGCTCGTCCGCGCATTCGGAGGTGCTGACCGTCTTGAGACAGAGTTCGCGAATCAACGCATCGATCGGGATACTCTACCGCCCGAGCTGGCGCAAGCCTTGCAACCCTATCTGACCAAAAGCGCGCGGCGATAGAAAAAGGCCCGGGCGAAATATCGACCGGGCCCATCAACTACACGCTGGCGTCACTCGCGCCGCCGAGGCAAGCCGTGACAGCTTGCCTCGACAGTGCCGCGTCGATCCGCTCTTCTCCGATCAGCCAACCCACTTGCGCGCATTGCGGAACATGCGCATCCACGGCGACTCATCGCCCCACGATTCCGGCGCCCACGAATGCGTCGCCGCGCGGAACACACGCTCCGCATGCGGCATCAGCACGGTGAAGCGGCCGTCATCGGTGGTCACCGATGTCAAGCCTCCCGGCGAGCCGTTCGGATTGAACGGATACACTTCGGTCGCCTGGCCGCGGTTGTCGACGAAACGCATCGCCTGGTTGACCGCGTTCAAGTCGCCGGTCAGCGAGAAATCGGCGAAGCCTTCGCCGTGGGCGATCGCGATCGGCGCCTGCGTGCCGGCCATGCCCGCGAAGAAGATCGACGCCGAATCCAGCACCTCGACCATGCCGAAGCGCGCTTCGAACTGTTCCGATTTGTTGCGGGTGAACTTCGGCCACGCCTGCGCGCCCGGGATGATCGACTTCAGGTTGCTCATCATCTGGCAGCCGTTGCAGACGCCCAGGCCGAAGGTGTCCTGGCGCTGGAAGAACTTCGCGAACTGTTCCGACAGCAGCGGGTTGAACAGGATGGTCTTGGCCCAGCCCTCG
This sequence comes from Massilia arenae, assembly GCF_008014745.1. Lineage (GTDB taxonomy): Bacteria > Pseudomonadota > Gammaproteobacteria > Burkholderiales > Burkholderiaceae_D > Telluria > Telluria arenae. The sequence goes on from NZ_VPFD01000006.1 coordinate 142,562, forward strand.
CCCGCGCCCAGCACGTCGCCGTACGAGAAGCCGCCGACGGCGATGATGCCGTGGAAATCATCCAGCTTGGCGCGGCCGGCGATCAGGTCGCTCATGTGGACGTCGATCGCGGCAAAGCCCGCTTGGTGCATCACCCACGCGGTCTCGATATGCGAGTTGACGCCCTGCTCGCGCAGGATCGCCACGCGCGGACGCACGCCGGTCGCGATGAACGGCGCGGCGACGTTGTCCGCCAGGTCGAAGGTGATCTTCGGCTGCATGCCCGGATCGGTTTCGTCCAGCAGGCGGTCGTATTCCGAGTCGGCGCAGGCCGGGTTGTCGCGCAGGCGCGCGATGCGCCAGCTGGTCTCGCTCCACAGGCGGTGCAGATTGCTGCGCGACTCGTTGTAGATCACCTTGGCATCGCGCGTAAACTCGATCGCGCCGCGGTCGTTCAGTTTGCCGATGATGTGGCTGCAGGCGCCCAGGCCCTGGTCGCGCAGCACATTCATCACGGCGCTCTTGTCGTCTGCGCGCACCTGGATCACGGCGCCCAGCTCTTCGCTGAACAGCGCGCGCAAGGTCATCTCGTTGCGGCGCTCGGCAACCTGGCCGGCCCAGTTCTTGGCGTCGCCCCAGTCAGAAGCGTGCTCGCCTTCCATGGTCAGGATGTCGAGGTTGACCGACACACCGGTGCGGCCGGCGAAGGCCATCTCGGTGAGCGTTGCGAACAGGCCGCCGTCCGAGCGGTCGTGGTAGGCCAGCAGCTTGCCGTCCTTGTTCAGCTGCTGGATCGCGACGAAGAAGGCTTTCAGGTCTTGCGGCGAATCGACGTCCGGCACCGAGTCGCCCAGCTGCTGCGTCACTTGCGCCAGGATCGAGGCGCCCAGGCGGTTCTTGCCGCGACCAAGGTCGACCAGGATCAGGGCACTGTCGCCACTATCCGTGCGCAGTTGCGGAGTCAGCGAACGGCGCACGTCCACGACCGGCGCGAACGAGGACACGATCAGCGACACCGGAGAAATGACGGCCTTGTTCTGGCCTTCGTCGTTCCAGGTGGTGCGCATCGACAGCGAATCTTTACCCACCGGGATCGACACGCCCAGCGCCGGGCACAGTTCCATACCGACGGCCTTGACGGTGTCGAACAGTGCAGCGTCCTGGCCTGGCTGGCCGCAGGCCGCCATCCAGTTGGCCGACAGCTTGATGTCCGAGATGTCGTCGATCGCGGCGGCCGCGATATTGGTGATCGCCTCGCCCACGGCCATGCGGCCCGATGCGGCGGCGTCGATCACGGCCAGCGGGGTGCGCTCGCCCATCGCCATCGCCTCGCCCAGGAAGCCCTCGAAGGACATTGCGGTCACGGCGCAGTCGGCAACCGGAACCTGCCACGGGCCGACCATCTGGTCGCGCACGCTGGTGGCGCCGACGCTACGGTCGCCGATGGTGATCAGGAACGATTTATCGGCCACAGCCGGGTTGAGCAGCACGCGGCGCGCCGCTTCCGGCAGTTCGATGCCGGTCAGGTCCACCGGCGGGAAAGCGTGCTGGACGTGTTCGACGTCGCGCAGCATCTTCGGCGGTTTGCCGAGCAAAACGTCCATCGGCATGTCGACCGGCGCGTTGCCTTCTTGATCGTCGATCAGTTTCAGCTGGCGCTCTTCGGTGGCGGTGCCGACCACGGCGAACGGGCAGCGCTCGCGCTCGCACAGCGATGCAAATTTTGCAAGGCTTTCTGGCGAAATCGCCAACACATATCGCTCTTGCGATTCATTCGACCAAATTTCCTTTGGCGCCAGACCGCTCTCTTCCAGCGGCACCTTGCGCAGGTCGAAAATCGCGCCGCGCTTGGCGTCGTTGACGATTTCCGGGAAGGCGTTCGACAGGCCGCCGGCGCCGACGTCGTGGATCGAGATGATCGGGTTGTTCTCGCCCAGCTGCCAGCAGCCGTTGATGACTTCCTGCGCGCGGCGTTCCATCTCCGGATTGCCGCGCTGGACCGAGTCGAAGTCCAGGTCGGCGGTATTGGTGCCGGTGGCCATCGACGAAGCGGCGCTGCCGCCCATGCCGATGCGCATGCCCGGACCACCCAATTGGATCAGCAGGCTGCCGACCGGGATCTCATCCTTGTGGGTGTGCTGGGCCGAGATGCTGCCGATACCGCCGGCGATCATGATCGGCTTGTGGTAGCCGTAGACCGCATTCGCGGCGCCGACGTTCTGCTCGTAGGCGCGGAAGTAACCGCCCAGGACCGGACGGCCGAATTCATTGCTGAAGGCGGCGCCGCCGATCGGGCCGTCGATCATGATCTGCAGCGGCGAGGCGATGCGCTCCGGCTTGCCATAGACTGCGTCGCTGCGCTCGGCCCTGGTCACGTCCGACGCGTTTTCCCAAGGACGCTGGGCGTCCGGCAGCAGCAGGTTCGACACCGTGAAGCCGGTCAGGCCGGCCTTCGGCTTGGCGCCGCGGCCGGTCGCGCCCTCGTCGCGGATCTCGCCGCCGGCGCCGGTCGAGGCGCCCGGGAATGGGGAAATGGCGGTCGGGTGGTTGTGGGTTTCGACCTTCATCAGGGTGTGCACCAACTCGGTCGACGCACCGTATTCCTGGCCGTCGCGCGGGAAGAAGCGGGTGACGGTGGCGCCTTCGATGATCGACGAGTTGTCGCTATACGCGACCACGGTGCCGCGCGGGTTCAGCTGGTGCGTGTTCTTGATCATGCCGAACAGCGACTTATCCTGCTTGACGCCGTCGATGATCCAGTCGGCGTTGAAGATCTTGTGGCGGCAGTGCTCGCTGTTCGCCTGCGCGAACATCATGAGCTCGACGTCGGTCGGGTTGCGCTGGGCCTTGGTGAAGGCTTCGTGCAGGTAGTCGACTTCGTCTTCCGACATCGCCAGGCCGAGTTCCGTGTTGGCGCGCACCAGCGCGTCGCGACCGGCGCCCAGCACATCGATGCTTTCCAGCTGCTTGCCTTCGAGTTCGTTGAACAGGTGCTGGGCGTCGTCGGCGCTGCGCAGCACCGATTCGGTCATGCGGTCGTGCAGCAGTGCGCTGACGGCTTCCAGTTCCTCGCCGCTGAGCTTCTTGGCGGCGCCGAAGCTGCTGCCCAGGATGCCGCTCTTGAGCACCACGGTGTAGCCGACGCCGCGCTCGATGCGGTGCACGTGGGCCATGCCGCAGTTGTGGGCGATGTCGGTCGCCTTCGAGGCCCAGGGCGAAATCGTGCCCAGGCGCGGAATGACGAAGAACTCCTCGGTCACGCCCTCGTACAGCGTTTCAGCCGCCGGCTCGCCATAGGTGAGCATGGCCGATAGACGTTGCGTGTCGTCGGTGGAGAGCGGCGTGCTGGTGTCGATGAAGTGGTAGAAGCGTCCCTGGACGGCGGCGATCGACGGGGCGACAGCTTGCAGTTGGCTCAGGAGGCGTTGGCTACGGAAGGCGGACAGGGCATTGGAACCCGGCAGAATCAACATGGCTTGGACAGTCGTTGATGCAGCGTGGCTGCTAGGGTGGAAGATAGCCCGCTATTATACAGTGTTGCACTATGGTCGGGCCGTCGGCCGACTGACAATATGACACTGCAGTTTCCTTGATCGAATTGAAACTTGCCGGTATCTTTACGGTAGACAATATTTGAACCGCGCCCTCACCGAGGCGCCGGATGACCTGGACGAGAGCGACGATGCAAGAGAATGGAAACCTGGCGGTGCTGGTGGTCGACCCGAACCCGGGAATGCGCACCAGCCTGCAGAACATGCTGAACCTGGCCGGCATCGGCAAGGTCGAGTACGCGATCAACGCCAACACGGCCATCCGCCAGCTGCAGCGGCGCGCCTACGACGTCATCCTGTGCGAGTACGACCTGGCCAGCGGCAGCGGCGAAGGGCAAGATGGCCAGCAGCTGCTGGAAGACCTGCGCCATCACCGCCTGATCTCGGCCTCGACGATCTTCATCATGCTCACCTCCGAAGGCGTCTACGACAAGGTAGTCAGCGCGGCCGAGCTGACGCCGACCGACTACGTCCTCAAACCGTTCACGGTGGAGATGCTCAGCGGCCGCATCAAGCGCGCGCTGGAGCGCCGCGCCGCCCTGCTCCCGGCCTGGCAGCTGGCAGCCCAGGGCAAGCTGCGCGAGGCGATCGCCGCCTGCCGCGACGGCGCCGCCGCGCAAGCGCGCTACGCCGCCGACTTCGCCCGCATCCGCGCCGAACTGCACACGACCTTGAACGAGCACCAGGAGGCCGCCGAGGTCTATCGCGAAGTGCTGACCGAGCGTCCCCTCGGCTGGGCCGCGCTGGGCATGGCGCGCGCCTTTTTTGCACTCGACCAGGTCGACGACGCCCGCGCCATCCTCGACGAACTACTGGTCGCCAATCCGCGCCTGATGGCCGGCTACGACCTGCTGGCGCGCTGCCTGGAGGCGAGCAACGAGCCGGACCTGGCCAAGAAGGTGCTGGAAGACGCGGTGGCGATCTCGCCGCACGTGGTGCGGCGCCTGCGCAAGCTGGGCGAAGTGGCGCTCGCGGCAGGCGACGTCGAGGGCGCCGAAAAATCGTTCCGCCAGGTGGTGACCAAGGCCCGCTATTCCGAATTTCGCAATCCCGAGGACCACGTCAACCTGGTCAAGGCGCTGGTGACGCGCGACGACCTGCTCGGCGCCACCGGCGTGGTGCGCGACCTGGAGCGCTCGATGCGCGGCAACCCGGCGGCCGACGCCTGCCGCGCCTATGCCAACTCGCTGGTGCTCGACAAGAGCGGCAACGCCGGCGCGGCGGTGGCCGAGTTGCAGGCGGCGGTGACGGCGGTGCGCGCAGGCGGCGCGACCTCGCCCGGCCTGCGCATGGACCTGGCCAAGGCTTGCCTGGATCACCAGCTCGACGAACAGGCTTCGAACGTCATGCTGACGGTGATGAACGAGGCCAACAACGGTATCTCGGTCGACCAGGCGATGCACGTGTTCGTCAACGCCGGCCGCACCGACATGGTCGAGGGCATGGGCCAGCAACTGCGGGCGCAAGCGCAGATTCTGCTCGGCGTGGCCGACGAGAAGCGCAATATGGGCGACGTGCGCGGCGCGGTGCAGACCCTGCTCGAGGCGCTGCACATCGCGCCGAACAATCTGCAGGTGATGGTGGCTACTGCCGGCGGCATCCTGCGCCAGGTGAACGAGCTGGGATGGGATCATCCGCTGGGCGACACCGCGGCCCAGCTGCTGGAAGGGATTCGGGCGCAGGATGCGCAGCATCCGCGGCTGGTGGCGTTGACCGATGAGTATCAGGCGGCGCGGCGCAAGTACGGTATCGCTGCCGCCTAGCCAAGGTCAAGGATCAGGCATGCCGCGGTAGCCGGGCGGCACCGCCATTCCCGGCCACTGTCGGTCGTTCTTGGGCAGGGCGTAGCACATGCTTGACGAGACCATCTCGCCACTGGCAAGGTCGCGGCAAGCCCACATGACGGTACTGCGGTGCTTGAAATTGTCCCAGGCCGTGCCGACCACGGCCAGAGGCGCTGCGGCGCCTGGCGCAAGGACTGCGGCACTCGCCGTGGATCGTGTTTCGGTTGTCGTGCTGCTGCAGGCACCCAATGCGCCGCATAGCACTAAGACGGGGAGCCGTGAAACCGATCGATGCGACATGCATTTTCCTTGAAGATGGAATCACGCGCCCGCCTGGACGCTCCCCGCATTGCGCGATGGATCGATCGGCGGCTGAGTTCGAATCATCGCTTTTCGCGCCCTCCTCCCCTATCATCGTAGCAATTCCTTACAAATCCGCCGTCACCGCGGTTCCGGCACGGTACTAGAATTGGTCATCGTCCCCCCCGGTGAGGGTCTGCCATGAACCCGCAGATCATAGGCGCGGCGAAACGCCTGATCCTTTCGCTACTAGTGGCATGCGGTCTCGGAGGCTGCGTTGCCTACGGACCGCCTTATGCGGCCTATGATGGCGCATATGCGCCCGCTTACGGTTACTCCAACTATCCGGCCTACCCCTATTACGGCGCCTATCCCTACGGCAGCCCTGCCTACGCCTATCCACCCGTGACGCTCGGCCTGGAATTCTCGTACTACGACCGCGGCCCGCGCCACTACGGACACGGCCATCACCACGGCAGCGGCCACTATCATGGCAGCCACGGATGGCGTGGCCACCATGGCGGACATGGCGGTCGCCACCACGGAGGCCACGGACACGGTCGGGGTCATCCACGCCGCTGAGCGCATCGAGTAAACCGGATCAGGCAGGCTCCCCGTATCCGCCTCCGCCTGGCGTCTCGATCACGAACACGTCGCCCGGCGCCATATCGGTCTTGCCGATATGGCCCAGCTCCTCGACCTGGCCGTCGGCGCGCTCCACACGGTTGCGACCGCGTTCAGCCTCTTGTCCGCCGGCCATCCCGAACGGCGCGTGAATCCGGTTGTTGGACAGGATCGCCGCCGTCATCGGCTCCAGAAAGCGTACCTTGCGCACGCCGCCATTGCCGCCATGCCAGCGCCCCGCCCCGCCCGATCCCTGCCGGATCTCGTAACTCTCCAGCCGCACCGGGAAGCGGAATTCCAGGATCTCTGGATCGGTCAGCCGCGAGTTGGTCATATTCGTCTGCACGACGTCGGTACCGTCGAAGCCTTCGCCTGCGCCCGAGCCGCCCGAGATGGTCTCGTAATACTGATAGTGCGCATTGCCGAAGGTGAAGTTGTTCATCGTGCCCTGCGCCGCCGCCATCACGCCCAGCGCGCCGTACAGGGCGTTGGTGATGCAGGTCGAGGTCTCGACGTTCCCCGACACCACCGAGGCCGGATAATGCGGGTTGAGCATCGAGCCGGGCGGGATGATGACCTTCAAGGGTTTCAGGCAGCCTGCGTTCAGCGGAATCTCGTCGTCCACGAGGGTGCGGAACACGTACAGCACCGCCGCCATGCACACGCTCGACGGCGCGTTGAAGTTGTTCGGCAGCTGGCCCGACGTGCCGGTGAAATCGACCTCCGCGCTGCGCGTCTGCTGGTCGACCCGGATCGCGACGTCGATGTGGGCGCCGTTATCGAGCTCGTAGTGGAAGCTGCCGTCCTTGAGCGCCGAAATCACGCGCCGCACGGCTTCTTCCGCGTTGTCCTGCACATGGCCCATGTATGCGCGCACGACGTCCAGGCCGAAGTGCGCCACCATCTTGCGCAGCTCCTCGACGCCCTTCTGGTTCGCGGCCACCTGCGCGCGCAGGTCGGCCATGTTCTGGTCGGGATTGCGGGCCGGGTAGCGCGCGCCTTGCAGCATGGCGCGTGCTTCCGCCTCGCGCAGGATGCCGTCCGCGCCGTCGACGAGCTTGAAATTATTGATCAACACGCCTTCCTGCTCGATGTGATCCGAGTCGGGCGGCATCGAGCCCGGCGTGGTGCCGCCGATATCGGCGTGGTGACCGCGTGAACCCACGTAGAACAGGATCTCGTTGCCGGCTTCGTCGAACACAGGCGAAATGACCGTCACGTCAGGCAAGTGGGTGCCGCCGTTGTACGGGTCGTTGAGCACATAGACGTCGCCCGAGCGCATGCGGCCGGCGTTCTCGCGCATCACGGTCTTGATACTCTCGCCCATCGAGCCCAGGTGCACCGGCATGTGCGGCGCGTTCGCGACCAGGTTGCCGTCGTGGTCGAAGATGGCGCAGCTGAAGTCCAGGCGTTCCTTGATGTTGACGGAATAGGCCGTGTTCTGCAGCCGCAGGCCCATCTGCTCGGCGATCGACATGAACAGGTTGTTGAAGATTTCGAGCATCACCGGATCGGCCGTGGTGCCGATCGCGCGCCGTTCGGGCAGCGCTTCCACGCGCTGCAGCACCAGGTGATTGTAGCTTGTGACCTGTGCCTGCCAGCCCGGCTCCACGATCGTGGTCGCATTGTCTTCGGCGATGATGGCAGGGCCACGCACCACGTGCCCTGGCTGCAGCGTGCGGCGCGCGTAAATGCCGGTCTGATGCCACTGCGCGCCGCTGTACATGCGCACGCTTTCCTGCGGGGCTGGCGCAGCTTCCTGCGTGGTCTCGTGCGCTGGCTGCTCGGGCGGCGCGTCTGACTGCCCGATCGCTTCCACCGACACGGCTTCGACGATCAGCGCCCGCGACGGCATCAGGAAGGAGTAACGGCGTTTATACGCCTGCTCGAACTGGGCCTGCATCGACGCCACATCGTCGAACTGCACGACCAGCGCCGAATCGGTGCCTTCGTAACGCAGGTGCACGCGCTCGACCAGTGCGATGCGCTCGGCTTCCACGTCTTGCTTGAGCAGTTGGCCACGCGCCGCCTCGCCCAAGGTCGTCAGCCGCGTGGCCAGCGAATCGAGCGCCGCATCCGACAGCTTCTCTTCCACCGCCTGCTCGCGCATCGCGGTCTGGTCGGCCAGGCCCATGCCATAGGCCGACAACACGCCGGCCAGCGAATGGATGAACACCGTCTTCATGCCCAGCGCGTCGGCCACCAGGCAGGCGTGCTGGCCACCCGCGCCGCCGAAGCTGGTCAGCGCGTAGTCGGTGACGTCGTGGCCGCGCTGCACCGAGATCTGCTTGATCGCATTGGCCATATTGCCCACCGCGATCTGGATGAAGCCTTCGGCCACGACCTCCGGCGCCGGGCGTTCGCCGGTGGCAGCGCCGATCTGGTCCGCCATCTCCTCGAAGCGTGCCCGCACCGCGCTCGCGTCAAGCGCTTCGTCGCCACCAGGCCCGAACAGGCGCGGGAAGTAATTCGGTTGCACCTTACCCAGCATAACGTTGCAGTCGGTGACCGCAAGCGGTCCGCCGCGGCGGTAGCTGGCCGGGCCGGGATTGGCGCCGGCGCTGTCCGGCCCCACGCGATAGCGGCTGCCATCGAAGTGCAGGATCGAGCCGCCGCCGGCGGCCACCGTATGGATGCTCATCATCGGCGCGCGCATGCGCACGCCGGCAACCTGGGTCTCGAACACCCGCTCGAACTCGCCCGAGAAGTGAGACACGTCGGTCGAGGTACCGCCCATGTCGAAGCCGATCACGCGCTCAAAGCCGGCCAGCCGGCTGGCGCGCACCATGCCGACGATGCCGCCGGCCGGTCCAGAGAGAATGCTGTCCTTGCCCTGGAAAGCGCGCGCATCGGTGAGCCCTCCGTTGGACTGCATGAACTGCAGGTTCACGCCCGGCAGCTCGCCCGCCACCTGGTCGACGTAACGGCGCAGGATCGGCGACAGGTAGGCGTCGACCACGGTGGTGTCACCGCGCGCGACCAGCTTCATCATCGGGCTCACCTCGTGCGAAACCGAGACCTGCGTAAAACCGATCTCGCGCGCGATGCGCGCCACCGCGGCTTCGTGGCCCGTGTGGCGGTAGCCGTGCATGAACACGATCGCCAGCGAGCGCAGGCCGCCGTCATACGCCTGCTGCAGGCCGGCGCGTGCAGACGCTTCGTCCAGCGGCTGCACGACGTCGCCGTGAGCGCCCATGCGCTCGTCGATCTCGATCACCTGTGCATACAGCAGTTCGGGGAGCACGATGTGGCGGTCGAACAGGCGCGGCCGGTTCTGGTAGGCGATGCGCAGCGCGTCGCGGAAGCCCCGCGTGATAGCCAGCGCCGTCGGCTCGCCCTTGCGCTCTAGCAACGCATTGGTGGCCACCGTGGTGCCCATCTTGACAGCTTCGACGCTTGCCGCAGGCAGCGGCTCGCCCGCAGCCACGCCCAGCAGGTGGCGGATGCCTGCCACGGCCGCGTCGCGGTATTGTTCGGGATTCTCCGACAGCAGCTTGTGCGTGACGAGTTGTCCATCCGGGCGTCGCGCCACGATGTCGGTGAAGGTGCCGCCTCGGTCGATCCAGAACTGCCAATCCATGCCTTGCTCCTGCTGTAACGGGTGAAGCGCCTATTGTAGATCGGACGGCGCGACAACGTTGGCTGAAATGCACGACAATGAATCCATACCCCCAACGATATGAACGAGCATGGAACGACATCTTTACACGGTCGCGCAACTGCGCGCCATCGAACAAGCAGCCTACGCCGGCCTGGCGCCGGGCACCCTGATGCAGCGCGCCGGCAAGGCTGCCAGCGACTTTGCCCTTGAACTGCTGGGCGACCGGCGCGACCGGCCGGTGCTGGTGCTGGCCGGTCCCGGCAACAATGGCGGCGACGCGCTCGAAGCCGCGGCCAACCTGGCCGACGCCGGCGTGGACGCCACCGTCCTGCACCTGCCAGGCCGGCGTGACGCCTCCACCGAAACGGCCGCCGCCTATGAACGCGCCCGCGCCGGCTCGGTCGGCTGGATCGACATGCTGCCGCCTGGCGCCGAATGGGGCCTGGTGATCGACGGCCTGTTCGGCATCGGCCTGGAACGGCCGGTGGACGGCGACTATCGCGAAGTCGTGGTTGGCCTGGAGACGATCCGCTGCCCGATCCTGGCGCTCGACGTGCCGAGCGGCCTGGATGCCGACACCGGCGCTGTGATCGGCCCGGACGGCATCGCGGTGCGCGCCACGCACACGATCACGTTCCTTGGCGATAAACCCGGCCTGCACACCGCCGACGGTCGCGACCATGCCGGACAGGTGCGGGTCGACATGCTCGGCGTCGGCAGCGAGGCGCTGCCGCGCGCGACGGCGCAACTGAGCGGCCTGCCGCTGTTCGCCGGCCGCTTCACGGCGCGGCGCCACAACACACATAAAGGCAGCTTCGGCGACGTCGCGATCATCGGCGGCGCCCATGGCATGGCCGGCGCGCCGGTGCTGTCCGCGCGCGGTGCGCTGTACGCGGGCGCCGGCCGCGTTTACGTCGCTGCGCTGAACACGCCGCCCGGCTACGACAGCAGCCAGCCCGAGATCATGTTCCGCGCGGCCGAGGACTTCGATTTCTTCGGCCGCACGCTGGTGATCGGCCCCGGCATGGGCGACTCGGCCAGTGCGATCCGCCTGCTGGCCAGGGCGCTCGACAGCGACAGCCCGCTGGTGATCGACGCCGACGCATTGAACCTGATCGGCGCCAGCCCCGACCTGCAATCGCGACTGGCGCAGCGTACCGCGCCGGCGGTATTGACGCCGCATCCGCTCGAAGGCGCGCGCCTGCTCGGGATGACGGCGGCGGTCGTGCAGTCCGACCGCCTGGAAGCCGCGCGCGAAATGGCGCTGCGCACCAATGCAACGGTGATCCTGAAGGGCTCGGGCACGGTCATCGCGCGTCCCGATGGTGAAGTGCTGATCAACCCCACGGGCAACGCCGGCCTGGCCACAGCGGGCAGCGGCGACGTGCTGGCGGGGATTTGCGGCGCCCTGCTGGCGCAGGGATGGACCGGATGGGAGGCGGCAGCTGCCGCCACCTGGATCCATGGCGCGGCGGCCGATACGCTGGTGGACGAAGGCGTCGGTCCGATCGGCATGACCGCCGGCGAGTTGCCGGCGGCCGTGCGCAAGGTATTGAACCGGCTGGTGAAGGATGCCGCCAGCCGTTGATGTATTTATTCGACCAGGCGGCCGGCCGCGATCGTGATCGTGCGGCCGCAGCGCGCCGCCATGCCCGGGTCGTGGGTCACCAGCACCAGGGTCGAGCCGCGTTCGCGATTGAGCTCGAACATCAGCTGGATGACGGATTCGCCGGTGGCGGCATCCAGGCTGCCGGTCGGTTCGTCGGCGAACAGCAGCGGCGGCTCGGTGACGAAGGCGCGCGCCAGCGCGACGCGCTGCTGCTCGCCGCCGGACAGGAATTTCGGATAGTGCTTCAAGCGGCTCGACAGCCCAACGCGGCCCAGCATCTCGGTGGCCTTCTCGCGCGCCCCGGCGTCGCCGCGCAGTTCGAGCGGCAGCATCACGTTCTCGAGCGCGGTCAGGTGGGCCAGCAGCTGGAACGACTGGAACACGAAGCCCAGCTTGGCCTTGCGGAAGGCCGCGCGCCCGTCTTCATCGAGGGCGAAGATGTCGGTGCCATCGAGCAGCACGGTGCCGGAGGACGGCGTGTCGAGGCCCGCCAGCAGGCCAAGCAGGGTCGACTTGCCCGAGCCGGATGCGCCCACCAGCGCGAGCGTCTCGGCCGGTTGCACGGTAAAATCGATGCTTTGCAGGATGGTGAGCTCGCCACTGGCGTCGGCCACCTTCTTCGACAAACCGCTTACCTGGATCGCGGGCGGACGGCCTGCTTGTACGCCGGCGTCGCTGACGCCGTTTTTGAATGCCTCGGGATGATCACGCATGCTAGCTTTTCTTAAAAATTTAACTGTCGTCGCATTCTTCACCTTGGCCGCGACGGCGAGCGCCTATTCTGCACCAAAAACCGTGCTCGTGGTGGGCGACAGCCTGTCGGCCGAATACGGCATCGCGCGCGGCGCGGGCTGGGTGGCACTGCTGGAACAGAAACTGCAACGCGAGAAAATCGCAGCGAAGGTAGTCAACGCCAGCATCAGCGGCGAGACCACCAGCGGCGGCCGCGCCCGCATGCCGGCCCTGATCAAGCAGCATCGTCCGGACGTCGTCGTCATCGAACTGGGCGCCAACGACGGCCTGCGCGGCCTGCCGGTGCCGTCGGCCGAAGCAAACCTGCGCGCCATGATCGCGATGGCGCAAGACACCAAGGCGCGCGTGCTGCTGGTCGGCATGCGCATGCCGCCGAATTATGGGCGTGCATACACCGAACGCTTCTTCAATATGTTCGAGACCGTATCGAAATCCACCAAGTCGCCGCTGGTGCCGTTCATGCTCGAAGGCGTGGCCGACAAGCCGGCGCTGTTCCAGCAAGACCGTTTGCACCCGACTGCCCAGGCGCATCCGATCATCCTCAATAACATCTGGCCGCAGTTCGCGGCCCTCATCAAAAAGTAAGCTTCAATGAGCATGAAGTATCCGGAAGTCCTGGGGTTCGACGCCCTGCTGCCGCAGCTCGAGACGTTCGATGCGATCATCGATGCGCGCAGCGAGGCCGAGTACGCCCTCGACCACATTCCTGGCGCGATCAACTGCCCCGTCCTGAACGACGAGGAACGCGTCCTGGTCGGCACGCTGTACAAGCAGACCGGCGCCTTCGAGGCCAAGAAGGTCGGCGCGCCGATCATCGCGCGCAATATCGCGCGCCATATCGAGACCCTGTGGGCGGACAAGCCGCGCGAATGGCGACCGCTGGTGTACTGCTGGCGCGGCGGCAACCGCAGCGGCGCGATGGCGCACATCCTGGCGCGCATCGGCTGGCCGGTGGTGCAGCTCGAAGGCGGCTACAAGACCTATCGCGCGCACGTGAGCGCGGCGCTGGAGAATCCTCCCGAGCTGGATTTCCGCGTCGTGTGCGGCACCACCGGCAGCGGCAAGAGCCGCCTGCTGGAAACGCTCGACGGCATTGGCGCCCAGGTACTCGATCTCGAGAAACTTGCGGCCCACCGCGGTTCGGTGCTGGGCCACCTGCCGAATGAACCGCAACCGACCCAGAAGATGTTCGAAAGCCTGGTGTGGAACAAGCTGCGCCGCTTCGACCCGAGCAAACCCGTGTTCGTCGAATCCGAGAGCAAGAAGGTCGGCAACCTGCGCGTGCCAGGCGTGGTCATGGAACGCATGCGCGCCTCGCCCTGCATCGCCGTGAACCTGTCGCGCCCGAACCGCGTGCGGCTGCTGATGGAAGACTACGAGCACTTCTGCGCCGATCCATCGGCATTGAACACGCAGCTGGACCACCTGGTGCAGCTGCACGGCCGCGCGCAGATCGAGGCCTGGCACGCGATGGCCAATGGCGGCGAGATGGCGGAACTCGTCGACCAGCTGCTGGAGCAGCACTACGATCCGGCCTACCTGCGCTCGATTGATCGCAACTTCGTGCGTTACCCGCAGGCCGACGTGCTGGCGCTGGACGATATCGCACCGGACGATTTTCTCCAGGCAGCGCGCAGGCTGCACGCCGCCTAGCTAGCGGGGTGCGCGGCTGCGGTAGAAGTCGTCCCCAGCGATCGCCCTCACCTGCTCGAGATTCCAGTACTCGGCGATGTCGTGCGCCTTCACGATCAATCCCTCGGGGGGCACCTGCTCGCCGACATGGCCCTGGAGCTCGAGCTGGATCATCACCTGCGCGCCGGGCGCTCCGGCATCCCGGATGCACTGCTGGATCGCCTGGACGACCTCAGGGGTGAGGAACGTCAAGGAGCTGACACACAGTTTCTGGTTGTGGCATCCATAGTCGTCGTCGACCACCCAGAAGTCGGCCCGGCCAAAAGCATTCTCGTCGCCATACCACTTGCAGGTGATGACCAGGGCGTCATACAGGCGCTGCCAGCCCGGGTCGACCTGGTCCTCGTCCTCGTCGTCCATAGAGCTGCATTGCCCGTTGGCCAGCTTGATCGATTCGCTCATTTTCAAGCACCCCCTTTCAGCGTCAGATAGCCCCTCGGCCTGCCGTTTCGCGATCTTCGCGCAATCGCTCCTGTTATCGACCTTCCGGTATTTACAGAGTTCCTGCGCAGCTCAACTTAAGTGGCATGGCGCCACAATGCAAAAAAGCCCGGCTGCTCACACAGCCGGGCTTTTTATCATCTACCGATTTGCTTATTGCTCGTCGGTGTTCGCGCCAAGTTCATTCGGGCGAACATTGATCTTCACCTTGGCCTTGGCCTTCAGCGCTTCGACGTAGTCATACATCTGCTGCTGGCCCACCAGGTTGCCGATCTGGTCGGATTCCTGCTTGCGGCGCGCCGTATCGGGCTGAGCCGGCTGCGACACCTTGCCGACGCGGTAGACGCCGTAACCCTGGCCCGGCACTTCGACGCCGACATAGGCTGGCAGCTTGGTCACGTCGGCCTTCAGCACGGCGATCGCGGCGGTCGGGTTGATCGCTGGCTCCTTGGTACGCGACACGCTGACAGGCGCGCCGAAACCGGTGGCGTCGCCCGAAGCCTTGGCAGCTTTCAGCTTGGCTTCGCCGGCGGCGCGCGCCAGGCGGCCCGCTTCTTCCAGGGTCACGCGTTGACGGATCTGGGCATCGACTTCGGCCAGCGGACGCTTGGTGGCCGGACGGAACTCGACCATGCGGCCCGACACCAGCACGCTCGGCGCCACTTCGACGGCTTCGGTATTGCGCTTGTTCTTGATCGCGTCGTTGCCGAACAGGGCGGTCAGGAACTTGGCGTTATTGATCGGCGAGTCGCCCAGCGCCGGGTTCGGCGTGCGGGTCAGGTTGTCGGCGGTCTGGATCTGCAGCTTGAGCTTGTCGGCGACCGGCTTCAGGCTTTCGGACTGGTCATACGCGGTCTCGCTGAACACGCCAGCCAGCTCGGTGTACTTGGCCGACATCTTCTGCTTCTTGAGGTCCGCGGCGATATCGCCCTTCGCATCGTCCAGCGAACGCTGGGTCGACGGCTTGATGCCGGTGACCTTGATGATGTGCCAGCCGAATTCCGACTGCACCAGGCCGCTCGTCTCGCCCTCTTTCATCGCGTAGATCGAGTCCTCGACCGACTTCACGAACAGGCCTTTTTCGACCACGCCCAGGTCGCCGCCCGACTGGGCCGAGCCCGGGTCTTGCGAGTTGGCCTTGGCGATCGCCGCGAAGTTGTCCGGATTGGCGCGCACCTCGGCCAGCACGGCCTCGGCCTTCTTCTTGGCGGCAGCCTGGTCGGCGGCGCTGGCGTCGCGCGACACGGTGATCAGGATGTGGCTCGCGCTGCGCTGCTCGGGCGTGGTGTAGTTCTTGAGGTTTTTATTGTAGTAGTCGGTGACTTCGGCGTCGGTGACCTGCACCTGGCCTTCGACGGTCGACGCGTCGAACACGACGTATTCGGCCTTCACCTGCTCCGGAATCTGGAACAGCTGCGCGTTCTTGTCGTAATAGGCCTTGACCATCTCGTCGGTGACTTTCACCTGCGGCAGATAGGTCGACAGCGGGAACAGGACTTCCTGCACTTCACGTTCCTGGTCGTTGATGTCCGACAGGCGGTTAGCGACGCTGCGCGGCGCGAATGCGGTCGCCTGGATCGCACCCGACAGCTGCTGCACGGCCAGGTCGCGGCGCAGGCGCTGGTCGAACATCTCGGGCGTCATGCCTTGCGCGGCCAGCGCGGCCTTGTAGCCTTCCATGTCGAAGCCACCGTCCGGCAGGCGGAACTGCTGGATGTCCATGATGGTCTTCTGCAGGGTCGCATCGCTCACGCTCATGTGCGCGCGGTTGATCTCGGCATTGATGGCACGCTCGGCAACCAGGTTATTCAGGATCGCCTGCTTGGCTTCCGAAGTCTCGAACAGCTTCTGGTCGAACTGCTCGCCCATCATCTGGCGCGCCTGGTCGATCTGGCGGCGCTGCGCGTCTTCCCATTCCTGCTGGGTGATCTTCTGGCCATCGACGGTAGCGACACCGGCGCCGCCGTCATTGCTCTGGTAACTCTCCATCCCGACGAACACGAACGAGGGAATGATCAAGAGCAGCAGGATCCCGTACATCCAGCGCTTGTGGGTCCGAATAAATTCAAACATGGTCAGCCATTCAAGGTTGAGAATGCATTAACAGCACAGTTAAAAAAAAAAGCGAACTTGCGTTCGCCCCTTCTTGCGGAGCTACCCTTTCGGGCACTCCATACTACTCGAATTCTGGCGGAGCGGACGGGGCTCGAACCCGCGACCCCCGGCGTGACAGGCCGGTATTCTAACCAACTGAACTACCGCTCCAGACTTGTGTTTCATGTTTTTTGTTGGCGGAGCGGACGGGGCTCGAACCCGCGACCCCCGGCGTGACAGGCCGGTATTCTAACCAACTGAACTACCGCTCCAGCAAAAAACAATCAACTCAGCATCAGGATGGATACAACGTTATCCTGCTGCTTTCTTCGCTTGTCACCGCGAAGAAGGCATTAGTTTACTGCATCTTTCAGCGCTTTACCAGCCTTAAATTTCGGAACCTTCGCAGCCTTGATCTTGATGGGTTCCTTGGTGCGTGGATCGCGGCCGGTACGCGCTGCGCGCTCGCCCACGGTGAAGGTGCCGAAGCCCACCAGCGTGACGCTGTCGTTCTTCTTCAGGCTTTCGGTGACTGCTTCGATCATGGCATCGAGTGCACGCGTCGCCGAGGCCTTCGTAATGTCCGCGGACTTCGCGATTTCTTCGATCAGTTCTGTCTTGTTCACTCGTTTCCTCGTTTTCCGTTCGTGACGCATACCGCGCCATTGCTGCAAAAGTGCAAGCGTATATTAAACAAGGGCAACATAGGGATGTCAAGCGAGCATGGTCGAGGAAGACTTCGGTTGGCGGGTCAGACAGCCTGTCAGTATTGACACTCTGGCGCCGAATCGCACGACGCGCGCGCGAACACGACGCCCGCGCGCTAACACGTCGTACCCGCGCAGGCGGGTACCCAGGTTGTTTGCGTGCCGGCTGCGTTCGATGATGATGGTTTGCGTGCGCACTTGGGTACCCGCCTTCGCGGGTACGACGTTCTAAAGTAGCGGGCAAAAAAACAGGCGCCGCATGGGCGCCTGATTCATGAACTACGTGAAGTGCTTAGCGATTAGTGTTTAACCACTTCGCTCTGCCCTTCGCTCGGGGCTGGCGCCACGGCGACTGCAGGCACATCGGACAGCGCTTCCGGCTGGCGCTCCAGCGCGATTTCAAGGACCTTCTCGATCCAGCGCACCGGCACGATCTCGAGCTTGTTCTTGACGTTGTCCGGGATCTCGGCCAGGTCCTTCACGTTCTGCTCGGGGATCAGCACCGTCTTGATGCCGCCGCGATGCGCCGCCAGCAGCTTCTCTTTCAGGCCGCCGATCGGCAGCACTTCGCCGCGCAGCGTGATCTCGCCCGTCATCGCCACGTCGGCGCGCACCGGGATGCCGGTGAAGGCCGAGACCAGTGCGGTCGTCATGCCGATGCCGGCGGACGGACCGTCCTTCGGCGTCGCTCCTTCCGGCACGTGGATGTGGATATCGGTCTTCTCGAACACTTCGTTCTTGATGCCGAAGCGCTGCGCGCGGCTACGCACCACGGTGCGAGCTGCCTCGATCGATTCCTTCATCACGTCGCCCAGCGTACCGGTGCGGATGATGCCGCCCTTGCCCGGAACGTTGACCGCCTCGATCGTCAGCAGGTCGCCGCCCACCTCGGTCCAGGCCAGGCCGACCACCTGGCCGATCTGGTTGTCCTTCTCGGCCACGCCGAAGTCGTAGCGGCGCACGCCCAGGAATTTATCCAGGTTCTTGGCATTGACGATCACGCGCTTCTCGGTCGCGGTCGAACCTTTTTTCAGCAGCAGCATCTTGACCACCTTGCGGCAGATCTTCGACACTTCGCGCTCGAGCGAACGCACACCGGCTTCACGGGTGTAGTAACGGATGATGTCGCGGATCGCGGTCTCTTCGACCTTGATTTCCTCTTCCTTCAGCCCGTTGTTCTTCAACTGCTTCGGCAGCAGGTAGCGCTGCGCGATGCTGGTCTTCTCGTCTTCGGTGTAACCCGACAGGCGGATGACTTCCATCCGGTCCAGCAGCGCCGGCGGGATGTTGAACGAGTTCGAGGTCGCCACGAACATCACGTCCGACAGGTCGAAGTCGACCTCCAGGTAGTGGTCCGAGAAAGTGTGGTTCTGTTCCGGATCCAGCACCTCGAGCAGGGCCGACGATGGGTCGCCGCGGAAGTCCGCGCCCATCTTGTCGATCTCGTCGAGCAGGAACAGCGGATTGCGCACGCCGACCTTGGCCAGCGATTGCAGCACCTTGCCCGGCATCGAGCCGATATAGGTACGGCGGTGGCCGCGGATCTCGGCTTCGTCGCGCACGCCGCCCAGCGCCATGCGCACGAACTTGCGGTTCGTGGCGCGGGCGATCGACTGGCCCAGCGAGGTCTTACCGACACCGGGAGGACCGACGAAGCACAGGATCGGCGCCTTCAACTTGTCGACGCGCTGTTGCACCGCGAGGTATTCCAGGATGCGTTCCTTGATCTTGTCGAGGCCGTAGTGATCCTGCTCGAGCACGGCTTCCGCGTTCTGCAGGTCAATGGTCACTTTCGACTTTTTCTTCCAAGGCAGCGACACCAGGGTGTCGATGTAGTTGCGCACCACGGTGGCTTCGGCCGACATCGGAGACATCAGCTTGAGCTTGCGAATCTCTGCCTGGGCTTTGTCCATGGCTTCCTTCGGCATCTTGGCGGCGATGACTTTCTTCTCGAGCTCCTCGATGTCGGCGCCCTCTTCGCCTTCGCCCAGTTCCTTCTGGATCGCCTTGACCTGTTCGTTCAGGTAGTACTCGCGCTGCGATTTTTCCATCTGGCGCTTAACGCGACCACGGATGCGTTTCTCGACCTGCAGGATGTCCAGTTCGCCTTCCAGCTGGCCGAGCAGGTGCTCGAGGCGCTTGGCGACGTTGAAGATCTCCAGGATCACCTGCTTTTGCTCGAGCTTGAGCGGCAGGTGGGCGGCAACGGTATCGGCCAGGCGTCCGGCGTCGTCGATACCGGCCAGCGAAGCCAGGATCTCGGGCGGAATCTTTTTATTGAGTTTGACGTACTGGTCGAACTGCTGCACGATCGCACGGCGCATGGCTTCGACTTCGGAATCGTCACCGATTTCCGAATTGAGCGGCGTGAGGTCGGCCACGAAATGGGTGGCGCCATCGGTAATATTGTCGATGCGCGCGCGCTGGGAACCTTCCACCAGCACCTTGACGGTGCCGTCCGGGAGTTTCAGCATTTGCAGAATATTTGCCACGCAGCCGATCTCATAGATGTCTGCGGCGGAAGGTTCGTCCTTGGCGGCGGCCTTTTGGGCAGCCAGCATGATGCTCTTGCCCTGCTCCATTGCGGCTTCGAGCGCCTTGATGGATTTTGGACGGCCGACGAACAGAGGTATCACCATATGCGGGAACACAACCACATCGCGCAACGGCAGAAGCGGCAGCGTCGTTTGCTCGGTTAATTTCGAAGTTGTCATGGCATACCTTATAGAAAGCGTGTTGCTGAACTTGGGCGCTGGGCAGTGAAAACACAAGGGCCACCCAGCGAAAATATTTTCTACAAGTAAAAAAATTTCAACTTGCCGAAGAATATAACTGTTCCAATAAAAGCCGTTTCAAAATTGAAAAAGCCACCGCGCGGCGCGCCGCGAGTGGCTTTTCGATTGAAGCCGGGAGTCTTTTATTGAGATTGATTGTACCTAGTTGAGTCCGCACGGCAAGCCTTTTTGTGGCGTGCGTGCGGGCTTTTTTCAGTTCTCTCCAGACGCCTTCGCGGTTTCGCTATAAATCAGCAAAGGTTTCGCACCATTCGTGATCGTGTTTTCATCGATGACGACTTTCACGACGTTTTGCTGGCTTGGCAATTCATACATCACGTCCAGCAGCGCGTGTTCGAGAATCGAACGCAGGCCGCGCGCGCCGGTCTTGCGCGCCAGCGCTTTCTTGGCGATCGCGTGCAGGGCTGCAGGACGAATCTCCAGCTCGGCGCCTTCCATCTCGAGCAGCTTCGAATACTGCTTGATCAGGGCGTTCTTCGGCTCGACCAGGATCTGGATCAGCGCTTCCTCGGTCAGCTCGGAGAGAGCGGCTACGACCGGCAGACGGCCCACCAGCTCGGGGATGAGACCGAACTTGATCAGGTCTTCTGGCTCGGCTTCGAGCAGGATCTCGGCGTTGTAACTGTCGTCCAGGCTCTTGACCGTGGCGCCGAAGCCGATGCCGCTCTTGACCGAACGGTTCTGGATCACCTTGGCCAGGCCGTCGAAGGCGCCGCCGCAGATGAACATGATGTTGGTCGTGTCGATCTGCACGAAGTCCTGGTTCGGATGCTTGCGGCCACCTTGTGGCGGCACCGAAGCCATCGTGCCTTCGATCAGTTTCAACAGCGCCTGCTGCACGCCTTCGCCCGATACGTCGCGGGTGATCGATGGATTGTCGGACTTGCGCGAAATCTTGTCGATCTCGTCGATGTAGACGATGCCGCGCTGCGCCTTCTCCACCTCATAGTTGCAGCTCTGCAGCAGCTTCTGGATGATGTTCTCGACGTCTTCACCGACATAGCCGGCTTCGGTCAAGGTGGTCGCGTCGGCGATCACGAACGGCACGTTGAGCATGCGCGCCAGGGTCTGGGCCAGCAGGGTTTTACCCGAACCGGTTGGTCCAACCAGCAGGATATTACTTTTGGCCAGTTCGACTTCGTCTTTCTTGCCCAGGTGCTTGAGGCGCTTGTAGTGGTTGTACACCGCGACCGACAGGATGCGCTTGGCCGTTTGCTGGCCAATCACGTACTGGTCGAGCAGTTCGGTGATTTCGAGGGGCGTCGGCAGGTCGGACTTGGCGCCCGCCACCGTTTCGACGTTCGACGTTTCATCGCGGATGATGTCGTTGCACAGATCGATGCATTCATCGCAGATGAACACCGACGGTCCCGCGATCAGCTTCTTGACTTCGTGCTGGCTCTTTCCGCAGAACGAGCAGTACAGAAGTTTTTCGCCGCTGGAGGATTTTTTGTCTGACATGGGGGCAGGACTCTATTGAATTGCTGTGAATATAACGCTTATACGAGTGTGCAACAAGTGCCAATGTGACATGCCATGAAGGCAGCGCAACCTGTGCACCTACGAACATGCTACCCGAAATAAAAAACAAACGCCCGAACGTGATCGCGTCCGGGCGTTTTTTTCCAACACCTCTTTCGAGGTACGGGGTTGAAACCTACCCGCGACTGGTCAGGACCTTGTCGATCAAGCCATATTCGACGGACTCGTCCGCCGACATGAAGCGGTCGCGGTCGGTATCCTTGTGGATCTGCTCGATGCTCTGGCCGGTGTTGTCGGCCATGATGCGCGCCAGGCGCTCGCGCAGGTACAGGATTTCCTTGGCCTGGATTTCGATATCCGAAGCCATACCCTGCGATCCGCCCGATGGCTGGTGAATCATGACGCGCGAATTTGGCAGCGAGAAGCGCTTGCCCTTGGCGCCAGCGGCCAGCAGGAAGGCGCCCATCGAGGCGGCCAGACCCGTGCACAGCGTCGAGACGTCCGGCTTGATGAAGTTCATCGTGTCGAAGATCGCCAGGCCCGCCGAGACGGAACCGCCCGGGGAATTAATGTAAAGCGAAATATCCTTGTCAGGATTTTCACTTTCCAGGAACAGCATCTGGGCGACGATCAGGTTCGCCATCTGGTCGTTGACAGGGCCGACCAGGAAGATCACGCGCTCTTTCAAGAGGCGCGAATAGATGTCATAGGCGCGCTCGCCGCGGCCACTCTGTTCGATCACCATCGGCACCATGCCGAGTGCTTGTGTATCCAATGCCGGATTACGAATCATACCTGTCTCGTTCCTTATAAAGAGGCCATGGAAAAAAATGCCGGCCACGCAGGCCGGCATTTCGATTCCTTAGGCCTGTGGGACGCTGCCCATCAGTTCATCGAAAGCGATGGTCGTGGTCGACACTTTCGCCTTGCCGAGTACATAGTTGACGACGTTTTCTTCCAATACAAGAGCTTCGACTTCACCCAGGCGACGACGGTCGCTGAAGTAGTACTTGAGCACTTCTTTTGGATCTTCGTAGCTTTGCGAGAAGTCTTCGATCTGGGCTTTCACCTGGTCTTGGGTAGCTTGCAGATTGTTGTCTGCGACCAGTTGCGACAGGATCAGGCCCAGGCGCACGCGACGCTCTGCCTTGTCCTTGAACATCTCGGCCGGGAATGGCAGCTTGGAGACGTCCATGCCGCGCTGCGACATGTCCTGGCGGGTCATTTCGGCCAGGCGTTCCGAGTCTTGCTCAATCATGACTTGCGGCACGTCCAGTTCGGTCGACTTGACCAGGGCGTCCATCACGGCTTCCTTGTTACGTGCTTTGACACGGGCACGCACTTCGCGTTCCAGGTTGACCTTGATGTCTTCGCGCATCTTCTCGATCGAACCGTCTTCGATGCCCAGCGATTGGGCGAATTCGGCGTCGACTTCCGGCAGGTGCGCCCATTCCAGGGCCTTCAGGGTGATGGTGAACTCGGCGGTTTTACCGGCCACGTCCTTGCCATGGTAATCCTCTGGGAAAGCCAGTGGGAAGGTCTTGGCTTCGCCGACTTTCAGGCCGATGGTCGCGGCTTCGAATTCCGGCAGCATGCGACCTTCGCCCAGCACGAAGGCGTAGTCTTCCGCCTTGCCGCCAGCGAATTCGACGCCGTCCAGGGTGCCGACGAAGTCGACGGTCACGCGGTCGCCATTGGCAGCCACGGCTTCGCCGCCGGTGCCGTGCTCGCCTGCTTCACCCTTGGTGTGGTAGTGCACGCGCTGCTTGCGCAGGATGTCGATGGTCTTGTCGATCTCGACATCGCTGACGTCGGTGTTGACGGTTTCGACTTCGACGGCAGCCAGGTCGCCGATCACGACTTCTGGATACACTTCGAAGGTCGCGTCGAAGGACAGGGTGCCTTCTTCGGAGTCTTGCTTAGGCTCGATTTTCGGGAAACCGGCAACGCGCAGTTCGTTCTCGACGGCGGCTTCGTTGAAAGCGCGGCCGACTTTGTCGTTCAGGACGTCGGTTTCGATCTGGTAGCCGTACTGGGCAGCGACCATCTTCAGAGGCACTTTGCCTGGACGGAAGCCCGGCGCGCGGGCCGTCTTGGCCTGCTGTTTCAGGCGCTTTTCGACTTCGGTACGGACGTCAGCGACCGGAAAAGAGATCGTCAAGCGACGCTCGAGTTTACCCAGGGTTTCGACTGCAGTTGCCATTGTAAAAATCGTCCAAAAAAATAATTATTCGTGGTGCGAGGAGGGGGACTCGAACCCCCACACCATTGCTGGCGTCAGGACCTAAACCTGGTGCGTCTACCAATTTCGCCATCCTCGCTCAGGATTGCATAATTGCCACAAAAACAAAGGACGACCGACAGTGAAACCGGCCGCCCTGCACTCCAATGTTTAGGGGCTACAACTTCAAACGATTATTTTACTGGAATTTCTGACACTATTGGGCATCATTTTTAGCGGTGCGGGGTATGGCGCAAGGCTGAGCTTCCTTAGTTGCACCCAGCACGTCGTTCCCGCGGAGGTGGGAACCCAAGTTTGCCAGCGCTGCCGCCTACACTTATTGCACCACTGTGCACAAAAACTTGGGTTCCCGCCTGCGCGGGAACGACGTGTCGAGGCTAGCGATTCACGGATACATCACTCTGCTCCGGCTTCTTGACCTTGAACCACAGCGCATACAAGGCCGGCAAGAACAACAAGGTCAACGCCGTCGCCACGATCAGGCCACCCATGATCGCTACCGCCATCGGCCCCCAGAACGTCGACCGGGAAAGCGGGATCATGGCCAGCGCCGCCGCGGCCGCCGTCAGCAGGATCGGGCGGCAACGCCGCACCGCCGATTCCACGATCGCGTCCCACGGATGGCTGCCATTCGCGATGTCATGTTCGATCTGGTCCACCAGGATCACCGAGTTCCGGATGATCATCCCGAACAGCGCGATCACACCCAGGTTGGCAACGAAGCCGAACGGACGATCCAGGATCAACAGCGCCATCGCCGCTCCCGCCACGCCCAGCGGACCAGTAAGGAACACCAGCAGCGAACGCGAGAAGCTGTGCAGCTGCAGCATCAGCAAGGTAAAGGTGATGAACAGCACCAGCGGCACATTGGCCATGATCGAGGCCTCGGCCTCGGAACTGTCAGCGGCGGCGCCCTCCACCGTCACGCGGTAGCCGGCCGGCAGCTTGGCGCGGATGTCGGCCAGCTTGGCATCGACCTGGTCGGTCACGGTTGGCCCCTGGATCCCCTCCACAACGTCGGACTGCACCATGATCGCCCACTCGCGGCCTTCGCGCCAGACCACGCCTGGCTCCCACACGAACTGCACCCGCGCGACCTGGCCGATGGTGACGGCGCGTCCGCCGGTGGTTGGCACCAGGGCCTCCTGCAAGCGCGTGATGGTCGAACGCTCCTCGAGCGGCTGGCGCACCACCATGTCGATCAGGCGGTTCGATTCGCGGAACTGGCCGATCGGGGTGCCGGTCAGGGTGGTCTGCACCACCCGCCGCACGGCTTGCGACGTTACGCCCAGCGCGCGCAGCTTGTCCTGATCGAGGTCCAGGCGCAGCACCTTGACCGATTCGTTCCAGTTGTCGTTCACGCCCAGCGTGTTCGGGTTGGCGGCCATGACTTCCTTGACCTGGTCGGCGATGGTGCGCACCACGCCGATGTCCGGGCCCAGCACCTGGAACTGCACCGGATACGGCACCGGCGGCCCGTTCGGCAGCAGTTTCACGCGGCCACGCACCTCGGGGAAGTCGGTCTTGAACACCTCGATGATCTTCATGCGCAGGCGCTCGCGCGCGGCCGTGTCGACCGGCAGCACCACCAGCTGCGAGACGTTCGACTGCGGGAAGATCTGGTCCAGCGGCAGGTAGAAGCGCGGACTGCCGGTGCCGACGTAGCTGGTCACACTCT
This sequence comes from Massilia arenae, assembly GCF_008014745.1. GTDB lineage: Bacteria > Pseudomonadota > Gammaproteobacteria > Burkholderiales > Burkholderiaceae_D > Telluria > Telluria arenae. The sequence continues at coordinate 167,894 of NZ_VPFD01000006.1, forward strand.
GCACGCCCTCCTGCTTGGCCAGGAAGGCCTCGAAGCGCTTCACGACGGCTTCGTTGGCGGCGAAGCTGGTGCCTTCGGGCGACCACAACTCCACCATCAGCTCGGGGCGGCTAGAATCCGGGAAGAACTGCTTTTCGATGAAATTAAAGCCGAACACGCCCAGCGCAAACACGCCCAGACTCAGTGCGATCGTGGTCTTTCTCCACTCGACGCAGCGGGTCACCAGGCGGCGGAAGCGCTGGTAACCAGGCGAATCGAAGACGTCGTGATGACCGCCCTCCCCGGCGGCATGCGGTTTTACTTTCAACAGCAGGAAACCAATGTACGGCGTAAAGGTCACCGCCACCACCCACGAGATCAGCAGCGCCAGCCCGTTCACCGAAAACATCGTAAACGTGTATTCGCCAGCCGCCGATTCGGCCAGGCCGATCGGCAGGAAGCCCGCCGCCGTGATCAGGGTCCCGGTCAGCATCGGCATCGCGGTCGAGGTATAGGCGAAGGTGGCCGCCTCGAAGCGAGATAAACCCTCTTCCATCTTGCGCACCATCATCTCGACCGCGATGATGGCGTCGTCCACCAGCAGGCCAAGGGCGATGATCAGGGCGCCGAGCGAAATCTTGTGCAGCGAGATGTCCAGCATGCGCATGAACAGGAAGGTAATCGCCAGCACCAACGGGATCGACAGCGCCACCACCAGGCCCGGATACACATCCACCCGCCACTTCGGCTTGGTGTGCAGGCCCAGCGCCAGGAAGGACACGATCAGCACGATCACCACCGCCTCGATCAGCACCTTGACGAATTCGCCCACCGAGGCCGTCACCGCCTGCGGCTGGTCGGCCACCCGTTCGAGTTCGATGCCGACCGGGAGCTGGGAACGGATGCGGTCCACCGTCTCGCTCAAGCCTTCACCCATGGTGATGATGTTGCCGCCTTTTTGCATCGACACACCCAGGCCGATGACTTCCTTGCCATTGAAGCGCATCTTCTCGGCCGGCGGATCCTGGTAGCCCCGCTTGACGGTGGCGAAGTCGCCGAGCCGGAAAGTGGTGCCGCCGGCGCGCAGTTGCAGGTCTTCGATCTGGCCCAGCGTGCGCAGGGCGCCCGTGACCCGCACCTGCAGGTTGTCGCTCGCCGTTACCAGCACCCCACTCGCTTCCACCTGGTTCTGGGTCGCGATCTGGTTGACGATCTGCTCGAATGGCACGCCCAGCTGGGCGAACTTCTTGCTCGAAAACTCGATATAGACTTTCTCGCTCTGCACCCCGAACTGCTCGACCTTGGCCACCAACGGCACGCGCAGCAGTTGCTGGCGCACGAAGTCGGCGTAGTCGCGCATCTCGGCATAGGTGAAGCCGTCACCCGACAGCGCGAAGATGGAACCGTAGGTGTCGCCGAATTCGTCGTTGAAGAAAGGCCCGATCACGCCCTGCGGCAGGGTGCCCGCAATGTCGCCGATCTTCTTGCGCACCTGGTACCAGGCCTGGGGCGTCTCGGATGGCGGCGTCGACTCGCGCAGCTCGAGGATGATGGTGGTCTCGCCGGGCTTGGAAAAGCTGCGGATGGTGTGGATGTAGGGCGTCTCTTGCAGCTTGCGCTCGAGCGGATCGGTCACCTGCTCGGCCATCTGCAGCGCGGTGGCGCCGGGCCACACGGCGCGCACCACCATCGCGCGGAAGGTGAACGGTGGATCCTCGTCCTGGCCCAACTCGAAGTAACTGAGGATCCCGAACAGCATGCAGGCGGCGATCAGGAAGCGCGTGAGCGGGATGTGCTCCAGCGCCCAGCGCGAAAGATTAAAACCCTTCATTTGCCGACCTCGCCCGACACGATCGTTTCAGTGTCGGCGCGACGCGAGACGTCGGCGGTGAGGATGCGCACCTTCTGGCCATTCCTCAGCAGGTTGACGCCGGCGGTGACGACGTTCTGGCCGGCGGCGATCTGGCCCGTGACCAGCACGTCATTGCGCACCTGGCCAACCACCTGCACCGGCACCAGCTTGACGGCGCCGTTCTCGACGATCCAGACCGAGCTCGCGCCCTTGTGCTGCACCAGCGCTGTCAGCGGCAGGCGCAGGCCGGCCGCGCCATTGCCGCCTGCTGCCAGTTCGACGGTCGCGGTCATGCCCAGCCGGACTTCGGCATTCTCGGGAATCGCCACTTTCACGGTATAGGTGCGGGTGGCCGGATCGGCCATCGGCGAGACTTCGCGGATCTTGCCGGGAATCGCCACGGCCTCGTTGGCCCACAGGCGCACGGTGACGTCGCCCGCCGCGCGCAGTTGCCCAACCTTGTCTTCGGGGATGCCGATCACGACTTCCTTCTCGACGGTTCTCGCCACGCGCACCACCGGGCTGCCCGGCTGCACCACCTGCCCCACCTCGGCCTCGATGGCGGTCACCACGCCGTCGGCGTCGGCCGCCAGGTTCGTATAGTTGGACTGGTTGGACTGGCCGCGCAGGCCGGCGCGGGCGGCATCCACATTGGCCTGGGCCGCCTTCAGGGCGCTTTGCTTGGCGTCGAGCACGGCCTGGCTGACGAAATTCTGGGCGCGCAGGTCGACGTGGCGCTTGTGATCGGCCCTCGCCAAATCACGCTCGGTCTCGGCGGCGCGCAGGGTGGCGCGGGCCTGGCTTTCGGCCAGGCGCAGGTCTTGCGGGTCGAGCCGCATCAGCACGTCGCCGCGCTTGACCGTGGCGCCGACGTCCACCTTGCGTTCGACGATCTTGCCGCCGACCCGGAAGCCCAGCTGCGATTCGTAGCGCGGGCGCACGTCGCCCGAGAACTCCAGGCGCTCGCCCGCCGTGTCGGCGGCGAGGGTGATCACGCGCACCGGACGCACGTCCTCGGCAGGTGGGGCGGGCTTGGAACAGGCGACCAGGGCGGCGGTGGCAAGCGGCGCCAGCACGGCCGCGCGCAGGGCGGAAGAAGAAATTCGGGAAAACACAGTGGCGATCCTTTGGCTGATCTGGCGGCGTCTCGGGCCGGAGCTGGCTGCGTGTGAGCGTCACATTAGCGCCAGTTTGTATTCCAGCAATTATAATCATGCAAATAGATAAATCAGATGACTTTAGAGTCATCCGTCCAAAATGGCCGTAGACCACTACGAAAACTTTCCTGTCGCCTCGATCCTGCTGCCGCGCCGCCTCGTGCCCGCGGTCGAGGCGATCTATGCCTTCGCACGCAGCGCAGACGACCTGGCCGACGAAGGCAATGCCACGCCCGATGAGCGGCTGGCCGCCCTCGCAGCCTACGAACGTGAATTGGACCAGATCGATGTCGGCGCAACGTCGTCGGATCCGATGTTTACGCGCCTGGCCGGCGTCGTCGCCCAGTATCGCCTGCGGCTGGACCCGATGCGCGACTTGCTGTCGGCCTTCAAGCAGGACGTCGTCACCCAGCGCTACGCCGACTATGCCAGCCTGCTCGATTACTGCCGCCGCTCGGCCGATCCGGTCGGGCGCCTGATGCTGGCGCTGTACGGCGCCGACGACGCCGATAATGTGCGCGAGTCCGACGCCATCTGCAGCGCGCTGCAGCTGACGAACTTCTTGCAGGACGTGGCGATCGACCTGGAGAAGGGGCGCATTTATATTCCTTTGGAAGACCTGGCCCGCTTCAAGGTGAGCGAGGCGGCGCTGCGCGCCGGCACGGTCGACGCCCCGTTCCAGGCCCTGATGCGCTTCGAGGTCGAGCGCACCCGCGCGCTGATGCTGTCGGGCGCCCCGCTGGCCAAGCGCCTGCCGGGCCGCATCGGCTGGGAGCTGCGCATGATCGTGCAGGGCGGCCTGCGCATCCTCGACCGCATCGAACACGCCGGCTACGACGTGTTCCGCCGCCGCCCGGTACTGTCGGCGCCGGACTGGATCATGGTCGGCTGGGGCGCCTTGCGCATGTAATACCCCTTCGATTGACCATGTTTTCACGCTCATCGGCTAAGATAGCGGATTGACAGCGCGGCTCCGTCGCGCCCCGACCAGCATTTCACGACGATTTCATGTCTCCAGACGAATACTGCCAGCAAAAGACCGTCCAAAGCGGCTCCAGTTTCTACTACAGCTTCCTGTTCCTTCCGCCCGAGCGCCGGCGTGCGATCACGGCGCTGTACGCCTTTTGCCGCGAAGTCGACGACACCGTCGACGAAGCCACCGACGGTTCGGTGGCGCGCATCAAACTGGCCTGGTGGCGCACCGAGGTCTCGAAGATGTACTCGGGCACCCCGACCCACCCGGTGATGGTGGCGCTGCAGCCGCACATCGCCACCTATAAACTGGAAGAAAAGCACCTGCTGGCCATCGTCGACGGCATGGAGATGGACCTCGACCAGAGCCGCTACCTCGACTACCCCGGCCTGCAGCGCTATTGCTGGCACGTGGCGGGCGTGGTCGGCATCCTGTCGGCCAGCATCTTCGGCTACACCAATCCGCAGACCCTGGCCTATGCCGAGAAGCTCGGCCTGGCCTTCCAGCTGACGAACATCATCCGCGACGTCGGCGACGATGCGCGCAAGGGCCGCATCTACCTGCCGGTCAACGAGCTGCAGCAGTTCGGCGTCACCGCCAACGACCTGCTCAAGCTGCAGCACACCGACAAGTTCGAGGCGCTGATGCGCTTCCAGGCCGAGCGCGCGCAAGCCATCTACGACGAAGCCCTGGCCCTGCTGCCGAAGGAAGACCGGCGCGCCCAGCGCCCCGGCCTGATGATGGCCGCCATCTACCGCACGCTGCTGGACGAGATCCAGCGCGACGGCTTCCACGTCCTCAACCAGCGTATCTCGCTCACGCCGCTGCGCAAACTCTGGCTGGCGTGGAAGACCTATGTCCGCACCTGAATTGCGGGTCGCGGTCGCCGGCGGCGGCTGGGCCGGCTGCGCGGCGGCGGTGGAGCTGGCGCGCCAGGGCTGCCAGGTGACCCTGTTCGAGGCCGCCCGCAGCCTGGGCGGCCGCGCGCGCGGCGTCGAGGTGCGCGGATTGGCCCTGGACAACGGCCAGCACATCCTGCTGGGCGCCTACCGCGAATCGCTGCGACTCATGAAACGGGTGGGCGTCGACGAAAAAACCGCCTTCCTGCGCCTGCCGGTGCAGATGCGCTATCCCGAGGGCGGCGACGGCATGGACTTCGCCGCGCCGCGCCTGCCGGCGCCGCTGCACCTGGCGTTCGCCCTGCTGCGCGCGAACGGCCTGGACCGCGCCGACAAGCTGGCGCTGGCCCGCTTCAACAGCGCCGGGCGCTGGATGGGCTGGCAGCTGGACAATGACTGCACGGTGCTCGAGCTGCTGGAGCGCTTCGACCAGACCGAGCGCCTGGCACGGCTGATGTGGCGCCCGCTATGCATCGCGGCCCTGAACACGCCGCCTGAACGGGCCTCGGCCAATGTGTTCCTGGCCGTGCTGCGCGACAGCCTGGGCGCCCGCCGGCGCGCCGCCTCCGACATGCTGCTGCCACGCCTGCCGATGGGGGCGCTGTTCCCGGAACCGGCCGGCGCCTGGCTCGAGCGCCAGGGTCGAGGTCATTCTGTGCGCCTGGGCGTCAAGGTCGCGGGCATCAAGCGCGATGGCGACGGCTGGCTGGTGGACTCCGGCGGCGATGCTCCGGCCGAACGCTTCGACGCGGTGGTGCTGGCCACCCCGGCGCCGGTGAGCGCCGCGCTGCTAGCGGGCTTACCGGAAGCTGCGGAGGTGGCCGGCCAGCTGGACGCCTTCACCCACGAGCCGATCGCCACCTGCTATCTGCAGTACGCGCCCGGCACCCGCCTGGCGCTGCCGTTCTACGCCCTGCTGGACGACCCCGCGACGAACCGCTGGGGCCAGTTCGTGTTCGACCGCGCCCAGCTGGACTCGGCCCAGGAGGGCCTGCTGGCGGTGGTGGTGAGCGCCGCCGCCGAGGCCGCGAGCCTGCCACGCGAACAGCTGGCGGCCGCCATCGCGTCCCAGCTGGCCGAGGATTTCAGACGACCCGAACTGGCCACGCCGGCCTGGACCCAGCTGATCACAGAGAAACGCGCGACCTTCAGCTGCACACCAGGATTAGTGCGCCCCGGCAACATCACCACCCTGCCCGGTCTGGCGCTGGCCGGCGACTACACGGCCAGCGACTACCCGGCCACCCTGGAAACGGCGGTGCGCAGCGGCCAGGCGGCGGCGACGGCCATCCGCGCCTACGGCGCCCTGCCCCGCGAAAAGCGCAGCCTGTCGCACGCCGATGGCGCCGCTTCCGGCGATTCCGTAAGGTAGCAGCATCAAAACCCGTCTTATGGAACTGACTATGAAACCCCGTCTCGGCCTGCACGCCGTTGCCATTCTTGCCATCGTGGCGCTGAGCACCCTGGTGCTGGTCAAGCCCGAACTGATCGGCGGCTCGGCGCATGCGACCGTCATGGCGATCGGCTCCATCCCGGCCCTCGGCCATCACTAGACGGAGAGCCGCAAGCACATGGGCAAGCTGGAATACCTCGACGCGCTCAAGCGGGCCCTGATGGGCCTGCCGCCGGAAACCCAGGCCAGGACCCTGGCCTGGTACGAGCAGCGCTTCGTCGACGGCAGCACCGCCGGCCGGCCGGAACACGAGGTGGCCGCCGAGCTCGGCGATCCGCGCCAGGTCGCGGTGACCCTGCGCACCAGCGCCCACCTGGCCGACCTCAAGGACACCAACAAGGACAAGAAGCCGTCAGGCAATATCGCGCGTACGATCGTCTCGGGCATCGGCCTGTTGATTTTCAATCTGTTCATGCTGATCCCGGCCGCGGTGTTCGCATCGCTGCTGATGTCGCTGTACCTGTCCGCCTTCGGCGTCTATGTCTCGGGCATCGCCGTGACCGCGAGCGGGCTGGCCGGCTCGAACGAGTTGATCCTGAGCGCCCCGCTGACCCGCATGGTGATCAGCGACGACGGCGAAACGGTCGAGTCGCAGACCCGGGTCACGATCGGCGCCAACGGCATTCACGTGTTCGACGAACCGGCGCCGAGCGCCAACGAAGATAACCCCGACGCCCGCACCGAGCGCGACGACCGCAACTCGCGCTTCATGCGCGGGGCCGAGGCAGTTGCCGAACGCAAGATCCAGATCACGACCGAGCTGGATCCCGGCTCGCGCACCACGCAGGTGGCCTTCGGCTGCGCGCTGATCCTGGGCGGCATCGCACTGTTCTTGCTGTCGATCGTGCTCACCAAATACACGCTGATGGGCATCCGCCGCTACGTGAACATGAACCTGTCGCTGCTGAAGGGATGAGGACACCATGCGCGCCTTGATGAGAATCGGATTCGCCCTGCTGCTGCTGGCCGCGGTGCTGGTGGCGCTGAGCTACAGCATGCTGCGCGCCACGGGCGTGAGCACCGCCGCCGAGCGGCGCGAAGTAGCGCAGGACCGGCGCACCGTGCCGGCCGGCGTCGACGTCGTCGAGCTCGACGGCCCGATCGACCTGAACCTGCGCTATGGCGCCACACCGTCGCTGCAGGTCAGCGGCGAACAGCGCATGCTGGGTAATGTCGAAGTCCAGGGCGACGGTAATGTGCTGCGCATCGGCATCCGCGGCATGGTTCTGCGCCACCGCGAACCGCTGGTGGTCGACCTGACCTTGCCGGCCCTGAGCTCGGTGCGGATCGACGGCAGCGGCGACAGCAGCATCAACGGCTTCTCGGGCGACGAGATCGCCGTCCAGCTCAACGGCTCGGGCAGCGTGCGCTTCAACGGGCGTTTCCGCACCGCCAAGGCGAGCCTGACCGGCAGCGGCGACCTGGACGTGAACGGCGGCGCCGCGATGGACCGGGTGGAGACGCGCCTGATGGGATCGGGACGCATCACGGTGGTTGGCACGGCGCGCGAGCTCGACGCCACCACTACCGGCTCGGGGCACCTCGATGCCGAGCACTTGCGCGCCGAGGAAGTCACAGTGAGCCAAAGCGGCTCGGGCGACAGCGCGGTGCAGGCGCGCGGCAAGGTGAAGGTGTCGCTCAGTGGCAGTGGAGATGTCGAGGTGTATGGGAATCCGGGGGAGCGGAGCACGAGTCGGGTGGGTAGCGGGAGTGTGAGCTATCACGAGTAGCACTCTGGTCGAGGTAGAAGACTCAATGTTACCCACACGACATCAGGCGGTGCGGCACCAAGCGCTAACGAAGACCTCGATCGTTATTTTTCCTTGATGAAGTAAACTGCATATCAAGGTCTGCTATCGGCCAAAAGCAGACTGTCGCGATGCTAGCACAAAGCTAAATATCGCAGCATTGACGGCAATTCTTTCGGCAGCCAAGAAGGCGGAAGGCAGCTTTGAGTCGACTTCTAATGTAGACTAGAAAACGATAATCGACC
>NZ_VPFD01000060.1 GCF_008014745.1 Massilia arenae
CACTCGAGTCGTTCGGCATCACTCCGCCCGACCGCTTCGTCGCCATCATAGACCAGCTCCGCTGCGGTACCTTCAATATACGAGAGTCGATTTATTGGCCAATGGCCATGATTCGAATTAGCGGTGGAAACGTATTGAGGCAGGTATTCCATCAGTAACTTACTCAACAACTAGGGTCAGAGTTGAATTATTTGATAACTTTGAAAGTTGTCATTTAATTCGACTCTGACCCTAATTGTGTGTGGTGTCGGGCGAATTACGAGGGGGAATTGATAATTGGCAAGGTGGGGCGGTGCGGGGCTGGAAGAATGGGGTTTTGGGGCTGGCGGGCGGGAGGGTCGCGATGCTGCGTCGACTTGCGGTGGGGCTGGTGGTGGGGTTTGGTGTGCTGCTCGGTGGCTGCGCTTCCAATGGGTCGGTCAGTTTGCAGGAGGTGCGCGAGTTCGCGGATGCCTCGGCCAAGTTGGGTGGGTATGCGGAATTGTCGCGGAGGTATCGCGACACCTACGAGCGCGAGCAGCCCTATCTGTCGCCGCAGGCCGAGCGCATCGCGCGCGAGAACGATGTGCGGCGGCGCGCCGTGTATGACGACTTTGTCGCCATCCAGAAGACGCTGGTCCTGTATATGCAAACGCTCAGCCTGCTCGCGAGCGAAGGTCGCTACGATTTGTCTGAGCGCATCGATGATTTGGGCAATGGGCTGAAGGCGAATGCGGAATCGGGGTTGCAGCAGCGGCATGTGGCGGCGTATACGGGGATGACCCGGCTGCTCACGCGCGTGATCGCCTCGGGTTACCAGAACCGCAGCGTCGAGACCATGGTGCGCGACGGCGATGCGGATGTGCAGGTGCTGCTCGATGCCATGATCTCGCTCACTCGCCTCTACTACAAGACCAACGAGAATGAAAAGAAGACCGTGCTCGGCATCTTCGATGTGGAGCTTCCGTTTTCGAACCGTAACACCGATCGCATGCTCGTCACCCTGGCCAAGGTGCACTACCTGAACAAGTCGACCGAGTACAAGCTGATCGACCGCCGCTATGAGCTGGCGCTGCAGGGACTCACCAAGGTGGCGCTCGGCCACCAGAAGATGCGCGAGAACATGAACAAGCTGACGGGCGACGAGACGCGGCGCATGCTCGCCAACTATGCGCGCGACCTGCGCATGATCCGCGGCGGGCTGAACGGCGATTGAGGAGGACGTCATGCAGGAGTCATCACACGACAAGACCAACCCGCCGGGTGCGGGCGCAGCGCAGGACAGCGCTACTCCAGCCCAGGCCGCCCCTGCCGCCAGCGTCCAGGCCGCGGCCCCCGCCAATCCCGGCGCCGACGCCGCCAAAACTGCCCACGGTGTCGGCAGCGGCGGCCTGTCCAGCATGCAGCAGGTGGTCGAACTGGCCGATGGCCTGTCGACGATCGCCGACCGCCTGCACGAACGCATCCTGCGCGAGATTCGCAGCTACGATGGCCGCGGCGTCCCCGTCCAGGTGCAGGACGCCATGCGCCGCCTGCTGGACGATGAAATGGTCTTGCGCCAGCGCGCCAATACTTTATATGCCGACGCCGCTGCCTTCGTCATCCAGGGCCTGGGCCAGCCGCAAAGCAGGCTCGTCGCCCTCACCGCCGCGGCCGCCGAGAAGATCCGGCGCATCGGCGTGATCGGCGAAGTCACCGGCCTCGTTGGCGGCCTGCTGTCCCTGGCCGGCGCCGTCGCCAGCGGCCAGCCGACGCCGATCGTGCTGGCCATCGAGAAAATCCAGCTGCACAGCACCACCCTCGATGCGCTCACGCCGCCGACGGCCTCGGCCTGAACCGCGGCTAGCCAGCAGCAACCCTCAATACATATGCTGCCCACCATTGATGGCAATGTTGGCGCCAGTCAGATAGCTGTTCAGTATCGTGCGATCATGTTCCTCGCCGTAGCTGGCCTTTGTTCCGTGCAAAAGCTATGCTGGGCGAATTGATTGTTGGGTTCAG
>NZ_VPFD01000061.1 GCF_008014745.1 Massilia arenae
GCGCTACGCTGAGCCTACATCTTCAACATTTATTTGGCGTATGCTGAATCATTGAAGTGTGGACTCAATGGAGGTCGCCATGGCTTCTCTCGAACTGCTCAGGGATGAGCATTGCATCGGCGAATTTGGGGACGAACGTCTCTGCAGAACTGGAATACTTCTCCATAGTCGAATGTCAGAAAGGGGCACGGTCTGCTTACGCCGTTTAAGCGATGATCGTGCGACCCAAAGGCGTTTTCATCGTCTATTGGAGCATCCGAACGTGACGCCGCAAGAGATTATTCGTCACGGCACTGAGCGTACGGCACAAGTCGTAGCAGGCCGTCATGTGCTGGCAATTCAAGACACCAGCGAGCTCGACTACACCCCTCACGCCCGACGCACTAGCGGGCTGGGCGGTATCAGCAACAACAAGGGATGTGGATTGTTCATTCATCCGGTGTTGGTAATCGATGCCGAAAGTCACGCTTGCCTAGGCCTTGCTCATCAAGCCGCCTGGGTCCGGGAGATAACGACGGAGCGGCCGCGGGAGCGCAGGCCCATCGAAGAAAAAGAGTCGATGCGCTGGCTCGACGGAGCAAAGGCTGCAGAAAAGCGTTTGTATCGAGCCGCTTCGGTGACAGTAGTGGCAGATCGCGAGAGCGACATCTACGAGGAGTGGGATCGCATCCCAAACAAACGCACCCACCTCATTACCCGAGCGCGTCACGATCGTGAACTCGAAGGCGGAGGCACGTTATTCGGCTGGTTGGCTGCGCAGCCAGCAGCGGCCTGCATGAAGTTGGAAGTGCCAGCTCGGAGCGCAGGCAAAGCATATCGAAGCACCGACGGCGCTCGTAGCGGCGCGCGATCTGCTCACTGCGCCCACATGGAAGTCCGGTATGGAACGGTAAGTATCCGGTGTCCCAAAGGCTGCAAGGCCAAGCAGCCGAACATCGTTTTATCCGTCGTGGAGTTACGTGAATCGCCAGACACCGTACTGCCTGGAGAGGCAGCAGTCCACTGGGTGCTGCTGACAACTCACGACGTGGAGATGATCGAGCAATCGCTCCAGATCGTAGAGTGGTATCAGCAACGCTGGAACATAGAACAACTATTCCGTATCCTCAAGCGCCAAGGACTCGATATCGAATCGAGCCAGATCGAGCAAGCAGACGAGCTCTTGAAACTGGCAGCTATCGCCACATTGGTAGCAGCAAAAACGCTGCAACTGGTGAACGCGCGCGACGGCAACACGAGCCAATCTGCAAGCGACGCCTTCGACGAAGACGAGATTACAGTCCTAGGGAAATTGCAAGGAAAGCTCGAAGGGCGGACTGAAAGACTGAAGAATCCTTACGTTGCCCGCAGCTTGGCTTGGGCAACGTGGATCATTGCCCGTCTCGGAGGTTGGACGGGCTACGCGAGAGAGGCCAGGGCAGGCCCCATCACGATGCGGCACGGACTCGAACGCTTCGGAAGCATAACGCAAGGCTGGAAGCTTGCACAGATGTGGGCTTAGCCTAGCGC
>NZ_VPFD01000062.1 GCF_008014745.1 Massilia arenae
CAAAACGCCCGTCCTCGCGCTCAAGGAATGGCAACAGAAGCGACCTGAGTTATTCGTTAAACGCGTTTATGATCAAACGGGACTCGACACGTAGTCATACATCCTGGTATCTGTATCCGATCTTTGATTGGCTCATTACGAATTGGACCTGGCTCTTCCACGAGGAAGTGTATTCTTGGGAAGACAAATCCGGTGCTCCAGCTGCAATTGCATCGTTCGCAGCGTTGGGGCGTACTATCGGGTCGTCGGATGAAGACGAAAGAGACCAATATCGGATAATTCGCCAATGGTGGTGCAGGCATGCACTACGTGCCGCCGATGCAAGCGCCTTATATCCCGATATTTGTTTCAGAAGACTCGGCGACGAGATAGAAGTTTCCTGGAGTGGGCGCCAGCCTACCTTCGCCCCGGACGGATTGTCGCTTGTGCTTTCTCCGGGGTTTGCGACATTGGCGGTCGAGGCGGTGGTTCAACCTTTGTGGGCTTTTCTTGTTCATGGAATCAGGTCAGCTCCGGTAACAAATGTCGACGACCAGCATGTCGTGGAAGATCTGAAGAAGCGCTTTCGCAAACTCAAACAAACTCCATTGAAGGAACTGGAATCCAGATATCTTCACGGTCGACTGCAAGCGTTGCTGTCTGCGGCTGCCGATGCGGTCGCATGGGAAGAACGCAGCGCGATGGTGAGCGGTATTCCTGCCGTTGCGTCGCTGGATGCCGCAGTGCTGATGTTCGGGGGGCTGGCTCCCTCGATCAGCGAACGAGACGCGGTGTTGTTGTTGAAATTCCTGAAAAAGCATCAGTCGGGTACGGAATCGGTGGCCTTGCAGCGATTGGTGGACGACCGGCCGTTGAACTTCGCGATCGCACCCTACGAGGAAGGGTATGAGCTGGCGGAATACGCAAGGGAAGATTTGAATATTTCGAATGCCAATTCTTCGGTCAACGTCAAAAGTCAATTGAGAAAACTTGGCGTGGACGTGGAAGAGATCGAGCTGGATACGGATTCCATTCGGGGAGTTGCAATTGCAGGCGCAAACTTTTCTCCAGCTATTTTGGTGAATACTTCAAGCAGCTTCAATAAAACTGCGCAAGGTCGAAAATTTACAATGGCACATGAGTTTTGCCATATTCTTTTCGATCGGACCAGAGCACGTAAACTTTCTCACGTCAGTGGGGCATGGACCACTGCACGTGTCGAGAAACGTGCGAATGCTTTTGCCGCCATGTTCCTGGCTTCGCGTACTGCGGTGAAGCGCAGTTTTTCAGATACAAGCGTCGAAGCAGTCAAGAAACAGGCAGAGATGCTGGATCTTGGATATACCGCGTTGGTAGAACACCTGTTTAACTTGGGACTGATAGGCGAAGCCGAACGAGATCGACTGCGTGCGCCTGCTGTAGGATAAGTGTCGAGTCCCGTTTGATCATAAACGCGTTTAACGAATAACTCAGGTCGCTTCTGTTGCCATTCCTTGAGCGCGAGGACGGGCGTTTTG
>NZ_VPFD01000063.1 GCF_008014745.1 Massilia arenae
TGAATCGCCCCGGGTTTTGTAGAGGCTCCATTCTTTGAGAAAATGGAGCCATGAAGAAGCAACCCAAGTATTCCCCCGAAGTCATTGAGCGCGCTGTGCGCATGGTCAGCGAAGCAGCCAGCGAGTACGAATCGCAGTGGGCAGCGATCACGTCGATCGCTGCCAAGATCGGCTGCACACCTGAAACGCTGCGCCGCTGGGTACGCCAGCAAGAGCGTGATACCGGCCAGCGCCCAGGGACGACCACTGCCGAAGAGGAGCGCATCAAGGCGCTGGAGCGAGAAGTGCGCGAGCTGCGCAAGGCAAATGAGATCTTGCGTCTGGCGAGTGCGTTTTTCGCCCAGGCGGAGCTCGGCCGCCACTTCAAGCCGTGAGGGCATTCATCGACCAGCACCGCCATGCCTACGGTGTCGAGCCGATCTGCAAGGTGATGCAGGTCGCGCCGTCGGGCTACTGGCGTTACGCGGCGCAACAGCGTAACCCGGCGTTGCGATGCGCACGTGTCCAGCGCGACGACGTGCTGAGCGTCGACATCGAACGGGTCTGGCAAGCGAACATGCAGGTCTATGGGGCTGACAAAGTGTGGCGCCAGCTGCGCCGTGAGGGGACCGACGTAGCCCGCTGTACCGTGGAGCGCCTGATGCGCAAGGCCGGCCTGCGAGGCGTCATGCGCGGCAAAGTCGTGCGCACCACGGTTGCCGATGCGAAGGCGCCATGCCCTCTTGATCGGGTCAACCGACAGTTCAAGGCGCAGCGGCCAAACCAGCTGTGGGTCAGCGATTTCACTTACGTCTCGACTTGGCAGGGCTTCGTCTACGTGGCTTTCGTCATCGATGTTTTTGCTCGCCGAATCGTCGGCTGGCGTGTCAGCAGCTCGATGCGGACCGACTTCGTGCTCGACGCCCTGGAGCAAGCACTGTACGCCCGCCAGCCGGAACGAAACGCATTGGTCCATCACAGCGATAGGGGCTCGCAATACGTGTCGATCAAGTACAGTGAGCGATTGGCAGCAGCCGGCATTGAGCCATCTGTGGGCAGCAAGGGCGACAGCTACGACAACGCCCTGGCCGAGACCATCAACGGGCTCTACAAGGCTGAGTTGATCCACCGCCGCGCTCCCTGGAAGACGCGTGAGGCCGTTGAACTGGCTACCCTGGAATGGGTGTCCTGGTTTAACCACCACCGCTTGCTCGAACCACTCGGCTATATACCGCCGGCGGAAGCTGAGGCAAACTATTACAAGCAACTGAGCGGTCAAGCCATCCCGGCCTGACTCACACTAACCGGCCTCCACGAAAGCCGGGGCGATTCA
>NZ_VPFD01000064.1 GCF_008014745.1 Massilia arenae
CCTTCGCGGATTGCGAAGCGCAGACCTTCTTCCATCGCGATCGGAGCGATCAGCTTGACGGTGATCGAGACGTTATCGCCTGGCATGACCATTTCTTTGTCTGCTGGCAGTTCGATCGAACCGGTCACGTCAGTCGTACGGAAGTAGAACTGAGGACGATAGTTGTTGAAGAACGGGGTGTGACGGCCGCCTTCGTCTTTCGACAGGACGTAGATCTCACCGGTGAAGTGGTTGTGCGGCTTGATCGAACCTGGCTTTGCCAGGACTTGACCACGTTGCACGTCTTCACGCTTGGTACCGCGCAGCAGCAGGCCGACGTTGTCGCCAGCTTGACCCTGGTCCAGCAGCTTGCGGAACATTTCCACGCCGGTGCAGGTGGTCTTGACGGTATCGACGATACCGATGATTTCGATCTCTTCGCCGACTTTGACAACGCCGCGCTCGACACGACCGGTCACCACGGTGCCACGACCCGAGATCGAGAACACGTCTTCGACTGGCATCAGGAAGGCGCCGTCCACAGCGCGCTCTGGCGTTGGGATGTAGGTGTCCAGGGCTTCAGCCAGGCGGGCGATGCACTCTTCGCCCATTTCGCCCGGCTTGCCTTCGAGGGCCATACGTGCCGAACCCTTGATGATTGGCACGTCGTCGCCTGGGAACTCGTATTTCGACAGGAGCTCACGGACTTCCATTTCGACCAGTTCCAGCAGTTCTGCGTCGTCGACCAGGTCGCACTTGTTCAGGAACACGATGATGTATGGAACGCCAACCTGACGCGCCAGCAGGATGTGCTCGCGGGTCTGTGGCATTGGGCCGTCAGCGGCCGAGCACACCAGGATCGCGCCGTCCATCTGCGCAGCACCGGTAATCATGTTCTTGATGTAGTCGGCGTGGCCTGGGCAGTCAACGTGCGCGTAGTGACGGTTTTCGGTCTCGTACTCGACGTG
>NZ_VPFD01000065.1 GCF_008014745.1 Massilia arenae
GACTCTCGTATATTGAAGGTACCGCAGCGGAGCTGGTCTATGATGGCGACGAAGCGGTCGGGCGGAGTGATGCCGAACGACTCGAGTGCCGCTGAGCACGTGGGTCAGATAGGTGCCTCCGACCGTTTCATTTTGTTAGTCCGGACGGTATCTTGGGCCATCGCACACAGCGTGGAGCCCGCATACGAGAGAGGCCAAAAATGAATACGACACGTAACGATGTGCTGGGAATTGATGTCAGCAAGAAGAAGCTGGACCTGGCTTTGCTGATCAATGGGAAGTTGAAGGCAAAGGTGTTCGATAACACCTCTGCAGGCCACCGGGCCTTGGTGACGTGGTTACGCGACTCCAAAGCGTCGCTGTCGACGCTGCACATCTGCATGGAGGCGACCGGCGTCTACTACGAGGCGATCGCCACGACGCTCCACGCTGAGGGCTTCAATGTCAGCGTGGTCAATCCAGCCTGTATCAAGGGCTTTGGACTGGGCGA
>NZ_VPFD01000066.1 GCF_008014745.1 Massilia arenae
TGGGGCGACACGCGCATCTCGATAACCGCATCGTCAGGTGTGCCGCCGACTACTTCCCATTTGGTGTTGGCCTTGGCTGGGATGATGAAGTGGCGGTTCGTTCCATTATTGGTCAAGCCACACAGAATCTCTGCCGACAGAAAACCTTTGTCGAATGCGGTCAGGGAGTCGTCTGGAATCGACGCGAGCAGCTCTTTTGCGTAGAGCATCTCGTTGATGCCGTAAGGGCCGAACTTCGCATCACGGATCAAGTGGGTTGGCACCGCAGTCAAGGTCACGCCACGCACTTGCGGATAGCTGGAAATTCGACCGCTGGAATAAACCTGTTCACCGAAATGTTCACGGTGCTCTGGGGTATCGGCGGTCTTCAAGGTCGTCCCGTCCAGTGCAAACAGGCTCAAGCCCTTAAACAGGTACTGCTTGCGATC
>NZ_VPFD01000067.1 GCF_008014745.1 Massilia arenae
ACTACCCTCAACATGTGCTGTCGCACACGCTGATAAAACTTTACTTCTTCCAGATTGTTAAAGAACGAAAAAACAGTGATCTCGAAAAGATCAAACCTAAATCTCACCAATCAATTATTGGCGACTTACGTTTGAACTTTATGGTGGAGGATGACGGGATCGAACCGACGACCCCCTGCTTGCAAAGCAGGTGCTCTCCCAGCTGAGCTAATCCCCCATTGGGTAACGCTAGTGCTGATTGGTAGGGCTGGTTGGACTCGAACCAACGACCCCCGCGTTATCAACACGGTGCTCTAACCAGCTGAGCTACAGCCCCGATAAAACTGTT
>NZ_VPFD01000068.1 GCF_008014745.1 Massilia arenae
AGAGTACAACTATGTTTGCTTGATACAAATTACTACTACCCTAAGTGTGCATCACATCTCGTTTCCGATATGCGCTACACGCTTAAAAAAACTTTACTTCTTCCAGATTGTTAAAGAACGAAAAAACAGTGATCTCGAAAAGACCAAACCTAAATCTCACCAATCAATTATTGGCGACTTACGTTTGAACTTTATGGTGGAGGATGACGGGATCGAACCGACGACCCCCTGCTTGCAAAGCAGGTGCTCTCCCAGCTGAGCTAATCCCCCATTAGGGTATGCCAATAACTTGGTAGGGCTGGTTGGACTCGAACCAACGACCCCCGCGTTATCAACACGGTGCTCTAACCAGCTGAGCTACAGCCCCGATAAAACTGTTCTTTACATTCAACAGTCGATAAGCGTGGACGCTTGATGATGGATCGTTAGATCCCGGTGCTACTCTAGAAAGGAGGTGATCCAGCCGCACCTTCCGATACGGCTACCTTGTTACGACTTCACCCCAGTCACGAATCCTACCGT
>NZ_VPFD01000069.1 GCF_008014745.1 Massilia arenae
TAATGCCGTTCAGTTAAGACTGAGCGGCATTTTTCTTTTCAGGTGTTGTAAACGGTAGCTGAGGCTGTTAACCTGCGTCACCATGTTTGATGACGCGCTCCATTTTCTTGTACAAGCCCAGGAAGCCCCGGACTGGGCGCGTCTGGGGCAGCACTTGCCCTATGAGTGGATTGAGCAGGCGGTTGCTTACACAGGAAAGGCGAGTATTCGGCAGCGCCGCCTGCCGGCCGAGCAAGTCGTGTGGCTGGTCGTAGCCCTGGCGCTGTATCGTCACCAATCTATTAGCGAAGTTGTTGACGACCTG
>NZ_VPFD01000007.1 GCF_008014745.1 Massilia arenae
GTATACGCCGGTAAACCAGTCCCTGCAACCCTTCCAGCAATTTCCCCTCAAATTATCCCGGACAGCAGTGCGCGAAGGCGGGAACCTAAGTCCGTTGCGCAGTGGAGCTGTTCAAATACTTCCTCAGCGCGAGCAAGCTTAGGTTCCCGCCTGCGCGGGAACGACGTGCAGAGGCAGCGATTGAGCCTACCGCCCCTACCTTAGCCCATCCCCCGGTGACCCCGAACTCTCGGCCCCATCCGCCAGCCGCTCGCTGATCTTGTCATCGCTGGTCCGCCCCACGTAATCCTGCGCCGCGCGGTCAAAATGGGTGCCGGGCGAGCCGCCGGTTGCCGCCCCGCCGATCGCCGACTGGCTGTTCTGCCCATCTTCCGCCTTGCCCAGCACGCCGCCGGGAATCGGCCCCGACGCATTGCCATGGCTGCTCTGCGCCGCGCCCGCCGGGCCGACATTGCTTTCAGGCGAGGCCTTGGCGAAGTTGCTGTTGACGCCGGACTGCTGGTTGCCCGAGCCGATGCTCGACGTGCCGTCCTGGTCGTCGGTCACGAAGCCCGCATAGGAATCGGCGCGGCTCTGGCGCAGGCCCTGGTCCGGATTGTCTTGCTGGGTGTCCTTCGGTTTCTTATCTTCCATGATGCTCTCCTTGGCACAGCTGAGAAAATAATCATCTGGGTCCACTGGCCATCGTTCCCAATAGGAGGGCAGAGCGCCCGCGCGTAGGACTTTCCGTTCAATCGGTCGCAGCCAATGCCAGCTCACTTTCCTTGATGTCGGCGATCGGTCCCAGGATGCCGCTGTCGAAGACGCGCGGCGCCAGTCCACGCTGCCATAACTCCGGCATATCGGGGTTGGCCAGGGCGCCGCGCCCCAGCGCCAGCACATCGGCGCCGGCGGCGCGCACTTGGCTGGCGCGTCGCGCGTCATGCAAGCCGCCATTGGCGATGATGGACACGCCCGGTGCATGCTTGCGCGCCAGCGCGACCAGGCTGTCGCCGCCATCGGTGAAGGCCGGTTGCCATGCCTCGAACTCGGTAACGTGGATGAAGTCAGCGCCGGCCCGCGCCAGTGCGCCGAAGATCGCCTGCGCGTCATGCTCGCCGCTGGGCCATTTATTGGTGAAATCGTTCACCTTGCCTTGCGAGATCCGGATGCCGACCGGCACTTGTTCGCCCACGGCCGCCTTGACCGCCGTCAGCACCTCGACCAGCAGGCTGACACGTTGCTCGACCGGCCCGCCCCAGCGGTCGGCGCGCAGATTGGTGTGCGCGGTCAGGAACTGGTCCAGCAGATATCCGTTGGCGCCGTGGATCTCGATGCCGTCGAAGCCGGCAATGCCTACCGCGCGCACGGCGCTGTCGACGAAGCCCTGCACGACCTGCGCGATCTCTTCCTCGCCGATCTCGTGAGGCACGGCATACTCGCCCTTGCCATAGTAAAAGGTCATCTGCTGGCCCTTCGGCTGGACGGCCGACGGCGCCACGCCGTGGCTGCGGAAGTGATTGCCCTGGCTTAGCGCGCCGGCATGCATCAGCTGGGCGAAGGCGAGGGCGCCCTGTTCGTGCAGCGCCGCCGTGATCGGCGCCCAGCCGCGCGCCTGTTCGTCGTCGGCCAGGCCGGGCTGGTTCAGGTAGCCCTGCGAAAACGCCCCGTCGGTGTACAGGCCTTCGGTGATCACGAGGCCGAAGCCGCCGCGGGCGAAGCGCAGATAGTAGTCATGCATGGCCTGGGTCGGGGCGCCTTCCGGCGTCGCGGAAACGCGGGTCATCGGCGCCACCGCCAGCCGGTTGCGCAGCTTGGCGCCTTTTATATCGGTTGCGGATAAAATCTGGTTCAGGGAATCGTTCATGCCGGTCCTCGCTCGGTTGATGTCGCTGGGCGACGATGAAGCCATGGTAAGTGAGGGCCGGTGGACGATAAAGACGGGCTGGCGTGCAACCGCTTTAACGTATTTGGTTATAAACATGCAGATTTCGGATGTGCGCATCTTTCTTGCGGTGGCGGCCGGCGGCACCCTGTCGGCGGCCGCGCGCCGGCTCGATATCGGGCCGATGCAGGCCTCGCGCCGTATCGCCGCGCTCGAAGCCGAGCTTGGCGTGCGGCTGTTTCACCGCACCACGCGGTCGCTGGCGCTGACCGCCGAGGGCGAGGCCTTTGCGCCGTATGCGGCCACCCTGGCCGAGGCCGAGGAAAGCGCGCGCGGCGCGCTGCGGCCCAGCGGGGCCCGCGCCTCTGGCCTGCTGCGCCTGACGGCGCCCAGCGTGTTCGGCCAGGCCATCGTGCTGCCGCTGCTGCCGTCCCTGCTCGAGCGCCATCCCGACCTACGCGTCGACCTCGACCTGTCCGACCGGGTGCAGGACATCGTCGGCCAGGGCCTCGACCTGGCGCTGCGGGTGGCCACCCTGGGCGATTCGGAACTGGTGGCGCGGCGCCTGGCCGCCAATCCGCGCCTGCTGTGCGCGGCGCCGCGCTACCTGCGCGCGCACGGCACGCCCGCCACCCTGGCCGATCTCGAACGCCACCAGTGCATCGGCCTGCACGCGGTGGCGCGCTGGCCCTTCGTGGTGGGTGCAAGCCTGCAGCGCAGGCGGGTCGATGCCCGCGTGCTCACCAGCAGCGTCGATGCCGCGCGCACCGCCGCCGTGCAGGGGCTGGGCCTGGCGATGTTGACCTTCTGGGATGTGCATGAACACCTGCGTGCGGGCAGCCTGGTGCGCGTCGAACTGGAGGATGCGGCGATGGAAGAGCTGTCGGTGTGGGCCGTGACGCCGACCCGGCGCTACGTGCCGGAACGGGTCAAGGTGTTCCTCGATGCGCTGGAGGACGAGCTGGTCCGCCTGGGCGGCTGAATCAGCCAGCCTGGCGCGGGCGCACCGGCTGCAGCTGCGGCGCCAGTGCGATCACCTTGTCGCGGCCGGCCGACTTGGCGGCGTACAGCGCGGCGTCGGCGCGCGCCAGGGTCGCCTTGAACGGCTCGTCGGCCTGGGTCGCCGTCACGCCGATGCTCAGGGTCAGCGGCGGTTGTCCGGCATGGCGCTGCAGGGCGGCGGCCAGCTGGCGCAGCTCGGCCTGCAGCTTGTCGCCGACCGTGCAGGCCTGGGCCAGGGTGGTGTCCGGCAGCAGCACCGCGAACTCGTCGCCGCCCAGGCGCGCCATGCAGTCGACCGCGCGCAGCGAGGCGCGGGCGCGTTCGGCCACCAGTTGCAGGGCGACGTCGCCGGCTTCGTGGCCGCCGCTGTCGTTGATCGCCTTGAAATGGTCGAGGTCGATCAGCATCAGGGCCAGCGGCTGGCCGTTGCGCCGGCTGCGCGCCAGCTCGCGCTCGGCGATGTCGAAGAAGGCCTTGCGCGACCAGGCGCCGGTCAGGTGGTCGTGGTTGGCGATGTACTCGGCCTGGTGCAGGATGTAGCGGTGCATGGTCAACAGGCCGCCGAGGGTCAGGGCCGGCAGCGCCAGCGCGGCGGCGGTCAGGATCGCCAGGCTGGCGATGCTCGGCTGCAGCAGCGAGCCGGGCGGTTCGGTCGCCAGCAGCAGCCAGGCCATGCGCACCGCGTGGCCCGTTACAATCAGGCCGCACATGAGCAGCACGAAGCGCTGCACCTTGTCGAGGGTGGCCGGCGCCTGCCGCGCCGGCGGTCCGCCCAAGGGCTGCGCCAGGCTGGCGCCGCGGCGCACCAGCACGCTGCGCGCGATGTCGGCGCAGACGGCGGCCTGGAACAGCGACGCCACGGCGCTGCGCGCGGCGAAGGAATCGATACGGTAATGGAATAGCGCGATCAGCAGGCCGACGGCGCCGACCAGCAGGGCCAATGGCTTGATGCGGGCCGGCAGGCCGGCCAGCTGGCGGTAGCCGGCCGCCAGCGCCGCGCCGGCGCCGGCATAGGCCATATTCGCCACTTCATAGGCCAGCAGCGGCGGCAGTTCACGGCCGAAGGCGTACAGCAGGTTGCCGGCCAGGCCCAGCACGGTGGACGCCAGCATCGCGCGCATGCCCCGCACGTTCTCCGATCCGGCCGCCAGCAGGGCCAGGAAGACGAGAAAGCAGAGCAGGGCGGCGATCAGGAAGATCTGCTGGGTGGCGAGCATGGGAAACAGCCTATGGATCGGGCCGCTCAGATAGCAAAAGAATTTTCACAGTTAGCGGCAGCACGTCGTTCCCGCGCAGGCGGGAACCTAAGTTTTTGCGTTACCAGGACGCCGGCAAGCTTAGGTTCCCGCCTGCGCGGGAACGACGCTTTACTGTTCGTTGCCGCAGCATAAGCGATTATTATGCCGCCAATGTTTTGCCAGCAGGAATGTTTATTGTGACTCTTCAGCCGACCACATACCGCTTCGACACCCCCAGCCCAACAGTCTGGCCGCTGGCGCCGTAGATCGCGCCGGTCGGCGCATTGGTCGGGGTGCGCAGGGCGTTGAGCACGCCCTGGTTGTGCGCCAGTTGCTTGCTGATCAACATGCCGTTGACGCGGTTGAGTTCCTTGGCTTCGCGGGCCACGTGCAGCATGCGTTGCCATTGTTCCCGCACTTCGCCATCGTCGCTGGCGGACAGCCATGGCTCCATGCCCGCTTCCGATCCTTCGCATCCGGCTGCCTGCAGCGCCGCGTGGCGCTGTTGCGACAGGCTCGACAGGCTGGCCAGCAGGGCGTTCTTCTGCGTGGTCAGGCTGGACAGCTCGTCGGCGTCGAGCGCGACCAGGGATTGCTGTTCCTGTTTCATCAATGCCACGAGGGCATCGAGGTGCTGGTGTTCTGCGGCAATAGTCTGGATCGGGCTCGGAGTCATGGTTTAGCGTTGTCTTGAATGGAGCAAGTCACGTACGGTTTCTAGCAAGCCGTCCGCCACTTTCTCGGAGTTGACTTGGAACTGGCCATCGGCGATGGCCATCTTGATGCGTTCGACCTTCTTCGCGTCGAACACCTGCGCGCCGCCGCCCACCGCATTGGCCATGGCCTGGCCTTGCGAGGACAGCCGCACGCTGTCGGTCTGCGCCTGGGTCGTCGGCGCCGTCGTTGCGGCCTTGTCGGCGCCACGCGCGGTATTCGTCTGCGTGGCCGCCGGCTGGAGGCCAGGGTTGCCCTTGAGCGTATCGTTGATTTTCACAGCATCATCCTTCTCGGTTCGAAGCTACAAGCTCCGGGATCTGCTTGTTGTAACGGCTGCGCCTTTACAAACTTTAGCGATCAATCACGAAATAGACGCGTCAAAATCACAATTTCTTTACAGCACTATCTCCACCATCCCGCCGTTGCGCGCCAGGCCGCTGACGACGGTGCCGGACTGGGTGCGCACCTGCACCACCTGGCCGTCGCTGGCGTTGTTGATCGCCTTGGCTTCGCTCGATACCGAGAAGTTCGAACCGCGCGATACCAGTCGTACCGCCTGGCCCTGCTTGATCACCTGCTGGCTGCGCAGGGTGTCGGTGCGCAGCGCGGTGCCGGCCGGCAGCGAGATGGTCGGGGTGCGGCCGATCGCCTGCGCCACATCGGTGATGATGCCGTTCGGCATGGCGGCGATGTCGGCCTTCACCAGCACCAGCTGGCTCGCATCGAGCGGCTGGCCCTGGGCCAGCGGCACGGCCGCGGCGACGTAGTCGGCCACCACGCTCACCTGCGCCTGCAGGTAGAGCGACCAGGCCGGGGCGCTGCAGCGCACGCCCACCGTGGTCTTGCCCCAGGGACGGGCGCCCGGTTGCAGGAAGGCTTCCGGCGCCGGGCAGGCTGGCAGGGAGAGGCGTGGGTCGACGCCGCCCACCTTGACCGTCACCTGGCCCGGCAGGCCGGCGCTCTGGGTCTTCAGGAACTGTTCGGCGACCGCGCGCACGCTCTCCGGCTTCTGGCGTGCGGCGGCGGTCGTCTGTTGCGCCTGGGCGCCGCCGACCAGCAGGGCCAGCAGCGAAAAAGCGACAAATTGCTGTTTCATAGTGATTCCAGTTGAAGGGACATCGGGAATGCTGCAATCTTAGGTCCAATGATTCCGTAGCGAAACATTGAATAGCGGGGGATTTCCACCTCCTTATCCGTCGATTGGCCGGCAGGCAGGGTCCGTATCATCGCTTCTGTCCAAACAAGCCACCATCGGAGGCAGCATGATCGGCAATCTCGACAACTACCTGCGTTTCAATGAAACCGCACTGTCCCTGCGCTCGCAGCGCCAGGAACTGCTGGCGTCGAACATCGCCAACGCCGACACGCCCAACTACAAGGCACGCGACATCGACTTCGCCAGCGCCCTGCAGAACGCGATGGCGGGCGGCAAGAACGCGGGCGCGATGAACACCACCAGCAATAACCATATGCCGCGCGGCGCCGCCACCGGCGACACCCTGGCCAATGGCACGCCGGTGCTGTACCGCGGCGTGGTGCAGGGCAGCGTCGACGGCAATACCGTCGACATGGACGTCGAGCGCAACCAGTTTGCCGACAACGCGCTGCGCTACGAGGCCGGGGTCATGATGATCAACAGCCAGCTCAAGGGCCTGATGACGGCGCTGCAGAGCCAATAAGGAGCTGACTGATTATGTCGCTATTTAATATCTTCAATGTGTCGGGCTCGGCGATGAGCGCCCAGGCCCAGCGCCTGAACGCCACCGCCAGCAACCTGGCCAACGCCGACAGCGCCACGTCGCCCAACGGCGAAGCCTACCGCGCCAAGGCGGTCGTGTTCGAGTCGGTGCCAACCGCCTCGGGCGCCACCGGCGTGCGGGTGCGCGAAGTGGTCGAAGACCCGTCGCCGCTCAAGCAGGTCTACGATCCCAAGCATCCGATGGCCGACGACAAGGGCTATGTATCGATGCCCAACGTGAACGTGGTCGACGAGATGGTGAACATGCTGTCGGCCTCGCGCTCCTACCAGACCAACGTCGAAACCATGAATGCAGCCAAGACCATGCTGCTCAAGACCCTGACCATCGGACAATAAACTTCTACTCACCATGACCAGCCCGATCAGCACCCAGAGCCCGACCTCGAATATCGCCGACCTGCAATCGGCCATGAACGCCAAGGCCAAGACCGAGACCGACAGCGTCCAGGCCGATACCGACAAGTTCATGACCATGCTGGTAACCCAGCTCAAGAACCAGGATCCACTCAGCCCGATGGACAACGCGCAGATGACCAGCCAGCTGGCCCAGCTGCAGACCGTGACCGGCGTGAACAAACTGAACACCACCCTGGAATCGCTCAAGACCAGCTACCAGTCGACCGAGTCGCTGCAGGCGACCCAGCTGATCGGCAACGGCGTGCTGGTCGAGGGCGAGGGCATCCTGCTGCACAAGAGCCAGGCGATCCTGGGTGTGGAGCTGGAAACCCCGGCCGACAAGGTACAGATCGTGGTCGTCGACCCCAAGACCGGCAAGGACGTGGCGTCGCTGGAATTGGGCGCACAGGATGCCGGCATCATTCCGATCGCCTGGGATGGCGTGCCGGACGCCACCAAGGTCGATGCCGACGGCAAGCCGATCGTGCTGCCCGACGGCGCCTATACCTTCCGCGTGATCGCCAGCCGCGGTGGCGAAGTCATCAAGGATGCCAAGACCCTGTCCTTCGACAGTGTCGCCAGCGTGACCACCGGTGGCAAGGACGGCGTCAAGTTGAACCTGCCGGGCAAGGGTGCGGTTTCCCTGTCCGATATTAAACAAGTCATGTAAGCCAAGCCGCTTACTCTCTACCCTTATTCAGGAGTACTACCATGTCTTTCCAACAAGGCTTGAGCGGCTTGAATGCTGCAGCTAAATCGCTTGACGTCATCGGCAACAATATCGCCAACGCCAGCACCGTGGGTTTCAAAGGGTCCACCACCCAGTTCGCCGACGTCTATGCGAGCGCGCTCAACGGCGCGGGCGGCACCCAGGCCGGTATCGGCGTCAAGGTGGCTGGCATCGCCCAGCAATTCACCCAAGGTAATATCGAATCCTCGAACAATCCGCTCGACATCGCCATCAACGGTTCCGGTTTCTTCCGTGTCGAGCAGGCCGGTGTGGTGCAGTATTCGCGCAACGGCCAGTTCTCGCTCGACAAACAGGGCTATATCGTCAATGCCCAGGGCGCCAAGCTGACCGGTTACGGTCTCGGCGCCAACGGCCAGCTTGCCGCCGGCGCCCCGGTGCCGTTGCGGATCGATACCTCGGACCAGCCGCCGAAGGTCACCACCACCGGCCTGATCCAGCTGCAGCTCGACTCGCGCTCCACCACGCCGACCAAGTCGCCGTTCGACCCGAGCGATCCGGAGACCTATAACAAGCAGGTCCCGATGGCCGTGTATGACACGCTGGGCAATGCGCACACGCTGTCGACCTATTACGTGCGCGACAAGGACAATCCAGAAGTCTGGAATCTGTATGCGGCGAAGGATGGCACCGAGCTCGGCGCACTGGACGCCGTCGGCGTGACCCAGACCGACACCGCGTCGGTCAACGCCAACACCGCCTGGACCACGGCAAACAACGCAGTGCCGAAAGTCCCCGCCACCGTGACCGCCGCGGCGGGAGCGTATGCGACGGCCGCCGCCGCCGCGATCACGGCCAAGGCCGGCACGGCCGATCCGAAATATGCGGCGTCGGGCAACGCGGCCGAAGTCAGCGCCGCCGCCGCCGCCGCGGCCCTGGTGCCGGGCGCCACCCCGAGCGACATCGATGCCGCGATCGCCAAGGTGCTCAAGATGGAAGGCAAGCCCATCGGCGCCCTGAAGTTCGACACCAACGGCGCGCTGAACCTGGCGTCGACCGGCAACACGGAGGGAATGAACGGCAAGTTCGATTTTTCCATCCCGGTGGTGCCGTCGACCGGCGCCGAGCCGGTGCTGAAGGTGACGATCGATTTCGCCGGCACCACCCAGTACGGCACCGCCACCAGCGAGAAGCGCATCGAGCAGAATGGCTACAAGCCGGGCGCGCTGCAGCGCTTCACCACTGGCGCCGACGGCACCATCTTGGGTCAGTACAGCAACGGCCAGACCAAGGCGCTGGGCCAGGTCGTGCTGGCCAATTTCACCAATCCGAATGGACTGGAACCGCTGGGTAACAATGCCTGGGCCGAATCCTCCAATTCGGGCGTGCCGCTGATCGGCATCGCCGGCACCGGCGGGATGGGCGTGATGCAGTCGAATGCGACCGAAGCGTCGAGCGTCGACCTGACGGCCGAGCTGGTCAACATGATCACCGCACAGCGCGTGTACCAGGCCAACTCGCAGACCATCAAGACGCAGGATTCGGTGATGCAGACGCTGGTCAATCTGCGTTAATGACTGGATATGTCGGCGGTGCCTGAACCACCGCCGCACTACCGCAACAAGCAAAGGACCACACCATGGACCGCCTGATCTACACCGCCGCCTCCGGCGCCAAGCACATCCTCGAGCAGCAGGCCACGACCTCGAACAACCTGGCCAACGTCAGCACCACGGGCTTTCGGGCCCAGATGGACGTGTTCCGCGCTGCGCCGGTGCAGGGCCCGGGCCTGCCGACGCGCGCCTTCGTGGTCGACTCGACCGCCGGCAACGATTTTTCGTCGGGCGCGCTGCAGGTCACGGGCCGCGACCTGGACGTGGCGGTGAAAGGGCAGGGCTGGCTGGCGGTGCAGATGCCGGACGGTACCGAGGCATACACCCGCAACGGTTCGCTGCAGATGAGCCCGAACGGCGTGCTGACCACGGCATCGGGCCAGACCATCGCCGGCGAGGGCGGTCCGATTACGCTTCCGCCCGACGCCACCGTGACGGTCGGCGGCGACGGCACCGTCTCGACCATCTCCAACGTCGATTCGCCGGCCGCGCCGGCCGTGCTGGGGCGCCTGAAGCTGGTCAACCCGCCGGAAGGCGACCTGGTGCGCGGCGACGATGGATTGTTCCGCCTGAAGGATGGCGGCAATGCCCAGCCCGACCCCAATGTGCGGGTGGCGGGCGGCGCGCTGGAGGGCAGCAACGTCAATCCGGTCGATTGCATGGTCGACATGATTTCCCTGGCAAGATCGTTCGACACGCAAATGAGCCTGTTGAAGAACGCCGAGAATAACGCCGCAAAAGCGACCCAGATCCTCGCTTTGAATTGATAGTTGCCCCGGCATAATTCTATTGTGCGTGGCGGTGTTCGCCTGCCACCAATAGGAGAATGCCATGATTCGTTCGCTGTATATCGCCAAGACCGGTCTGGAAGCCCAGCAGACCAATCTGGACGTCATTTCGAACAACCTCGCCAACGTCAGCACCAACGGCTTCAAGAAGTCGCGCGCCGTGTTCGAGGACCTGCTGTACCAGAACGTGCGCCAGCCAGGCGCCCAGTCGTCGCAGCAGACCAACCTGCCATCTGGCCTGCAGATCGGTACCGGCGTGCGCACCGTCGCCACCGAGCGCATCCACACCCAGGGCAATCCCCAGCTGACCGGCAATGACAAGGACGTCATGGTCAACGGTCCTGGCTATTTCCCGGTCATGATGCCGGACGGCACCCAGGCATATACCCGCGACGGCTCCTTCCAGAAAGACCAGAACGGCCAGCTCGTCACCTCGAGCGGCTTCGTGGTCCAGCCCGCCATCACCGTGCCGGTGAATGCCGAATCGATCAGCGTCGGCCGTGACGGCACCGTGTCGGTCAAGATCGCCGGCGAAACCGCGATGACCCAGATCGGCGCCCTGCAGCTGGCCACCTTCATCAATCCCGCCGGCCTCGAGTCGCGCGGCGAAAACCTGTACGTCGAAACCACCGCCTCCGGCGCGCCGAACCTGAACGTGC
Source organism: Massilia arenae (assembly GCF_008014745.1). Lineage (GTDB taxonomy): Bacteria > Pseudomonadota > Gammaproteobacteria > Burkholderiales > Burkholderiaceae_D > Telluria > Telluria arenae. The sequence goes on from NZ_VPFD01000007.1 coordinate 10,725, forward strand.
CTGGCACCAATGGCGCCGGCAACCTGATGCAGGGTTACGTCGAGTCCTCGAACGTGAATGTGGTCGAAGAGATGGTCGCCATGATCCAGACCCAGCGCGCCTACGAGATCAACAGCAAGGCGATCACGACGTCCGACCAGATGCTCCAGAAACTGTCGCAGCTCTAATCCAGTCCCCATGAAAATCCTGTCCCTGTCCTTCGTTGCAGCCGTGGTCCTGCTTGCCGGTTGCAATACCGCGCCGACCACCATCGTGCAAGGCCCGACCAGCGCCCGTCCGATGATGGTCGACAACGCCCCGGCCACCGATGGCGCCATCTTCAACGTCAACAGCTACCGCCCGATGTTCGAAGACCGCCGTGCACGCCACATTGGCGACCTGCTGACCGTCAACATCAGCGAGCGCACCAGTGCCACCAAGACCGGCGCCAGTTCGGGCAACAAGACCGGCAGCGCCAGCTTCACCGCGCCTGGCCTGCTGGCTGGCGTCATCGGCGCCGGCGTCGACCTCGAGTCGGGCACCAAGTTTGCCGACGGCGACAACCAGAGCGCCTCGAACAACTTCACCGGCACCATCGGCGTGACCGTCACCGAAGTGCTGCCAAACGGTAACCTGATCGTGGCCGGCGAAAAACAGGTCGCGATGAACAAGGGCACCGAGTTCATCCGCTTCTCGGGCATGGTCAGCCCGGACACGATCCAGGCCGGCAATACGGTCTCGTCGGCGCTGATCGCCGATGCGCGGGTCGAATACCGCACCAACAGCCGTCTCGACCGCGCCGAGGTGACCTCGATGCTGTCGCGTTTCTTCCTGTCGATGCTGCCGTTCTGATTGTTAGAGAATCCCATGCGTAAAATCACCGTCTTCATGCTGCTCGCCGCCGTGCTCGGGGGAACTGCACCAGTGGCCCAGGCCGAGCGCCTGAAGGACCTGGCGACCATCGCCGGCGTGCGCCAGAACCAGTTGTCCGGCTACGGCATCGTCGTGGGCCTGGACGGCACCGGCGACCAGACCACGCAGACCCCGTTCACCGTGCAGTCGATCAAGGCGATGCTGCAGCAGAAGGGCGTCAACCTGCCGCCCGGCGTCCAGCTCCAGCTGAAGAACGTGGCGGCCGTCATGGTCACGACCTCGCTGCCGGCCTTCGCCCAGCCGGGCCAGACGCTGGACATCACCGTGTCGTCGATCGGCAACGCGAAAAGCCTGCGCGGCGGCACCTTGCTGATGGCGCCGCTGCATGGCGCCGACGGCCAGGTGTACGCGATGGCCCAGGGCAGCCTGGTGGTCGGCGGCGTCGGCGCGCAAGCCCCGGGCGGCGGCGCGCAGGTGCAGGTGAACCACCTGTCGGTGGGCCGCATCTCGGGCGGCGCGACCGTCGAGCGCGCGGTGGCCTCGAACCTCGGCGCGGACAACCAGATCCGCCTGGAACTGAAAGAGACCGATTTCGCCACCGCCGCGCGCGTCGTGGAGGCTGTCAACGACCAGTTCGGTCCTGGCGTCGCCACCGCCCTGGACGGCCGCGTGGTGCGCGTGCGCACCCCGTCGTCGAGCGACCAGCGCGTGGCCTTCCTGGGCCAGCTGGAACAGATCGACGTCAAGCAGCCGCTGGCCTCGGCCAAGGTGATCATGAATGCGCGCACCGGTTCGGTCGTGATGAACCAGGCCGTGATGCTGGACGACTGCGCGATCTCGCACGGCAACCTGTCGATCACGATCGGCAACGACACGCAAGTGAGCCAGCCGAATCCGGGCACCCTGGGCGCCACCGTCGTGACCCAGAACCCGAGCGTCGAGATCCGGAAGGAACCCGGCCAGGTGCTCAACGTGAAGGGCGGCGCCTCGCTGGCCGAAGTGGTGAAGGCGATGAATTCGATCGGCGCCACCCCGCAAGACCTGCTGGCCATCCTGCAGGCGCTGAAGGCGTCCGGTTCGCTGCGCGCCGAACTCGAAATCATTTAATTTCACAGAGACCCGCATGATCGCCTCGACCACTTCCGCCGACCAGACCGCCAAACTCGCGCTCGACACCAACAGCCTCAACGGCTTGCGGCAGAGCGCGAAGGACGGCTCGCCGGCCGCCATGAAGGAAGCGGCGACCCAGTTCGAGGCGATGTTCATCAATATGATGATGAAGAGCATGCGCGACGCGACGCCGCAGGAAGGCCTGATGGACAACCAGCAGACCAAGACCTTCACCACCATGCTCGACCAGCAGACCAGCCAGAACCTGGCCAAGCGCGGCGTCGGCCTGGCCGACGTGCTGGTGCGTCAGCTGAGCTCGCAGCAGATGGGGCAGCAGGCGCTGGCGATCGGCGCCGATGGTGTGAATGGGGGAGCAGCGGCGGGCGCCGGTGTTGGTGCCACCGCGCCTGGCATGAGGGGCCTGCCGACGGCGATGAACGCCGCCGCCATGTACCAGAATGGCGCGATGGCCGGCTCGGCCGCCAGCAAGGCGCCGCCGCTGGCCGCCACCACCGAGAGTGGCCGGGTGCAGGCGCCGCACGTGCGCGCCTTCCAGGAAAGGATGCACGAGCACGCCCACGCGGCCGAGCAGACCACCGGCGTGCCGGCCAAGTTCATGCTGGGCCAGGCTGCGCTCGAGACCGGCTGGGGCAAGCGCATGATCAAGAATGCCGACGGCACCAGCAGCAACAACCTGTTCGGCATCAAGGCTGGGGCTAGCTGGAAGGGCAAGGTTGCCCTTGCTACCACGACCGAATATGTGAACGGCAAGCCGCAGACCCGCGTCGAGAAATTCCGCGCCTACGACACGCCAGCCGATTCGTTCCGCGACTATGCCAAGCTGATCGCAAACAATCCGCGTTACGAAAAAGTCATCGCCAGCGGCGGCGACGCCGAGTCCTTCGCCAAGGGCCTGCAGCGCGCCGGCTACGCGACCGACCCGAACTACGCGGCCAAGCTGACCCGCCTGATCAAGAACTCGCTGGCCTGAGACCCTGGCCCAAGAAAAATGTCCTTACAAATTACCGTCAAGTTTTTCCAGAAACTGCCGTAGACGGAATTGTTAAAGAGAGAAAAAAGTCATGAGTAGCCTCCTCGCCATCGGTAAGACCGGCCTCTACGCAGCCCAGGCGGCCCTGTCCACGACCGGCCACAACATCACCAATTCGAACGTGGCCGGCTATAGCCGCCAGGTGGTGGTGCAGCAGACCGCGGCCGCCCTGAATACCGGCGCCGGCTTCATGGGGACCGGCACCCAGATCGCGCAGATCAAGCGCTACAGCGACGAGTTCATGAATGCCCAGGTGCGCAGCGCCCAGTCCAGCACCAGCGGCCTGGAGTCGTATCTGGGACAGATCAAGCAGATCGATAACCTGCTGGCCGACACCACGTCCGGCCTGACTCCGGCGATGCAGGGTTTCTTCAAGGGCATCCAGGACATGGCGGCGAATCGCGCCTCGGTGCCGTCACGCCAGGCGATGCTGTCGAATGCCGAATCGCTGGCAACGCGCCTGAACGGCCTGGACGCGCGCCTGGGCGAAATCCGCGACGGCGTCAATTCGGAGATCGAGTCGAGCGTCACGGCAATCAATACCTACGCCAAGCAGATCGCCAAGCTCAATGAGCAGATCAGCACCTTTGCCTCGTCGCCCCAGCGTCCGCCGAACGACTTGCTGGACCAGCGCGACCAGCTGGTGCTGGAACTGAACAAGTACGTGAAAGCTACCGTGCTGCCTGGCGATAACAGCAGCCTGACGATATCGATCGGCAATGGCCAGCCGCTGGTCGTGGGCCAGGATTCCTACCAGCTGGCAACGATGCAGTCGCCGACCGACCTGACGCGCCTGGAAGTCGGTTACCAGGTCGGCAACAAGGTGTCGGTGCTGTCCGACGGCGCCCTGCCGGGCGGCAAGCTGGGCGGCGTGCTCGAGTTCCGCAGCACGACCCTGGACAAGGCCCAGAGCCAGCTGGGCAAGATCGCGGTTGGCCTGGCCTTCGAATTCAACCAGCAGCACGAGCTGGGCCTGGACCAGAATGGCCAGCCGGGCAAGCCCTTCTTCAACATCGCGCCGGGATTTGTCGGCGCGAGCATCAATAACGCCAAGGGCACCGTCGATGATCCCGCCGCTGTGGTGAAATCCAAGATCGTCGATCCGAGCAAGCTGAGCGACAACGACTACGAGGTCAAGTTCAACGATGGCAAATACCAGGTGGTCAGCCTGCCGGGCCGGCAAGCGGTCGGTTCGGTCGAGCCCGATGCCGACGGCAATGCCACGCTGGTCGTGAATGGCGTCGAACTCTCGTTCTCGGAGCGTCCCCGCCAGGGCGATACCTTCCTGGTGCGCCCGACCATCAATGGCGCCGCCGATTTCAAGGTGTTGATCAACGATGTGTCGCAGATCGCGGCCGCGGCCCCGATCCTGGGCGGCGACCTGCCGAGCAACACCGGCACCGGCAAGATCTCCGAGACCAAGGTCGACAGCGACTTCCTGGACACGCCGCCGGCGCTGCCGATCACGCTCACCTTCAACAAGGGCACGCCCGCCGCGCCCCCGGCGCCCGCCACGCCCGACACGCTGACCGGTTTCCCGGCCGGCGAGACCATCTACAAGGTGGACGCCAAGGGCAACAAGACCGAAATCACCGCCCCCGTCGAATTCGAGAACGGCGCCACCTACAGCTTCGGCGGCATCAGCGTGACCATGACCGGCGCGCCGAACGGCGGCGACCGGTTCACCATCAGCGACAACAGCAGCGGCGTCGGCGACACCCGCAATATCGCGGCGCTGGGTGAGTTGCAGACCAAGAACATCTTCAACGGCGGCACCGCGACCCTGCAGTCGTCGTATGCCCAGATGGTGAGCGAAGTCGGCAACAAGACGCGCGAAGTCCAGATCAACGCCGCGGCCGGCAATGCCCAGTTGGCGCAGGCCCAGGGCGCGCAGGCCGACGTCTCGGGTGTCAACCTGGACGAGGAAGCCACCAACCTGATCAAGTACCAGCAGGCCTACCAGGCGGCCAGCAAGGTGATGCAGATCGCCGGCACGATCTTCGACTCGCTGCTGTCGATCAGCCGCTAACGCCCGGGCCCACGCGAAAGATAATCATGCGCATCAGCACCCAGAGTTTCTACAACACCTCGACCAACCAGCTCAACAACCTGCAGTCGGCGCTCTCGCGCACGCAGATGCAGCTGTCGACCGACCGCCGCCTGCTGACCCCGGCCGACGATCCGGTGGCGTCGGCGCGCGCGCTCGAGGTGACCCAGTCGCAGAACATCAACGCCCAGTTCGCGACCAACCGCAGCAGTGCGAAGTCGTCGATGGGCCACGTGGAATCGGCGCTCCAGAGTGCCGGCGACCTGCTCCAGGAAATCCAGGAGCTGGCGGTGGAGGCCGGCAACGGCATCATGCTGCCAGCCGACCGCGAGAAGCTGGCGACCGAACTCGAAGGACGCCTGACCGACCTGCTGGGCGTGGCCAATACCTCCGATGGTGTGGGGGGCTACCTGTTCTCGGGTTTCAAGACCACCACCCAGCCATTCACGGCGACCGCGAACGGCGCCGCCTACCAGGGCGACTCCGGCGTGCGCCAGCTGCAGGTGAGCGACTCGCGCAAGGTGCCGCTGTCGGCCTCCGGCAGCACCGTGTTCGAATCTATCCCGACCGGCAACGGCGTGTTCACGACCAAGGCCGACGCCACCAACAAGGGCGCCGCGATCATCTCGTCGGGCTCGGTGGTCAACCGCCCGGGCCTGGACAATACGAAGTACGAGATCGAGTTCGGCATGAGCGCGGACACGCCGCCGGTGCCGACTTATTCGGTTTACAACACCAGCAACGATCCGCGCACCGTCCTGCCCGACCAGCAGGACCTGCCCTACAAGGAAGGCCAGCAGATCGCCTTCGGCGGCATGGCGATGGACATCAAGGGCGTGCCGACCGCCGGCGACAAGTTCAGCGTCGAGCCGAGCCAGAAGCAATCGGTGTTCACCACCGTGACCGACCTGATCAAGACGCTGCGCTCGCCCACCGATGGCTCCACCGGCAAGGCGGCCCTGACCAACCAGCTCAATTCGGCGCTCGACAACCTCAAGAACGCCCACGACAACGTGCTGACGGTGCAGGCCTCGGTCGGCGCGCACATGAACGAGCTCGATTACCTGGACATGGCCGGCCTCGACCTCGACATCCAGTATGCGGGCACGCTGGACGACCTGCAGGGACTGGACACGGTCAAGGCGATCTCGGACTTCTCGCAGCAACAGCTGACCTTGCAGGCGGCGCAGATGTCGTTCAAGACGATGTCGGGGCTGTCGCTGTTCAACGTCATTTGATTAGCGCGCCGCCACCGGCTTCGGCGGCGTCTTTGCATTTACTTTCGGCGGCTTGGTCGCTTCCTTGATCTCGGCGCCGCAGTTGGTGTCCGGCGCCTTGTCGATGTTTACCAGCGGCAGCAGGGCAGCCAGGGGATTCACGGCGGCCAGGGCCACGGCGGCGCCCGCCTTCAGCGCCAGTGGCCCCGCCTGCGGCCCGACCTTAGGCTCGGTGAAAGTGCCGCGCGCATACAGCGGCGTACGCAGCGACAGTACGCGCGCGCCCTTGGTCTTGGGTCGCACGTCCAGGTCCAGGCGTTCGCTGGCCAGGTCGACGTAGCCCGACATGTTGACTACCGCGTCCTCGCTGTCGAGCACGAAGCGGTCGATGTTGGCGCGGCCGTTGCGCACTGTGGTCTGGGCCGCCACGCAGTTGAGCATCATCTGCTTGTCGCCGAAGATCTTCACGAAGATGGCGTTGGCCACGTTCAGGCCGGCCAGTTCGAGCATGAACTGGCTGACCGAGCCTTCGGTGACGACGGCATTGATCTCGCCGTGCGAGGTGCCGAGCATGGCGGCCACCGAATTACCCTTGCCGGCCAGCACGCCATCACCGTTGACCTCACCGAAGCTGGCCTGCATCGATTGCAGCTTGGGGAACAGTTCGCGGATCTTGAGACCGCGCGCCGCCAGGCGCGCCCCGGCGTCCAGGGTCTTGCCGTTGCCGTCGAGTCGAATGTTCGACGTGATGCGCCCGCCAGCCATGCCGAAGCTGAGCGGGGTGAGCGTGAGCACCTTGTCCTTCATGCGGATGGTGGCCTCGAGGTCTTCCAGCGGAATGTCGTTGGTGCGCACGATGCGCTTGCCCGAGAACTTGACGTCGGCATCCAGCGCACCCCATTTCTCGGTATTGAAGCCCTCCACCGGCAAGGCCTTGCCGGCCGGCGGCGCCTTGACGCGGCCCGCTGCCTTGGTGCCGGCGCCGGTATCGGCGCCGATGGTCGGACCCAGGTCGGCCAGGCGCAGCTGTTTCGAGGTCAGGCTGCCGCTCAGGAAGGGACGCGGCTTGCGCTGGGCAAAGCTCAGGGTGCCGGCCAGGTCGCTGGCGCCGACCTTGCCCGTGAAGTCTTTGTACGTGAACGTCCAGAATTCGCCGTCCTTCTTGCCCAGCAGATCGCCGCGCGTGGAGTAGGGCGGCGTTTCGGGCAGCAGCACGCCGGTCAGCCCGTACAGGTCGGCCATGCTGGCGCCGGCCAGTTCCATCTTGAGGGCGAAGCCGGAGGGCGAGCGCGGATCGCGGACCACGCCGCGCAGGCCGAGCTTGTTTTCACCGGCGCTGGCCTTGGCCTCGATCGGGAAGGTGATGTCTTCGCCGGTCAGCGACAGCACGGCGCCGGCCTTGCCGCCGCCAACGATCTTCGCCTTGTTGTAGGTGCCGGATAGCGTGAAGGCCAGGCCATACGGCGGCACGCCCTCGGTCGGCGCGGTCTGCTGGCCGTCGATCGAGCGTGCGTCGGCGCGCAGGTCCAGGCGCAGCGGCTCGTCCTGGTAGCGCAGCTTGCCGCTGTCGAAGGACAGGCGCTGGATGTCGACCTCCCATTGCGACGGACCGTTGTCCTTGAAGGTCCAGGAATTGCGGCCGTCCTCGAGGCGCTGCACGGCGATGTCCGGCCCCGCCAGGCGCAGGTCGGTGATGACGACGTCCTTGCGCAGCAGCGGCAGCACGTGCAGGCCCACCTCGACGCGCTGGGCCGCGGCCATCTGCGGGCCGACGGTGCTCCAGGTCGGGTTGCTCATGGTGACGTCGTTGGCGCTGACGTACGGGCGCGGCACGTAGCGCCGCCAGCCGCGTTCGCTATCGAGGCCACGCTGGAACTTCACGTCCAGGTCGCCCCGGATCGCGAATTCACGGCCGGTGGTCTCCGACACCTTGCGGTTGATATACGGCCGCAACATATTCCAGTCGAACAGGAGGAAGAACAGGATCACGATGACCGTGATTCCGAGCAGGATCCAGCCGACGATCTTGAGAGGTCTTGATGTTTTCATGTCGATAGCGGCCACATGCATGGCTTGGTGGAGGCGCTTCGCCCTGGGATGTTCAGGCTACCCCTGCCATGCGGGTTTGTTTGTTGGCTAAGTAGCATTGCGGCTCAAAAGATGGAATTTCAGCATCCGGGGTCTGGCCAATGGCGTAAGTACGAGTTGCTGCCATTCAACCTTGCTCGGAATATAATCACGCTCCATGACCATTCCTGCCCACGTCCTGCTCACTTTCGGCCTGCTGGCCCTGACCGTCCTGTTGCTGTGGGCGCCGCTGCCCGCCATCCGCGGCAACCGCGCCTGGCCCTGGTCCGGCGGCTTGGTGCTGGCCATACTCGCTGGCTTGCACGGCGGCATCCTCGACTGGCGCGCACCGCTGTCGATCGCGGCCTTTGGCGCGCTGGCCTGGGGCGCGCGTGCGGCGTGGGGCAAGACCGCGCGCGCGCTGCTGCTGGTGCTGACCGCAGTCGCCGCCCTGGCGCTGGCGCTGCACAAGGCGCCGGGTTTCCACAATCCGATGCTGGCCGACGGCATCCGCTTTTCCAGCGACGGCGCCCTGTTCGCGCTGTGGGCCAACTTCGACAAGGCGGTCGTGGGCATCGTGCTGGTGGGCGTGTTCTGTGAACGGATCGGCAGCGCGGCCGAATGGCGCGCGATGCTGCGCCGGATCGCGCCGGTGGTGGCGTCAACCCTGGTGGTCGTGCTGGGACTGGGGTGGCTGCTGGGGCAGATCCGGCCGGACGTCAAATGGACGCCTTGGTCGGCCTGGTTCCTCGCCTCCAACCTGTTGATCACCTGCGTGGCGGAGGAGGCGTTCTTTCGTGGCTTCCTGCTCGAGAAGATGGCCTCGGCCATGCGCGGCTGGCGCGGCGGCGTGCTCGTCGCCACGCTCGTGACGTCGGTCCTGTTCGGCCTGGCGCACCTGGGCGGCGGGAGCCTGCTGGCGCTGCTGGCCACGATCGCGGGCCTGCACTACGCGGCGGCCTACCTGCTGTCGAAGCGGGTGGAGGGAGCGATCCTGGCGCATTTTGCCCTCAATGCGGTGCACTTCGTGGCGTTTACCTATCCGGCGCTGGCAGCTTGAGCACTGGCGCGGCGAAGCCGTTACACTGCTATCTATTGCCATATGGAGATTGCAGATGCCGGGCCTCAGGATCCACGAGTTCAGCGACGCGCTTGCGCACCACTTTTACGACATCAACGCGGAGTGGATCAACGCCATGTTCAAGCTTGAAGCGACTGACCGCGAGGTGCTGGAAAACCCGCGCGCGAAGATCGTCGACCCGGGCGGCGTGATCCTGTTCGTGGATGCGCGCGGCCTCGGCATCGTCGGCACCTGCGCGCTGCAAAAGACGGGTGAGCGCAGTTTCGAGCTGACCAAGATGGGCGTGCGCGAAAGCGCGCGTGGGCTGAAGGCCGGCGAGTTCCTGCTGGAGGCGATGATCGCGCGCGCCATGCAGCTCGGGGCCGAACCGCTCTACCTGCTCAGCAACGCCAGGTGCGCCGCCGCCATCCATCTGTACGAGAAGCTGGGCTTCGAGCACGACGCCGGGATTATGGCGGATTATGGCGCGCGCTATGCGCGCTGCGACGTCGCGATGCGCTACCGCGCTCCTGCAAGCTAAGCCAGGAAGAACTCCAGCCCGCGCGCCATGGCCGGGAACATCGCCGAGCCATGGTTTTCTTGGGCCAGCAGGTGGAACTGGACCCGCGCCAGTGTCTGCTCCGCCTGCAGCCGGCCGGCGAGCTCGCGCGCCTCGTCGACCATGCGCCGCCTGGCCGCGATCGCCTCGCGGCCTTCCAGCACGGCGCCATTCGCCGCCGGCTGTTCCAGCTCGCCCACGGTCAGCATCAGCGAAGGTTTCGCGGGCAGGGCGGCAAGTCGCTTGGCGAATCCATCCATGCCGGACAATATCGCGCGCTCGCCGTACCAGATCGACGGGCTGGCCGCGACCCAGGTCTGGAACATGGCGGGGCGGGTGAACAGCGCGTGCAGGGTGCACAGGCCGCCATACGAGTGCCCATACAGCGCCTGGCGCGCCGGGTCGAGCTGCGCCAGCGTCGCCACCAGCGGCTTGAGTTCCTTCTCGATGAAGTCGAGGAAGAGGTCGGCGCCGCCTTCGTTTGCCGGGCCCGCGGCGCCGGTCGGTGGCGTATAGTCGCGCCCGCGCGCGACGTTCCAGGGCTGGTCGCCGGGATAGCCGATGCCGACGATGACGGGCGGCGTCTGGCCGCCCGCACGGCCGCGCCCACCGGCAAAGCGGCTCATCAGCGCCAGGGTCGGAAAGGTGGCGTTGCCGTCCAGCGCGTACAGCACCGGGTAACCGGCGGCGGGCGCCGGGCCTGATGGCACGGCCACGAAGATGCGGTAATGCTGGCCGGTGATGGCGGACTTGATGTCACGCTGCAGGCCCGCCGGCAGCGTGGCCGCTTGCCATCCTTCGGCGGCGTGGGCCAGCGGCGCGGCAAGGCCGGCCAGGGTGGTGACGGCGGCGACCCCGAGCAGGCGGCGGCGATCGGGACGGCAAGGCAAACTGTCGGACATAAAAAACAAGATGAACGAGAACGATTCTCATTTTAACTTGTTTCTTGGGATCAGCCAGGCGCCGGCACCACCGGCGCCGGCTGCGCCGGCGCCTCCCCGGGTGTGCCCGGCTGCGGATTACCGGCGCGCGGCAGCGAACGGGTGGTCTCGATGCCCTGGTTGAACAGGTTGACGATCGGCGCGCTCAGGTAGGGCAGGGCCAGGCTCAGGGTTAGGAAGCCCACGCCCAGCGTGATCGGGAAGCCGATGCCGAAGATGTTCAGCTGCGGCGCGGCGCGCGTCAGGATGCCGAGGGCGACTTGCGTGATCAGGAGGGCGGCGATGATCGGCATCGCGATCTGCAGCCCGGCCGAGAAGATCCGCCCGCCCCAGCGCGCCAGCTCCAGCGCCGCGTTCGAGGAAAACGGCGTTTCGGTGATCGGCATGGTGATGAAACTCTCGGCCAGCGCCTCGAGCAGCACCAGGTGGCCGTTCACGGCCAGGAAGGCCATGGTCGCGACCAGGGCCATGAACTGGCTGATGGCCGACGAGCGGCCGCGCGTGCTGGGATCGAAGAACATGGCGAAGCCCAGGCCCATGGTCTGGCTGGCGACTTCGCCCGCATACTCGACGGCAGCGAACACGAGGCGCATGGCGAAGCCCATCGCCAGCCCGATGATCATTTCCTTGACCAGGATGAGCAGGCCCGCCCACGAGGTCGGATCGACGGCCGGCACCGCCGGCACCAGCGGCGCGATCACGAGCGCCAGGAACACGCCCAGCAAGACCTTGACGCGCAGCGGCACGGCGGCGTTGCCGAACAGCGGCGCGGCCGCGATCAGGCCCAGGATGCGCGACAGCGGCCACAGCAGCGCAGCGATCCAGGTATTGATCTCCGCCGAAGTCAATGTCAGCACGAAGTGCCTTTACCCGATCAACCCCGGAATCCCGGTGAACACCTGCCGCATATAATCGAGCATCACCGACAGCATCCACGGTCCGGCCACCACCAGGGCGACGAACACGCCGACCAGTTTCGGAATGAAGGACAGGGTCGCCTCGTTGATCTGGGTCGCGGCCTGGAAGATGCTGATGATCAGGCCGATGATCAGCGCTACCAGCAGCAGCGGCGCCGAGATCATCAGGGTCACCTCCATGGCCGTGCGGCCCATCGTCATCACGCTTTCGGGTGTCATGGCCGCGTCCTCAGTAGAAACTCTGGGACAGCGAGCCCAGCAGTAACTGCCAGCCGTCGACCAGCACGAACAGCATCAGCTTGAACGGCAGGGCGATGACGGCGGGAGACATCATCATCATACCCATCGCCATCAGAACCGACGCCACCACCATGTCGATGATCAGGAACGGTATGAAGATGGCGAAGCCGATCTGGAACGCCGTCTTGAGTTCGCTGGTGACGAAGGCCGGGATCAGGACCCGCAGCGGAATGTCCTCCGGTCCCTGCAGCGCCTCCGAGCGCGAGATCTTGACGAACAGCGCCAGGTCGGACTGGCGCGTTTGCTTGACCATGAATTCCTTGAGCGGCACCGCGCCGCGGTTCATCGCGTCGGTCATCTGGATCTCGTTGCGCTGCAGCGGCAGATAGGCCTCGCTGTAGATGCGGTCGAAGGTCGGCCCCATCACGAAGAAGGTCAGGAACAGCGCCAGTCCCACCATCACCTGGTTCGGCGGCGCGGTTTGCGTGCCCAGCGCCTGGCGCAGCAGCGACAGCACGATGATGATGCGGGTGAACGCCGTCATCATCAGCAGCGCGGCTGGCAGGAAGGTGAGGGAGGTCAGCAGCAGCAGGGTCTGGACCGGCAGCGAGTACGAGGTGCCGCCGCCCGCCGCCGGGCTGCTCTGGAATGCCGGGATGCCGGGCTGGGCCGCCGCGATCAGCGGCAGGGCCAGTGCGCCGGCCAACAGGAAGTATTTAACTCGCATTGCGTTTGTCGATCGTCTTCTTGAGCCATTCGGAGAAGTTATTCGCCGGGATGGCGCCGTGGGCGGCGGCCGGCGTCAGGTCCGCTTCCTGGCGCGGCATGGTGTGCAGGGCGTTGACGCGGCCCGGCGCGGCGCCGACCACGATCCACTGGTCGCCGACTTCGACGACCATGATGCGTTCGCGTCCGCCCAGGTTCAGGGCGCCGACCACGCGCAGGTTGGCGCTGCCGCCGCTCATCTTGGGGCCGTAGCGCTTCATCAGCCAGGCCAGGCCGGCCAGCAGGCCGAGCACCAGCATCAGGGCCATGATGGTCTTGAGCAGGCCTCCGGCGCCGGGGCTGGCGGTGGACGAGGTGGGCATCGACGTGGGCATGGAAACGCGCGGCGCTTCGCTCAGCGGTGCGGTGGAGGTCGGCGACACGGGCGCGGTAGAGACCGGCGGGGTGGTGTCAATCGTCGCGGCGCCATCGCCGGGGAGCGGGGCGGTCGGCGGGGCTTTCGCGGCGGGTGTGGTGGCCGGGGCCGGGACCGCCGGCGCCGGTGGGCGGCCGGTGGTGGTTTCGCCGGGCCGGCGAGGGGTTTCGGCATCCTCGTGGGCGGCCGGGGCCGGTGCGGTCGAGGTGCCGGCCATGCTGGCCGGCGTCGCTGGCTTTGATGTGGTGTCGGTGGCTTGCTGGGCGAAGGCCAGGCAAGGTGCGAGCAATAACGAGGCGGTGATGACTCGTATGCAATCAAAGACAGGGGCGCGGCGCGGGGTCATTTATTCAGTTTGCGAATCCGTTCAGATGGCGTGATGATATCAGTGAGTCGGATCCCGAACTTGTCATTCACGACCACCACCTCGCCCTGGGCGATCAGGCAGCCGTTGACCAGCACGTCCATCGGCTCGCCGGCCAGGCCGTCCAGCTCGACCACCGAGCCCTGCGCCAGTTGCAGCAGGTTCTTGATGGCGATCTTGGTGCGGCCCAGTTCCACCGTCAGTTGCACCGGGATGTCGAGGATGAAGTCGATGTCGTTCGGCGTCTCGTTGCGCGCGCCCTTGTTCGAGAAATCCTTGAACACGGCGGCAGCCGCGGCCGGGGCGGTCGCCTGCTGTTGCTGGCGTTCGAGCGCCGCGGCTTCGGCCGCGGCCTGCTCGGCGATCGCCGCGCCCCAATCGTCGTCGATGTGGTCCTGGTCTTCCTGGTTGTCCGACATGGTGTTCTCCTGTATTGCTTCTATCTTGCCCCGGCCGGCGCCCTGCGCCTGGCCAATCATATCGATTACTTGCTGAAGGTGTCGCTGTTCGCGAGCAGCTTCTCGACCTTCAGCGCATATTGCCCGTTGTGCACGCCGTAGCTGCAATCCATCACCGGCACGCCGTCGACCGTGGCCTGCAGCATTTCCGGCACCACGATCGGGATCACGTCGCCGATCTTCATGTTCAGGATCTCATCGAAGTTCGCCTTGCCGTTGCCCAGCACCGCAACCAGCTCGACCTCGGCGACCTGGATCTGCTGCGTCAGCAGGCGCACCCAGCGCTTGTCGACTTCCAGCGCCTCGCCCTGGATGCTCGAGGTCAGCGCATCGCGGATCGGCTCGATCATCGAGTAGGGCATGCAGAAGTGGATCTGGCCCGACACCGAGCCCAGCTCGACCGTGAAGGTGCAGGACACCACGACTTCGTTCGGGGTCGCGATGTTGGCGAACTGCGTGTTCATCTCGGAGCGGATGTACTCGAACTCGATCGGGTACACCGGCTCCCACGACTTGCCGTAGGCCTCGAACACGATGTCGAGGATGCGCATGATGATGCGTTGCTCGGTCTGGGTAAAGTCGCGGCCCTCGACGCGGGTGTGGAAGCGCCCGTCGCCGCCGAACAGGTTGTCCACCAGCAGGAACACCAGGCCCGGATCGAACACCATCAGGGCGGTGCCGCGCAGCGGCTTCATGTGGATCAGGTTGAGGTTGGTCGGGACCACCAGGTTGCGGATGAATTCGCTGTACTTGGAGACCCGCACCGAGCCCACCGAGACTTCGGCGCTGCGGCGCAGGAAGTTGAACAGGCCGACCCGCAGATACCTGGCGAAACGCTCGTTGATGATCTCGAGCGTCGGCATGCGGCCGCGCACGATGCGCTCCTGCGTTGCCAGGTTATAGGTGCGTACCCCCGAGGTGTCTTCAGGCGCCGCAATGTCGTCCTGATCGCCGTTGACCCCTTTTAAGAGGGCATCGACTTCTTCCTGTGAGAGGAAATTATCGGCCATGTTTCTTCGAAATTACTGAATGATGAACGAGGTGAATAATACGTCGGACACTTCCTGTTCGTCGCCCTGTTTTTCAAACGGTTCGGTGATCGCCGCCTGGATTTCGGACGCCAATTGCTGCTTGCCCTCCACCGTATTGATTTCGGACGCTTTTTTGCTCGACAACAGGAGCAGCACGCGATTGCGCACGATCGCCATATTATCCTTCACCAGGGTCGACTGTTCCGCGCCCTCGACTTGCAGGGTGAACTGTACCTGCAAATACTGCTCGCCGTTTTCCGGCTGCAGATTGACGGTGAATGCCTCGATCGGCACATATTCCGGTTTAACGGCAGGGTCTTTCTTTTTCTTTTTCTTGGTTTCCTTGGCCGGGGCTTCTTCTTCGCCATGGGCGGCCGAGGACTGGCTGAAATACCAGCCGCCGCCGACGCCCGCGCCAAGCATGAGAACAGCGGCGAGGATCATGATGATGAGCTTTTTCTTCGAGCCGGCCGGCGCCGCTGCTGCCGTGTCCGCTTTCGGATCAGCCTTCATTTTCGGATTCGCTTTCAAAATAGGTCTTCAGTGCTGGTTAAAGGGATTCAACATTATGGCATTGTCGCGGAAAGATGCACCCGGGCAAGCCTAGAAAAGAGGGGGGAAGAGGCAGTAAATCCGGAATTGTTGCAGACGCGCGATGACGGAAAGTAAAAGGGCGGGTGATTTATGGTCGGGCTTATTCGAATGTTACCCTTAAGACCGTCGTTCCCGCGGAGGCGGGAACCCAAGTGTGCATGCGAACCGACTGTGGTGAATGGTGCGGCGGTGCTGAGGAACTTAGGTTCCCGCCTGCGCGGGAACGACGTGCTTAAGCTAACGACGTGTTTGAGTAGGTGGCCGGGATCAGGCGAACAGATCGACCATCCCACGCTCGCCCAGCCCAACGGTGCGGGTACGCGGCGCAACTTCGTTCAACGCTGCCTCGCCCTCGTCGCCAGTGCCGGCGCCGGCCAGGTTGCCATTGCCGCCCGCGCCGCCCGGCGTACGGCGTTGCTCATCCTGCTGCTGGCGTGCGCCGGCGTCGACCGTCGCGTTATTCAGGGCGATGCCGCTTTCACTCATCATCTCGCGCAGGCGCGGGAGGGCGTTTTCCAGGGCCTGGCGCACTTCCAGCTGCTCGGCCGAGAACGCCACGGTGGCCTGGTCGTTGCTCACATTGAGCACGATCTGGACCGGACCCAGATCGGGCGGATTCAGCGTCAGGGTGGCGGCCTGTTCCTTGCCGACCATGTAGACGATGCGCTGGCTGACCTGGTTGTCCCAGGCCTGGCTGCCCACCCGGGCCGGGATGCGGTCGCCCGGCACTGCGGCCGGGTTGCCGACCGCATCCGCCATCTTGGCGGCCTGGGCCTGCAGCTGGGCCAGCGGGGCCGGGGCTTCCTCGACGCTTGTCGCCAGCTGCTGCTGGCTGTCGCGCAACTGGGTCTGGAACTGGGCGGCATCTTGCTGGCCTTCCGGCAGGGCGCCGGCCTGGGCCTGGGGCGCGTTCGGGTCGACCGGGGCGCGCTGCACGCCGGTGGCCAGCGTGACGCCCTTGCCGAGCTCGTCGGTGACGGCGGCGGCGCCGGCGCCGGCCGCGGCGTCATCGCCCGCGGCGGTAGCTGCGCCGGTCATGTTCTCCAGCGCGCTTGCCAAAGCCTTCAATTGCTGGTCGCCGGCGTCGGCCGCCGCAGCATCGGTTGGCACGGCTGCGGCGTCGGCCGCAGCGGGCCTGGTCAGGCTGGCCATGAAGGCCAGCATGTCGGTGACCGGCGTCGTGGCCGCAGCGGCTGCCTCGGCGGCCTCGGCCGCACCTTCGGCTGCCCCGGATTCTTCCTTGCCCTCGGCGGACGCGGTCTTCGCGGTCTTCGCATCGCCTTCGTGGCTGGCCGGCCTGGCGCCGGCCCTGGCCTGCTCGCGCACCGGCTCGCGGTTGGCGGGCTTGTCGGCGGCGTTCGGTTTCGACTGCTGCTGCGCGGCCGGCCTGGACTGCTGGGCCGCCGGAGTCGGTGCCTGTGGCTGCGGCGCCTGCTGGCGCGCCGCCAGTTCGCGCGACAGGGTGGCGCCGAAGGCGCCGGCGCCATTGTTGCGTGCGCTGTCGGCCAGCCGGTCCTGACTCGGGTTGCGTGGCGCGGCGGCATTGGCGCCCGTGGTCTGGAACAGGAGATTCGTGGTCTGCGTCGTCATGTTTGGCTCAGCGTTGTTTGTAGCGGGCGCCACGCGCCGCGTGGTCGTCCATCTGTTTCTGGTCGCGCTTGTTCTGCACCTTGAGCGCCTCGCTCGCGGCACGTTCGTTCAGCGTGCGATACGACAAGCGCTTGCGTTCGCTTTCCTGCAAGGTCTTGCGCTCGGTGTCTGCCTTGAATATTGCATGCTTCAACACGTCGCGCTGGCCATTCAAGGCATTGTCCAGCTTGCCAATAAAGGCAACGAAGTTGTGGTACGCGAACGGCGTGATGCCGGCCACCTGGGCCGCATCCAGCTTGCGCGCATATTCGTCGCGGTAGCCGACCAGCATTTCCAGCTTCTGTTCGGCTTCCTCGACCAGTTTATTGGCCGCGCCCAGGCGCTTGGCGGCAGCATCGGAATCCTTCTGCGCCAGGTCGATCAGTGTTTCAAGTGCGGATAGTTGGGCCATGGTGCTGCGATTCTACCGCTGAGCAATTCTCGCCAATCAGTTGAATAGCGAGGAAAGTTGCCCCAAGCTCTGGGGAAGCGTGGCGTTGTCGTGGATTTCCTGGCACAGGAATTCCTCGATGACCCCATTCTTCGCGATGGCCTGGTCGAGCACCGGATCGCTGCCGGCGGCATAGGCGCCGACATTGATCAGGTCGCGCGAGCGTTGATAGCGTGAATACAGTTGTTTGAGCTTGCGCGCCGCCAACTGGTGTTCGTGGGTCGTGATCGAGTGCATCGCCCGCGAAATCGACTGCTCGATGTCGATCGCCGGATAATGCCCGGCCTCGGCCAGGTGGCGATTGAGCACGATGTGGCCGTCGAGAATACCGCGCGCCGCATCGGCGATCGGATCTTGTTGATCGTCGCCCTCGGACAGCACGGTATAGAAGGCCGTGATCGAACCGCCACCTTCCAGGCCGTTGCCGGCGCGCTCGACCAGCACCGGCAATTTTGCAAACACCGATGGTGGATAACCCTTGGTGGCCGGCGGCTCGCCGATCGCCAGCGCGATCTCGCGCTGCGCCATGGCGTAACGGGTCAGCGAATCCATGATCAGCATCACGTTCTTGCCCTGGTCGCGGAAGTGCTCGGCGATCGCCGTGGCGTAGGCCGCCCCTTGCAGGCGCAACAATGGCGGCGAGTCGGCCGGGGCCGCCACGACGGCCGAGCGCGCGCGGCCTTCGGGGCCCAGGATCTGGTCGATGAATTCCTTGACCTCGCGGCCACGTTCGCCGATGAGGCCGACCACGATGACGTCGGCTTCGGTATAGCGCGCGATCATCCCCAGCAGCACCGATTTGCCGACGCCGGTGCCCGCGAACAGGCCCAGGCGCTGGCCACGGCCGACGGTGAGCATCGCATTGATGGCGCGCACGCCGACGTCGAGCGTGTCCTTGATCGGCGCGCGGTCGAGCGGATTGACCGGCCGCGCATTGAGCGGGCCCACCTCGGTCGTGTTGAGCGGGCCGAGGCCGTCGAGCGGCCGGCCGGCGCCATCGACCACGCGGCCCAGCAGCTGCATGCCGACCGGCAGGTGGCGCGCGCGGTCTTGCGGACGCCGGCGTCCGTGCGGCACGGTGCCCGGCGGCGGCAGCACGCTCTCGACCGGGAACACGCGCGAACCGGGCACCACGCCCTCGGTATCGCTTTGCGGCATCAGGAACAGGCGCTCGCCCTCGAAACCGACCACTTCGGCCTCGATGAAGCCGCTGGCGGTGGGGATCGTGGCGGCGGCGCCCACCGCGAGGCGCAGCCCGACGCATTCCATCACCAGTCCGGCCACGCGCGTGACGCGGCCCGACACCTGCATCGGATCGGCGAAGCTGACCAGGGTGTCGCAATCGCGCAGGAAGGACTTCCAGCGCCCCGTGTGCGGGTCGCTGCTGCCCGTGCCTTCCTGGTGATGCTGGTGCTCGTCCATCAGTCGCCCAGCCATTCGACGTTGGCGCCCAGCGCATGGGTCAGGCGATTCCAGCGGGCCATGGCCTGCGCGTCGATCTGATTGGTGGCGGTCTCGACCTTGCAACCGCCGCGTGCGATGGAACCGTTCTCGACGATGCGCCAGCCGCCTTTCGTCAATTCCTCGGCCATGCCATGGCGCACCAGTTCGGCGTCCTGCGGGTTCAGGGTGAGCACGGCCGGCTGTTGCAGCACGGGCAGCTGGTCGATGGCGTCGCGCACCACCGACAGGATGAGTTCGGGACGCACGTCGAAACCGGTGCGCACCATGCCGCGCGCCAGGCGCAGGGCCAGTTCGAGCACGTCGCGGGCGATGGTCTCGTCGGCCTGGGCGATGGCGTCGCTGAAGCCGGCGGCCACCTGGCGCAGCTGCTCCAGCTCGGTCGCGGCTTCGCGCTGGCCGGCCTCGGCGCCTTCGGCATAACCCTGCGCATGGCCCTCCTGATGGCCCTGGGCGCGGCCTTCTTCCAGCCCTTGCGCGTAACCTTCCTGGCGCGCCGCTTCGCGCATCGCTTCCAGTTCCTCGACGCTCGGCAGGTTGAATCCGGGCGGCAGGGCGGGGCTGCTGTCAGCAGGGGGCGTGGCCACGGCGGCTTCGGCCGCGCGGCGTGCGAGCGTGCTGGGGCGATCGTCGCCGAACGACGCCATTTCCCAGCGCTGGTAGGCGCTCTGCTGTTCTTTCGGTAGTGCCATCAGACGAACGAATCCTCACCTTTACCGCCCAGCACGATCTGGCCTTCGTCGGACAGACGACGCACGATCTGCAGGATCTGTTTCTGCTGCGATTCTACTTCGGACAGGCGCACGGGACCCTTCGATTCCAGGTCTTCGCGCATCATCTCGCTGGCACGCTGCGACATATTCTTGAACACCTTCTCGCGCAGATCCTGCGAAGCGCCCTTGAGGGCGATGATCAGCATCTCGGACTGCACTTCACGCAACAGCAACTGGATGCCGCGATCGTCGATGTCGATGATGTTGTCGAACACGAACATCTCGTCCATGATCTTCTGCGCCATGTCGTTGTCGTAGTTCTTGATATTGTCCATCACGGCCGACTCTTGTTCGCCGCTCATGAAGTTCAGGATCTCGGCCGCGGTGCGCACGCCGCCCAGCGAGGACTTCTTGATGTGTTCGTTACCCGACAACAGCTTGGTCAGCACGTCGTTCAGCTCGCGCAGTGCGGCCGGCTGCACGCCGTCCAGCGTGGCGATGCGCAGCACGACGTCGTTACGCAGTCGTTCGGTAAAGTTTGCCAGAATTTCGCAAGCCTGGTCGCGCTCGAGGTGGACCAGGATGGTGGCGATGATCTGCGGGTGCTCGTTGCGGATCAGCTCGGCCACCGAGACCGAGTCCATCCACTTCAGGCTCTCGATGCCCGACGCGTCCTTGCCACCGAGAATACGGTTCAGCAAGACGGCTGCCTTGTCGTCGCCCAGGGCCTTGGTCAGCACCTGGCGGATGTACTCGTCCGAATCGAGGCCGACGGTCGAGTGGAGGTTGGTCTCTTCGACGAACTCTTCGAGCACCGTGACCACCTGGCCGTGCTGCACCGCCTTCATCTGCGCCATCGCGGCGCCCAGCTTGAGCACTTCGCGCGGGCCGAGGAATTTCATCACCTCGGCCGCTTCGGCTTCACCCAGGGCCAGCATCAGGATTGCCGCCTTGTTCGTGCCGTCCTTGTCTTTATCACTCATTTGAACCCAACCATGCTTTGATCACGTTTGCGACGATGCGCGGATCCTGGTTTGCCAGGTCTTTCGCCAGTTTCAGGTTGGCGCGGTAACCCATGTCACGGCGAATCTTTTCTTCTTCCTCGAGCTCTTCTTCGTCAGCCTCGGCTTCCTGTTCGCCTTCCTCGCCTTCGACCTTGTCTTCTTCCTTCGGCTCTTCGGGCACGGCGGTCGCTTCGTCGAACTTCTTGATCGCCGGGCGCAGCAGCGGGCGCAGGAAGCGGAAGTACAGGAAGGCGATCACTGCGGCCACGAAAGCGTAGCGGGCCAGGTCCTTGAACAGCGGCATATTTGCCGGGTCACGCCACCAGTCCGGTTCTACCACTGCTTCGGCCGGCTTGTCCACACCGTCGAACGGTGCGTTGGTCACGTTCAGGGTGTCGCCGCGTGCCTGGCTGTAACCCATTGCCTGCTTGACCAACTCATTGATCTGGGCCACTTCGTTGGCCGCCAGCGGACGCACGGTGACCTTGCCGGTGGCCGGGTCGACGATGCGGCGGTAGTTGACCACCACGCCGACCGTCAGGCGCTTGACGCCGCCCATCGGACGCTGTTCGTAGCGGATGGTCTTGTCGACTTCGAAATTGGTGGTCGAATTCTTGGTGCTCGGACCGGTAGGGGCAGGCGCTTCGGCCGGGGCTTCGCCATCGATCGGCGCGGTGTTCACGCCCGGCGGCTGGTTCGACAGCGCGCCCGGGATGCCGGATGCGCCGGCGCCGGCGCCTTGCGTTTCCGAGGTCTGCTGGCTGCGGATTGCCTGTGGCTCGGGCGGCGAGTTCGGCTTGTAGATCTCGGCCGCGGTATCTACCTGGGCGAAGTCGATCTCGGCGGTGGCCTGGGCGCGCACATTGCCTTCGCCGACCAGCGGCTTGATCATCGCTTCGACCTGCTTGATGATGTTTTCCTGGACCTGGTCCACGTATTTCAGCTGAGTGGCGTCGAGCATCTTGTTGCCCGCGCCTTTGCCGGCCTGTTCCGACAGCAGGGCGCCGGTCTGGTCGACCACGGTCACGTTGCCGAAGGTCAGCTCAGGCACGCTGGAGGCGACCAGGTGGACGATGGCGCTGACCTGGCCCTGGTCGAGGGCGCGGCCCGGCTGCAGGTTGAGCAGCACCGAAGCGGTCGGTTTTTGCTGGTCGCGCACGAACACGGACGGCTTCGGCAGCGCCAGGTGGACGCGCGCGGCGCTCACCGAACCCAGCGACTGGATCGAACGCGCCAGCTCGCCTTCGAGCGAACGCTGGTAGTTGACCTGTTCCAGGAACTGGGACACGCCCAGCTTCTGGTTTTCCATCAGCTCGAAGCCGACGTTGCCGCCCTTCGGCAGGCCTTGCGCGGCCAGCTTCAGGCGCAGGTCGTGGATCTGCTCGGCCGGCACCAGGATCGCGGTGCCGCCTTCGGAAAACTTGTATTGCACCCCCATCTGGTCGAGCGATGCGGTGATCGCCCCACCGTCGCGGTCGCTGTAGTTCGAGAACAGCACGCGATATTCAGGCGCCTGGCTCCACATCCAGACAGCGATCATCAGCGCCAGGATGAGCGCGATGCCACCGCCGATGGCGACGCGCTTGCCCATGGTCGTCTGGAAAAACGACTGGGGCGCTGCCGGAGGCTGGCCCTGGGTGGTGTCGAGAAGGTCTTCCGCAGTTGCAGCCATGTTGGATGGATTCAGGTGAATGTGTGGGAACAGGCAGCATTATGGAGCCAGGGGGCAACATTCAAACCCCGAAATAGGGGGCGTTTACCGCCCTAACTCACGGGTGAAATTGGCGCCTGCACTGATATTCTGCTTTCCTGAGTGCATTTGTAGATGATTCTACAAGGCAATAACATGCAGGAGGGTAACATGAGTATTGGCGGTATCGGCGGCATCGACAGCAGCCGCATCCAGGCCATGATGGAGCAGCTCAAGGCGGCGGCCACCAAGCCGGAGTCGGCGGGGCCGGTTGCGCCCGCTGGCCTTGGCAGTGCCAGCGCGGTGGGCGGCAAGTCCGCGGTCAAGCTGGACTTTGCGGAGGCCTTGCACAATTCCTTGCAGGGCGTGAGCGACCGCTCGGCCGAGGCGCAGGCGCTCAGCAAGCGCTTTACCATGGGCGACGACACGGTCAGCCTGTCGGACACCATGGTCGCGATGCAGAAATCGAGCATCGCCTTCCAGGCGACGGTGCAGGTGCGTAATAAACTGGTGTCGGCTTATCACGACATCATGAATATGCAGGTGTGAGGTCGGTGGGGGCCTATCGTTTTCCTTGTGTGGGGAGCGCCGAGGCGCGATGCCTGGCGTGCCCCTGCGATGAATCGGATGTCGTGAAATCGACACGCCCCAAGAATATATCAAGCCGGCGTCGCCAGCTTCAGGCCGACGATGCCCGCCGCGATCAGGCCGATGCAGACCAGGCGCGCCGGATTGGCCGATTCGCCGAACAGGACGATGCCGACCAGGGCCGTGCCGACCGCGCCGATGCCGGTCCAGATCGCATATGCCGTACCCAGCGGCAGCGTCTTCATGGCCTGGGACAGCAGGCCGAAGCTGACCGCCATCGCCGCCACGGTGCCGACCGTCGGCCACAGGCGGGTGAAACCTTCCGTGTACTTCAGGCCGACGGCCCAGCATATCTCAAACAAACCGGCCAGAAACAAGACCAACCACACCATGATGCTCTCCTTGGATGAATACGGCAGACCTTACCGCTGACAATGAGTACATCTTATGTGAATTGAGATGATGGAAAAAGTCAGCAGCTATCAGTATGATTGATAGATGGCTTTCGATCTCGACCACTTGCGCATCCTGCTCGCCGCCGTCGACCACGGCTCTTTCTCCGCCGCTGCGCGCGCATTGGGGCGCGTGCCGTCCGCCGTCAGCATGGCCATCGCCAACCTGGAGGCCGAACTCGGACTGGAACTGTTCGATCGCAGCGGCCGCGAACCGCGTCCCACCGCGCACGCGCTGGCCTTGCTGCCGCAGGCGCGCCTGCTGGTCGAACAGTTGCGGCTGCTGAACCAGCACGCGCTGTCGCTGAGTCAGGACCTCGAACCTTCGCTGACCCTGGTGCTGGTGCCCGAGCTAATGGCCGCGGCACCCTGGCATGATGCCTTGCGCGCGCTGTCCGACGCGTTCCCCTTGCTGGAAGTGAACGTCCTGAGCGCGGCGCAAGCCGATGCGCTGGCGATGTTGCAGAATGGCCGCGCCGACCTGGCGCTGGTGTTCGAACGCTATGGCATGGACCCGCGCGAGGGCTTCCAGGAAGTGGCCCACGAAACCCTGGTGGCGGTGCTGGCGCCCGATCACCCCTTGCTGGCGCGGGTGCCGGCCGGCGCGATCCGCGACCAGCACCTGCTGGGCGAGCGCCAGATCGTGATGGCTGGCCGCCACGCCGACCAGGTCGACAAGCGCATCGCCATGTCGCGCCTGCAGTGGAAGACCGACAACCCGGTCGCGGCGCTCAGCCTCGTCACCGCCGGCCTCGGCTGGGCCTGGCTACCCGCCGGCTTCGTGCGTGCACCGCTGGCGGATGGTCAGCTGGTGCAAATCCCTTCGGCCAATTTCACCAACATCATGAAGCTGTTCGTCGACGTGGTCTGGGCCAACAACCGTCCGCAAGGATTGGCGGCGCGGCGCTTCGTGGCCTTGTTGAACGAACGCCGCATCCATTCGGCCTGAGGCCAGGGCAGGCCGCAAGGCTGGCCGGACGCAGTGCGGGCCAAAAGAAGCATAGAGTTTGCATCTTTACGGAAATCGCATTACACTTGGTTAACTGCTGAGCACAAGCCTCGGTAGACAGACGAAGGAAGCGATCATGAACATCGATAAATTCAAGCACCAGCATCTCGACATCCTCGACGGCATCGACCGCCTGCGCGCCAGCAGCCAGCAGGGCGTGGCCGAGCACGCGGAAGAGATCGCCGCGCAGATCCTGGCGATGAGCGGCGTGGTGCGGCTGCACCTGGCGGTCGAGAACGACACGCTGTATCCGGCGCTGGCGAAAGGCGACCTGCGCCTGGCGCGCATGAGCCAGTCTTACCAGAACGAGATGGGTGACATCGCCGCCGACTACCTGGCATTCGCCGGGCGCTGGAACCTGGCCAGCCGGCTGGTCAAGGCGCCGGAGCAGTTCAGGCAAGAGGCGAACCGGGTGCTGCGCAAGCTGTACCAGCGCATCCGGCGCGAAGACCGGGAATTCTATCCGGCGATCGAGGCCGGGGCGGTCGCCGCCTAAGAACCTACCGGGATAGGTTCTAAGGGTTCAGGCGGCCTTGCGCCGGTGCACCGTGACCGGCACTTCGCGCGGACGCGGCTCGGGCAGCAGGGAAGCGAGGGTGTGGCGGTCGAGTTCGGCCAGATAGGCCGCGGTGGCATTGCCCAGCACGCTCTTCAGGCCGCAAGCCTTGACCAGGCCGCAAGGCGTGCCGTTGGGGTCAAAGCACTCGGCCATGTAGAAGTCGCTCTCGCTCATGCGCACGATGGCGCCGACGTTGATGTCCTTCGGTTCGTGTGCCAGGCGGAAACCACCGTTGCGGCCGCGAATGGTTTCGATGGTGCCGTTGCGTGCGAGTTCATTCACCACCTTCATGAGGTGGTTTTTAGAAATGCTGTGCAGGTCAGCGATCTCCTGGATCGTCACCAGGCGACCGGGGTTGCTGCCCAGATGCAGCAGCGTGCGCAACGTGTAATCGGTGAAGGAGGTCAGACGCATGATCGGCCAAGTATAACGCATTCGACCCGACGCCGACCGGGGACCTGCCGGCGCAATTTTTACATGTATTAACTTGCCGGACTTAACTTGTCGTTCCAATATGAACGAACGGGTAGCGAGCCCGACGCAGCTAAATCAGGAGTACACCATGCCTACCATTCCATCCGCCGTTCATATCATCCACAACGATCCGGTGATGACCGCCGGCCTGCACGCCATCCTCGCCGACCGCCCCGAATGGCGCGTCAGCACCCACCTGAGCCAGCCCGAGGCGCGGCAGGTGGCGCGGGTGCTGGTCGCCGACTACGACACGGGCCTCGCGCTGGCGCGCCAGCCCGAGCACGCGGGGCTGCGCCGACCCAGTGTCCTGATCGTTACCCAGCTCGACAAGGAATGGGAAGTGCGCCTCGCGATGGACGCGGGCGTGCATGGCTATGTGCTGCAGTCGTGCAGCCAGGACGAGCTGCTCAAGGCGGTCACGTCGCTGGCCCAGGGCCAGCGCTACCTGAGCGAATCGGTGACGCGCAGCGTGGCCGATAGCCTCAGCCGCGAGAACCTGACCGGCCGCGAGACCGATGTGCTGCAACTGCTGGCCGAAGGCTGCTGCAACAAGTCGATCGCGCGCAAGCTGGGCATCGGCGTCGGCACCGTCAAGACCCATGTGAAGGGCGTGATGAGCAAGCTCGACGCCACCGCGCGCACCCATGCGGTGGTGGTCGCCACCCAGCGCGGCCTGATCCGTCCCGGCAGCGGCATCCGCAGCGCGTATAACTGAGCCGCAGCACGTCATCGGGTAGCCCGCAGCCCAAGCACGTCATTCCCGCGCAGGCGGGAATCCAAGTGTGCGTGCTTGACCACATAATTTGGCGCTTGCCACTGCTCGGAAGCCTTGGATTCCCGCCTGCGCGGGAATGACGTGCTGAGGCTGCGGGTCACTGAGTGGCCGCTACGACTTTTCCGGCGGGTCGGCGAAATGGCGGGCGTTGACGATGCACCAGGCCACGCCCAGCGCCAGCGCCAGTGCGACGAGGGCGGTGCCGGTGACGGTCTGGTCGTCGAGCAAATAGGCGTTGCACAGGCGTTGCGGCAGTTCGCGGTACAGCATGCCGGCGATCGCCATCATGGCGCAGATATTGGCGACATAAAACAGCTGGACCACCACGTGGGCCCGGCGCAGGGCGCCCGGCAGGGCGGCGCCGAGCAGCAGCAGGCTGGCGAACTTGGCGCCGGCCGCGAGCGGTTCGAACAGCGCCTGTTCCAGCGCGCGCGGAATCATCCAGTAGGTGGTGACGAAGGCCGTCGCGGTGAAGGTCGCCAGGCCATGGAGGTCGCAGCGCGCCAGGCCCGGCGGCAGGCGCAGCGAGGGGCCCAGCAGCGCGCCGCACAGCACCAGCAACGGCAGCTGCACCAGCATATGACGCAGCATCGATGCTTCCAGCGGCGCGCGGGTGGCCAGCAACACCCCCAGCAGCGCGGGGCCGCTCCAGCGCATCAGGCGCGTCATCGCCTACGTCCTTTCCGCGGCGCGCGCCAGCGCGTCGTCGAGCGCGGCGCCGGGCTCGGTGTAGTCGAGGATGCGCACCAGGCGCCCGTCGCGGCCGACCACGTGGAAGGCCGCATTGTGTTCGAACTCGCCCAGCGGCGCCGGCACCACGATCACGCCGAAGGCGTCGAGCAGGCGGCGCCGTTCGGCATCGTTCGGTATTCCGTACAGGCGCCACACGTCCGGATCGCTTTTCATCATGCGGCCGTACTGGGTCAGCGCGCGCGCATCGTCGCGCGGATCGAAGCTGATCGTCACCAGGCGCACCTTGTCCGCCGCGCCGCGCGCGCGGATCTCGTCCTGCATCTGCTGCAGCTCGGTGCCGACCACGCGGCAGATCGACTGGCAGCGCGCATAGATGAAGGTGACCAGGGTGATGCGGCCGTCGCGCGCCAGCTCGTCGGCGAGCAGGCGCGCCGCGCCGTCGGCGCCGCCCAGCGTCGCCGGCGGCAAGCGCAGCGGACGTTCGGCCACCTCGATGCGGCGCGCGGCCTCGGTCGAGATCGCGCGAAAGCCGCTGCTGCCGTAGTACAGGGCGGCGCTGCCGGCCAGGGAGATGGCCAGCACGGCCAGCAGGGTGGCGCGGCTACCGGTGCTATTTGAACGAGGCGAGTTCATCGTCGCCCTTCCATGGCGCCGTGCGATCGGCGCTGGCGCTGCGCGCCTCGGCGACCAGTTTCGCATCGACCGCATCGGCGCGGTTGCCGAACTGGCTGCGGATATGGGTCAGCAGGGCCGCCATCTCGGCGTCCTCCAGCTTGTCCTTGAAGGGCGGCATCATGCCGTTGTAGGCGGCGCCTTTCACCGTCAGGGTGCCGGAGACCCCGTGCAGCACGATCTGCGCCAGGCGCTTCGGATCGCCCGTCACCCATTCCGATTCCGCCAGCGGCGGGAACACGCCGGCCAGGCCCAGGCCGCTGGCCTGGTGGCAGGCCACGCACTGGGCGTTGTAGATCTGGGCGCCGTCGACCTTGGCGCCCGGCGCCGGTCCCTGCAGGGTGGCCAGGGTGCGGTGGTCGCCGAAGGCGGCGTCGTCGTTGCTCTGGGTGACGTAGATATAGCCGATGCCCCAGGCCACCAGGCCGATCACTACCGCCATCAGCGGTTTCGGGAACGGGCGCTCGCCTTCGGTCGGATCGGGGTTCTCGCGGCGCTGGGCGCGTTCGTGCTTACGCTCGTGTTCAGGCTGTCCATCATTCATCTGCTCACTCATTTGCGTTCCCTCTGCGTGCCGATGGTCTCGACCGCCGGATAGGTATGATCCAGGCCCACCAGGTAGGCCACCAGGTCGAGCGCCTCCTGGCGCGCCACCACCACCTTGCCGGCCGGCGTGTAGCCGCGCGGCAGCGTCACCACGCGGTCGCCTTCGTCCGCCTTGTCCTTGACCTCGAACAGGTAGGGATAGGCTGGCATGATCGAGCCGGCGACGTAGGCGCGCGGCTGGTACATATGGCCCAGGTGCCAGTCGACGCTGGGCTGGCGCGCGCCGATGTTGAACAGGTCGGGCCCGGTGCGCATGGTGCCCAGCAGGTGCGGCTTGTCGTAGTGGTAGTCGGCCGCCACCGAGGCGCGGCCCCAGCCGCGCTTGTCGTCCGGCGCCTGTACGGAATCGCGCGGCTGCTGCGAGTGGCAATAGATGCAGCCGTTGGCGATGTACACCTGGCGTCCGCGCAGCTCGGCCGAGCTATACGGCCTGAGTCCCGGCGGCGGCTCGCCGTCCTTGAGCTGCATGTGCGGCACCACCACCAGCGCCGATGTCGCCAGCGCCAGCGTCACCATCGCGCCGCCCAGCAGTTTGAGTTCGTCTTGCATGATCTTCCTTTCAGGCCGCGGTTGGGACCGAGGTGGCCTTCAGCGGTTCGTTCAGCAGCGCCGCGCTTTCGCGCGCCACGCCGCGGCGGGTCGCCATCAGCACGAAGTGGCTCGCGAACACCAGGTGGCCGAGGGCCATGATGGCGCCGCCCACCGAGCGGCTCTTGAGCCAGGGGATGGTCACGTTGACCGAATCCATGAACGGCCTGGCCGCATCCAGCATGGCCAGGCCCTGCAACCAGCCGCCGATCGACAGGCCGACGAAATAGATGCTAAAACCCAGCACCACCAGCCAGAAGTGCATTGAGATCAGGTTCGGATACGGCCACTCCCAATCCATCACGCGCGGCATCACGAAGTACACAGCGCCAAACATCACGAGGGTGAAGAAGCCGTACAGGCCGAGGTGGGCGTGGGCCACCGTAAAGTGGGTGAAGTGCGCCACCGTGTTCACGCTGCGCAGCGCTTCGATGGAACCCTGGACGGAGCTCAGGGTGTACATCATCCCGCCCAGCACGATGAAGCGCAGCGTGGGCGAATCCCACAGGCGCCTGAAGTGGCCCTTCATGGTCAGGTGCTGGTTGATCGAGAACGCCAGCACCGGCACGATCATCATCACGCTCTGCACGATCGACAGCGTGATCAGCCAGCCGGGCACCGGGCCGCCGATCAGGTGGTGGCCGCCGACCTGGCCGTAGAAGAAGGCCAGCGACCAGAAGCCGACCAGCGACAGGTTGTACGACTGGATCGGGCGGCCGATGATCTTTGGCAGGAAGTAATACACGCAGGCCAGCGCCATCGGCGTGTAGAACAGGCCCAGCACGTTGTGGCCGAACCACCAGTTCATGGCCGCCTGCTGCACGCCGAAGTGCATCGCCGGCAGGTTACCGACCAGGAACAGGGTGGGGAACCAGAACAGCGCCGCGCCCATGTACCAGACCGACACGTACAGGTGGCGCACCGTGCGCGCCTGCAGCGTGTACACCAGCGGCAGGCCGACCAGGGCGCCGCCGACCACGAACAGGATGTCGACCTGCCACGGGATCTCGAGCCACTCCATGCCGTCGGACAGGCCTACCGCGATGCAGCCCAGGCCCGCGATCAGGCCCGCATTCCACACCATGGCGCCGGCGATCGCGTAGCGCGCGCCGACCAGCGGCGTCTTGAGCAGGCGTGGCAGCAGCCACATGGCCAGCCCCAGTGCCGCCATCGGCGCCCAGCCATAGGCCACCGCGTTCAGGTGGATGGTGCGCATGCGTCCGAAGGTGAGCCAGGCCTGGTTCACCAGCAGGTCGGGCTCGTGCAATTTGATGGAGCTGAGCAGGCCCGCGGCGGTCGCCACCAGCAGCCAGACGACGGCGCAGGCCAGGAACAGGAAGGTCACGAGCGAGCTCGAACGGTCGGCCTCGACCCGCGCCTGCAGTTCCGCGCCCAATTGCCGCGCCTCGTCCTCGGTGAGAGGCGGCGCGGCGTCGCGCGCGGCCTGGGCGGCGGCCTGGCTGGGCGTGGCGGCGGGGTCGTCGCTGCGGCCGATCTCGCCTTCCGAGAAGATGGTGCGGGCCGCGGCGGGGCTGGCCTCGAACAGGCGGTTGCGCAGCGACCAGATGAAGATCGCCAATCCCGTCACCGAGAGGATGAACGAGGACAGCAGGATGGTCATGGTATTCATGGCGGGTCCAGGCGAAAGAAGGTCGGCCCGGGCGCGGGTGCGCAGGCCGTAAAAAGATGCCTCAAAGATACGGAGTTGGAGCGGGGCGCGACAATACGCCTTTGGGTAGAGCGGCGCTTGCCGTCCTCTGTGCCAATCGCCTAAGGGAGAGGCGTTTCCATCGCCTGCGCCACGCGCCGCGCCAGTTCTTCTGCCTGGACTTCGCTGGCCACGTTGGTGAAGTTCATCAGGAGCGCGCTGCGCGTGGGCGTGCCGGCATGGAAATCGGCCAGCGCCAGCGCCGCCAGGCCGTGTTCGCGCAGGCGTGCGGCCAGCAGACGGTCGGCGCCCGGCGCGACTTCGGCCACCAGATGCAGGCCGCCCACCTGGGGCAGGATCGTGGCCCGGTTGCCGAAGGCCGGGGCCAGCGCGCGGGCCGTATGCTCGCGGCGCTCGGCGTACAGGCGGCGCATGGCCTGGATGTGGCGCACGAAATGACCGCCCTGCATGAACTCGTACAGGATGGCCTGGGTCAGCGCCGGGCAGCCGTTGCTGAGCAGGCTGGCGGCATCCTCGAAGCGCTCGACCAGCTCGGGCGGCACCACCACGTAGGACAGGCGCAGTCCCGGGAACATCACCTTGCTGAAGCTGCCGCTATAGATCACGCGGCCGGCGCGGTCCATGCTGGCCAGGGCCGGCAGCGGCCGCCCGCTGTAGCGGAACTCGCCGTCGTTGTCGTCCTCGACGATCCAGGCATCGTGGGCGCTGGCCCAGTCCAGCAAGGCCTGGCGCCGCGCCGGCGGCATGCTGACCGTGAGCGGGCACTGGTGGCCCGGCGTGACCACCGCCATGCGCGCGCCCGGCGCCAGCAACGCGGCGCGCGCCACGTCCAGGCCATGCTCGTCGACCGGTGCCGGCCGCGGCACATAGCCCAGGCCGGCCAGCAGGTGGCGCGTGGGCGGAAAGCCCAGCTCCTCGGCCCACACCATATCGCCCGGCGCGAGCAGGGCGTGCGCGACCAGGCCCAGGACCTCGCGGTAGCCGGCGCTGACGAATACCTGGCATGGCGTGCAGTCGATTCCGCGCGAGAGCTTGAGGTAGCTGGCGATGGCGGTGCGCAGGGCGGGCGCGCCGAAGCTCGATTCCTTCAGCAGGTGGCGCGTCTGCAGCGAACGCGCGGTGCGCGCCGCCATGCGCGCCCATACCTTGCGCGGAAAGGCGTCCAGCGCCGGCAATCCCATCTGGAACGGTAGCGGCGCCACGGCGCCGCCGACGTCCAGTGGCAGCGGGCGCGCGCGGGGCGCCACCTTGGCGCGCGCCGGCGGCCGCTGCACGGGATCGCGGCGCGCGATCACCGAGCCGGCCGCGCCGCGCACTTCGAGATAGCCCTCGGCCGCCAGCTGCGCATAGGCCGCGGCCACCGTGCCGCGCGCCAGGCCGAGTTCCTCGGCCAGCACGCGGGTGGCGGGGATGCGGTCGCCCGCCTTGAGGACGCCCGTGTCGACCGCCTCGCGCACGCGGGCGTGGATCTGGCGGTACAGCGGAACCGGGCTGCCGGCGTCGAATCTCAGGTAGTCGCTGACGGACAGGTCTTGCATTGGAAACGTTACCTCCTTGGCAGTAGATTATGCACTTGGACCGGTAGTTACGAAAGAGCGGATTGGGCCAAGAACGGCTTGGCTCATCCTTAAATCCAGATCTTGGTACAGGGCGCGGGTAGCGCCCCATGCGACTTCGCATCGGCGGCGCGATGGCCCCAGTCATTGACCCGATCTTGGCTCTTTATCCAGCACGCATTCGGCGCGACGATGACAGTCCCTCATCCACGATGGAGCAGCCATGCAAATCTCATCGAGTCTGTCCTCGGCGCTGTCGTCGGCACTGCCCCGCATCGCCAGTGCGAAGCCGTCGGCCGGCCAGGTCCCGTTCGTGATCGCCCAGGCGCGCGCCGATTCGGCCGAAGACAGGCGCCGTCTCGAAGAAAACGCGGCGCGCCATGCCGATGCGATCGCCGGTTTCGCCGCCAAGGGCATGACCATGACCCAGGGCTCGTACACCATGCTGTACAAGCAGGAGGTGGCGAAGTCGATCGATACCGACGGCGACGGCATCATCGGCGTCGACGAGCTGGCGACCGGGCTTGGTGGCGACGAAGGCATGGAGCGCGCCAGGCAACTTCACTCGATGCTCGACGTCGATGGCGATGACCGCCTGGGACTGGAAGAATTCGGCGACAGCGTGCGCGACCCCTTCCGCGATGCGGATTTCCGCCGCCAGCTCGAACAGCGCGGCGCCATGGACCCGGCCGCGATGGGCGCGCTGCACCGGCGCCATGCGGCGCAGTACGACGCCGCGGCGGTGCTGGGGGCGATGGTGCGCGCGATCGATACCGCGGCGTAGGGTGGGCGGCTCCGCCGCCCACGCGTCCAGCTTATGGATGCATTGTGGCGGCGCACGCCGAGTTATGCAGGAGAACGATAGTGAAGACAGGTTGGCGCATCGGACCATGCGTGCTGTTCCCGCGCCGGCGCCGGCTGGAAGCCTGCGGGCGCGAAGTGGCGCTGGGCTCGCGCGCCTTCGACCTGCTGGTGTGCCTGGTACGGCGCGCCGGCGAGGTGGTGGGCAAGGATGAACTGCTGCGCCAGGTGTGGCCTGGCCTGGTGGTGGAAGAAGCGAACGTGCGCGTGCACGTCTCGAATTTGCGCAAGGCGCTGGGTGCGGTGGCGCCCGATGCCGGCGCCTGGATCGTCAACGTGCCGCTGCGCGGCTATATGTTCCGCGGCCCGCTCGAGCCCATCGGCCTCGAAGGGCTGCTAGATCAGGCCGAGAGTCAGGGCCTTGAGGGTGGCGGCGGCGCGGGTCGAGCAGTCGAGCTTGCGGAAGATGCTCTCGACGTGGGTGCGCACGGTGCTGGGGCTGATGCGCATGGCGCGCGCGGCCTCCTTGTTGCTCTCTCCGAGGCTGATGCGCTGCAAGACTTCGGCTTCGCGCGCCGACAGCGTGGCGCGCACCGGCGCGCCTCCCGCACCATTCGCACCATTGCCGGGCGTGGGACGAACGCCCGTCGCCGCGGCCATGACGGCGTCCACCATGACGCGGTCGAAGCGGCCGCCCGTGACCTGGGCCGCGAGCAGGGCGCCGGCCGCCGCCGGCTCGTGGGCCGCGCGCCATGGCCGCGGCGAGCGCAGCGCCACCCAGGCGGCGGCCACGCCCAGCAGGCGCTGCGGCGCGCCGAGGGCGCTCGCGTCCAGGCTGCGAAAGTAGCCGCTGCCGTCGAGCCGTTCGTAGACGTGCGAGGCCAGTTGCGCGTCCGGCCCCAGGCCGTCGATGCGGCTGCCGGCGCGCGCGGTCCAGTAGGGCACCAGGCGCACCGCTTCCCAGTCGGCGGCGCTCAGTTTGCCGCTGCGTTCCCACACCGTGTTGGTCACCGCCGCGCGCCCGATCCCGTGCAGCAGGGCGGCGCGCGCCAGGCTGCGCTGCTGCGCCTCGGGCAGGCCGGCCAGCTGCGCCGCCTCCTGCGCCAGCAGCGCGACGCGGCGCGAATAGCCGGCCAGCCAGGGCAGCTTCAGTTCGATCATGTCGGCCACCAGCGTGAGCGGCACCGATACCGGAAGAAAATCCGCCTGCGACGATGGCGCTTCGTCGGCCTCCAGTTCGTCGAGCCAGGCGCGCGCGTGCGGCGCCACGAGCGCCACCAGGCGTGCCGGATACTTGACGTCGCCCAGCTGCGCGATCATTTCCAGCGCGCGCTCGATGCCATGCACGCGCGCCAGGATCTCGAGGTCGCCACCCAGCGCCGCGTGGTACACCACGGTCGGCACTTCGTCGCCACGCAGGTGGAATGGAAGGCCGCTGCCGTCGTAATGCTCCCACACGTGGCGCAAGCCGCTTTCGACCACGGCCGGCAAGCCCATCATGGCGGCGATGTCGCCCGCGATTTCGCAGTGCACTTCAGCCAGCTCGGTGGTGTCGGAGAGGCGCGCCACCTGCTGGGCATTGAGGGTGTGGCTGACCAGCGCATGGCGCGCGCCGACGTCGTCGCCCATCATCGCGGCGAAACCGGCGGCGTTGGCGGTGCAGCCCGACCAGCGCAGCAGCGCCACCATGCGCGCGTGCTCGCAGGCGGCGGCATTGGCGCCGGCCGCCGCGGCCACGCGCGCGGCCAGGCGCGCGGAGCGCTCCGAACCGTCGATCGGCTGGCCCATGCTCAGGTCGCCGACGATGGCGAGCAGTCCCATCGCCTGGGACAGGGTCGCGGTGTCGTGGCCGTGCAGCGATGCTGTGGGAAGCGACAGGGAAGAAGAAAGTTCGCGCGCGGCCGTGTCCATCGATCGTCGGTTACATGCCCGGGGCGGGATGCACCGGGATCTGGTTGCGCAGACTCAGGTTGAGGACGTTCCAACCACGAATCGCCGCGATAGTATAGCCAAGTTCGGCGATCTCGTTCTCGCTGAAATGCTCGCGCAGGGTCGGCCACGCGGCGTCGGTGTCGTCGCGGTGCGGCAGCGCGTTGACGGCGTCGGCCCAGGCCAGGGCGGCGCGTTCGCGCTCGCTGAAGAACGGCGATTCACGCCATGCGGCCAGGGAGTTCAGGTGGCGTGGATCGGCGCCCTGCTTGATCAGGTCGCGCCAGTGCATGTCAATGCAGACGCCGCAGCCATTCTGCTGCGAGACGCGCAGCTGCACCAGTTCGAACAGGCGCTCGCCGATCGAGCTCTGGCGGTTGGTCATCGACAGGTTGACCATGGCTTTCAGGTTGGCGGGGGCCAGGGTGAACAGGTTCAGACGTGCGGACATGATGTGTTCCTTTCAGGGGGGGCGAGGACGCACTGTGCGGCCTTCTTGCATATAAGACGAGCGGGCGCGCCCGGCTGTGACATGCGGCGCGATTTTTTCTCGAAACTCTCCCGAAAGGAGGAGCGCGCCGTCCCGGG
Organism: Massilia arenae; assembly: GCF_008014745.1. Lineage (GTDB taxonomy): Bacteria > Pseudomonadota > Gammaproteobacteria > Burkholderiales > Burkholderiaceae_D > Telluria > Telluria arenae. Next base: position 46,281 of record NZ_VPFD01000007.1, read on the forward strand.
CCTGCCGATGCGCGATGCCGGCCTCCCTCCGATTAAAGAGGCATCAAGATTGCACCTTTATTGGCGGCTCGCTACACTGGTCCCGCCAATTTCTGAAAGGGACATCCAATGACGCAAACGAACAAGGGAACCGCGGTCATCACCGGCGCATCGACCGGCATGGGCGCGGTGTATGCCGACCGCCTGGCGCGCCAGGGCTACGACCTGGTGCTGATCGCGCGCGACGAAGAGCGCCTGGCGCGCGTGGCGAGCCTGGTGCGCGCCGCCACCGACCGCAAGGTCGAGGTGCTGGCCGCCGACCTGGTCGATCCGCAGGCGCTGCGCCGCGTCGAAGCGCTGCTGCGCGTGCGCGGCGACGTCACGCTGCTGGTGAACAACGCGGGCATCGGCTCGGTCGCGCCGCTGCATGGCGACGACGTCGATGCGATGGACCGGATGATCGCGCTGAACGTCACCGCGCTGACCCGCCTGACCTATGCGGTGGCGCCGGGCATGGCGGCGCGCGGCGCCGGCACCATCGTCAACGTGTCGTCGATCGTCGCCGTCGCGACCGAGATGATGAATGGTGTGTATGGCGCCAGCAAATCCTATGTGCTGGCGTTTACCCAGGCGCTGCAGCACGAGTTCGGAGCGAAGGGGCTGCGCGTGCAGGCGGTGCTGCCGGGCGTGACCGCCACCGGTTTCTGGGACACGCTGGGCCATCCCCTGGAGCGTTTGCCGGCCGGGGTCATCATGAGCGTGGACGACCTGGTCGACGCCGCGCTGGCGGGCCTGGCGCAGGGCGAGCAGGTCACCATTCCGGGCCTGCACGATGGAGAGAAGTGGGCCGCCTTCGATACGGCGCGGCGCGAGCTGGCCGGGATGTTCGGCAATGCGGCGCCGGCGCCGCGCTACGCCGTGCCGGCGCGGCAGGCCACCTGAAGGTTCAGGCCAAACCGGCCAGCTTGGCGTTACGCTCGCGTTCGAGCTTGGTGATGTAGCGCTGCACGGCCGCCAGGCCGCCGCGCGAGATGTCGACGAACTGGCAGCCCAGGCGGCGGCTGGTCTTGTGGTTCAGCAGGGTGAGGTCGAGCGAGTTGCGGATCTCGAGCGAGGTCGCGATGGGACCGATCTCGGGCAGCTCGATGCGGCAGCCCTCGATCACGCGGCCGATGCCCGCGCCCAGCTGGAGCTTGTTGTCGAGCAGGGCGATGCCGCCGACGCTGATGTCGTGCAGCGGAAACACGCCCATGCCGCCGCCGGCGTCGATCGGCACCGGAATCAATGCGCGCACCGGATTGCTGACCGGCGTCGGCATGCGGTAGTACTCGCGCCGCTGCAGGCGGATCAGGGTGGGCGGGATGTCGGCGCGCAGCGCGGGCTCGCCGCGCCAGGTGGTGGCGGCCAGGCCATCGGCGCCGAACAGGATGCGGATCTTGTCGAGCGTGGTTTCGCACTTGACGCGGCCGGCGGTCACGATGCGCTCGTTCTGGGCGCGGTCGACCGAGCGGTCGAGCACCACGGTGCCGCTGTCTTCGTCGACCGCCAGGATCGAGGTCACGCAAACGTCGGCCTCGCCCTTGATCAGCATGCGAATCAGCTGGTTCTTTTCTCCGATCTGGCGCAGCAGCGCCACGATCTCGCGGCGCGATCCGACTTCGTAGTCGTGCCAGTCTTCCAGTTCTGCTTCAATCATTGCTTGCTTCTGTCCTTGCCGCTAATTCCGTTGGGAGGTGGGGCGTCGGATCGGGCGCGGGAGGCAAGAGCTCACCATGTTGTCGAGCCGACTCTATATGATATAGCCATGCCAACAGTTCCGCAATTGCCCGATACAGGGCCGGCGGAATCTCGCGGTCGAGATCGACCTGCATCAGCAGCGACACCAGCTCCTTCGATTCGTGCACGAACACCCCGGCGTCCTGGGCGCGCCGGATGATCTGTTCGGCCACCATGCCGGAACCCTTGGCCACCACGGTCGGCGCGCGCTCGCCGGCGCCATAGGCCAGCGCCACGGCGTTCTGGCGCCGCTTGTCGGCCGGTTCAGTCATCGCCCGCATCCCTCGCTTCTGGCCGGGCGGCCCGCGCGCGCGCGTCGAAGCCGGCCAGCGGCGTACCCACCGCATCGAGGGCGCTCGCCAGTTCCGGCATGTGCTCGCGCAGCAGGCCGGCGGTGGCGTCGTCGGCCGCCGCGAACTGCACCTGCAAGGCGCCGTTCACCATGCGCAGCTGCGCCTCGAGTTCGCCCAGCTGCGGAAAGCGCAGGCGCAGGCGCGAATGCCAGATCGCCTGCTCGCCCTCGCCATCCTTGCCGCCATGGGCCTCGCGCTGCACGTCCCATTCCATCGGCTGGCCCGGCCACAGCTGGCCTTTCCAGGCCAGGTGCGACTGTTCCTGGGCCGCCAGCTGCATGCTGATGAACTGGGCGGTGGCCGGATCCTGCGGATTGGGGCGTACGCCGCCCTGCGCGGCCTGCTGCTGCGGCTCGCCGGCCAGTTCGGACAGCGGCAGGGCCCCGCGCGCCCATTCCGCCACGTGCGATTCGTAGAACAGGCCGCTTTTGCCGAAGGCCTGCTGCAGGCCGGCGGCAAGCAGAGCCGGATCGGCCCCGGGGCCGCCCACCAGCGGCGCGCGGCCGACGATGGAGGACAGCTGGCTGTCGGCCTTCTGCGCCGCGGCCAGCACGCCGGCCAGGGCCTGGGCGGTGGGACTGAGGGTAGTGTTCTTCGCTTCGGTGCCGCCGGCGAAGGCCTGCGCGGCCATCGCGCCGCTGGAAGCCAGCAGGGCGCTGGCGCGGCCGACGGCGGCGCCTTCGCGGTACGACAGCGGCGCATGCGCACCATCGGCGTCCTCTTGCGGCGCGGGGCCGGCTTCGGCGAAGGCGGTGGTGGTGGTTGTTTGCGAGCCGACCTGGAAGGTGGGGCGCGGATGCAGGCCGACCAGGGTCATTGGCACGTCGGCGCCGACCTGGGCGCCGGGCGGCAGCTGCATGCGGGCCTGGGTGTCGGCGAACCTGACGACGAAGCTACCGTCGGTCAGGCGGGCCTGGATCGCGCCGTGGATGGCCTTGCCCAGCAATGGCGCCATCTCGCGCGCAAAGGCTTGCTGGCGCGGATCGGCGGCCTGCTCGGCCGGCCGCGCCGGGGTGACAGGCGCGACGCTGCCGACGAGTTCACGCGGCAGCATCGGGCCCTCCCATTATCAGACGCCGTAGGCGCGCACGACGCGGCGTTCGGTCGAGGTGCTCTTCATCAGCGACGACAGGTGGGCCATCCATGGCATGGTGAGGTCGCGGATCTGGCGGTCGAAGTCGAGCATGCGGCGGATCGCGTTGACCTTGCGCAGGCGCTCCTGGCCGCCCAGCGCCGCGCCGCCTTCATTCGCTTTCAAGCGATTCGCGTGGCGCGCGCATTCCTGCTCCAGCTCGGCCAGGCGGTCCCACTCGTTGGCGCTGGCCGCATCGAGCATGCGCTCGGTGATGCCGACCATGGTTTCGTAGGTGGTCACGACTTCCTGTCCGCTCATCGTCATTGTCGTCATCTTCCTCAAACGCTCATCAGGGTGGGGGCTTTCTGGATCGCGGGCGGCATCGGCTCGGGCGCTTCCTGCTGCTCGCCGATCTGCACCCAGGCGCCGCGCAGGTCGGCCATCAGGCCGTGGATTTCTTCGACGATGGTGGCGTCGTTCCTGATGTTCGCTTCCAGAAGGCGGCGGCTCATGTAGTCGTACAGCGCGTCCAGGTTGGCGGCGATCTCGCCGCCGGCCTTCTTGTCGAGCGAGGCGCGCAGGCCGTTGTCGATGATCGTGATGGCCTTCGAGATCGAGGCGCCCTTGATGGCGATGTTCGACGACTTGATGCCGTTGATCGCGCTGAGCAGGGCGACGATGACGCCGTCGTACAGCATGACCACCAGCTTGTGCGGCGAGGCCGAGGCGACGCCGGTTTCGAGGCCGACCGTGGCATAGGCGCCAACACCGCGTTTAGGGGTTCCAAACATGTGTTTCTCCAAAAATCCTGAATAAATGTTTCTGTGAACTTGCGGTAATGCGTTCATCAACCCCAGTTCGCCGACAGCGACGCCAGTTGCTGGGTGAGATAGCTAGAAGTGTTCTGCATCGACGCCAGCGCGGTGTCGAGTGCTACGAATTGAGCGCGATAGCGCTTCTCGATGCCTTCCAGACGGGCCTCGAAGCGCGAGCGCTGGTCGGCAATCGACTTGATCGACGCATTCAGGCCGGTAGTCTTGCTGGTGAGCAGGCTGTCCTTGCCGATGAAGCTGGCGGCCAGGTTGGTCAGCTGAAAAGCGTAACCCTGCGAGAACGTCACGGTGCCGCGGTCACCTGTCTTGCCGCCTGTGATCGTGATCTGGATGCCGGCCGCGCCCGAGCCGTCGCTGGCGGTCAGGGCCTGTCCGTTACCCTTGGCTGCCACACCCCCAATGGTGCCAACCACATCCGTGCCTTTCTTTGGCGCGGCGCCGCCGAAGATGCTGTCCACCGAACTCCCGCTAACGCCTTCGATCGAGATATTTGACATCGACCCGTACTTGCTGGATGACAGCGACAGAATGCCATCCTCGAGCGAGGTTTCGACCGTGTCGCCAGCGCCAGCGAATGTCGCGTTGCCGTTGATCGCCGAGCGCAGCATGGCGGCCAGGTCGGCGTTGCTGTAGGTGCCAGCGGTGAGCTTGATTTCCTGTGTTTTGCTTTCTGTAACTGGGTCGGTCTGGTTCAGCGTGACACGCCAGGTGGTGTTCGGTGCGATTGTGGTCGAGCCACTCAGAGCTGCGCTGCTGGCCAGCGTACCGCGGGTAGCCAGTTCTGTGACGTTCACCGCGTAGGTACCGGGCTTGGTGGTCGCGGTCGACTTGTCGAATTTGATCATGCCGTCAGTGGTCGTGCCCATGGCGGCGAACAGGCTGCCGATATCGTCGGCGTTGGTGCTCATTGCCTTGCTCAGCTTGGTGGAATCGAGCTTGAGCGACCCGTCTTGCTGGAACGAGATGCCGATCTGGCTCAGGGAGTTAAGTTTGCCCCCAGTGCCTTCCATCACGCTGCCGATTTGGCGCCGCAACTGGCTTTGGATCGAGCGCACGCTGGCGTCGCCCTGCAGTACGCCACCGGTCCTGGTTTCGGCGTTGTAGCTGGTCAGGCTGCTGATCGTCTTGTTCAGGTCATTGTAAGCCTTGACGAAATCGTTCACTGCAGTCGTGATTGCGCCGGTGTTCTTCGACACCGTTACTGTCGAGCTGCCGAGCCCAGTCACGTCCAGCGACACACCTTCGACGACGCCGGTGACGGTGCTGCTGTCGCTCTTGATGTCGATGCCGTTCATGTTCAGCACCGTGCTTTGGGCGCCAACGGTCTGGGTCATGTTCTGCACGCCAGCCGGATCGTAGCCGAGCAAGGCAGCGATGGCCGGGTCGCCTGCTTCCCCGTTGGGGCCGCCGACGGTAATCTTCATGGTGGTCGCTTCACCGGTCTTGTTTGACGTCAGTACCAGGTGATAAGGATTGGCGCTGCCGTCCGAGACGATAGTGGCGGTCACGCCCATGTCGCCTTTGTTGATCGCATCGCGGATGCCCTGCAGCGACTGGCTACCGGCGTCGAGCGTGATGGTCTTGCTGGCCATGGCGCCGTTCAGCGCGAACTCCGAGTCAATGTGACTGCCCACGCTTCCGGCGCTGAAGCCTGCCGCGCCTGGATTGGCACCGCCGACGACGATCTGCTTGCCGTCGTTCGAACGCAGGGTGACACCGGCAGTGGCGGTCACGCTCGACCCGTTGTTGGCTTCGTTCGCGGCGCGGCCAATGCCGCCGCTCACCGCGCCGCTCACGGTTTCGGTGACGGCAATGCTGGCGCCGTCGGCCGCGGTGAACTTGAGCGACTCGTTGTCGGCGCGACCGCTGACCGTGATGTTGGCTGCGGCCAGCGCATTGCGCACGCTGGCGTTGCCCAGCGCCGTGTCGAGGTCGGCGGCGCTCATGCTGCCGCCGCTGTTCAGGGCAGCGATCTGTACGCCGCCAACCGAGAGTGCGTAGCTGGAATTGGCGCCAGCGCTGACAGTGTTAAAGCCGGCGAACAGGTCGGCCGCCGTGCTGGCCGCGCCGGCGGTGGCGGTCACGCCGGTCTTTTCGCTTTGGGAATTGATCGCCTCGGCCAACGCGCGGGCGCTGTTGGTTGACGAACTGGTGGAAATCGCGGTGCCGTTCAGGGTGAGCGAGCCATTCGAGATGCCGCCTGCGGCAGCCGCCGCGCCCAGGACGCTGCCTGTGGCGCCGAACTTGCCTCCGCTGGCCGTACCGAACTGGACGGTGATAGTAGTCGGGACGCCGCTGCCGATGGTCGAGGTATTGCTGGCCATCCCGCCGGTCTTCAGGCTCTGCGCCTGAGCCAGCTGGGTGACGTTGATGTTGTACTTGCCAGGAACGGCGCCCGCACTCGCGCTGGCGCTCAGGACATCCTTGCTCGACGAGGCGGCCGAGAGGCCCTGGAAAGTGGCAGAGGAATTCAGAGAGGTCAAGGCTGCCTGGAAAGTGCCGACGGCGGCACTTACCTTGCCCAGCGCAGCGTTACGCGACTGCAGCGCGGCGGTCTTCTTGTCGAAGTTGGCAAGCGGGGCTGCTTCTGCCTGCATCAGCTGGCTGACGATGCTGTTAATGTCGAGTGCGCTGGTAGCCACTGGTTTCTCCCGTGAAAGCGATAATGTAAGTGGTTATCGGCAGAAACAAACGGTACTTAAGAGCGGTAAAGGCAGCTTTGTTTTTCTTTTGCTGCTCAGTTAAGAGGAGCTTCCCCATGATTACGAAAAAAGCGCCGCCCTTTGTGGGGACGGCGCCTGGTACGCTTCAAGAATGGCTGTCAGGCGGTCTGTCGGATCAGCAATCCCTGCATCTTGTCGATCGACTTGGCCATCTGCAGCGCCTCCTCTGTGGGCATCTGGCGCACGACTTCTTGCGTGCTCTGGTCGATGATCTTGACGACGATGTGTTTGGTATCGTCGTCGATCTCGAACTTCAGGCTCTGGGCCGACGTTACCATTGCCTCGTTGAGCTTGTCGACCGCCGCCGACACTTCTTCCTTGCTCGGCGGCGTGTTGGTCGCGTCCAGGCGCACTTGGCGTCCTGCGACCGCGCCGCTGTCAGCCACGGCGTCCAGACGTTCGTCCAGGCGCTGGCTGAGCGGCAAACCGGTGGACTGGATTTGCATGTCGATTTCCCTAATAAAAATTCCTCGGCTGAATTTCTCCAGCCGAGGAATCGCTTACAGCGCGTTGTTACCTTGTGCTAGCGATTAGCCACGCAACAGAGACAGGACGCCGTTCGGCAGCGAATTCGCCTGGGCCAGCATCGAGGTGCCGGCCTGCTGCAGGATCTGACCGCGGGTCATCTTCGCGGTTTCAGCAGCAAAGTCGGTGTCAACGATGCGGCTGCGCGATGCCGACAGGTTCTCGGTCGACGACGACAGGTTCGAGATCGCCGATTCGAAGCGTGACTGCAGAGCACCGTACTGGGCGCGTTGGCCGTTCACCTTCGCCAGCGCGGCGTCGGCGATCTTGATGGCTGCCTGGGCGCCTTCGAAGCTCGTGATGTCCAACGAAGCGACCGACTTCAGTTTCGACGACGAGCCGTCTGCGGCCAGGTTGAAGCCGGAGCCGCTGGTTGCTGGGGTAGCGCTGCCTGCAGCATCGGTCACCGAGAAGCTGTTTTCCGAATCGAACGCGACGCGACCGTTCGCAACGGCGGTAGCGTTCGACGTTGCCAGGCTGATGTCCGGCGCTGCGCCAGCGGTGCCGTCGTCATTGTCGCTCGTCAGGTTACCGTCGGTCTTGTAGTTGCTGACGGAGAAGACGGTATTGTCGGTAGCCTTCGTATTGACGAGGTTAATGTTCTCGCCGCTGGCATTGGTCAGCTTCAGGCCGCCGTTTTCCTGATCGTACTGGGCGGTCACGCCGGTATTGGCCGATTGGGCGTTGATGGCGTTGATCGCCGATGCATAGTCAGTCGCGTTGGAGGCCGTACCGCCAACGGTGAACGAGATCGTCAGCGGCTTCTCGTTGTCCGAGGCCAGCGTGAACTGGTAGGATTCGCCGCCGCCGAACTTGACGTTGACATCGGTGCGCGCGGTGGCGGTCACGCCGGTTTTCGCGGTCTGGTTGTTGATGTCGCTAGCGATCGACTTGGCGGTCGACCCCTTGACGGCGTCTGTTGCAGGGGTGTCGTCAGTGGTGTCGCCTGGCGTGCCATTATCATCCGCTGGCGCGCCTGCGACATGGCCCGTGGTCTGGATCGTTTGCGAACCCAGTGCGCCATTGATGGTGAACGAACCTTCTGACGCATTACTGGCGGCGGCCGCCGCCACACCGTTCGACGCGATGTTGTTGTTGCCGTAGGTATTGGTCTGGAAATTCGAGCCGGTCATCGAGATCAGCTGACCAGCATTTGCGCCGACCTGGAAGTTGGCCGTACCCATGGTGCCGTCCAATAGCTTCTGGCCGTTGAATTCGGTGGTGTTCGAGATACGGTTCAGTTCCGAGCTAAGCTGGGTTACCTCGGTTTGCAGGGCCTGGCGGTCGCTTGCCGAGTTCGACGAATTCGACGATTGCACTGCCAGTTCACGGATACGCTGCAGGATATCGCCCGAGCTCGACAGGGCGCCTTCAGCGGTTTGGGCCATCGACACGCCATCATTGGCGTTGCGAGTGGCTTGGGTCATGCCCTTGATTTGGGACTGCATGCGATCGGAGATCGCGAGGCCAGCAGCGTCATCCTTTGCGCTGTTGATACGCAGGCCCGACGACAGGCGCTGGATCGAGGTATTCAGGGACGACTGTGATGCGGCGAGATTGCGCTGCGAGTTGAGGGATGCGACGTTGGTATTGATTACGGATGCCATGGTGTCTACTCCAGAGACGTGGTCTTACGGGGTGCAGCGACCTTGCTGCTGTGTACTTTGGTCCGTCGCGCTGTTCCGTGACGTTCAAACCGCTGTTGTTGCTGGTAACGGTGCTCGATGGAAAAAGTTTAGGCCTGGTTCGAAGAAATTTCGCTTCAGGCGGCAATGCAGGCCCTGGAGTGGAACGCCCTGTCGACAAGCCCGGATGAAACTTGAGGGTCAAGAAAGATTTATTTTCAGGGGCTGAATGCACACCGGATGGCCATGTGGACAGCGCTAGCCAAACCAGATTATTATCCATTGAGCACCATCTGCTTGATGACGAGTGTAAGTCATGCAAGCCTCCCCTCAATCCGCGATCACCACCCGATTCTTGCCGCTATTCTTGGCTTGGTACATCGCTTTGTCGGCCCTCGCCATGAGCGACGCCTGTTCCTCGTTGGGCAACCTGAGCGCCACCCCGCACGAGAACGTGATCAGCATCTTCTCGTTATCGTGCAAGAAGAAGTGTCTGGTCAATTCCCTTTGTACCCGCACCATGGCCGCCGCCGCCGCATCGACCGAGGTCTCGGGCAGCAGGATCAGGAATTCCTCGCCGCCGAAGCGGGCGATCACATCCACCGCGCGCAAGGTGTCGCGCACCACCTTCACCAGGTGCTTGAGCGCGGCGTCGCCCGCCATATGGCCATAGGTATCATTCAGACGCTTGAAGTTGTCGAGGTCGAGCAGGGCCACGCATAGCGGCGTTTTTCTCCGGTCGGCGCGCGCGCTTTCGCGCTCGAACACATCGTCCAGGCCGCGGCGGTTGAGGCTGCCGGTCAGCTGGTCTTCGCGCACCAGTTCGCTCATATGCTGGAGCTCGGCTTCGAGTTCGCGGATGCGCTGCTCGGCTTCCTGCACCTCCTTGTGGGCGCTGACCATGCGGTCGCGCGAGGCCAGCGCTTCGTCCTGGGCATTGCGCATCTCGCGCAGCACCTCGTCGAGCACGCCGTTGATTTCGTTGACGTCGGTGGCGTTGCCGATGCGCTCGGAGAAGCCGCCCAGCTTGGCGTGGTAGTCGCTGGTGGCGGCGGCGGCCGAGCCGAGGCGGTCGATGAATGTCATCATCATGTTCTTCATGGTCGCCCGCACGTCGTCGATGCCGTGCTTGAGGTGGCCCTGCTTGATGATCACGTCCTTCAGGCTGCGGGTGGCGTCTTCGAGCGCGCGCGTGTCGAGCGGACCCTTGATCAGTTCCTGCACCACCAGCACCTGGCCGCGCATATAGTTGTCGTCGTCGAGCAGGCCTTCGATATTGTCGAGCAGCAGGCGGAACAAGCGCAGCAGCAGTTCCTGCTGCTCGGCGCCGTCGTCCTTGCGCAGTTCGATCTGGAAGCACAACTGCTTGAGGCGCGCCGCGATCTCTTGCAACTCGGCTTCGCCCACGGCGGTCTTGACCGCTGCGCCGAGCGCTTCGGCCTCGGCCGACAACTCCTTGTCGCCGCTCAGCAGCGAGGCGCAGGCAAACGACAGGGTGCGCGCCAGCATCTCGCGCAGCAGGACCGTATCGGGTTCTTCGTCGCCCAGCGCCATCACCGGCGTGTTGCGGCGCAGGTGGCGGTCGGCCATCTGGCCCAGCGCCTGGGTATAGCCGGTCCAGTCCTCGGCCTTGGCCGCGCGCACCATGCGCCGGCCGTATTCGGACAGCTCGCCCGGCGTCTCGGCCATGCGGCGCGCAAAACCGGCCAGGACCTCGAGCGCGCCGGCGTCGGGCGCCGACGGCGGCGCGGGTGGCGCCGGCGGGACGCCTGCGATCTCGTCATAGATCGCGCGGTAGGCGTCCGGCGTCGGGGCGATGCGGCGGGTGGCGAGGCGGCGGAAGGCTTCGCGGGCAATGTCAGCGGGATTCATGGCGGAAGCCGCGGCCGGGATGGCAGGAGGAGGCGAGATGGACATAGATTGCTGCGCTGGATTCGCGGGATTGGCGACATGATAATCAGCTTTTTTGCCGTATATCAATTAAAAAACGGTAACACAGCCCTTGAGCGCGCCGGTTGCCGCCGGCGCGCAACGGAATGTCACATTCAGTCCACCAAACCGTTACGGATGGCGTAAGTCGTCAGCTCGGCGCTGGTCTTGAGTTTCATTTTGACTAACAAGCGCGCGCGGTACTCGCTGATGGTCTTGACCGACAGCGACAGCTCGCGCGCGATCTCGCTCACCGTCATGCCCGAGGCGATCATGGTCAGGGTCTGGTATTCGCGGTCGGACAGGCCTTCGTGCACCGCCGCCTCGTGGTCTTCGCCGATCGCGCTGGCCAGGGTCTGGGCCAGCGCGGCGCTGACGTACTTCTGGCCGCCCGCCACCTGGCGGATGGCCGTCACCAGTTCGCGCGGCGCGCTCTGCTTGGTGAGATAGCCGGACGCGCCGGCCTTCAGTGCGCGGATCGCATACTGGTCTTCGCGGTGCATCGACAGCATCAGCACCGCCAGTTCGGGCTTGTCTTTCTTGATCTGTTTCAGCACGTCGATGCCGTTGCGGTCGGGCAGCGAGATATCGAGCAGCATCACATTGGCCTTCGACTTGCCCACCAGGCGGGCGGCGTCGACGCCGTTCTCGGCTTCGCCCGCGACATTGATGTCGCTCTGCTCGGCCAGGATCTGCTTCAGTCCTTCGCGCACGATGGCATGGTCGTCGGCAATGAAAACGCGGATGTTTATTTTTTCGGTCATTCTTCTTCTTGTGCTGCCCTGTCTGCGGCCGCCTGCGGCGCGGAGGTCCGGGTTGCCAGCCTGGTCTTGATGGTCACCATCGTGCCACCTCCGGGCGCGGACGACAAGGCCAGCGTGCCGCCCAGCGCGCTGGCGCGCTCGCTCATGCCGCGCAGGCCGAACGATTGCGGCTTGAGGCGGTCGGCGAGCTGGATGCCGCGGCCGTTGTCGCAGATCGACAGGGTGAGCAGCTTGCGCTGGCGCCGCAGCGACACCGTGACGCGGGTTGCGTCGGCATGCTTGGCGATGTTCGTGAGCGCTTCCTGGAAGATGCGAAACAGCGCGCTCGCATGGTCGGGCTCGAGCGCCAGGTCTTTATCGGGACAGCGCATGATGACGGCGATCCCCATCTGCTTCTCGAACTCGCGCGCCTGCCATTCCAGTGCGGCGACGATGCCGAGGTCGAGCGTGCTAGGGCGCAGGTCGAGCGAGATGCGGTGCACCGCCTCGATGGTGCGGTCGACCAGGTCGTCGACGTAGTTGGCCTTGTCGATCAGGTCTGGCTGGTCCGGCGGCAGGCGCGCCGACAGCATGGCCAGCGCCATCTTGATCGCGGTGAGATTGCCGCCCAGGTCGTCGTGGATCTCGCGCGCGATGCGGGTGCGCTCGTCTTCCTTGGCCTGCTCGATATGCGCGGTCAGCTCGGCCAGGCGCTCGCGCGAACGGTGCGATTCTTCCTGCTCCTGCTTGCTTGCCGTGATATTGGTCATGATGCCATCCCACTGAACTGCGCCGTCCTCGCGGGTGTGCGGGGTGGCGCGCAGGTTGATCCACTTGACGTCGTTCCAGGCTGGAATGCGGATCCGACCTTCCCAGTTCCAGGCCGCCAGGGCGGCGGCCGACATCTGCATCGCCTCGTGGTAGGCGCGGCGGTCTTCCGGCAGGATCAGGGCTTCGAACAGGGACGGATCGTCCTGCAGCTCGCCGGGCGCCAGGCCGAGCAGCGCGCTGCAGCCGTCGTTCAGGCAGGGGAAGCTGGTGCTGCCGTCGCGGTGCAGGACGAACTGGTAGACCAGGCCGGAGGTGGAAGGATGTTCGGTGTGGAAAGGGGAGGGCAGGCTCATTGTTTTGTCTCGTCGCTTCTTTTGCGCGCACTGCTTTGGGGTTGTCTGCATCATACGATAAAAGCGCGCGAATCCCGGCGCAGGCGACGCCAAGTCTCGTTACAATAAGGTCATGAATAAGGCATTTGTAAAAGAGTCCGATGGCGACGATGACGACGCCGAGGCATTGGCCCTGGTGCAGGCGATTCCCGCCGGCGCCAAGAACTACATCACCCCGGCCGGCTACCAGCGCATCAAGGACGAGCTGCTGCAGCTGATCGACGTCGACCGGCCCGAGGTGGTGCGCATCGTGCACTGGGCCGCCTCGAACGGCGACCGATCCGAGAACGGCGACTATATCTACGGCAAGCGCCGCCTGCGCGAGATCGACCGCCGCATCCGCTTTCTCACCAAGCGCATGGACTCGGCCTTCGTGGTCGATCCGACTGTTCATTACGGTAATGACCAGGTCTTTTTCGGGGCGACGGTGGGCTATATCAACAAGGCGGGCGAGGAACACACCGTCACCATCGTCGGCGTGGACGAGCTCGATCCGTTGAAGGGCAAGATCAGCTGGGTGTCGCCGGTGGCGCGCGCGCTCACCAAGTGCCGCGAGGGCGACGTGGTGCCGCTGCAGACGCCGCTCGGCATGGACGAGCTGGAGATCTTATCGGTCGACTATCCGGAGCCCGTGGCCGACTGAGTGATTGGTTCGCTGCTAAGATGAGGGCATGAACCGACCTCACGATACGGCGCCCGATGTGGACGCCCTGGCCGCGCTGCGCGCCGCCACTTCCGAACGCCACGAACGGCTCGACAGCGGCCTGCCGCTGTCCGGTCCCGCTCCCGATATGCACGACTATGCCACGCACCTGACCCTGGTGCGCGACTGGCTGGCGCCGCTGCAGGCCTGGCTGGATGGTTTCAACGATGGCCCGCAAACGGTCTTGCCGGCGGTCGGGCGGCTGGCGCTGATCGATGCCGATCTGAACGAACCCGGCGTGTCGCCGGTGCGCGTGCCTTCGACACCGCATGCCTGGCCACAGGATGCCAGCGCCGCCTACCGCTGGGGCGTGGCGTACGTGATCGAAGGATCGCAGCTGGGCGGGAAGGTGTTGTACGGGAAGCTCTCGGAGCGGCTGGCGCCGCATCCGCTGCGCTACCTGCGCGGAGCCGACGAAGGCCCGGGGCCGCGCTGGCGCGCGTTCATGCTGGCGCTGAAAGAGCACGTGAAGTCGCCCGACGAGATCGCGGATGCGTGCGCGGGTGCGTGCGCGGCGTTCGACAGCATCCTGGCGCTGAGTATTGACAAGGTCGACAAGGTCGACAAGAACGCCTGATCGGCTGACCACAGCCCGCACCCCCAGCACGTCGTTCCCGCGAAGGCGGGAACCCAAGCCTGCTTGCTAAGTGGTGCTGTTTAATTTAACTCTAAGCGTAAAACTTAGGTTCCCGCCTTCGCGGGAACGACGGCGGGCAAGCTTACGACCGCTCCCGCTCCACCCGATTGACCCCCGCCACCCGGCGCAGATTGCGAATCAGCTGCGCCAGATGCACCCGGTCCTTGATCTGGATCGTGAAGCGCAATTGCGTCATGCTGTGCTCGTCATCCTCGTCCATGCCCACATACGTGATGTTGGCGTCCGACTCGCCGATCTCGGCGGCCACGCGGGCGAGAATGCCTTTTTCGTTGTTGATCAACAGGCGGATGCGACAGTCGAAGCGGCGGTTGAGCTCGTCGCCCCATTGCACCGCGATCCAGCGATCGGGTTCCTTGGCGCGGACGCGCTTGGCCGGCAGGCAGTCGCAGGTGTGGACCACCAGCGCCTGGTCGCGCCGCAGCTGGCCGGTGATCTGGTCGCCCGGGATCGGCAGGCAACACGGCGCCAGCTGCACCGCCACGCCTTCGCTGCCGTAGATCGTGACCGGCGCGATCTCGCTGCTGGGGATCGGCTTGTTCGAGGGCAGCAGGTCGGGGTCGCCTTCCATCAGGCCGAAGATGTGGCGCGCCACCAGGGCCGGCATGCGCTTGCCGATGCCGATGTCGGCATACATTTCTTCGAGTGACTTGGCCGAGGTCTCGGCCAGCAGGCGCTCGATGACGGCGTCCGACAGTTCCGGCTTGATATTGCGCACCGCTAGCGCCTGGGCCAGCAGTTCCTGGCCCAGCTCGACCGATTCGTTGACGTCGATCGCACGCAGGTGGTGGCGGATCGCCGAGCGCGCCTTGCCGGTGCGCACGAACGTGAGCCAGGTCGGGCTCGGACGCGACTCCGGCTTGGTGATGATCTCGACGATGTCGCCGTTGTGCAGCTCGGTGCGCAGCGGCTGGTCTTCGTTGTTGATCTTGACCCCCACCGTGTGGTCGCCGATGCCGGTGTGGATCGAGTAGGCGAAGTCCAGCGCCGTGGCGCCGCGCGGCAGCGCGATGATCTTCGACTTGGGCGTGAACACATAGACCGAATCCGGGAACAGGTCGACTTTCACGTGTTCGAGGAACTCGGCCGAGTCGCCGGTCTGCTGCTGGATGTCGAGCAGCGACTGCAGCCAGGCATGGGTGCGGTGCTGCAGGTCGGTGATGTTGGAGTCGCCCGTTTTGTACAGCCAGTGCGCCGCCACGCCGCTTTCGGCGGTGCGGTGCATCTCTTGCGTGCGGATCTGGAATTCGACCGGGGTGCCGTAGGGGCCGATCAGGGTGGTGTGCAGCGACTGGTAGCCGTTGATCTTGCCGATCGCGATGTAGTCCTTGAACTTGCCGGGCATCGGCTTGTACAGGGCATGCAGGGTGCCGAGCGCCACATAACAGTTGGGCACGCTGTCGACCACGACGCGAAAGCCATACACATCCAGCACCTGCGAGAACGACAGGTGCTTGTTGCGCATCTTTTTATAGATGCCGTACAGCGTCTTTTCGCGGCCGTCGACTTCGAACTGCAGTCCGCTCGAAGCCAGCTGGTTCTTGACCGCCTCGAGGATCTTCTTGACCACTTCGCGGCGGTTGCCGCGCGCGGCCTTGATCGCCTTCGACAAGGTCTGGTAGCGCAGCGGATACAGGTGCGAGAACGAGAGGTCTTGCAGCTCGCGATAGATATTGTTCAGGCCGAGGCGGTGGGCGATCGGCACATACACTTCCATCGTCTCGCCGGCGATGCGGCGCTTCTTGGCCGGCACCATGACACCCAGCGTGCGCATATTGTGCAGGCGGTCGGCGAGCTTGATCAGGATCACGCGCACGTCGGACGCCATCGCCAGCAGCATCTTGCGGAAATTCTCGGCCTGGGCTTCGAGCTGGCTCTGGAACTCGATCTTCTCGAGCTTGGACAGGCCGTCGACGAGGTTGGCGACCTGGGCGCCGAAGCGCTCGATCAGCTCATCCTTCTTGACGTCCTGGTCTTCGATCACGTCGTGCAGCAGGGCGGCCATGATGGCTTGCGCATCGAGCTTCCACTCGGCGCAGATCTCGGCGACGGCGATCGGATGGGAGATATAGGGCTCGCCCGACTTGCGGACCTGGCCCAGGTGCATCTCGTCGGAGAAGCGGTAGGCTTCCTTGACCTTCTTGAGTTCGGCGGGCGTGAGGTATTCGGACAGCTTCGCGATCAGCTGCGTAACGGACGCTACGCCGGGCGCGACGGGCTCGGCAAAGTCCGGAGGACGATTGTCGGCGCGCCGCTCGCGTGGAGCAACGGGGTTGCGTGAATTGGTCGAATCTGGAGGAAACAGGTTCATTACGTTAATCGTCAAGCCGTAGTAGGTACAGAATAACAGAAGACGGGATGACGCTAATTCAGGCAACCCCGAAGGGAATTACATCGGCACTTTTTTCAGCATTTCGATGCCGACCTTACCGGCGGCGATCTCGCGCAGGGCGACGACGGTCGGCTTGTCCTTGGCTTCGACCTTTGGGGTGTGGCCTTGCAGCAGCTGACGAGCACGGTAGGTGGCGGACAGGGTCAGCTGGAAGCGGTTAGGGATGTTCTTGAGGCAGTCTTCGATGGTGATGCGGGCCATGTGTGCTCCTAATGTGCAATAAATACAAAACGCGAGGGCAACGACAACAGTGAAAGCGCGCCTAAATGGCGCGCTGATCAGGATTGAGGTTGATGCGCGTGGATTCCCAGCTGGGCAAACAGCGTAGCGTTGCGGGCGGCCTGTTGGGCGAACCGGCAACGTGTCGCTTTGACAATCGCCTGCAGTTCGGCCAGGGCGACGTTAAACTCTTCGTTGATGATAGCATACTCGAACTCGGGAGCGTGAGCGATCTCGCCGCCGGCCGCCAGCAGGCGGCGTGTGATGATGTGCGGCTCGTCGGTGCCACGCTTGTGCAGGCGTTCTTCCAGCGCTTCGATCGACGGCGGCAAAATGAAGATGCCGGCCGCGTCCGGGAACAGCTTCTTCACCTGGCGGGCGCCCTGCCAGTCGATCTCGAGCAGGATGTCGGTGCCGTTCTTCATCTCTTGTTCGACGGTCAGGCGGCTCGTGCCGTAGTAATTGCCGTGCACCTCGGCCCATTCCAGGAATTCGCCGCGTTCGGCGCGGGTGACGAAATCCTCGGCGCCGGTGAAGTGATAGTGCTCGCCATCCAGCTCGCCCATCCGCGGCTTGCGGGTCGTGGTCGAGATCGACAGCTTGATGCCGGGTTCCTGCGCCAGCAGGGCGTTGACCAGGCTCGACTTGCCGGCGCCGGACG
Source organism: Massilia arenae (assembly GCF_008014745.1). GTDB lineage: Bacteria > Pseudomonadota > Gammaproteobacteria > Burkholderiales > Burkholderiaceae_D > Telluria > Telluria arenae. The sequence goes on from NZ_VPFD01000007.1 coordinate 63,635, forward strand.
GGGCGGCGACGATGAACAGGCTGCCGGAGAAGGCTTGTGGGAGCATGGGAATTCCTTTGTTAATACGTTTTGTCGCGAGTTCGTGTCGCGATAATAATGACAATCACGCTAGCATAAATACGTCGTTCCCGCGAAGGCGGGAACCTAAGTTTGCCAGCGATATCGAAACGCTTGCAACTTGGGTTCCCGCCTGCGCGGGAACGACGGTTTTGGGGCTAACAAAAAAATAAATGTCCGTGCTGAACAACGTCAGCCGATTACTCCAGATTCTGCACCTGTTCCCGCATCTGCTCGATGAGCAGCTTCAGCTCCATCGACGCATCCGCCAGCTCCTTGACCGAGGCCTTGGCGCCCAGCGTGTTCGCTTCGCGGTTCAGTTCCTGCATCATGAAGTCGAGGCGCTTGCCGACCTGGCCGCCTTTTTTCAGGATGTGGCGGGTTTCGTTCAGGTGGGCCGACAGGCGCGACAATTCTTCTGAGACGTCGATGCGGATGCCGTACAAGGTCACTTCTTGCCGGATCCGCTCCAGCACTTCCTGGCGCGTGAGCGTCGATGGATTGCCGTGGCCGGCCAGACCCAATGCATCCTGCATGCGCTCGATGGCCTTGTGCTGGAATTGCGAAATGACTTGCGGGATCAGCGGCGTGATGCGCTTGACGATCGCTTCCATCGATTCGATCCGCGATTGCAGCATCGTTTCGAGCGCCGCGCCTTCGCGCCTGCGGCTGTCGACGAAAGCGGCGATGGTGGTGGCGGTGAGCGCGGCGACGTCGGCCTGCAGCGACTCCTGGCCGATCGTCGATTCTTCGATGACGCCGGGCCAGCGCAGCAGTTCGGCCACCGTCATCGGGGATGCCTGGGCAAAGTGACGCGTCACTTCGCCCTGCAGGCGGGCGAGGTCGGCCAGCAGTTCCTGGTTCAGTGCCGAGGAGCCGCCGCTGACCTTGCGGCCGAACGACAGGCGTACCTCGACCTTGCCGCGCGTGATCGCGGCCATGATCGCCGAACGCAGGTCGGGTTCCAGCGCGCGCAATTCGTCATTGATGCGGAACTGCAGATCGAGGAAGCGCGAGTTGACGCTCTTGATTTCGATCGTGAGGGTTCCGGCAGCGCCTTCGCTGGTGGCGACCGCATAACCTGTCATGCTTGAAATGCTCAATGGGATCCCCGGTTTTTATTCTTTACAAAGCCGACATTTATCCACACAATCGCCCTGTTTAGCAAGGAAACCCACTTGGATGGCTGCACAGAATAACGCTCCCCTGCCCGATGGGCTGGACATTGCCGGATACCGCATTGTAAAGAAAATTGCGTCCGGTGGGTTCAGTATTGTTTACCTTGCCTATGACAGCGAAGGCAATGCGGTCGCCATCAAGGAGTATTTACCGAGCGCGCTCGCGCTGCGCCAGCCGGGCGAACTGGTGCCCGTCGTCGCCAAGCCGCACCTGGCCGTGTTCCGCATCGGCCTCAAGTGTTTCTTCGAAGAGGGCAGGGCGCTGGCGCGCATCGTGCACCCGAACGTGGTGCGCGTGTTGAACTTTTTCCGCGCCCACGACACCGTGTATATGGTGATGGCCTACGAATCCGGCCACTCGCTGCAAGAGCACATCGCGCGCGCCGCCGCCAAAGGCAGCCGCCCCGGCGAGCAGTTCGTGCGCCAGGTATTTACGGGTGTCTGCGCCGGCCTGCGCGAAGTGCACGCCAACAAGCTGCTGCACCTGGACCTCAAGCCCGCCAACATCTATCTGCGCCTTGATGCCTCTCCCTTGCTGCTCGACTTCGGCGCCGCGCGCCAGACCCTGCACAGCGACGCGCCGATGCTGGCGCCGATGTACACGCCGGGTTTCGCCGCGCCCGAACTGTCCACGCGCGGCGCCAGCCTCGGACCGTGGACCGATATCTACAGCCTCGGCGCCGCCATGCTGGCCTGCATGAGCTGTTCGACCCCGCAGTCGGTCGAGGCGCGCCGCGCCGGCGACAAGCTGCTCGAGCAGCTCGATAAACTGGTGGGCCGCTATTCGCCCGAGCTGATCGACCTCGTGCAAGCCTGCCTGGCGCTCGATCCACTCGCGCGTCCGCAGAGCGTGTTCGCGATCCAGAAAGCGCTGCAGGCCGCACCGGCCAAGCCGCTCGCGGCGCCGTCCGCATCGGTAGCGGCAAAGGCGGCGCTCCAAGGCGAGGCGCGCGGCGGCTGGCGCGGACTCGTCGACCGTCTCGGCGCAATCGGGCGCGGCCAGGGGTAATCATGCAATTTTCCGTCTACCAGCAAAGTCATATCGGCGGCCGCAAGGTCAACCAGGACCGCATGGGCTACTGCTTCACGCGCGACTCGCTGCTGCTCCTGCTGGCCGACGGCATGGGCGGGCACATGAACGGCGAGATCGCCGCGACCATCGCGCTGCAGACGGTGTCGATGATGTTCCGCATGCAGGCGCGTCCCTACGTCAAGCGCCCCGAGCGCTTCCTGGAAGAAGCGCTGCTGCAGGCCCACCACGACATCCAGGCCTATGCCGCCACCCACGGCCTGCCCGAGATGCCGCGCACGACCGTCGTGGCCTGCCTGGTGCAGCACAACTGCGCGGTATGGGCCCATGCCGGCGACTCGCGCCTGTACTGGGTGCGGCGCAACCAGGTGCTGGCGCGCACGCGCGATCATTCGCATTTCGAGTATTTGGTCGACCGCGGCCGCGCCGATCCGAGCGAGCGCGCGACCCACCCCGACCGCAACAAACTGTACAACTGCCTGGGCGCCTCGAGCGCGCCGAAGATCGAGCTGTCGCACCAGGTCAGCCTGCAGCCGGGCGACGTGCTGCTGCTGTGCTCCGACGGCCTGTGGTCGATGCTGCCCGAGGCCGAGATCGTGCACCGCCTGGCCACCGGCAGCGTGGTGCAGGCCGTACCCGACTTGGTGCAGATGGCGGCCGCCGTCGGCGGCGCCCAGGCCGACAACACGACCGCGCTGGCCATCGCCTGGCAGGGCGCCGACACCGCGCATGCTGGCCTGCCGAATGTGATCTCGACCCAGCTGCTGGGCGAGGACATGGTCAGGTCGACCATCGTCGAGGCCGATGCGGTCCCGGGCGGCGCGGACGCCTTCGGCGACGACGATATCGAAAAAGCGATTGCCGAGATCCGTGCGGCGATCGAGAAGTCATCCCAAGTCATCAAGTAAATAAGAAAGCAACCGTCATGACATTTGAACAGCGGCCCAGCGGCCGCGCGGTCGACCAGCTGCGCCCCGTCGCCATCACCCGCAACTACACGCGTCACGCCGAAGGCTCGGTATTGATCGAGTTCGGCGACACGAAGGTGATCTGCACCGCCAGCATCGAAGAGAAGGTGCCGGGCTTTTTGAAAGGGAAGGGCCAGGGCTGGCTGACCGCCGAATACGGCATGCTGCCGCGTTCGACCCACAGCCGCATGGACCGCGAAGCCGCGCGCGGCAAGCAGAGCGGCCGCACCCAGGAAATCCAGCGCCTGATCGGCCGCTCGCTGCGCGCCGCCTTCGACCTGGAAGCGTTCGGCGAGCGCACCCTGCACCTCGACTGCGACGTGATCCAGGCCGACGGCGGCACCCGCACGGCAAGCATCACCGGCGCCATGGTGGCGGCCCATGACGCCTTCGCCAAACTGGTGGCGGCCGGCCTGATCCCGGCAATCCCGGTGCGCCATTTCGTGGCCGCCGTCTCGGTGGGCGTGTATCGCGGGGAGCCGGTGCTCGACCTCGACTATCCGGAGGATTCGGATTGCGATACCGACATGAACGTGGTGATGACCGAGACCGGCCACTTCATCGAAGTGCAGGGCACGGCAGAGGGCGCGGCCTTCGACCGCGCCGGCATGAACCGCCTGCTGGATCTGGCGCAGCAGAGCATCGCCGACCTGATCCAGCTGCAGAAGCAGGCCTTGCAGCTGCTGTAGCCTGCGTTGCCCTTATGAAGCCGGTAAAATAGCCGGCTCATTTAATCCAACCCGCATAACCATGACCCAACGCCTGATCCTCGCTTCCAACAACGCCGGCAAGCTGAAGGAGTTCGCCCAGCTGCTCGGCCCCATCGGTTTCGAGCTGCATCCGCAGGGCGAATTCGACGTGCCGGAGGCGGAAGAGCCGTTCGGCACCTTCGTCGAGAACGCGCTGGCCAAGGCGCGCCACGCGTCGCGCCTGACCGGCCTGCCGGCGCTGGCCGACGATTCGGGCGTGTGCGTGAATGCGCTCGGCGGCGCGCCGGGCGTGTATTCGGCACGATTTGCCGGCGAACCGAAATCGGACGCCCGCAACAACCAGAAGCTCGTCGCCGACCTGGCGGGGCTTGGTGACAAATCGGCCTATTACTATTGCGTGCTGGTCTACGTGCGCCATCCGGACGATCCGCAGCCGGTGATCGCCGACGGCCGTTGGAATGGCGAGATCATCGCCAATCCGCGCGGCGAGAACGGCTTCGGCTACGATCCGCATTTCCTGATCCCGTCGCTCGGCAAGACCACCGCCGAGCTGGCGCCGGAACAAAAGAATGCACTGTCCCACCGCGGCCAGGCGCTGCGCGCGCTGGTCGAGAAACTGAAGTCCGCCTGACATGATCCCGATTAAAGTCGCCGCCCCCGGGCCGAGCGAGCCGCGTTCGCCGGCCAGCGCCGCGCTGCAATACCTGCAGCCGGGTGCGCTCAACCTCTCCGCCTTGCCGCCGCTGTCGCTGTACGTGCACTGGCCCTGGTGCGTGCGCAAATGCCCGTACTGCGATTTCAATTCGCACGAGGCGAAGGGCGAGCTGCCCGAGCAGGCCTACCTGGACGCGCTGCGTCTCGACCTGGAGCAGTCGCTGCCGCTGATCTGGGGCCGCAAGATCCATACTGTCTTCATCGGCGGCGGCACGCCGAGCCTGATGTCGGCCGCCGGCCTGGACCGCCTGATGTCCGACCTGCGCACCCTGCTGCCGCTGGAGCTGGACGCCGAGATCACGATGGAAGCCAATCCCGGCACCTTCGAGGCCGAGCGCTTCAAGAGCTACCGCGAGAGCGGCATCAACCGCCTGTCGATCGGCATCCAGAGCTTCAACCCGGCGCACCTGAAGGCGCTGGGCCGCATCCATGACGGCGACGAAGCGCTGCGCGCGGTCGAGATCGCGAAGAACACCTTCGAGAACTTCAACCTCGACCTGATGTATGCGCTGCCGTCGCAGACATTGGAAGAAGCGCGCCGCGACCTGGAAACGGCGCTGTCGTTCGCGCCGCCGCATCTGTCGCTGTACCACCTGACGATGGAACCGAACACGGTGTTCGCCAAGTATCCGCCCGCGCTGCCGGACGACGACCTCTCCGCCGACATGCAGGACATGATCGCCGAGGTGACCGGCGCGAGCGGCTACGAGCACTACGAGGTCTCGGCCTATGCCCAGCCGGGCCGGCGTGCGCGCCACAACCTGAACTACTGGAAGTTCGGCGACTACCTGGGTATCGGCGCCGGCGCCCACTCGAAGCTCTCGTTCCCGCACCGCGTGCTGCGCCAGGCGCGCTTCAAGCAGCCGGCATCCTTCATCGAGGCGGCCAAGCGCGGCAATCCGGTGCAGGAAGAACACGAGATCGGCCGCGCCGACATGGGCTTCGAATTCATGCTCAACGCGCTGCGCCTGACCGGCGGCTTCGATCCGAACCTGTTCGGCGAGCGCACCGGCATGAACATCAGTGCGATCGCGAAGGCGCTCAACGAGGCCGAGGCGAAAGGGCTGATCTACCGCGACCACAAGCTGATCAAGCCGACCGAGCTGGGACAGCGCTTCCTGAACGACCTGCAAGAGATGTTCCTGGCCGGGTAAGGCCTACGTGTCGACCGCGCCGGCCAGCGCAGCCAGGGTGCGCGACAAGCCGCCGACGATGCGCGCCATGCCGTCGTAGTCGTTACGATCCTGGGCCTGAGCTTGCGCCTGTCGCGGTGGCGCCTCGGCGTGGAAATAGGGAAAGCGCAGGAAGCCGGCATCGGTGATCACCAGCGCAGGCCCGTCTTGCGGCCCGCTGCCATGCCCGGACAGGGTGAGCCCCATCACGTGGGCCGGCGCCGCCAGCCCCTGGTGGGCCAGCCTCGGATCGCTGCGCAGGGCAGCCAGCGCCTGGCGCACCTGCGCCGACGAGTCACGCGTTCCGATAAAAGCCATGAAGTTGCCGCCATCGCGGCGGCCGGCGCTGGCGCGCCGCTCCGCGCTTGCGTAAGGCTCATCGTTCACGAAAAAGACGAAGCGGACCTCGGTGCCGTAGGCGGGATGCAGCGTCCGGGCCGCGCGCGCCAGTTCGAGCACGGCGGCCGTGCCCGCGCTGCCGGCGGCCGCGTCGTGACCGAAGTGGGCGCCGACGATGAAAGTGCGGCTGGGACGCTCGCCGGACGCCAGCCTGGACACCGTCACCTCGATGCTGCGGCCCGCATGCGCCACGTCGCCGCCTTGCCTGACACGAGGGGTATAACCGTAACGCCGAAGCGAGGTTTCGACGTGGCGGAGCGCGCCATGTCGTGTGTAATTCGGGGCGCCCGGTGCGACCGAGGCCAGCGCCTGGGTATGCGCCTGCAGGCGCGACGCCAGCGGCGGCACGCTCGAACTCGTGTCCATGGTCACCATCGCCAGCACGATGGCCAGCAGGATCGCGAGGATGACTTTCCAGTGTGAGTTGAAAAAATTGCGCATGGCGTCACACTGCGCCGCGGGGCGCATTGGCAGCAGTCGGTGAATCCAGTGTATCCAAATCGCCGCAGATACGCGCCGGCGCACCGGCAATTCCGCGTTACAACTTGGACAAGACGGGCTGCGCCGGCGTGCGCCGACCGGCGCGCAGGCGCGCCCGGCGGCGCTGCCACCACAGCACCAGGCCGGTGCCGCCGAGGGCGCCCAACATCAGGCCGAGCACGGCCACCGCGGCCTCGCCCGCGATGCCGCCCAGTTCCCCCGTATGCAGCGGATAGACGATGGAATTGATGCGCGTGCCGGGATCGAGCGTGTCCCAGCGGTGGCGCGCCAGCACCTGGCTGCTGCGCGGGTCGAGCCAGACGACCGAACGCCCGTTGGGATGCGGATCGTCGGGCACGTGCATGCGCACGGCCAGCGGGCGATCCAGGCGCGGCGTGTACAGGAACAGGCCGATGCGGCCATCCGGGAAGGCCGCTTGCGCGGCGGCGGCCAGCTCGTCGAGCGAGGCCGCCGGTCCGTCACCGGCGGGCAGCTTCGGGGCCGCGACGACGGGGGCGCCCGCGAGCCGGCTGATCCAGCCGCCGATCGGCCGCCAGGCAAGATAGGCGCCGGTGGCGATGCTCACCCCCAGGACCAGCGCGAACACGACGCCGCCGATGCGGTGCAGGTCGAAGGAAGCGCGTGTAAATCCCTTGCCGAGTTCGATCCGCAGCGAGGGCGGCCAGCGGCGCGGCCACCACAGCACGACGCCGGACACCGCCAGCAGCAGGTACACGGCCGCGGCCAGCGCCAGGATGGCCTTGCCGGTCTGCTCCAGCCACAAGGCGCTGTGCAGGCCGTGCAGCAGCGACACTATCCCTTCATGTTCGCCGCGCCGGCCCTGTTCGGCGCCGGTGGCCGGGTGCAGGTACAGCGAGCCGCGCCACTCACTGCGCACCAGCACCTCCAGCGTGGCGCCGGCTTCGCGTGGCGGACGGAAGGAGAAGGCGGCCTTGGGGCCGAATTCGGAGGCCAGGCGCGCGCGCAGCGCTTCCAGCGAGACCGCCTGCGCCGCCGGCTGCTGCGCGGCCACGAAGTAGGCCGGATGCAGCCAGCGGTCCAGCGGCCACGCCACGACCAGCAGCGAGCCGGTCAGCCCGGAGACGATCAGCAGCCACCCCAGGCCGAGCGCGGTCCAGCGGTGGCACTTGAGCCAGAGGCCGCGCAACGATGCCGTCATCAGTACGCCAGCCGCAGCTGGACGTAGAGCATGCGCGGTGCGCCTACCATGCGGCCGCCGTTGGTGTCGGTATTGCGCGTGTAGTAGCGGCGGTCGGCCAGGTTGTTGATCCCCAGCTGGAAGTCGGGTCCCTTCTTGCCCGCCATCTTGTAGCTCAGCTGCGCATTGATCACGCCGAAGCCCGCGACCCGACCGAGCGCCGCGTTGGCCGTCTCGGGCACCGTGTTCGCGGTGTCGGTGTAGTGCTTGCCCTGCGCCGTGGCCGACAGGCCGAAGGCCCACGCGTTCACCGTATAGCGTGCGCCGAGCGAGCCGGTCTGGCGTGAGTAGAAGGGCACGTCGCGGCCTTCGAACTCGCCCGACTCCTGGATCGCGCGCACATAGGTATAGTTGGCGTACAGGTTCAGGCCGGCGAGCGGACCGGTCTTGTCGAAGTCGTAGTCGAGCGCGAGCTCGACGCCGTCGTGGGTGGTCGCGCCCAGGTTGCGGAACACGGCCGGATTGGTCCCGGGGATCGACAGGATCTGGTTGTCGAAGCGCAGGTCGAACAGGGTGAGTTCGGAGCGCAGCTGCTGGCCCGCATAGCGCACGCCGGCTTCCCATGTTTTGGCGACTTCCGGGTCGAGCGGATTGGTCTCGGACATCGAGTTCAGCTGCGTGTACTGCACGGCGCCGAACGAGGTGCTGTAGGCCGTGTACAGGGTAAGGCGCTCGCTCGGCAGCCAGGAGACGTTCATCGACGGCAGCGCGCGGCTGTTCCGCACGTGGAAGGGCGTGTCGTCGGCCGTGCCGCTCGGGTTGCGGTCGCTTTCGATCTTTTCGTAGCGCAGGCCCGGTGTGATCCGCCACTTGCCGTAGGCGATGCGGTCGTCGACGTAGACGGCGTGCGCGCGCGTGCCGTTCTCGAACACCTGGATGGCGCCGACCTGCTGGCCGGTGGCGGCGATCGTCGGAATGCGCCGGTCCTGGCCCGTTTCGCGGATGTAGCGGTAGCCGACCGTGACGTCGTGGGTGGCCGGCCCCCACGCCAGGCGCTGCGTGTAGCGCGGCTCGAATCCGCGCACCTCGTTGTCGCGCGGCTGGTATTCGATGCGGCCTTGGGCGGCATTGGCCAGCGAGCTTTCGCGCGCGCTGTCGTAGGCATAGGCGCGCACCTCAAATTCCTGGGTGGCCGAGAGGGCATTCACATAGCCGACGTCGACCTGGTCGCGCTCGCCCTTCCAGTAGTCGGTGGGATGGGTGTTCTGGAACGGATCGCGTTCGTACTGGGCTGGCGTGAGGCCGCCCGGCGTCATCGACTTGACGTCGTAGTGGGCGATCTTGCCGTAGACCTCGGACGATGGGCCGAGCTTCCGGCGCCACTTCAGCGCGATGTCGTTGTAGCGGTCGTCACTGCCGGCGCGCCAATGGTCGCCCTCCATGCCGGAGTAGAGCAGGGCGACGCCGAAACCGCTATCGAGTTCGGTGCCGAGGTAGGCCGAGACCTGATGGTTCGAGCCGCCGCGTTCATAGCTGTTGTAGCGCGCCGAGGCATCCGCCGTCAGGCCGCCCTGGCTGGGCACCGGGCGGGTCTTGAAGTTGATGATCCCGCCGACGTTCTGCGGGCCGTAACGCACCGCGCCGCCGCCGCGCACGACGTCGATCGAATTGAGGTTGCCGAGACTCGTCGGCGCCAGCACCAGGTTCGGCTGGCCATACGGCGCCATGGCCAGCGGGATCCCGTCGATCAGCATGGTCGAGCGGAAGGAGTTGCGCGGGTTCAGGCCGCGGATGCCGATATGCAGGCCGACCGAGCTGCCGGTATTGCTGGTGCTGCCGCTGACCTGCACGCCGGGAATGCCGCGCAAGACGTCGGAGATCGTCGACGCGCCGCTGTCGACGATCTGTTCGCGCCGCACCAGGGTCCTGGCGCCGCCAAACCCCTGCACGCTGTTTTCCAGGCCCGTGCCCAGCCAGTCGCCGACCACCGTGATGGTCTGCAGCATGCCGATGTCGCGTGGCGTGGCGTCCGCTTTCGATAGCGCCGGCCGGCGGCCGATGACGTAGCCCTCGCCCGATTGCGGCGCGGCCTGCGCGCCGGTGTCGGCCAGCAGGGCCGCAAGGCCGTCGGCGACCGTGTAGCGTCCGTCCAGGCCCGGGCTGGCCAGGCCGGCCACGTCCTGCGGACGAAACGCGACCGTGACCCCGGCTTCGCGGGCGAAGCTGGACAAGGCCTGCGCCAGGGGACCGGCGGCGATCCGGTATTGCCGCACGTCTGGGGTGGCGGCTTGCGCATGGGCTGCGGGTGCATGCGTGGCTGCACCCAGCGTTATACAGGCGATGAGCGCCGGCAGGGTGAGGTGGGCCAGGGCGGCAGGGATGTGCGGCGACTCCAATTCGATTCCTTTCGTTTGCTTGACGGCGTAGTAGCCGAACGGGCGACGAAAAAGGGACAGGAGGATGCAAAAATTTTTCAGCCGGCCTGCGACGTCACCGTGACCAAATAGGCGGTGCGCCGGACGATGCGCACCGGCAGGGTCTGGCCGATGACGTCCAGGACATGGTCGGTATCCTCGATCCGGAACACGCCCGACACGCGCAGCTTCGCTACCTCTGGCGCGCAGCGGATGATCCCCGGGCGAAAGCGCGCGAGCTCCTGCAGGAAGGCGTCGAGCCGCATGGCGTCGGCTTCCAGCATGCCCCTGGTCCAGGCCGGGGCAGACGACGAAGGCAGGCGTGCGGGTTCGATGTCTTCGAACGCCCGCGCCGAGAACCTTACGCTGCCGCCGGCCTCCACGATCCTGCGCTCGCCGCTGTCGCGCAGGACGACTTCCACCCGGTGCTCCAGCACGTTCAACAGCGTGCGGCCGCCATCCGCGTCGAGCGCGCGCACGGTGAAGCGGGTGCCAAGGGCCTGCAGCCGTCCGTGGGCAGTATCGACCATGAAGGGCCGCGCCTTGCCGAGCGTGTCGCGGGCGGTCTCGATATAGATTTCTCCACGTTCAAGTTCGACCAGTCGCGTGCTCTCCGAATAGCGCACCGCGATATCGGTGGCCGTGTTGAGCCGCACCGCGCTGCGGTCGGCCAATACCACGGGACATTGTTCTCCGACGCCGGCGCGGAAGACGCCGTCCGCTTCGCCGCGTGACATCCGGTGGCCGAACCAGCCGGCCGGCAGCGCAACGCCCAGCGTCGCCAGGGTCTTGAGGATGGCGCGCCGGTTGCCGCCTGGTTGCCGGGTGAGGACGGGAACGCCCAGCTCGGGCGCGACCGCGCCGAATTTGCGGCTCAGCCGTTCGGCGCGCTGCCAGGCCTGTTCTTGTTCGGGCCTGGCCTGGCGCCAGCGCGCGAAGGCCTGGTGGTCGGCTTCGCCGGCCGCGCCGGAATGCAGGCGCACCAGCCAGTTCGCCGCTTCCTTGGCGACTTCCGGATCGAGCGGCGCGGTGAGGTCAGGGCCGGGCATGGTGGTTCAGCACATCGCGTTCAGGCACAGCTCGAAGCCCTGGGCCATATAGCGCTTGACCGTACGGTCGCTCAGTCCGGTGCGAGCGGCGATCTGCATATAGGTCAGGCCCTCGAGCTGCGACAGCACGAACACTTCGCGCGCCTTCGGCGCCAGCTGGGCCAGCATGGCGTCCAGCTGCTGCAGTTCCTGCTGCATGGAGACGAGTTGTTCGGGCGAGAAGGCGACATCCTCGGCGAGGGCGGCCAGCGTTTCCAGCCATGCCTGCTCGAGCTACCGGCGCCGCCAGTGGTCGTTGAGCAGGCCGCGCGCGATGGTGGCCAGGAAGGCGCGCGGCTCGACGATGCCGGGGACTTCGTCGGGCCGGCGCAGCAGGCGCAAAAAGGTGTCGTGCGCGAGATCCACCGCGTCGTCGGCACTGTCGAGCCGCTGACGCAACCAGCGGCATAGCCAGCCGTGGTTGTCCTTGTACAGAAGTTGGATGGTAGACATGGCGGATCGCTTCGCGCTGCCTGGTTTTTGCCAAGAGAGCAAAGGCCTTGCGGCAAGGATGGTCGGTGTAAATCGCAAATGATATCGATTATTGTTCTCATTTGCAATCGATGTCGGGCAACCACGGTGAGTCGTGGCAGTTGCGCCCTGTCAACCTCATCGTGATTTGGCATGGCTATGATCGGCTTTGCTCACCGGCACTAGCGAACTGTTCATTCATGAGGTGGATAACGTGATCATCGATAAGACTGCAGCCGGTGTTAGTAGTTTGACCGACATGAACCGCGCCATACGGCTGCGTCTGTCCACCCCGAGCGGTATCGTCGACGACCTGCTGTTGGTGAAATACGTCAGCGGCGTCGAGACGATCTGTGGAGGGATTGAATATGCGCTGCAGTGCGTTTCACTCCAGGCGGGCATGGAGCTCAAGCGCTTTATCGCCAATCCGGTCGAACTTCAGTTCGTGACCGACTCGGGGAAGCTTCGCACTGTATGCGGGATTATTGGCGGCGTGAGCGAAGGGCAGAGCGATGGAGGGCTTGCAACTTATCAGTTGATGGTTCGGGATGCGCTTTCGCTGCTGGAGCAGACCTGTAATACACGGGTCTTCCGCAATCGCAACGAGATCGACATCACCGAGACTATCTTGCGCGAGTGGCGCCTGGCCAATCCAATCGCAGCGGCCGCATTTCGTTTCGAGTCGGTTGGGTTGAAGCAGTACCCGCCTCGCGAGTTCACGATGCAATATAACGAATCCAATGCTGCCTTCTTGCGGCGTCTCTGGAAGCGTCGGGGTATTGCGTGGTTCATCAAGGCGGGCGCGTCGAATGAACGGGGAAGTAGCGATGTCCCGGTCCATACGCTTGTCCTTTTCGATAGCCCGAACGCGCTGGAGCAGAATCCGGCCGGTGCGGCGCGCTACCACCGCGATCACGGTACGGAGCAACGCGACAGCATTACGTCCTGGCATGCGGTACGTAAGCTGACGGCTGGGCGTGTCAATCGCCACAGTTGGGATTATGCCCAGACGTGGTCCATGAGTAGCCAGGAAACGAGTCTGGTCGACAAGGGAGCGATGGGCAACCAGTTCGCGGCCAGTCTCGATGAGTACCTGATCGATTCCCCACATGCTGGAAACAACGCCGACGATTATCGAAGCCTTGGCGTGCTGCGTATGCAGCGCAAGGAATTCGAAGCCAAGTTCTGCCAGGGAGAAAGCGGCGATCGGGACATGCGGGTTGGGCAATGGCGTCGCATGAATGGGCATCCGGAGATCGATACCCATCCGGCGGATCAACGGGAATTCGTTTGTACCGAGTTGCGGGTGGAAGCCGAGAACAACCTGCCGAAAACGCTCGACGAAAAAGTCGGACGTTTATTCTCCCTGAACCGTTGGAGCAGCGATCGCGCAGCCTTGTTGCAGGCCAGCGCTGAACGCGGCGTGCGTTATACGAACCGCTTTACATGTGTGCGGAGAGGGATCCCAATTGTTCCCGCCTACGATCCGCGCATCGAGCTTCCACGGACCGAGGCGCAGACCGCTATCGTGGTCGGACCTGCGAATCAGGAAATTCATTGTGATGAGCGTGGTCGCATCAAAGTCCTCTTTCCCGCATGCCGTTCGGAAAACCATGCGCATGCGGATGGAGCGGGCGCTTCTGGTAGCGATCGTGACTCGGCATGGCTACGCGTGGCGTCAGGGTGGGCGGGAAACCAATATGGGGCGATCTCCCTGCCGCGCGTAGGCGACGAGGTCGTAGTGGTGTTCATGGGCGGTGATCCGGACAAGCCTCTTGTCATCGGAAACGTTCACGGTGCGCGGACGCCGTCACCTTCGTTCAGCCGCTATAGCGTCCTTCCCGGCGACAAGCACCTCTCTGGAATCGTGAGCAAGGAAGGGCAGGGGACGCGGGCCAATCAGCTTCGCATGGACGACACGCCGGGGCAGATCAGCGCGCAGCTTGGGAGCGAGCATGGACACAGCCAGCTCAATCTTGGTTATCTCACGCATCCAAGGCGAGACGGTTCGGCCGAGCCGCGTGGCGAAGGTGCAGAACTGCGTACTGACGCAGCGCTGGCCTTGCGGGGTGGGCAGGGGATTCTCATCAGTGCGGACGCGTCGCTGCGCGCTGCAGGGCGGTTGCTGGATCGCGATGGATTGGCGGGGCTGTCGGAGGCGCTGACGAACATACAGAAACAGCTGGCAGAGCTGGCCGAGACGCATGAGACGGATGCGGTCGAAGGAGAATCGCTGTCACAGCTTAAGTCGCATCTTGAGCAATGGGAGGACGGTGGCAACACAGCGGGGAAATCGGCATCAGGAGACGGAGGGAAGCCGATTGTCGCTATCGAAGCGCCTGCCGGAGTACTGCTGGGTAGTCAGTCGGGTGTGGCGATTGGAGCGCAGACCCATATCGACCTGGTCAGTGTTCGGAATACGCAGGTTTCGGCCGGGCGCAGATTGGTCCTTCATGCGCTGCAGGGAATCAGTTTGTTCGCTCATTCACTTGGGACCAAGTTGGTTGCGGGGAGTGGAAAGGTTGAAATCGAGGCACAGGACGAGAGCGTGGAGATCACGTCGGCGAAACGTATTGTCCTCTCCGCCACCGAAGAAATCGTCTTGCAATCGCCGAAGGTGACAGTTGTGACGCAAGGAGCGCAAATGGCACTCGGCGATGGTGCAGTTATCCATCAATGTACTGGCAGTTTCACAGTCAAATCCTCGAAAACCGAGTTTCCTGGTGCTGGTGACGGAGGTTCGTTGTCGATGCGGATGCCGAAGAGCATGGTTGAACATGACCAGCGCGTGCGGTTGGCCGATATGTCCACCGGGGAGCCGCTTGGTGATCAACGTTATAGGGTGACATTAGAGGATGGACAGGTCATTGAAGGGCGTACCACCGCCGATGGGATGACGCAGAACTTTACTTCAGATATTCCGTTCGGTAGATATACGATCGAAGTGTTGGATAACTAATTCTACGAGTTGCGATCTAATAACAGGATGAGAAATGAATTCTTCATTCAGGCCTTATGGATACAAGCTTCCGGTGAACCCACAGACAAAGCAAGGGGGCATTGCTCAAGGATTTGTCACTCCGAAAAAAGACCGAACTCTCCAAGTGCAGTGTATTCCACCTAAAAAGGTTCTGCCTATCGTTTTTATTCCTGGAATTATGGGGTCGAACCTAAGATTGACTCGGGCACGTCAAGAAGAAATTGGGCAAAAACATAATATATCTTGGAGGCCAGATAATTTTGCAGTCACCATTCAGCAGTTCGATGATACGCCTGCTGAGAGGCAGAGTCGGCTTGACCCAAAGGTTACAGAGGTTGATACTTATGAGCCGGCGCACAACAAGACGGGAAACTCTACAGAGACTGCCGATCAAAGAAACGAGACCGTACGGTATTCGAACGGCTACGGAGGTTGGCATCGTTTCGATGGGCCATTGCTGCAAGGTGATTTGCCCGGAACTAAAAATGGCCGTACACAAGATCAAAAGGCGAGAGCGCGCGGATGGGGTGAGGTTTATTTCGGTAGTTATCAGTCTATTCTGACAGCGTGCGAAAACAAGCTTAATTCCGCATTCTCTGGCGGTGTCATGGAGAAATATCTTAGAAATTATATTGTTGGCGTGGATCCGTCAAAATGGCAGGCGCATCCGAATTTTCCAATGAAGCCTATTGATGAGAAATGCATGCGTGAAGCGGTAAAAGGGTGTTGGTTCCCCGTTCATGCTATGGGATACAACTGGTTAAAAAGTAATCGGCTGGCTGGTATCGCTATTGCGAAGAGAGTCTGTGGCCTGATTGAGGAGTATCGGCGTCAGGGATTTGAGTGCGAAAAAATAATATTTGTCACACATTCAATGGGTGGCCTGGTGGCTCGCGCCGCGATCCATTCAGGAATAGGGGGAATCAGCGATAAGGTGTTGGGAATTATTCATGGTGTTATGCCTGCAGTGGGTGCGGGGGCCGCATACAAGAGAATGCGCTGCGGTGTTGAAGCATCATGGTATAGCCTACCAGCTAATATTGGAGCAGGAATCTTAGGAGATAATGGGGAAGATGTTACTGCTGTCCTCGCAGGAGCGCCAGGCGCGCTTGAACTGCTTCCCAGTCGGTTTTATGGAATGCACTGGCTCGAATTGAGGAAAGGTGACAATCTAGTTGCTAGTTGGCCAGAAAAATGCCCTTATGAAGAAATCTACAAGGCGACAAGAAAGTGGTATGGCCTATTCAAAGAAGAGTGGATTAATCCGGCTGGACTGGTAAATGCTGGAGTCTCTCATACTTTGTGTCATCTAGAGGCGGCGCGAATTTTTCATGAAGAAATTGCTGATGTGTATCATGAGAATAGTTACGCGCACTACGGCTCTGATATTGATAGAAAGGCTTGGTATAAAGTCGTGTGGAGAGCGGAATCTTCTGCAGGATTCAAACACGGCGACTCACTTCGAACTGTAGGCGACGATCGGCGAGGGGAACTCCGACTGGTCAACACTGCAGCAAAAGAAAGGGAGGTGGACGATTCAGAGTTTGGTGTTGAAATGCAGGCCGCCGCAGAGGCCGGCGATCAAACCGTTCCTTTGCACTCCGGCGATGCTCAGCTCAGGAGTGGAAAGTTCCGGGGAATTTTTAGGCAGTCGGGTTATGAACACCAAGCAAGCTATGCTGATCCAGCAGTAGTTAATGCTACATTGTACTGTTTATTTAAAATAATATATGAAATGAATTGGTCTAGATCATGAAGAAATTTTCGCTAGATCAAAATTCATGGATTGTTGCATTGGTGGCTTCAGTTGCTGTTGCCGTAGTGGCGAGTTATGCGTTCAGATATTTTACAGGGGATTTCATGAACAATTCATCTGAACGCGTTGTTGCCATGTTTGAAAAAACTCGATTGGCGTGTTTTGGAAGATTCGTTATTTCCGTCCCGGAAGATACAGTCATCATTCATGGCGTGGCGCAGTTGGACGGTAATTTCAACGTTAAACGCGGTAAGGCAAAAAATATCGATGAAGTAACCTCATCCCGACTTCAAGAGGCAGAAGAGGAAAGAGAGTATCTATCTGCTTCGCAAATAAAGGATCTTCCGTTGGTTGGCGAGGTAATAGATGGCCTCCTGCCTGGTCAGAAGCTCGTTTTCGGAGCAAGAGGGTCAATCGGCTACACCATCCACTCTTACATGCCATTGGGAAGTGACCTATTTGTGTTGGAAGTAGATGACGAATTGAATGTAAAGTCTAGAGTCCAAGAAATGAACCGTTTCGCCTCGCAGTTACGATTACGTAGAAATTCTGAAATTCCAGGCGCTCCGGGATTTTGCGTTGATGGAGGGGTTGTCGATATCCAACCAGAATATGAAAACACTGCATTTGGGCTTCACTTCAAAGAGTTTCCAGATGTCCGTTTCTCGATAAGAATGCGAAAAAATCGTGATTATTTGCAGGAAAGCAGCAGTCCCTCAGCTTTGCGCAAGAGTGCCAAGGAACGCGCTAGTGTTATTCAGCTGGCAAGCTTCTTTGCCCGCATCACGACACTGCGCGAAGGTCGTCGTCAACTTAATGGTTGGGAAGGCGAAGAAATCCTAACCAGAAGGCCAGAATACAAAGACGATACTGATGCACACGAATTTAGGTTCTTCAGCGTGGGTCAGCGTCACGACGCACTGCACCCGCTGTTGGATATCCGTATGGATACTGGCGTGAGGGAAAACGCTAGAGCCAGTGTCAGGCCGAGCCTTACTGACGAAGCGGCATTGGTATTGTGGGACAAGCTCCTCCCAACTATTCGTGTGCGCCAGCCAAGCGATGCCACGCCGCCAAACGCGCCTTCATCCACGGTATCGCTTGGAAGTGTGATGAAATCGGGAGACATCTGTCCTCAATCCGGTTGGTGGGAATGCCTGGAAAAACGGAAAATTGAGGGTGAGCGGCGCCGATTCTTCAAGGCAGGCGACAAGTTGTCACCTGTGTTGGCAGATGGCGGTGCGAGTTTATGGAATACGCTGATCGGTAATACACATCAAATAGCAACGGTCGAGTGGAAGTTGCTTGAATACGATCCCTCATCTGCATTCTCGGTCGATACAAAAAGTGCTGGCATTCCACAAGCTGACAATGATACGAAGGAAAACGATGCCTAATGTAATTCGCTTGAACAACCCCACCAGTCACGGCGGGAAAGTAAGCAAGGTTGCCGCGACCCACTTCACTGTCGGAGGCGTTGGCGTGGCATGCGTCGGCGATACATGTACGTGCCCCGTACATGGTTCAGTGACTATTGTGGAAGGAGAGGAAAACCACACCATCGGCGGTCTTGCCGTCGCTTATGACGGCCACAAGACCAGTTGCGGTGCGACGCTGGTCTCAACGGTAACGAACTTCGTCCACAATTGATCAGGGCCGGAGTCCGGTAACGACGTCAGATCAAACGGAATCTTCTTTATAGCTGTTCAAAAAAAACCGGGCCACATGGGCCCGGTCCGTATAACAGCATTTTCAGCGGCTTAGCGCGCCGCCACCGGCGCCCCACCTTCAGCCGGCGCCGCAGGTTCGGTCCACCCGCCACCGAGCACGCGATACAACACCACCTGATTCTGCAACCTCAGCAAATTCGCCTGCACCGACAACTGCTGCGACTGGAACAGCGAACGCTGTGCATCCAGCAGGTCGAGCTGGCTGGCCGCGCCGCTCCGGTAGCGCAGGTCGGACAGGTTGAAGCGGTCGGCTTCGGCCTCGGTCACCGCGGATTGCGCGCGCAGCTGTTCGCTGAAGGTCGCCTGGCCGGCCAGCGCGTCCGCCACTTCGCGGAACGCGGTCTGGATCGACTGCTCGTACTGCGCCACCGCGATGTCGCGCTGGGCCCGGGCGCTGCCCAGGGTAGCGCTGTTGCGGCCATAGTCGAAGATCGGCAGGATCGCCTGCGGCGCGAAGGTCCAGCCCCAGGTGCCGCTGTCGAACAGGCCCGACAGCTCGGTGCTGGCGCTGCCGGCGGAGCCGGTCAGCGTGATGCGCGGGAAGAAGTTCGCGCGCGCCGCGCCGATGTTGGCGTTGGCCGCGATCAGCTGCTGCTCGGCCGAACGGATGTCCGGACGGTTGGCCAGCAGGTCCGACGGCAGGCCGGCCGGGATGTCCGGCAGCTCGGTCTTGGCCAGGGTGGCGCCGGCGCTGACGTCGGCCGGCAGCGGGCCGCCGACCAGCAGGGTCAGCAAATTGATGTCCTGGGCCCGCAGGCGCTGCTGCTGGGCCAGGGTGGCGCGCGCCGTCTCGACCAGCGAACGCGATTGCTGCAGTTCCAGGCGCGAGGCCACGCCGTTCTCGAAGCGCAGCTGGAACAGCTTGTCCGATTCGAGGCGGGTGTTGAGCGTGTCTTGCGTGATGCGCAGCAGCTCTTCGTCGGCCAGCAGTTGCAGCCAGGCGCTGGCCACCGACGAGATCAGGCTGATCTGCGTGGCCTTGCGCGCCTCTTCGGTGGCCAGGTATTGCGCCAGCGCCGAGTCGGACAGGTTGCGCACGCGGCCGAACAGATCGAGCTCGAAGGACGACACCTGCAGGCCGGCCTGGTAGGTGCTGTTGATCGGTTCGTCTTCGCCCACGGTGGCGCGGTTGCCGCTCACGCCCAGGCCCACGGTCGGCAGGCGGTCGGCGCGAGTGATGCGGTATTGCGAGCGCGCCTGCTCGATATTGGCGATCGCCACGCGCAGGTCACGGTTGTTCACCAGGGCCGCGTCGATCAGCGAGCGCAGGCGCGCATCGGCAAAGAACGACTGCCAGGCGACCGTGCTTGGCGCCGCGGCCAGCACCGGGCTAGTCGACTCGCTGGCTGCCTTCGGGGTTTCCGGGAAGGCGGCAGCCACCGGGGCCGCCGGACGCTCATAGTCCGGCGCCAGCGAGATGCAGCCGGCCAGCGTCATCGCCAGCGCCAGCGGCGTCACGAGTTTGATGTGCTTGATCATGGTTTGCTTCCTTCTTCTACGTGCTTCTGGTGTTGAGTCGCGTACATCTTACTCTGGCGCTCGCTGCCCTTGAAGAGCGTGCGGATCACCACGAAGAAGACCGGCACGAAGATCACGCCCAGCACGGTCGCGGCAATCATGCCGCCCATCACGCCGGTACCGATGGCGCGCTGCGATGCCGAGCCGGCGCCGCCCGCGATCACCAGCGGCAGCACG
The DNA here is from genome assembly GCF_008014745.1 of Massilia arenae. Taxonomy (GTDB): domain Bacteria; phylum Pseudomonadota; class Gammaproteobacteria; order Burkholderiales; family Burkholderiaceae_D; genus Telluria; species Telluria arenae. The sequence continues at coordinate 83,636 of NZ_VPFD01000007.1, forward strand.
CCGAGGATGAAGGCCAGCGAGGTCATGATGATCGGACGGAAGCGCAGGTGGGCCGCTTCCAGCGCCGCTTCGTACGGCGACTTGCCCTCGGCCTGCAGGTCCTTGGCGAATTCGACGATCAGAATCGCATTCTTCGCCGCCAGGCCGATGATGGTAATCAGGCCCACCTTGAAGTAGACATCGTTCGGCAAGCCGCGCATATTGGCCGCGATCAGCGAGCCGAGCACGCCCAGCGGCACCACCAGCATCACGGACACCGGGATGGTCCAGCTTTCATACAGCGCGGCCAGGGCCAGGAACACCGCCAGCAGCGAGAAGGCGATCAGGATGCCCGCGGTCGAGCCGGACAGGATCTCTTCGCGCGACTGGCCGGTCCATTCGAAGGTAAAGCCGGCCGGCAGCTGGCCCGCCAGGCGCGCCATCTCGTCCAGCGCGTCGCCGCTCGAGTAGCCCGGCGCAGGTTCGCCGGTGAGCTTCATCGCCGGATAGCCGTTGTAGCGGTTGGTCTGCATCGGGCCGGTGGTCCATTCGGTGCTAGCGAACGACGACAGCGGCACCGGTTCGCCCTGGGCATTCAGGGCATTGATGCGCAGCAGGTCGTCCGGCTGCATGCGCTGTGGCGCATCGGCCTGCACGATCACGCGCTGCAGGCGGCCGGCGTTCGGGAAGTCGTTCACATACGACGAGCCCAGCGAGGTCGACAGTGCCGCATTGATCGCGCCGAAAGTCACGCCCAGGGCTTGCGCCTTGTCCCGGTCGATGTTCAGCTTGAGCTGCGGCGCGTCTTCCAGCCCTTCCGGACGCATGCCGGTCAGGATCTTGCTCTGCGACGCCATGCCCAGCATCTGGTTGCGCGCTGCCAGCAGGGCCGCGTGGCCGTTGCCGCCACGATCCTGCAGGCGGAACGAGAAGCCGGTGCCGGTGCCCAGTTCGGGGATCGGCGGCGGGCTCACCACGAAGATGAAGGAGTCGCGCACCGCGCCCATGTGGCCGGTAATGCGGCCGGCGAACGATTGCGCGTCCTGGCCGTCGCCCTTGCGGTCGTCCCATGGCTTCATCGGGATGAACGCCAGGCCCATGTTCTGGCCCTGGCCCGAGAACGAGAAGCCGGTCACGGCCACGATGTTGGCGGTCTCGGGCTGCTTCATCACGAACTCTTCCAGCGAACGCAGCACGGTGCCGGTACGCTCGGCAGTGGCGCCCGGCGGCAGCTGGATGTTGGCGATCACGTAACCCTGGTCTTCGTTCGGCAGGAAGGCGTTTGGCATGCGGGTAAACATCAGGGCGACCACGGCCACCAGCACCGCGAACACCACCATCCAGCGTCCGGCGCGCTTGAGGATGGCGCCGACGAAGCCCTCATATTTCTTGGCGCCAGTGGTGAACTTGCGGTTGAACCAGCCGAAGAAACCCTTCTTTTCGTGGTTGTGGCCGGCTTCGATGGGCTTGAGCAGGTGGGCGCACAGCGCCGGGGTCAGGGTCAGCGCCAGGAAGGCGGAGAAGCCGATCGAGGTCACCATCACCACCGAGAACTGGCGGTAGATGTTGCCGACCGCGCCGGCGAAGAAGGCCAGCGGCACGAACACGGCGATCAGCACCACGGTCACGCCGATGATGGCGCCCGAGATCTGGCCCATCGCCTTGCGGGTCGCTTCCAGCGGCGGCAAGCCTTCCTCGCTCATGATGCGCTCGACGTTCTCCACCACGATGATGGCATCGTCGACCACGATACCGATCACCAGCACCATGCCGAACATGGTCAGCACGTTGATCGAGAAGCCCAGCGCCAGCAGGCAGGCGAACGAGCCCAGCAGTGCAATCGGCACCACTATGGTCGGGATCAGGGTGTAGCGGATGTTCTGCAGGAACAGGTACATCACCAGGAACACCAGCACAATCGCTTCGATCAGGGTGTGCACCACTTGTTCGATCGAGATATCGATGAAGGTGGTCGAGTCGTAAGGAATCGAGTACTTCATGCCTTTCGGGAAGAACTTCTGCAGTTCCGCCATGCGCTCCTTGATCAGCTCGGCGGTCTGCAGGGCGTTGCCCGACGGCGCCAGCTGCACGCCGATGCCGGCCGACGGATTGCCGTTCAGGCGCGCCGTGGTGGCATAGGCCTGGCCGCCGAGTTCGATGCGCGCTACGTCCTTCAAGCGCACGGTCGAGCCGTCCGGATTCGCGCGCAGCACGATGTTGCCGAACTGTTCGACGTTCGACAGCTGGCCGGTGACGACCACGGTGGCGCTGATCTGCTGGCCCTTGGCGACCGGCAGGTCGCCGATGGTGCCCGAGGCAACCTGGGCGTTCTGCTGCGAGATCGCGGCGGTGACGTCGGCCGGCGACAGGTTCAGGCCGACCAGCTTGGTCGGGTCGATCCAGATGCGCATGGCCTTCTCGGTGCCGAACAGCTGGGCCTGGCCAACGCCGGTGATGCGCTGGATTTCCGGCAGCACGTTGCGCGAGGCGTAGTCGCCCAGCTCGATACTGGTGATATTCGGGTCATCCGACGACAGGATCGTAAACAGCAGGAAGTTCGAGCGCGCCTGGTCTACGCGCACGCCTTGCTGCGTGACCGCCGGCGGCAGGCGCGGGGTGGCGCGTGACAGGCGGTTCTGGACGTCGACTTGCGCCAGGTTCGGGTCGGTGCCGGTCTCGAACGAGACGGTGATCGAGCCAGTCCCATTGGCCTGGCTGGTCGATTCCATGTAAATCATGCCCTGGGCGCCGTTCATCTCGCGTTCGATGATCGAGATGACGGAGTCTTCAAGCGTCTGCGCCGATGCGCCTGGATAGGCGACGTTGATGACGATCGAGGGTGGCGCGACGGTCGGGTATTGCGCGATCGGCAGCTGCTTGATGGCAACGCCACCGAGCACCATGATGAATAGCGCGATCACCCATGCAAAAATCGGGCGGTCAATAAAAAAACGTGCCATTGGAAAGTCCTATTCCTTGTTCTTATCGGCTACTGTCGGCCGGTGTGCTCGCGCCCGCCTGGGCCGGCGCCGGGGCCTGCTGGGCGCCTGCCGGCGTCCACTGCACTGGCTTGACCGCGGTGCCCGGTGGCATCATCTGCAGCTTCTGGAAGCCGTCGACCATCACTTTTTCGCCTTCCTTCAGGCCGCTGGTGACGACCCAGCTCGCGTCCTGCTGCGAAGCGATCTTGACCTGGCGCGGAACCGGCTTGTTGTCGGCGCCGATGACGGTCACGGTGTCGCCGTTCTGGCCGCCGCGGGTGACTGCCTGCTGGGGAATCAGGATACCGTTCGGCAGCGAAGCCTGCGCCACGCGCACGCGCACGTACTGGCCTGGCAGCAGGGCATTGTTCTTGTTGTCCACGGTGGCGCGCAGCGTGATCTGACCGGTGCCCTGGTCGACCGTCACGTCCGAGAACAGCAGGCGGCCGCGGGTCGGCAGCTCGGTGCCGTCTTCCAGCAGCACGGTCACCGGCACGTTGTCGGCGCCACCGCCTTGCTTCTTCAGGCGCTGCAGCTCGGTCGCCGACTGGGTAATATTCAGGTACATGCTGTCGGTCTGCTGGATCAGCGCCAGCTCGGTCGACTGGGTCGCCGACACCAGCGCGCCTTCGGTCACCAGTGCACGGCCGATACGGCCCGAGATGGGGGCGTTTACATTGGTGTAACCAACATTGATCTGCGCAACTTTCAACTGGGCCTGGGCGGCAGCGACTTCGGCTTCACCCTGCTTTTGGGCGGCGACGGCGTTGTCGAATTCCTGTTTACTGACAGCGTTGGCCTCAACCAGCGGCTTGTAGCGCTCGGCAATGGCGCGCGACGCGACCAGGTTGGCTTGGGCGCGCGCGACGTCGGCGCGGGCTGCGGCGAGCTGGGCCTGGTAAGGCGCCGGATCGATGGTGAACAGCGATTGACCCTGCTTGACGATGCTGCCCTCCGTGAAAGAGCGCTTGAGCACCACGCCGTCGACGCGGGCACGGACCTGGGCGGTGCGGATCGGTTCCACGCGCGCCGGCAATTCGCTCTGCAGCGCGACGGTCTGGAAGGCAGCGGTGACGACGCCGACTTCGGGCGCCGGCATCTGCTGGCCGGCGGGGGCGCCGGCCTTGGCCGATTCGTCTTTCTTGCCGCAGGCGGACAGCAGGACCACCGCAGCCATGGTGGCCGCCGCGACCCGGGTGAGGGACATGGATGAGGAGTTGGCAGAGCGCATTACGTGTGCATCCTTCTAGTTAGTAATTCGCGCCGATGTCACACCCCGGTCAACATATGCATGGGATGAGAGATCAACACTGGCTTTTGCAAATAATTTTATATACTATCACGACTGTATGTAAAATGTTTTAAGCACCTATTAATTTGAGGGTTACCCAAAAGAAATGGTTCGCAGGACGAAGGAAGAAGCAGCGGCGACCCGCGACAGCATTCTTGATGCAGCAGAAATCTTGTTCGCTAAACAGGGTGTTTCGCGAACGACATTACAGCATATCGCGACCGCCGCGGGTGTAACACGCGGCGCGATTTATTGGCATTTTGTCGACAAGGGTGCGCTGTTCAGCGCGATGATGGACCGCGCCACGATGCCGATGGACACCGCCATCCAGCAGCTGGGCGAGCGCCAGGTGGCCGACCCGCTGCAGCGCTTGCGCGACGAGCTGATGGCGGTGCTGCACATCGTGGTCAACGACGAGAAGGCGCACCGGGTGTTCGAGATCGCCACCCTCAAGACGGAGTTCACCGAAGACGTGGACTCGGCCCGCGTGCGCAAGCGCGAAGCGGTGGCCGAGTGGCGCGCGCGCATGGAAGCGCAACTGGCCGAGGCGCGCGCCAACGGCCAGCTGCCGGCCAGCGTCGATCCGCACAACGCCGCGACCTGCATGTGGGTGATGCTCGACGGGCTGCTGCGCAACTGGCTGTTCGACCTGGAATCGTTCGACCTGATGGCGCTGGGAGGGGAGGTGATCGATACTTTCCTGGCGGGGTTGAAGGCGCGGTGAGACGGACATTCGTCCAGCAGATTCCACCTTCTACGTTGGCCTAAAAACGTCTTTTTTGCCACTGGCAAAAAAGACTCCCCGCGAAGGCGGGGACCCAAGTTCTCTCGCACCTCCACCTATATTGAATCCAGTGGTCGGCGCATGACTTGGGTCCCGCCTGCGCGGGGACGACGTGTATGGGCGGTGCGTTTGTGACGATTAACGCATGCCTTCGATCATCTGCTTGAGCTTGATCGAATCGGCGACGAAGGCGCGGATGCCTTCGGCCAGCTTCTCGGTGCCCATCGCGTCTTCGTTCAGCATGAAGCGGAAGGTCTTTTCGTCGATCGCGATCTTCTCGATATTAGCGCTGTCGTCCTTGATCAGCTTACGCTCCACCGGCGCGTCGCTGTCGGCCAGCTTCTGCAGCAGGTCGGGCGAGATGGTCAAGAGGTCGCAACCGGCCAGCTCCAGGATCTGCGAGGTATTGCGGAAGCTCGCGCCCATCACTTCGGTGTCGTAGCCGAACTTGCGGTAGTACTGGTAGATGCCCTTGACCGACTGCACGCCCGGATCGTCGGCGCCCTGGTAGTCGGTGCCGGTCGATTTCTTGTACCAGTCGTAGATGCGGCCGACGAACGGCGAGATCAGCTTGACGCCGGCTTCGGCGCAAGCCACGGCCTGGCACAGCGAGAACAGCAGGGTCAGGTTGCAGTGGATGCCGTCTTTCTCCAGGATCTCGGCGGCGCGGATGCCTTCCCAGGTCGAGGCGATCTTGATCAGTACGCGCTCGCGCGACACGCCGTTCTTTTCATACAAGGCGATCAGCTCGCGGCCCTTGGCGACGGTGGCCTCGGTGTCGAATGACAGCGCGGCATCGATCTCGGTCGAGACGCGGCCCGGCACATACTTCAGGATCTCGACGCCGAAGGCGATCAGCAGGCTGTCGACGATCGCTTCGACCGAGGCGCCCGGTGCATCGGCGATCGCTTTTTCCAGCAGCGGACGGTATTCCGGCTTTTGCACGGCCTTCAGGATCAGCGACGGGTTGGTGGTCGCATCCTGCGGGGCATAGGCCTTGATCGACTGGAAGTCGCCGGTGTCGGCGACCACGGTGGTGTACTGCTTGAGTTGTTCGAGTTGGTTCATGTGGGTCTCTGGATGGAGTGGCGCAATTAGAAATCGGTGGCGGCAATGAATGCCGCGAGCATGGCTTCGAGGCCAGCGCGGTCTTCTTCCGAAAAACGGTCCGGCTTCGGGCTGTCGATATCGAACACGCCAATCAGCTTGTCATCCTTGATTACCGGAATGACGATTTCCGAGGCCGACGCCGAATCGCAGGCGATGTGGCCCGGGAAGGCATGCACGTCCGGCACCACGATGGTCTTGCGCTCGACGGCCGTCGTGCCGCAGACGCCGCGGCCGAAGGGGATGCGGGCGCAGGCCGGCTTGCCCTGGAACGGCCCGACCAGCAGGTCCTGGCCTTCGCTTTTTTTCGAGGGAACCGTGAAGTAGAAACCGGCCCAGTTCAGGTCGGACAGGGTGTCGTAGACCAGTGCCGAAAACTGGGATGCATTGGCGGTCAGGTCGCGTTCGCCCTCGAGGACGCTGGTCACTTGACGCACCAGCAGGTCATAGTCGGGACGGTCGCTGCGTTCGGGATTGATATGCATGGCAGGCGAAAATGCTGGTCGAAAACCGCTATTTTACAGCCACCGCAGCCGCAGGCGCTCCGGCGTCAGGCGGCGTCATCGAAATGACCAGCCTGAACCGCTCGCGCAGCCTCGGCTTGCCGTCGGGGAGCTTGCCAGGTCGATAATGCACGTCGGTCTGCAGACGCTCGCCGTTCACCCGCAGGCGTAGCACGGTCGCGTCGGCGCGCGCGTCGAGCGGCATCGCCACCCCGGTCTGGAACAGGTGCTTGCCGCTCGGGTCCAGCAGGTCGAGCAGCAGGCGCGCGCCGTCGCCCGACGCCACCAGGATGAAGTTGCCGGTACAGGCAAAGCTGTCGACGTCGCCCCGCGGGCGGAACGACCACGCGCCGGCATCGAACTGGTGGGGCGACGCCGCCGTGTCGATCCGGTAGGAAGGCGGACAGCCATCGCCGCCCTGGACGGGAGGGTCGATGCGGCCGGCCCGAAGCGGCGAGTGCGTCACGGGCGCTGCGCCATACGGTTGCTCGTCGAGCCGGCCGCCGGCCGGGGCCGCCGTCCCCAGCACCTTGCGCACGAACGCCGTTGCATCTTCGCCAGCCCGGCCGCGTAGATACTTCCGGCCGAGCAGTTCGTCACTATCGCGGTCGCGGATGGACAGGCTGGTGATGCGGTCGGGCCCGTCGTCGGACCGATCCGCGTGTTCCTCGACCACGTAGCGCGAGCGGACGTCGCCGCGGGGATGCACGACGAAGCTGCCGGGGCCGGAACGGCGATAGACCTTGTCAAGATGTAGCACGAACGGATAGTTGGCCGACAACAGGTCGTCCAGGCCGAGCAGGGGCTGGAATGGGCCCGCGCCGGGCTGGTCGAAGCCGATGCGGCGCAGTTCGACACCCTCGACATCGCTCACGCCGCGCATCACGATCGGCGCGGGCAGCCGCAGTTCGGACTTGGCCATGCACATCGTCAGGGCGACGGCCGCAACAAGGGTCGACAGGAGTAGCTTGTAAAACGTCGGCATTTAACTAGTCAGGACCGATCGGCCATCGTCAGTAACCGCCCATTCTAGACCAAATGCGTTTCTTGCCGTCAGCGCAGGCCCTTTAGATGGGCCAGCGCCCGCTCCAGGACCGGGTCCCCGCCCTTGCGGATCGACTGCACGGTCGGCCCGGCTTCGATGTCCGGCTTCAGGCCGCGGCCGACGAATGTTCCGCCGTCGGGCAGCAGGTCGCGTTTGATGCAGATGCGTCCCCAGCCGCCGCCCGGCAGGCGGATGTTCATCGGCTGGCCGGTGCTGCCGCCGGTCGTGGCGCCGATCGTGGCGCCACGCTCCAGGGCATTGAAGGCAAGGACGAAATCCTCGGCGGCCGAGAAGGTCGCGGCGCCCGTCAGCACCGCCACCGGTCCTTCGTAGACATCGCCATCGCTGCTGTGCGCAGGCGCGGAACGCGCCACCGGTTCCCAGGCCACCAGCCGCGCCTGGTGGCCGGCCACGATGCTGGCGCCGCGCATGAAGCTCATGGCGCGCGGGATAGCCTGCCGGGTCAGGTGTTCGAGTATGCGCTCGCCATGGGCAGTCGAGCCGCCGCCGTTCCTGCGCACGTCGATGACCAGGCCCTTGGCGCGCATGATCTGCGGCAGGGCCTTCGTGAATGCCTTGACGCCCTCGTCGCTGTCGAAGTGGTCGAGCGAGAGATAGGCGACGTCGCCCGCGAGCATGCGGAATCCGAATTTTTCATACTTGCTCAAGTCTTGCGGGCCGCGCGCAACGCTTTCTTCGCGCAGGCGTCCGGCACTGTCGCGCAGGGTCAGGCGCACCGGCTCGGCCGCGTCGCCCGACAGCAGCTGGTAGGAATAAGTGCGCAGCGCGTGATCCTGCGGCGTCGAGCTGCTGACGAACGGCGCCACCTTCTCTTCGGCATGGCGCTTGACCGGCACGCCGTCGACGGCGACCAGCTCGTCGCCGACCTTCAGCCGTCCCGCCAGCGCCGTGCTGTTTACGGCGATCACCATTACGGTGTCGCCCACCAGCTCGGTCACGATCGGCGGGCGCGCGTAAAAGCGCTCTTGCAGTTCTTGCGGCGCGAAGATATTGGTGTGGCCGTCGCGCAGCAGCGGCGCCAGCTGCATCAGGACGCGGTAGTAATCAAAGGTGGTCTCCGCCGCCATGACCTTGGGCAGGAACTCGAGATAGGTCTTGTTCCAGTCGAGCTGCGGAGCGTTGTCGAAGTGGACGAAATACTCCCTGGCGTCGGACCAAAACTGCGTCAGGCCTGCGATGCGCTCTTCGACGCTCAAGCGTTCACGGTAGGGCGAATCGGCGCCGAAGTCCTTCAGCATGCGCGACGGCGTCGAGGTGATCTGCAGGATGGCCTGGAAGCGCGGTTCGCCGCGCAGCGGCGCGAACGCCCCGTCGCCGAGGACCATGGCGCCGGCCTCGCCCAGCCAGGCGTAGCGCTGCATGGTTTCCAGCGCGTCCAGCGCCTTGCCGGTATTGCCGAGCCGGACGTGGATGGCGGCCAGGTCGCGCTGCACGTCGACGCCGCGAAAGTACAAGGGGCGGGAGCCCGTGCCCAGTTCGCGCGGCAGTGGCGTATCGAGCCAGGCGGCGAGCTGATCGAGGCGCTGGGCCGCCTGCTCGAGGCTGGGCCGGTCCGGATTTTCCTTGAGACTGGCGCGCACTTCATTGCGCACCGTCTGCGCGTAGTCGTAGCTGGCCTGGGCTGGCGATGTGGCCTCGGCCAGCGTATTCACCTGGCGCTCGTCGGCGCCGGCCGGCAGGGCCAGGATGGCGGAAAGAAGAAGGGCAATGGTCGAACGCGGCATCGAGATCCTCGGCAGGGCGCCCGGAAATCGGGCCCGCCGAGTGTACAAGAATGCAATGGGCGACAATCTCGCCCATTCTCACGCCGTGTGGAATCAGCCGATGAAGGAATCGAACTGCATGTCGAATTCCTGCAGCGCCTTCTGCGCGTTCTGCATCTTCTTTCGGAATTCCGGCCCGCGGCGCAGGGCCAGGCCCACCGCCAGCACGTCGATCACCACCAGGTAGGCCAGGCGCGCCGAGATCGGGGTATAGGGATCGGTCGCGAACACCAGGTCGATCGGGATGAGCAGGGTCGCCATCTCGGCCAGCGGCGTGCCGGACGGCGCCAGCACGATCACGTCGGCGCCGCCGGCCTTGGCCAGCTTGGCCGAACGGGTCAGCGCCGGGTTGTTGCCGCGCTGCGAGATCGCCACCAGCGCATCGCCTTCGCGCAGCAGTGCCGCCGCGATCGAGTGGATCGACGGGTCGGTGTAGGCCACCGTCGGCACGCCCGAGCGGAAGAACTTGTGCTGGGCGTCGGCGGCCACGAAGCCGGATGTGCCCTGGCCGTAGAACTCGATCTTGTTGGCGCGCGCCAGGATCTCGAGCGCCTGCTGGACGAGTTCCGGCTTGAGGTTGTTGCGCAGGTCGAGCAGGGTGTTGATCGAGCGGCTGCAGATCTTGTTGATCAGGTCCGAGGCCAGGTCGTCCTGGTGCGGCGCCTCGCTGGCGCCGGGCAGCGCCAGCGCCAGGCCTTGCGCCAGCTTGAGCTTGAACTCGTGCCAGCCGTCGTAGCCGAGCGTGCGGCAAAAGCGCACCACGGTCGGTTCCGACACGCTGGCGCTGCGCGCCAGGGCGGTGATGTTCTGGCTCACGGTCGCGGAAGGCGCGGCCAGCACCGCGAGCGCGACCTTGCGCTCCGATTTGGAGAGCGTGTCGAGCTGGGTGCGGATCGAGTCGAGCAGCATGATATGTCTCGGGCGCCGGTCAGTCTTCCGGCAGCGATTCTTCGCGCCATTGCAGGCCGTCGCGGCCGATCAGGGCGCTGGCGGCGGCCGGGCCCCAGGTGCCGGAGGTGTACGGCGCCGGCGCGCTGTCGTCCTGTTCCCAGTGTTCGAGGATAGGCTCGACCCATTCCCACGCCGCTTCCAGCTCGTCGCCGCGCATGAACAGGGTCAGCTGGCCGCGCAGTACGTCGAGCAGCAGGCGCTCATAGGCCTCCATGCGCGGCGCCTTGAACTGCTCGCGGAAATCGAGTTCGAGTTCGGCCTGCTTCAGGCGCATCGAATCGCCCGGGGTCTTGGCCATCAGGTTCATCGACAGGCCTTCGTCCGGCTGCAGGCGGATCACCAGGCTGTTGGGCTGGAAGCTCGACGTCGGCTGGTTGAAGATCGAGTGCGGGATCGGCTTGAAGCGCACCACGATCTCGGCCAGGCGGTCGGCCATGCGCTTGCCGGTGCGCAGGTAGAACGGCACGCCGGCCCAGCGCCAGGTGTCGATCTCGGCCTTCATCGCGACGAAGGTCTCGGTGCGCGAGCTCTTGGGCGCATCGGGTTCCTCGCGGTAGCCGGGCACCTGCTGGCCGTCGATGTAGCCGGCGCGGTACTGGCCGCGGATGATGTTCTGCGACAGCGTGGTCGGAGTAAAACGTTTTAGGGACCGGAGCACCTGCAGCTTGGCGTCGCGCACGGCGTCCGGCGCGATCGAGGTCGGCGGTTCCATCGCCACGATGCACAGCAGCTGCAGCAGGTGGTTCTGCAGCATGTCGCGTAGCGCACCGGAGTTGTCGTAGTAGCCCAGGCGGTTGCCGACGCCGATCTTTTCGGCGATCGTGATCTGCACGTCCGAGATCCATTCGCGCCGCCACAGCGGCTCGAACAGGATGTTCCCGAAGCGCAGCGCCAGCAGGTTCTGCACGGTCTCCTTGCCCAGGTAGTGGTCGATGCGGTAGATCTGAGATTCGGCAAACACCTTGCCGACGTCGAGGTTGATCTGCTTGGCCGAGGCCAGGTCGCGGCCCAGCGGCTTCTCCAATACCACGCGCGAGTTCGGCGTGGCCAGGCCAGTGGCGGCCAGGTTGTCGCAGATCTTGGCGAACAGCTGCGGCGGCGTGGCGAGGTAATAGACGCGGGTGAGCGACGGGTCGTCGCGCAGGGCCTCGATCAGCTTCTGGTAGGTCGAGACGTCGGTCGCGTTCAGCGCCACGTAGGTGATGCGCTGCAGGAAGCGCGTCCAGCTCGGTTCGTGGACCGTGTCCTTGATGTGCGGCTTCGAGTTGTTCTCGACCATGCGCAGGAATTCCTCCTGCGTTGCATCGTCACGGCCGACGCAGATGATGCGGCTGCTCTCCGGCAGGTCGTTGCAGACGTCGCGCGAGTACATCGCGGGCAACAGCTTGCGCATCGCAAGGTCGCCGCTGCCGCCAAAGAAAACGAGGTCGAAATCGGAAATAGCCATAGGGAATAGGTCTGCAGTAGGAACAGGACAATCGGAAGCTGATGTAAATTTACTACATAATTTATTCTCGATCAAGTAAATCTACTACAGGCGCATCCGCGCGACCAGTGTGCCATATCCAGTGTGCCCGGGGCGCAGAGCTCGCCGAGGCGCCGGCCTGGCCGTCACCATCGCAGTGCCGACGGCCTAGCGGCGCAGGCGCCCGATCACATCCTCGATCCGGTACGGTTTGGGGATGTACGCGTATTGCCTGCCGTGTGGGACGATGAGTTCGGGCGCCGTATAGCCCGACGTGAGAACGATATGGACGTGCGGGTGATGCAGACAGGTGGCGTCAGCCAGTTCCAGCCCGTTCATCCCGGGCATCATGACGTCGGAAAACAAGGCGTCGATGGTGGGATCGGCGGCAAGCATCTCCAGTGCCTCGGCGCCGCTGTGGGCAATGCACACGTCCATGCCATGATAGCCCAGCAGGGCGTGTGCCAGCTCGACGAGGTCGGGCTCGTCGTCGACCACGAGGACCTTGCGCGGCAGCCGGCCGTCCTTGCCGGCCGCGGGGCCTACCACGCGGCTCTTTCGCCGGCCCGGTTACGCCCGGTCGCAGGCGAGGAGAAGCCGGCGGGAAGGCGCGGCATGGTGACAGTGAACGTGGTGCCCTCCTGCGCGCTGGAGCTCACCTCGATGTGGCCGGCATGGGCGTGAACGATCTCGCGGGAAATGAACAATCCGATGCCCAGACTGGTGCATTCGCCCGTGCCGGACTCGGCGGCAATGCGCACCAGGGGGGCGAAGATGCGCGCCAGCTCATTGGCATCGATCGGGTCGCCATGGTTGTTGACGGTGATAACGACATCATCGTCGCTGCGTTGCAGTTTGATGGTAATCGGCATGTCGGCATTGCCATACTGGATTGCGTTACCCGCCAGGTTGGACAGCATCTGCCCGATCCGCGCGCCGTCGAAGATCGCCTCGATGCTGTTCGGGGCGAGGAAGTCGATCTGCATTTCCGGCTGCGAAGTGCGCAATTCATTGGCGACGTCCTCGCACACCTGGACCAGGTCGCCCTGTCTTACGTGAATCGGAATACCCGGCCCGAGGTGCGTACGCGTGAAGTCGATCAGGTCACTGACCAGCTTGCTCATGCGTTTGGCGCTGTTGTACATGCGGGTCGCTACCAGGATGTACTTCGGAGGAATATCGACCGCGGCCATGATGAGTTGCGACCCGGTGACGACCGTACCCAGCGGGTTTCTCAAGTCGTGACCGAGGATGGCCAGGAACATATTCTGAGACCGTTTCACCATGGACTCGTAGCGTGCGACCGATTCCGCGAGCGCCTGGTCGATCGCCTCGTTGAACCGTGTGATATCGGCCACGTCTGTCGCATATTCCTTGCGCTCATCGGCGATCCAGAGGGTGAGTACGCTCGAGCGCAGCGCCCGGTACTCGGAAACCAGTTGTACCACGGTATAGCCCGACAGCAGGCGCGCCTCTGCATGCGTTTCGGCAGCCGTATCGGCACGTTCCCGCTTGCCCAGGCCTTGCGATTTGGCGGTGCGTTCGGCGTCCGATTGCGTCGTGGCCAGGTCGTCGGCGATCGCCTGCAGCATTTGACGGGCATGGTCGCGAAGCTCGACGTCATCCATGGTCAAGGCCGGGGGCTCGATGGTCCGCGCGAAGTCTTCCCAGGTTTGTAGAATGCGTTCCATATCACTGTGAATGAATTCGCTTAGCCGATGATTGGTCATTGTGTCCTTGATTGTCGTTTTCCGCGAAAATCGCGAGCATCGGTCAATTCATCATAACAGTCTTCGTGGAATTTATTTCAAAATGTCGGGATATTTCATGGAAAATACGCAGAATATGCCAAATAACTTCGTTATAAAAACATAAGTATTTGTTTTAAAAGGAGAAATTTAATAATTGTCATTAATTTGGATGGATCATTCTTCGCGCAATTGAAGTGAATATCGATGAGTGAAGATATTCTTTTTCAGGTTAAATAACATATCTACAAGGATTTCCTCGAAAATTTTCAAGATATGGATTTATCTAATTGAATCTTGTCAGAAGAATTCGGTTTCAGGATTTTCATCCCGAATCGGTGGTGCGAAAGCGACGAAAGCTGGGTTAGTTGTACGGTGTGAATGACATCATGGGTAATTGCGCTTATAGTTTCCACAAATCAATACGCATCGCCACAAGGATGGCAACGGAGGGGACAAATGAACATTTGGATGAATGCACTACTCCGCAGGGCGCGCGCTCTGGCGCCGGGTTCGGGACATGGCGTGACCGGAAGCGTGCGCACGCTGGTGGTCAAGGCGCGCGACGGCAGCATCCGCACGGCGATCAATGCCGCGCGCCTGCGCAAGGAAGTCGACCAGGCCCAGGCCCAGGCGGCGCGCCAGCACGGGGCGGCCGATGCGCTGGCGGCCAGCGCGCGCGAAGTGGCCGAGCTGTCGGCCGACGTCAATGCCGGCACGGTGCGCATCGCCGACACCGCCCAGCGTAACCTGGCGGCGGCGCGCGAATCGATGGAAGAACTGGCCAGCCTCGAACGGCGCATGAGGCTGATCGAGGAACAGGTGCAGGGATTCTCGAATACGGTGACCCTGCTGGTTGGCCACCTGCGCGAGATCGGCGAATTCGGCACCGTCATCGAGAACGTGGCCAACCAGACCAATCTGCTGGCCATCAATGCCGCGATCGAGGCGGCGCGCGCCGGGCCGGCCGGGCGCGGCTTCGCGGTGGTCGCCTCCGAGGTGCGGCGCTTGTCGCAGGTGGTCAATGCCGAAGCGGTCAAGATCGCGACCGCCAGCGGCGCGATGCGCGAGCTGGTGACGTCGACCTCCGGCGCCACCGCCGGCATCCTCGACGGCGTGAACGTGTCGGCCCGCGAAGCCGGCAGCGCGGCCAGCCACCTCACCGCTTTCGTCGCCGACTTCGAGCGCATGACCACCACCGTCGACCAGATGGCGGCGGCGATGCAGTCGCTCGACGGCGTCAACCAGCAGATCAATGCGAGGGTGGAGGAGGTGGCGCAGAATGCCTCCAGCGCCAAGACCACGATGCAGGACGCCTCGCGCCGCGTGGACGAGGTGCGGGTGGCCACCGAAGAACTGCAGGGCGTACTGGCGGGCTTCCGTACCGGCGGCACCGCCTTCGATGCGCTGGTGGACACCACCACCGCGCTGCGCGACGAGGTGAGGGCCTGCCTTGAGAGGCACGCGGCCGGCGGCGCGAACATCTTCGACCAGCAATACCGGCCGATCCCGCAATCCGACCCGCCTCGTTTCACGACCTCGTACGACCGCGCGGTGGAGCGCGACCTGCAGCAGCTGTTCGACCGCGTGCTGACCGACCTGCCGGGCGCCGCCTATGCGCTGGCGGTCGACAACCGGGGCTATGCGCCGACCCACAACACCAAGTTCTCGCGGCCGTCGACCGGGCAGCGCGAGCATGACCTCGTGTATTGCCGCAACAAGCGGATCTTCGACGATCCGGTGGGGATCCGGCTGGCAAAGAATCGCGAGCCGTTCCTGTTGCAGACTTATTTGCGCGATACGGGGGAGGTGATCAATGACTTGTCGATGCCGATCGTGTTCCAGGGGAAGCACTGGGGTGCGGTAAGGATCGGGTATGACTCTGCACGGATGATGGGGCGTTCCAGCTGAGGGATGCGGCCTCTCGGCCGCGCGTCCCGGTTTGCCCATCCGTGGCGAACCGTTCCCGATGTTCATGCGACAATTCGCCGGCCTGTACTGACACCATCAGCCGAAGAAAGCCGTCCGCCATGACCAGACCCACGCCGCGCCGCGGTTCCCTTATCCTGTTGCTGCCGATCTTCCTGATCGTCGCAGTCCTGGCGCTGTTGTTCGCCTGGGTTGGCGGCTGGTTCGGGGGCAAAGGCGTCACGCCGCAGGCCATGGCCAATACGGCCGAAGCATCGGGTTCGCCCCAGCCGGGTTTCCGCCGCGCCCACAGCAAGGGCATCTGCATCGCCGGCACCTTCGCACCGACGCCAGCAGCGGCGCAACTGTCGACGGCGCGCGTGTTCTCGCAGGCGTCCACGCCGGTGCTGGGCCGCTTTTCCAACCCCGGCAACGATCCCCATGCGCCCGACAACAAGGCAGCCGTGCGCGGCATGGCGCTGCAGCTCAAGACGGATGATGGACAGGAGTGGCGCATGGCGATGAACAGCTTCCCGTTCTTCGCGTCGTCCACCCCCGAAGGCTTCCAGGCGATGAACGTCGCGCGCCTGCCGGATCCGGCAACCGGCAAGCCCGACCCGGAAAAAATGAAGGCAGTCCTGGCAAACCATCCCGAGATCGCCAGATTCATGGCGTGGTCGAAGAACGCGAAGACGCCCGACAGCCTGGCCAACACGCGCTTCAACGGCGTCAACGCATTCCGCCTGATCGACGCCCAGGGCAGGGAGCGCGCGGTGCGCTGGTCGATGCGGCCGCATGCGCCTTTCGTGGCGGCCGACCCGGAACGGCTCAAGAGTGCGAGCCGTGACTTCCTGGGCGAGGATCTCGACCGGCGCCTGGCCGCCGGGCCGCTGCAATGGGATATGGTGATGCAGTTTGCCGCGCCCGGCGATCCGATCGAGGATCCTTCGAAAGCCTGGCCCGATACCCGCCCTGAGACCAAGGTAGGGACCCTGACGCTGGTGCGCGCCGAGGCGCAGGCCGGCGGACCCTGCTTCGACCTGAACTTCGATCCGCTGATCCTGCCGAAGGGGATCGCGGCGACCGCCGATCCGGTGCTGCACGCACGGTCGGCGGTCTATTCGGTCTCGTTCAACCGTCGTGAACGTGAAATCAGCCAGGGCCTGGCCAAGTCCGGCAGCGGGAGCGCAAAATGAACCGTCAACCCCACTTCAACCTGTTGGCCCGCGTGCTGCACTGGTCGATGGCTGTCGCGATCCTTGCCATGCTGTTCGTCGGCGCCGCCATGGTGGTGTCGCTGCGTCACCGCGAGCTGCTGCTCGACCTGCATCGCCCGCTCGGGCTGGCGATCCTGTTGCTGGCGATCGTGCGCCTGGCGAACCGCCTGCGCCATCCACCGCCACCGCTGCCGGCGGATCTGCCGCGCATCCAGGTGTGGGCGGCCAAGGCCTCGCACTGGCTGCTGTATGCGCTGATGTTCGCGATGCCGATCATCGGCTGGGCCATGCTGTCGGCCGGCGCCTATCCGGTGGAGCTGTTCGGCGGCATTCATCTGCCGCCGATCCTGCCGCACAGCCCGGTCATGTATGGCTTCCTGCGCCCGCTGCATGGCGTCCTGGCCTACGTGCTGTTCTTTACCATCCTCGCTCATCTTGGCGCAGCGCTGCTCCATGCATGGGTGAGGCGTGACGGGGTGTTCGGGCAGATGGCGCGGCGGGGATAGGCCTCGCCTTCAGCGCCGGTGCCTGCCAAAGAAATCGAGCATCAGGCGGCTGGCATCCGGCTTTGCCCTGGCATTGAACCTGAGCGCCGGATCGCCGCCGCTCCATTCATGGCGCAGGCCCGCGATGCGCACCACGCGCAGGATGAGCTTGCGGCGCAGCGTGAAATCGTGGATCTCGTGCGCATTGCTGGCGCCGCCGCGTCCTGCCGGTTTCACGGTGACGCGGCTGGCAGTGGCGAGCGGAATGCCATTCAGGCGCAGCCACTGGCGCGCCAGCTGCTGCTGGTTGACGTGATTGACCACCGGATCGTCTTCGCCGTGGATTAACAGGGCCGGCATCGGCGGCAGCGGCCGGGCCGGTGTCCCCGGCGACCCCATGGCGTGGCGATCGAGCAGGGTGTGGATGGCCGCATCGGCCTGGGCCTCGGCGCCGCGGTGCATGACGTGCAAGGCGCCGATCTGGGTGTTGCAGGCGCCGAATACGGGACCGGAATGCATGCCAATCGCGGCGATCAGTTCGGGATGGTTCAGGGCCAGCACGGCGGCAATGCCGGCGCCGGCCGACAAGCCGCAGGCATAGATGCGGCGGCGGTCGATGCGGTGCCCGGCGCACACGTGGTCGATGAGCGCTGCCAGCACGCCGGTCTCACCGCGGCCTTCCTGGGCGGCGCGGTCGAACCAGCGCCAGCAACGCTGCGCATGTGCGCTCGCTGGTTGTTGTGGGTACAGCACCGCATAACCCTTCACCTGCGCCAGCCGGTTCATGCGCGTGCCTTGCGCGAATTCGGGTGCGGTTTGATGGCAGCCGTGCAGCATGACGACCAGCGGCCAGCCGGCTGGTGCGGGGTGCTCGGGAGTTCGTCGCGGAAGATACAGCCAGTAGGGGAGTAGATGATGCCCCTCGAGCCATTGTCCCGAGGCGGCCGGCAGGCGCGCTTGCGCTGGCGGCGCCGTTTTCGGCCGCGCCGGCTTGGGCGGCCTGGCATTGGCCCGCGCGCTCGGCTTGGCGCTATAGATATCGAACAGCTTGGCGACCAGCTTGCGTTGCGACTTGGCGGCACGCGCCAGGTCGCGCAGCAAGCGGGTGCTCGAGGTAGTTTTTGCCACCGCCGTCTCCGCAGTTATGTTGCAGTGCAATATAACTGCGAAGGCGGACTTCTTCGGTGCGCTGGCTCACGCCGCAGGCAGGCGGGCCGCCATTGCAATGCTGCCGGGCCAACTTCATTCGACAGGGCGATCCTGATGGCGGCTCAAAGGGCTGCGGGCCGCCGGCATGGCCGATGGTGGGGCGAGACGATGCCGCGTCGGGGCCTGTGGGGAATTGACTTGTCAATTGACGTCTGCAACCTTATCTCCCCAAAACGTCCAACTGTTTTCACACATTATAGTCAGAGGGTCGTCCACCTTGTTTTTTGCGAGAATCCAGCCGAGCGTACCCCTCAAACGTCCTGAATAAGGATCGATGAAAGCTATGATTAGCCATTGTACGCTGTGCTCCTCGCCACCCTCGATGTGCGTCTGCGGGACCCCGGGAACCTGAATTGCTCCGCTGGGTGTAAGGGCGACTGTCGTTGTGCGGTCTGGAAAATATGCCGTTCCTTGCCTGTTTTGAGGATCGAACGTGAGCCTCATTCGTTGAGTCGAAATTCGATTTACAGGGTCAAGGGTCGGGCACACTAAAGCCTGTCGCGGCCCCGTATTTGTCACACTATAAGTCGTCCTCGTTAATTCGAAAATGGCGTCGACATACCCTGGCGGTGTCGGTTTCAGCGATCCTGAATAGCTCGCAACCCTCTCGCCATTTTCGTTATTGATTAACGTAAAGGAAAAGCCAACTGGATCGATTGAAGCCATTCCGTCTTTAAATCGGAAGCTGAGTACGAGCTTGTCTCCCGAGCCAGTGGCACTACCTTCGATCCGGCTATCAGATATTGTTCCTAGTCGATAATTGCTTGCTTCGCCGGGCAACGTTTTGCCGGTGTGAGCGCCTGTACGTTTGCGGGCCATGTCATGGAAAGCCCCAACATGCGGTGTCAAGTCGATGCCAATCAGCTGAGCCACTGCCCGCGCTGTGCTAAGCAGCGTAGCGGCTTCCTGCATGCGCTCACGTAACGTTTCGGCTGCCGGGTGAATCGATTCCCGTTCAATCACGGAGTAGCTGCGTGCCTTCTTGTCCGTGAACGAAAAGTCGGGCGTTGCCGACGAATCGACACTGGCGCGGGTGACCGACATTGATGACAGAGAGATTGTGGATGCTATTGGAGCATCGGATGTCAGGTTGGAAAACGCCTGCTCCGTGCAGGTCGTGTATGCCTCTGAAGCCAGTCCAATCGTCCGGTCTTTGGTCTTTATGAAAACTGCCGCGGAAGCAGCAACCACGACCAGGTTGCCATGGGCCGTACCAACGCCGAAAGCTGCGATAGCCAGGTAAGTCGGCGATCCGAACGTCAGGGCCTGGATGACGGACTTCTGGCATTCGGAGAGTGAGAACATCGCAGCTCGCCTGGCAGACATGCTTGCAGCAGTTCCAGTGGTGCCAAGATTTGCCGCAATCGCCAGGGCAGCGCGGTGCAGATCCGTGGCAGACATGGTCGATATGGCTGTTTTTTGCTTTTGCAGTTCGCTGCGAACTCGTTCGAGCGACAGCCGGCGTTCGCCGGTTGCAGTAGGTAGTTCTGCAGCAATTTCGTCGTCCAGTTCCTGCACAAAACTGTTGATGAATGCTGCAGGCTGTTGTGGCAACACTGTCTGCACAATAGTAACTGGCAAGGAGGTTGATTGTCCTTGTGCCGTTACTTTCATGGTGGTATCACCGGCGGGTAGTTCGGGAACTGCAAATACGAGCATTCCATCCACTATGACGGTTGGAACCCGAACGTCACCTATTTGTAGAGTTGCGCCTGCCGAAGACACCCCGTTGATCTTCAGTAGCTCTGCCTTGCCAACGACAAGCGATGACGACTCATTGCCAAGTCGCGCACTCAGCTTACCCTCTCCTGGTATCCATATGCCATTCCGAATATGGGGTAGCACCTGTTCACGGTTTTCAGCGCTGTCACTGAACTGTGCCAGGACCGCTGCTGGGGTTATACTGCCAGCATTCAGGGCGCGTAACCAGAACGCATGCCCGTCCGGATCTGGTGCGCGATGTAGCACGTTGTGATAATAACGGTTCAGCAGCTCCTCATTGCTGGGCTTGTCGCCATACAGGTTGCGGAACTCATTCGAATCGACAAAGCCGGTAGCGATGGTTTCTATTGGGGTGCCGCCGTCTGCGACCGATAGCCAATAGGCGTAGCCGGAATCATCAGGCTTGCGATCGAAAGCAGCTTGATAAACCCTGTAAACAGCGCCGCCTGGTCCATTGATGTCGATAACAAGCGTTCCATCGCTGAATTTCAGCCGTCGAGTGCCGCTCGGCAAGGGCGCGCCGAGTGCGGTTTGCTTGCTGATTACCGTCGTGATGTCGTTGACAGTCGATACGGTGTAATCATTCCGGGTCCCGCTGAAGTGTTCTGTGTTTTCCTGTAATGCAGTGACTTCGCTGCGCTGCGCCGACATCACAGATTTTGCGAGAGTATTACTGATTGGCACTGGAGACGAATCGCTTTCACCGCCACATGCAGATACAAGAGCTGCGACAAGGATGAGTGCGGCGAAGGCCTTCATGTTTTGCCCCAATGTATTTTTTGCAATTATACCGAGGCTGAGGGGTGGTTGTAACGAAAAGTTACGGACTGATGTATGAAAGCGACGATGTTGGTAGGGGTGTCAGAATAGATGTTCGATACAGTCGACCTGCCCTACGACATCGCTGCTCGGACATTTATGGTGCTGGCAAGCGAGGCGCCCGCGGCACCGGGCAGACGTGTGCGGTGCAAAGCGAAGCACGTTCAGGACATCTGGCTGCCGGTTACTGACGCACAACCGCCGGATGAATGCCGGGTTGCACGCCAGTGTCTTGCGAGGAGCGAAATTCAGCTGAGATTCAAATGCGGTATTCGGGCTCTTCGCGTCCCGCCACGTCCATCTTGAGGCACAGCACCTTGCCGCTGAGCGGATACTGTTCCAGTTCTTCCTTCGACCTGCCATGGCTGGCGCTGGTGATGTACAGCGTGCGCAGATCCGGCCCGCCGAAGGCGACCGAAGTCGGGCACTTCACCGGCAGCTTAATCTCGCGCACGATCTCGCCATTCGGCGCGATGCGCAAGATGCGCGCGCCTTCGAACATCGCCACCCAGTACATGCCCTCGGAATCCATCGTGGCGCCGTCCGGACGGCCGCCGTAGTCTGCGGCCGACTTGTCGCTCGGGAAGGTCACGATGGTGCGGCGGTTGCTCTGCTCACCGGTGGCCGGGTCGAAGTCGTAGCAGTCGATGCGGTGCGTGGTGGTGTCGGCGTGGTACATCGTGCGGCCGTCCAGGCTCCAGGCCAGGCCGTTCGAGTTGGTCATGCCGCCGCTCCAGGCCTGGCGCAACTGATCCTTGTCCAGCACGTACATCTCGGCGGCCGGCTGGTCGCGCGGTTCGTACATGGTGCCGATCCAGAACCGGCCAGCAGGGTCAACCCGGCCGTCGTTGAAGCGCACCTTGGACGGATCATAGGGCGCGTCGGTGATCGGCTTTTCCGAACCGTCGGTGGTGTTCAGGCGCAGCAGGCCGTGACGGGTGGCCACGACCAGGAAGTTGTTGTCGTCGATCGCCAGCGCCGACGGGTTCGACCCCATCTTCCACGAGGTGAACTTGCCGCTCGCCGCGTGCAGGCGGTTGACGGTGTAGCCCTCGATATCGACCCAGTACAGCGCCGATTCGACTTCATGCCAGATCGCGGACTCGCCGACCAGCATCGGCGCATCGTGTACTACTTCAAATTTTTCCGTTGCCATAGTGTGATGGTGAAGGTTTCAGAAGGCCGCTTTGGCGCGGGCGATCAAGCCGTTCGTAGAACTGTCGTGCTGGGCTGGCGCGGGTTCGCCCGCCAGCTCGGCTTCGATCTTCTTCGCCAGCACTTTACCTAACTCAACGCCCCACTGGTCGAAACTGTTGACATCCCAGATCACGCCTTGCACGAAGGTCTTGTGCTCGTACAGTGCGATCAGGGCGCCCAGGGTCGATGGGGTCAGGCGTTCCATCAGGATCGTGTTGCTTGGGCGGTTGCCCGGGAAGGTCTTGTGCGGCGTGAGGCGCTCGATTTCGTCTGGAGCCAGGCCTTGCGCCTGCAGGTCGGCGCGCACCTCGTGCGCCGTCTTGCCCTTCATGAAGGCTTCGGACTGGGCGAAGCAGTTGGCCAGCAGGGCGGTGTGATGGTTGTCCATCTCGTGGGCCGGACGCAGGGCGGCGATGAAATCCATCGGCGTCACGTCGGTGCCCTGGTGCAGCAACTGGAAATAGGCGTGCTGGCCATTGGTGCCACACTCGCCCCAGATCGCCGGGCAGGTTGGCGTATCGACCGGCTGGCCGTCACGGGTCACGCGCTTGCCGTTGCTTTCCATGTCGAGCTGCTGCAGATAGGCCGGGAAGCGGTTCAGGTCCTGGTGATAAGGCGCGATCGACACCGAGGCGCAGTCGAGGAACTGGCGGTTCCAGAAGCCGACCAGGGCCAGCAGCGTAGGCAGGTTCTGCTCGAGCGGCGCAGTGCGGAAGTGTTCATCCAGCTCGTGCGCGCCGGCCAGGAAGTCCTTGAAGTAGCCGAAACCCACGGCCAGCGCGACCGGCAGGCCGATCGCCGACCACACCGAATAACGGCCGCCGACCCAGTCCCAGAACGGGAACATGTTCGCCGGGTCGATGCCAAAGGTTTTAATCGCCTCAGTGTTCGTCGAGACGGCGACGAAGTGCTTGGCCAGCGCCTCTTCGGAGGCATGCTGCAGGAACCAGGCGCGCGCGGTCTGCGCGTTCATCATGGTTTCCGCCGTCGTAAAAGTCTTGGAGGCGACGATGAACAGCGTGGTTTCGGGATCGACCTGGGCCAGCGCCGCGTCCATGTCGTGGCCGTCGACGTTCGACACGAAATGCATGGAGAGGCGCGGGTGCGCATAGTGGCGCAGGGCCAGCACCACCATCTTGGGGCCGAGGTCCGAGCCGCCGATGCCGATATTGACGATGTCGGTGATCGGCTTGCCGGTATGGCCCAGCCATTCGCCGCTGCGTACGGCGTCGGTGAAGGTCTTTACGCGATCGAGCACGGCGTGGATGTCGGCATTGACTTCCTGGTCGTCGACCACCAAGGTCGCGCCGCGCGGCGCGCGCAGGGCGGTGTGCAGCACCGCGCGGTTCTCGGTGTTGTTGATCTTTTCGCCGGCGAACATCGCATCGCGACGCGCCTCCAGACCGCGCTCGCGCGCCAGCCCGACCAGCAGTTCAAGCGTGCGCCCGTCGAGGCGATTTTTTGAATAGTCTAGGAACAGGCCTGCAGCCTCGTCGGAGTAGCGCTCGAAGCGGTCGGGATCGGCGGCGAACAGGTCGCGCATCTGCCACGACTTGGCGGTATCGGCATGTTGGGCGAGGGCTTGGAAGCTGGCGGTACTGGTCAAAGGAGGCTGGCGCATGGGGTCGGGGTGCGTGGCACAATGTTGGCAATAATGGATTATCGAATAATACAAGCATCTGCGCGTAAATTCACTACAAAAAACAGCGCGAATTCAATTTGCCGGATGCTTCCCTTCACCAAGTGACGCCGCTCGGCCATTCCGTCCCCATAGTGAGGCCGGTCGGAAACGAGCGCAGCGTACCGATCTGTAGTAAAATTTCAGATACTAAATTCAGGAAGGAACGAACATGGCGCTCCACCCCGTAGTAGAACAGGTCACCAACCGCATCATCGGGCGCAGCAAGCGCTCGCGCGCGGCCTATCTCGAACATCTCGAGGCGGCCCGCATCAAGGGCGTCCAGCGCGGCGCTCTGTCGTGCACCAACCTGGCCCACGGCTTTGCCGCCTTCCCGGCCAACGACAAGCTGAAGCTGCGCGAATACAAGGAACCGTCGGTCGCCATCGTTTCTTCCTATAACGATATGCTGTCGGCGCACCAGCCGTTCGAGTATTTCCCGAAAGTGATCAAGGAAGCCGTGCGCGAAGTCGGTGCCGTGGCCCAGTTCGCCAGCGGCGTGCCGGCCATGTGCGATGGCGTCACGCAAGGCCAGCCAGGCATGGAGCTGTCGCTGTTCTCGCGCGACGCCATCGCCATGGCGACCGCGGTCGGCCTGTCGCACAATATGTTCGACGCCGCCCTTTACCTGGGCATCTGCGACAAGATCGTGCCGGGCCTGCTCATCGGCGCGCTGCACTTCGGCCACATCCCGGGCATCTTCGTGCCGGGCGGCCCGATGACCACCGGCATCTCCAACAAGGAGAAAGCCGCGATCCGCCAGCGCTACGCCAAGGGCGAAGCCACCCGCGAAGAACTGCTCGAAGGTGAGTCGGCTTCGTACCACGGCGCCGGCACCTGTACCTTCTACGGCACCGCCAACAGCAATCAGATGCTGATGGAAGTCATGGGCCTGCACCTGCCGGGTTCGGCCTTCATCACGCCGGGCACGCCGCTGCGCGATGCGCTCACCGCCGCCGCGGCCCATCGCGCGGTCGCGATCTCGCAGCAGGGCGGCGACTACATGCCGATCGGCCATATCGTCGACGAGAAAAGCATCGTCAACGCCATCGCCGCGCTGCACGCCACCGGCGGCTCGACCAACCACACGCTGCACCTGGTGGCAATCGCGCGCGCAGCCGGCATCGTGATCGACTGGAACGATTTCGACGAGATGTCGAAAGTGGTGCCGCTGCTGACCCGCATCTATCCGAACGGCGATGCCGACGTCAATCACTTCCAGGCCGCGGGCGGCCCGGGCTTCGTGATCCGCGAACTGCTCGACGCCGGCCTGGCGCATGAAGACGTCAACACCATCCTCGGCCACGGCTTGCGCAATCACTGTAAAGAGCCGTTCCTGGGCGAAGACGGCAAGGTCGTGTTCCGCGACGCCACCCCGGTGAGCGGCGACGAGAACGTGCTGCGTCCAGCCACCAACCCGTTCAACAACAACGGCGGCATGGTGCTGGTGAAGGGCAACCTGGGCCGCGCGGTGATGAAAGTCTCGGCGGTCAAGAAAGAACACTATTCGGTGGAAGCCCCGGCGCTGACCTTCGATTCGCAAGAAGACTTCATGCACGCCTATAAAGACGGCAAGCTGAACCGCGACTTCGTGGCCGTGGTCCGATTCCAGGGCCCGCGCGCCAACGGCATGCCGGAACTGCACGCGCTGACCCCGGCGCTGGCCAATCTGCAGGATGCCGGCTTCAAGGTGGCGATGGTCACCGACGGCCGCATGTCGGGCGCGTCGGGCAAGGTGCCGGCGGCGATCCACGTGTCGCCCGAGATCCTGGCCGGCGGTCCGCTGGGCCTGGTGCGCGACGGCGACATGATCCGTGTCGACGCCAATAGCGGCACCATGGAAGCGCTGGTGCCGGCGGACGTCTGGGCCCAGCGCAAGCAGGCCACGGCCGACCTGACCTCGAGCCACATCGGCATGGGCCGCGAACTGTTCTCCATGTTCCGCAATTCCATCAGCGCGGCGGAGGAGGGTGCTGCCACCTTCCCGCTGCCGTCGCCGAAACAGACCGTCGTGCCGCTGCACGAAGGTATCGATGCCGGCGAGATCATCCCCGGCTCCGACGAAGACCACCTTTTCAGGACTAACAAGTGAGCCAACCAATGAGCCAATCAATGACCCTACTTGAGATCATGCGCTCGGCGAGCGTCATCCCCGTCATCGCCATCGACGACCCCGACCACGCCGTGCCATTGGCCAAGGCCCTGGTTGCGGGCGGCATCCGCGTGCTGGAAGTGACCCTGCGCACCGAGCATGGCCTGGGCGCGATCCGCGCCATGAGCCAGGTCGAAGGCGCCATCGTCGGCGTCGGCACGCTCACCCAGCCGGAAGAATTCGCGGCATCGCGCGACGCCGGCGCCGTGTTCGGCGTCTCGCCGGGCCTGACCCAGGCGCTGATCGACGCGGCCAAGTCGAGCGGCCTGCCGCTGCTGCCGGGCGTGATGACGCCGTCCGAAGTGATGGCGGCGCGCGAACAGGGATTCAGGCAACTGAAGCTGTTCCCGGCAGTGCCGGCGGGCGGCGTCGGCATGCTCAATGCGATCGGCGGCCCACTGCCGGACGTGACCTTCTGCCCGACCGGCGGCATCTCGATCGAGAGCGCGCCGAAATTCCTGGCTTGCAAGAACGTGGCTTGCGTGGGCGGCTCGTGGCTGACCCCGAAGGACGCGATCGCGGCCGGCGACTGGGCGCACATCACCGAGCTGGCCAAGGCTGCGGCGGCGCTGCGCGCTGGTTAAAAACCTATCCCGATAGGCGTCGCTGCTTTTTGGCGACGCTATCGACTAACGCCGGGTACGCGTGTACGACTGGCGCTATATGCCGTTCCGCCGCGTAACTGCGCGATGACGCCGAACGGCAGCAGTAGTTTCATCCCTCCTGCCTCCTGCCCGACAGCACGCGCGGCGATCCGCCCGCAATCCACTGGTTAGATATTGACGTCGCTCGTTCGCTGTACTGACCGTTGGCAACTCTTTCGGCACCAGCTCGGTCAAGAATGTTTTCAAATGAAAACCACACTGATCTCCGTTGTTGCCGCGTTCGTGACGGCAGTACTTGTGTACATCGTCATGCTCATGTTTGCAACAGGCATGTATGTCGAGACTGTCGGGAACATCATCGTGCTGTCGTCGGTCGCTGTGGGCATCGTCACAGCCTTAACACTGCGGCTTCGAAGTCGCCGCCAGTAAGCAGCGGCCCCAATCGCGAGGCAGGTTCGCCACACTGCCGGGATCGGCCAGGAAGTCCGCAAGCACCTCTTCATACAGCGCCAGACTACCTGCGTAACGCCGCTGGCGCATCGCCGCCGGAGAACGAAAGTGCTTGAGCGCGAAGTAATCCGCCAACAGGTCGCCTTGCGCCTCCATATTGAAGTCTGCAAGCGTTTTGCCCGCTGCCAGTTCGTAGTGGTACGGCAGTCCTAAACGCACTGCACCGCGTAGCCGCACCGCATATCCAAGCTGATGCTGCCACACATGCACCATTTCATGAAGATACCAGTGCACTGCTGGCGGGTCGCCCCGCGTGTAATCGGGCAGGAAACAGGAATGGTGAAAGTACATGCTGCCGTTGGGCGTCATGCAGCAGTTCTTCGGTTGGAAAGGCATGTAGCGGCGAGCGTGGACGCGCACTCGCTGATAGTCGATGGAGTCCTTGAACAGCAGTCGAGCCATAGCCGTCTCCCCGGAGGTCAAGCTCCGGGAGCGCTGTTCGTTGTGAAGGCCGCGGCGGGTTTTCCGCAGGCGTCCGCTGATTTCGTAGTCCATGGGCGAATCCTACAACAGTGTCGATGGAACGGCTCATGACGCTCGAAACCGGGTGATGTGCAAATCGATTTGTGAGACCTGTTGTCCGACTACCTCGTCCTCAAATTTCTCAAGAAACCGGCCGCCTGAGCCGTCACGACTCGTCGTCGGAAAGGCTGGGCGATTTCCAACTGGCGTAAAGCGTAGGAAGACTGACAAACCACGCCATATTTGCCATGAACAGGGCGTAGGCGACGCCGGCGATTTGTTCAAGCGTCCACCCTTTTAACGCCGCACTCAGCAGCAAGACAGGTCCAGCGACGATATTGACCAGTGCCAGCAATGCCATGCAGAAGAAGAACGCGTCCCTGCGCAACGCGGCTTCGCGCTCGTCGTCATCGATGGAAGACTTGCCCAAGGGGCCCTGGAGGGCAATGGCCGCTGCCGGCGGCATGAGCAGGGCGGCGACGCCGTACACCATGGAAGGCATGGCGAAGGCGGTCGCGCAGGAGACCAATCCCGCACCGGCAGCCATCGGCAGCAGCGGCAGCCAGCGCATCGGCTGGTGTCGCCGTCCACCGGCATGATTCGACATGTCTTGTCGAACCTGTCGGGATGCCCCGGACCACCAGACCAATGTATCCATCCACTGCAACGGCGTCTTGTGTTTCGCGCTCATTCGTCTTCTCCCGCTCTTTTCAATGTCATGGCGATCGACTCGAAGCGCTGGAATGAAAACAGCATCTCGACGCTGACGCCGAAGTGCATGGCGATCTTCATCGCCAGCTCCAGGCTGGGTTTGTAATCTCCCCGCTCCAGATAGCCGATCGTCTGGTTGTTAACGCCAACCGCCTCGGCGAGTTCCCGCCGCGAGATACCCCGCTCTGCGCGAAACACCGCAATTCTGTTGTGTAGCGTCATATAAATCGGTGAAAAATTGAAAATATATTGTGATTACACAATAAATTGATGCGTGAGTCAACAAGCCCCAAGCTTGTCGTTCTACTCTCCCTTTTGGGTGGAGCGTGCGTAAAACAAGTGTTTTATCCTTTACAACAAATATCACAATTGACAAGTATTTGACCCGCTTCAACATTGGAGGAAGGGATCGATGCCTCTTGGTCGTGTTCTCGTCTGCCTGTTCGCCTGGACCGGGCTGCCGTTGGCCGCTGCGGCCCAGGAGCGCAGTGCGCCGCCGCCACGCGTGCCCGACACCATGGAAGCGCGCGTCGCCGCCTGCACCGGCTGCCACGGCGTGGCCGGCCGCGGCGTGGAAAACGTCTACTTCCCGCGCCTGGCCGGCAAGCCCGCCGGCTACCTGTACAACCAGCTGGCGGCCTTTCGCGACGACCGGCGCAAGTACGTACCGATGAACTACCTGCTGGCCTACCTGCCGGATGACTACCTGCGCCAGATGGCCGACTGGTTCGCCGCCCAGAATCCGCCGCCGCTGACGATTGCCGCGCCAGCGCCGGCCGCCTCGCTGGTGGTGGAGGGGCACCGCATCGCCAATTCCGGCGTGCCTGCCCGCCGCATTCCCGCCTGTATCGCCTGCCATGGCAATGACCTCGCAGGCCGCGAGCCGGGGATCCCGGGCCTGCTCGGACTGCGCGCCGACTACGTCAGCGCCCAGCTGGGCGCCTGGCGCTACGGCGTGCGTACCGCGCTGGCGCCGGACTGCATGCAGGTGGTCTCGTCGAGCCTGAGCGAGCCAGAGGTAGCGGCCGTTTCCGCCTATCTGGCCTCGCTCCCGGTGAGCCAGGCGCGGCCGGCCAAGGCGGGGCCGGTCAAGCTGCCGCTGGCCTGCGGGAGCCAGGTGCATTCCACGGGAGGTCGCCAATGAATGCATGGGTTGCGTGGCTGCGTGGGCACGCTTGGGTCCCCGCCTTCGCGGGGACGACGTGGTGGTTCGCTGGGCGGACGTGGTCTTTCGCGCGCATTGCCACGGTTCTTGCGCTGCTGGCGGGCGTGGCGGCGCCAGGCGCCGCACAGAAACCGCAGACCAAACCTGCCCAGCCCTCGCAGGTCGAACGGGGCAAATACCTGGCCCAGGCCGGCGACTGCATCGCCTGCCACACGGTCCCGGGCGGGAAGATCTTTGCCGGCAACCGCGCCATGCCGACCCCGTTCGGCACCCTGTACGCGCCGAACATCACGCCCGACGCGCACACCGGCATCGGCAGCTGGAGCGCCGACGACTTCTTCAAGATGATGCGTACCGGCCGCTCGAAGAACGGCGACCTGCTGTATCCGGCGATGCCCTTCGCCAGCTATACCAAGGTCACGCGCGCCGACTCCGACGCCATCTACGCCTACCTGCGCTCGGTGCCGGCGGTGCGCCAGGCCTCGCGCAAGCACGAGCTGCGCTTCCCCTACAACAACCGCTCGCTGCTGATCGGCTGGCGTACGCTGTATTTCAAGGAAGGCGAGTACGTGGCCGACAAGAGCAAATCGAGCGAGTGGAACCGCGGCGCCTACCTGGTCCAGGGCCTGGGTCACTGCGCGATGTGCCATACGCCGATCAATGCGCTGGGCGGTTCCTCGCAAGAGCGCGAATTCCAGGGCGGCCTGATCCCGATGCAGAACTGGTATGCGCCGTCGCTCACCTCGAACAAGGAGGCGGGCCTGGGCACCTGGGAGATCCAGGACATCGTCGACCTGCTGCAGAAGGGCGTGTCGCAGCGCGGCACCGTGTATGGCCCGATGGCTGAGGTGACCTACAACAGCCTGCAGCACATGACGGACGCCGACGTGAAGGCCATGGCGGTCTACCTCAAAAGCCTGCCCGCCGACAAACCGGTCAACGCCGACCCGGCCAGCGCCCCGGCGCGCGCCAATATCGGCCAGATGCACGCCCAGGGCAAGCGCGTCTACGACGCCCAGTGCGCCAGCTGCCATGGCGGCGACGGGCGCGGCATGCCGCCGCATTACCCGCCGCTCAAGGACAACCAGTCGATCACGATGACCTCGAGCGTCAATCCGATCCGCATGGTGCTCAACGGCGGCTACCCGCCGGGCACGAAGCGCAATCCGATGCCGTACGGGATGCCGCCGTTCGCGCATGCGATGTCGGACGGCGACGTGGCGGCGGTGGTGACCTATATCCGCACCGCCTGGGGCAACCGCGGCGCCCCGGTCACGGCGGGCGAGGTGAGCGCGCTGCGCGCGGCGACGGTCGAATAACGGATTCAGATAACAACAGGGGGAAACCATGATCCAGGAAGCGCCGGAACACGATCTCAGCGCCGACCAGGGGCGGGTGGAGGCGATCGTCGCCAGGGGGCCGGGCGGCGCCTTCGCCGTGGCCGGCCTGGCGGTGGCGATCGTGCTGGCCATGTGGCTGGCCTTCTATCTGCTGGTCTACGTGGCGCGGGGAGGGCGGTAGATGGCGCATCCACCGCATTCCGTCGATACCGACGCCGTCGCCCACGCCGCCGAGGCACGCTGGGCCTGGCTGGTCGGCGCCATCATCGTGTTCCTGCTCGGGATGCTGGTCTGGATGAGCGTGCATTGGGCGGCGATGCCGCCGGTGCGTACCGAGACCATCGACCCCGGCACGCTGCACCTGTCGGGCGAGTTCGTCGAGGCCAACCTGGGTTCGACGCTGGAAGCCGACGGCAGCGTCACCCTGCGCCTGCTGGCCAACCAGTATTCCTTCACCCCGACCTGCCTGCTGGTCCCAAGCGACACGCCGGTCAACATCCGCGGCACGGCCGCCGACGTGGTGCACGGCTTCTCGATCGCCGCCGGCAACGTCAACGTGATGCTGGTGCCCGGCTATATCTCGAACTTCCGCGCGCGCTTCGAGGAAACGGGCGAGCACGTGATGCCCTGCCACGAGTACTGCGGCGTCGGCCACGCCGCCATGTGGGCCAAGGTGAAGATCATCGACAAGGACGAATTCGCGCGCCAGGCCGCCGGCGGCAGGAGGGTCAGCTGTGCATAGCGTCGATGCGAAACGCCTGGTGCTGGCGCATTTCTGGGTCGCCTTCGCCGCCTTCTTCCTGGCCCTGCTGCTGGGCGAATGGCAGATGTATATCCGCAGCCCGCTGCGCGACTGGATCGGCAATCCTGAGCTGTACTACCGCGCCGTCACCGCCCACGGCACCGCCATGGGCTATGTGTTCCCGACCCTGGTCGCGATGGGCTTCGGCTATGCCATCGTCGAACTCTCGCTCAAGCAGGCAATCGTTGGACGGCGCTGGGCCTGGCTCGGCTTCTGGCTGGTGGTACTGGGCACCATCACGGCCATGATCCCGGTGTCGATGGGCCTGGCCACGGTGCTGTACACCTTTTATCCGCCGCTGATCGGTAACCCTTTCTATTACATCGGCGTGGTGCTGGTGGTGGTGGGCTCATGGATCTGGGTGGGGTCGATGTCGGTCAACCTGTATGTGTGGCGCAAGGCCAACCCCGGCGCCACGGTGCCGCTGCCGATGTTCGCCAACCTGGCCGGCGCCTACCTGTGGGCCTGGACCTCGCTCGGCGCCGCCATCGAGATCCTGTTCCAGATCCTGCCGGTGGCGCTGGGCTTCAAGTCCACCATCGATGCGGGCCTGGCGCGCGTGTTCTTTTCCTGGACCCTGCACGCGATCGTCTATTTCTGGCTGATGCCGGCCTACATCGCCTTCTATACGCTGGTGCCGCGCGCCATCGGCGGCCGCCTGTACAGCGACAAGATGGCGCGCATCTCCTTCGTGCTGTTCCTGGTGTTCTCGATGCCGATCGGGATCCACCACCTGTTCCAGGATCCGCAGGTAGGCTCGGGCGTCAAGTTCATGCACGCCGTGTTCACGGCCATGGTCTCGGTGCCGACCCTGCTTACGATCTTCACCATCACCGCCTCGGTCGAGATCGCGGGCCGCCTGCGCGGCGGCACGGGGCCGTTCGGCTGGTTGAACAAACTGCCGTGGCAGAATCCGATGATGCTGGCGGTGGCGTTTTCCTTCATCCTGCTCGGCTTCGGTGGCGCCGGGGGCTTGATCAATATGAGCTACCAGCTCGACTTCGCCGTCCACAACACGCAGTGGATCACCGGCCACTTCCACCTGATCTTCGGCGGCGCCATCGTGATCATGTACTTCGCGCTGGCCTATGACCTGTGGCCGCACCTGACCGGCCGCGCCCTGGTGGCGGGGCGCCTGATGCGCACGCAGTTGTGGACCTGGTTCGTCGGCATGATCGTGCTGACCTTTCCCTGGCACGTGGTCGGCATCCTCGGCATGCCGCGCCGCATGGCCTATTTCGACTATAGCCACCCGGAGCTCGCGGCGCAGGCGGTCACGGTGATCATCACTTTCTTCGGCGGCCTGATGCTGGTGTTCTCGGGCTTGCTGTTCATTCTGGTCCTGCTGCGCGGCCACCGCAGCGCGCCGATCACGCTGCCCGCATTCACCTTCAGCCGCGCGGTGCACGAGGGCGGCCGCATGCCGGCCGCGCTGAACGGCTACGCGCTGTGGCTGGCGCTGATGGTCGGGCTGTCGGTGGTGAACTACGGCTATCCGATCACCCAGCTCATATTCCTGGAACAGACGTCGGTGCCGGCGGTGCCGGTGGGAGAGCAGCCATGAGCGACGAGAAAATCTTCTCGCTCGGTAATCGCTGGTTCACCTGGAGCGTGGGCGCGGTGGTGGGCGTGGCGCTGCTGGGGGCGATGGTGGCCTTCGTGTGGCTGCCGCGCGCGCATGCGCAGGCGACCCTGGAAAGCCTGTGGGATGCGATCTGCAGCGCGGCCGGCGCGCCGGCCCCGTTCCAGGGCGCGGCGCTGCCGGGCCCGGGCCAGCGCAATCCCAGCGGCGTGATCGTCAGCGCATACATGATGGGCGCCGCGGGATCGAATTCGGTCGGCAACGGCGCCACGCTGGCGATGGCCTGCACCATGTGCCATGGCGCGCGCGGCACCAGCCCCGCCGGCACGCCGCACCTGGCCGGCCAGCCGGCGTCGGGCACCTACAAGCAGCTGCGCGACTTCGCTTCCGGCCACCGTCCGAGCGCGATCATGCAGCCGCTGGTGGCGAACCTGAGCGACCAGGACATGCGCGACCTGGCCGTCTATTACGCCTCGCTCGAACGCGAACGCATCGCCGCCGTCGAACCGTCGGACACCGATACGCCGCGCCTCGTGCGCAACGGCGACCCGATGCGCGCCATCGGCGCCTGCTCGTCCTGCCACAGTCCACACGCCGAGCGTCCGGCCACGCCGGTACTGGAAGGCTTGTCCGAGGTCTACCTGCCCGAGCAGTTGACGGCGTTTCGCGACGGCCGGCGCAGCAACGACATCAACCGGCAAATGCGTAATGCGGTGCGGAGCCTGACTGACCAGGAGATCGCGCAACTAAGCCGGTACTACGCGGGCCGCTAGGCTGGTCCGCGCCGACCTTGAACACGCTCACGAGGCGCGCCAGCGTGGCCGCCTGGTCCTCGAGCGAGGAGGCGGCGGCGGCCGCTTCTTCCACCAGCGCGGCGTTCTGCTGGGTGACGCTATCCATCTGGGTGATGGCTTCATTGACCTGCTCGATGCCGACCGTCTGCTCGGCGCTGGCCGAGGCGATCTCGGACATGATGTCGGTGACGCGCGTGATGCCTTCGACGATTTCCTGCATCGTCGTGCCGGCCTGGTCGACCAGGCGACCGCCGGCGTCGACCTTGGCTACCGAATCGGTGATCAGGCCACGGATCTCCTTGGCCGCGCCGGCCGAGCGCTGCGCCAGGTTGCGCACTTCGCTTGCCACCACCGCGAAACCGCGCCCCTGCTCGCCGGCGCGCGCCGCTTCCACTGCGGCGTTGAGCGCCAGGATATTGGTCTGGAAGGCGATGCCGTCGATGACGGCGATGATGTCGCCGATCTTCTTCGACGACTCATTGATCGAGGCCATGGTCGACACCACCTGCGACACCACTTCGCCGCCATGCGCGGCGATCTGGGAGGCGTTTTTGGCCAGCACATTGGCCTGGCGCGCATTGTCCGCGTTCTGGCGCACGGTGCTGGTCAGTTCTTCCATCGACGAAGCCGTTTCTTCCAGCGAACTGGCCTGCTCCTCGGTGCGCGACGACAGGTCCAGGTTGCCGGTGGCGATCTGCTGCGAGGCCGTGACGATGGTCTCGGTGCCGGCGCGCACCGCGCTGACGGTCTTGAGCAGGCTGTCGTTCATGGTCTTGAGGGCAGCGAGAAGCTGGCCGACTTCATCGCGCGAGGCCACGTCGATGCGGGCGGTCAGGTCACCCGCCGCGACCTGGCGCGCCAGCCCCACGGCGTGACCCAGCGGCACCGTAATGCTGCGGGTGAGCAGCCAGCCAAACAGGGCTCCGATCGCGAGCGCGCTCACGCCGAGCGCCGTCAGGACCTGCCTGGCCGAGACATTGAGTGCGTCGATATTGGCTTGCGCCTCGGCCGACAGCGACTCTTCATAGGCGACCACTGCCTGCACCGACGCGACGTATTTGTCGACTTCGGGCATCACCTTGTCGCGGAAGAAGGCGTGGACCTCGGGATCGCCGGCGCCCAGCGCCGCCTTGCGCTTGAAACCCTGGTCGCGCAAGCCGGTGTAGCGGCTGCGCTGGCTGGCGACGGCGTCCATCAGCGCCTTGCCCTGGGCGGTGTCGATCATCGCCTCGAGCCGCTTCTGCGTGGCGCTGACACCGGCGCTGGTCTTCTTCATTTCGGCGTCGTAGTGCGCGTCCTCGGCGGGATCGGCGCTGGTGGCCTTGGCGCGGGTGCGCACGGCGTTGCCCTCGATGCCGCGCAACCACTGCTGGGCAAGGTTGACGCTGAGCGCGGCATCCGCCATCACGGTCTTGGCCTCGGCGATGCGGTTGAGTTGCCATAGCGCGCTGACGAGCATGACGGCCACGAGGGCGAGGACGGCGGCGAATGCGCCGCCGAGCCGGATTCCAATCTTGAGGTCGCTGATTTTCATTGTGTCTCCTGTTCGAATGACGAGGTGGCCGGTCATCCCACGCGACGTCACGGGTGTGACAATGTGTGAGATTTCATTGCTCTATATCAAGGATAAGCATGGATGGCGGGGTGTGGACTACCGGGAGTACACAAATATCCATGCTTGTTGCTGACAGGGAACAGAAAAATAGCGGAACGATATGAGGTGGTAGGCGATTGATATCGTTTGTTTGCGCGGCGACCACACAGCTGGTGGGCCGCCGCGACAGGTGTGACAGGCCGGGATCAGGCGATCGCGTCTTCTTCCACTTCCACCTGCGAGGTGCGCTCGACGCGGCGAGAGGCAGGCGTGCGCACGACCAGTGCGCCGCCAGTTGGCGTGCGCCGCGCGCTGCGGACCGCATTCTCATCGCCGACCTTGAACACGCTCACGATCTGCGCCAGCGCGGCTGCCTGCTCCTGCAGCGAGCCGGCTGCCGCCGCCGCTTCTTCGACCAGCGCGGCATTCTGTTGGGTCACGCTGTCCATCTGGGTGATGGCTTCGTTGACCTGCTCGATGCCGACGGTCTGCTCGGCGCTGGCCGAGGCGATCTCGGACATGATGTCGGTCACGCGCGTGATGCCATCCACGATTTCCTGCATGGTCGTACCGGCTTCGTCGACCAGGCGGCCGCCCGCGTCGACCTTGGCCACCGAGTCGGTGATCAGGCCGCGGATTTCCTTGGCCGCGCTGGCCGAGCGCTGCGCCAGGTTGCGCACTTCGCTCGCCACCACCGCAAAGCCGCGGCCTTGCTCGCCGGCGCGCGCCGCCTCGACGGCGGCGTTGAGCGCCAGGATATTGGTCTGGAACGCGATGCCGTCGATGACGGCGATGATGTCGCCGATCTTCTTCGACGACTCGTTGATCGAGGCCATGGTCGACACGACCTGCGACACCACTTCGCCGCCATGCGAGGCGATCTGGGAAGCGTTCTTGGCCAGCACATTGGCCTGGCGCGCGTTGTCCGCGTTCTGGCGCACGGTCCCGGTCAGTTCTTCCATCGACGAGGCGGTTTCTTCTAGCGAGCTGGCCTGCTGCTCGGTACGCGACGACAGGTCCAGGTTACCCGAGGCGATTTCCTGCGATGCGGTGACGATGGTCTCGGTGCCGGCGCGCACCGCGGTGACAGTCTTGAGCAGGTTGTCGTTCATGGTCTTGAGCGCGGCGGTCAAGGTGCCGAGTTCGTCGCGCGAGTCGACGTGGATGTCGGCGGTCAGGTCGCCTGCCGCCACTTGCTGGGCCAGGCCGACGGCGCGCGCCAGCGGATGGGTGATGCTGCGGGTGAGCAGCCAGCCGAACAGGGCGCCGATGGCGATCGCGGCGATGCCGATCAGGGTCAGGGTGCGCTGCACCGAGGTGCTGATGGCGTCGATGCTGGCATTGGCGTCGTCGGCCAGATTTTCCTGGAAGTCGGCCAGCTTGCCGGCGGCCTCGGTATAGGTGCGCATCTCGGGCATGACCTTGCTGTCGAGGAAGGCCACCAGTTCCGGATTGCCGGCGCCGAGTTCGGTCTTCATCTTGTAGGCCTGGTTGCGCACCGAGCTGTACTTGGCGCGCTGTTCGACCAGCGCCGCCAGCAGCACCTTGCCTTCGGCGCTGACGATCACTTCTTCGAAGATTTTCTGCAGCTCACCGGCGCGTTTGCTGATCGGCTTCATGCCCTCTTCGTAGTACTGCTCGTCGGCCGGGTCGGTAGCCCGGATTTTCGCCACCGTGCTGACGGCATTGGTGATGATGCCGGCACGCATCTCCTGGGCCAGCTTGGCTTTCTCGGTAGCCGACGCCATCTGTTCCTTGGCGGTGGTGATATGGTTCAGCTGCCAGAGGGCGGTGCCCAGCATGACGACCATCATGGCGAGGATGACGGCAAAGGCGCCGCCGAGGCGAATGCCGATATTGAGATCTTTGATTTTCATGGTTTCCAGTTCCGAGGACGAGAGAGCCTTGTGACTTGTCAAATCGCAGGATTTAACGTTGGGAGGGCGTTATCTAATCCGGTCAAAAGTACACGTTGTAGCTAAGCAGGGGAAACCCAAAAGTGTGGTTTATGCTCTCGATGTTGCGAACGGGAAACGAAATAATGTATGGATGTTACTGGTCAATAACACTTACATATTAGAGTTATTTTATATTCAATATAATTTCGGTATAGATTTATATCGCCATCATATATATGGCTACAATCGATTTTTAACAAATTTT
The DNA here is from genome assembly GCF_008014745.1 of Massilia arenae. Classification (GTDB taxonomy): domain Bacteria; phylum Pseudomonadota; class Gammaproteobacteria; order Burkholderiales; family Burkholderiaceae_D; genus Telluria; species Telluria arenae. Next base: position 121,389 of record NZ_VPFD01000007.1, read on the forward strand.
CGACATTTGATTACAGCGAGGCGCCTTTTTCAGCGGTCTCCAGCACCCGCAACAGATTGCCGCTCCACAGCTTCGCCAGATCGGCATCCGACATGCCATCGGCTTTCAGGCGCTCGGTAATGCGCGGCAGGTGCGCCACATTGTCCAGTCCCGCAAGGCCTCCGCCGCCGTCGAAGTCGGCGCCCATGCACACGTGATCGATGCCGGCCACCGCGATCAGGTGCTTGAGCGAGGCGATGTATTGTTCGAAGCTGGTCTGCCACAACGGTTCGACCGCATCGAGCGCCAGCCACTCGCGGCTCAACGCGGCTTGTTCGGCCGGCGCCAGGGTGCCGATGTGTTCGAGCCGGTCGAACAGCGCCGCGCGCTGGGGCCCCATTTTCAGTTCGCTGAGATAAATCGTGGAGGCGCAGATCGCGCCGCCGCCTGCCGCGATTTTGCGAATGCGCGCGTCGTCGATATTACGCGGGTGATCGTAGCTGGTGCGCGAGTTCGAGTGCGACAGCAGCAGCGGCGAGGCGGACAAGGCCAGCATCTGGTCGACCGTGGCGTCCGAGGCATGGCTGGCGTCGATCACCATGCCCAGCCGGTTCATCTCGCGCACCCAGTCACGCCCCAGCGGCGACAGGCCGTTCCACGTGGGCTTGTCGGTCGACGAATCGGCGAACTGGTTGTTCTTGCTGTGGACGATGCCGACCAGGCGCACGCCCTGGCGCTGGAAGTCCGCCAGCGCCGCCATCGCCGCGGCGCCGTCGCCCAGTGGATAGCTGTTCTCGATGCTCTTGAACGCCACCAGCTTGCCGACGGCGTCGAGGCGACGCGCCTCGGCAGCCGTGGTGACGACGCCGATGCGGTCGGCATGGCGCGCCAGCGTCGTGTCGATCAGCTGCGAGCGCGCCAGCGCGTGGGCGCGCGCCGCCGCATAGCCCTCGGACGTCAACGGCCCCTGGTCGGTGAAGATGGCGAAGAAGCCGCCATCGAGGCTGCCCTCGCGCATGCGTCCCAGGTCGACCTGGGCCACTTCCACGGCGGGATCGTGGCGCTCGCCAAAGTCCCAGCCCGCGCGGCCGAAGTGCACCGGGGTGTCGAGGTGTGCGTCGAGCGTGAGCAGGCGGCGATGGGTGTCGTCGACCTGCGGCGCGCCGCCGGATGCGGCGCAGCCGGCGAGCGCGAACAGGGAGGTGAGGGCGAGGCTGGCAGTCGTGGTCTTTTTCATTCGGTCGTCTTGATCGGGGTGAAGTTCAGGTCCGCATAATCCCAGCTGAAATCGGCGATCGGCGACACCGGCGCCAGCTTGATGCCGCCCACCTTGCCGTCCTTGTCGAAAGCGAAGCTGAGGTAGGCCGGTTCCAGCGCCTGATCGTCGAAGCGGGTGATCCAGGTATCGTACTGCCAGTGCTCGAGCCGGCCCGCCATGCGCTGGGTCGAGGTGAAGTCGACCCGCAAGCCCTTCTTGTCCTGGGTGATGGCGAGCTTGCCGTACCAGGGATCGGCATAGGTGCCCACCAGGCTCGCCGGTGGCAGCGACGGCGTCGATTTCACCGGCTTGGCCTGCTTGGCTTTCACGAGCTCGAGCCCCTGCTTGACCTTCTTCGCCTTGTAGGCCTGGAAGGTCGCCGGCCAGTCGGCCTGTGGCTTACCCAGGTAGTGGTCGGCCAGCTCGTACATCAGGCCGCGCACCAGTTCTCCATCCTCGCTGTTGATGGCGATGGCGAAGCCCACGTTCTGCTCGGGCAGCAGTACCACGGCGGTGCCGAAGCCGAACACCGCGCCGCCGTGCCAGATCATGCGCGCGCCGCGATAGTCCATCAGGTCCCAGCCCAGGCCATAACTCGACAGCTTCGATTCGATCAACTTGAGCTCGGGCGGCATGGGCCCGGTGGGCATCGGCATCGATGGCGTCCACATCTGCTCGTGGGTCGCGGCGCTGAACACGCGCTTGCCTTCGGGCGTGGCGCCGGCGCCGAGCAGCGTGTGCAGCCAGCGCGCCAGGTCGTTGGCGCTGCTGGCGATGCCGCCGGCCGGGGCCGCGTTGCGTCCCAGGTCGTCGCGCTCGTCGAGCCGCACCTGGTCGCCGGCGCCGCGCAGGCCGCCATTCATCCTGGCGTGTGGATAGGCGCGGTTCGCGGTCGCGAAATTGTCTTCGTTGTGGGTGGTCGACACCGTCATGCCGGCCGGACGCAGCACGTGCTCGCGGGTGTACTCTTCCCAGGTCTTGCCGCTGACCTGCTCGATCAGCTGGCCGGCCACCACATACATCAGGTTCGAATAGGCATAGGTGCTGCGAAAGCTCGTCGCCGGTTCCAGGAACCGCACGCGGTGCACGGTCTCGGCGCGCGAGAGCTTGCTGCGCGGGACGAACAGCAGGTCGCCGGCCCCGTAGCCAAGGCCGCTGCGGTGGGTCAGCAGGTCGCGGATCGTGATCTCGCGCGTCACCCACGGGTCGTACATCTGGAAGCCCGGCAGGTGCTCGGTCACCTTGTCGTCCCACTTGATTTTTCCATCGTCGACCAGCGTAGCCAGCGCCGCCACCGTGATCGCCTTGCCGGTGGACCCGGTCGGGAACAGGGTATCGCCATCGACCGCCGCCGGCGCGCCCAGCTGGCGCACGCCGAAGCCGCGCGCCAAGGTGGTCTTGCCGTCTTCGACGATGGCGATCGCCAGGCCCGGTACGCCGATGCGCTGGCGCAGCGTCTCGGCGCGGGCTTCGAAGTCAAGCGGCGGCGCCGCCAGCGCGGGTGCGCAGGCGAGGGCAAGCAGCAGGGAAAGCGTGGACTTCATGGTGTCTCCTGGCAGGCGTCGAGCAGGCGTTCGAAGGCGGGGCCGCCGCGCATCGGATCGGCAACAGGATACGGCAAGCGCGCGGCATAGGCGGCAATTTCGGCCTCGGCCGCCTGTGCATCCATGCCGCCGGTGTTCAGGGCCACGCCGACGCAACGGATCGCAGTATTGGTCACCCGGCCCAGCGCGATGGTCTGCTCGATCACGGTCTCGATCGACGGCAGCGGCGATGCGGGATAGCCGAGCAGGTGGTCGCGCCGCGGATCGTGGCAGACCACGAACATATCGGGCTGGCTGCCGTGCAAGAGGCCCAGCGAGACGCCGGCGAAGGCAGGATGGAACAGCGAGCCCTGGCCCTCGATCACGTCGACGTGGCCGGGCGCCGCGGCGGGGCTGAGAATCTCGGCGGCGCCGGCCACGAAGTCCGAAACGACGGCGTCGATCGGCATGCCGCTGCCGGCGATCATGATGCCGGTCTGGCCGGTGGCGCGGAAACTCACGTCGGCGCCGCGCGCGGCCAGGCCGCGGCTGAGCGCCAGCGCCGTGTACTTCTTGCCCAGCGCGCAGTCGGTGCCGACCGTCAGGATGCGGCGCCCGCTGCGCGGCAGGCCGGTGGCGATCGGGATGTCGGCCGGTGGCGTGCGCACGTCGACCAGGCGCCGGCCGCTGCGCGCGGCGGCTTCACGCAGGGCGGGCAGGGCGTCGAGGCGCACATGCATGCCGGAGACGACGTCCAGGCCGGCGTCGAGCGCGGAGGCGAGGGCCGGTACCCAGGCGTCAGGGATGCCGCCGCCGGGCGCCGCCACGCCGATCACCAGCGCGCTCGCCCCTTGCGCCGCCGCCTGTTCGCAAGTGAGCTGCGGCAGGCCGGCCGAGACGGTGGCTTGCGGCAGGCGCAGCTCGCCGACGCAGCGCTCGCCGGCCCAGTCGCGCAGGCCGAAGGCGGTCTTGGCGAAGCCCGGTTCGGTGACGTCGCCGAGGAACAGCAGGCAGCGGCCGACGGCGCGGTTTTCCAGTGCTGAAGGCATCAATACTCCCGGGTCAGGGTGAAGCCGACGGTGCGCGGCGCGATCACGCCGGTGCCGAGGGCGCCGTTTGGATAGGCGAACATCCCGTTCGGCATGAGCTCGGCCGTCGAGAGCTTGCCATCGCTATTGCCCAGGTTCTTGCCGAATACCTCGACGGTCCAGTTGCCCAGTTCAAGTCCGGCGTAGGCGTCGACCACGTTGTACGATGGGATCTCGCGCTGGCGGCCGTTGGCCGCGCGGTAGGCGGGGTCGAAGCTGGCGTGTTGTCCGGCCATGCGGCGTACCGAGGCGCCGGCGAAGGCCGGGGTGGTGTCGCCGATGGTCCAGCGGTAGTCGGCCAGCAGCGACGCCGTGTACTTTGGCGAGAACGGCAGACGGTCGCCCTTGTAGCCGCCGACCAGTTCCAGGTCGGTGTCGTCGTCCAGGCGCGCCTTGTTCCAGGCGCCGTTGGCCGACAGGCGCAGGCCCTGCAGCGGACGCCAGCCGGCGCTGATCTCGACCCCGTCGGCGGTCGCGCCGGCGCCATTGGCGTTGATGCCGAAGCCGTTCACGTTCGCCAGCAGCTGGATGTCCTTCCACTTGATGTGGAAGGCCGACAGGTCGAGCGACCAGCGGCCGTCGTCGCTCTGGGTCTTGAGGCCGGCCTCGTAGCTCATCACGCTGTCCGACTCGTAGCTGGTCGGCGTGCCGGGTGGGGCGTTCGGGGGCAGCACGTTCGGCCCGCCGGGACGGAATCCCTTGGCGGCGCGCGCGTACACGGCGGTGCGTTCGCTGAACTTGCGCTTGAGCGAGACGGCATAGGTGAAGACGTCTTCCGACGATTCCGCGCGGTTGTCGGCCGGGGTGGTCAGCACGCCATCGCCTAGCTGGTGCGCGTCCTGCTTGTTATGGCTGTAGCGGCCGCCGATATCGAGGTCGTACACCGGATTCAGGTGGATGGTGGTGTTGGCGAAGGCGGCGACCTCGCGGTAGTTCGAGCCCAGGCCCACGTCGGCCAGCAGCGGCAGGCCGGTAGCCGGCGTCATCGTGCCCGGCACCAGGGCGTGGTAGCGCTGGGCCAGGTCGGCTTCCTCGTCGGTGTAGTAGAGACCCGCCAGCCAGTCGACCCGGCTGCCGCCGTTGGAACTCAGGCGCAACTCTTGCGTGAACTTCTTGACCTCCAGTTCCATGCCCAGGTACATCTCGTTAGGCACGCCCAGGTTGTCCTCGACGAACTGGCTCAGATTGGTCGTGGCGTCTTCGCGCGCGTATTGCTTCTGGGTGCTGTAGCTGGTCGAGGAGGTGAGGCTGGCGCTGCCCAGGTTCCAGTTGGCGGTGCCGTTGAAGACGCGGTAGTGGATGTCGCGCATCTGCGGCACATATTGCGACTGGGTCGGACGGCCATACAAGGTCTCGAGCGACTCCGGATCGCTTTCGACGATGCTGGGCGCGTCGGTGGCGATGTTCTGCGCGACCGCCGTCAGGCGCAGGTCGAAGTCCTTGTGCGGCTTGTACAGCAGCGAGGCGCGGCCGCCATAGTTCTCGGCCTTATTGATGTCCTTGGCGACGTCCGAGCCGGCGGTGCCGATCGAGTCGATGAAGCCGGGCTCCTTCTGGTACGAGACCGAGGCGCGCGCGGCGAGCGTCTCGCTGATCGGCGTATTTACCACCAGGTTTGTCCGGTACGACACGCCGCCGCCGTCGACCGAGGCGGCGCCGATGCGGGCGCGCATGGCGAAGCCGTCGAAGTCCGGCGCATTGGTCACGAACTTCACCAGGCCGCCCAGCGAGCTGGCACCATACAGCGCGCCCTGCGGGCCGCGCAAGACCTCGACCCGTGCCAGGTCGAAGGTGTCGAAGTCGCCGGCCAGGATCGCGCCGTTGGCCAGGCCGCTGCTCGAGCCGAACGGCGTCTCGTCGAGGTACACGGCAACGGTGGAAGCCACGCCGCCGGTGTCGAGGCCGCGCAGCACCAGGCGGCCTTCGCCGGGCGTGCTCTGCACCAGCTGCAGGCTCGGCACCAGTTTCAGGTAGTCGGCGAAGCCGGTGGCCTGGTGTTTTTCCAGCGCGTCGCCGCCGACCACCGACATCGACTGCGGCACGTCGACCATCGTCTGCGCGCGCTTCTGGGCGGTCACCACCACCTGCTGGACGTCATCACGCTGGCGCTGTTGTTCCTGTCCAGCCGCCCAGGCGCCCGATACCGCGAGCGCCATGGATGTCAGGACGATGCTGCCTGCTACTTTTCTTGGCGTGGGAAATGCCATGTGGTTCTCTCCTGTCTCTCGTTATCGTTTCAGGGACATCAAGCGTTGGCGCCGGCGGTGACCCCGCCGGCATGCAGCCGGTCCGCGTGCTGCATCGGACCGTTGAGACGCCACAGCAGGCCGGCGGAGAGCGCCGCCAATGCCGCCAGCAGGGCGAAGAAGGCGCCGGGTTCGAAGCGGCTCCACAAGCTTCCCACCAGGCCGGCCGACAGGCTGCCGGCGAAGGTGACCAGGAACCAGGCCGCCACCGTGGTGCTGCCCAGGTGGCGCGGCGCCAGCCGGGCGAACAGCCCCAGGCCCGTGGGCAGGATGAACAGCTCGCCGATCGTCAGCACCAGGAAGAACAGCACCAGCCAGATCCAGCCGGTGGCGGCGCCGTCCGCGCGCCAGCCGGCCGTCGCCAGCAGCAGGTAGGCGCCGGCCACGATCAGCGCGCCGCAGGCCATGCGCCGCAGCGGCGCCTGGTCGACGCCGGCCGCCGTGCGGCGGTGCCAGTAGGCCAGCAGGGGTGGCGTGAGCAGCATCACGAACAGCGGGTTCAGGGACTGGAACCAGGTCATTGGGATGCTCCAGTCGCCCAGGGTGCGATCGACACCGCTGTCGGCCCACAGCGCGACCGTGTTGCCGACCTGCTCGTAGGCGGCGCGGAACACCGTCACCGCCAGGCCGATGCCGACCAGGACCAGCACGGTCTCGCGGCCCAGTGCGCGCGTCGCGTCGTCGTGCAAGGGCGCCGGCGTGCGCATGGTTTCCGGCGGCAGGTAGCGTTGTCCGGCGACGTAGATCACGAGGCCCAGCACCATGCCGATGCCGGCCAGGCCGAAGCCGTAGTGCCAGCCATACAGCTCGCCGACCGTGCCGCAGATCAGCGGCGCCAGGAAGCCGCCGATATTGATGCCGACGTAATAGACGTTGAAGGCCCAGCCCCGCCGCGCATCGGTGCGCGCATACAGGTCGCCGACCTGGCTTGGCAGCGACGGCAGGAACAGGCCGTTGCCGAGGGCGATGGTGGCCAATGCCAGATAGAAGAAGGCGTCGAAGGCCATCATGAAGTGCCCGGCCGCCATGATCGAAGCGCCGATGATGATGGCGCGCCGCTTGCCGAGCCAGCGGTCGGCCAGCACCCCGCCCAGGATCGGCGTGAAGTAGGCGGCCGCCGTATAGGCGCCGTAGATGAACGAGGCCTGGGTCTGCGTCAGCAGCAGTTCCTTGGTCATGAAGTAGACCAGCAGCGCGCGCATGCCGTAGTACGAGAACTGTTCCCACATATTCGTGAGGAACAGGACCGTCAGCCCGCGCGGATGGCCGAACCAGGTGGCCTCGCCATGCATGCCGGTGTTCATCGGGAGGTGAATCCGGCAATTGGGACTTGCCCGCCCCAGACTTCGGGACCCGACCAGACATCGCCATCGACGTACTCGACGCCGGGCCGGCGATCGTTGGCCAGGAAGATCGGGCCGTCCAGGTCGACGATGTCGCATTCCTGGCCCAGCACGAAGCTCGGCCCCATGGACAGGCTCGAGCCGCCCATATTGCCGACCATGACACCGAGGCCCAGGCGCCGCGCTTCCTGCGCCATCAGCAGGCCTTCGGTCAGCCCGCCGCACTTGTCGAGCTTGATGTTGACCACGTCGTAGCGGCCGACGGCGGAGGCGACGTCGCGCAGCGACAGGATGCTCTCGTCGCCCGCCAGCGGGATCGGCGAGCGCAAGCCTTCCAGCTCGGCCTCGTGCCCGCGCGCCAGCGGCTGTTCGAGCAGGCGCACATCCTGGGCCTGCAGGCCGGCGATCAGGGCGTCGAGCTGGCCGGCGACGAAGCCCTGGTTGCCATCGACCCCGAGCCAGGCGTCGGGCCGCGCGGCGCGCACCGCCGCCACGCGTTCGAGGTCCAGATCGAGTTCGCCGGTCAGCTTGATCTTGATGGCGTGGGCCTGGGCGTAATCGAGGGCCGTCGTCGCCATCGCTTTCGGCGTATCGGCGCCGAGCGTGAAGGTGGTGCGCAAGGGCCTGGGCGCCGCCTTGCCGGCCAGCTGCCACACCGGCACGCCGGCGCGCGCCGCTTCCAGTTCCCACAGCGCGCAGTCGACCGCGTTGCGCGCGCCGCCCGGCGGCAGGATGGCGCGCAGTTCCTCGCGCGTGGGGCCGGCGGCGATGGCGGCGCTGGCGCCATCGAGCACGGCCAGCATATGGGCCGCATTGTCGCCAAGGTAGTAGACGCCGCAGGCTTCGCCGCGGCCCTGGTGGCGGCCGTCGCCCAGGGTGACGACCACCACCCCGAAGGCCTCGAACACATGACCCGAGATGCGGAAGGGTTTGAGGAGCTGCAGCTTTTCGGTCGCGACCGAGATCGTCAGGCGGGCCATCAGTAGTTCACCGTCATGGAAAGAAGGCCGCCGCGCAGGGCCACGTAGGCCAGCAGCAGCGCGGACAGGAGGTACAGCACGCTCCAGAACTTGCGCAGGCGTCCCGGTTCTTTAAAGGCCAGTTGCAGGTTGCGCACGCCGGAGACCAGCGCCGCCACGAAGGCGAGCAGGCCGCCGATCTGCAGGAGCCACAGCCACGGGTCGAGCGGGGAGGTCGCGTTTTCCAGGGTCGACTCGAAGGCCGTCACGACGCCGCCCCAGCCGGCCAGCACCGCCAGGATGGCCAGCGCCGAAAGACGCGTTGCCAGCGCCGCCTGGCGCGCCGGCTTGGCCAGCGTGTGCTGCAGCTTGTAGCGGCGGCGCACGATCCAGCCGCCCGGCATGGCCAGCACGGCGAACAGCAGCACCGCGGCGGCGACGCAGGCGGCCGGGATCAGCCAGGCACCGTCCTTGCCGGCCGGGACGCGGTCGAACACCATGAAGGGCGACATGAAATCCATGCTCCAGCGCACCACCTGGCCGTTTTCGAGTTGGGCCGCGAGGCGGTCTTCACCGTTCTTGTCGCGCCATACGAAGGGCGCGATCTCGACCCATTCGCGCGGGCGGCCATTCGGTCCGAGCAGGGCCGGCACCACCAGGTTACCTTTGTCGTCGAGCGTGACCTTCACCTGGCCGAGCAGATTGAACACGGCGAAGAAGTTCGATTCGGAGCGGCGCGTGCTTTCCCAGGAACCGGTCATCATCTCGGCATGGCGCTTGGCCTCGGCCTCGGGCACGCGGCCGTCGGCAGGGAGGGTTGTGGGGAAGTAGCGGTCCGAGAAATCCTGGAACACGGCGCTGCGCAGCGTGTTGGACGCACCGGCGCGGCCGCCGCTGTTGACCGACAGGTACAGGCCCACGCCGTCGTCCATGTACAGGTGCAGCGAGCTGTGGAATCCCTCGGTGTCGCCCAGGTGGGCGATCACGTCGCGGCCGTTGACGTTGGTCTCGAAGAAGCCCAGTTCCATGCGATTGAGCGGCGGCAGCAGCGTCGACTTGCCGATCCTGTCGAGCGGGCTGTCGTGCATGGTCTTCGCGGTGGCGGCGGACAGGATGCGCTGGCCGTTGAATTCGCCGCCGGCCAGGTGCGCGATCATGAAGTTGGCCATGTCCTGGCCGCTGGCCGAGAGCGACCCGGCCGGCGCCGAGTTGACGATCTCGAAGCCGAGCGATGGCTTGCCGGGCTTGCTGTAGCCCTTGGCCATCAGCGGTTCCAATGCGGCCGGCAGGGGCTGGCGGAAGGTGGCGGTGCGCATGTTCAGCGGCGCGAAGATCTGCTTCTCGACGTAGTCGTTGAACGGCATGCCGGACACGCGCTCGACGATGTAGCCGGCCAGCGAGGTGGCGTAGTTCGAGTAGGCCGGCGTGGTGCCGGCGTCGAAGATGCGCTCGGGGATGCGCGACTTGAGCAGCTCGCCCAGCGGCCTGGCATTGTTCTTGTCGTAGACGATCAGGTATTTCACCGACTCTTCGAAACCGGCCGTATGGGTCATGATCTCGCGCATCGTCACCGGCTTGCCGGCGCGCTCGGGGATCTTGAAGTCGAGGTAGGTGTTGACGTCGGCGTCGAGGTCGATCTTGCCCTGCTCGACCATCTGCATGACGGCGGTCCAGGTCACCAGCTTCGAGACCGAGCCGGGACGGAACAGGGTACGTTCGCCATCGACCGGCGTGCGCTTGTCGACGTCGGCATAGCCGAAGCCACGCGCGCTCAGGACCTGGCCGTCCTTGACGACGACGATCACCGCGCCCGGGATGTCGCTGGTGTTGAGGGCGAACGGCATATAGCCGTCGAGCCAGGCATCGAGGTCGGTCTTGTCGAGGGTGCGTCCGCTGGCGGCAGCGGGGGCTTGGACGGCCGTCTGCGGTGTGGCGGAAGGAGTCTTGGCGACCGGACCCGGCGTAATCGGCGGCGGCGGCAAGGTGGGTATTTGCGTGGCCTGCTGGGCAAGTGCGCCCGCGTTCCAGCACAGCATGCCAAGCAGCAGAATCTTCAGAAATCTCATCGAGTCTCCCTTCTCCCTGTTCGTTCGGTTGATTTGCGATCCACCGGGCCAGCCTATAAAATAAAGCTTGATCCGAGTTATTTTTCTCTGATTGGAGAAATATCTTCCTAATCAGAGACTGTGTCAACATATAAAAAAATTGGTTTATGACATCTGAATCCCCAACACTCGGTGCATTGATTCGCAGCCTGCGCAGCCACCAGGGCTGGACGCTGAAGGAAATGAGCGTGAAAAGCGGCATCCCGGTGTCCACCTTGTCGAAGGTGGAACACGGCCAGCTGACGCTGACTTATGACAAGCTGTATCAGCTCAGCCAGAAGCTCGGCATGCGCATGTCGGAACTGTTCGCGGAGGAACCCGAGGCCGAGCCGCCCGTCACCGCGCGCCGCAGCCTGGGCGACCTGCAATCGGCGGTGCGGGTCGAGACGCCGAACTACGACTACAACTACCTGTGCGCGGAGCTAAGGCGCAAGCTGATGATCCCGGTGATCACGCGCCTGCGCGCGAAGACACTCGATGAATTCGGCAGCCTGGTGCATCACTCGGGCGAGGAGTTCTCGTATGTGATGAAGGGAACGGTGGTGCTGCACACCGAGTTCTACGACCCGGTGGTGCTCAAGGAGGGGCAATCGATCTATTTCGATTCGAGCATGGGGCATGCCTATCTGGTGGCGGAAGGCTGCGATGAGGTGGAGATGCTGACGGTGATGACCAACTCAGAGGAGGGGGCGGATCAGGCGATGATTCATGCAGGGCATACGCATACACTGCCTGCACCGAAGGAGTCGAAGGCCGGCGGCACCTGAACCGCGCCGGAATCGACCGTAGCCTGGGCGGCGTTGCCGCCCAGGCGGTCAGTTCACGCCGGGGGTGTGTGACGGGTCTCCAGGCCGGTTACCAGCTTTAACCGTTCCTGCTGCTCGGCGCTTACGCAGGCGACCAGGCAGTCCTGTCCCTGCAGGTCGAACCAGATGTAGCGGCGCTGCGACCCGGTTTGCGCAAGCAGCAGCTCAAAGCGTGAAAACACGTTGGGATCGACCCAGTCATCCTCGACTGCGAGGTCCCACCGGACCTCCTTGCCGTCGATCCGGAACGAGAGCCATGCGACACCCTCCTCGATGTCTACATGGTCGCGCACGTCGGTGAGCACCAGGGCGCCCTTCGACAAGGCTGTGAATCGCCTGGCGATGTCGATATAGTCGCCATGGCTGACGATGCATTCGGTGTCGAAGTGCCAGACATCGTGACTGAGGGGGATGTCTGGCCCATCGGCGTCCTCGGACAAACTGCCGCCTCCCAGTTCAAGCAGCAAGGCCATGTAGGGTTCATGGCGCAGGTGGTTGCCGGCGCAGCGTCGCAAGACCAGTTCTTCGCACGCAGCATCCAGCGGTGCGATGCCGCTGTCGGCCAGGGAGGCAAGTTGCTGCGCCAGCGGTGGCCGCGGCCGGCCGAACAGGGACTTCTTCAGGAACTTCAGCATTGCTTGTTCTCCTCGAGAGCTTGGTTCGTAGCGGCCTATTTATTCATAACGCAGGCAATCCACCGGCAGCAGCCTTGACGCCCGCCGCGCCGGATAAAAGCCGAAGAATACCCCCACCGCCGTCGAGAACCCGCACGCCACCAGGATGCCCGACATGGTGAGATACACCTCGAAGTCGCCGCCGCCGAACTTCGTGATCAGCGCCGCGCCGCCCGCCGCGATCGCGATCCCGACCAGTCCACCGGCCAGGCAGATCACCACCGCCTCGGCCAGGAACTGCAGCAGCACGGCATTCGGCCGGGCCCCGATCGCCATGCGGATGCCGATCTCGCGCGTGCGCTCGGTCACCGACACCAGCATGATGTTCATGATCCCGATCCCGCCCACCAGCAGGGAGATCGCGCCGATCAGGCCGAGCAGCAGCGCGAGACCCGTGGTGATCTTGTTGGCCGTCTCGGCGATCGTGTTCAGGTTCTGCACCCTGAAGTCGTCCGGATCGTCGACCCGGATCCGGTGGCGGTCGCGCATCACTTCCTTGATGTCCTCGATGGCGTCGACCATCGAGCCGTCAGGCCGGCCCTGGGCATTGATGTAGTGGACGTTCTGCGGGAACGGCGACTTGACCAGGTGGGCGCTGGCCGCCGTGATCGGCACCACGATCTGTTCCGCCAGGTCGGTGCCGTCGGGCTGCCGGCCTTCGCCGGCCAGCACGCCGATCACCTGGAACGACACGTTCTCGATGCGCAGGTAGCGCCCGAGCGGGTCGGCGCGGTAGAAGAACTGGTCGGCCACCTTCTGGCCGATCACCGCCAGCCGCGCGCTGGCCCGCACGTCGGCCTCGCCGAACAGCGTGCCCTGGTCGACCCGCCAGTTGCGGATCGTGAACATGTCCGGGGTCACGCCGAGCACGGTGCTGCTCAGGTTCTCGTTGCCGGCGCTGACCTTGAAGTTGCCCTGCAGCGCGGGTGCGGCCCCGGTCAGGCTGGGCAGGGCGTTCAGCGCCTCGGCATCGCCCTGGGTCAGCACCGCCACCTTGCCTTCTCGCGCGCGTTGCGCCGCCGTGCGGTCGCCGCCCGGCATGATGTAGACCATATTCGTGCCCAGCATCTGCAGCTGCTTGCCGATGAAGCGCTGCATGCTGTCGCCCAGCGCCAGCAGCAGCACCACCGAGGCGATGCCGATCACGATGCCGAGCATGGTCAGCGCCGTGCGCAGGCGGTTGGCGGCCATCGAGCGGAACGACTCGATCAGGATCTGGATCGGATTCATGACGCGACTCCCGCCCCCATGGGCGCGAACTGGCGCAGGCCCTCGGCGGCGGGGCCGTCGTACAGCACCCGCCCATCCTTCAGGCGCACCAGGCGGCGGCTGCAGGCAGCGATGTCGGGCTCGTGGGTTACCAGCACGATGGTGATGCCGCGCTCGCGGTTCAGTTGGGCGAAGCTGTTCATGATGTCGTCGCTGGTCTGCGTGTCGAGGTTGCCGGTGGGCTCGTCGGCCAGCAGCAGCGGCGGATCGGTCGCCAGCGCGCGGGCGATGGCGACGCGCTGCTGCTGGCCGCCCGACAGCTGGTTGGGCGTGCGGCCTGCAAGATTGCCCAGGCCGACCCGCTCCAGTTCCGCCAGCGCGCGCGCATGCGCCTTGCCGCGCGAGACGCCGCCGTAGATCAGGGGCAGGGCGACGTTCTCGGCCAGGTTCATGCGCTTGATAAGGTTAAAGCTCTGGAACACGAAGCCGATCTTGCGGTTGCGGATGTCGGCCAGGGCGGGGCGGTCGAGCGTGCGGGTGTCGACGCCGTCGAGCAGGTAAGTCCCGCCGGTGGCCTGGTCCAGGCAGCCGAGGATGTTCATCAGGGTCGACTTGCCGGAGCCGGAGGCGCCCATGATGGACACGAAGTCGCCACGCGCGACCGTCATGTCGACGCCGTGCAGCACCGGCGTCTCGACGCTGCCGCTGACGTAGGTCTTGGTGACGCCGTGGATGTCGATCAGCGGCCCGCTCATTGATTCTCCGGCTGGGCCAGCGCACGCGTCACCACGCGGTCGCCCGGCTTCAGGTCGCCCGACAGTACCTCTGTGTAGCGGAAGTTGGACAGGCCGGCGCGGATATCCACTGGCTGCGGCTGGTTCATCGCGTCAAGTTTATAAATCTTGAACATGCGCGCGGTCTCGCTTTCGCTGCGGAAGGCGACGTCGTCGATGGCCGCGGCCGGAGCTGGCGCCGGCCTGGCGGCGACCTGCTTGATTTCCTTGCCCGCACCCTTGTTCTTTTCTTCTTCGCGCTTCTTCTCGGCCGCCTGCTCTTCTTCGGACAGACGGAAGCGCAGCGCCGTGGTCGGGATGCGCAGCACGTCGGGGCGGTTCGCCACCACCAGGCGCACCTGGGCCGTCATGCCGGGCTTGAGCAGCTCGTCGGTGTTGTCGACGTCGAGCACGACGTTATAGGTGACGACGTTCTGCACCACGTTCGGCGCCAGGCGGAACTGGCGCATGGTGGCGTTGAATTCGCGGTCGGGATAGGCGTCGACCACGAAGCGCGCCGGCAAGCCATCCTTGAGCAGGCCGACGTCGGCTTCCGACACGCTGGTATCGATCTGCATCTTGGTCAGGTCGTTCGCGATCTGGAACAGGTTCGGCGTGTTGAACGACGCCGCCACGGTCTGGCCCAGGTCGATGGTGCGCTTGATCACCACGCCGTCGATCGGCGAGCGGATCACGCTGTTGTTGAGGTCTGCCCGCGCGCGCTCGAACTGGGCTTGTGCCAGCTTGAGGTTGGCGGCGGCGACGTCCATCTCGCGCCGCGACTGGTCGAGCGCCAGGCTGGAGACGAAGTTCTGCGCCACCAGCTGCTCGTTACGCTTGTAGGTGGCCTGGGCCAGCTGCAGGTTGGCGCGCGCCGAGGCGATGCTGGCGTCGGCCTGCGCCACCTGGGCATTGAAGATGGTCGGCTCGAGCTTGAGCAGCACCTGGCCCTTTTTCACGCGGTCGTTGAAGTCGGCGTGCAGCTCGGCCACGGTGCCCGAGACCTGCGAACCGACGTTGATCAGGGCTACCGGATTGATGGTGCCGGTGGCGGTCACGGTCTGGTTGATGGCGCCGCGGTCGACCGCCGTGCTGCGGTACTTCGACGGCGGAACGACGTTGTCCTTGGGCTTGAGCAGCACCGCGGCCGTCGCGACGGCGACGAGGATGGCGGTGGCGATGACGATGCGTTTCTTGGTAAAGATTTTCATTGGTTCCAGGCAAACGAACGGCAAATAAAGCATCGAGTGTGATGCCTTGGTAAAAGATTAGCAAATGCAGATTGCATGATCGTGGCATGAGGTAAAAAACTTAGGTCCCCGCCTTCGCGGGGATGACGTGTTGTGTAATCCGCTAAAATGGCGTATTCCCTTTCCTCTATCAACCGCATCATGACTCAAGACGAACTGAAACAAGCAGTGGCGCGCGCCGCCATCGATTACGTTGTCGACGGTGAAATCATCGGCGTCGGCACCGGCTCGACCGCCAACTTCTTCATCGACGAACTGGCCAAGATCAAGGACCGCATCAAGGGCACCGTGGCCTCGTCCGAAGCCACCGCCGCCCGCCTGCGCGGCCACGGCATCCCGGTGTTCGACCTGAACGAAGTCGAGTCGATGGCCGTCTACATCGACGGCGCCGACGAGATCGACGCGCAGGGCGCGATGATCAAGGGCGGCGGCGCGGCGCTCACGCGCGAGAAGATCGTGGCCTCGGTGTCGAAGAAGTTCGTCTGCATCGCCGACGGCTCGAAGCTTGTCGACACGCTGGGTAAATTCCCGCTGCCGGTCGAAGTGATCCCGATGGCGCGCGCCGTCGTGATGCGCAAGCTGGCGGCGCTCGGCGGCCAGCCGAAGCTGCGCCTCAAGGCCGGCACCGACCAGCCTTTCATCACCGACAACGGCGGTGAGCTGATCGACGTGGCAGGCCTGTCGATCACCGATCCGGTAGCGCTGGAAGAACAGATCAACCAGATCACCGGCGTGATCGCCGTGGGCCTGTTCGCCAAGGCCGGCGCCAACGTCTGCCTGCTCGGCACGGCCGAAGGCGTCAAGACCCTGTCGCTCTGATCGGGAGGCCGGCCATGAAATACGCGCTGGTACCGCTGCTTGCGGCCGTCCTGCTGGGCGGGTGTTCGGTGGTTGGCAGTGGGGTGGATTTGTCGGAGTCGACGGTGGTCGCATCGCCCGACGTGGTCGAGATCCAGCGCGTGCCGTTCAAGGTTGGCGTGTCGTCGACCACGGTCGAGCAGCTGGCCAAGGCGCA
This sequence comes from Massilia arenae, assembly GCF_008014745.1. Classification (GTDB taxonomy): domain Bacteria; phylum Pseudomonadota; class Gammaproteobacteria; order Burkholderiales; family Burkholderiaceae_D; genus Telluria; species Telluria arenae. The sequence continues at coordinate 137,617 of NZ_VPFD01000007.1, forward strand.
GGCCTGCGCCAGCGAGCAGGGCGCCAGCCTGATCACGGAGCCGGGGCCGATCGAGGTCTACCGAATGCAGTGCCAGGATGGCAAGGTATTCATGGCGCGCTGCGAATTGCGGCAGTGTCGCAAGATGTAAATCCGCGGCCCAAAAACGTCAACCCGCGGCCCAAAAGCGTCATTCCCGCGAAGGCGGGAATCCAAGTGTGCCAGCGTGCCACTACGATTGAATCAAGTGGTCTGCGGATGACTTGGATTCCCGCCTTCGCGGGAATGACGTTTATAGGCTGCGGGAATGACGTGTTTGCTGCAGTGGTGCTGGACTGATTACGCCGGTGGCGGCACGTAACCCATCGCCTGATCGGCGCCTTCACCGAAGAAATGCTTCTCCATCTGCGTCGCCAGGTATTTGCGCGCGCGGTCGTCGGCCAGGTTCAGGCGGTTTTCGTTGATCAGCATCGTTTGATGCTTGAGCCATCCCTGCCATGCCTCTTTCGAGACCGACATGTACAGCTTCTTGCCCATCTCGCCTGGGACCGGCGGGAAGTCCAGGCCTTCGGCTTCCTTGTTCAGTTTGATGCAGTGGATGGTGCGGGCCATTGTGTACTCCTGTTGTGCGTTTTGTCGGGTAAGACCGCTATTATAAGGTCTTGATCAGTACCTGTGACCGGCGCTGCCAGTTGTACATGTGCTGCCGGTCTTTTGGCAGATCGTCCACGGTGGCCGGCACGAAGCCGCGCTTCTTGAACCAGTGCGAAGTGCGCGTGGTCAGCACGAACAGTTTCGTGAGGCCGGCCGCGCGGGCGCGGTTTTCCATGTGCTTGAGGATGCGCTCGCCGTCGCCCTGGGTCTGGGCGTCCTGGCTCACCGTCAGGCAGGCCATCTCGCCCATCTTCGATTCGGGGAAGGGATACAGCGCCGCGCAGCCGAAGATCACGCCATCGTGGTCGATCACCGAGAACTGGTCGATCTCGCGCTCGATCAGCTCGCGGCCGCGGTAGACCAGGGTGCCATCGGCCTCGAGTGGCTCAATGAGCTTGATAATTCCGCCGACGTCCTCAATTGTGGCCTGGCGCAGGCTTTCCAGGTTCTCGTGGCTGATCATGGTGCCCACGCCGTCGTGGGTGAACACCTCGAGCAGGGCCGAGCCATCCATCTCGTAAGGGATGATGTGGGCGCGGTCGACGCCGGCATTGCAGGCCTTGATCGCGTGCTGCATGTAGAAGGCGGCGGAATCGGACAGGAAGCCCGCCTGCAGCACCGCTTCGGCCATGTGCGACGACAATTCGCGCAGCTCGGCGCCGCCGGCGTCCTGCAGCATCGGCGATTCGGTGATGAAGATCAGCTTGTCGGCGTGCAGGGCGATCGCGGCCGACGCGGCCACGTCTTCCATCGTCAGGTTGAAGATCTCGCCGGTCGGCGAGAAGCCCAGCGGCGACAGCAGCACCAGGTTGTCTTCGGTCTGCAGGATTGGGTGGATCTTCTCGGCGGCGATCTTGCGGGTCACGCCGGTGAGCTCGAAGTCGACGCCGTCGATCACGCCCAGCGGGCGGGCGACCACGAAGTTGCCCGAGACGATGCTGATCTGGGCGTTCGACATCGGCGTGTTGGGCAGGCCCTGGCTGAAGGCGGCCTCGATGTCGAGGCGCAGCTCGCCGGCGGCTTCCTTGGCGCATTCCAGCGCGGCGGTGTCGGTGACGCGCACGCCGTTGTGGAAGCGCCCCTCGACGTTACGCAACGCCAGCTGCTCGGCCACCTGCGGCCGCGAACCGTGCACCAGCACGATGCGGATGCCGAGGCCGACCAGCAGGGACAGATCTTGCGCCAGCACCGGCAGGGCGCCGGCGGCCACCAGTTCGCCCGGGAAGGCGACCACGAAGGTCTTGCCACCGAAGGCGTGAATATACGGCGCGACCGAGCGCAGCCACTGGACGAATTGGGTAGGAGTTTCCATTTGCCGCATTATAATTCGCTGCGCGTTGTGCGCACCAAATCCTTGTAAAAATCAATGTCTGAACAGAGTAACAAGCCTTCGCAACAGCCGGCGCGCGAAGCAAGCGCCACCGCCACCAACGCCACCGCACCCTCGGCCGACCGCCGCCAGCGCCGGCCGCAGGGCGAGCCACGCCCGCGCCAGGAGCGCGCGCCGCGCGAAGAAACGCCGGTCGTGCGCAATCCCCTGCCGCCGATTACGTTCCCTGAAGACCTGCCGGTCTCCGGCCGCCGCGCCGAGATCGCGAAGGCCATCGCAGAAAACCAGGTGGTCATCGTGTCGGGCGAGACCGGTTCGGGCAAGACCACCCAGCTGCCGAAGATCTGCCTGGAACTGGGCCGCGGCAGCAAGGGCCTGATCGGCCACACCCAGCCGCGCCGGATCGCGGCGTCGTCGACCGCCAAGCGCATCGCGCAAGAGATTGGCTCTCCGCTGGGCGAACACGTCGGCTTCAAGGTGCGTTTCAACGACACCTTGCAGAAGGGCGCCTCGGTCAAGCTGATGACCGACGGTATCCTGCTGGCAGAGACGCAGACCGATCCGCTGCTGCGCAACTACGACACGATCATCATCGACGAGGCGCACGAACGCAGCCTGAACATCGACTTCCTGCTCGGCTACCTCAAGCAGCTGCTGCCGCGCCGTCCGGACCTGAAAGTGATCATCACTTCGGCGACCATCGACGCCGAGCGCTTCGCGCGCCACTTCGCCGCGAACGACAAGCCGGCGCCGGTGATCGAGGTCTCGGGCCGCCTGTACAAGGTCGAGGTGCGCTATCGTCCGATCGACCGCGACCCGGTAGCCCCGGGCGTGCCGAGCGACGCTAGCAAGCCCTTGCCGAAAGCCCAGGCCGCGCGTGAAAAGCGCGACCTGATGGATGGCGTGGTCGATGCCGTCGATGAGCTGTGCCGCATCGGCTCGGGCGACGTGCTGGTGTTCCTGCCGGGCGAGCGCGAAATCCGCGACTGCGCCGAGGCGCTGCGCAAGCACCACCCGCCGCACGTCGACATCCTGCCGCTGTTCGCCCGCCTGTCGGTGGAGGAGCAGGACCGCGTGTTCCGCCCGAGCGGCAACGCGCGCCGCATCGTCCTGGCCACCAACGTGGCCGAGACCTCGCTGACCGTGCCGGGTATCCGCTATGTGGTCGATACCGGCCTGGCGCGCGTAAAACGTTACAGCTTCAGGAACAAGGTCGAGCAGCTGCAGGTCGAACCGGTCGCGCAATCGGCGGCCAACCAGCGCGCTGGCCGTTGCGGCCGCGTGGCCGACGGCGTCTGCATCCGCCTGTTCGAAGAAGACGATTTTCAGAAGCGCCCCAAGTTCACCGAACCGGAGATCCTGCGTTCGTCGCTGGCGGCCGTCATCCTGCGTATGAAGTCCCTGCGCCTGGCCGATGTCGAGACCTTCCCCTTCATCGAGGCGCCGCAGGGCCGCGCGATCGCCGACGGCTACCAGCTGCTGCAGGAAGTCGGCGCGGTCGACGATAACAATGACCTGACGCCGCTGGGCCGCAAGCTGGCCAAGCTGCCACTCGACCCGCGCGTGGGCCGCATGATGCTGGCCGCGCTCGACAATCAGTGCCTGACCGAGATGCTGATCGTGGCCTCGGCCCTGTCGACGCAAGACCCGCGCGACCGCCAGATCGAATACCAGCAGCAGGCCGACGAGAAGCACAAGAAGTTTGCGGACGAGAAGTCCGAATTCCTGAGCTACCTGAAGATCTGGGCCTGGTTCGAGGACGCGATCGCGCACAAGAAGACCAACCGCCAGTTGCAGGACAACTGCCGCGCCAACTTCCTGTCGCAGCTGCGCCTGCGCGAGTGGCGCGACGTGCACTCGCAGCTGTTGACCATCGTGCGCGAGCAGGGCTGGCGCCTGAACGAGTCGCCCGCCACCTATGAACAGCTGCACCTGGCGCTGCTCACCGGTTTGCTCGGCAATATCGGTTTCAAGTCCGAGGACGAGCAGGGCGGCGTCTACCTTGGCGCGCGCGGCATCAAGTTCCATATCTGGCCCGGCTCGACGCTTGGCAAGAAGGCGGGACGCTGGGTGATGGCGGCCGAGCTGGTCGAGACCACGCGCCTGTATGCGCGCACCATCGCCCAGATCCAGCCCGAGTGGGTGGAGAAGATCGGCGGCCACCTGCTGAAGAAGTCCTGGGGCGAGCCGCGCTGGGAAAAGAAGCAGGCGCAAGTCACGGCGCTCGAACGCGCGACCTTGTACGGCATCGTCATCTATGGCGGCCGGCGCATCAACTACGGCCAGCGCAATCCGCGCGAAGCGCGCGAGATCTTCATCCGCGACGCGCTGGTGGCGGGCGACTACGAGACCCGGCTGCCGTTCTATATCCACAACCACAAGCTGGTGAAGGACATCGAGAACCTCGAGCACAAGTCGCGCCGCCAGGACGTGCTGGTCGACGACCAGCTGATCGCGGCCTTCTACGATAACGAGATCCCGCACGACGTCGTCAATGGCGCCGGCTTCGAGAAGTGGTACAAGGACCTGGCGCGCGACAATCCGAAGCTGCTGTACCTGAACCGCGAAGAACTGATGCGGCACGAGGCGGCTGGCGTCACCACCGAGCTGTTCCCGAAGACGATGGTCGTCACCGGCATCGAGATGGGCCTGACGTATCACTTTGAGCCGGGCAGCGTGCGCGATGGCGTCACGCTCGCCGTGCCGCTGTTCGCGCTGAACCAGATTCCCTCGGCGCGGCCGGCCTGGCTGGTGCCGGGGATGATCAAGGAAAAGGTGCACCTGCTGCTCAAATCGCTGCCGCAGAAGCTGCGCCGCCACTGCGTGCCGCTGCCGGACTATGCGGCCAAGTTCGTCGAGCGCATCCATGCGGCAAACGCGTTTGGACGCGGCGACCTGGTCGACGTGCTGATCATGGACGTGCGCGCGCAGACCGGCGTGGGGGTGAAGACCGCCGACTTCAAGATCGAGACCCTGCCGGCGCATATGTTCATGAACTTCAAGGTCATCGACGAGCATGGCCGCCAGCTGGACATGGGGCGCAATCTGTCGACGCTCCAGGCCGAGCTGGGCGGACAGGCGCGCCAGAGCTTCCAGAAGATGGCGGAAGCGACGCCGGCCGCGGCCAATGCGCGTGCGCAGGCGGCGCGGCCGGTGGCGGCTGCACCGAGCGCGCCCGCGGCACCTGCCGCCAAAGGCAAAGGCAGCGCGCCGCAGACCGCGCCGGCTACCGCGCCTGTGCAGGAATCGGCATCGGGCCGCCAGCACACGGGCCTCACCAGCTGGACCTTCGGCGAGCTGCCGGAGCTGCTGGAGATCAACCAGGGCAAGCTGACCCTGATCGGCTTCCCGGCGCTGGTCGACAAGGGCACGCATTGCGACCTGGAGGTGTTCGACGATCCGAACGTGGCGACGCGCACCCACCGCGTGGGCCTGCGCCGCCTGTTCGCGCTGCAGTTCAAGGAACAGCTCAAGTTCGCCGAGAAGAATATCCCCGGTCTGCAGGGCATGGGGATGCAGTTCATGAACATCGGCTCGCAGGAAGACTTGCGCGACCAGATCGTGGCCAAGGCGATCGACATCGCCTGCCTGCAGGATCCGCTGCCGGTCGACGCGGCTTCGTTCAACCAACGCCGTGACCAAGGCAAGGGCCGCATTGGCCTGCTCATCAACGAGGTGGCGCGCCTGGCGGGGCAGATCCTGGGCGAGTACCACGGCCTGCCCAAGCGCGTGCAAAGCCTGCCGTCGGCAGTGTCGTCGGACATCATGGCGCAGCTGCAGGCGCTGGTGCACAAGCGTTTTATCGCCGACAACGAATACAGCCAGCTGGCGCACTTCCCGCGCTACCTGAAGGCGATCAACGTCCGCCTAGAGAAGTTGCGCGGCAATCCGTCGCGCGATGCGCAGCTGATGGCCGAATGGCAGACGGCGGCGGCCCAGTTCCAGCGCACGCTCAAGAATATGGCGGGCAAGAACAACGATCCGCGCATGGTCGAGTTCCGGTGGATGCTGGAAGAGCTGCGGGTGTCGCTGTTTGCGCAGGAGTTGAGGACGCCGATGCCGGTGTCGGCCAAGCGGCTGCAGAAGGTGTGGGAGTCGATGTTGCGCTAAGCGGGATCGCCTCGCTACTTTCCACTTCGCCCCGCACCCCGTAAACGTCATTCCCGCGGAGGCGGGAATCCAAGTCCTATGCGCCGCTACCAAGTTCAGAACTTGTGGCGTCGCATGCATACTTGGATTCCCGCCTGCGCGGGAATGACGTTTTTGGGGTGCGGGCTGAAGTGACCGTCGTCGGCCAGCCCCGTTGCATCACCCCCGGCCAGCACAAATTCCTTGCGCTTTCGCACACATGTGCTAAATTACTTGCATGAATACCACGGCCAAAAGCGAAGCCACCTACGCCACCATCCTCGATGCGGCGGTCGGGATGGCATCGACCGAGGGCATCGGCCAGCTGTCGCTGGGCGAGCTGTCCAAGCGTACCGGCATCAGCAAGAGCGGCGTGTTCTCGCGCGTCGGCTCGCTCGAGGCCCTGCAGTCGGCAGTGCTGGACGAGTACGATCGCCGCTTTTCCGAAGAGATCTTCTTGCCTGCGCTGGCCGCGTCGCGCGGCTTGCCGCGCCTGTCCACGATGGTCAATCTGTGGCTCAGGAAGATTGCCGGCGAAACCGCGCGCGGCTCTTGCCTCTATACCGCGGGCGCCTTCGAGTTCGACGACATTCCCATGCCGCATCCGCTGCGCGAACGCATCGAGGCGGGCGTGCTGCGCTGGCGCGCGACCTTGCGCAAGACGGTGCTGCAGGCGATGGAAGCAGGGCATCTGCGGCCCGACACCGAACCCGAACAGCTGGTGTTCGAGATCTACAGCCTCGTGATCGGCGTGATGCACGACGCCCGCTTCCTGCACGACGCAGACGCGCCAAAGCGGGCACAGCGGGCGTTCAACCGCCTCATTTCCACCTACAGGAGTTTCAGCGACCTGGAATAAGGTCGGGCCGGGGAGGGCGTCGTCCTCCCTTTTTTTAATGTGATTTCGCACACCTGTGCGAAAGCGGGCTGTGCACAAGGAGTCGATCATGTCTGGATTGTGGTTACTGGTGGTGTCCCTGGCCGGACTGGCAGGGTATGTGGTGCGCGACGTAGTGCGCCGGGTTCCCCGGTCGAACGAAGATTTCGTGTTCTGCTGAGGGGGCAGGGTGATGACACGAAGGACAGCGGTCGCGCCGCCGCCCTTCATGCGGCCCTAGCCGATATTGCTGCCGCGGATGCGGCTCAGATCCTTGTCGTCGCCCAGGTTGCCGGAGCGTGGGTCGGTGCTGTGGCCGGGACCCTGGTTGGCCCGCGAATCGCCCATGCCGGCGCCCGCGCCGCCCAGGCTGCTGGAACCGGCGTGTCCGACGCCCACGCTGGAGCCCATCGCGCCGCCCGCATAGGTGGCGCTACCGGTGCCGGCGCCGCCGACCATGCCGCCCGTCGGTACGCCCGGCCCCATGGTCGGCGCGCCCGAACGGTTCGGGTCGGTGCCATAGAAGCTGTGGATGCCGCTGGCCCAGCTCAGGTCGCTCATATCCGGCCAGGCGTCCTTGTCGAAGCCCGGTGCGGTCTTGAGGCGGTCTTTCTCGACGTTGAGCACGAAACGCTTGTTGACCGTGTCCAGGTGCAGCGCCTGCCAGGGGACGGCGAACAGTTTTTCTCCCATGCCCAGGAAACCGCCGAAGGCCAGCACGGCGTAGGCCACCTGACCAGTCTGCATGTCGAGCATGATTTCCTTGATGTCGCCCAGGTCTTCCTCGGCGGCATTGACGACGCTGTCGCCGATCAAGGTGTCGGCGCCCATCAGGGACGGTCCCGGACCTATATTGTTGCTGTCCTTGTAGATACCGTATTTATCGCGATCTGCGTAGCCCATATGTTCCTCCTTGTCTATTGACGTTGCGAACAATGCGACGGTCACCCCGATTGGAGCAGACCCTCGCACTACGAAGAGTTCATGATAGGACGCTGGCGGATCGGGGCGCGCGCGCTAGCGCCGAGCAGGCTGAAGCCTTATGCGAGGCAGCGCACAGATGAGTACGTTTGGCATGGCTAATCTGCCAAGCTATGTCTAGGAGGAATTAGAGATGACTGTCATTTCGCGTTGCACCAACGCCGGCCCGCTGGGCCAACTGATCCGCACCCGTTCCTTCGCCTCGCTGCTGGCGCGCCTGCTGCGCCGCGGCTGAAGATAATCGCCATCCGCCCGGCAGCGCCGGACGGAACAGAGTGAACGCTTACGGCTGCCCGCCGCCGCCCGCCACGCCATACACGTGGCCGGTGGTATAGCTCGATTCGTCCGACGCCAGCGTGACGAACACTGCCGCCAGCTCGGCCGGCTGGCCGGGACGCTTCATCGGCGTATCTTCCCCGAACTTCTCGCGCCCCTCGGGCGAATTGCCGCCCGCCAGCTGCAGCGGCGTCCACACCGGCCCCGGCGCCACCGCATTTACGCGTATGCCCTTCGATGCCATCTGCTTGGCCAGCGACTTCGTGAACGCCACCTCGAAGGCCTTGGTGGCCGCATAGTCGAGCAGTTTTTCCGGCGGATCGTAAGCCGTCTGCGACGAGGTATTGATGATGACGCTGCCGGCCGACATGTGCGGAATCGCCGCCTTGCTGATCCAGAACACCGCATAGACATTGGTCTTGATGGTCCAGTCGAACTGCTCGCTGGTGATGTCGAGGATCGAATTATTGTTCTGCTGGCGCGCGGCATTGTTGACCAGGATGTCCAGGCCTCCCAGTTCGCGCACCGCCGTTTCCACCAGCTTCTTGCAGAAGGCCTCGTCGCGGATGTCGCCGGGAATGGCGACCGCCTTGCGGCCCGCGTCGCGGATCAGTTGCATGACCTCGCGCGCGTCCGGTTCCTCGGCCGGCAGGTAGCCGATGGCGACGTCGGCGCCTTCGCGCGCATAGGCGATCGCGGCGGCGCGGCCGATGCCCGAGTCGCCGCCGGTGATCAGGGCCTTGCGTCCCGCCAGGCGGCCGCTGCCGCGATACGTGGTTTCACCGTGGTCGGGACGCGGCGTCATCTTGCTGGCCAGGGCCGGCCACGGCTGGTCCTGCTTGGGGAAGGGCGGACGCGGATAGCGCTTGGCCGCTTCGCGCGCGGCGCCCGGCGCCGGCTGGTTGCCGCCGGCCGCTTGCTGGGCCAGGGCCGGGACGGCGGCGGCCGAGGCGGCTACGCCCGCGGCAACGGTGCTGAGGGTGTTGACGAAGCGACGACGCGACGGCGTCACGCCTTCTGGCTTCTGGTCTTCCGAACTCATGCTTGCTCCTCGATGGGGTGGGGCTGCCAACGCAGCCAGGTAGTAACGAAGATGTTAGTCGTTATCGAAAAGACACGGAACACGGTAGCTTGTCGGCAAGATCTTGGTGCCGGTCTGTTGTAAGCAGGTGGTTTGCCTGCTGAGCGGAAGTGTTCTGGGGTAACATTTCGTTTTTACCGATTTTGTTTTTCCCATGGCGATCATCCGCGCACTCCTTGTTTTTGCCTTGCTGGGGCTGAATTCCTTTGTCTGGGCCGCCCAGGTCGAGACCGCGCCGGCCACGGCTGCGGCCGCGCCGGCCCAGCCAACAGGGCGCGCCGACTTCAGTGTCGCCACCCGCAAGGTCTTCGTGTTCCGCGCCACGCTGGCCGGCCACTCGCCGCAAGACCGCCTCGAAGCGGCCCAGCGGCGCCTCGACAAAGCCCTGTCGGCCAAGGGGCCGCAACGCGCCACGGTCAATGGATTGGCCGAGGGCAGCCAGGTGCTGCTCGACGGCGCGCCGCTATTCCTGGTGACGCCGGCCGACATCAACGCGCTGGCCGGTGACACGCCGCAGGACGTTGCGCACGACAGCGCGCGCAAGCTGGAGCGCGCGCTGGCGGCGCGGCGCGAGGCGAGCGACCCGCGCGTGCTGGTCGAAGCGGCCGCGCTGTGCGTGGCCGCCACCCTGGCCTACGTCTTCGTGCTGCGCGCGCTGGTGCTGCTGCGCAGCGCGGTCAAGAGCCGCTTCGAGCGCCTGCTCGGCGTGCGCCTGGCGCGGGTGAGCTTCCGCAATGTTCGCCTGCTCGACGCCCACCTGTATGTGAGCTTCCTGCGCCAGGTGACGATGGCGGTGGTGTGGGGCCTGCGCCTGCTGGCCACCTATATCTGGATCAGCTTCCTGCTCGGCGAATTCGCCTACACCCGCAGCTGGGGCGAGTGGCTCAAGGGCTACCTGATCGAGATGGCGGTGGGGATCGGCCAGTCGATGGCGGCCGCGATTCCCGGCCTGCTGGTGGTGCTGGTCATCGCCGCGCTGGCGCGCCTGGTGATGCTGACCGCGGCCTCGGTGTTCAAGCGGGTCGAGAGCGGCGAACTGCAGGTGGGCTGGCTGGACCAGGACACGGCGGCGCCGACCCGGCGCCTGGTCAATATCGTGATCGCCCTGTTCGCGCTGGCGATGTCCTATCCCTACCTGCCCGGCTCGCACACGGCGGCCTTCCAGGGCGTGACGGTGCTGGCCGGCCTGATGGTGTCGATCGGCGCCTCGAGCATCGTGGCGCAAGGCGCCGCGGGCCTGATCCTGATGTACACCCGCTCGCTGAGAAAAGGGGAATACGTGCGCGTGGGCGACAAGGAGGGCACGGTGGTCGACATGGGCATGTTCGAGACGCGCCTGCGCACCGGCAGCGGCGAAGAAGTCCTGATGCCCAACGCCTGGGTGCTGTCCAACACCACCAGTAACTTCTCGCGCGACGGCGTGATCGAGGACGGTTTCGTCACCGAGGTCAAGGTCACGGTCGGCTACGACACGCCATGGCGCACGGTGCACGCGCTGCTCGAACAGGCGGCCGGCGCGACGCAAGGCATCGCCGCCGAACCGAAGCCCTTCATCGTGCAGGCGGCGCTATCGGATTTCTATATCGAATACCGGCTGTGCGCGCACGCGGCGGCCGACAGCCCGCGCGCCCGGGCCGAGGTGCGCAATCACCTGCACCAGAACGTGCTGGACGGGTTCGACGCCGCCGGCGTCAGGCTGACGTCGCCGCATTTCCACCACGTCGCGATGAAGCAGGCTTGAAATGCAAAAACGGGCGACCCGGCCATGCCGCGTCACCCGTTTTACTGGGTACTACAGGAGCGTGTGGATCAGTCGACGGTCGCGCCGCTGTCCTTCACGATCTTCGACCATTTCGCGCTCTCAGCCTGCACGAACTTGGCGAAGTTTTCCGGCGTATCGCCAACGTACTCGGTGCCGGTGTCGGCCAGCACGCGCTGGAAGTCAGGCTGCTTCATGACTTTCTGCGATTCGGCGTTGATCTTGTCGACGATGGCTTTCGGGGTCTTGGCCGGCACGAACAGGCCGTACCAGGCGTAGGACTCGATGTTCAGGCCCGCTTCGGCGAAGGTCGGCACGTCCGGCAGCAGCGGCGAGCGCTTGTTGCCCGAGATGGCGATCGGCTTCACCTTGCCGCTCTTGATGTGCGGCATGATCGCGATGGTCGAGTCGAACATGATCGGGATGTGGCCGCCCAGCAGGTCGGAAATGGCCGGCGCCGAGCCTTTGTACGGCACGTGCACCATGTCGAGCTTGGTCACGCCGCGGAACAGTTCACCGGTCAGGTGCTGCGGGGTGCCGTTGCCGGCCGACGCGTACGAGAACTGGCCTTTCTTCGACTGGATGTGGGCCAGCAGTTCCTTGACGTTCTTGGCCGGCACCGATGGGTGGGCGACCAGCACCAGCGGCGCGCGCAGCAGGTTGGTGACCGGGATCAGGTCCTTGGCCGGGTCGAAGGCCATCTTCTTGTACAGGCTCGGGTTGATCACGATCGGTGCGCTGGAGGTGATCAGGAGGGTCTGGCCGTCCGGCTTGGCGCGGGTCACGGCCGCGCTGCCGATATTGCCGCCGCCACCGCCGCGGTTGTCGATCACGAACGACTGTTTCAGGTCGGTGGTCAGGCCTTTCGCCAGCGGGCGCGCCGCGATGTCGGACGGGCCGCCGGCCGGCCATGGCACGACCACGGTCACGGTGCCGGTTGGCCAGTTCTGGGCGAAGGCGCTGGTGGAGAGGACGGTTGCTGCCAGGGCGAAGACGAGGGATTTTCCTTTGGACGGGAAGACTCGCATGGTTTTGTCACCTATATAGTTGAATTATTACGCGATTATTCGATAACCTGCTGAAACGATTTTACACGAATGCCTATGCCGATTGCGTACGTAGTAGTACGTGCGCTTTTCGTTGTCCTGTAAAGTGTTGCGTGTACTTACGATTCAAGGCTGGAAATGAAATATACAGGCTTTTTCCTGGCCGGCGCCATCCTTGCCGGCGCAGCCATTGCCGCAACGCCGGCCTCGCCGGCAGTGCAGTCGATGGAGCGTATTGCTGGCGTGTACAAGCACCGCTTCATGAGCGCATTCATCGTGCCGGGCAAGGACGAAACGGAGTCCTATCAGGCGGAGGACATCGTCGAGATCGTCCCGTACGACCGCGATCATGTTTACGTGCGCGTGCACCTCGATTTCTTCAATGGCCACACCTGCGGCATTTATGGCATGGCGCGCTTCGAGGATGGCATGTTCGTGTATCGCGATCCAGAGCCGCCGATCGCGGGTGATGCGCCGTGCGTGCTCAAGATTGGAGAGAAGAACGGCAAGCTGACACTGACCGATCGGGTCCCTTCCGATGCCGGGCGTACTTGCGCGGCCTATTGCGGTGCGCGCGGCAGCCTTGATTACGAGATCGGCATGGACAAGCGGCGGCCAATCCGCTACCTGGAGCGCCTGAAGGGATCGCGGCAGTACAAGGACGCGCGTGACGCGTTGCTTCAGTCGACGCCCGCGTCCTGACGATCGACCGGCGCGTCCGGCTGGCGCAGGCAGGCCGACTTCAAGGCGCCACGTCGCCCGCCTTCTCGGCGATCGGCCGCACATGGCGCAGCAGCGAATCGAGCATCTTGCCCGGCTCTTCATTGAACATCTCGTGGCCCGAGTGCTCGAACCACACCAGTTTCTTGTGCGGCGCCTTCACGGTCTCGAACCACTCGGCGGTCACGGTCGATGAAACGTTGTAGTCGTAGCGGCCATTGAAGATGATGATCGGGCAGTCGAAGCGTTTATGAACGCTGAAGTCGGTCGAGATGACTTCGGCCAGCAGGTGGTCTTGCGAGAATTCGTTGCCTTCCCACATGGTGCGCAGGTCGGCGTCGGTGTATTCGGGCGCCAGGCGCGCCGCCGCGCCTTCGTGGGAGAAGTCCTTGCGGCCGTGCACCGCGCCGCCGTAGTAGCCCAGCCACTTGCGCTGCAGGTACAGGTCCTTGAGCACGATCGGACGGCCCGGCGTTGCGTAGGGGCCGAGCGATTCGAGCTCCTGCACTGCCTTGGCGTTGTTGTCGCGCCGCGCGGCGTCGAGCGCGAAGCGCAGGCCGCGGCGTTCGCCTTCAGGCCCGTTGGTGGCCTGGCCCATGCCGATGTAGGCGTGCAGCCACTCCGGGTGCTTGCTGGCCAGCTCGATGCCGAGCGAGCTGCCCCACGAGTGGCCGAGCACGAAGATGCGCTCTTTGCCGAACTCGCGCCGCAGCCATTGCACCATTTCCTCAGTGTCGGCGACCATGCGCGCGCGCTTCATGGTTGGCGCGATGACGGCCGGATCGTTGGCGGCATAGGTCTTGCCGGCGCCGCGCTGGTCCCACTGCACTACGGTGAAGAAATCTTCCCAGCCGCGCTGGAAATACCAGCTGGTGGGCATCGACACATAGCCCGGGCCGCCATGGATCATCAGCAGCACCGGATTACGCCTGTCCACGCCGCGCACCGAGATCCACTGGTCGATGCCGCCGATGCGCACCGCCTCGGTACGCTCGATGGCGCCCGGCATGACCAGGCGCCGCATGTCGGCGACGATCTTGACCGCTTCGGCGCGGCTGTCGGGTTTCTGTGCCGCTGCCGGGGACAGCACGGCAGCGTTCAGGATGAGGGTGAGCAAGGTGATGGCAAGCGTGAGATTCTTTGGCATTCGGAATCCTTGATAGAAGGTTATCCGACATTATCCAACAACTCACCGGGGTCTCTCCTGCTCAGGGCTTGGCAGCAGACAGCGGTTCCCATATGACGGTCGGCATCCAGCCGGTGGCGGCCAGGGTGGCCTGCATGACTGTGGCTGCGTTTTCCTTGGCCGTGTTCAGCACGGCGGGCTGGCTGCAGGCGGCCTGTACCGCCTTTTGCGCCGTCTCCAGCGCATTGTTCATCGCCGTGGTGCGGGTCTGGGCGGAAGGGATAAATGCTTGTAAGCCCTGCTCGGTGACCGCATAGAAATAGGAACCGCCCCGGTTGCGCGCCTCGTGGCTGATGCGTGCCTGCAGCGGCGTCGGCGGCGGCAGAACAATGGTGAGCGTGCGCGTACGCTCGTCGATGTCTTCGTAGCGCGCCTGGCGCAGGTCGGTCGCCACTGTGCAGTCGCCGCGCGCGACCAGCAGCACGCGGGTGCTGCCCAGCCGTACTTCCCATTGCGACCAGGGAATGTCGACCGCTTTCGGCTGCGTGAATTCGATGACGTCCGCGTAGTTCATCTTGAGCGAGACCAGGTGGCCCATCTTTTCCAGGGAAACCAGCGGCGGCGGTAGCGTGTCCTGCTCGGGCGGCTTCTTGATGAAGGCGAAGATGATGGCGGCGGCCGTGATGGCGACGAGCAGGATCGGCAGGCGTTGCGGAGATGTCATGGGACGGCGATGGCGGGTACGTGGAATCGACGGCGGCCAGTCTACCCGATCCAGCCGTCGGCCGACGCCGCCCAGCGCCTAGTCGACCTCGATCGTGGTGATCCTGATGGCCTTGCCGGGCATCGCCGGTCGCCATGGGCCGTCGATCACCTCGATGCGATCGACGCCGAAGCGGGCGAAATCGTCCCTGGTGAAGGTCCATCCGTCCATGTCGGGCAGGTCGAAGCGGCTCGCCTGTCCATACGTCGTGATGTCTTGCCTGACGCCGATCTTCTTGAAGAAGTCGGTCTCGCGCTGGAGCAGCGGCTGGGTTTCCTTCCGGTGGTCGGCCCAGAATGCATCCTGCTGTTCCTTCGTCATGACATCGTAGGCGGCTTTCCGCTCACCGCCAAGCTTGAACGTCGCGCTGCTGATGCCTCCGTGGAAGCCGATGACGGCCACGTTGCTGACGGTCCTGCGCGGCGCGGCGGTGAACACGTAGTTGGCGCAGGAAGACAGGCAGTACGCGCTTACCTTGACGTCCAGGCCCTTCCGGTACACCCAGTCACCGAGGTCGAGGCCGAAGTCGACGATGCCGCCCTTGCTCTCGATGGCGAGCACCGTCGGCTTGATGGCCAGGCTGTCGTACAGGGCGAACAGGCGCCCGTTGGCGTCGTCGTCCAGGTAGCCGGAATAATGCAGCTCGCCGTTCTCGACGAACACCCGGGTGGTGTCGGTGGCGCTGGCCGCGGTGGCGAGGAAGGTGACGGCAATCAGGCAAGCGTATCTTGATCGGGGCATGGGCAGGCATCATCCGGAATCGACCCTGCATTATGTCGCGCCGGTCACGAAAAAGGCTCACCGAAAATCACGACCGGCCATTCCGGGGAGCTGCGTCCGGTTGGTGCATAATCGGCGTCAAGGAGGGAATATGGCCAGTCATACCGATGCAGCAATCCTCGAATCCTGGTCGCGCAACGCGACTCCCTGGACCAGCGCAGTGCGTAGCGGAGAGATCGAGAGCCGCACCCTGGTGACCAACGCCGCCATCGTCGAAGCGGTGCGCGCGCGTGCGCCGCGCAGCGGCGTCGATCTCGGCTGCGGCGAAGGCTGGCTGGTGCGCGCGCTGCCGGAGGTCGAGATGGTCGGCGTGGATGCGATCGACGGACTTGTCCAGCAGGCGCGGGCGGCCGGCGGCGGCGACTTCCGCGTGCTGTCGTATGAACAGATCGCGGCCGGCGAGCTGGCCTTGTCGGTCGACGTCGCCATCGCCAACTTCTCGCTGATCGGACATGAAGCGGTCGACGGCCTGTTCGCCGCCGCGGCGACGTATCTGCGGGCCGGTGGAACGCTGATCGTGCAGACCGTCCATCCCTTGATGGCCTGCGGCGACGCTCCCTATGTCGACGGCTGGCGCGCGGGCAGTTGGGCCGGCTTCAGCATTGAATTCCAGGACGCGCCGCCCTGGTACTTCCGCACTATCTCGAGTTGGATCGCGCTGTTCGAGCGGCACGGGCTGCGCGTGGTCGAGATGCGCGAGCCGCTGCATCCGCGCACCGGCAAGCCGGTGTCGCTGATCCTGGCAGGCGTCAGCTGATTTCCGCGAACACGCCCCAGCGCCGCAGCAGCAGCTTTTCGACTTCGAGCACCACCATGAACGTCAGCCCGATGCCGAGGATCGCCACGCCATCGACCAGCGCCACGGCGCGGGTATCGAACAGCGCCTGCATCCACGGCAGGTAGGTGAACGCGAGTTGCGCCACCACCACGACCACGATTGCCCATAGCACCGCCGGCGTGCCGCGCGCGCCGCGCCAGGTGAACGAGCGCATGTGCAGGTAGCGCACATTGAACAGATAAAAAATCTCGAGCACGCACAGCATATTGACGACCATCGTGCGCGCCGCCTCTGTGCCCAGCCCGCGGCGTTCGGCCCAGGCCATCACGGCGAACACGCCGGCGGTGAACATCACCGACACGGCCGCCACCCGCCACAGCATGAAGGGCGACAGCAGCGGCGCTTGCGGGTCGCGCGGCCGGCGCCCCATCACGCCCGGTTCGGCCGGCTCAAAGGCCAGCACCAGGCCGAGCGTGATGGTCAGGATCATGTTGATCCAGAGGATCTGCGGGGGCGTCATCGGCAAGGTCAGTCCCAGCACCATTGCCGCGACGATGGCCAGCACCTCGCCGCCGTTGGTGGGCAGGGTCCAGGCGATGACCTTGCGGATGTTGTCGTAGACAGTGCGTCCTTCGCTCACGGCGGCCACGATGGAGGCGAAGTTGTCGTCGGCCAGCACGATCTGCGCCGCTTCCTTGGCCGCCTCGGTGCCCTTGTTGCCCATGGCGATGCCGACGTTGGCCTGCTTGAGCGACGGGGCGTCGTTGACGCCGTCGCCCGTCATCGCCACCACTTCGCCCTCGGCCTGCAGCGCGCGCACCACGCGCAGCTTGTGGGCGGGATTGGTGCGGGCGAAGACGTGGGTGCGGCGCGCCAGGGTCCGCAGTTCGGCGTCTGAGACGGCATCGACGTCCTGGCCGGTCGCCACCACCGGCTGTTCGGCGAGGCCAAGTTGCGCGGCGATGGCGGCGGCAGTTGCGCCATGGTCGCCGGTGATCATCTTGACCGCGATGCCGGCGCTGCGGCAATCGGCGATCGCGGCCAGCGCCTCGGGACGCGGCGGGTCGATGAAGCCGACCAGGCCCAGGAACACCAGCTCGTCCACGGCGTCGAAGTCCAGCTGCTGCGGCGCGTACTGAAAGCGGCGCAGGGCGAAGCCCAGCACGCGCTCGCCGCTGGAGGCAGCGGCGGCGATCTGGCCTTCCCACCAGGCGGCGTCCAGCGGCAGCCGTGCGCCGGCCGCATCGAGCTGGCTGCCGCTCATGGCCAGCACGCGCTCCGGCGCGCCCTTGACGAACAGCTCGGCGCCGCCGTCGGCCAGGCCGTGCAGGGTGGCCATGAAGCGGTGCTGGGCGTCGAACGGGATCTCGTCGGCGCGCGGATGGCCGGCGCGCAAGGCGTCCGGCTCGAGCCCGGCCTTCATCGCCAGCGCCACCAGCGCGCCTTCCATCGGATCGCCGTCGACCCGCCAGCCGCCCGCATGCTGGTGCAGGTGGGCGTCGTTGCACAGCAGGCCGGCTTCGACCAGGCGGCGCGCATTGGCCGGCAGGCCGGCGCCGCCCTCGGGCAGATCGAACGCGCCCAGCGGCGCATAGCCGGCGCCGCTCACGCCGATGCTACCCGCCTCGGTCACCACGCGGCAGGCCGTCATCTCGTTGCGGGTCAGAGTGCCGGTCTTGTCGGAGCAGATCACGGTGGTCGCGCCGAGCGTTTCCACCGCCGGCAGGCGGCGCACGATGGCGTGGCGTGCGGCCATGCGCTGCACGCCGATGGCGAGGGTGATGGTGATCACCGCCGGCAGGCCTTCGGGCACCAGCGCCACCGCGATCGCCACCACCACCATCAGCGCCTCGACCCAGTCCATTCCTTTCAGGCCGACCGCATAGGCGAACAGCAGGGCGGCCACGGCGATCGACAGCACCGTGAAGCGCCGCCCGAAGCCGTTGATCTGGCGTAGCAGGGGCGTGGTGAGCGGCTCGACCTTGCCGAGCATGGTGCTGATGTGGCCGATCTCGGTGTGGCTGCCGGTGGCGACCACTAGGCCGAGGCCCTGGCCGGCGGCGACCAGCGTGCCTGAATACGCCATGCCTTCGCGGTCGCCCAGCGCCGCATTGGCATCGACGGCGTGGCCGGTCTTGACGCTGGGCACCGATTCGCCGGTGAGGATCGCTTCGTCGATCAATAGTGCGCGGGCGCGCAGCAGCCGCAGGTCGGCCGGGACGCGGTCGCCCGCTTCGAGCAGCACCACGTCGCCTGGCGCCAGCGTGGCCACTGGGACGGTCGCGTGCTGGCCTGCGCGCACCACGCGCGCATTGGGCGCCAGCATGGCCTGCAGGGCGCCGAGGGCTTGCTCCGCCTTGCCTTCCTGGACGAAGCCGACGATGGCGTTCACGGTGACCACGCCGACGATCACGGCCGCATCGACCCAGTGCCCGAGCACGGCGGCCAGCGCCGCGGCGAAGAGCAGGAACAGGATCAGCGCGTTATTGAATTGCAGCAGAAAGCGCAGGATGGCGGGTGTGCGCGGCGGAGTAGGCAGGGTGTTGGGACCGTGCAGCGCCACGCGGCGCGCCGCTTCTTCTGGTGCGAGTCCTTCGGGCGAGGAGGAGAGCCTGGAGAGTGCGTCTTCGGCCGGCAGGGCGTGCCAGTGGTGGGCTGGCGCCGCCAGTCGGTCGGGGGAGATTGGTTGGTTCATGGACGATGCTGGAATCGCTTCCCGGTACATGATGACAAAAATTTACCACAGTAAACCTTTGTCATCAAGCGATGCCGACCGTCCTTCAGCGCAGTAGTTTCAATCCCGGCGGCAGGGCGTCGCCCAACAGGCGCGTCTCGACGGCCTGGTCCAGCTCCACCACTTCGCGCACCATCGCGGTCCACATCGGCGGTGCGCCGCTGGACGCCAGGCGGCGCAGCACATCCGCACGTACTTCCTCGTTGATGTCGCGCGAGCGGTCGCCCGTCATGCGCGCGATGTGGGCGGCGGCAAAGCCGGCCGGCTCCACCTTGCGCCAGTCGAGCTGCAGCAGTTTTACCAGCCAGCTTTCGGCCACCTCGGGCGGCGCCACTTCGTGGGCGCTCGACTGGAACGACTGGCGCGCGCCGACCCGGCCCAGGGCCCACAGGTAACGGCCATAGCGCGCGCTGGCGCGCGCATCGAGCTTGCCGGCGGACGGGATGTCATCGATCTGCCCCAGCAGCCATTCACCGATCTCCGCCTTGTAGGCTGACGGAATGCGTTCGAGCGAGGCGCCGACGCGCAGCATGTCTTCCTCGCTGCCGTCGACCAGGGTGACCGGCCGGCGTCCGCGTTCGGATTCGTCGGCCTGCAGGTTGAAGGCGAAATCGTCCAGTACACGCAGCTGCGATTCGGTCGACAGGCCGCCCGCCACCCGGCGCCACAAGGTCCACCATTCGGCGCGCACCTGGCTGTCCTTGTGGTGCTGGACGCCGCCGTCGAACATCGCCCACAGCTGCTCCATGCGCCATTCGTCGAGCGGGTGGCCGAAGCCGGGACGCAGGCAGTAGCCGGCGAGATTCAGCCAGGCGCGCTCGTGCTCGACAGACCTCCGCCGACCCTTGGCGCGCGCCAGCAGGGCGTCGAACAGGCGCCGCAGCAGGGGCGTGGGCCAGCGTTCGCGCGATCCGAGCAGGTGTTCCAGGCCGGCGCGCAGCTGTTTCACTTCCTTAGGGTCGACCTGTTTCGAACGGGTGCCGAACACGCGCTCGATCTTCTCGACGGCGGCATCCAGCTCCAGAGGCAGTACCTCTTCCTGCGTATCGCCGTCTTCTTCGCCGCGCAGCTGGAAGGCGAGCTGCCAGCGCTGACCGCCATCCTCGGCCACGCAATGCACGTCGAGCGTGCCGACTTCGCTCAGTGTCGTCACCAGCCGCACCGGGATCTCGGTCGGTGCGCCGCGCGCGGCGCGCAGCACGGTGGCGATCGCCGGCAGGCGCACCACGGCCGATGGATCCAGGTCGATGAGGTCGCCCGGCTGCGGCGGCGCGCCGCTGTCGGCGATGGTCGACACCAGGTGAAAGCGCACCGGACGGCCCACGCGCAGCGCGAAGCTGCGGTCCGCCAGCGCCACCTCGAGCGCGGCTGGCGTGCCGCGCGGGAGCAGGCAGACGGTGCGCAGCCTGTCTCCTTGCGCCTCGCCATCGAGCAGCAGGTAGTAGCTGCGCGCGGCGCCGCTTTCGATGGCCGGGGCCAGGCCCTGGCGTGCCAGCGTATAGGCCACGGCGCCGCGGGCGACGGCGATGTCGGGATTCTCGTTGTGCAGCACGCGCACGGGAGCACCTCGCCATGCCGTCAGTGTATCGACCAGCCGCTGCGCGAGCGCCGCGCCCCTGAACACGCCGCCGTTGAGCAGCACCGTGTCGGGCACCGGTAAGCTGCCATCGTCGGGCAGGCCAAGCGCCTCGCGCGCGGCGGCCGCGTGCTGGCGCAGGAAGCCCGCCAGGTGGCGCGTGATGGCCGGGTCGCTCGCATACGGCAGGCCGAATTCGACGATGCCGGCGCGTGCGCGTTTCGCGTCCTCCTGCGCCGCATTGAGCGGCAAGAAGCCATCGAGCACGATGCGCTCGATGTCTTCGCGCCGCAAGTCGGCTTTGCGGCTGGCGCCGATCAGGCGGCTGCCGGCGCCGAGCAGGGTGACGGTGACGTGGTCCGGCGCATCCTCGGCCAGCAACTGCTCTTTCGCGGCGCGGCAGCGTTCGGTGAGTTGGGCCAGGCGCGCACTCGACAGGCGGCTGCGGGTGGCGTCTTCGCCGGCCTGTTCGGCCATGCGCGTCTCGACCAGGTGGGCCAGCGCCAGGTCCATATTGTCGCCGCCCAGGATCAGGTGGTTGCCCACGCCGATGCGGGTGAGCGATGGTTCGCCATCCGTGGCTTCGACCTTGACCAGGCTGAAGTCGGTGGTGCCGCCGCCGACGTCGGCCACCAGCACCAGGCGAGTATCGGAAAGCTGCGCAGCCAGGTTTGTGCGATGCCGGTACAGCCAGTCGTACAGGGCGGCCTGCGGTTCTTCCAGCAGACGCACGTCCGGCAGGCCGGCCTGTTTCGCCGCCTCCAGCGTCAGCGCACGCGCGCCTTCGTCGAACGAAGCCGGCACCGTGAGCACGATCTGCTGGCGTTCAAGCGGCTGTTTGGGAAAGCGCGTATTCCACGCGGCGCGCAGGTGGGCCAGGTAGCTGGCGCTGGCCGCCACCGGCGACACCTTGGCCACGTCACCGTCGGCACCCCAGGGCAGGATGGGCGCCATGCGGTCGACGCCGGGATGCGACAGCCAGCTCTTGGCGCTGGCCACCAGGCGCCCCGGCGTGGCCGCGCCGAGCGCACGCGCCAGGCGTCCGAGCGCGACGCGTTCGACGCCGGCGACATCGAGTGTGTTCCAGGGGAGTTGCAGTTCACCGGGCGCGAGTTCATCCGCGCCCGGGTGGTAGCGCATCGACGGCAGCAGCGGCGCGCCGGCGACTTCGCCGGGCGCCACCAGCTGGTCGATCGAAAACAGCTCGATCGCACCTTTGCCGTCGTGGGCAAAGGCCAGCACCGTATTCGTGGTGCCGAGGTCGATGCCTACCAGGTACGTCACTGTGCGTCGGAGGCAGTACGAACGTCGAACTCGACCTTCCAGCGCTGGCCGTCACGGGCGACAGCCGCCAGTTCCAGCGTGCCGGCGTCAGTGGCCAGCGCATGCAGTTTCACCTGCACGACTTCGCCGGCGACACGGCCTTCGGCCGGCAGCGTGGCCTGGATCTCGTTCAGTTCCTGTAGTTCTTCCGGACCCCAGAACTCGAGCACGTCGCCGATGCGGTCCTGGCGGCGGGTGGTCGAACCGAAGAAGCGGAAGGTCACCGGCTCGCCGATCACCAGGCCGAATTCCTGGCCCGGCAGTTCGAGCTCGCTGCCTTCTTCCATGCCGAACGGCGCGACGCACAAGGCTTCCAGCGGCGGCTCCATGCCGGGGATGGCCGGCATCGACGATTCGACGCCGACATAGTAGGAACGCGCCGTGCCGCCGCGGATGCGCACGCCGCCGCCACGCCGCGCGTAGCTGAAATAGGCCGCGCCGCGTGCCACTGCCAGATCAAGGTCGGCACCTTCGAGCATGCGCGCCGGTTCCGCGCCTTCCATGTACAGCCAGTCGTTGATGGTGTCCATCACGCGCTGGGCGAGAATGCCTGACTTGAACACGCCGCCGTTGAACAGCACCGCGCTCGGATGCAGGAAGCTGTGCTCCGCGGTCACGCGGCCCTGGAAACCTTCGAGTTCGGCGGTGGCGCCTTCCTGGCGCGCCAGGAAGGCGGCCAGGTGGCGCGTGATCGCGGCGTCCTGCGCATACGGCAGGCCGAGCTGGGTCAGGCCGGCGCGGGCGCGCACGGCCGGACGTGCCGACGCTTCCACGCGCGGGAAGAAACCATCAGTGATGAAGGAGGTGACTTCTTCGCGCGTGAGTTCGGTGCGGATCGAGCCGCCGATCAGCTTCGAGCCACGGCTCGGCACCACGATCGGGTGGGTGGTGGCGTTCGGATTGGCCAGCAGTTCTTCCTTGGCGCTGCGGCAGCCATAGGTGAGGGCGCGCATCTGCCAGGCGTCGAGCTGGGTGCCATTAGTGGCGAGCTTGCGCGCCACGAAGTGGGCCAGCGCGAGATCCATATTGTCGCCGCCCAGCAGGATGTGGTCGCCCACGGCCACGCGGTGCGGTTCGAGCTTGCCGTCGCGTTCGAGGATGGCGATCAGCGAGAAGTCGCTGGTGCCGCCGCCGACGTCGACCACCAGGATGATGTCGCCCGGTTGGACTTGCTTGCGCCAGCGGCCGCCGCTGCCCTGGATCCAGCTGTACAGGGCCGCTTGCGGCTCTTCCAGCAGGGTGGGTGCGAAGCCGGCCTGGCGCGCCGCTTCCGCGGTCAGTTCGCGCGCGGCCGGGTCGAACGAGGCGGGGATGGTGACCGTGACCGATTGCTGGTCGAACGGCGCCTCCGGGTGCGCCGCGTTCCAGGCCTGGCGCAGGTGTTCGAGGTAGCGGGTCGACGCCGCCAGCGGCGACACCTTGGTGACTTCTTCAGGCGCATCCTGCGGCAGGATCGCGGCGCGGCGGTCCACGCCGGGATGGCACAGCCAGCTCTTGGCCGACGACACCAGGCGGATCGGCGTGGTGGCGCCACGGCTGCGCGCCATCTCACCGGCCACCGCGGTTTCTTCGCCCTGGCTCCAGGGCAGGGCGCGTTCGCCGGCCGGCATCTCGTCCGGGTGCGGCAGGTAGAGGAAGGACGGCAGCAGCGGCAGCGCCTCGATCGTGCCGGGGGCGGTCAGCTGCGGGATCGGCAGCACGGCGTCGACGGCCTTCTCGCCGTCGCTGGCCTGCAGGTCGACATACGAGAGGGCGCTGTGTGTGGTGCCCAGGTCGATGCCGATGGCATAGCGTGCGTTTTCCGGTTGGCTCACAGTTCCACCTCCGCCGGGGCCAGCACGCGCGCGTCATGGCTCTCGGCCAGTTGCGGCAGCGTGACTTTCGATGCGCGCCAGCCGCGATGGCTCAGGGTGCCGTTGAACGGCGCCTTGCCGACCACATTGCCGGTCAGGCGCACGCTGGCGGCGTCGAAGCCTTCGTTCAGGGTGATGCGGCTGCCTTCGGATTCGGTACGCACCGGTTCGATGGCGAAGTGCTCGCGCAGCACGCGCGCGCAGCCTTCGTGCACGACGCGGGCGGCTGCGCCGATGTCGGCGTCCGAATAGGAAGAGAGGTTTTCGTGGGCGAAGTCGATCAGGCGGGCTTCGCGCTGGAATAGGCTCAGCAGTTGCAGGGCCGAATCCGGGCTTGGGGCGCGCAGCGGCGTCGGGGCCGGCGTTGGCGCTGGAGTCGGGGCTGGAGTCGGGACGGGGGCAGATGCGGGGACAGGAGCGGGTGCAGCGGTCGGGCCGACGCCGTCATCGCGCACGCGCGCGGCGAACTCGGCGTCGCCGAGCGATTTGAACAGGGCGCCGAAGGCGATCGACAGGCGGCTGAAGAAGCCAGGCAGATTGGAAGGTGTGCTCATTTTTTTCTTGGTAATCAGGTGCGGGATGGCTGGTTGTCATGTCAGACAATGGGAGAGCCACCCCCGGAAAAAGGCGAATCATACCAGTTGGCGCCTATTTTTCGCGCCGACAACTGGCTGGAAAGTTTATTCGACGAGTCGTGCGCCGCCCAGCAAGGCAGCCGAATAATCGGTGAAATCGTCGAGGCCGCGTTTGACGATGGTCACCAGGGCCGGCAGCGGCGCCGCCTGATAATCCCATTCGGCGCGGCAAAACTCGCCGGTGCGCTTGAGATCCTCGGCCAAGGTGGGTGCGATCCAGCCATGCTCGGCCAACAAGGTGATGACCTCGCGCTCGTCCTGCGGCAGGCCGAGGCGGGCATTGCCGATTACATAATCGCCCATCTCGATCGCCGCTTCCCAGGCGCGGAGCACGTTCAGGGTGGCGGCATCCTGGCGCGTGATGTCGTCAGGGAAAGTATTCGGATCTTTTTCGAACTCGTCGCGGGCACGCTGGCAGCAGCGTTCGATGATGCCGGCCTTGCTGACCAGAATGTCGTCATCCATGGTGCCTCCGTGTTGGGTGGTCTGTGTGCCCATAAGGGCGAAACCACTCAGATGGTGCCAGTACGTCAAGAAACAAGATGCGGCGCCGGTCTTGCCGGGATCATGCGACCAAGGTCCAATTGTCTGAATTGTGCGAGCGGTCGAGCATCTGACAGGTATTCCAGGGAGGTGTCATGAAGCTCGAAGGAAAGGTTGCCGTCATCACCGGCGCCGCCAGCGGCATCGGCAAGGAAATCGCGCTCACCTATGCGCGCGAAGGCGCGCGCATCGCCATCGCCGACCTCAACCTGGAGGCGGCCGAGCTTGCCGCCGCCGGGATGCGCGACGCAGGTCACCAGGCGCTGGGCGTGGGCATGGATGTCGCCAATGAAGCGCACGTCGAGGCCGGCATCGAAGCGGTCGCCGCGCAATGGGGCGGCATCGATATCCTGGTGAGCAATGCGGGCATCCAGATCGTGCATCCGATCGAGGTGTTTCCGTTTGCCGACTGGCGCAAGATGCTGGCGATTCACCTCGACGGCGCCTTTCTCACCACGCGCGCCTGCGTGCGGCATATGTACGCGGGCGGGCGTGGCGGCAGCATCATCTATATCGGTTCCGTGCACTCCAAGGAAGCGTCGGTGCTCAAGTCGGCCTATGTCACGGCCAAGCATGGACTCGAAAGCCTGACCAAAGTCATGGCCAAGGAAGGCGCGAAGCATGGCGTGCGCGCCAACCTGATCGCGCCGGGTTTCGTGCGCACGCCCCTGGTCGACAAGCAGATTCCCGAGCAGGCGCGGGAGTTGGGCATCTCCGAGGACGAGGTCATCAAGAACGTGATGCTCAAGGAGACCGTCGACGGCGAGTTCACGACGGTCCAGGACGTTGCCAGGGTCGCGCTGTTCTTCGCCGCTTTCCCCTCGAATGCGCTCACCGGCCAGTCGCTGATCGTGAGCCATGGCTGGTTCATGGAGTAGGCCAGCAAAGAAAGGGACCGCCCCGTGAACGCCCCCGACAAGCTCGACACCAATCTCGAAGAACGCCTGTCGAGAAAGCTGCTGGATGTGTTCATCCGGGCCGGCATCGTGTTCGGGCTGGCGCTGCTGAGCTACCGCATCTTCGCTCCCTTCCTGTCGCTCATCGTCTGGTCGGTGGTCCTGGCGGTGACCTTGTATCCGGCGCACCAGAAGCTGGCGCAGCGTATGGCGGGCAAGCAGGGGCTGGCGGCCACCCTGCTGGTGATCGCCGGCATCGTGCTGATCGGGGTGCCGACGGCAATCCTGATGACCTCGCTCGGCGAATCGCTGCAGGACGCCGTCGCCAGCATCCGCTCCGGTACCCTGAAGGTTCCCGCGCCGTCGCCCGATGTGGCCGAATGGCCGCTGGTCGGCAAGCGCATCCACGAAGTGTGGCTGGAAGCCTATACGGATTTGCCGGCGCTGCTGCGCAGCAGGCATGCGCAAGTGACTGACCTGACCAGGAGGGCGCTGCAGGTGGTGGCCAGTATCGCCGGGGCGATGCTGGTGTTCCTGTTCTCGTTCATCATCGCCGGCATCGTCATGGCCTGGGGCCGGGCGGGCGCCAACGCCATCAGGTCCATCTTCGTGCGCATGGTGGGCATCGAGCGCGGCGAGGAGTTCGCCCTGCTGTGCACGTCGACCATCCGGGCGGTGGCCCTGGGCGTGCTGGGCGTGGCCTTCATCCAGGCGATCGTGATCGGCCTGGTGTTCATTCTTGCCGGTGTGCCGTTTGCGGGCCTGCTGTCCCTGCTTATCCTGGTGCTGGGCATCGTGCAGGTGCCGGCCATCCTGGCGACCCTGCCGGTGATTATCTATATCTGGACCAGCGGGGGCTATAGCAGCACGCAGGCGATCACGTATTCCGTGCTGCTCCTGCTCGCCGGCTCGCTCGACAATGTGCTCAAGCCGCTCTTGCTGGGGCGCGGGGTGGATGCACCGATGCCCGTGATCCTGCTCGGCGCCCTGGGTGGATTGGCCAGCGCCGGCCTGCTGGGCATGTTCGTCGGCGCGGTGTTCCTGGCACTGAGCTACCAGGCCTTCATGTGGTGGGTGGCGAACAGCCCCGATGCCGTGGCGCCGCCTGCGCCTGTGCCAGGGCCTGTGACGGCGGCGCCGGAGTAACCGTGTGCGCCGCGCTCGGGAGGCGGTCGGGCAGGGGCGCGCTGGCGCTGGCAGGCGCGGCGCTGCTGGGCGCTTGCGGGACGGTCGGGCCCGACTTCGAACGTCCTGATATGCCGGCCGCGCTGGCTGGCTGGGACGGCGGTTCGCTGGCTTCGCTGAAATCCGGCGCCGGCGCGCCGGGACGCGGATCGATCCAGCAATGGTGGCGCGGCTTCGACGATGCCGTGCTCGACGCGCTGATCGCCGAGGCGCAGCGCGTGAACCCCACGGTGCGCGCCGCCGGCCTGCGCATCATGGAAGCACGCGCCGAGCTCGGGATCGCCGGCAGCACGCTCTATCCGCAGGGGCAACAGCTCAGCGGCGAGTTGCTGCGCGTGGGCCAGCGGCGGGCAGGCGGGCCGGACAGCAGCCTGAGCAACTTCGACACCCATCTCGACATCAGCTGGGAACTCGACTTCTGGGGCAAGTTCAAACGCGGCATCGAGGCGGCCGACGCCGGCTACCTGGCCAGCATCGCCCGCTACGACGATGTGCAGGTCTTGATGGCGGCCCAGGTGGCCAGCCTGTATTGCACGATCCGCACCACCGAGGCACGGTTGACGATCGCGCGCGACAATGCGGCCTTGCAATTGCGCAGCCTGGAGATCACCGAGCTGCTGTTCCGTGGCGGCAACGAGGCCGAGCTGGACGTGCAGCAGGCCCGGACCTTGTACCTGGGCACCCTCGCCACCATCCCTCCGCTCGAGATCGGCCTGCGCCAGGCCCAGAACGCCTTGAGTATCCTGCTGGCGCGCGCGCCCGGCCCGCTGCCCGAGATGAACGCGAGGGAGGCGGGCCTGCACACGATGACCAGGCTGCCTGCCGACCTGATTACCGAACTGCCCGCCGATCTGCTGCGGCGCCGGCCCGATGTGCGGGCGGTCGAGATGCAGCTTGCCGCCCAATCCGCCCTGATCGGCGTGAGCGCGGCCGAGCTCTATCCCTCGATCTCGCTACTGGGATCGGTGGGCCTGTCGGCCACCTCGCTGGATGGGGCGCCGCGGGTGCTGAACTGGGCGCTTGGCTCGGGCCTGCTGTGGAATGTGTTCGACCATGGACGGCTGAGCAATGGCGTGCTGGTGCAGGATGCCCGCTTCCAGCAGCTTTATGAGCAGTACCAGGGGGCGGTGCTGAATGCGGCGCGCGAGGTCGACGATGCGGCCGCCGGCTTTGCCCGGACGGGGGCGCAGATCGTGCTGCTGGCCGATGGCGTCAAGGCCGCCCGGCGTTCGCTGGATATCGCCAGCTTTCAGTATCGCGAGGGCTTGACCGATTTCCAGCGCGTGCTCGATTCCCAGCGCTCCCTGTTTAGCCAACAAGAGCTCCTGGCCACGTGCCAGGGCAGCCTGGCGCAGAACCTGATCGCCCTCTATAAGGCCATGGGCGGCGGCTGGGAGCAGGGCAGGAGCCGCCCACCCGTGGATGAGGCGACCCGCGCCGTCATGGAGCGGCGCAGCGACTGGAAGGACGTCCTGCGCGCGCCCTTGCGGGCGCCCGGCGCCGAGGGCCTGCCAGAACCTGGCGGGGAGCGCAGGCCATGAGCCCGGAACCGGTCAAGCTCGAACAGTCGGCGCCACCCGGCGAGGGGGCGCCGACGCCCGTCCCGACGTCGTCGCCGACGCCGGCGCCAGCGCGGCCGGGCAAGAAAAGCCGGCTGGGCTTGATCGTCGTGCTGGCGCTGATCGTGGCCAGCCTGGGCTGGTATCTGGTGGCGGATCGCCTGACGCCATACACCTCGCAGGCCCGGGTGCAGGCCTTCGTGGTGCCGGTGGCATCCGAGGTGACGGGCATGGTGCACGAGGTCTACGTCAAGAACAACGACGAGGTGGAGGAAGGACAGCTCCTGTTCCATATCGACCCCAGCACCTACCGCATCGCCCTGCGGCGCAGCCTGGCGGACTATGAATCGGTGCGGCGCTCGGTCAATGCCTCGGCGCTGGCGGTGGAGGCGGCCGAGGCGGCGCTGCAGGCCGCCAAGGCCATGCATGTGTTCGCCAAGCAGGACGCGGGCCGGATGGAGCAGATCTTCGCCAAGGACCCCGGCGCGTTGTCGATCCGCCGGGTGCAGAATGCGCGCGCTTCGCTGGCAACGGCGCGCAGCCAGGAAATCGCCGCCCAGGCGGAGCTGCGCCGCGCCGAGGAGGCGGCCGGCGAGCAGGGAGAGCGCAATGCGCAGCTGCTCAGCGCCCGCGCGGCGGTCGAGAAGGCCGAGCTCGATCTGGAACGTACCGCCGTGACCGCGCCCGCACGCGGCCTGGTGACCGACTTGCGCACCGATGTCGGCCAGGTCGTGCAGGCCGGCTCGGCGGCGATGACCCTGATCGCCGTCCACGACCTCTGGATCAGCGCCGACATGACCGAGAATAACCTCGGCAATATCACGCCGGGCGACGAGGTCGCCATCGTGCTCGATGTGGTGCCGGGCAAGGTCTTGAAAGGACGGGTGCGCAGCGTGGGCAGCGGGGTCAATTCGGGCCGGCAGACCCAGGCCGGCACCTTGCCCGAGATCGACAACAGCCGCGATTGGCTGCGCCAGGCGCAACGCTTCCCGGTCGCCGTGGAATTCGACCCGTCCGAGCGCGCCCAACTGCGCGCGGCCAGGATCGGCGGGCAGGCCGACGTGCTGGTGTACACGGACGACTACGGCCTGATGAACTGGCTGGGCGCCGTCTTCATCCGCCTGATGAGCTACCTTTCTTATCTTTATTGACAATGGAGCGCGCTGACAAGGCGGTGTTGCGGCTGGCGATTGGCCTGGCGCTGGCCGTGCTGCTCGCCTATGGCCTGGCGCTGCCGTCGCCGTTCGTGCTGTGTGTCATGACCGTGCTGTTGCTGAGCAAGCCGGGGCCGCCGATGCCCTTGCTGAAGGGGATGGTGGTGGCCGTGCTGGTCGCCGTGGTGCTGGCGGCCGGCGTGCTGATGGTGCCGCTGCTGGAGCATTACGCCAGCGTCGCGCTGGTGCTGACGGCGCTGCTGCTGTACGCGGTGTTCTTCGTCGGCCTGCAAAGCGGCAGCCCGCTGGCGAATATCGTGGCGATTGCCTTCACCCTGGTTCCGGTGGCCGGCGTGGTCGACCAGGCCCTGGTGCCGGCGATCAGCACCGCCATCGCGCTGGGGCTTTTTGTCGGCGTGCTGGTCGGCAGCCTGTCGCATGCCTTGTTCCCGGATGACCCGGACGCCGGCGCCAGGCCGGCGCTCCCCGCCGTTGCCGCGCACGCGGTCAGATGGCGCGCCGCGCAGGCCACGCTGGTGGTCATGCCGGTGCTGGTGATGGCCCTGATCCACCCGGCTTTCTATCTGTCCGCCATCATCAAGTCGGTGCTGCTGGGCCAGCAGGCCGGCTCCACCGGCGCCCGCTCGGCGGGGCGGGTCCTGGTCGGGTCGACCCTGGCGGGTGCGGGCATGGCGACCCTGGCCTGGTTCGGCCTGGCCTTGTTGCCTACCTTGTGGATGCTGGTGCTGTGGATGGCCGCCGCCGCGCTCTGGAGCGGAGCCAGGCTGTTCGGCCTCAAGGCCTCGGCGCTGCCACCCTCGTTCTGGAGCAATGCCCTGGTGACCATGCTGATCCTGCTGGGGCCGGCCATCGAGGATAGCGTGGTGGGGAAGGACGTCGGCCACGCCTCGCTCGTGCGGGTGAGCTTGTTCATCGTGCTGGCGCTGTATGCCTGGGCCGTTGTGTGGGTGCTGGAAGGGTGGCGCGCGTCGAGGTCGTCGCGAGTTGGTCAGTTTGAGTAGAGAGACGTTTAATTTTAGTCAATACCAGTGACCCAATTGGTATAGCCAAAATGAATAGGTCTTGCAAAACGCGACTTCAGCGAGTACTGTACGTTTATACAGTATTTGTTCGATAAGCCTGAACTATGAACCATTCAGCCATCCTTGCCGCACCAGAGGCAGTGCACCCATCGCTGTGGCGCGCGTCGCAGCTGGCGCATGCCGACACGCGCTGCATCGACACCGGCCACCCAACGCTCTCGGGCCAGCTTCCCGGCGGCGGCTGGCCCGGCGGCACCCTGGTCGACCTGCACTTGCAACAGCCCGGCATCGGCGAGCTGCGCCTGCTGCGGCCGGCCCTGGCCGCCTGCGCCGAACGCCGCATCGTGCTGCTGCAGCCGCCCCATCCACCCCAGGCCCTGGCGCTTGCCGCGCTCGGCCTGGAGCCATCGCAGTTGCTGTGGCTGCGCACGACGCGCACCGCGGACGCACTGTGGGCGGCCGAGCAGGTGTTACGTAGCGGTAGTTGCGGTGCCTTGTTGTTCTGGGCCAACCATATGCGTAACGACAATCTGCGCCGCCTGCATCTGGCGGCGCAAGGCGGCGAAACGCTGTTTTTCATGCTCCGCCCGCTGGCGGCGGCGCAGGATGCATCTCCCGCGCCTTTGCGTCTTGCGCTGCGGCCAGCGGCCGGCGGCATGAATATCGACTTCGTCAAACGTCGGGGACCGCAGCGCGAGGCGCCGCTGTTCCTTCCTCTTGGATCTTCACTACTGCAACGCCATGCGCCTCTGGATCGGCCTGTATTTGCCCCAGCTACCGCTCGAGGTCTTCAGCCCACGCTGGTTCAGTGAATCGGCGGGTGAGGCGGCGGGCGAGGCCGGCGGTGTTGCTGGCGGCTCGGACCCTGGCAGCGTCATCCTTGAGCAGGAGCGGGTAATGGCGCTGTCGCCGGCGGCGCGCGCTGCCGGCGTGCAGATCGGCATGCGCCGCGGTGGCGTGCTGATGCTGATGCCCGAAGCGCGCATCGAACTGCGCAGCCATGAGCGCGAAGCCGAGGCCATGGATGCGGTGGCCATGACCATGCTGCACTACACGCCGCAGGTGGCGCTGGCCGAAGAAGCGACGCTGCTGCTCGATATCGGCGCCAGCCTGCGCCTGTTCGGCGGCATCCGGCGCCTGTGTGAGCGCATTCGCGCCAATATGGCGGCGCTCGGCTTCACGGCCTGCATCGCCTGCGCGCCCACCGCGCGCGGGGCCTGGCTGCTGGCGCGCCGTAATGCCGGTCGCGCCCTCTCGATGGATTCGCTGGTGCGGCGCCTCGACCGCTTGCCGGTGGGCCTGCTGCCGCCGGCGCGGCCGTTCGCCAGCTGGTTCGAAGGCATCGGCTGCTGCCGCCTGGACGAGCTGCGGCGCCTGCCGCGCCCCGGCCTGCAGCGGCGCTGCGGACGGTCCCTGCTCGACATGCTGGACGCCGCCTATGGCATGAACGCCGAATTGTTCCAGTGGGTGGCGCCGCCGGAGCGCTTCCATGCGCGGCTCGAACTGTTCGACCGGCTCGAACAGGCCGACCTGCTGCTGGCCGGCGCCCATCGCCTGGTGTTGCAGATGACGGGCTGGCTGTGTGCACGCCAGCTGGCGGTCGAGCGCATCCTGCTGTCGCTCGATCACGAGCGCGGCCGCATGGCGCGTCCACCGACCCTGGTCGAGGTGGCGCTGGCCGAACCCACCTGGCGCGACGAGCACCTGCTGCGCCTGCTGCGTGAGCGCCTGGCCAAGCTCGAACTCGAGGCGCCCGTGATCGGCATCGGCCTGGAGGCGCAGCAATTGCAGGCGATGGCGCCGCCGACCGACTCGCTATTCCCCGATCCCGGCGGCACCGAAGAAGACCGGATGCGCATGATCGAGCTGCTGGTGGCGCGCCTGGGCGCAGACAATGTCTTGCAGGCGCTGCCGGTGGCCGACTACCGGCCCGAAGTCGCCAACGCCTGGGTGCCGGTGCAACAGAAGGTGAGCGCCGCCGCGCGCGCGGCGCAGATGCCGCCCGACGTGCAGAGCCTGCCGCGCCCGAGCTGGCTGCTGGCCAAGCCGATCGCGCTCCTGATGCGCGACCACCGGCCGTTCTACGGTTCACCCCTGCGGGTGGCGTCCAATCCCGAACGCATCGAGGCCGGCTGGTGGAGCCAGACGCAAACGCGCGACTACTTCATCGCCGAGGGGCAAGACCACGCGCTGTACTGGATCTATCGCGAGCGCATCAACGGCACGGGCGAGGATGCCGCGCCGCGCTGGTTCTTGCATGGCTTGTTCGGGTAATAGGCGCGTCGATGGATGTCTCCATTGGCAGATGTCGGCGTCGCGCAAGCCCATGCTATCGTGTTGCGACAACATCAGGAGACGTGCATGGCAGGCGAAGCAGTCCACTTCAAAGGCGCCGACGGCCAGTTGCTGGCCGCGCGCCTCGATGCACCCGAGGGCCTGGTCAAGGCCTACGCCCTGTTCGCCCACTGCTTCAGCTGCGGCAAGGACGTCTTCGCCGCGGCCCGCATCGCGCAGGGCCTGACGCGCCATGGCATCGCCGTGCTGCGCTTCGACTTCACTGGCATCGGCGCCAGCGAGGGCGAATTCGCCAACACCAATTTTTCATCCAACCTGTCCGACCTGGTGGCCGCCGCCGACTTCCTGCGCAGCGAGTACGCCGCGCCCCAACTCCTGGTCGGCCACAGCCTGGGCGGCGCCGCGGTGCTGGCCGCGGCGTCCAGCATGCCCGAGGTGAAGGCAGTCGCCACGGTCGCGGCGCCGAGTGACCCGCACCACGTCACCGGCATGTTCCGTGAGCACATCGACGCCATCACCACGCATGGCGTCGCCCACGTCCAGCTGGCCGGCCGTCCATTCACGATCAAGCGCCAATTCCTGGAAGACGTCGCCGAGCAGCGCCTGGAACAGAAGATCCGCGACCTGGGCCGCGCGCTGCTGGTGATGCATTCGCCTTCGGACGACACCGTTGCCGTGGCCAACGCGGAGCAGATCTTCCAGGCCGCGCGCCATCCGAAAAGCTTCGTCTCGCTCGACGACGCCGACCACCTCCTCAGGCGCCGCCAGGACGCCGTCTACATCGCCGACGTGATCGCCGCCTGGGCCTCGCGTTATCTCGACCTGGGCCGCGCCGAGCCATAAGAGAACCAGCGAACGGTCGCGCCGATTCGATAAGGCATAATCCGCCCATCGAAGCCGACCGGAGGAAGCATGAAGCGATTCACGAACCTGGCAGCCCTGGCTGCCCTGACGCTGGCCGCGTCGACATACGCCCACGCCCAGGCGCAGCAAACCCTGGAAACGCCGGGCTTCACCGTCAAGATCACGCAGCAGTGCGAGGAGGGTAACGTCACCTGCGACGACGTGCGCTACGTCGGCACCAGCAAGAAGTCCGGCAAGGCGATTTCCCTGCGCGGCAAGACCATGCATTCGCTCGCCGCCGACGGCGTCACGCCCGGCGCCTTCCAGGGCTATGTGTTCAAGTCCGGCCGCGTGACCTATACCGTCTTCGCGGACGGCCGCCTGGTGGTCACCGAGGGCAAGAAGACGCTGGTGAACCAGCGCGGCGAATGGAAGTGACGGGTTGATATGCTGATCGACAACGCGCAACTGGACCTCCTGCGCGCCTTTGCCGAAGAACTCGCGGACGCCGCGGGCGCCGCCATCCTGCCGCACTTTCGCGCCGACCTCGTCGTCGAGGACAAGGCCGCGCAAGCCGGCGGGGCGGTGTTCGACCCAGTCACCGTGGCCGACCGCGCCGCCGAACGGGCGATGCGCTGCCTGATCTCCGCACGCTATCCGGAGCACGGCATCGTCGGCGAGGAGGAGGGCAGCGTCGACGGCGCCAGTCCCTTGAAATGGGTGCTCGACCCGATCGACGGCACCCGCGCCTTCGTCACCGGCCTGCCAATCTGGGGCACGCTGATCGCCCTCAACGACGGCATAAAGCCCGTCATCGGCGTCATCGACCAGCCGTTTACGCGCGAACGCTTCATCGGCACGCCGCATGGCGCCTGGTGCAACGGCGCGCCGATCCGCACGCGCCGTTGCCCGACCCTCGCGCAGGCGCGCGTGATGCTGACCGTGCCCGCGGCCGGCGCCAAAGTCGCCGAGCAATCCGTGTTCGACGCCATCGCCTCCCAGGCGCAGATCGTGCGTTTCGGCGGCGACTGCTATGCCTACGGCCTGCTGGCCCATGGCCTGGTCGACCTGGTGCTGGAAGCGCACCTCGACGTCCACGACGTGCAGGCCCTGATCCCCGTGGTCGAAGGCGCCGGCGGCGTAATCACCACCTGGAAGGGCGGCGATCCGCAGCACGGCGGCTCGGTCATCGCCTGCGGCGACCCGGACCTGCATCGGCAACTGCTGCCGCTGATCGCGCGCCTGCGTAGCGCTTGAGCGCTATCCGATCTCCTGTTTCCGCATGCCGGTCAATGGCGGATGCATCACCAATAAAAACGGCGGCCCGAAGACCGCCGCGATGTCATTGCCCGGACAGGATTATTTTGCCGCCTTGAACAACGCGTCCAGGCGATCCCTCGTGCCTGGAATGCGCTCCAGCTTCGGATACCGCAGGCCGTCGCGATAGTCGAGCGTGATGGTGCGCAGCTTGTCCCCCTTGCGCACCAGCAGCGCGATCGGCGCCTTGCCGTCCTTGTTGGCGCTTACCGCCGCTTTCAGCACGTCGCCCTTGTAGGCGCGGTTGTTGACCGCCACGATGGTGGTGTTGGCCGCCAGGCCGGCGCGGAAGCCCACGCCGTCCCACACCACGCCGGCGACGTCGCCATTGCTGCGCACCGAGAAGCCGAGCGAATAGGTGAAGTCGGCGCTGCGGCTGCGTTCCTCGGCAGCGCGGACGGCGTTGCTTGGGGTGTCGCCGTACACCAGCTTCCAGCCGGCGCGGGCCAGGCCGTCGAGCGGCGCGCCCGGGCCATGGCCGTCCAGGCGCGCGCGCAGGAACGGCGCCCAGTCGAACTTCTGCACCTTGGTCAACGCCGCCACCACGTCGTCGAAGGTGTAGTACACCGCGTCGATGCTGCCGTCCTCGATGCCGAAGAAGGCGCGCGCAAAATGTTCCAGGCTGCGCTTGTCGCCCGAGAGTTCGCGGATCTTGGTGTCGACGTCGAGCCAGATCAGCATGCCCTCGGTGTAGTAGTCTTCGCTGCGCTGCCAGTTGCCCCAGCCGATCGGCTTGCGGCCGTTGATGATCGGATCGTTGACTGTGTCCTGCACCGCGCGCCAGTCGCGGCCCTGCGTCTTGTCATAGCGCGCCGCGTCGATCGCCAGCGCTTCACGCGCATGGTTCTGCGACACCAGGCCGGAACGCGCGGCCAGCACCTTGCCCCAGAACTGGGTCTGGCCTTCGTACACCCACAGCAGTTCGTTCTGCAGCGGGGTGTTGAAGTTGGCCACGTCCTGGCCCGCGGGGCGGCGGAATTTTCCGTTCCAGGAGTGCACGAATTCGTGCGGCAGCAGCTCGCGGCCGGCTTCGTTGCGGCCCCAGTCGGTGAAGTAGCCGAGCCGCACGCCGTTCTCGCTCGACTGCTGGTGCTCGCGGCCGATGCCGCCGAATTCGTCCGAGATCGCGAACAGGAAATCGTATTGCCGGTAGTGGCGCGAGCCGAACAGCTTGATCGCCTGGTCGACCATCGCGCGGTGCAGCGCGACCTGCTCGGGTTTCGCATCCAGGCTCTCGGGATTGTCGGCCACCACGTTCAGCATCACCGGCTGCTTGGCGCCCGGCGCCAGGTCGATGCGCTTGAAATAACGGCCGGCGAACAGCGGCGAATCGACCAGGGTGTCGAGGTCGTGCGGCTTGAAGCGCACCTCGTCGCCAGTGCGGGCATCGACCGCCAGCGAGCTGGCGAACTGCCAGCCGGCGGGCAGGGTGAGCGTCGGCTGCACCGTGATACGGCGCGCGTGGTAGCCGGCCGGGTACAGCGCCACCGATTGCCACTGGACGCCGAGGATGTCGTCGGTCATCGTGATGCGGCCCTGGCTGGTGTCCAGCGGCGACAGGAACTGGTATTCGGCCACCAGTTCGGTGGCGCCTTCCGGCACCGTCACATGAAAGGCGTGGACCTGCACCGGGTCGCGCGTCCACTCGAGCGGCTTGCCGCCCGCGCTGAACTTCAGGCCGGCCAGCTGGGTCAGCGGAATATTGGGGCCGTGATTGCCCGGCGCCCACTGCGGATAGAGCAGGGTGATCGGACCCGCTTGCACCGGCATCGACAGCCGCATGCTGAAGATCTGCTGCGACAGGTTGCTGGCGTCGACGTGCAGCGCGATCGTGCCTGGATACGGATCATTGCCGACGGCAGGAACCTGGGCTGAAGCGGGCAGGGCAAGCGCGAGAGCAAGAGCGAGGGCGCTGACCGGACGGGCGGCGCGGGCGAGGAAGGGGAAGACAGTCATCGTGAAGCGGGAAGCCAAGGGGAAGCCGGCGAGTGTAGCACCCCATCCAACCCAAATTTCTCTTGATACATCATGCAAACAAAATTTGCAAAAACACTTAAAAATCCGTATTTCGTATGACTTGAAAATCGTTTGGCATGACATTAGATTGGTACCAACGGAATGCTCAACAGAGGTTCCGTCCCTTATCGCTTAACTTCACAAGGATATGACTATCATGCGTACTTTCGACCTGACTCCCCTGTACCGTTCCGCCATCGGTTTCGATCGCCTGGCCAGCCTGCTCGAGCAACGCGCCGAAGCGCAGCCGAGCTACCCGCCGTACAACATCGAACTGGTGAGCGAAGACCAATACCGTATCGTGATGGCGCTCGCCGGCTTCACCCGCGACGAAGTCGAGATCGTCACCGAGCGTGACAGCCTGCACGTCACCGGCCGCAAGCAGAAGGACGACGTCCAGCGCACCTTCCTGCACCGCGGTATCGCCGCACGCGATTTCGAGCAGCGCTTCCAGCTGGCCAACCACGTGAAGGTCACCACCGCCTCGTTCGACAACGGCATGCTCACCATCGAACTGGTGCGCGAAGTGCCCGAAGCCCTGAAGCCGCGCAAGATCGTGATCGGTGATGCGACCGGCACCATCAATGGCGACAACGTCAAGACCCTGGAACAGCGCGAAGCCGCCTAAGCCTGGTCTGCCGTTAGCCTAATCAACGTCGTTCCCGCGCAGGCGCACTGCTGTCCGGGATAATTTGAGGGGAAATTGCTGGAAGGGTTGCAGGGACTGGTTTACCGGCGTATAC
>NZ_VPFD01000070.1 GCF_008014745.1 Massilia arenae
TCTCGCATCATCTCGACTGCATCCTGGTGGCGCGCGACCGCAGCGGGCAAACCATCGACGCCGTCACCGGACGCGGTCCCTTGAAGGTGAACCAACTGGTCACGCACTTGCTGCCGAAACTCGATCCCCAGGCGCTGTTGGCCACTGATGCCAACGCCGCCTATCCCGCCTTCGCCCTTGCCCATGGCATTGCGCACCAGGCCGTCAACCTCAGTGCCGGCGAACGCGTCCGCAACGGCGCCGAGGGCGCCATCCACGTTCAAAATGTGAACGCCTATCACCGGCGCCTCAAGGAATGGCTGGCGCGCTTCCATGGCGTGGCGTCACGCTGGTTACCCAACTACCTGGGCTGGCATTGGGCGCTCGATGGCGGCCGAGTTACTTCCGTCGAGCAATTGCTGCGTATTGCATTCGGGGTCATCAACAGGTAACGATGACAGCGCCTTTCCTTTGGCGCTGTCATCGTTAGATATGGATGAGCATTGAACTGCTGAGCTGATCCGCGGTCCAATCCCGGTCGCCATCGATCAGGAG
>NZ_VPFD01000071.1 GCF_008014745.1 Massilia arenae
AGAATTCAAGAGTACAACTATGTTTGCTTGATACAAATTACTACTACCCTCAACATGTGCTGTCGCACACGCTGATAAAACTTTACTTCTTCCAGATTGTTAAAGAACGAAAAAACAGTGATCTCGAAAAGACCAAACCTAAATCCATCCAGCTAGCTGCTGATGACTTACGTTTGAACTTTTAACCATTTACTAAATGGTGGAGGATGACGGGATCGAACCGACGACCCCCTGCTTGCAAAGCAGGTGCTCTCCCAGCTGAGCTAATCCCCCATT
>NZ_VPFD01000072.1 GCF_008014745.1 Massilia arenae
ATGCAATGACCTAAAAGGCCGGGTTTCCCCATTCGGAAATCTGCGGATCAAAGCTCGTTTGCTAGCTCCCCGCAGCTTATCGCAAGCTACTACGTCCTTCATCGCCTGTAATCGCCAAGGCATCCACCATGTGCACTTATTCACTTGTCCCTATAACGTTGGCCTCTTCATGAGTTAAAGAGATCGTCACAGAATTCAAGAGTACAACTATGTTTGCTTGATACAAATTACTACTACCCTAAGTGTGCATCACATCTCGTTTCCGA
>NZ_VPFD01000073.1 GCF_008014745.1 Massilia arenae
CCATTTGGTGTTGGCCTTGGCTGGGATGATGAAGTGGCGGTTCGTTCCATTATTGGTCAAGCCACACAGAATCTCTGCCGACAGAAAACCCTTGTCGAATGCGGTCAGGGAGTCGTCCGGAATCGACGCGAGCAGCTCTTTTGCGTAGAGCATCTCGTTGATGCCGTAAGGCCCGAACTTCGCATCACGGATCAAGTGGGTTGGCACCGCAGTCAAGGTCACGCCACGCACTTGCGGATAGCTGGAAATTCGACCGCTGGAA
>NZ_VPFD01000074.1 GCF_008014745.1 Massilia arenae
TTAAGTTTGGCGACTCCGGTATACGCCGGTAAACCAGTCCCTGCAACCCTTCCAGCAATTTCCCCTCAAATTATCCCGGACAGCAGTGCGTGAAGGCGGGGACCTAAGTTGCAAGCGTTTCGACGACGTTTGCAGAACTTGGGTCCCCGCCTTTGATGTGACCCCTTAAACTGAGACGGTTGGATGCTCGCTTAGACGGCCTGGGTTCTGTACTGCACAGGACTCAGGCCGTTCAGTTTGATC
>NZ_VPFD01000075.1 GCF_008014745.1 Massilia arenae
TGCTCTGAATCTGGAAGAAGTAATGTTGGGTTGTAGCTTGTATTCAAGCAGTTGTACTCGTCACAACCTTGACTACCAAGGTTATAGGGACAAGCCTTACGGGCAATTAGTACTGGTTAGCTTAATGCATTACTGCACTTCCACACCCAGCCTATCAACGTCCTGGTCTCGAACGACCCTTCAAGGAGCTCAAGGCTCCGGGAAATCTCATCTCAAGGCAAGTTTCCCGCTTAGATGCTT
>NZ_VPFD01000076.1 GCF_008014745.1 Massilia arenae
GCACTTGCTGCCGAAACTCGATCCCCAGGCGCTGTTGGCCACTGATGCCAACGCCGCCTATCCCGCCTTCGCCCTTGCCCATGGCATTGCGCACCAGGCCGTCAACCTCAGTGCCGGCGAACGCGTCCGCAACGGCGCCGAGGGCGCCATCCACGTTCAAAATGTGAACGCCTATCACCGGCGCCTCAAGGAATGGCTGGCGCGCTTCCATGGCGTGGCGTCACGCTGG
>NZ_VPFD01000077.1 GCF_008014745.1 Massilia arenae
CGCATAGAGGCGCACATGGTGGCTGGGCTGAGAGACGTTGCAGCCAACGTTGCCGAGCACATCAAGTGGCTCGATGCCGAGATTCGAAAGCTCCAGGATGAGATCGACGACCACATCGACAGGCATCCTGGATTGAAGAACGATGCGGCACTCATCGCCAGCATCCCTGGCCTGGGGGCGACGACGGTCGCCCGAGTACTGGGCCACCTTGG
>NZ_VPFD01000078.1 GCF_008014745.1 Massilia arenae
TCTTTAAAAATTAACAGTCGATAAGTGTGGGCGTTTGATGAAGGTGCCAAGAACTTCGGTTCTTGATTACTTAAATTATCAAATGTTCACGAAAAAGAAATACGTTGCCTCAGCAATGAGATAACGGTCAGTATTTTGAGTGAGCGACCCCTGCAGCAATGTAGGGTGACTCGAAAGAGTCAACAAACAGAGATTGAACTGAAGAGTTT
>NZ_VPFD01000079.1 GCF_008014745.1 Massilia arenae
TACGCGCTGGTCGAATCGCGCGACGGCGTCTACACCGTCCTGCGCGAATACAGTTAATGCGCCTTACTTCTTGAGCACCCGCGCGCTCAGCGCGATCACGATCCCCGACAGCGACAGCGCGCCGAGCGCCACCATCACGCTCGAGTGCACCGCCACCCAGCCCAGCACCGGCGGCGCCAGCAGCAGGCCGCCATAGCCCAGC
>NZ_VPFD01000008.1 GCF_008014745.1 Massilia arenae
CAAACATGGTGACGCAGGTTAACAGCCTCAGCTAGCGTTTACAACACCTGAAAAGAAAAATGCCGCTCAGTCTTAACTGAACGGCATTAGGCCCGCGGGCCGCCCTTCTCGCATTTGCGCCGCCGTCGCACCGTCTAGCGGTAATCGAGGTGCGCGCTCATGGCCGCCATCTCGGCCACCATCCATTCGCGGAAGCGCCGCACCTTGAGCATATGCTCCTTGTGCGGATTGGCGAGAAAGCGGTAGCCGTTCGCGAACGGCACGCTGCGGCAGGGGATCAGGCGCAGCGCGCCGGCGGCGATGTCCTGGAACGCGATCCCGTACGGCACCAGGGCCACGCCCTGCCCCGCCACCGCCGCCTGCACCAGCACGCCCCAATGGCTGTAGGCGCGCGAGAAATCGTAGTCGCCCTTGAGCGCGCGGTTCTCATTGAGCAGCTGCAGCCAGGCCTCGGGCGAATGCACGATCAGTAGACGGTGCTCGTCCAGGTCGGCCAGGGTCAGCGCGGCCTGGCCGGGCGCCAGCAGCTCGGGGCTATAGGCCGGCACCAGCCGCTCGCGAAACAGCACCGTCGGATCGCCGTCCGTTACCGGGCCATAGCGGATCGCGACGTCGGTGCTGTCGGCGTGAAGATCGACCGGAGCATCGTTCGAGTCGAGCCGGATGTCGAGTTCCGGATACAGCTTCGTAAAACGGTGCATGCGCGGCACCAGCCACTTGATCGCGAACGAGTGGGTGGTGGCGATGCGCAGCACCGCCTCTTCGTCGCCGCTCTGCAGCGCGGTGACCTTGGCGCGCAACTCGCCCAGCATGCGGGCGGTGGCGATCGCCAGCTCCTGCCCCTTTTCCGTCAGTGCGATGTGGCGCGGATGCCGCACAAAGAGAGGAAACCCAATGCTTTCTTCCAGCTGTTTTACCTGGAGGCTGACCGCGGCCGGGGTCTTGTGCAACTCGTGCGCGGCCAGCTTGAAACTGCCCCAGCGCGCGGCGCACTCGAAGTCGATCAGGCCCGAAAGGCTGCGCAAAGCCTTCATTTCGAGCCCATGGCTAAGTTTTTCTTATTCATTGGCATGTCTTTTTCTCGTTTGATGGATTGTACTTCCCCTAGGAAAATAGTGGTGATCACACAAGGAAGCGCCATGCCCAAGAATATTCTCGTGATCGGTGGTACCCGGTTTTTCGGCAAGCTGCTGGTGCAGCGCCTGGTCCGGGCCGGCCACCACGTCACCATCGCCACCCGCGGCTACGCACCGGATCCTTTCGGCGAGCGCATCACGCGGGTGCGCGTCGACCGCCGCAACGAGCACGCCATGCGCGCCGCCTTTGCCGGCGTCAAGTTCGACATCGTCTACGACCAGATGTGCTATTCGCCGCTGGACGCCGCCATCTCGAGCCGCGTCTTTGGCGGCAATGTCGGCCGCTACGTCATGACCTCGACCATCGACGTCT
This sequence comes from Massilia arenae, assembly GCF_008014745.1. Classification (GTDB taxonomy): domain Bacteria; phylum Pseudomonadota; class Gammaproteobacteria; order Burkholderiales; family Burkholderiaceae_D; genus Telluria; species Telluria arenae. Next base: position 1,450 of record NZ_VPFD01000008.1, read on the forward strand.
ACCGCGCGCTGGAACCGCAGTCGCAAGCCTTCGACGAAGAATCGCTGCATGTCGACGCCCAGCCGATCGATACCGCCTACCCATGGCACGATCCGGCGCGCGCCATCGACAGCTATGTCGCCGGCAAGGTCCAGGCCGAGGCTTATCTGTACCGCGCCGGCAGCATGCCGGTGGTAACCGTGCGCCTGGGCCACGTGCTGGGCGGCCCGGACGATTTCACCGGCCGCCTCGCGCATTATGTGGACCTGGTGCGCCAGGGCGCCGCCCTGCAATACACCAGCGCCAAGGCGCGCACGTCCTTCCTGGAGGCGCGCGAGGCGGCCGACTTCCTGGTCTGGGCCGGCGCCCAGGCGTTTACCGGGCCGGTCAACGCCGCGGCCGATGGCGCGCTGTCGGCCTACGAGCTGCACGGCCGCGTGGGAGCGGCGCTGAATGCGCCGGCACGCATGCGCAAGCTCACCGCCGGCACGCCGTCGCCGTTCGACCTGGTGACTCCGCTGATGCTCGACACCGGACGCGCAAAAGAACTCGGCTACCGCTTCAGCGATACCGACGACTGGATCGACAGCGCCATTCGCCAGCACGACCTGGCCTACGTCTGATCCACCGCTTACTGGACGCGTGGACGGCAGAGCCGTCCACCCTACGTTCCTCCACATGTAGGGTGGACGGGTTCCCAGTCGACGCGTCCAACCGCAACACGCACCACACGCACATAAAACGACAACGCCGGCTCGAAGCCGGCGTTGTCGTTTGCGCTTAGGTCTTCCTGACCTTCTCGCGCGCCACCCACCACAGCAGCAGCACGATGGCGCCATACGGAATCATGCTGAGCCAGTTCGCGCTCGCCCCTTCGAAGAACGGATTCGACACCTTGGCCCAGGCGCCGATCGCAGCGTCGAAGTCGGTGAAGATACCGGCCGTGATGGCGATGATGATGCCCGCCAGCGCGCCGCCGGCGATATAGCCCGACGCCAGCAGCACGCCTGCGCTGCGGTCGCCCGCCGCCTGGCGCTCTTCTTCGTTCAGGTGCGCGTTCTGCGGCAGCTTGTTGTTGCGGCGATCGGCCAGCCAGCGCACGGTGCCGCCGATCGCGATCGGCAGGGTCGCCACCAGCGGCAGGTAGACGCCGACCGAGAATGCCAGCGAGGCGATGCCCGCCATCTCCAGCACGATCGCAATCATCACGCCGAACAGCACCAGGGTCCACGGCAGTTCCTGGTCCAGGATGCCCTTGATGATGTAGGACATCAGCACCGCCTTGGGCGCGTCGTACTTCTTCACCTCGGTGCCGTCCGGACGCGTGCTGTGATGGCCGTTGATGCCCGGGTCGACCAGGTACACCGCCTTGCCCGCCGCGTCGACGAAGTACTTACCGGCCGGGCCGCCCACCGTGTCCGTCTTGTGCCAGACCTTGTAGGTGTTCGGATCGTCCTTGGCCTGCGGGCCTTGCAGCTGCCCGGTGTCGCTCAGCGTCGCGGCGTCGACCGTGAGGCCGGGCGCCACCTGGGCCGCCGGCACGTAGACGGTGCCGGCTTCGTTCAGCTTGAGCAGGATCGGTCCCAGGATCAGGGCCGAGGCGAAGGCGCCGCACAGGATCGCATACTGCTGCATGCGCGGGGTGGAGCCGACCAGGTAGCCGGTCTTGAGGTCTTGCGAGGTGGTGCCGGCATTGCTGGCGGCGATGCAGACGATGGCGCCGACCGACAGCGCGGTCACGTAATATTGGCCGCCGGTCCAGCCCATCACCAGGAAGATCAGGCAGGTAAACAGCAGGGTCGCCACCGCCATGCCCGAAATCGGGTTCGACGACGAGCCGATCTCGCCGGTCAGGCGCGAGGAGACGGTAGCGAACAGGAAACCGAACACCAGGATCAGCACCGCGCCCAGCACGTTCATGTGCAGCGGCGTGGCCAGCGAGATGATGGCGATGATGGCCAGGCAGCCAATCACCACCCACTTCATCGGGATGTCGCGGTCGGTGCGCAGCGACTCGTCGCCCTTCGAGCCTTGCCGCACGCCGGCCAGGCCGCCGCGCAGGCCGTTCCAGATGGTCGGCAGCGAGCGCGCCAGCGAGATCAGGCCGCCGGCCGCCACCGCGCCGGCGCCGATGTACAGGATGTACGAGGCGCGGATGTCGTCGCCCGTCATGTCGCTGATCGGGATCGTGGCCGGCGACAGCGGCACGGTCGCCAGCTCGCCGAAGAACTTGATCATCGGGACCAGCATCAATGAGGCCAGCACGCCGCCGGCCGCCATCGTGTAGGCGATGCGCGGGCCGATGATGTAGCCGACGCCCACCAGTTCGGGCGAGATCTCGGCGCCGATGCTGCCGGTCTTGAGCGGCGCGCCGAACTCGAAGTTGATGGTGTCGCGCCAGCCCTTGAACGACACGCTCAGGGTCTTGTACAGGATGCCGATGCCGAAGCCGCCGAAGATCAGCATCGCGCGCCGTTTCGCCGTCTTCATGGCGTCGCTGCCTTCCGCGGTCGCCGGGTCGCGCACCTCGCCCGCGGCTTCACGGGAAACGTCGGTGGCGGCGGCCTTGAGCACCTCGGCGCAGGCCGTGCCTTCCGGGTATTTCAGTTCGCGGTGCTGGTCGACGATCAGCGTGCGGCGCAGCGGGATCATCATCAGGATGCCGAGCAGGCCGCCCAGCACGCCGACCAGCATCACGCGCGAAATCTCGAGGTCGAAACCGAGGATCATGATGGCCGGCATGGTCACGCCCAGGCCGAAGGCCAGCGATTCGCCGGCCGAGCCGGCCGTTTGCGCCACGCTGTTCTCGAGGATCGTCGATTCGCGCGCGCCGAGCTTCTTCGCCATGCCGAACAGGGTGATCGCGATCACCGCCACCGGGATCGAAGCGCTGACCGTCAGGCCTACCTTGAGCACCAGGTAGAGCGAGGACGCGCCGAAGATCATGCCCAGGATGACGCCCATGATCAGGGCGCGCGGGGTCATTTCAGGCAGCTGGGCGGTGGCGGGGATATACGGCTTGAAGCCGGCCGGTTTCGAATCGAATGGCATGGATTTCCTTCGTTGCTGATGCGGCCCGCCGTGCCGCCGGCGGGCCCAAAGCGAGAATATCGCACATGCACGAACGGAAAGAAAGTGCATATTGAAAGCGGATTATAATCGGCCGCTCCTGGCCCACATCAGGGCCGCACCGCGAAAGTCCAGCAGTGAGCGATACCAACAAGCAGTCCAGTAAAACCCTGTTCGGCATGAAGCGCCTGCACGCCTTCATCCTTGTCGCATTGACCGCGATCCTGCTACCAATCGCCGGCGCCGTGATCTATGTGACGACCGCGATCCTGCCCAAGGTGCCGCCGATCGATGCCGTGACCGACTACCGGCCCAAGATCCCGCTGCGGATCTACACGGCCGACAATGTGCTGATCGGCCAGTTCGGCGTCGAGCACCGCGACTTCGTGCCGATCGCGAAGATCCCGGCCATGATGAAGTCCGCCGTGCTGGCAATCGAGGACACACGCTTTTATGAACACGGCGGCATCGACTTCATCCGCGCGCTGGGCGCGGCGCGCGCCAACCTGCGCGGCGGCTTCCGGCAAGGCGCGTCGACCATCACGATGCAGGTGGCGCGCAACTTCTTCCTCACCAACGAGAAGACCCTCGCGCGCAAGTTCACCGAGATCGCGCTGGCCTACAAGATCGAGGACTCCCTCACCAAGGACCAGATCCTCGAGCTGTACATGAACCAGATCTACCTGGGCCAGCGCTCCTACGGTTTCTCGAGCGCAGCGCGCAGCTATTACGGCAAGACGCTCGACCAGCTCACGCTGGCCGAGACCGCGATGCTGGCCGGCCTGCCCCAGAACCCGGCGCGCACCAATCCGGTGTCCAACCCCAAGCGCGCGCAGGCGCGCCAGCACGCCATCCTCAAGCGCCTGCTGGAACTGGGCGAAATCGACGAGGCCCGGTACCGCCAGGCCTTGGCCGAACCGCTGCGCGTCAAGCGCGACGCCGGCCAATCGTTCGACACCCGCGCCGAGTACGTGGCCGAGCTGGCGCGTCAAACGGTCTTCCAGCAGTTCGGCGAGGAATCGTACACGCGCGGGATCACCGTCACCACTACCATCCTGGCGGCCGAGCAGAACGCCGCCTACGACTCGGTGCGGCGCAACGTGCTGGCCTATGACGGGCGCCATGGCTACCGTGGCCCGGAAGCGCGCGTCGAGCTGCCGCCCGACGCCGAAGAGCGCGAGGAAGCGATCGTCGACGCGCTGCAGAAGCGCCCGAGCAGCGACGGCCTGTTGCCGGCCGTGGTGCTCAAGGCCAGCAGCGAAGCGGTGTTGGTCGACACGCTGTCGGGCGAAGACATCACCATCCGTGGCGCCGGGCTCAAATTCGCGGCCGCCGCACTGTCGTCCAAGGCACGCGAGAGCGTGAAGATCACCCCGGGCGCCGTCATCCGCATCAGCAAGGACAAGGATGGCGACTGGGCCATCACCCAGGTGCCGCAAGTGGCCGCGGCCTTCGTCGCGATCGACGCCGACACCGGCGCCTACCACGCGCTGGTGGGCGGCTTCGACTACAACCTGCAGAAGTTCAACCATGTGACCCAGGCCTGGCGCCAGCCGGGATCGAGCATCAAGCCCTTCGTGTACTCGGCGGCGCTCGAAAAAGGCTATTCGCCGACCACCCGCATCCTGGACCAGCCGATCGAGCTGCCCGGCGCCACGCTCGAGACGCCGTGGACGCCGCAGAACGACGACGGTGTGTTCGACGGCGAGGTCACGCTGCGCCAGGCGCTGGTGAAATCGAAGAACGTGCCGACGGTGCGCGTGCTGCGCGCGGTATCGGTCGAATTCGCCCACCAGTACCTGGAGCATTTCGGCTTCGACCTGGCGCGCCATCCGAAGAACTACACAATGGCGCTCGGCACCGGCGCCGTCACGCCGCTGCAGCTGGCGGGCGGCTATGCGGTGTTTGCAAATGGCGGCTACCGGGTCAAGCCCTACCTGATCGCCAGGATCCAGGACGGCAACGGCGCCGTCATCCTCGAGGCCAGGCCGCCGCAGGCAAAGGACGAAGCCAGCCGCGCGGTCACGGCGCGCAACGCCTTCGTGGTCGACAGCATGCTGCGCGACGTGGCCCGCTTCGGTACCGCCGCCGGCGCCACCAAGCAGCTGGGACGGCAAGACCTGGCCGGCAAGACCGGCACCACCAACGACGCCGTCGACGGCTGGTTCGCCGGCTATGCGGGCAATGTGGTGGCGGTGTCGTGGATGGGCTATGACGAACCGCGTTCGCTGGGCGGGCGCGAATTCGGCTCGACGCTGGCCATGCCGATCTGGATCGACTACATGCGCGTGGCGCTGGCCAAGGTGCCACCCGTCGAGCGCACGCCCCCGGAGGACGTGGTGCACGACGGCGACGACTGGATCTACCCGGAATTCATCGATGCGGGCGAGACGCGCACGATCGACATCGAGCAGGCGCCCGTGGAACAGCCGCTGGACCTGCCGCCCGGCAGCCAGGAAGTCCCACCCGACGCCTCGCCGTTCGACGAACGGCCGGCCATCGAGGCCTTGCCGCCGATGGTGCCACCACCTGCGCCGCCACCTGCCCCTACGCCACCGCCGCCGAACCCGCCCGCGCAAAACACCTTGTGGTAATCTTCCAGGTTCCCGACATAGCGACCGGGAACCTGGCGCACCGTCGCAGGGTCAGTACAGGGGCGGCGCATCCATCGCCTCATGTATCACAGACGCAGCACCTCATGTATCACACACGCAGCATCCCAGCCACGCATCACCTTACTTAAGGAGAAGAATCATGGCGTATGTTGACGGTTTTGTCCTGCCCCTGCCCACATCGAAACTCGAAGAGTACCGCGCCCAGGCCGCCCTGGCCGGCAAGGTCTGGCGCGAGCACGGCGCGCTCGAATACCGCGAGTGGATCGCGGACGACGTCAAGCCGGGCGAGCACACCTCGTTCCCGCAAAGCGTCAAGCTCGAAGATGGCGAGACCGTCATCCTGGCCTGGGCGGTATACGAATCGCGCAGCCACCGCGACGCCGTGCTCGAGAAGGTGATGAGCGATGCGCGCCTGGAAGACATGATGAAACCGGGCGGCGTGCCCTTCGACGGCAAGCGTATGTTCTTCGGCGGATTCGAGAACCTGATCGATCTGTAGCCGCGCGGCGTCTCGGAACGGCACGGAAACCGGGAAATGTGACGTGAAATGGCGCGCACGATTGACACTGCACCTTTTCACATGCCAACATCTGTTTCTATTATTCAATAGCCGCGTCCCGGCATCCGACATCATGACCGTTACGCCCCTTGCCTTCGACGCGCCCGACCTGGCTGCGCGCCTGGACCAATGCACGCCGGAGCAGTTCGACGCGCTCGAGTTCGGCGTCATTGGCTTCGGCGCCGACACCAGCGTCACGGTCTACAACGCCTTCGAATCCCAGGCGGCCGGCCTGTCGCCGCAACGGGTGCTGGGCCAGCCCCTGTTCACCAACGTCGCGCCCTGCATGAACAATTTCATGGTGGCCCAGCGTTTCGAGGACGCCCAGGAAGACAACAGCGTGCTGGACGACACCATCGACTACGTCCTGACCTTGCGCATGCGTCCGGTCAAGGTCGCGTTGCGCCTGCTGTCGAACCCGGGCGGAAGCCACCGCTACGTGCTGGTCCAGCGCCAGCCGCGGTGAGCCCCCGATGAGCAGGGAAGCCAACGACTTCGGCGCCGAGCACGAGGCGCTGATCCAGTTCCTGTACCTGGCGCCCGTAGGCCTGGTGCAGACCAACGCCCAGGGCGACGTCACCATGATGAATCCGGTAGCGGCCCAGCTCCTGATGCCGCTGTCGCATGACGGCGGCCTGGACAACCTGTTCACGGCCCTGGAAAAGGTCGCGCCCGAGCTGCGCGCGCGCACCGCGCAGCACGGCGAGCCCTATGGCAAGATCTGCGACGGCCTGCACCTTTACCTGGAAGCCGGCGCAGGCGCCAAGCGCGCGCCGCAGGTCCTGGCGCTCACTCTGCTCAAGCTCGATCCCGAACGCATCATGGCCGTGATCGACGACATTACCGAACAAGTGCGGCGCGAGCGCCGGCTGCGCCAGAACGACGCCTGGCTCAACGCCATCCTCACCGGGGTCCAGGATTACGCCCTGGTGAGCCTCGACCTGCAGGGCCGGCTCTGCGACTGGAACGCGAGCGTCAAGCGCGTCACCGGCTTCGGCCCCGATGCGGTCGGCCGGCCATTCACGATCTTCTACCCGCCGGAGGAGGTCGCGCTCGAGTACCGCCAGGACCGGCTGCGCGAAGCCGATGCCAGCGGCTGGTCGCTCGACGAAGGCCGCCGCCAGCGCGCCGACGGCGCCGTGTTCTGGGGCAGCACGCTGGTCGCCCCGCTGCCGGAGCGCGAGGCACTGCCCGGCGACCCAGACAGCGCCGCCTACTGCCTGATCCTGCGCGATCTCGGCAAACCACAGGACACCATCGCCCGCCACCAGGAGAACGTCTATGCAGCATGAGCCGGTCGATGCCTACGAAACGCTGGTGCAGTTTTTGTACCGGGCCCCGATCGGCCTGGCCCAGACGACGCTCGACGGCACGGTCGAGATGCTCAATCCGATGGCCTCGAGCCTCCTGATGCCGCTCGCCACCGACGCCGGGTTGGACAACCTGTTCGACCTGCTGGCCCCGGTCGCGCCCCAGCTGCCGGCGATGGTCGAGGCCTTCATCGAACCTTCCGGCATGATCTGCGAAGGCCTGCGCCTGCCGGTCGGCGTGCAGCACGCCGCCAGCGGCTCGCTGCAGGTGCTGTCGCTGAACCTGACCAAGCTCGACCCCGAGCGCCTGATGGCGACCGTGGCCGACGCCACCTTCGAGGTCCAGCGCGAGCAGGAAATGCTGTCGCGGCGCCTGCGCAACGCCGCCCGCACCGACAGCCTGACCCGCATGCCCAACCGCGAGGCGGTGCGCGAAGAGCTGCAGCGCCTGCTCGCGCGGCCGCAGGACGGGCACGGCTTCGCTGTGCTCACGCTCAACTGCGACCGCTTCCGCCAACTCAACGACAGCCTGGGCCAGGCCGGCGGCGACCAGTTGCTGATGCATATGGCCGACCGACTGCGCGGCGCCCTGCGTCCGCCGGCCAGCGGATTCGAGCCCGCCGCGCGCAGCGGCCAGCTGGCGGCGCGCATCGGCGGCGACGAATTCGTGGTGGTGCTGGACGGCCTGCGCGCGCGCGCCGATGCCGAACGGGTGGCGCTGCGCCTGCTCGACGCCCTTGCCCACCCCTATGTGATCGGCGGCCACGAGATCGTGTGCAGCGCCAGCCTGGGCCTGGCCTGGGGGCCGGACGCGGCAGCGCTCGATGTGCACGATACGCACGGTGAGCACGATGCCGACAGCCTGCTGCGCGACGCCGGCATCGCCATGGTCGAGGCCAAGCGCGCCGGCGGCAATCGCCATGCGGTGTTCGAAGCCAGCATGCGCGAACGCGCCGCGCGCCGCGCCGACATCGAGGCCGACCTGCGCCAGGCGCTGGCCGAGGAACAGCTGTTCGTGGTCTACCAGCCAGTGGTGCGCCTGCTGCCGAACGGCGGCGTCGACCGCGCGGCCGGGGTCGAGGCCCTGGTGCGCTGGCGCCATCCGCAGCGCGGCGTCGTGCCGCCGATCGAGTTCATCCAGGTGGCCGAAGAGTGCGGCCTGATCGGCGCGCTGGGCGACTTCGTGCTGGCGCGCGCCTGCCGCGACTTCATGGACTGGCAGGCGCGTCTCGGCGACGCGGCGCCGCGCCTGATGGCAGTGAACCTGTCGCGCGCCCAGCTCGGCCAACCCGGCTGGATCGACAGCGTCGCCGCCGTGCTGCGCACGAGCGGCATGCCGCCGGCCAGCCTGCAGCTCGAAGTCACCGAAAGCCTCGCGGCCCAGGACCAGGACACGCAAGTGCGCCTGCACGAGCTGAAGGCGCTCGGCGTCAAGCTCGCGCTGGACGACTTTGGTACCGGCTACTCGTCGCTGTCGAGCCTGCATCTACTGCCGGTGGACACGGTCAAGATCGACCGCTCCTTCGTGTGCCAGGCCGACACCAGCTTCCACCACCGCGTGCTGATCGAGGCGACCGTGAAGGTGGCCCAGAGCCTGGGCATGACCACCGTGGCCGAAGGCATCGAGACCCGCTCGCAACTGGACGTGGTGCGCGACCAGCGCTGCGACAAGGTGCAGGGATATTATTTCAGCCGGCCCTTGCCGGCGCAGGAGCTGCTCGACTGGCTGCTACAAGAAACGGCGGCGTCCTGATGCTGTTACTGACGCCTTACCAAGGTGAAATCCTACACGGGTAACCGATGTGTTCCTATTCTCGCAAGCTCATTCCGTTGCGAAACTGAAAACACTCAAGAAACCAAGGAGAACACCATGAAACGCACCGTTCAAAGCGCAGTTCTCGCTGGCATGATGGCTTTTGGCCTGGCTGCCTGCAACACCACCGACACCACCACCGATTCGATGAGCGGCTCGAGCGCCACCGGCTCGACCATCGGCAGCGGCGTGCAAACGCCAAGCACCACCGGCGGCACCAACAGCTGGAACGCCGGCGCCAACGGCGCCAGCGGCGTGAATGCCGCATCGGGCACCACCAGCAATAACGAGCAGACCACCGACACCCCGGTCAGCCGCTGACCCGGGTTGAATACCGTTGCGGCCAGGTTCACTATAGGTGAGCCTGGTCCTACAGGTATTGACGTTCTCTTCCTATTTCATGCGTATGGCTGACCTCGCATGATGCCCTTACTTACCAATCAAGGAGAACCACGATGAAGAAGCTCCAGACTGTTCTGCTGGGCAGCATGATGGCCTTTGCCCTGGCCGCATGTAACACCACCGACACCACCGGCACCACCAGCGGCTCGTCCTCGGTTGGCGCGGCGCAAGCCGGCTCGACCGGCAACCCGACCGTCGATGCGCAAATGGGCATCAGCCCGAACGACGCGAAAAACACCGGCCCGGCCAACGCCACCGGCAGTGCCTCCACCCCGACCAATACCGGCCACACCACGACCGGCTCGAACAACGGCCAGTAAGAGGTGAAACAGCCACGGCCCGGCGCCGCGCGAGCGGCAGCCGGGCCGTTTGTCATTCACGGTAGAATGGACAAATGCCCTCGCCACTGAACTTCGCATGCCCATGAAACGCTGGCTCGCCCGCCTGTTCGGCACGCGCGAAGCGGGACGTCCCGCCGCCGCTCCATCCGGCGCCACCAGCGACCGTCCCGCCGCCGAGGATGCCTCACTGGCGGACCTCGACCTCGATCTCGCTTTTTTCCACTGGCTGGCCGGCCCGCACGTGCTAGGCAAGCCCGCCCCCGACGGTCCGGTGCTCGATGAGCTGGGGCGCCTGGCGCGCGATCCGGACGACGCGGCGGCGCTGGTGCCGCGGGTGCCTGCCGTGATTCCGCAACTGCTGCGCAGCCTGCGCGAGGACGACACCGGCGCCGGCGCGCTGGCGCGCCAGGTGGCCCAGGACCCGGTGCTGGTCGCCGAAGTGATCCGCGAGGTCAACAGCCCCTACTACCAGCCCGCGTCCCCGATCCGCAATCTCGAAGGGGCGGTGCTGCTGCTCGGGCAGAACGGCTTGCGCATGTTGCTGGCGCGGGTCGCCTTCCGTCCGATCATCAGCCAGCAGGCCGGCCCGCTGGCGCGGTTGATTGCGCCGCCGCTGTGGCGCCAGTCCGAACTGTGCGCGCAGGCGGCCAGTATGCTGGCGCCCCGAAACAAGGCCGATCCCTTCGAGGCATACCTGGCGGGCCTGCTGCACAATGTCGGGCTGGTAGTGGCCTTCCGCGTGGTCGAGCAGCTGGTGCCGCCGGGCGCCCTGCCTGACGGCGACGCCTTCGGCTCGCGCCTGGTGGCGGCGGCGCGCCTGATCTCGGCCCGTATCGCCGACGCGTGGGAACTGCCGCCGCCGATCGGCCACGCGATCGCGCACCTGGGCGATGCCGGCGCCCTGCCGACCCTGCTGCAGGACGCCGACCGGCTGGCCAAGCTGCAGATGCTGGCCACGGGCGGCCAGCCCCTGTTCGTGCGCGCCGTGCTGGCGCTGCCGCCCGAGGCGCGGCAAGTCTACGACAGCCTGCTTGAACAATCCGACCGACAGGACGCCTGAATGCCGTTTCCCATCGAAGAAAAACTCGTGATCGGCGTCGCCTCCAGCGCGCTGTTCGACCTGTCCGAATCGCACCAGGTCTACCTCGAGCATGGCCCCGACGAGTACCGCGCCTACCAGGAACGCCAGCGCGACGTCGTGCTCGCCCGCGGCGTGGCCTTTCCCTTCATCCGGCGCTTCCTCAGCATCAACAAGTGCTTTGCGCAGCAGGCGCCGGTCGAAGTCGTCCTGTTCTCGCGCAACTCGCCCGAAACGGGGTTGCGCGTAATGCGCTCGATCGCCCACTACGGCCTCGATATCTCGCGCGCGGTGTTCATGACCGGAAAATCGCCCTATCCCTACCTGCCGGCCTTCAACGCCGCGCTGTTCCTGAGCGCGAACGAGGAAGACGTCAAGAGCGCGATCGACGTCGACTATCCGGCCGGCCTCGTGCTGCCTTCGCGCATCGCCGACGAGGAAGACGATATCGAGCTGCGGGTGGCCTTCGACTTCGACGGCGTGCTGGCCGACGACGAATCCGAGACGGTCTTCAAGCGCGACGGCCTGGGAGAATTCCACGCCCACGAGACGCTGCACATGGCGCGTCCTCACCAGCCCGGCCCACTGGCCGGGATGTTCCGCAAGCTGGCCATGCTGCAGCAACTCGAAAACCAGGCCGAGCGCGACGACCCTGGCTACCGCCGCATCGTGCGCATCGCCATCATCACGGCGCGCAGCGCGCCCGCGCACGAGCGCGTCGTCACCACGCTGGGCAGCTGGGGCGTCTCGGCCGACGAGACCTTCTTTTTGGGCGGAATGGACAAGAGCCGCGTGCTGTCGGTGTTCAAGCCGCACATCTTCTTCGACGACCAGCTCACCCACCTCACCTCCGGCCCGGGCGGCACGATCCCGATGGTGCACGTGCCCTTCGGGGTCGCCAACCGGCGCGCGGCCGATGCAGGGCCAGGCGTGACTACAGGCGCGGCAACGCCATCAAACGATCCAGCTCCGGCTGCATAGCTTTGGCCCAGATGGCGTAGCCGGCTTCGTTCGGGTGCAGCCAGTCCGGCATCAGGTTCGCCGGCAGGCTGCCGTCAGTCCTCAGGAAAGCCTTGTTCACATCCAGGAAGAACACGCGACGCCCGTCGGCCAGCGCCGGCAGGCGCGCGTTGACCTGCTCATTCAGGCGGCGCAGCGGACCGTCGGCCGCCGCATCGCGCGGGAAGATCGCCAGCAGCAGGATGCGGGTGCGTGGCAGGCGCGCCTTGAGTTCGTCGAGATTGCGTTCGATGCCGGCCGCCGTGATGGCGGGGAAGTCGCGCCGATGCCCGGTATTGTTGGTGCCGATCAGCAGCACCGCCACCTTCGGGTCGATGCCGTCCACCTCGCCGTGCCGCAGGCGCCACAGCACGTTCTCGGTGCGGTCGCCGCCGAAACCCAGCGCCAGCGCATGATGGCGCGCGTAATGCTGCTGCCACACCTGCGCGCCCTCCTTTTCCCAGCCCTGGGTGATCGAATCGCCGATGAAGACCAGTTGCGGGCTGCGGCCTTCGGCGACCATTTGCCTGGCCTCTTCCAGTTTCTGCCGGTGGCGCGGCAGCCACCAGGAAGTCGACCACGATTCGTTGAGCGTGCCGGGCGTGACGGCCACCGTGCGCCAGTCGGGGCAAGGCGTATTGGGCGCGCCGCCCTGCGAGAACGCCACGTTGGCGATGGCGACCTGGCCGCTGCCCGTGCCTTCGAGCGTGAAGGGCCGCGTCACGGCGCCAAAATCGTCGCCATCGCGTGCGAAGCACGACATCGACAGCACGATGCGCTGCCAGCCCTTGCCCTCGGCGGCGCGTCCCGGCAATACGTAGGAGACGTGGCGCTCGCAATCGTCGCCGCAGCCGACCCGGAACAGGATTCCGCCCTTGTCCAGCGCATCGACCTTGAGATCGAAGGCCAGCGTGCCGGCCGCCAGGTAGGGGCGCAGGTCGAACGACGGACCGGACAAACGCACGCCGCTCTTCCAGATCCTATCCCAGCGCAGGGTCAAGGCTTCGCGACCGTCCTGCCCTGCGCTGCGCGCCAGCTCGATCGCGCTGCCGGGGAATTTGGCGCGGATGCCGGCATCGGCGTCGACGCGCTCGCCGATGAGAACGTGCTCGGTATCGGGAGCGATCGCCGCTACGGTCACACCCTGGCGCGGCGCGCCGTCGAACAGGACCAGGTCGACGGGTGGCGCAGCATGCACCAGGGCGGGCAGCATGGATGCGATCGATAGGGATAAGGCGGCCAGGCCTGCGCGCATGGGTGTCTCCTGTCTTTATCATGTGGAAACAGGATCATGCGCGAGTTTCAGCCCGACCACAACCATTCGACTTCTTCAGGCACGGCAGACCCAGCCCCGGAACACCCCGCCCACATAAAACAGCTCGATATCGTCAAAACCGGCCTCGCGCAGCAGGGCTTCGTCGTCCTGCGGCGCCAGCACCGACAGGCTGGCCTCGATACCTTCGCGCCGCTGGCGCGCCATCTCCGGCGCCACCCCGCCGGCCACCGCGAAGGCTTCGTCGCGCGCCATCCAGCGTGCGCGTTCTTCGGCCCCACCGGTGACGCTCATGTGCATGACAACGAAGGGGCTGCCGGGCTTCAGGCGCGCATGCATCGCACCCAGCGCATGACGGCGCTCGTCCGGCGGCATGAAGTGCATGGTCAGCAGGCAGGCCGCCGCGTCGAACGGGCCTGGCGGCGCGGCGTCGACATAGCCCTGGTGCAGCCGCACCCGGTCGCCGTGCGCCGCGACCAGTTGCCGCGCCAGGTCGAGCATCGCGGCCGATGGGTCGACGCCATCGAAGGTCCACCGCGGCTGGCCGTCCGCGAAGGCCTTCAGTTCCAGGCCGCCGCCGGCGCCCAGCACCAGCACCCGCGCGTCAAACGGCGCGCGCTCGGCCAGCAATACCCGCGCCATGCGCTGCATGTCGGCGAAGCCGGGGACGAATTTCGGCGGGCCCTCGTGGTAGCGCGCCACCATGGCCGGATCGTGAAAATGGGACATCGGATTCCTCGTCGGAGTTTATTCGTAACTTAGAATATTACGTATACGGATGCGATGCAAGCGTCAGGGCGGCCTGGTGCGCCTTCGTCTATAATTAACGCCTACTTTTGACGCGAACGTAACAGCACGCTGCATGCCTTTCGATCTCAAGAAACACCTCCCCAAACCAGGCCAGCGTTTCGTGCTGCCGCTGGCGCATGGCTCGTCCGATGCGTATGCCCTCGCCACCGCCGCGCTGGCCCTGAAGGCCAACGGCCAGATGCTCACCGTCGTCGTCGCCAATGCGAGCGACGGCCAGCGCCTGCTCGACGAAATCCCCTGGTTTGCGGACGGCAAGCTGTCCTGCCACCTGCTGCCCGACTGGGAAACGCTGCCCTACGACGCGTTCTCGCCGCACCAGGACCTGGTGTCGGAACGACTGGCCACCCTGCATGAGATCCGCAACGGCCAGTGCGACGTGCTGGTGGTGCCGGCCACCACGGCGCTGGTGCGCCTGGCGCCGCCGTCCTTCCTGGCCGCCTACACCTTCTTCTTCCGCCAGGGCGAACGGCTGGACGAAGCCAGGCTGAAGGCCCAGCTGACGCTGGCCGGCTATACGCACGTCTCGCAGGTGATGTCGCCCGGAGAATATTCGGTGCGCGGCGGCCTGATCGACCTGTTCCCGATGGGTTCCGTACTGCCCTACCGTCTCGACCTGTTCGGCGACGACATCGAATCGATCCGGACGTTTGACGCCGATACCCAGCGCTCGCTCTACCCGGTCAAGGAGGTGCGCCTGCTCCCGGGACGCGAATTCCCGATGGACGACGCGGCCCGCACCGCCTTCCGCGGCCGCTGGCGCGAGCGTTTCGAGGGCGATCCCACCCGCTCGCCGATCTACCGCGACATCGGCAACGGCATCGCCTCGGCCGGCATCGAATACTACCTGCCGCTGTTCTTCGAAGAGACGGCCAACCTGTTCAACTACCTGCCCGACGAATCGCCGGTGGCCCTGGTGGGCGATATCGACGGGGCGATCCAGCGCTTCTGGCTCGACACCGAGTCGCGCTACCGCTTCCTGAAGAGCGACCGCGAACGGCCGATCCTGGAACCGCAGGAGCTGTTCCTCGGCGCCGAGCAGTTCTTCACCTGCATCAAGCCGCACGGCCGCTGGAATATCGCGCGCGACCCTGCTGCGCCGGCATCGGAACTGTCGGCGCCGATCCCCGACATCGCCGTCAACCGCCGCCTGGACGACCCGCTGACCAATCTGCGCGCCTACCTGCAGCGCAGCGACACGCGCGTGATGATCTGCGCCGATTCGGCCGGCCGCCGCGAGACCTTGCAGCAGTACTTCGGCGAATACAAGCTCGATCTGACTCCGGTGGAGGGCTTCGAGGGCTTCCGCCAGAGCGACGCCAGGCTGGCGCTGGGCGTGGCGCCGCTGCAGGCGGGCTTCGAACTGCTCGACACCGAATCGGGCCATCTGGTCTTCATTACCGAGACCGAGCTGTATGCGGGTTCGGGCCGGCGCGCCGGCAAGAAGAAGCAGGAAGCGACCAGCCAGGTCGAGTCGATGGTGCGCGACCTGTCGGAGCTCAAGATCGGCGATCCGGTGGTCCACATCAACCATGGCATCGGCCGCTACATGGGCCTGACGAGCATGGACTTGGGCGAAGGCGAGACCGAGTTCCTGCACCTGGAATATGCCAAGGACACCAAGCTCTACGTGCCGGTCTCGCAGCTGCACGTGATCTCGCGTTATTCCGGCACTTCGCCCGAGGACGCGCCGCTCCACTCGCTCGGCTCGGGCCAGTGGGAAAAGGCCAAGCGCAAGGCCGCCGAGCAGGTGCGCGACACCGCCGCCGAGCTGCTGAACCTGTACGCGCGGCGCGCGGCGCGCCAGGGCCACGCCTTCGAATACTCGAACATCGACTACGAGAACTTCGCCCAGAGCTTCGGCTTCGACGAGACGCCGGACCAGGCCGAAGCCATCCATAACGTGATCAAGGACATGACCTCGGGCCGGCCGATGGACCGCCTGGTGTGCGGCGACGTCGGCTTCGGCAAGACCGAAGTCGCGCTGCGCGCCGCCTTCATCGCCGTCATGGGCGGCAAGCAGGTCGCGATCCTGGCCCCGACCACCCTGCTGGCCGAGCAGCACGCCCAGACCTTCGCCGACCGCTTCGCCGACTGGCCGGTCAAGATCGCCGAGCTGTCGCGCTTTCGCACCGGCAAGGAGATCAATAACGCGATCAAGGGCATGGCCGACGGCACGCTCGATATCGTGATCGGCACCCATAAACTGCTGTCGCCGGACGTGAAATTCACGCGCCTGGGGCTGGTGATCATCGACGAGGAACACCGCTTCGGCGTGCGCCAGAAAGAAGCGTTGAAAGCCCTGCGCGCCGAGGTCGACGTGCTGACCCTGACCGCGACGCCAATCCCGCGTACGCTGGGCATGGCGCTGGAAGGCCTGCGCGATTTTTCGATCATCGCCACCGCGCCGCAAAAGCGCCTGGCGATCAAGACGTTCGTGCGCAGCGAAGACGGTTCGATCATCCGCGAAGCCTGCCTGCGCGAACTGAAACGCGGCGGCCAGATCTACTTCCTGCACAACGAAGTCGACACGATCGAGAACCGCCGCGCCATGCTGCAGGAACTGCTGCCCGAGGCGCGCATCGGCGTGGCCCACGGCCAGATGCACGAGCGCGACCTCGAGAAGGTGATGCGCGACTTCGTGGCCCAGCGCTTCAACATCCTGCTGTGCACGACCATCATCGAGACCGGCATCGACGTGCCGACCGCGAACACGATCATCATGCACCGCGCCGACAAGTTCGGCCTGGCCCAGCTGCACCAGTTGCGCGGCCGCGTTGGCCGTTCGCACCACCAGGCCTATGCCTACCTGATGGTGAACGACGTGTCGAACCTGACCAAGCAGTCGCAGCGCCGCCTGGACGCGATCCAGCAGATGGAGGAACTGGGCAGCGGCTTCTATCTGGCCATGCACGACCTGGAAATCCGCGGCGCCGGCGAGGTGCTGGGCGATAACCAGTCGGGCGAGATGCTCGAGATCGGCTTCCAGCTGTATTCCGACATGCTCAACGAAGCGGTGCGCGCGCTCAAGGCCGGCAAGGAGCCGGATCTGGCGGCGCCGCTGTCGTCCACCACCGAGATCAACCTGCACGTGCCGGCCCTGCTCCCGGCCGACTACTGCGGCGACGTGCACGAGCGCCTGTCGATCTACAAGCGCCTGGCCAACTGCGAAAGCCAGGACCGCATCGATTCGATGCAAGAAGAGCTGATCGACCGTTTCGGCAAGATGCCGGACGCCGTAAAAGCGCTGGTGGAAACGCACCGCCTGCGCATCGCGGCCAAGAGCGTGGGCATCGTCAAGATCGACGCCCATGGCGAAGCGGCCAGCCTGCAGTTCATGGAAAAGCCGCCGATCGACCCGATCAAGATCATCACGCTGATCCAGAAGAACCGCCAGGTCAAGCTGGCCGGCCAGGACAAGCTGCGCATCACGGCCAGCATGCCCGACCTGGCGGCGCGCGTGAACCAGATCAAACAGACCATCAAACAACTGCTCGCCTGACGAGAACGATATTCATGACCACGAACCTGGTGCTGCAAGGACCGCAGGCTGATCAAGCAACCCTCGAACGCCTGGCGCAGCTGGCCAAGCCGCAACGACTGACTGCGCTCGGCGCCCGCTGCTTGCGCGCCGAAGGCGTCGACTATAGCGCCACGCTCAAGCAGGAGATCGACGCCGCCGCCTTCAAGGCCGGCGTCGACGTCACCTTCATCGCGGCCGGCCGCACGCTTGCCGACTTCAGGCTGGTGGCGATGGACATGGATTCGACCCTGATCACCATCGAGTGCATCGACGAGATCGCCGACATGCAGGGCCTCAAGCCGCAGGTGGCCGCGATCACCGAAGCCGCGATGCGCGGCGAGCTCGATTTTTCCGAGAGCCTGATGCGGCGCGTGGCGCTGCTCGAAGGCCTGGATGCGTCCGCCCTGCAGCGCGTGTATGACGAACGCCTGCGCATCTCGATGGGCGGCGAAGCGATGCTGCAGGCGGTGCAGGCGGCCGGCCTCAAGACCGTGCTGGTGTCGGGCGGCTTCACCTTCTTCACCGACCGCCTCAAGCCGCGCCTGGGCCTGGACCACACCCACGCCAACGTGCTGGAAGTCATCGACGGCAAGCTGAGCGGCCGCGTGCTGGGCGGCATCGTCGACGCCGAGGAAAAGAGGCGCACCGTGCAACGCGTGTGCGCGGAACTGGGCATCGATCCATCGCAGGCCATCGTCATGGGCGACGGCGCCAACGACCTCAAGATGATGGGTATTGCCGGCCTGTCGGTGGCCTTCCGCGCCAAGCCGGTGGTACGCGAGCAGGCCAATGTCGCCCTCAATTTCTCGGGCCTGGACGGCTTGCTGAACATCCTCGCCTGAGCTTTCCGCATTGCTGTTCCTGGGCATCTGCTGATTTTTAGCTGGCAACCCTTCCCATCAGAAATCCGCACGACGCAGCGCAAACAATGTAAGCGACCGTACCCGCGTCACATGCGCTCTGCGCTATCGTGGACTGGCGCTCGTACCGCGACCGCCAGTCCTCGACCTTTCTCAGGAGCCCGCCATGTCCCTTCCGGATTCCAGTGCCTCCGACTCGCCTGTCACTCCTTCCACGTCGCCCCTCCCGGCCGATCATGGCGTCGACCAGGGCCGACGACGCATCCTGCTCGGCGCACCGGTCCTGGCGGGCGCGCTGGCCGCACCGGCGGCCGACGCAGTGGCCCAGGCGGGCCTGCCCGAGCGCTGGAGCGCGGGCTGGGGCTGCGCGCCGGCCGGCCCGCCGCCAGCCGCCTCGCTGCAGACCTTCATCAATCAGACCTTGCGCCTGATCGTGCGCACCAGCCTCGGCGGCAACCGCATTCGCATTCGCGTGTCGAACGAGATGGGCGATACCGAATTGCGGCTGACGAGCGCCCACGTCGGCCTGCGCGCTGGCGGCGCCGTCGTCACGGCCGGCAGCAGCCGCCAGCTCACCTTCGGCGGGCGTACCAATGTGACGATTCCGGCCGGTGCGCCGGTGGTGTCCGATCCGGTCTCGCTGCCGGTGGCGCCGCTCACCGACCTCGCCATCAGCCTGTATTTCCCCGGCACGGTCCAGGCAAGCACGATCCATAACGCCGCCTACCAGGCCAGCTATGCGTCGACCACGGGCGACTTCGGCGCCCAGGCCTCGCTCCCGGTCCAGCGCGCCTTCGCCTTCTGGCCCTTTCTCACCGAGGTCGACGTCGACCGCGCGGCGCCGGTGCTGGTGGCGGTGGGCGATTCCGTCACCGATGGCGTGGGCAGCACCTCCAACGGCAACCGGCGCTGGCCCGACTTCCTTGCGCGCCGCATCCAGTCCGAGCTCGGCAGCAATCGCATCGGCGTCGTCAACCGCGGCATCTCGGCCAACCGCATGCTGGCCGACACACCCACCGCCCTGCTGGCCGGCAAGGACTTGCTGGAGCGTTTCGACCGCGACGTGCTGTCCACCGCGGGCGTACGCGGGCTGGCTGTGCTGATCGGCATCAACGACATCGTCTATAGCCCGTCGTCGGCGCCGATCCCGGCCAACGACCTGATCGCCGGCTACCTGCAGTTGCTGACGCGCGCCCACCTGCACGGCATCCCGGTGCTCGGCGCGACCCTGCCGCCCTTCCTCGGCTTCGTCTACTACACACCGGCACGCGAGGCGGTGCGGCAAGCGGTCAATGCGTGGATGCGTAGCGCGCTGCCGTTCGACCTGCTGGCCGACGTCGACCTGGCGCTGCGTGATCCGAACTCGCCGCAACGGCTGCGTCCGGCCTACGACAGCGGCGACCGTCTGCATCCGAACGACGCCGGTTACGAGGCGTTGGCGGCGGCGGTGCCGTTGACGGCGCTGTCCTCGCTGATGGGCGCCTAGCGCCTGTCGAGCGCGTGTAACAGGGTGTAATTCCTTCAGCACACTGTCTCTGCTGGCCGTATGATGGCAATATCAGGAGGACACCGTCATGAAAAATATTGCCATCGTTCTCGGGTCGCTCGGTCTGCTGGCCGGCTGCGCCGCGCCCGGCCCGACTTATACCTACGCGCAACCATCCGACCCCAGCCAATGGCGGGTCGTGTCGGTCACGCCGGTGCCGGTTGGCACTGGCGCCCAGGTCGCGGCATCCGGCCAGGGCGGGGTCGTGACCTCGACCCCGATCGCGACTGCGGCGCCGAGTTCGGGCTGGACGACGACGTCGGTGACGCCGGTCTATCGTACCCAGCAGCCGGCGCAGCAACAAGTGTTTGTGCAGCAGCAACCGGTATGGGTGCAGCAACAGCCAGTCTACGTGCCGCAGCCGGTGGTCGTCCAACAGCCGCGCTACTGGTATCCGCCAATTTCCATCGGCCTGGGCTTCGACTTCGGCCGCAGCAGCTGGCATGGTCACCGCCATCGTGGCTGGGGTGGCAGTATCGGGACGCGCTGGCCTTACGGCTGGTAAGAAGCGAAGTATCAGGCAAAGCCGGCCGATGCCGGCTTTGTCTTTTGTTGACTACGCCTGATGAGCCTCGGTGTTTCCTGACCGTTAAACCACCGCGGCGCTGAACGACTCTGGCCGCCGCGCGAGCAGATGCGACAGCCGTTGAAGACCTGCCTGCAAACGTCCACGGTCCTTGATGCTGCCCAGCGAGATACGGATGGCATTCGCGGCGTCGCTGCCGGTCGCAAATGCCTCTACGGGCGTGACAGCGATGCCCTCGCTGTCGGCCACACGCGCAAGCTGCGATGAGTTCCAGTACGCCGGCAACTCGAGCCACACATGCAGGCCATCTCCGGCGCCGCCATAGCGCCCCGCCAGGATATCCCGCGCCATCTGATGGCGCAGGCGCGCCTCCTTGCGGACGCCTTCCATCAATCCGCCAGCCGAACCGTCGAGGATCCACTGCGTGGCCAGCGCGGCGCCCAAGGGAGCGACCATCAGCGCGAACGACCTCAGCGCGGCCAGGAAACGCTCGCGTTCCTGCGGGTCGCGCACGAGCACGAAGGCGACGCGCAAGCCGGGCGTCAGGCATTTCGATAGCGTCGAGATATAGACCACTTGCTCCGGGGCGAACGCCGCGATAGGTGGTGGCGGAGCATCGGCAAGAAGCCAGTAGGGATCGTCCTCGACGATGCGTACATTGCAGCGCAGCGCGATGCTGGCGAGTTCCTTGCGCCGGCTTTCCGGCATGGTGATGGCGGTCGGGTTCTGTAGCGTGGGATTGAGATAGACCAGCCTGGGCTTGTGTCGATGGCACGCTTCTTCGAAGATCCCGGGCATCATCCCGTGCTGGTCCGCGTCGACTGCCACGATGTGCCGGCCGAACTGGGTCGCTGCCGTGCGCAAACCTGGATACGTCATTGGCTCGGCCAGAATAACATCGCCAGGCTCGGTCAGCGCGAGGATCGATGCGGCGATCGCCGCCTGCGCACCCGGACAGACAAGCAGCTGCCCCGGATCCAGGTGTCCAAACATCGGTTCGAGCCATGCGGCGCCGGCCTTGCGGTCGGCGTCGCTTCCTCCGCCCAGGTGGTAAGTCATCAGCAATTCACTGTCCGCCCGCATCAGGACTTGAGACACACCCTGCTTCATCATGTCGTCGAAGTCCACGCCAGCCGGCGGCGGTGGCGTGTTCATGCTCAGGTCGAGGATCGGGTTCAGTTCGACTTTCGGCGCCGCGACGTAGGTGCCCCGGGCGCCACGGCCCTCCAGCAGGTTGCGGCGCCTGGCCTCGTCGTAGGCGCGCGTGATCGTCGTCAGGTCGACGTCCAGCTGCGCCGCCAGCTGGCGCTGCGGCGGCAGACGGTCGCCGGGCTTGAGCGATCCATCCACCAGCGCCGCCTGCAAGGCATCGGCAATCTGCAAAAACCGGGGGCCGCGGTGCACGGCCAGGCGCGGCAACCAGATTGGCACAGATTCATCTTGTATGGATTTCAACTGGGACATTTTGTCTCGATGTATGGAGATTGCTTTCAAGTAGTATGCCTCAACGCGTCGGCACCTACGCCATACATCTACAACGACCCGAGGCAGCGTTCCTCGAGATAGTCTTAAGTCATAGCCGGGAAATACTCAAAATCATGGAATGGATCCCTATCGTCTTCGTCATATTCAAGGCACTCGTGCTTGGCACGGGCATGTTCTACGCCATCAAGTGGCATTACGACCAGGGGAAGAAAGGGAAGATCCAGGAAAGGCGCGCGGTGCTGCGCGCGGCCGGCAAGGTGGCCGCCATCTTCGTGCTGGCGCTGCTGGCCCTGGGCCTGCTCACCTACGTCATTGTCACCAGGCTCAGCCTGGACCTGGGATTGACGTAACAACGCCGGCGAACGCCGGGAGCGACGCACTGCCGTCCCGGTTGGCCGCCATACGCTGAAAATCAGTGCCCGTGCTGGCGCTCGTACTCGTCCGCTTCGGCCTTGGTGGCATGGATGATGCCATCCGGATGTTCCGGCGGGGTGTACAGGGTGTATAGGCGCATTGGCTCGGTCTTCGAGGTATTGATGACATTGTGCTCGGTGCCGGCCGGGATCACCACGGCAACGCCGTCTTCCAGCTTGTGTTCTTCGCCGTCCAGCAGCGCCACGCCCTCGCCCGCTTCGACGCGGATGAACTGGTCGTGGCCATCGTGGTGCTCGAGGCCGATCTCTTCACCCGGCTGTAGCGTCATGATGACCAGCTGGCTGCGCTTGGTGGTGTAGAGCACTTCACGGAAGTTGTTTCCTGCAAGCGTTTTTTCTTCGATATTGATGCTATAGCCCGACATGGGATTCTCCAGGATGCTGCGCGCGGGAACGAGGCCGCGCGCGGTGGTTCACGGGCGGCCGATGCCGCTCTGACATCGATTGTATAAGAGCCGGACGATTCGCGTACAGGGTGCTCCCGGCACGGCACCAGCGCCGCGTCAGCCCGCGCCGAACAGGTCGTGCGCATCGAGGATCGCCCACGCGATCTCGGGCCGCTCGGCCAGGCGCCGCCGCACCGCCGCCGGCACCGACTGGCGCAGCTTCTTGCACAGACCAGGACGCTCCTCGAGCACGATCACGATGCCGCGCACCGTGCGCACCTCGTTGGGCCCGGGCGCGATGCGCAGCTCGCTGCCGACGTTCTTGCGGATCAGGTCCTGCACGTGCCGCAGGTCGGCATAGCTGTCGACGCGACCGATGCGCTCGATCAGCTTCAGCTCCTGCTGGCGCGTGATCAGGAGGGGACGCTGGTCGGCCGCCGGGTCGACCAGCAGCTGTTCGCGCGAGCACACGCAGGCGCCCGGCGGGCACTCGACCCGCAGGGGCATGCCGGCAACAGGCGCCGGAGAATGGGATGGTGTTGCGGTAGAGGTAGTCACGCTCACGGGTGGAAGTCGGGATCCTCGGGCGATTCTACATCGGCAAAGTCGTCCAGGGAGCCTTTCTCGCGCTGGCCCACCGCCGCCAGCAGCGCCGCCATGCGCTTGTAGTGCGAACCCTTCCAGTAGACCCGCAGGCAGTTGTCGCAGGCGGTAAAGCTGTCGTGCAGCGCGCGCACCGACTCCGGCAAGCGATCGAGCACATCGGCCTTCTCCACCGCGCGCAGCGGCACATTGCAGTGCAGGCACAGCGAAAACGGACGTGCGCCGCCGGCCAGGTCGAGCCGCTCGAACAGCTCGCGCAGCTGCTGCGGCGGATCGAGGGCGTGGATGTAGCAGCCATGCACGATCGAGCGCCGCTTGAGCAGCTCGCGATCGCGCGTCAGGACGATGCGGTCGTCGTTTTCGGCCAGGTCCCCGACCTCGTCATCATGGTAATGGTTGTCGTACAGCGTATCGTAGCCGGCAATGCGCAGCAGGCGCGCCAGGCCGCCCAGGTGCGAGTCGGCGACGAAGCGCATGCGCTCGCGCGGACGCTCACGCAGCCTCTCCGGCCCGGGGCCGCCATGCGGGCCGACTTCGAGCAGTTCGAAGCGCGCATACACGGCGACGTGGTCGCCTTCTTGCAGCACCCGCTCGAAACCGCTTTCGTCCCCATTGACCAGCACCATCTCGACCTCGGTATGCGGCACGCCGAGCGCCTCGATCATGTGCTTGGCGGTCGACCGGTGCGCGCAGTCGGCGGCGAAGGTACGGCCGCGCCGCTCGCGCGGCAGGAAGTCGCCGAGTTCCTGATAAAAACGAAATGTCGCGGTCACCATGATGCCAGCAGTATCGCAAAATCCTAGATTGCCTGCATGACCTGTCCGTGCATCAATTCCAACGCATTCGGAACGGATGCCCCTTCCGCCGTGTTATCGAAGATACACCAGACCTTGCGCCCCTGCGCGACCTGCGCATCGAATTCGGCGCGCCAGCGCGCGAGTTCTTCTTGCGAGTAACGCGAGTAATAGATGCGCGGCGCACCGTGCAGGCGCACATAGGCCTCGCTGTCGCTGGTCGGCTCGTGCGGTCCCGGCTGGCCGGCAGCCGGATCGGCGATCACGCGGATCACGCCGCATTCGCGCAGCAAGGCCGTGGCCGGCTCGGAAAACCAGCTGGCATGGCGCGCCTCGAAGGCGATGCTGCAGCAGAAGCGGGCGCGCAAGCCGTCGAAAAAGGCGTGCGCCGGCGCGTCGGTGAAGCCGAAGCGCGGCGGCAGCTGCACCAGCAGGCAGCCCAGCTTATGGCCCAGCATGCCGGCCTCGCGCTGGAAGCGGTCGAGCTGCTCGTCGACCTCGATCAGGCGTGCCTCGTGCGTGATGGCGCGTGGCACCTTGACGGTGAAGCGAAAGTCATCCGGCACGCTGGCGGCCCAGCGCGCGTAGGTTTCCGGCTTGTGCGGCTTATAGAACGAGGAATTGATTTCCACCGTGGGAAAGACGGCGGCATAGCGTTCCAGGTGGCTACCCTCAGACGGGAAGGCGTCGGCGCAAGTTGTGGGCAGGCTCCAGCCGGCGCAGCCGACGAGCAGGCGCCCGGTAGATTCGGATTGAGGCATCGGACTATCGTGGTCGTGTCGTTTCCATCATTCTATGCACCTCAGGCCAGGCGCGGCGCATGGCTGGGCCGGCGACGGGATTGCACGGCGCCGCTTACAATACCGTCATCGTTTTACATGAAGGAGAACACCATGAGCGACCCGCTCCACGTCGTCTGCCCGCATTGCGATGCGGTCAACCGCATGCCGCAGGCGCGCCTGCAGGACGCCCCTACCTGCGGCAAATGCTCGCAAGCCATCTTCACCGGACATCCGCTGGACGTCGACAGCGCCCGCTTCGAGCGCCACGTGGGCCGCAACGATATCCCGGTGCTGGTCGACTTCTGGGCCGAATGGTGCGGCCCGTGCAAGATGATGGCGCCGGCGTATGCTCAGGCCGCCCAGCGCCTGGAGCCGAAGGTGCGCCTGCTGAAGGTCGATACCGAGCGTTCGCAGGATTTGTCCGGACGCTTCGCGATCCGCAGCATCCCAACGCTCGCGCTGTTCAAGGGCGGACGCGAGATCGCGCGCCAGTCGGGCGCCATGGATGCGGGGCGGCTGATGGCGTGGGTTCAGCAACATGTAGGTTGAATCCTTCATCATTCCGGCTGGCATCACTCGATACAAGCACGACCGACGCTGCTACAATGACAACAAACGGGGGCTATCCCGTTCTTCATGAGGAGCCACTATGTCGCAAGAACTGGTTTTGGAACGCGGTGTCGAGGACAACAAGCACTGGGCGCGCATCCTGTACGTCATCCACGCGCTGACCTTCTTCTTTTCGCTCGGGATGCTGTCGATCGTCCCGGTGATCGTCAATTACGTCAAACGCCCGGAAACCGTGGGCACGATGGTCCACAGCCATCACACCTGGATGATCCGTTCGTTCTGGTGGTATGTAGCCTGGATGGCTGTCGGCGGCGTGCTGTTCATCACCGTCATCGGCATTCCGGTCGCCTACCTGCTGTGGTTCGTGGTCTGGGTCTGGAAAGCCTACCGCCTGGTGCGCGGCTTCCTTGACCTGAACAATAACCGGGCGATGCCGGTATAAAAACGAATGGGGCCGACAAGGCCCCATTTTCATTTACAGCTGGCCGAAGGCCTGTTCCAGGTCGGCAATCAGGTCGGATGGATCTTCCAGGCCGACATTGAAACGCACCAGCACGCCGGGCTCGACCCACTTGTCGCGCAGGCTCTTGATCCGATACGGCATCACCAAGCTGTTCGGTCCGCCCCAGCTGTAGCCGATGCCGAACAGGGTCAAGGCATCGACCATGCGGTCGACCTGGGCCTCGTCGTAGCGCGGATCGAACACCACCGAGAACAGGCCACCGGCACCGGTAAAATCGCGCTTCCAGAAGCCGTGGCCGGGACAATCCTCGAACGCCGGATGCAGCACCTTGCCGACTTCGGGCCGCGCCTTGAACCAGGCGGCCAGCGTCCGCGCGCTCGCATCGTGGCGCTCGAAGCGCAGCTTCATCGTCGGCAGGCCGCGCTGCACCAGGTAGGCATCGTCCGGGCTGACGCCCATGCCCAGCCGCATATGGGCCTGGGCGATGCGGTCGTTCAGCGCCTTGTCGCGCGTGATCACGGCGCCCATCAACAGGTCCGCCCCGCCCGACTGGTACTTGGTCAGCGCATGCATGACGATGTCGACGCCGTGATCGAAGCCGCGCAGCGCCAGCCCGGCCGCCCAGGTGTTATCCAGCGCGACGATCACGCCGCGCGCATGGGCCGCCTGGCACAGGGCCGGCAGGTCCGGCACTTCCATCGACACCGATCCCGGCGCCTCGGTCCACAGCAGCCTGGTGTTCGGCTGGATCAGCTCCGCGATGCCGGCGCCGATCATCGGATCGTAGTAGCGCGCCGACACACCGAAGTCCTGGGTCAGCCAGCGTCCCAGTTCGCGGTTCGGGTTGTAGACGTTATCCGGCAGCAGGACGTCGTCGCCGCTCTTGAGCAAGGCGAAATCGACCATCGCGATCGCCGCCAGGCCGGAAGGGGTCAGCAGGCAATGCTTGCCCCCTTCGATCTCGGCCAGCTTGCCTTCGAGAGTAAAGGTGGTCGGCGTGCCGTGCAGGCCATAGGTATAGGCCTGCTTGTCGCGCCACTCGGTCGAGCGCATCGCGGCGGTGTTCGGGAATAGCACCGTCGACGCGCGGTGGATCCCGGGCGGGAAGGCATCGAAACCGCTCGGCGCGACGTAGTCGCTATGGATCAGGGTGGTCTGGATCGATTTCTCGTTCATGGGACTCGCGCGCCGGGGTGGGGGTCAGTGCTTCAGATCGGGTTGGCCCACAGGTCGTGGGCGTCGGCGCGGGTAACAACCACGTCGGCGAACTGGCCGACCGCCAGCTTCTGCTTGCCCGGCACCAGCGGACGCTTGATGTGGACCACGCCGTCGATTTCCGGCGCGTCCGCGGCCGAGCGGCCGATGGCTTCGCGCGGGCCGACTTCGTCGATCAGCACGCGCACGGTCTTGCCGACCTTGGCCTGCAGGCGCTTGGCCGAGATTTCCTCTTGCAGCAGCATCACGCGCGCGCGGCGTTCTTCGCGCACTTCTTCCGGCACCGGATTGGCCAACTCGTTGGCGGTCGCGCCTTCGACCGGCGAATAGGCGAAGCAGCCCAGGCGGTCGATCTGCGCTTCCTTCAGGAAGTCCAGCAGGTATTCGAACTCGGCCTCGGTCTCGCCCGGGAAGCCGGCAATGAAAGTCGAGCGGATCGTCAGGTCCGGGTTCATCTTGCGCCAGTTGAGGATGCGCTCGAGATTCTTCTCGCCGCTGGCCGGACGCTTCATGCGCTTCAACACATCCGGGTGCGCGTGCTGCATCGGGATGTCGAGGTAAGGCAGCACGTGTCCGTCGCCCATGAACGGGATCGCGTGGTCGACGTGCGGGTAAGGATAGACGTAGTGCAGGCGCACCCACGCATCGTACTGGCGCGCCAGCTGGCCCAGCGCTTCGACCAATTGCGTCATGTGGGTCTTGATCGGACGGCCGTTCCAGAAGCCGGTGCGGAACTTGACGTCGACGCCGTAGGCGGACGTGTCCTGCGAAATCACCAGCAGTTCCTTGACGCCGGCCTTGAACAGGTTCTCGGCCTCGATCAGCACTTCGTCGATGCGGCGCGACACCAGGTCGCCGCGCATCGACGGGATGATGCAGAAGCTGCAGCGGTGGTTGCAGCCTTCGGAAATCTTCAGGTAGGCGTAGTGCTTGGGCGTGAGCTTGACGCCGTGGTCCGGCACCAGGTCGATGAACGGGTCGTGCGGCTTCGGCAGGTGCAGGTGCACCGATTCCATCACCTCGGTCACGGCGTGTGGGCCGGTCACGGCCAGCACCTTCGGGTGCACCTTGGTGATGATGTCGTCGCCCGCGGCATCCTTCTTGGCGCCCAGGCAGCCGGTGACGATCACCTTGCCGTTCTCGGCCAGCGCCTCGCCGATCGCGTCGAGCGACTCCTGCACCGCGGCGTCGATGAAGCCGCAGGTGTTGACGATCACCAGGTCGGCGCCGTCATAGGACGAGGCGGTCTGATAGCCTTCGGCGCGCAGCTGGGTCAGGATCTGCTCCGAATCGACCAGCGCCTTCGGGCAGCCGAGCGAGACGAAGCCGACCTTCGGCGCAGTCAGGCCCGCGGCCGGCGTCGGAATGACGATGGCTGGGGCCTTGGCGGCGGCGGCGATGCTGCCGGAGTTGGCGGAAGGATTACGACGAAGTTCAGGCATGGGCGGACTACGAATGATTTGGGCAATCCGCGATTGTACCTGAAGCAGCCTTGCGTGGCATCCCTGTCGCACCAGTGTTGCCGGCGCGCGATACGTCGGCCAGGGCCGCGAATACCAGTTCCGGCAGGATTACTTCCCATTCGTCGCAGCGCAACGCCGCCTCGAAGGCCGGATCGACATCCTTGCGCCGCCGCTGGATCACGGCGTGCACTCCAGCCGCCACGCAATGCATCCCGTATGGCGGCGAGAAGGACTGGGCCAGCCGGCCTACGCTGCGGCCTTGCATATCGCACAACTCCCAGCGGTCGCCTGCTTGCTTCAGCCGCAGCTGCGCGCCCGCCGACAGCGCCGCGATATGCGTGTGGACGGGATCGCCCGTGCGGCAGCGGCCGGCGAAATCGAGGAACACGTCGCGCGGCGTCAGGCGCAGGTATCGCCGGCCGAGCTCGGGCGACATCACCGGCGCCGGCAGCGTACGGCGCACCATGCCGTCCGCGCCGCCCAGCTGCGCGAGACAGGAATTGCCGACTTCCATATCCGCCAGCATCAGGGTCTGGCGTGCGCGGGTCATGGCCACGTAGAACAGCCGGCGCACCGCATCGGCGTCCTCAGTGGCGCCGCTACGCTGCCAGCCGCCATCGAGCACCGCCACATGATCGAACTCCAGCCCCTTGGCCCGGTGCGCGGTCAGCAGCAGCAGGCCGGCCTGGCGGCGGCGGAGCTCGCGGCCCCAGTCGGCCAGCCATTCGATGAAGTGATCGCGCGGCAGTTCCGCCCCGGCGGTCTCGAGTCGGTACTGCTCGACCGCCTCGCCCAGCACGTCCCACCAGGCGCCCGCGCCCTGCGCCCTGGCCAGTGCGCCGATGGCCGCCGCCGTGGTCAGCTCGCCCTCCTGCGCGCGCAGCACGGCCAGCAATTGCCGCGTCTCGCGCAGCTGCCAGCAATAGGCGCCCTCCTCGTCCGCCATCTGTACAGGGATGCCGTGCAGTTCGCACCAGGCGCGCACCGGCTCGAGCGATTTCCAGTCGCGTCCGATCACCGCGGCCCTGGCCCAGTTCCATCCCGGCGCCAGTGCAGCCAGGCGTCGCAGCTCTTCCATGATGGCGGCGGCCTGCACGATGTGCCCCTCACCGGTGCGCAACACCTGCACCCGTCCCTGGCCGACCGGATCGATGTCCTGCCAGGCGCCGCCCGCCGGCGCGCGCAGCCGCGCCTTGTCGACCCGGATCGGATGCTCGGCCTTCATGCGCGCGCCGGCCGGCGCGATGACCAGGTTGGCGGCATCGACGATGTGGCGGCTCGAGCGGTAGTTCTCGACCAGATAGCTGGCGCGGGCCAGGTAGTCGGTCTCGAAGGCACGGATGAATTCGACGCTGGCGCCGTCGAAGGCATAGATGTTCTGGTCGTCGTCGCCGACGGCGAACAGGGTCGGACGGCCGTCGTCCTCCGGGCGCCCGCGCCCGGCGATGGCCGAGATCAGCGCGTACTGGTCGGGGCCGATGTCCTGGTATTCGTCGACCAGCACCCAACGGAAACCACCCAGCAAGCGGTCGCGCTGCTCGTCCGCTTCTTCCGGCGCGCTGCCGTCGCCCTGCAACAGCCCCACCGCGTCGCGCATGACCTCCTTGAACACGATGTCGTCTTTCACTGCCTGCTTGCGGAAACTGGTGCCGGTCAGGCGCATTGCGAAGGCATGACAGGTCATCACCATCACGCCGCGCGCGTCGTTCCCGATCAGCTCCTCCAGGCGGCGCCGGATCTCGACCGCGGCGTGGCGGTTGTAGGCCAGCGCCAGGATGCCGTGCGGGTTCTCGCGCCGCACTCGCACCAGATAGGCAATACGGTGCACCAGCACCCGGGTCTTGCCAGAACCGGGGCCGGCCAGCACCAGCACATTGGTCTGCTCGCGGTCATCCGCCACGATCTTCTGCTGGACCGGATTGTTCAGGCTTTCGACGATGGCGTTCCACGAGGCCGGTGTGGTCTGGCGCTCCAGCTCCTTCTGGGTCACTGGCAGCCAGATGCGCAGGAACTCGTCGCGCTCCAGCCTGAAGTAATCGAACACCAGGCGCAGCGCGTCGGCCACCGCCTCCAGGCCGCGCCGCACGTACTCGGCCATCACGTGGATCTGCACCACCTGCTCGTCGTAGTGCAGCTTGAGCGGCATGAAGTCGGCCTTCACGAAACCGCGCCGCTCGCTCGACAGCCGGATCGTCATCGCCGGCCGGAACACCGCCAGACCCTTGTTCAGGCGGATCGCTTCCTGCTCGTGCAGCCACAACAGGGCGCGATCGAGCAGCTTGCCGGAGTCGCGCGTCTGCGACATCAGCACCACGTCTTCCTTCAGGGCCGCGTGCAGCTTGCCCAGGCTGGTCTCGGCCAGCAGGTCGGTGCCGCGCACGCCCGCCGGCAGCGCCGCCAGCAGGTGGCGCAGCGCCAGCACCGCGGCCTGGCGCCGGCGTCCCGCCAGTTCTTCCAGCCCGTTCCAGTCACGCTGGAGCGTCACCTGGATCGTCTCGGCGTCGAGCCGGCGCAGCCGGATGCTGCCGGTGCCGCCATCCTCGCTGCGCCCGTCGCCGGCCAGGCTCCCCAGCAGGCGCACGATCTTCTCGGGCAAGGCGCCTGGATGGCCGGCGTCCTTGAGCGCCTGGGTCGCCTGGCGCAGGTGCAGCACCGACGAATCGTCGCGCCCCATATCGGGCGCCGCCTCGCGCAAGGCCTTGACCAACGCCACTTCGAGCGCGATGGCGTCATCCAGCCGCTTCTGCGAGCTGTTGACGACGGCGGCGTGGACGAAGGCGGTCAGCAGGGTGTCGTTGCTGGCGATCCCCAGGCGCTCGAGGTCATACAACGCCGCGCGCAGCTTGTCCGAACTCAGGCCCGAGATGCCCATCAGCTCATCGGTGGAGATCCCTTGGTCGGCGTCCGCCCCGAGCATCGCCTGCACCAGCGCCAGCAGCTGCTTGCGATACTGGTCGAACAGATCCAGGCCGGCGAGCCTGGCGCGCGCGGCCTCGATCGAACCGACCATCAGCGAGGACGGGAACACCTGCACATGGTTTTCCTCGCGCGTGAGCAGGCCGGCCTCTTCCAGCCACGACACCGCGGTGCGCACCCGGGTGTCGTCGGTGGCCGAGTCGCGCTCGAACGCACCGTCGCTGTCCTCGGCCAAAATCTCGGCCGAGGTGGCAATCACTTCGCCGTCGTCCCCACTTTTCCCTTTCTTCTTGCGCTCGAGCGTGCGCAATGCGCGCAGCACCGACTGGATTTCCCGCTGGGTCAGGCGCGAGCGCGCCGACATGCCGAACTGGCGCTCGACGTCTGGCGGGCAGTACAGCAGCACGCAGCGCGCCTGGAGCCGGTCGCGGCCGGCCCGCCCGGCCTCCTGCAGGTAGTTCTCGAGCGAGCCGGGCATGTCGGCATGGATCACCAGCCGCACGTCGGGCTTGTCGATGCCCATCCCGAACGCATTGGTTGCGGCGATCACCTGCAGCTGGCCGGCGATGAAGCGCTGCTGGGTTGCCTTCTTGGTCTCGGACGGCAGCCCGGCGTGGAAGAAACCGGCCTTCACGCCCTTCTGTTCCAGGTACTCGGCGACCTGCTCGGTCTGTTTTCGGGAGGCGCAATAGACGATGGCGCCTCCCGGCGCGCCATCCGGCAACTCCTGGCGCAGCACCTGGTGGACACGCGCGAACTTCTCGGCCGGCGTGATGGGCAAGAAGTCGAATGCGAGATTGTCGCGCTTGGCGCCGCCGTTGAGCACCAGGAGCTCCACGCCGACCCGGTCGCGGAAATAACCGACCATGTCCTGCACCACCTCCGGCTTGGCGGTCGCGGTCAGGCAGAGGATAGGCGGCACTTCACCGTCCTGCGCCGATTCACGGATGAAGCGCCCGACATAGCGGTAGTCAGGCCGGAAATCCTGGCCCCACTTGGAGATGCAGTGGGCCTCGTCGAGCACCCACATGCCGATCTCGCGCTGGGCCAGCACCGAACGCACCGCCTTGCTGCGCAGCTGCTCGGGCGCGATGATCAGGATGCCAACGTCGCCAAGGCGTACACGATCGAGGATCTCGGCGCGTTCCGGCAGCGACAGCAGGTCGTTGATTGCGGCGCTGGTCCCGATGCCGCGCGCTTCCAGCCCCGCGACCTGGTCGGCCATCAAGGCCACCAGTGGCGAGATGACGACTGTCAGGGCGCCGGTCTTGTCGTAGCGAGACAGCGCCGGGATCTGGTAGCACAGCGACTTGCCGGTGCCAGTCGGCAGGATGCCCAGCACGTGGCGGCCCGCCATCGCGCTCTCGACGATGGTCTGCTGCAGCGGGCGGCCATGCTCGTCCTCCGGCTGCGGGCGGAAGGCGTCAAAGCCGAACCAGCGCTTGAGCTCCTTGCAGGCGTCGTGGCGCTCGTCGCACCAGGCGCAGGCCGGATCGCCGCAACGGGTGTCGCGCAACCGGCGCACGATCCGGCCGGCCTGCGGATACTGGCGCCGGACCCACGGCGGCATCACCGAATTGCTGCCCGAGACCGACAGCCAGGCCAGCGCATACGCCAGCGGCCAGCCCAGCGCGCGTGCGTCCCTGATGCAGGCCCGGGCCTCGGTCGCGCAACCCTGTCCCTGCAGGTAGCGCGCGATCGCCGCCGCAGCCCCCTCGTCGCCCGGGCGCGGCTGGCGCCGGATGGTCGTGAAGAAGGCGTTCAGGCCAGACACCGTCGTGTCGAGCGTGGTCAGCCAGTGCCAGGCGGCCAGCAGGTCGGGCGCGCTGCGCGCCATGTCTTGCAGCGCCAGCAACTGGTCGCGGAAGACGTCCAGCGTCAGGCGCGCATCGAGTTCCGGGTCGTTCAGCTGTCCGCGCTGCAGCTTGCCGTCCTGGTAGTGTTTGACCAGGTGGTGATAAGGATTGCGCGGGAAGGCCAGCGGGTTCAGGCACAGCGTATCGACCACCGGCAGTTGTAGCAGCTGCAGGCCGGGACTGACGGCGCGCAGGTGGGCGCGGTCGAAACCGATGAAATTGTGGCCCAGCACGAAGGCCGCTTCACGCGCGAATTGGTCGAGCTCGCCAAGGGCGGGCAGCAGCTCGCCGCGCTGGAACACATAGGCGGCATCGGTATCGCCGCGCACGCCGGCAAAGGCGTGGATTTTCTGGTCCCTGATGCCGACTTCGAGGTCGATCGAGACGCAGCGCGGCGCGACAGCATGGGGAACAACGGCCCGTGCCGCACCGCCGCTGCCGGCCGCATGGAGGGTGTCGATATCGTGAGAAGGCATGGGTCATCCCGAGACGGCCCGGCATGGGCCTGCCATCGAAGAGTTCGTGTGCCCCTATTCTACTTATTGTCGCTCAGAAATAGTATCGATTTTGCCGTTGCAGCAACGGCAAGGACAGCAAATCTGCTTATTTTTTGTCCGTGGGCGGGGTCATGCCCGGGAAGGGAAACGCCCCGAACATCGCCTTGCTCTGGTTCTGCATCTGCTCCTGCATCTGCATGAACAGGTTCTTGCTCTGGTCGATGTAGTTGTTCATCATGCCCTGCATCATCGGGCCCTGGACGTTCATGAACTGGGTCCACATTTCGGGGCTGAACGGCTTGCCTTCGATGGCTCCGGCAGCGTTGCTGGTGAATTTATTCTGGATGTCGGTGAAAGCCTGGACGTTCTTTTCCAGATAGGATCCCATCATGCCCTGCATCGCGTGGCCGTAATAACGGATGATCTGGGCCAGGACGACGCTCGAGAACATCGGCGCGCCGTTCGCTTCTTCCTCGAGGATGATTTGCAACAGAATGCTGCGGGTCAGGTCCTCGTTGCTTTTGGCATCGACCACGGTAAACTCATCGGCGTCGAGCACGAGCTGTTTGACGTCGGAAAGAGTGATGTAAGAACTGGTCTGCGTGTCGTACAGGCGACGGTTCGGGTATTTCTTGATCAGGCGTTCCGTACTTTTCTTCACACTGCTCATCTCTCGTTCCATAGGTTGCGCCGCGGCTTCGTAAGCCTCGTACTTAGAATTGTGTGCGCCGGCATGGCCGGTTCGTCTCCTGCCCATCCGCTGCCAGGGCGGCAGTAGATGGACAGCAGACACCATACCATGCAATTGACGCAGGTGCAGCAATTACCAGTTTGCCTACTACCCTAGCTTTTCTGTCAATTAAACGCACTGCCGTTCAGTCGCCCCGCGCCTTG
This sequence comes from Massilia arenae, assembly GCF_008014745.1. Lineage (GTDB taxonomy): Bacteria > Pseudomonadota > Gammaproteobacteria > Burkholderiales > Burkholderiaceae_D > Telluria > Telluria arenae. Next base: position 36,508 of record NZ_VPFD01000008.1, read on the forward strand.
ACGTAGCGTCCAGGCGCCGGCTCGATCGCCACGTACTGCGCATTACCGGGCACCTCTGGCGCCGGCACGTCGGCGCCGCCGTGTTGTGCCAGGAACCTTGCCCATTCAGGCCACCAGCTCCCCTTGTGCTCAACCGCGCCATCGAACCAGGCGCCATCGTCCTTCGGGCGCGACTTGCCGCCCGCTTTGCCACCCTTGTCATTGACCCAATAGCTGCGCTTGTTCTTCGCCGCCGGATTGATGACGCCGGCGATGTGGCCCGACGCGCCCAGCACGAACCGGTTCGCCTTCGCGTTCTTGGGGTTAAGCAGGCTCATCGAGGCATAGGCCGCCTGCCATGGCACGATATGGTCTTCCTTCGAGCCGTACATGAACACCGGCGCCTCGATCTTGCCGAGGTCGACCGGCACGCCGCACACCGTCAGCGCGCCCGGGTTCTTCAGCTTGTTTTCCAAATAGGTATTGCGCAGATACCAGCAGAACATCGGCCCCGGCAAATTGGTGCTGTCGGCATTCCAGTACAGCAGGTCGAATGCCGGCGGCTCCTTGCCCTTCAAATAGTTTTGTTGGACATAGTTCCATACCAAATCGTTTGGACGCAGGGCCGAGAACGTCGTCGCCAGGTCGCGCCCCGCCATCAGGCCGCCGCCGCCCAGGGTCTGCTCGCGCAGCGCCACCTGGGCCTCGTCGACGAACACTTCGAGCACGCCGGCATCGGAAAAGTCGAGCAAGGTGGTCAGCAGCGTCAGGCTGGCCGCCGGCTGACGGCCACGCACGGCCAGTACCGCCAGCGCAGTGGCGGCGATCGTGCCGCCGACGCAGAAGCCGAACACGTGAGCTTTCTCTTGCCCGGTGATTTCGCCCACCACCTCCAGCGCGCGGATCGCGCCAGTTTCGACGTAGTCGTCCCAGCGCAGGTTGGCCTGGCTGCGGTCAGGATTACGCCAGGACACCATGAACACGGTATTGCCCTGCTCCACCGCGTAGCGCACCAGCGAATTCTCGGGCTGCAGGTCGAGGATGTAGAACTTGTTGATGCAGGGTGGGATCATCAGCAGCGGCACGCTGTGCACGGTCGGCGTGGTCGGCGTGTACTGGATCAGCTGGAACAGCTCGTTCTCGAACACCACCTGGCCTGGCGTATTGCCGACGTTGCGGCCGACCTCGAAGGCGGATTCGTCCGATTGCGAGATGCGGCCCTTCTGCAGGTCGGCCAGCATGTTTGCCATGCCCTTGGTGAGACTCTCGCCCTTGGTGTCGATCATCTTCTTCTGCGCTTCCGGATTCGTCGCGAAGAAATTGGCGGGCGACATGGCGTCGACCATTTGCTGCACCGCGAAGCGGATCTTCTGGCGCTCGCGTGGACCGGCCTCGACCGCATCGGCCATGGCCAGCAGGAATTCGGAATTCAACAGGTAAGAGGCGGCCGAGAAGGCCGACAGCGGGTGCGCCGTCCATTCCGTGGCCGAGAAGCGCCTGTCATGCAACACGGGCGTCTTGCCCGATACGAAATCTTGCCAGAGCTGGGCGCCCTTCTTGAGGTAGTCGTCGCGGATCGACTCCAGCTTGCCCGGGTCGATACCGGCGCCGATATCTTTCAGGAAGCCGGCCAGCGGGTTGGCGGATGCGGGCGGCGGGGTCATTGGCGCCATCTTCATCCAGCCATCCCAGGCCTTGGGATCGGTAAACTGGGACAACCAGGTTGCGGCAAAAGCTTGCGGGTCAGGCATGTTCATGTAGGCATCCGTTGTTAGAATCTCGTCTCTTCAACCAGAAAACAAACATCATGTGGATCGTCGCCATTGCTTGGATATACGTTGTCGTGCTCATGGCGGCGACCGAACCGACCGTGGTCGGCGGGATCATGACCTTCGTTTTTTACTGCGCAGTGCCATTATCCATTCTTTTCTATCTCACTGGCGCAAAGCGGCGTCGGCAGCGCCGCCAGATGGCAACGCAGCACCGAGACCAACCCGGAAACAAGGATGCGGCTGGGGACGCCGCCGAAGCGTCCCATGGGGACGGCGACGGCGACTGAGCAGTATCGGCCAGGATGCCGATTTGGTACTTGATCCAGATCAAGCTGGCCTGACGGCCGGTGACGCCATCGCGGCGGTAGGAATAGAAGCGCTCGGGTGCGCTGGCGGTGCACAGGCCGCCGCCATGGACGCGTTCGACGCCGTCGCGCGCCAGCATCAGGCGCGCCAGGGTGAACATATCGGCCAGGTATTTGCCCGGACGGCCAGGATAATCACGGAAGCAGGTACGCGTCGCCTCCCCCGGGATAGCGGCCACGAAGGCATCCACCACATCCGGCCCCACCTCGAAGGCATCGGGACCGATGGCCGGCCCCATCCAGGCGGTGATCTCGCCGGAGCCGGCCGCGCGCATCGCCTTCACGGTTGTGCCCAGAACGCCGCCGGCCAGGCCGCGCCAGCCGGCGTGGGCCGCGCCCACCACCTTACCATCGAGATCGGCGAACAGCACCGGCAGGCAATCGGCGGTAAGAATCGCGCACACGACGCCCGGCGCCGTCGCCATGCTGGCGTCGCCGGTACACACCGGCCGATCCGGCCCCACCTGCACGGCATCGACCACGTCGGCGCCATGCACCTGGGCGATCCAGGCCGGGCGGCCCGGCAGCCAGGCTTGCAGGCGCTCGCGGTTGCGGCGCACGGCTTCCGGGTCATCGTTGACGTGCAGGCCGAGGTTCAGCCCACCGCCACCCTTGCCGTTGTCATACGGCGCGGCGCTGACGCCGCCATCGCGGCTGGTGGCCAGCGCGCCGATCGAGGCCGGCAAGTCGGGCCAGTCCGGCCAGACCAGGTCGGCGGCGGTCAGGCCTTGCGTCATACGCGGTAGGTGACGACGCCGTCGTCGTCATCCTCGTCGTCGATTTCGCTGCCGAAATTACCATCCTGCGGCTCCTCGATACCCGCCTGGGCGATCAGCGCGGCGAAATCGTCGGCCAGCGGCACCGTCCATTCGCATTGCTCTCCCGAGCCCGGGTGCACCAGGCCGAGGCGGCGCGCCTGCAGCGCCTGGCGGTGGAAGACCGGCGTCAGATGGCGCTTGCCATAGACGGCGTCACCCACCAGGGCGAAGCCCAGCGATTGCATGTGGACACGGATCTGGTGGGTGCGGCCGGTTTCCAGGCGGCAGCGCACCAGCGACACCGGACGGCGATCGAGCTCGCCGCTGACGACGCGCTCGTAATGGGTGATCGCCGGCTTGGCGAACGGGCTGTTCGAGACTGCCATCTTGACGCGGTCCTTGGCATCGCGGCCCATCGGGCTGTCGATGGTGCCCGAGGCGCGCGGCGTGCCCCACACCAGCGCGAAATACTCGCGCTTGACGGTGCGCGCCTGCAGTTGGCGCACCAGGTCGGTCTGGGCGGCCAGGGTCTTGCCGACCACCATCAGGCCGCTGGTATCCTTGTCCAGGCGGTGCACGATGCCGGCGCGCGGCACGCCCACCAGTTGCGGGCAGTGGTGCAGCAGGCCGTTGAGCAGCGTGCCGCTCCAGTTGCCCGAGCCGGGATGCACGACCAGGCCGGCCGGCTTGTTGACGACGATGATGTCGTCGTCCTCGTGGACGATGTTCAGGTCCATCGACTCCGGCGTGAACGCCGTGTCTTCAGGCGCGGCCTGCGGTTCGACGACGATCGTCTCGTCGCCATAGGCCGTGTCCTTGCCGCGCGCCGGTTTGCCGTCAACCGTGATGTGGCCGCTTTCGAACCATTGCTGCAGGCGGCTGCGCGAGAACTGGGGCACGAGGCCGGCCACCACCTTGTCGAGGCGCTGGCCGCAGTGTTCCTCTTGCAGCGCGAGCGTCATCGGCGACAGGTCGATGCCGGGCGCGGGGGCGAACCCGGCCTCCAGTTCATCGTCAAAGTCAGGGTCAATAGGTAAATCCGCCGAATCCGGCGCAGGAGTTAATATCACGTCAGTCCCATCGGCTATAATCAGCCGTTCGTTGAATCTAGGTAAAACTTCTCTGCAAAAAGCTATGCAAAAAAAATTGTCTGTGTTGGTCGCAACTTGCGCCCTCGTCGGCCTCTCGGCATGCAGTGTTCTGCCGAAGCCTGCCGACGAATCCAAAAACTGGTCGGCGGAGAAATTATACGCTGAGGCGCGCGAGGAGATGGCCGGCGGGCACTACGAAGCCGCAATTCCCCTGTTCCAGCGACTCGAAACCAACTTCCCGTTTGGCGTCTATGCAACGCAGGCGCAGATGGAGATCGCCTACGCCCACTACAAGGCCCAGGATCAGGCCGAGGCCCTGGCCGCCGTCGAGCGCTTCATCAAGCTGCACCCGAACCACGCCCAGGTCGACTATATGTACTACCTGCGCGGCCTGATCAACTTCAATGACCAGCTGGGCTTCTTCAGCTTCGTCTACGAACAAGACCCGACCGAGCGCGATCCGCGCGCGACGCGCGAAGCGTTCGCCGCCTTCAAGGCCCTGGTCGACAAGTTCCCGAACAGCAAATATGCGCAAGACTCGATCGAGCGCATGAGCTACCTGATCAACGCGATGGCGCAGTACGAAGTGCACGTGGCAAATTACTACTATCGCCGCGGCGCCTATCTGGCGGCGCTTAATCGCGCCCAGGACGCGGTCGCCAACTACAGCGACGCACCGGCGCGCGAAGAAGCGCTGTTCATCATGATCCGCAGCTACGACAAGCTCGGCATGCCGCTGCTGCGCGACGATACCCAGCGCGTGTTCCTGCTCAACTATCCGGACAGCTACTTCCTCAACCCGAATGCGCGCGTCAATGCCCCCTGGTGGAAGTTCTGGGCCAAGAATGACGTGCGTCCGAGCCCGAACCTGAGCGCCGATGCGCCTTGGTGGAAATTCTGGGCCAAGAGTGGGCCACGTCCTTCGCCCAAGGACGCGGTCGAGTAAGACCTCTGCAAGCCGGCGCCCTCGGGCGCCGCTTGTTCATCCGGCTCAGGCTTCCACGCGACGGCGAAATACCCAGCTGTGTTCGCCGGAGGCGTTCGCATCGTGGGCATAACCTGCGACATCGAACTCCTTGAGCTGTTCAGGGTCGGTGATGCCCTTGTCGGTCGCATAACGCGCCATCATGCCGCGGGCGCGCTTGGCGAAGAACGAGATGATCTTGTACTGGCCGTTCTTCCAGTCCTGGAACACCGGCTCGATCACCGGCGCATCGAGCAGCTTCGGCTTGACCGACCTGAAGTATTCGGTCGAGGCCAGGTTGACCAGCGCCGTGGACTTGCTCTCGGCCAGCTGGCGGTTCAGCGCCTGGGTGATGGTCTCGCCCCAGAACGCATACAAATCCTTGCCGCGCGGGTTCGCCAGCCTGGTGCCCATCTCGAGGCGGTAGGGATGCATCCGGTCCAGCGGGCGCAGCAGGCCATACAGGCCCGACAAGATGCGCACGTGGCGTTGGGCGTATTTGAGCCCTTTCGTATCCAGGCTCGGGGCATCGAAGCCGGTGTACACGTCGCCGTTGAAGGACATGATGGCCGGACGCGCCTCGGCGTGATCCGGCTGCCAGTGGGCGTAGCGGCCGACGTTCAGCACCGACAGTGCATCCGACAGGTCCATCAGCTCGCTGATCCGGGCTGGCGAGTAATCGCGCAGCACCTCGATCAGTTCCGCAGCCTGCGGGATGAAGTCGGGAGTGGTATGTTGCTTAGTGGTCAGGGGCGATTCGAGATCGAGCGACTTGGCGGGGGACAGGACAATCAGCATGAACGAACAAAAATTTTCCGCAAATAAACAAGCTACATGATAACCGTTCCAGCCAAACCTATCGTCATCGACACCAATGTCTTGCTCGACCTGTTCGTGTTCCACGACCCGCGCTGGACCGAGCTGCTGGCCGCCATCGAGGCGAAACAGGTCGATGCGATCACTCGCGCCGAATGCCGCGACGAATACCTCGCGGTGCTGCGCTACCCGCACCTGCCGCTGGACGAAGCCGGCCGCGAGCAGGCCGCGGCCCGCTTCGACGCCCTGCTGCGCCTGGTCGCGCCGGAGTCGAAAGCGATCCGCCTGCCGGTCTGCACCGACCGCGACGACCAGAAATTCATGGAACTGGCGCGCGACGCCGGCGCCTCGGTCCTGATCAGCAAGGACAAGGCCCTGCTCAAGCTGGGCCGCAAGACGGCGCAGGCCGGCCTGTTCCGCATCATGCTGCCCGAGGCATGGCTCGAGGCCAGGGCCGAAGGCACGCTAGAATAAGCCCAACATCATCTTCACGATCCGCCTACGCCATGAGCCTTCCTTCGCTGGTCTCCCGTCTGCCCCAAGTGGGCACCACCGTGTTCACCCAGATGTCGCAGCTGGCGCTCGAGCATGACGCCGTCAACCTCGGCCAGGGCTTCCCCGATTTCGCCTGCGACCCGAAGCTGGTCGACCTGGTGGCCGAGGCGATGCGCGCCGGCCATAACCAGTACGCGCCCATGACCGGCATGCCGGTGCTGCGCCAGGCGATCGCCGCCAAGATCGAGGCCACCTATGGCCACCGCTATGACGCCAATACCGAGATCACCGTCACGGTCGGCGCCAGCCAGGCGATCCACACGGCGATCCTCGCCGTCGTGCATCCGGGCGACGAAGTGATCGTCATCGAACCGGCCTACGACTGCTATGCGCCGGCGATCGCGCTGGCCGGCGGCGTGGTGGTGCCGGTGGCGATGCGCTTCGACGAGGCCGGGTTCAGCGTGCCATGGGACGCGGTAGGCGCCGCGGTCACGCCGCGCACGCGCATGATTGTGGTGAACACGCCGCACAACCCGACCGGGACCATCCTGCGCCAGGCCGACCTCGATGCGCTGGCGGCGATCGTCGACGGCACGCCGATCCTGGTGCTGTCCGACGAAGTCTACGAGCACATGGTGTACGACGGCGAGCCGCATGCGTCGGTATCCCGTCATCCGGTGCTGGCCGAACGCGCCTTCGTGGTGTCGAGCTTCGGCAAGGCCTTCCACGTCACCGGCTGGAAGATCGGCCATGTGGCGGCGCCAGCGGCCCTGATGACCGAGTTCCGCAAGGTCCACCAATACAATGTGTTCTGCGTGACGGCGCCGATGCAGCACGCGATCGCGGCCTATCTGGAAGACCCGGCGCCGTGGCGCGACCTGCCCGCCTTCTACCAGGCCAAGCGCGACCTGTTCCGCGCCGGCCTGGCCGGGTCGCGCTTCACCCTGCTGCCGTCGGATGGGACGTATTTCCAGTGCGTGCGCTATGACGCCGTTTCGGACCAATCGGAGGCGGATTTTGCGCGCTGGCTGACCACCGAGATCAAGGTGGCGGCGATTCCGGTATCGGCCTTCTACGGCCAGCCGAAACAATTGCGGGTGGTGCGTTTCTGCTTCGCGAAAAAGGACGAGACGCTGCAACTGGCCTTGTCGCGCCTCGGCCGTCTCTAAAACTCAGTAGCTGTGCTGCCGCTTGGTCGCCAGCGCCACGATCGCGGCGCCGGCGGCCACGATCAGCGCATCTTCGATCAAGCCGCTCTTGGTCTGGCCGATGCGCGCCATCGCCTGCTTGCGGCCGGCCAGGGTCAGGTAGGCCAGCGGGACGGCGGTGGCCACCGCGGCCGCGGCGCCCGCCTTTTCCCTGCCCTTCGGCGCCAGCGCCGCGCCGGCGATGCCCGCGCTCATCACGCGCGCCAGCAGGCCCAGAAAGACGGTGCGATCGGGCGCGCTCTTCATCTTGTCGCCGAACAGCTCACCAACGCCCATCGCCAGCGCGCCATATTTAAAGGTCGGTCGGTCCAGCAGGAATAGTTCGCCCGAGGTGCCGCGGCCGGCCAGGCGCGCGGTGGCGATGGTGGCCATGGGTGTCATCGAGCGCGCGCTGGCGACGGCGCCGATCAGGATCGAAGAAAGCAGGTTAGACATATAGCGGGCTCCTGTAAGTTGGAAGCGGCTCGCTTCAAGGAGCGAGCCGGATCACCACAGGCTACCAAAGCGCCCGATATATTGACGCACGGCTCAGCCGCCAGTCCGCTAGTCCGTCAGCGAACTCACCGACAGCGGCGAGGTATCGGCGCGTTCCAGGCGCTTGACCAGCAACTGGTCGATCCGGTAGTGGTCGACGTCGACCACCTCGAAACGCATGCCCTCATGCTCTACGCTGTCGGTCGGCTTGGGCACCTTGCGCAGCATATACATCATGAAGCCCGCCGCCGTTTCGTAGCGATCCTCCTCGGGCAGAGACTGCAGGTCGAGCACCCGCTTCATGTCGGCCACCGGCGTGCTGCCGTCGATCAGCCACGAGCCATCGTCGCGCTGCAAGGTCTGCTGGTCGGCTTCGAGCGGGCTGCCCCAGCGGCCCATGACCGTGACCATGATGTCGCTCAGCGTGATCACACCGACCACGAAGGCGTATTCGTTGATCACGATCGCGAAGGTTTCCTTGCTCGATCGGAAGCGGTCGAGCATCTCGGACAAGGTCAGGCTGTCCGGGATCATCAGCACCGTGCGGATGGTCAGTTCGCTCAGCTGGAACTTGGTCTGCTTGCTCAGCAGGCGCACCAGGATGTCGCGCGTATCGACATAGCCGACCACGCGGTCGATCACGCCGTCGCACACCGGGAACTTCGACAGCGAATGATTGGCGATCTTCTGGCGGATGCTTTCCTCGGGCTCGGTCAGGTCGAAGAACACCACGTTCTCGCGGGTGGTCATGGTCGACGTCACCGTGCGCGACTCGAGCTCGAACACGTTCTCGATGAAGTGCTGCTCCTGCTTCTGCAAGACGCCGGCCTGCGCGCCAGCCTCGACGACGGCCGAGATCTCGTCGAAGGTGATGCGGTCTTCGCGCGTCATGTCCACCCCGAACAGGCGGAACAGCATATTGGCGATCTTGTTCAGCACCCAGGAAAATGGACTGAACAGGCGGATCACGAACAGCACCGGGCGGATCACCGCCATCGCCGTGGTCTCGGGCGCGATCATCGCCAGGCGCTTGGGCATCAGGTCCGAGAACAGCACGAACAGGGTCGTGACGAAAACGAAAGAAAGCGCGAAGGCCACGTTGTCGCGGCCCGGACCGCTGTAGAACAGCGACAGCCAGTCCAGGAAGAACGGCCGCAAGGCGCCCTCGCCCAGGATGCCGCCGAGGATGGCGATGGCGTTCAGGCCCAGTTGCGAGACGGCGAAGAAGTCGGCAGACTGGGCCTGCAGCGCCATGACCTTCTGGGCGCGCTCGTCGCCCGCCTGGGCCAGCAGTTTCAGCTTGATCTTGCGTGCGCCTGCCAGCGCAATCTCGGTCAGCGACAGGAAGCCGGCCGCCAGCACCAGCAGCGCCAGGACAGCCAAATGTTCAAACAGATTCATGGGACACCCGGGGTTTATTATTTGGGTCGCTTAGACCGGGGGAATACGCGCTGGCTGCGTTCTGCACCAGCAATCATGTCACTTTAGCACATGGCTGCCCTAGCGCCCGTCGCGCGTCCGGTCCAGCAGGATGTCGAGCATGCGCTCGGGGTTCACGACGAAGTCGTGCATGACCTGGAAGTGCTCGGTATCCTGGTAGTGCACGCGCTGTATGCCTGCCGCCGAACATTCATACACCCAGGCATCCGGATAGGCCATCAGGATCGGCGAGTGGGTGGTGATGATGAACTGGGAATCGTCGTTGGCCAGCTCGTGGATGCGGCTGAGCAGCGCCAGCTGGCGCTGCGGCGACAGCGCGGCTTCCGGCTCGTCGAGCACGTAGAAGCCACGGCCCCCGAAGCGATTCATCACCAGGGCCCAGAACGATTCGCCGTGCGATTGTTCGTGCAGCGATTTGCCGCCGTAGGAATCGACGATGCGCGGCGCGCCGGAGGGTTCGCGATCGAGGTGCTCGATCTCGGTGGCCAGGTTGAAGAAGCTCTCGGCGCGGAAGAAAAAACCATCCCGCGGGCTTCTCACGCCCTTCGACAAGCGGATGTATTCGTACAGGGGCGAGTGCGACTGGCGCGTGCTGAAGCCGAAATTCCTGGTGCCGCCCTCGGGATTGAAGCCGTAGGCGACGGCGATGGCTTCGAGCAGCGTCGACTTGCCCGAGCCGTTCTCTCCCACCACGAAGGTGACCTTTGGGTGTAGTTCAAGCGCGTCGAGGTGGCGCACCGCGGGCAAGGAGAATGGATAGCGGTCGAAGCCCGGAATGGCGTCCCGCTTCAGGCGTACCTGCGACACATACTGCTGGGAGATCAGGGGTCTGGCCATCGGCTCGCCTTGAGTTTTTCAGATTGGCAAACAGGACGACCGGCGCGCGGGCCGGCCCTTCCGCCATCAACCCCGCTGCGCCCTGCTCGCGACCGTGACCGGTGCGGTATCGCTCGGCTCTTCCACGTCGACCACGAATTGTACCTCTACCCGGCGATTCTTCGAGTCCGACGGATTGATTCCCGGCAGCGGACGCGAATCGCCATAGCCCGCCACGACCACCCGGCGCGCCACCTGCTGGTCAAGATTGCCGACCAGGGCCTTGCGCGCTTCACGCGCCCGGGCGGCGGACAGCGTGAAGTTGTCGTCGTATACCGTGCAGAAGCGCTGTTGGTCGGTAACCGCGTGGCCCACCGGGATATTGTCGGTATGCCCTTCCACCAGGATGCGGGCGGTCGGATTATTGGTCAGGAACTGTCCGATCTGGTTTCGCACAGCCGCCACCTCGGCGATGACATCGGACTTCAGGCATGCGCTGCCACGCTCGAACACACCGTCATTGAGCAACCACCGGTTGGTGCGCGCGTCGAACGTCATCAACCCGGCTGCGCCTCGCTTGCCGATCATCTCGCTCACGGCTTCGGCGACCCGGGCCACCGCTTCACCGCGGGTACCCTTCGCCGCCGCCAGTTCGGCCTGGTGCTGCATGGCGCTGGCGCTTTTCTGCAGCACCGACACCACCAGCAACAGCATCACGACCGCGAGCACCCCCGCCATCAGGTCGGAGATGGCGACCCATTCACTCGGCTTGTCTTTCATGGCTTATCCGATTGGCGTAGGTTCTGGCTGCGTCGGCGCCGCCGCGGCGGCGGCCGCCGTTCTTTCAGCCTGCATCGCCTGCAGCAGGTCGAGCATGCGGCGCTGGACCTCGGCGATGCCGGATACCGGCGCCAGCGCGGCCACCAGCGACTTCTGCTCGTCCGCCAGCGACGTCAGCGGTTTCAGCGACTCTGGCAGCGATTGCAGCTGAGCGACGAGGCGCTCGGTCGATTCGGACGATTTCGTCGCCGCTGTCGCAACATTCTTCGTCCTGAGGGTGGCACTGGCGACCGAATCAAGGCCTTCCTTGATCGAGTCGGCCATGTTGTTGACGATGCTGGTGGTCGCTTGGATGTTCTCCGTCAGGGCGTCACTCGTCACAATGAATTTGCGGGATGTGGTGTTCTGGATGTCGAGCGACTGACCGATCGAGTTCCTCACCTCGCCCATCGTCTCTTTGGTATCCTTCGACAGTTCGCCCAGCGCGGTCGAGATCTCGCGCGTGGCGTCGCCCAGCTGCGCGCTGCCGCGCTCCAGGGTATCCCTGGCCTGGGCGCTCATGTCCTGGATTGCCTTGCCCAAATCCAGGCGCACATTATCGAGCACGTCTTTGAACTGGCGCTCGAAGGTCCGGATCGCATCCAGCAACTGCTCGGCGCCGGCGCCGACCTTGTCGGCGCCATCGGCCATGCGCTGCGCGGCCTGGCCCATGCTCTCGACCACGTGCTGCGTGCCCTGGGTGAAGTCGCTCATGGCGACACGCGTGGCCTGGCTCTCGGCACGCACCTGCTCGAGTTCAGCGCGCACGCCCTGGCTGACCTGCTCCAGGCTGTTCAGTTGCTGCAAGGTTTGCAGGTGCAGTTGCTGGTCACTCTTGATCAGCGTGGCGAACTGGGTCGACATGCCATCGACGATCTTGGTTGCGACGCGGCCGATATTGGAGAACAGGACGTCCTGTTTGGCCTGGTCGGCTGCGGCCTTGGCGTGCTTGCGGTGTTCCAGCTCCGCCTTGACCTTGCCGATCACCCAGGTCAGCCGCTTTTCCTCGAAGCGCGTCACTTCGCTCCAGATCTTGAGCAGCACGAAGCCGAGAATGCCCCAGGTCGAGGTCTTGAATTTCGTGCCCAGCCCCTGCAGCATGCCAAGCAGATTCTGCATGCTGCTGGCGGCGGCGCCGGCGTCGGCCAGGTCGGCCTGGCCGAGGATGCTCGACGCATGATTGAGCGCCATTCCCAGCCCGAGGAAGGTGCCAAGCAGGCCGACCACCAGCAGCAACCCCGGCATGATCTCGGCCAGTTTCTCCGGGCTGGTGGCAACGGCATGCCACAGATCGGTCACGCTGCCATGCTCGATGTCCAGGTCGTCCTTCGTGTCGTCGGGCGTGCCGCGGTTCCATTTGCGTTCCCAGGCCGCCGGCTGCGCGTGACGGTGTGTGCTGACGATGGTCAGGCCCATCATGAACACGATGATGCTGAAGAAAACGAGCTGCAGCGGATCGTCCAACTGCGGCATCAGGAAGCTGACGATATCGCCCGGGCTCATGCTGCCACCTCCAGGATTTCCTTCATGCGCTGCTGGGAATCCTTGCGGAAGGCGTTGGCGAAGTCGTTGATCAGGGCCTTTTCCTCATCACTCAACTGGTTGAAGGCGATCTCCTTGTCGGCGCATTCGATCAGGAGCTTGCCCACCGCCGGGCCGTCTTCCTGCAGGAAGTCACGGTCTTCGGCCTCCAGTTGCTCAGGTGTCTTTTCCAGTAACTGCAGGAAGCCTTCCGCAGCGCCGACATAGCGCTGGATGTCACGCTGGTTCTGCGCCAGCGCATCGAGCTTGCCCTTCTCCTGCGGCACGCGCTGCTCGAGCTCGGCCAGCATCGCTGCTTCTTCCGGCGATAACTCGCCCTGGATATCGCGTGCGATGGTCAGGTTCTTGAGCAGCATGGTGTCTTTGGCATGGACAAGGTTGTCCAGGCTCCACTGGTTCCCGAGCGCCTCAGCGCGCTTGGCCCAGGACGCCACAAGTTCTTCGAACACGAACGGCTGCAGCTTTTTGTTGTAGCGCTCGGTCAAGAGCCGGTCGAGACGTGCAGCCGCCTCCCTGCTCAATTCGGGCTTGTCCTTGATCAGGTCGGAGGCGATGCGCACCAGGAACAGGTCGTCGGCGCTCAGGTCGTCCACCGACTGCGCCGCGCGGAAAGCCTTGTCAGCCATCTTCATCAGCTTCTGCGTGGCGCGCAGGCGCAGGTAGTGCTCGAAATCGGCGGGCCCGGCCGCGATCGCCTTGGCCATATCGGCCTTGGCGACTTCGAAATCGTTGATCGCCGCCGCCAGCTCCATCTGGTGGCGCTGTTCCTCAGGCACCACCTCGCGCTCGGCGAAGCGGAAGGTCTCCTGGTGCCGCTTGGCTTGCGCCAGTTCGGTCTCGTCGAGCAGGTCGTCGATCTCCTGTGCCTCGGCCTGCGCCTCCGTTTGCTTGCGGCCCGCCTGCCAGCGCTTGGCCATTTCGATCGACCATTTGATGGCCGCGTCGACTTTCTTGGCGATGGGCGAATTCTCGAAGGCGGTCAAGGCGCCGATCCCCTTGTCGAGCATGGAAAGTGCCGTTTTCAGCCACGGGATGGGGACAGCCTCCGCTGCCGCCCGCAGTCCCATGCGGATTTTGTCGATATGCGGCTTGACCACCTGCCACGCCTTCTTGACGCCATCGACGAAGCCCTCGGCCTTCTCGGCCATCCAGCCCATCGCGGCGCCGGCCCATTCCTTGGCCGCACTCCAGGCCGAACTGGCGGCGCTGGCGACCGAACTGACTGCCGAACTGACGAAGCTACCCAAGCTGCTGAAGAAACCCATTCCGTGTCCCTGTTAATTGGTGTGTAATACAATGAAATTAGTCTGAAAAACCCATCACCTGCCGCGTCGCATCGATGCCAGCGCTGGCGCTGGCACTACTTGCGGGGCGTCGCGACTTGCCGACATTGGCGTTGGCCGCCCGGATGTCGCCGATAGCAGTGTCGAGATGGCTCCAGCGGACCACGGGCTCGAGTGGCGACTCGACGATCGCGCGGGGGAACGCGGTGCGCAAGACCGTGCGGATCTCGCGCCCCGACAGCCCCTCGGACGCTTCCGCGCAGCGCGCTATCAGCCCATCGCGGTCTTCAGCCAACGGTACCCCGGGCACCAGCATGCGTTGCCAGAGCCGCTCGCGGCAGCCGAGATCGGGAAGCTTGAATTCGATGTGATAGCGAATCCGGCTGACGAATGCGCTGTCGTAGTTCTTGGCAAAATTGGTGGCGAACACCACTACGCCTTCGAATCGCTCGAGTTCGATCAGCAAAGTGGAGCGCATCGCATTGATTTCGTTATCGATGCCCTGGGTTACCGAGGAAAGACGCGCGCCGAGCAAGGTATCGGCCTCGTCGAAAAACAGGATGGCGCCCTCGCGGGCCGCCAACGTAAAAGCAGCAGAAATATTCTTCGCAGTATCTCCGACATATTTGCTTTCGATTTCCGAAATACCGATATGTAAATATGGACGCTTCAGGGTACCGGCCAGCGCTTCCGCCGCCAGGGTTTTCCCGGTGCCCGGCGGACCATATAAATTGAGGATCATATTGCGGCCGGTCGGATCGACCGCGCCGAAACCCCAATCGGTGTAAACCGTCTTGTGATGGCGCATGGCCCCAATCGCTTCCTCGAACATGCGGTAGGTCTCCGCTGCCAGGATCAGGTCATCCGCCAGGGTAATGCGTGGCGTACGCAACTCGTACGGAGGTGGGGGCGCCGTGCTACCCGGCTCTGAAATGGCTGTGCTCACGATGACGTCGGTAATTGGTAATGACGAGTTACCGGTGCCGGCAAGGAATGCGTTGCGCATTCCGCCATTTCATCCGTGTATTTCGCGGAGGAAATTTTAATACATATGGCGAAAGATATTGAACAAAAAATCGAACGCGCAATTATCGTTGGGTGGAAGCAACAGGACTACGTTTTTTCGATAATGCGACGCCTTTTGTCGCTTCAGCTCGTATCAATTCAATTCGGGTAATTCAGGGATAATCTGCGAGGTTGGAATGACGCGTAATGCTTCAATTTGCACGCCTGCGGATGTTCAATTGAAGCGTTTGTGCGTCAACGACAGCTTGTGCCAAAGACGCCGGAAGATCTGAATGAAGGAAAGCCCGGACTGGACTCAGTCGCCGCTGCGCCTGGGATGGTGACCAAACCGTTCGAGCGCCGCGATCACCACATCGCAGTGATCGCCCTGCACTTCGATCACGGCATCCTTGACGGTGCCGCCGGTGCCGCAGGCCGTGCGCAACTGCTTGCCCAGCAGCGCCAGCGCGAGCGGATCGAGCGCCACACCCTTGACCAAGGTGACCGTCTTGCCGCCCCGCCCCTTCGACTGGCGCGACACCCGCACCACGCCGTCGCCGATGACAGGCGTCCTGGCCAAACAAGCGCAGGCGGCGACCGGCTGCCGGCATTCGGGGCACATGCGCCCGCTCTCGGTGGAATACACCAGGCCACCGTTCGAATTATGTTTCATCTTGCGCTCCATCGTTTCCGCTGTTCGCTTCCCTGAGTTTCACGCCGCGGCGCGACAGGCTCTCGCGCAGCAGGAACTCGATCTGTGCGTTCACGCTGCGCAGGTCGCGCGCAGCGAGACGCTGCAATTCCTCCCACAGGGCTGGATCGATCCGCAGGGGGAACGCTTTTTTGCCGGGACTTGCCATGCCGTTTCGCTGCTAGTTGTACAGGGTGCCGGTGTTCACGATCGGCTGGGTTTCCTTGTCCGAGCACAGCACGACCAGCAGATTGCTGACCATCGCCGCCTTGCGCTCGTCGTCGAGTTCGACGATGCCGCGCTCGGACAAGCCCTTCAGCGCCGTCTCCACCATGCTCACGGCGCCATGCACGATTTTAGCGCGGGCGCTGATGATCGCCTCGGCCTGCTGGCGGCGCAGCATGACCTGGGCGATCTCTGCGGCATAGGCCAGGTGGGTCAGCTTGGCGTCGAGCACCTCGACGCCGGCCGCCTCGAAGCGCGCCTGCAGCTCGCCCTTGAGCGTATCGGCCACCACGTCCATGCCGGCGCGCAGCGTGGTCTCGCCCGGGGCCAGGTCTTCGCCTTCGTCGTAGGCATATTGCGATGCCAGGTGACGCAGCGCGGCCTCGGCCTGGATCGAGACATAGCGCTCGAAGTCGTCCACCTCGAACACGGCTTGCGCGGTGTCGCGCACGCGCCAGACCACCGCCGCGCTGATCTCCACCGGGTTGCCGCGCTTGTCGTTGACCTTGAGCGTCGGCGCATTGAAGTTACGGGCGCGCAGCGACAGGCGGCGCTTGACGTAGAACGGGAAAGCCCAGCGCAGGCCCTCGCTGCGGTCGGTGCCGATGTACTTGCCGAACAGGGTCAGGATCGCGCTCTCGTTCGGCTGCAGCATGTACAGGCCGCCCAGGCACAGCAGGCCGGCCAATCCCACCACCACGGCGCCGAGCAGGAAGACCAGGCCGTCGGAGGACTCGGCCATTCTCTTGAGCAGATAGAAGGACGTCAGCAGCAAGACGATCCCGGCGCCGGCCGCCAGGTAGCCATTCGCCGAAGAAAACGCCGATTCGCGGCGCGTGTGTGCTGCATTCATCGTGGACACCCCTCAGGTAAGTAGCATCAAAGTGATATCACTTTAGGATCACTCCGGGGTTCTTGTCAAGCAACTTGAGAAGTAATTATTGCAAGCGCACGGCGACGTCGAACAGCCAGGTACGGCGGATCTCGACCACGTCGTACTGCCGCGCCAGCGCCGGCGGGAATGGGCCGTAAGGCGCCTGGCTCGCGATGATCTTGCGGATGCCGTCATCGATCGCCGCCACCCCGCTCGAGGTCTCGAAGGTGATCTTTTCCACGGAGCCGTCGGCGCGCACCGCCACCGTCACGACCGGCTGCGTATGCGGCTGCTTCACCGCTTCGCGCACCATGTCCAGCGTCCGGTTCAACTCGATCTTGCGGCCCATGGCTTGCGCATACTGGACCATGTCCTGGTTGGGGTCGGAGCGTCCGAACAGCCAGCCGCGGCGCAGGCCGCTGACCGTGGGCGGTGGCACACCCGGCGCGGTGCCTGCGCGGTCGCGTCCGGCGGACTCGCGGGCCAGCTGCTCGGCGATCGCGCGCAGCTGTTCGGCGCGCGGCGCCAGCTGCGCGGCCTGGCCCCGGTCGACAGGTCCCTGCTGCACCGGTGCCTGGCTGGCCTGGGCCTGGACCTGTGCCTGCCTTGCCCGCTCCTGCTCGCGCTGGGCTTCCTCCAGCCTGGCCTGCTCCTGGCGCGCCTGTTCTTGCTGGATGGCTTCCTGGCGCGCAGCCTCGAGACGCGCAGCCTCGAGACGCGCAGTCTCCTGCTCGCGCCGCACGGCGTCAAGACGCTCAAGTTCAAGACGCTCGGCCTCGAGACGCGCCGCAGCGGCGTGTTCTTCCTCCAGGCGGGCCAGCGCGTCGCGCCTATCCTGTTCCTGCCGCGCCGCTTCCCGCCGCTCGGCCGCGATCCGGTCGAGCTCCACGCGCGCGCTTGCCTCTCGGTCGGCCCGCTCGCGCGCGAGCGCGATCAGTTCCACCTGGCGCGACTGCTCGGCGGCTTGCCGGTCCGGTTCAGGTTTGAGGTCGGGTTTGGGGTTGGGCTTGGGTTCGGCCCTGCCTGGCGGCGCTGCGGCCGGCCGCTCGCGCGGGGCGGGTGCAGGTTCGGTTGCTGGAAGCGGGAGCGGCCGTGGCGCCACAGCGGGTGCAGGAGGGGCGGCGGTTGGTGCGGGCGTCAGCACGATCTGCAGGTCACTGGCGGCAAGACGCCGCTCTTGCCAGGGAAGGCGCAGGCCGGAGAGCCCGAAGACATCCCCCTGGATGGGAATGCTCAACAGCAGCACGTGAAGCAGCACGGACAGCGATAACGCCATGCGCATGCGCCATGGCGCCGCTGGAGGGACGAACTGCATCGATGTGACCACGTGAGTTTGCAAATAAATGCCAGGGATGAAGCGAACCCGGCGATGCTATCACAACAACATGAATGGCCGGCCGCGCTAGCCAGGGGGCGGCCGACGCGAATGGGCATGCCACACAGCGGACGAGTCGACCTGGTCACAATATGGCTAGGGTGGATCGACGATGATACCAATATGGCGCCATCCCTTTAGATCGGTGTCATGCGGGCCAGCATAAGACCAATGACCTATCTCGACGCCGCTACTTCTGATTCCTCTAATGTCCAACGACCGCCTTTCGAGCTGAGCCCTCAGGCTATCGAACTCGTCTGCAAATTAGACGGGGTTTTCGGGGCTTGGCAACGGGTAGGTGAGACGGGCAATTGATATCACTGTGAGAGGATGATAATGAATTACCTTGGCACATTAGCGAAACTCCACCGATTTCCCCGGGCGGTACTGTTGGCGTCCGCCTGCCTGGTTGGTACACCATTATTCGCACAGAGTATCCTGATGCCTGACGGCCGTCTGCATCATGGCCAGAGCATCGTCCCTACGCATCGGTCAGCCCAGCCGTGAACAGATGGAGAACATTCATCACACGTTTTGCGTATGTCGAGGACAAGAATCCAAAGCTGGTCTTCGACCGCTTGAAAGCATATCGCTAACCAAGGGAGCGCACCATGAATAATTCGATGAGAGCTTTGCGAAAAGTGGCAATTCTTTGCTCTGTCTTTGGCATGTGCACGAGTGTTACGGGCATGGCTGTTGCACAGTCGATGGAAGAGCTTGCGAGAAAGTCGGTCCCGGAGCTACTGCAGCTCTACCAAAAATCTCCTCCTGGCGCAATGCACAATCAGGATATTCTGATCACCGTTTTGAATAAGAGACTCCCCGTGAACGAGTCAAGTTTCAATATAATCAGACAGAGTCTGGCAAAAAGCCGGATTGGAGAAGAAAAGTCCACACTTATCAGCCTACTTGCCACTATGCACGTCCCTGGAGCGCGCAGTGCGAATAACCTGTTAATTGAACGAGACATCAAAGCACTGATCGATTCGCCGAATCCGCGTGTTGCCACAACGGCGCTGTTCGCATATTCCCGGCTAGTTTATGCTGCGGACCGGTATCAGGTGCTCCAGCGTGCTCGCAGCGAAAAGTTGATCAGTGACGACAGCTATTTCGCCGAGCTCGCCCATGGCCTGCGATTTGCTCCGGCTGATGAACAGGCGCGTATGCTGGCAGAGATGGAAGGTCAGAACAACGCGCTCGGAGAAGAGATTCTTGCTTCAACCTTCGATAGCCCGTCCACTGTCGGCCAGCTCAATTCCGGCACCCAGAAACGCTTGCTGGCGCTGCTCGCCGCGCGCGAACCCAGCTTCCCCATGGCGCTGGACAACTTCGGCCTCGGCGATTCCATCCGCTACAGCTACTGGATCAATGCAGTCGCCAGCATCGAATCCGGCTTGACAGGCCGTGACTACGGCGAGATCGTCCTGAACCGACTAGCAGCCCCCGCGACCGATCCGCGCAAGATTCTGGCGGTGTTCACCAGTCCCGAAGGTAAGCAGCTGATGCAAGACACACACGAGCACGAGCCGTTAGAGCAGTTGCTGGTGCGCGCGAAAGCGTACACCGATTCGCTACCGCAAAACGGCATGCTGCAGGATGCGGTTGGAGTTTTCGCGAGGGACCTTCAAAACCGTGCGGCTGAAACCCGATAGTCGCACAAGGCGCAGCGATCCGCCGTAAGCAGGCGGGACTTCTTGATGTCAACGCCGGGTGGGAAATCTAGGCACGGTGAGGAGGAGTAGGCCACCACAATTATTCTGCGGCTCCTCTCAACCCAGTCAGACACTCGCTAGCGCTCGAGCTGCCCCAAACGGCGCTCGACGAAGGCCGCCAACTCGGGCGACAGCGTTCCGCTGCCAAGCGCCTGCCAGAACGCCGCCACCGCATCGGGATCGCGCTTCTCGGCCTGCAGCGAAATGCCCAGGCCCATCCACCACACGCCATTGCCCGGCGCCGTGCGCAGCGCGGCCTGGTAGTGCTCGGCCGCTTCGCGATGACGACCTTCGCGCTGCAGCACGCCGGCCAGGAAGGCGTGGTATTCGCCATTGCCGGCCGCATGCGGCAGGGTGCGCATCAGGGTGTCGAGCGCGGGACCGCCCC
Organism: Massilia arenae; assembly: GCF_008014745.1. Taxonomy (GTDB): domain Bacteria; phylum Pseudomonadota; class Gammaproteobacteria; order Burkholderiales; family Burkholderiaceae_D; genus Telluria; species Telluria arenae. The sequence continues at coordinate 56,600 of NZ_VPFD01000008.1, forward strand.
GCTCCAGCTGCAGGCGCGCCAGCAGCATCGCCATCGACGGTTGACGGGCATCGAGCGCCAGCGCCGCCTGCAACTGGCGCATCGCCTCGTCGGTCCGTCCCGCTTCGATCAGCAGTCCCACCAGCGTCTGCCGCGACGGTTCATGCTTCGGATCGATCCGCAATCCGGCCTGCAGGGTCGCGATGGCCTCCGTCACGCGTCCGTCTTCCAGCACCAGCAGCGCGCGGCGATAGGCATTCTCTGCACGCTGCGGCGACGTCTCGACCCGGCCTTGCGCTGCCGGCGCCGGCTTGGATGGGGCCGGCTTGCGCAGCGCAGGCGCTGGCTTCGACGGTGGCGGCGCCGGCTCGGGTTCCGGTTCCGGTTCCGGTTCCGGCGCCGGCACGATCGGCGCCGGTGGAGCGACATCGGCCACCTGCACCGGCGCGGCCGCCGGCATCTCGACCAGCACCGCCTTCGGCGCGGGAGCGGCAGGCGCAACGGGAGCCGCCGGGGCCACCGCCACTGGCGGCGGCTGTTCGCCCGCCATCCGCCAGCCGATCACGCCGGCCGCGGCGACGGCGATCACCGCCCCACCCGCCAGCGCGCCACGCATCCACTGTCCCCGCGGCTCGGGCGCCGGCGGCAAGCGCACGTCGGCCGGCAGCGGCGTGGCGCCGGGCTGGCCGGCGCGCGCATCGAGGTCTTGCAGCATCTTGTTAATCAGACTCATAACGCGAACGCCCAGGCCAGGCCGCCCGCCGCGCCGGCGACGACGGCGCCCCCTAGCAGCCAGATCCAGATCGTGCGCGTCACGCCCACCGTATCGCGCGCGGCGATCGCCACGTGGCTGCCGGCCACCTGCTGCTTGCCCTGGCCGTAGCTGAGCATCAGCGCCTTGTGCGCCATGATGTTGACCAGGCGTGGCACGCCGCCGCTGGCTTTATACAGGCCACGGATCGCCGCGCCAGTGAACAGGCGCGCGCCGTCGAAGCCGGCCACGCGCAGGCGATGCGCCACGTAGAAATCGAGGTCGTCGCGGCTCAGGGGACCAAGGTGATAATGAAAGGTGATGCGCTGGGCCAACTGGCGGATCGCGTCGAGTTCGAGCTTGCGGTTCAGTTCCGGCTGGCCGAACAGGACGATCTGCAGGAGCTTCCTCTTCTCGGTCTCGAGATTGGTCAAGAGACGCAGCGCCTCCAGGCTCTCGACCGGAATTGCCTGCGCCTCGTCGAGGCACAGCACCACGCGCAAGTCCTGGCCGGCCAGCTCGAGCAGGCGCAGGTTGATCGCCTTGAGCAGCTGGTGCTGGTCGACGTCGCGCTCGAGCGGGATGGCCAGTTCGTCGGCCAGCGCCAGCATCAGGGTGCGCGGCTCCAGGTAGGGGTTCGGGATATAGGCGGTGACGAAGCCCTCGCCCAGCGTGGCCATGAACTTGCGGCACAACAGGGTCTTGCCGGTGCCGACTTCGCCGGTGATCTTGATGAAGCCTTCGCCGCCGCGCGTGGCCACCAGCAGCGTGTTCAGCGCTTCCTGCGAGCGCGGGCTGCCGAAGAAGAAGCTGGTGTCGGGCGTGATCCCGAACGGCAGCTCGCGCAGGCCGAAGTGCGTCGCGTACATCAGTCCGCGCCCAGGGTACGGCCGCGGCTGCGCGGGTCGAGCTGTTCGATGCGGCGGCCGGCGTCCAGCATGTCCTGGCTCCAGTCGCTCGCCCCTTCGACGATGGTCGGCTTGATCAGCACCACCAGCTCGCGCTTCTGGCTCATGCGGGCCTTGTTGCGGAACAGATTGCCCAGCAGCGGGATCTTGTCGGCGCCCGGCAACTGGTCGGTGTCGCCGCTCGAGGCCTGGCGCATCAGGCCGCCGATGGCGACCACCTGGCCGTCGCGGCCGCGCACGATGCTGTCGAGCTCCGAGGTGCTCGACGCCGCCAGCGGCAGGCGCAGCGTGCCGCCGGAGCCCAGGTCGACGTCCTTGTTGACGGTCGTGACCTGGCTTACCGAAGGGTGCACGTGCAGCAGGATGTTGCCCTTGTCGTCGATCTGCGGCGTCACGTCCAGCACCACGCCGGAGAAGAACGGCTGCACCGTCACGCTCGGGCTGACGATGGTGCTGTTATTGCTGGTGTTGATGTTGTTGGTGATGCCGGTGACGAAGAATTCGTCGGTGCCGATCTTGAGCACAGCCTTCTGGTTGTTGATCGCCGCGATGCGGGGGCTGGACAGCACGTGCACGCTGCCCTGCGACTCCAGGAAGGTGATCAGCGCCGCGAAGTTATTGGTCTGGAAGGCGAAGCCGAATAGCGAACCGGCCGCGCTGGCCGCGTTCGACAGCGAAAAGCCGGTGCTGGCCGCCAGGCCCGAGCCGTTGTTGATCGGGGCCGGCTGGCCGCCGTTGTATGGCAGCGGCGCCAGGTTCGCGCCGGGCGAGATCATGCCGCCCGAGACGCGGTTGGCGGTGCCGCCGCGGAACGAGGCGAACGAGGCCCAGTTGATGCCGCTCTGGAAGCTGTCGGAGAGCTCCACTTCGAGGATCTTCGCCTCCAGGATCACCTGGCGGTCCACCGACAGCTGGGTCGCCTTCAGGTAGGCGTCGACGTTGCGCAATTCGTCGGGCATGGCGCGGATCACCAGCACGCCGGACTGCGGGCTCACCACCACGCTGCGCCCGCCCTCGAGCGTGCCGACGATGGCAATGATCGATTCCTTCAGGTCTTTCCAGAAGTCGTTGTCGGAGCGGGTCTGGACGTCGGTGCTGTTGAGCTGGCGCTGGCCGTTCTGGTTGTTGCCGTTCTGGCCGTTCTGCCCGTCCTGGTTGCCGAAGCCCTGCCCCATGCCACCGCTGTTGCCGCCGCCATTGTTACCGCCGTTATTACCATTGTTGCCGGCATCGGCGACCGAGGTCGAGGACACGCGCGTGTTCGACATCCCGCTCCGGCTGGCGGTCAGGTAGTTCACCTGGAACATGCGGGTCTGCATGGTCAGCGGGCGAATGCTGATGCGCGCGCCGTCGATCCTGTAGTCGTAGCCGTACATATCGCGCACTGCTTCCAGCGTCTCGACCAGGGTCACGTCCTTCAGGTTGGCGCTGATATTGCCGCTCACATCAGGGTGCACCAGCATGTTATAGCGGGTGCCGGCCACGATCGAGCGGAAGAACTGCTGCGCGGGCACGTTGTTGAAGGCCACATTGAAGCGCTCCTCGAGCGCCGGCCGGGCCTTGGGCAGCTGGCTGGCCAGGGTCGCTGCCGGCGGCAGCAGCGCATTGGCCACCGCATCGTCGACCGCCGGCCGTGGCGCCGGCTGGGCGTTGGCCTTGGCCATCTCCTGGGCGATGGCGTCATAGGTGGCGTTCGGCGGAGCGCTTTGGCAGCCGGCCAGGAACAGCGCCGCCGCCAGCGCGCAGGGAGTCGCGAAAAGCTTGGTCATGATGGATTGCCTTGTCATTTGGCGGCCGGCGTCATGCCGGGCAGCGGTGCGTCCATGCGCAGCACCTGGCGTTCGGCGCCGCGCACCAGCACGACCTCGTTGGCGCTGACGCGGGCCACGCGCGCGCCCTTGAAGCGCTCGCCCAGGCGCACCGTCTCGCCGTCGATCACCGCAACATGGCGGCCACCCGCATGGCGCGCGATCAGCACCGACTGCAAGCGCGGCGCATCGTCGTCGGCGGCCAGTTTCGGGGCGATCCGGTCCATGCCCGGCGGCGGACGGGTGGGGTCGAGCAGCGCTTGCGCGGCGGCGGGTTGGGCCAGCGCCAGGCAGGCCAGCGCGGTCAGGAACAGGTTCTTCACAGCTTCATCCATTGTCGGTCCAGGCTCAGGGTATGCAGGGTGAGCGTCAGGCGCGCGGCGGGATACTCCTCCACGTCGAGCTGGGCACGGCCCCAGAACATCCGGGTCGGCATCGCATCGAGTGCGCTCATGTAGTCGACCATGTCGAGATAATTGCCGCGCACCGTGACTTCGATGCCGTGGCGGTATAGCAAGGGCGAGGCGGCCGATGCCGATGCCGCGGCTGGCGCAGGCGCCTGCTTGTCTGCCAGCGGCTCGACTGGCAAGGTGCGCATCGACACCAGTTTCAGGCGCCCGTTGGCGCGCAGGATGCCATCGACCAGGGGTCCCATGCGCTCGGGCGGCAGCAGGCCGTGCTCGATGGCCAGCAGCTGGTCGCCGAGCTGGCCCATTTCCTGGCGCAGCGCATTCAGGCGCGCGCGCGATGCAGCATCGGGGTCGAGCTGGAAAGCCTGCACCCGGCCCGTGATGGCCTCGTCGATCGCCGCCATCTCGGTGCGCTGCTGCGCGATCTGGCTGCGCAGCGTTTCCTGGGCCGCTTCCATCGGCGCCAGCACCAGGGTGTGGCCGGCGAAGGCCAGCAGCGCACACGCAGCCAGGCATACCATGCCGCGTTCGCGCAGCGACAACGCGTCGATGCGCGCGCGCAGGATCAGGATCCGCTCTTTCATTTACCCTGCTCCTCGGGCACCGATTGCAGGCTGAATTCGATGTAGGGCGCCGGGCGCATGGCGGGCTTGCCGTCCGCATCCTGCACCTGCAGTGGCGCGGCCTCGCCGATCTGCAGGCTGGCGAAGGATTTACCCCGCATCAGCGGCTCGTGAGTCAGGCGGTTCAGGTAACCCGGCACCATGGCCGGATCGACCGTGCGGCCTTTGATGCCGATCTGCGCGCCGCCGGCGCCGACCGTCACGCCGGTCAGCCACAGGCCCTGCGCGCTCTGGCGCGCCAGCGCCTTGAAATAACCGGCGAAGCCGCTGGTGTCGCCCAGTTCACCGCGCGACAGCGCGCCGGAGATGTGGCGCATCGCGGCCAGCTGGGAGTTGGCCTCGGCGATCTGCGTCTCCAGTGTGGCGTCCTTCTGGCGCGGGGTGAATTCGCGGTTGGCCGTGGCCAGGCGTGCCTGGCGCTTTTCGAGCTGGGTGGCGCCGCTGCTTGCCTGCTGCTGCAGTTCAGCGGTTTCCATCTTGCCGGCCACGGCAAGGATGGCGATGCCGACGATCACGACACCCACGGCCAGCGCGATGGTGGCGCTCGACAGCACCTGCTTCTGCGGCTGGAAGGACGGATTGAACAGGTTGATCTGTTGCTTCATGAGCCCTCGCCTTCGCGCAGCGCGGCGCCGATCGCGAGAAAGAAGCGCTGCTGCTGCGCCTTTTCCGCCAGCTCGGGCGTGCGCGACAGGTCGAACAGCGTGGCCAGGTCGAGCGTCTCGACCGGCGTGTACAGATTGCTCGACAGGTATTCGTCCAGGCCGCTCACGGGCGACGGTCCGAGCACCAGCTTGGCGATGCTGATGAAGGAATACTGGCGCTCGAAATGGTCGAGCGAGCGTTGCAGCTCGAGGGTGATCTTGTCGAAGCTCTGGTGCTTGCGCTCGTGGTCCGGCTCCAGCAACTGCGCCAGGGTGACGTCGAAGCGGCGCGACAGATACAGCTCGCCGCGATAGGACACGGTCAGCAGGCCGCCGTCGTCGCCGAACGACAGCATGGCGATGCCGCGCCCTTCCGGCTCCAGCATGGCCGACACATTACGCTGGGCCATCTCGGGGATGTCGATCGCGTGCAGATCGACTTTCGCGTCGAGGAAGAGCTTCTGGCGCGGCTGGATCACGGTATTGCGGGCGGCGACAGCGAAAATCGATTGCTGGGCGCGCGAATTGGCGTCGAGGGGGATGTCGAGCACGTCGATGGTCGCTTCCGCCGCCGGGAAGTCGAGGAGGTCCTTCAGGCGCCAGCGGATGGCGGTCTTCAGCTCTTCGCGCGGCACGTTCGGCGCTTCGACGTTGAGGATCTGGTATTCACCGCCGGACAGCAGCGTGACGACGTGGTGCGAGGCGGCCTGGCCTTGGCGCGCCACCTTGTCGATCGTCTCGACGCCAACCGGACCGGCAACGAACGCAGCCAGGCGCAGCATGGGAGTGGCGTTGGCGACGCGTTCAATGGCGGTGACGGCAACGCCGTCGCGCGCGATGGCGATGGACAACCAACCATCCCATTTCTTCGCTCTCTTAAACAAACGCATCCGCAAGGCCATATAACGTCTCTAACAAAACAGGCGCTGACTGGCAGCGCCTGTTTCCGGGTTCATGCGCAGCTTATTCGCACTTACTTGCCGTGATCACGATCGCCGGCGCGGCAACCGCCGCGGTCGCTTCGGTATAGGTGACTTTACAGGTCTCGGCAAGTGCAGCAGGCAAGTTCTTCGGATGCACGGTCATGGTCTGTCCGTTGGTACTGATGTCGAAGTCAGTGTCCGCAAGGCCTGCTGCCGTTTTGATGGTGGCCACGTCCGGGTAACCAAGAACGATGGCGATATTAGATCCTTCGGTCACGATCGGGTTCGCGTTCGAGATCAGCCATTTACCGTGGACCATCGCCGACGCGGCGCTGATCGATCCTTTGGCCCCCTGCAACGCGGCAGCGCGCGCATCGCCGCTCAAACTGGCGAACTTCGGCAACGCGGTCGCCGCCAGGATACCCAGGATAACGATCACAACGATCAGTTCGATCAGGGTGAAACCACTCTGTGCATTTTTATTGAAACGAACCTTCATTTTCTTTTTTCTCCTAACGATGATTGGGACGAGTGGTCGTCCTGATATGTATCGACTGCTGCAACAATTCTACCGTGAGAATGTGCAACTTTGATGTCGTGACAGCAAAAGGATCGCCGCAATGCAATGTTTCGTTGATGAAAGTTTAAGTTTGATCAAGCCGATGCGTTCTTTTTGCAACAGCGCACTCCAAGCACGCTCATTTCGGATGCAGCGCCGCCTGTCCCAGGTCCCAGATCGGCAAGAAAATTCCCAGCGCCAGGATCAACACCATCACCCCCAGGAAGGTGATCAGGATCGGCTCGATCTGGCTCGACAGGGTCTTGAGCTCATAGTCGACCTCGCGCTCGTACATCTGCCCGATCTCGTCCATGAGGTCGTCGATCGATCCGGTCTCTTCCCCCACTGCGATCATCTGCAGCACGATCGGCGTGAACACGTTGGCCGCGGTGGAGGTGCGCAGGATGCTCTCGCCGCGCTCGACGCCGTCGCGCATCTGCTCGATGCGCGAACTCAGGTAGGCGTTGTCGGCGGTCTGCGACACCACCGTCAGCGCATGCACGATCGGCACCCCGCTGCGCATCGACAGTGCGAAGCTGCGCGCGAAGCGGGCCATCGTGCCCTTGTGGATAATCTTGCCGGCGATCGGCAGGCGCAGCTTGTAGCGGTCCCAGGTCAGGCGCCCTTGCGCGGTACGGGTCCAGGCCCGGAAGCCGAACCAGCCAAGGGCCGCGACACCTGCCAGCGCCGGCCACCACTTGACCGTGAACCCCGACGTCGCCAGCAGGATGCGCGTCATCAGCGGCAATTCGGAGCCGAACGACTTGAACACCGAAGCGAACTGCGGAATAACGAAAATGTTGACCACCACCATGGCGATAATCATGGCGATCACCACGAAGCTCGGATAACGCAGCGCCGTCTTGACCCGCTCGCGCATGTCGCGGTCGAACTCCAGGTGGTCGAACAGGCGCAGGAACACTTCTTCCAGCCGTCCCGTCATCTCGCCCACCTTCACCATCGACAGGTAAAAAGGCGAAAAGCATTGCGGGTGGCGCATCATCGCGGCCGACAGTTCTCGCCCGGCGTCGAGCGACTCGCGCAAATCCTTGATCACGCGCGCGAACGATTTGCTGATTGCCGACTCCTGCAACCCGGCCAGGCCGCGCATGATCGGTACGCCGGACTTGAGCAGCGTATAGATCTGGCGGCTGAACAACTGCACGTCCATCGACGTGACCTTCTTCTCGAACAGGCGCTCGCGCCATCCCAGGCCGCCATTGGTCGCGGCTTTGCGCGTGACCGTGATCTCGATCGGCGTGACGCCGCTGCCGAACAGCTGGTCGGCCACGGCTGCGCTATCGGCGCCTTCGAGCACGCCGTGTACCGGCTCGCCGCGTCCGTTGCGGCCCTTGTAGGCGAAATATGGCATGGGCTGTTAAATCAGTCGTCCATCTGGTTACTGACCCGCATCGCCTCGGCGATCGTCGAGCGTCCCTGCACCGCCAGGCTCACCGCGTGGCGGCGCAAGGTCTCGCCGCGCATCTCGGTGTGGGCGACCTTGAGGAAGTGGCCCGGATCCGGATGGTTGACCGCGTCGGTGACGGCGCGCGTCATCTCCAGCAGTTCGTAGACCCCGGTGCGGCCGCGGTAGCCGGTGCCGTTGCAGTGCGAGCAGCCCTTGCCGTGATAAAAGCGCGTGGTCGCGGCATGTTCGCCCAGTTCGGCGCGCAGCCAGTCGGTCTCGTTGGCGGCCGGCTGGTAGTCGACCGTGCAGCTCTCGCAGATCACGCGCACCAGGCGCTGGGCCAGCACCGCCTGCAGCGAGCCGCTCACCATATAGCGTGGCACGCCCATGTCCATCAAGCGCAGTGGGGTCGAGGCGGCGTCGTTGGTGTGCAGCGTCGACAGCACCAGGTGGCCCGTCATCGCGGCGCGCAGGCCGATGGCGGCGGTTTCCTGGTCGCGCATTTCGCCGACCAGCACAATGTCCGGGTCTTGCCGCAGCGCCGAGCGCAGCACGCGCGCGAACGACAGCTCGATCTTGTCGTTGACCTGCACCTGGTTGATGCCCGACAGGCGGTATTCCACCGGGTCCTCGACCGTGATGAGCTTCTTCTCGACCGAGTTCAGTTCCGACAAGGCGCTGTACAGGGTGGTGGTCTTGCCGCTACCGGTCGGCCCGGTCACCAGCACCAGGCCGTTGGGCCGGGCGACGATGGCGCGAAAGCGCTCGACCAGGCGCGCCGGCATGCCGATCGCATCCAGGCGCAGGTTGGCGCTGACCTGGTTCAAGAGACGCATGACCACCGATTCGCCGTACTGGGTCGGCATGGTCGAGATACGCACGTCGATGCGCTGGTTGCGCACCTTGACCGCGAAGCGGCCGTCCTGCGGCAGGCGTTTCTCGGAGATGTCGAGATCGGCCATCAGCTTCAGGCGCAGCGCCAGCGGCGTCGCGACCTTGAGGTCGGCCTCGGTCTGCAGGTGCAGCACGCCGTCGATGCGGAAGCGGATCTGCAGCCGCCCTTCCTGCGGCTCGATGTGGATGTCGGAGGCGCGCACCTGGGCCGCGTCGTCGAACACCGATTGCAGCAGCTTGACGATCGGCGCTTCCTCGAGCCCCGGATTGGCGGCCAGCGCGCCAAAGTCGATCGAGACGTCGCCCAGGTCGGCCTCGACCTCGCGCGCGAGGCCCGTGATCTCGCCGGTGCGGCGGTAGATGCGGTCGATCGCCGCCAGCACCTCGGTCTCGTTGACCACCGCCAGCTCGACGCCCTTCTTGATCAGGCGCGCGATCTCGTCATAGGCGAACAGGTCGGTCGGGTCGGAGACGCCGACCAGCATCGTCTCCTTGCGGTCTTCCAGCACCAGCGCGCGGAAGCGCCGCGCCGCGGTCTCGGGCAGCAGGCGCACCAGCTCGGCGTTGATGTTATAGAACTTCAGGTTCAGGTAAGGGATGTCGAGCTGGCGCGCCAGCGCGCCCGAGATCTGGTCTTCGGTGACGAAGCCGCTTTCGACGAATACACGGCCCAGCTTGCGTCCGGTGCGCTTCTGGTCGGCAAGCGCCTGCTGGAGTTGCTCTTCGCTCAACAGTTTCTGCTGCATCAACACTTCGCCGAGGCGGACTTTCTCTGGCCTTGCCATACCATCCCTTGGGTTAATTCTTGCAAGAGGGATTTTAATGCCTGAGGGAACAATAGTGATTATCGGCATCGCGCCGGCTTGCAATTCTGTCGCGGTTTCGCCTCGCTGCCTACGCTTGATGGTAACAATCCGCCATCGACCGACGATTATTTCGCATTTCATAACGGCAATATGGCCGTTCCGCCATGTTGCAGAGTGAAGACGATGCACTGCGGCAATCAAATGCGCCGCTATGCGGTATGGATGGGGCCAGCTAACATGACGCCTTGCGCCCTTTACCGTGTTGAAACCAGGAGTCGTCTTTGCCGTTTGCCCGTCTTTCGCTGCCCTCGATCCGCGCCAAGCTCTATATCCTGGTGCTGGCATGCGCGCTGCCGATCCTGGTCGGCTACGTCGCCCTGGCGCGCGATGCCGCCTTGCGCGAACGCGACCACGTCTCGCGCGATGCCCAGACCGTGGCCGAGGTGCTGGCGGCGGCGGTCGACCGCGATATCCAGAGTGGAGAGACCGCGGCCCGGGTCCTGGCCGCGACGGCGATGATGGCCAGGGGCGACATGGTCGCCATCCACGCGGTCGCCAGGAGCCTGCTGCGGCCCGACTTCCCGGCCCAGGCTTTCGTACTGAGCCTGCCGAACGGCATGCCATTGATCAATACACGCTATCCCATCGGCGTCCCGCTGCCGCGCACCGGCAACGAGGACGATATCCGGCGCGTGGCCGAGACCGGCAACACCGTGGCGTCCGGCCTGCACCGGCTGGACGGTGGCGGCCAGTACGCGCTGTCGGTCGAAGTGCCTATCTGGCACGAGGGCGAGGTGCGCTTCGTGCTGTCAGTGCACCTGCGCCCGCGCCGCATGGCCGAGCTGCTCGACAGCCAGCACCTGCCGGACGGCTGGATCGCCAGCATCCATGACCGCCACCTGTTGACCGTCTCGCGCAGCGCCGATGGCGGCCAGCACCTGGGCTTGCCGATGGAGCCGGCGCTGGCCAAGGCCGTGACGTCGGGCAGCGCCGGCACCGTCGCACTGCCGCAGGATGGCGGCGGGCGCGGCTTCGCGGCCTTCGCCCACTCGCCGGCGCACGGCTGGGTGGTGACGATCCGCTATCCGCACAACGCAGCCGGCGAACTGCTCGGGCAGTCGATGGCCAAGACCGTGGCCGCGATCGCCGGACTGCTGGCGATCAGCCTGGCCCTGGCCTGGGCCCTGGGCGGCTCGATCGCGCGCGCCGTGCAGGGCCTGGCCGGTCCCGCCGAGCGGCTGGGCAGCGGCGAGCCGCTGGTCTTGCCTCCGTCCGACATCCGCGAGGTGGAAGCGGTGGCGCATGCGCTGCGCCGGGTCGACGCCGAGCTGCAGGAACACCGGCGCGGCCTCGAGACGCTGGTGGCCGAGCGCACGCAAGAACTGAAGCGCTCCAAGGCGCAGCTGGAAACCGTATATGCCTCGATTCCCGTCGGCCTGTGTTTCATGGACGCCGATCTGCGGGTGGTGATGGTCAACGACTACCTGGCCGACATCAACGGCCGTCCGGCGCGCGACCATGCCGGCCGCAGCCTGCCCGAACTGCTGGGACCGGTCGGCGAGGAATACGAAGCCAACTACCGGCGCGTGATCGCCAGCGGCCGGCCGCTGGTCGAGATCGAGGCCACCGGCGACGCCCCATCGGCGCCGGGCAGCGCGCGTCACTGGATCTCCAGTTACTTCCCGGTGTATGGGCCGGACCGCCAGCTGATGGGCGTGAACGCGGTGGTGCTCGACATCACCGAACGCAAGCGCCAGCAGCAGCGCGAGCGCGATCACCAGGAGATGTTCCGCGCCCTGTTCGAGGCCGCCGGCGACGCCCACCTGCTGCTGGCCTATGGCGCCAGCTACGTCAGCGCCAACCAGGCGGCGGCCGACCTGTTCGGCTTCGCCACCCCGGCCGCCCTGCTCGAAGAGTCGCCGGCCAGCCTGTCGCCGCTGTTGCAGATCGACGGCCGCCCGAGCAACGAGGTGGCGCTGGAGCACATGCGGCGCACGCTGGACGAGGGCCGCGACGCCTTCGAATGGCTGCACCTGCGCGCCGACGGCAGCGAGTTCCATGCCGACATCCTGCTGACCCGGGTCGACATCGGCGGCGTCGGCATGATGCAGGCCACGATCCGCGACATCAGCACCCGGGTCGCGGCCGAGGCCGCGCTGCGCGCGACCGGCGTCCAGCTCGAGGCGGCGCTGCGCCTGGCTGAACAGGCCAGCCGCGCCAAGAGCGAGTTCCTGGCGAACATGAGCCACGAGCTGCGCACGCCGATGAACGCCATCGTCGGCCTGGCGCGCCTGCTCGAGGAAGGCCAGCTGGGCCAGCGCGAACGGGGTTACGTGGCGCGCATGCGCACCGCCGCCCGCTCGCTGCTGGGCATGCTGAGCGACCTGCTCGATTTCTCGCGCATCGAGGCCGGCCAGCTGACCCTGGAGCGCATCCCGCTGCGCATCGACGACATCCTGGCCAGCATCGCGGTACTGCACGGCCCCGGCGCCTGGGCCAAGGACGTCGAGCTGGCGTTCGCGGTCGATCCCCACCTGCCGCCGCTGCTGCAGGGCGACCCGGTGCGGCTCGAGCAGGTGCTGCTCAACCTGGTCGGGAATGCGGTCAAGTTCACCGACCGGGGCGAGATCGTGCTGTCGATCGCGCTGCGCGGCGAAGCCGGCGGCCAGGCGCGCCTGGCGTTCGAAGTGCGCGACACCGGCATCGGCATCGCCCCCGAGGTGCAGGCCGGCATCTTCGAAGTGTTCTCGCAGGCCGACAGCTCGACCGTGCGCAAGTATGGCGGCGCCGGCCTGGGCCTGTCGATCGCGCGCCGGCTGGTGGAGCTGGCCGGCGGCGCCCTGCGCCTGGACAGCGTGCCGGGCGCCGGCACCACATTCCGCTTCGAGCTGTCGTTCCCGGTGCTGGAAGCCACGCCCGGGGCGCCCGCCCTCGAGGACGACGCCCTGCGCGTCCTGGTCGCCGACGACAATGCCAGCGCGCGCGGCGCCCTGGCCGCAGCCTGCACCGCCTTCGGCTGGCGGGTGGAGACGGTACACGATGGCGATGCGGCCCTGGACGTCCTGCGTCGCAGCCGCTATGACCTTGCCTTCGTCGATCAATCCATGCCGGGGCTCGACGGCGTGCCCTTGATCGCGGCCGTGCGCTCGGCGCAAGTGCAGATGCCCCGCCTTTGCCTGCTGGCGCCCGATCCCGATACCGAACGCTACGCCGAGCTGGCCGACGAACTGGGCGTGGCGGCCGTGCTGGGCAAACCCTTTACCGGCGCCAGCCTGCGCGCGGCCGTTGACCGGCTGCTGGGCGGCGCCGGCGCGGCGCATCCCGCGCCCGCGAGCACGCCACTGGCCGGCGCCCTGCGCGGCCTGCGCGTGCTCGTGGTCGAAGACAATCTAATCAATCAGGAGGTGGCCAGCTTCATCCTGGCCCACGCCGGCGCCACGTTCGAGATCGCCGCCAACGGCCGCGCCGCGCTGAGCATGCTGCAGGAAGACGCGGCCTACGACGTGGTGCTGATGGACTTGCAGATGCCGGTGATGAACGGCTTCGAGGCGACCGCCGCGATCCGCGCCGCCGGCCTGGACCTGCCGATCGTCGCCATGACCGCGAATGCGATGGACGAGGACCGCCAGCGCTCCCTCGACGCGGGAATGCAGGCCCACCTGGCCAAGCCGATCGACGTCGACGCGCTGGTGGCAACCCTGTCGCGGGTCACCGACCGGCCGCAGGGCACGCCCGCCGCCGCCAACGCCGAGCCCGCGCTGCCAGCCTCGCTGCCGCACCTGCCCGGCATCGACCTGAAATCAACGCTGCCGCGTTTCGCCGGCAGCGTCGAGCGTTTCTGCGAGCTGTTCATCCGCTACGCCGAAGGCCAGGCGCAAACCTTCGGCGAGCTGCGCGCGCACGTCGAGGCCGGCGAGCGCGGCGCCGCCGGCCAGCTGGCGCACCGGCTGCGCGGCGTGAGCGCCAATCTCGGCGCCACCGAGGCAGCCGAGACGGCCCATGCGCTCGAACACGCGCTGCGCGACGCCGACGACGGCACGGTGCGCCTGCGCCTGGCCGACCTGGCGCGCGCGCTCGAGGCCGTGACCGCGACCGCGCGTGAGCTGGCGCCCCCAGCCGCCAAGCTGGTCTCCCAGGAGGCGGCCCAGGACCTACCCGGTATGGATGAGGGCGCCACGCTGCACGATACACTGGCGCGCCTGCTCCACTTACTGGAGAATAACAATATGAGGGCGATCGCCGCCGAAGCCACCTTGCGGCCGGCCCTGGCGCTCGATGCCGGGCAGCCAGCCGCGGCCGCGCTGGCCGACGCCGTCGCCACCTTGCGCTTCGACGAGGCGGCGCGCCAGGTGGCAGACCTCATGATGCGAAAGGGAACCCTGTGAGCTGGACCGAGATGGCACTCAATGGCCGCATCCTGGTGGTCGACGATGCGATGGAAAACATCCAGATCCTGCATGCGGCGCTGCAGGAAGAGCAGGAAGTGCTGTTCGCGCTGGACGGCGCCCGCGCGCTCGAGCTGGCGCGCACCCAGCACCCCGACCTGATCCTGGTCGACGCCATGATGCCCGACATGGACGGCTACGCCGTGTGCGGTGCCCTGCGCGCGGCGCCCGAGACGCGCGACATCCCGGTCATCTTCGTCACCGCGCTCAAGACGCCGGAAGACGAGACCCGCGCGCTGGAGGCCGGCGCGGCCGACTTCATCACCAAGCCGGTCAACGCGGCCGTGGTGCGCGCCCGCGTGCGCACCCAGCTGACCGTCAAGCGCCAGGCCGACGCGCTGCGCGCGCTGACCCTGACCGACCCGCTGACCGGCGTGGCCAACCGCCGCGCCTTTGACGAGCGGCTGGAAGCCGAGTGGCGCCGCTGCGCGCGCGCCGGGCTGCCGGTGGCGCTGATCCTGGCCGACGTCGACCATTTCAAGGCCTATAACGACCACTACGGCCACCAGGCCGGCGACGCCTGCCTGGTGCAGGTGGCGGCGGCCCTGCGGCGCGGCGCCGGCCGCACCCATGACCTGGTCACGCGCTATGGCGGCGAGGAATTCGCGATCCTGCTGCCCCAGCTCGACGCGCTCGGCGCCGAAGGCGTGGCGCACCGCCTGCTGGAAGAACTGGCCCAGCTCGGCCTGCCGCATGCGGCCTCGCCCACGGCGCCGCAGCTGACGATGAGCCTGGGGCTGTCGAGCCTGGTCCCGCGCGATGCGCAAGGGGCCGATGTATTGGTAGCCAGCGCCGACGCCCTGCTCTACCAGGCCAAGGCAGGCGGGCGCAATCAATACCGGATGGGTGGCGTGGGCGCGCTCGGCAACGCCGTCGGCCACGGTTCATGAAAGCATCGCCTCAGGTGCCTTGGGTGCCTCTGTTGCCTTAGTTACCTTAGTTGCTTCAGGCGTAGCAGCGGATCAGGAATTCGGCCACGCACACGGGCTTGGCCGCCCCTTCGGCCTCGATCGACACATCCCAGTTAAATTGCCAGCCGCCGGCGACCGCGTCGGCGCCGCGCAAGGTCCAGCGCCCGCGCACCCGGCTGCCGGCCGGCAGCGGACTTGGGAAGCGCACCTTGTTCAGGCCATAGTTCACGCCCATGCGCATGCCCTCGATCGCCAGGGCGCTGGTGAGCATGGACGGCAGCAGGGAGAGGGTGAGAAAGCCATGCGCCACCGGCTGGCCGAATGGCGACTCGCGCTTGCAGCGCTCGGGATCGAGGTGGATCCACTGGCGGTCGTCGGTGGCTTCGGCGAAGGTGGCGATGCGGTCTTGCCCGACCTCGAACCAGTCGGAGACGGCGACTTCGCTGCCGACGCGCGCCGGCAACGCTTCGAGTGCGATCGTGGTGGCCATTAGCTTTCCCTTAGTTATTCCTGGTAGGCCGGCGCCCGTAGAGGCCGATGCCGTCGACCGTGCACACCTGGTCGCCGTGCTGGTTGGTGGCGATCCAGGTCGAC
Organism: Massilia arenae; assembly: GCF_008014745.1. GTDB lineage: Bacteria > Pseudomonadota > Gammaproteobacteria > Burkholderiales > Burkholderiaceae_D > Telluria > Telluria arenae. The sequence continues at coordinate 72,263 of NZ_VPFD01000008.1, forward strand.
CAGACGACGCCGCGATCGGGTTTGCTGGCGGACGCCTTGACCTGGCGCGTCAGGTAGCGCACGCGCAGGATGTCGCCGGGCCGTACCGGTTGCAGCCAGCGCACGCCATCCAGGCCGGGCGAGCCCATACCGTCGGCCTCGTTCAACAGGCCATCGACCACCATGCGCATCATCATGCTGCAGGTGTGCCAGCCGCTGGCGATCAGGCCGCCGTAGGGCCAGGCTTGCGCCGCGCCGGCATCGACATGGAAGGACTGAGGGTCAAAGGCGTGTGCGAAGGCGAGGATTTCGGCCTCGGTGACGGTGCGCTCGCCCAGGTCGATCTCCTGGCCGGGATAGAAGTCTTCGAAATACCAGCGCTTGCCGGCCGGCGCATCGGCCTGGACGTGCCCGCGCTTGTCCGCCAGCATGCCCGCTCCCTCGTCTGGTCCTGCCGTCATGCGGCCTCCCGGAAGCCTGGCTGCGCGATGAAGCGCTCCAGGTGGTGGTCCATATCGCCCAGCGTCAGTTCGATCATCGACAGGCGCTTGAAGTAATGCGAAGCCGGCAGCTCGTCGGTGACGCCCATCCCGCCATGCAGCTGGATGGCGCCCTGGCCGATAAAGCGCGCGGCCAGGCCAACGCGATACTTGGCGGCCGACACCACGCGCCGGCGCATCGCGAGGTCGCCGTCGGCATCGCGACCGGCGCCGGCATTGACGCCGGCATTGACGCCGGCATCGGCATTGGCACTACCGGCGCTGCCAGCCGAACGCGTCAGGGCCAGCGCCGCCAGCAAGGCCATCGACCGCGCCTGCTCGAGATGGATCGCCATATCGGCCATCCGGTGCTGCAATGCCTGGAACTTGCCGATCGGCGCGCCGAACTGCTGGCGCGTCTTGAGATACTCGAGCGTCGTGTCGAACAAGGCCTGCATCACCCCCAGCGCCTCGGCGCACAGTAGCCCGGCGCCATAATCCAGCGCCGCATCGAGAATGGCGGCGCCCTCTTCCACCGGACCGATCACGGCATCCGGCCCGACCATAACGCCGTCGAGCACCACGCTGGCCGCACGCAAGCCATCGAGCGTGCGGTAGCCCGTGATGCGCAGGCCGGCGCTGTCGCGCGGCACGACGAACAGGCTCACGCCATCCATGCCTTGCACATTGCCCACATTCGCTGCGCTCCCCAAGCCCACCGCGCTCTGCGCGCTTCGGGCCGACACGATCAGCGCATCGGCTTCGGCGCCATGCAGCACCACCAGCTTCTCGCCGTGCAGGCGGTAGCGGCCATCGATATCCTCGGCCCGGGTCGAGATGTCGAAGGCGTCGTGACGCGACTGTCGCTCGCCCAGCGCGCAGGCAAGCTTCGTTTCGCCGGCCGCAACCCGCTCGAGCAGCGCGCCGTGCCCGCCACCCTGGCGCAGGAATTCGGCGCCCAATACCGTCGCCACATACGGTTCGACCACCAGTCCACGGCCGAGTTCCTGCATCACGGCGAACATGGAGAGGGCGTCGCCGCCGAATCCTCCGTGTGCCTCGGGCACCGGCAGCGCCGTCAGGCCCAGTTCGACCATCGTCGCCCAGGCTTCAAGCGAGACGCCCGATTCGGAATGGACGATCGCGCGCCGCGTCTCGAAGCCGTAGTCGCGGCCAATCCAGCGCCGGATCGCATCGGCCAGCTGCTGCTGTTCCCCGTTCAGTTCGAAATGCATGCCGTCCTCACAGTCCCAGGATCATCTGGGAGATGATATTGCGTTGGATTTCGTTCGACCCGCCATAGATCGAGGTCTTGCGGTAGTTGAGATAATAGCCTGCCAGCGGGGCCGCATCGTCGTCGCCCGCGATGGCGTGTTCGCGCGCGCCGTCCAGGTAATCCGGATCGAAGGGCAGCGCCAGCGGACCGGCCGCTTCGACCATCAGCTCGGTGAGCGCCTGCTGGATCTCGGTGCCCTTCACCTTCAGCATCGACGCTTCTGGGCCTGGCGCGGCCTCGCCCCTGGCCAGCACGCGCAACACCGTCATTTCGAGCGCCATCAATTCGATCTCGAGCGCCGCCACCTTCGCGCCGAACAGCGGGTCGTCGAGCAGCGGCCGTCCGCGCTTCTGTTCGCGCAGCGCCAGGCGCTTGACGAAGGCCAGCTCGCGCTTGGAACGGCCGACGGCGGCGATGCCGGTGCGCTCGTGGCCAAGCAGGTACTTGGCATAGGTCCAGCCGCGATTTTCCTGGCCCACCAGGTTGGCGACCGGCACCCTGACGTCGTCGAAGAAGACTTCGTTGACTTCGTGATCTTCGTCCAGCATCGCGATCGGGCGTACCGTGACGCCGGGACTGCGCATGTCGATGAGGAGGAAGGAAATGCCCTCTTGCTTGCGCACGCCGGGATCGGTGCGCACCAGGCAGAAGATCATGTCGGCGTGCTGGGCCAGGGTGGTCCAGGTCTTCTGGCCATTGACGATGTAATGGTCGCCATCGCCGTCCTGCACGTGGACCGCTCTGGTCTTGAGCGCCGCCAGGTCGGAGCCGGCGCCGGGTTCGGAATAGCCCTGGCACCACCAGTCCTCGCAGGACAGGATGCGCGGCAGGTAATAGTCCTTCTGCTGCTGGCTGCCGAAGGCCATGATCACGGGCGCCACCATATTGACGCCGAACGGCAGCACTTGCGGCGTGCCGGCCAGCGCGCATTCTTCCTCGAAGATGTGGCGCTGCAGCGGCGTCCAGCCGGGGCCGCCGTATTCGACCGGCCAGCCGGGCGCGGCCCAGCCCTGGGCGGCCAGGATGCGGTGCCAGCGGACGTAGTCGTCGCGGGTCAGGCGCAGGTGCTGCCGAACCTTGTGCTGCAGTTCAGGGGGAAGATGGGAAGCGAGAAAAGCGCGGACCTGGTCGCGAAAGGCCAGGTCCCCGTCGGAATAGTACAGGTCCACGTCGTCTCCTTGTTGTTGTCGTCATGAATAGCACGATCGTTCACAAGGATTGTACCTGAATCGACCGCGCCGCCAAGCGTGGACGGCGCGGATGGCCGGAACTGGCCCGGGCGCGACGCGACCAGGCCAGGCCAGGAAGCCGATTACTGCTTGGCGTTGCGGCGACGCGAGAAGGCGCCGGCGCCCACCAGGCCAGCCAGCATCAGTGCGATGGTGCCTGGTTCCGGCACGGCGTTGACTTCGTCCGGCAGTGCGCCGATCTGGTCCTGGACCGGCAGGGTGAAGACCGGATCGGCATCCGGCGCCGGCACGGTCACGTTGCCGCCACCGCTGTCGCTGCCCGTGCCTGGCGTGGCAGGGCTGCCGCTATTGCCGCCAGGGGCCGGGCTGGCGCCACCCACTGGGGCGCCGCCACCGCCGACCGGGGCACCGCTGCCACCACCGCCACCGCCACCGCCACCGCCGGCAGCCGGGGCGCCGGCCGCTGGTGCGCCAGGAGCGACGCTGCCGCCCCCCCCATTCTGGCCAGGCACGATCTTCACGCCGTCGCCATCGTTGATGACCGAGACCGAATTACCGTAACGGGCCGCCAGCAGGCCGTTACCGGCGCTCAGCACATAGGCGGCGTCGATGCCTTGCTGAACGAAGAGTTTCTGTGCATCGGCGGACGACAGGCTGGCGCTGGCCTTGCCGATCAGGTTGCCAGTGGTGCCGTGTGCGACGCCGCCAACTAGGCTAACGTCACTACCCAGCACACCCGAACCGATCACACTGGTGCCGTTCCCGGCGGTCCATCCATTCTGGAAGCCTGTCGTGGAGACGACATCTGCCTGGGCTGCACCGGCGCAGGCCAGCAGGGCAGCAACAACGAGGTGACGTGTTGACATGAAGATAACTCCTAAGAGAAGTGAGGATTATTATTTTTACAACTACAGAGTTATCGTATCACAAACCAAAAAAACTTAAGTTTTGATCAACCGCAAATCGTGCATGCGATTTTATTGCTGAGTTATAGTCGTTCTGTGCCTCCAATCTATCTACTGACAGCAAGTTCATTTTATTAGGAGCGTTACTGCCAGAACATGTACTTTCGAAGGGGGCGCTGGAGGATGCGGTGTGCACCCTGATAAACTTGCTAGTTATTCTGGCAAGAAACGTGATGGAAACGAATTGTTTTGAGCAGCAGAAAAAAGGCCACACCGTCACGGCGTGGCCTTTCATGGCATCGCGCGACGTTATGCCGCGCTTCGTAGGTTATTACTTGCTGTCAACCACCGTCATATACGGCATGACGCGCGACGCCATCCGGGTATCGGTCTTCAGCATGCCGACCTCGTCCGCCAGGATATTGGCCGCTTCTTGCAGCATCACGTCCTTGGCGTCCTTGGCCGCCTTCTCGGCCGCCAGTTCGGCCTGGAGATCTCGCTCGTCGCCTTGCAGGCCATCGTCCTGGCGCGGGGTGCCGCGCAGGGCAACCACCGATTTCTCGGGCTTGGTCGGGTCCGGCGCCTCGGCGCGCTTCTCCGCGCTGCCCGGACCGCTGGAAGGCTCGCCCGGCGTGGCCGAGGTGCCAGCCAGCCGTGCTTCGCGCAGCTTCGAGCGGGCATCCTGGGCATCGCGCTCCTTGCGGCGCACTGCCTCGTTCAGCGAGATGACATTCTCCTTGCGCAGCTTCAGCACCTCGTTGATGTCTTCTTGCAGGAACTGGAAGTCCTTGTCGTTGGCAATGCGTTCTTCATGGCGCTTCTGCAGCGGTGCGACAAGTTCCTTCAGGTCGCCCAGCGGCATGTATTGCGCCGGCTTGATCGCCACCCATGGCAAGGCATTGTCGTAGGACGATTCGCCAAAGGTGTCCAGATCGGTCAGCACCGGCAGCTTGATGTCCGGCGTCACGCCGCGCAGCTGGGTGGTGCCGCCATTGATGCGGAAGAACTGGGCGATGGTCATCTTCAGCTCGCCATAGCGCATCTTTTCGTTCGGCGCAAAGCGGTCGAGGTCGATCAGTGTCTGGACCGTGCCCTTGCCGAAGCTCGGTTCGCCGATCACGAGGCCACGGCCGTAATCCTGGATCGCCGCCGCAAAGATCTCGGACGCCGAAGCCGAACCGCGGTTGATCAGCACGCCCATCGGACCGTCCCAGGCCAGGCCGGGTTTAGTGTCGCTTTCGACTTCGACCCGGCCTTCGGCGGTGCGCTGCATGACGACCGGTCCCTTGTCGATGAACAGGCCGGTCAGCTCGACCGCCTCGGTCAGCGAGCCGCCGCCGTTATTGCGCAAGTCGATCAGGACGTTGTCGACCTTCTCTTTCTTGAGTTCGACCAGGATGCGTTCGACGTCGCGGGTCGCGCTGCGGAACTCGCGGTCGCCCTTGCGGCGCGCTTCGAAGTCCTGATAGAAGGTCGGCAGCGCAATGACGCCGATGCGGCGCTCAACGCCGTTTTCCTTGACCTTGATGATCGACTTCTTGGCGGCCTGCTCTTCCATGCTGATCTTGTGGCGCACCATCGTGACGGTCATGTGCTTGGCGTCGACGCCGCCGGCGCCGGGGATGACGTCCAGGCGCACGGTCGAACCTTTCTCGCCACGCACCAGCGCCACCACGTCGTCCAGGCGCCAGCCCAGCACGTCGACGAACGGCTTGTCGCCCTGGGCCACGCCGACGATGCGGTCGCCGACCTTAAGCTTGCCGGACTTGTCGGCCGGGCTGCCGGGCACGATCTCGCGGATGATGGTGTAGTCGTCGCGCGACTGCAGCACGCAGCCGATGCCTTCGAGCGACAGGCGCATCGCGATGTCGAAGTTGTCGGCCGAGCGTGGGCCGAGGTAGTTGGTGTGCGGCTCGATCGCGGTCGCATACGCGTTCATGAACATCTGGAACACGTCCTCGTTGTTCAGCTTGCGGATGCGGTTGACGTAGTTGTCGTAGCGTTTATCGAGCGTTTCGCGGATCGATTTGTCGTCCTTGCCCGCCAGTTTGAGGCGCAGCCAGTCGTTCTTGACGCGCTTGCGCCACAGGTCGCGGATTTCGTCCTCACTCTTGGCCCAGGACGCCTTCTCGCGGTCGAGCTCCATCGTCTCTTCGGTGGTGAAATCGAAGTTGGTCTTGAGCAGGCCGCGCGCATAGGCCATGCGTTCGGCAAAGCGCTTCTGGTAAAGGTTGTAGATGGCGAACGGCGCGGTCAGGTCTTCGTTGTTGATGGCGTCGTCCATCTGGGTGCGCAGCGCGGCGAATTGATCCAGGTCGGCCTGCGCGAAGTACAGCTTCTCGCCGTCGAGCCCATCGAAGTAACTGTCGAAGATCTTGGCCGACATCGCGTCGTCCAGCGGCACCGGACTGTAGTGGTAGCGGCCCAGCACGCGCGAGGCCCACAGGGCGGCCTGGGTCTGGGCAGCAATCGGCTTCATCTCGAGCGAAGCGGGGGCCGCGGCGGTTTTCTTGGTGGAGTCTGGGGCCTTGGCGGGCGCCGCGGGCGTTGCGATGGCAGCCGATTTCTCGGGCTGTGCGGTCACCACATGGGCGGACATGGCAAAAGCCATGGCGGCGATGAGCACGTGCTTCTTCATTCTGCGTTTCTCCGTACGGAATTCCTTGCGGATGCGACATGACCAAATATCGATAAGCCAGCCATACCGCGCTTTGCGATCCATTCTACAGGATAGAACCACGTGCCAGAGGCGGCTTGTCCCACTTGAAACGCCGGAATCGCCGCAAATTAAGTCTGCCGTAAGCGATTTATTTCCGAGTATTTACGCCTTGATAATACCCAAGGCCGCATCCTTGAAATACCAGCATGCCAGGACCAGCGCCAGCAGCGGCGCCCAAGGCCAGGACCGGGCCGCCAGCCTCCAGTCGACCGGCGATGGCCAGAATGACAGGAACTGGGGCGCGAGGAAGAACATGATGGCCAGGTCGACCGGCTCGAAGGCCAGCCCCCCACGCGTGCGCCACCACGCCACGCCGAGCGGCACCAGCAGCACCAGCAGCGGCGCCAGCGCGGCCGGGGCCGCGTTATACCAGCGCAGGTTGGCGAAGGTGACCGAACCGAGTTCCCAGTTATGCCCTCCCTTGGGCCGCTTGATGCGGCGCGGGAAGACGCTCATCCCGACTGGTTCGGCATTGGTCAGCAAGCCCACCGAGAAATGGGCGAGCTCATGGCACAGGGTGCCGGCGGCGGTGAAGACGAAGAAGGCGGGATGGGCGCTGGAGGCGATCCACAGCAGCACGGCCAGCGCGGCCGAAGGAATCAGGTAAACAAAGATGTCGAGCGCGGGCCCGGCCGCGGCGCAGGCGGCGACCGGGAGCCAGGCGCCGCAAGCGAAGGACATGGCGGGCTCAGGCCGAATAGAAACAGCGCCCGCAGGCCTGGCGGTAGCTTTCGTTGCCGCCGATGCTGACCTGTTCGCCTTCGCGGATGCGGCGGCCCTGTTCGTCAACGCGGATATTCATGGTCGCCTTCTTGCCGCAGGTGCAGATATTCTTGATTTCCTCGATATCGTCGGCCAGCGCCAGCAGGTAGGCCGAACCGGGGAACGGTTCGCCGCGGAAATCGCTGCGCAGTCCATAACAGATGACGGGCACGCCGCGCACCTGCGCCAGCTGGTGCAACTGGCTGACCTGGGCGCTGGTAAGGAATTGAGATTCATCGACCAGCAGGCAAGCCACGCCGGACACTTGCTCAAGGAAATTGGTCTCGGTCTCGAACACCTCGGCATTGCGCTGGGCGCCCAGGCGCGAGGTGATCAGGCCGACGCCGTAGCGGTTGTCGATCGCCGCCGTATAGAGCTTGACCTGCTGGCCCTGCTCTTCGTAGTTATGGGCGACCTGCAACAGGGCGGTCGATTTGCCGGCGTTCATCGCCGAGTACCTGAAATAGAGTTTGGCCACTGCCCTGTCCTGCCTTGCTGTCCTTTGATGCGAAGCTGGGATTATAGCAAGCGGGAAACAGGCACCGCCAGCCATTCAGCGCCGGACGAGACCGCGATCAGGCCGAAATCGGCTGCGCCGGATTGCCTGCCACCTGGGCGCCTGCTGCCACGTCATGGGTGACCACGCTGCCGGCGCCGACGATGGCATCGTCGCCGATCGTCACGCCCGGCAAGATGATGGCGCCGCCGCCGATCCAGACGTTGCGGCCGATGGTGACCGGCCGCCCGGATTCGAAGCCGGCGCGGCGCAGCGCCGGATCGCGCGGGTGGTCGGCGGTATAGATGTGCACGCCCGGGCCGATGCGGCAATCGTCGCCAATGACGATCGGCGCGACGTCGAGGAAAACACAATCGAAATTGATGAAGACGCGCGCGCCGAGCGTGATGTGCCAGCCGTAGTCGCAGTGGAAAGGCGGACGCACGGTCGTGCCCTGCCCTGCGCGCGCGATCCTTTCCCCCAACAAGGACTGCCAGCTGGCCGGATCGCCCAGCGCGCCGTTGTAGCGCGCCAGCCAGGCAGCCGTCGCATTCTGCTCGGCACGCAGATCGGGATCGCTGGCGTGATACTGCATACCAGCCAACATTTTTTGCTTCTCGCTCAGTTCCACGCGGTCCCTTCTGTAGTGGGCTTACTGCCCCGGATGATATTTGCGCTCCAGGTTGCGCTCGATGTCTTCCTTGTAGAACAGCACGTCCTTGAACTCGCCGCGCGCATACATCGCCGCCTGGTCGTTGAAATGCGGCGAGCGCGGATCGCCGCTCTGGCCACCGGCCAGGATGCTCTTGGCCTTGATGCGCGGGCCGAACTCCACCGCCGCGACGAAGCTGTTGCCGCGATCGCCATAGATACGTTTGGTGTTCTGCTTGGCCGACATGCCGAACGAGGCCAGCGAACCCCAGTTGGCCGAGGCGAAAGCGACCGGAATGCTGGGCTTGCTGTCGTCATACTGCTGGTCGACGTCGCCGCTGATGCGCTGGAAACGGTTGATCTCGCCCCATGGTGTGCGCCAGTCGCCGAAGTCGGCCTGCAGCTTGTTGGAGGCGCGCACCAGCGCATCCAGGCGGTCGGCCGGGCTCAGGCGGGAAGCGATGTAATCGACCGCCGGGATGTTCTCGGCGCGCGCACGCGCGCCATGCTCCGCCACCATCTCTTGCCCCCAATAGACCGCGAGCGAAGTCGGCACCGAATCGATCGCGTAACGCAGGTTCCAGTTGCGCAGCACGGCGATTTGCTCAAGCAACGCGGCCTTGCGCGCATCGCTGTCGTGCAGCGCTTCATAATCTGCCACCACCGCCGGCACCAATGGCTCGAACGCGGCCAGGCGCGTATCGTAGGACGCCGCGATCAGGCCATCGATCGTGAGGCCCTTGGCATCCTTGAACACGCGATCGGCGTTGCGGCCACGGGCATTCTCGGGCAGCGACCACATATAGGCCGGATAACTCGCGCATTTCGGGCTGCTGCCGGCGCCGGCCGCATTACACGGCCAGTTGTTGGTGTTGGAGATGTAGCCGCTGGCCGGGTTCAGCAGGGTGATCGTTTCCTTGATCTCGTGCAGACCCTGCCACTCGGTGGCCGGATTGCTGCCGTCGACCGGGCGGGTCCAGTCGAAGCGCGGGTCGCGTTTCGGGATGAAATTGCCGTGGAAGTAGGCAATATTGCCCTGCGCGTCGGCGTACACCGTGTTATTCGAGGAATTGGTCCGCAGCTCCATCGCCTTATAGAAAGCGTTGTAGTCGCGCGCCTTGGTACGGGTATAGGACTGGGTCAGCGCATTGAGCGGGTCATCCATCAACTTGACCGACACCCATTTATTTCCCTCCTGGCGCACGACCGGGCCGTGGTGGGTGAAATAGGCGGTGACGGTGCGGCTGGCCATGCCGCCGTTCGGCGTTTTATAGGGCAGGTTGATCTGCGCGGTGCGCATCCGGCCTTCGTGCTTGCCGTATTTATAGAAGAACTCGCCGTCGCGCTCGACCACGGTCTCGAGGTATTCGTCGATCACGTCGCCGCCGCCCGAGGTGTGCATCCAGCCCAATTTGTCGTTGAAGCCCTGGTAGATGAAGAACTGGCCCCAGGTTACGGCGCCGTAGGCATTCAACCCCTCCTCGCTGACCATGTGCACCTCGGGACGGAAATAGAACGAGGTGTGCGGATTGATCATCAGGAGCGCATGGCCGCTGGCCGAGCGCTTGGGGGCAATCGCGAAGCCATTCGAGCCGCGCGGCTCTGGGTCGAAACCCTTGTCGACGCCGGCCTGGGCCAGCACCGGACGCTTGCCATAGAAGCGTTCGAGTTCCTTGAGGTCGATCGATTCGATGTCGCCGCCGATGCTGCCTTCGCTGAACGTCAGGGCCATCCAAGGTTCGAAGCGCGTGATGAGCTTTGGCTTGACCTCGGGGTGGGTGTGCAGGTAATAGTTCAGGCCGTCGGCGAAGGAATTCATCAAATTCTTCAGCCAGGCTGGGCTGGCGGCGTACTTGGCCTGCATCTCGGCCGGCTGGATGTACATCTTCATGCGCAGGTCGCGCCAGATTTCCTTCTCGCCCTCGACCTCGGCCAGGCGCCCCATCGCATTGATGTAGTTGAGCTCGATGCGGTTGAAGTCGTCCTCGGCCTGGGCGTACAGCATGCCGAACACGGTGTCGGCGTCGGTGCTGCCGTAGATGTGCGGAATGCCCCATTTGTCGCGCATGATCGTCACCCGGTGCGCGGTCGCTTTCCAGCGCGCAACGTCGGCGGCGCTGAACGCCTGCGTTGCGGGCGCGGCACTGGCCGGCGCCTTGGCCTGGGCGACGGCGAGTCCTGGGGCGCCCAGTCCGGCCAGGAGAGAGCCCAGCAGGAGCGGCGTGAACGAACGTGGAATGCGCATCTTTGGTCTTCCTTCAGGTCGTGTTATTCGTCGTCCAGGCCGGCATTGGCCAGGCGCTGCTTGAGCCGCTGGTTATCGGTGAGCAGCGTTGCCATGCGATCCTTGAGGCTTGCCACTTCCTTGCGCAGGGCCGCGAGCTCGTCTTCGGGATCGAGCTCGACCTTTTCCTTTTTCGGACGGGTGGCCATCTTCTGTTCACGCACCTGGCGCGCGGCCTGCTGCAACTCCTTGCGGCCACCGGCGACGGCGGCGATCTGCTGCTCTTCCGGCAACTGCGCCACGTTGGCGGCGGCATTGATCGAGATGGCGCCGGTGCGAACCGCCTCGCGCAACTGCGGGGTAGCGGCCTTCTGGATGCGTTCGATCTGGCTGATGGTATTGCTCGAGACGCGGGCTGCGCGCGCAACGTCCTCGCGGGTATTCCATGGCGGCGAGGTCTCGTCGGCCGGGGCGTTCTTGTCGCCCTCTTCCTGCGGCGGCTGCTCGGCCATCCGCGCCGCGACGAGTTCCTTCTTGCGCAGGGCGAGCACGCCGCGCTGGAAGTCCGACACACTGCGGCGCGCCAGATGGTTGTCGATCATCCACAGCATCACGTCTTCGAGCGAGGCGAAGTTGTTGTTGTGGACGGTGCGGAAGGGAATATTGTGCTTCGTGCAGATCTCGTAGCGGTTATGGCCGTCGATCAGCGTGTCGCGCCAGAGCACCAGGGCGTCGCGGCAGCCCTCGGTCTGCAGGCTGCGCTCGAGCGCGGCGTATTCGATATCGGTGAGCGGGTCGACGAAGGACCGCAGCTCGTCGTTGATTTTGATGTCCAATTCTTGTCCTTGCTTGGTCTTGCCAGTGGTAGCGTCAGCTTGGGTGACGCCGGTTGGCATGCTACACCATCCGGGCGGGGGTTCCAAAGATGCAAGAGACCGGTTGGGAGGGACCGGCGGGCGATCATGCCGCGTGGAGGGGCTTATCAGGAGGATAAAGTTGCCAAACCGCTCCGAATTGAGCACGCTTGTGCTAGAATCTCGGGCGTTGCCCGGATGGTGAAACTGGTAGACACCGCAGACTTAAAATCTGCTGCCAGCAATGGCGTGCCGGTTCGATTCCGGCTCCGGGCACCAAGAATTTACGCGGCTTTGCAGGTAAGTACCTGCTTCGTTTTACTGTTGCAGCTTTTCCGCAAACTGCGGGCGTTTCCGCAAAAGCGCACTTCCCCCCACCCTCTTCTACCTCGTCGGATTGACCAGCTTGCCATCGCGGTGGCGCACACATTTCTGGGTCGTCGGCGTCGTAGGAACAAGTGTTCCTGCGCGGCCCGGATCCCAGCCACTTCGTCCACGTCCGTGACCGCTTTCGGGTCGAATATCCTGGAATTGACGCTCCTCGACACATGCGCAACGCAGCTAGCCCGCATCGATCAGAACTCGAGCTGCTCGACTGAGATCCCGAGCGCCTTGGCGATCTTGCCAACGGTCGGACGACGCAGCGAGTCGCTGGCCTCCTGCTTGGCGTACGACGGTTGCGATCTCGTTTGCTCACCTCGTAGATTTCGACGATTTTAATCTCCCCGTCCCAGTCAAACAGGCCCTGTAGCTGCCAACTCGCAAGCGATAGCCGCTAGCGTGGTTCGTCAGCGCCCTGACGTTCTGGAGATTCCGCATCGCCGCCAGCTTCGTCACTGCATAGGAAATCTGGAGCTGTACCAGCTTGTCCAGTTTTCTGAACTGCTTGGCCGCTTTTGGGGTCCAGCTGACCGAGTTCAAAAAATTAGTTATAGCCTTTTTATAGCCTTTAACAAGAGAAGGCTAAAGCTGTTTTGACCTATCCGTGCCATCTCTTTGCTGAGGCGACGCTTGCAGCCCAGCCAGTGCCGAACCACAAGGCCGTCTTGCTCATCCGCATCTTTCAATTGAGAGTTGATCTGCGCCAATCTGCTATACATAGCCCCCTGCGAATATGGGTGGGCTATAAAAAGGAGATCCGATAGAAAAATTGAAAGGCGAAGCCCCACACAGGGGTGTCGTAGGCGCGCTCGGCGCACTGGTTCTGGCTTGGGCCGCGCCAGCCGTTGGAGCGCCGCAATCGCCACATGTTCCCGCGATGACCGGCGAGCAGTTTGTGCGCGATATGCGCCCCCTGCCCGACAGCGATCTTGCTTCGATTCGCCGCGAGCGGGCAATGGGCTATATGGATGGCGTCATGGATGGCACGGTCGGCCTGCTCTGGTGCCCGGCTGGGCAGCACGTTGGGCATGAGCTCAGCTATCTAGCCGCTGAGCAAATGGAGACGCTGCCGGCGGACCAGTTGAAGAAAGGTGCCGCACCACTCATCGTGGCTGCCCTGGCCAAGATCTACCCATGCCCAACTAAAGAGAGGATGTCGTGAGAACGGCACTGCTCATAATGAGCACAGCACTCGAAGTCGCCTGAGCCGCCAGCGACCACAACGCCCGTGGTCCAGCCTTTGATTCATCCATTTCGCAACACTCGAACATCCGGAAGCAAGAGACTGAGGCCGATACCCGTTCAGTATCTTGCGCACTCACAAGTTCCGTAATACGCTGACCAGGTTAACTTCTAGCGGGCATCATGGGATTTTTCTCGGCATCAAAATCGTTCTTTTCTGCCATTACGGGCGCGCTCTCGACGACCCATTCCTGGCAGTACAACGCGTACCGAGACCAGCGCACCTGCACCTGCTGTGGCAGGCATGAAGAAATGGTCCTCGACCTGGTCAGCACGAACTGGGAAGTGCTCGTTCCCGGCGACCTGAGCGCGCACGCCGCCAAGCCTATCACCAGCGATCCGCAACCGTCCACCGCGCCTGACCTTGTCGCGGCGCGTGCCCCAGGCACCTCCAGCTAAAAAAAGGCCGCTGCCGCACGAAGCAGGCAACGGCCAAGTCCTCGGCAGGGCCGAGATGGAGACACAAGAGAACCGACCACTTCGCCGGTAATGACATAAGTATGCGGCCATGCCGGATAGTCACAAGGCCTAAAAGAGGTAATCGCTACCGCGTCCTTGCGTCAGAGCAGTCGTACGCATTGCCGACAATGCTTGCAAGCATTCATCTCCCCCTTCTTTCTCAGCTTTTTGATTCACATCAACCACGTCCCTGACACGCGTCCGATCCGGGAATAAAGTGGACTTCAAGTAATCCAAGCGTATAGGCCAGATGCCGTCCAGGGTCCATCCCCTCGGCGGGATACCGGCGTGCCTATCCGCCCGAGTCCGCTTTTACCGAGAAGAAAGGAACGAGCATGTACAAGACCATCGTGGTTCATGTCGACGGCAGTCCTGAGCAAGAGGCGCGCCTGGTTGCCGGCGCCCTGCTTGCCAATGCCTTCGACGCCCACCTCGTCGGCAGCGCCGCCACCGGCATTTCCTGGTTCGACTATTCCCTGCTGGTCGGCTCGATGGGCGCGCCGATGATGCCCGAATCCGATTTCAGCGGGGTGCGCGACGCGGTCGAGGCGCGGCTCGAAGAATTCAGCACCGCCGTCCAGCGTCACGGCGTCAACAGTTTCGAAACGCGTATGCTCGAAGACGACGCCCGCTACGCCCTGCTGCTCGAATCGCGCTACGCCGACCTCGTGATCGTCAGCCGCGACGGCGAGCCGATCGCCGTGCCGGGTATTCCGGCCCAGGCGCGCGGCTTGCCCGAATACGTCGCACTGCACGGCGCGCGTCCCGTGCTGGTCGTGCCGCCCGGCTGGAAACAACGGGCCCTGCCCGGCACCGCCGTCGTCGGCTGGGACGGCAGCATGCAGGCGATCCGCGCGATCTCCGCCGCCCTGCCCCTGCTACGGCAGGCGGATGCAGTCAAGCTCGCGCTCATCAATCCCGGCGCCATGGCCGAGATGCATGGAGAAGAACCGGGCGCCGACATGGCGCTGCACCTGGCGCGCCACGGGGTCAAAGTCGACGTCGTTATCGAGACCACTCGCAGCAGCACCGGCGAGGCGCTCCTGAAGGTCGCGCGCGAGCACGATGCCGGCTTGCTGGTCACAGGCGCCTTCGGCCACAGCCGCTACCGCGAGTTCGTCCTCGGCGGCGTCACCCGCTCCCTGCTGGCGGGCAGCACGACGCCGCTCCTGATCGCGCACTGAGCGCAACCGCATGCCGCGAGCCTCCGCCATGGCGCCCGATACTCGCCCGAATGCCCGCCCCGATGCCGCCGGCAGCACGCGCCGGCTCGAAGGCAGTGCCTGGCTCGGCGGCACCCACCGCCATGCGCGGGTCGCCGGTGGGCAAGTCCATGCCGACCTCGTACTGTGGGCCTGGCTTGGGCGCCTCACCGGCAACCTGTCGCCGGCCGCGCTCGCCATGGCCTGGTTCGACTGGGCCAGCCACCTCATGATGTCGCCCGACAAGCAGCACGAGCTGGCGACCGACGCCACCCTCGGCTGGCAGCGCTGGCTGCAATACCTGGTCACGCCGGCCGCCGATGGCGCCGACCTGGTGCGGCCGCTGGCCCAGGATAAACGTTTCGTCGATCCGGCCTGGAACACCTCGCCCTGGCACCAGCTCAGCCAGGGCTTCCTGCTGAGCCAGCAGTGGTGGCACCGCGCCACCTCCACCGTGCGCGGCGTCGCGCCGCACCATGCCGATGTCGTCACCTTCGTCGCGCGGCAGATGCTCGACTGCGTGGCGCCGTCGAACTTCGTCACCACCAACCCCGTCGTGCAGCGCGCCGTGCTGGCCAGCGGCGGGATGAACCTGGCCAATGGCGCCGCGCGCGCCTGGCGCGACGTGCAAAGCCTGCTCGCAGGCACGCCACGCGTGGTCAACTTCCGGCCGGGGCGCGAGGTGGCCGTCACGCCAGGCAAGGTGGTGATGCAGAACCGGCTCATCGAGCTGCTGCGCTACGACCCGGTCGGCCCCGACGTGCACGAAGTGCCGCTGTTGATCGTGCCGGCCTGGATCATGAAGTTCTACATCCTCGACCTGTCGCCGCACAATTCCCTGGTGCGCTACCTGGTCGAGCGCGGCCATACCGTGTACATGGTGTCCTGGAAGAATCCGCAAGCCGAAGACCGCGACCTCACCATGGACGACTACCGCCAGCTGGGCATCACTGCGGCGCTCGACGCCATCGTGGCCCAGACCGGCGCCAGCAAGATCAATGCCGCCGGCTATTGCCTGGGCGGCACCCTGCTCGCGATCGCCGCCGCCGCGATGGCGCGCGACCACGACCGGCGCCTGGCCAGCATCTCGCTGCTGGCGGCCCAGGTCGACTTTACCGAGCCCGGCGAGCTGTCGCTGTTCATCGACGACAGCCAGGTCAGCTTCCTCGAAGCCGCCATGTGGCAGCAGGGCTACCTCGACACGCGCCAGATGGCCGGCGCCTTCCAGCTGCTGCGCTCCAACGACCTGATCTGGTCGCGGCGCCTGCGCCACTACCTGCTCGACCTGCCCGAGCAGGAGAGCGACCTCATGTCCTGGAACGCCGACGCCACCCGCATGCCCTATCGCATGCACGCCGAATACCTGCACCGCCTGTTCCTGCGTAACAGCCTGGCCAGTTCGCGCTACGTGGCAGGCGGGCATCCCGTCTCGCTGAGCGATATCGACGTGCCGATCTGCGCAGTCGGCACGCTCACCGACCACGTCGCGCCATGGCGCTCGGTGTACAAGATCATCCCGCTCACCGACACCGAGATCACTTTCATTCTCACCAGCGGCGGCCACAATGCCGGCGTGGTTGCCCCGCCGGGCAGTCCCAACCGCAGCTACCAGATCGCTGTGCACCGCCATGACGATCCCTACATCGATCCCGACCGCTGGCTGGCGCGCGTGCCCCAGCTCGAAGGCAGTTGGTGGCCCGCCTGGGATCAATGGCTCTTACGCCATGCCGGCAAGCATGTCGCGCCGCCGGCGCCGATCCCACACACGGCGCCGGCACCGGGCGACTACGTCCTTCAGCAATAGCTTAGCGCTCTCGTTCTGCTCCATTGCGCCGGCCAGCGCCTCCGGCCGGCGCGCAGGCCGGCGCGCAGGCCATTCATGCCGCCATCTCTACCCAACTTCTCACCCTGTCGGCTGATATTTACAGCCCTCAAGAAACTTCAAGTTTCAAGGGAACGCGGCCTTCGCGGCAGCTGACTTAGAATCAATTCGACAACTCCGCAAGCCCTTCCACATCTGTCGGCGCCGCAGTATTGACGCCGAGAACAGGCGTGGGCAACGCACTCTAGAGAAGGAAGCCACAAGCATGGACCAATTCAGCGACGTCAAGCTCACCCGGCGCGACCTGTTGATCGCCGGCGCCCTGTCGGTATCGACCGCGGCCGTCCCGGGCGCGCATGCCCAGCAGGCCGCACCAATGGCTGACGCGACCACCACTCCCGAGCCGGTCACCACCGGCGTCACTTTCACCGTCAACGGCAAGCCGGTCACCCTACAGCTGGACACGCGCACCAGCCTGCTCGACGCGCTGCGCGAGCACCTGCACCTGACCGGTTCCAAGAAGGGTTGCGACCAGGGCCAGTGCGGCGCCTGCACCGTCATCATGGACGGCCGCCGCATCAATTCCTGCCTGTCGCTGGCCGTCATGCACGAAGGCGCCAACATCACCACCATCGAGGGCCTCGGCACGCCTGAGAAGCTCCATCCGATGCAGGCCGCCTTCATCAAGCACGACGGCTACCAGTGCGGCTACTGTACCCCCGGTCAGATCTGTGCCAGCGTGTCCGTGATCGAGGAAATCCGCCAGGGCATTCCAAGCCACGTGACCGCCGACCTGAACGTAAAACCACTGCTGTCCGTGGAAGAGATCCGCGAACGCATGAGCGGCAATATCTGCCGATGTGGCGCCTACTCGAACATCATAGACGCGATCACCGAAGTGGGAGGGGTCAAGGCATGAAGGCATTTACCTATCAGCGCGCCACTTCGCCGGCCCAGGCCGCCCAGCTCGTCGCCCGCACCCCGAACGCCCGCTTCATCGCTGGCGGCACGAATCTGCTCGACCTCATGAAACTCGAGATCGAGACCCCGACCGCCCTGGTCGACGTCAACGGCCTGGGCTTCGACAAGATCGAGCCGACTTCGGATGGCGGCCTGCGCGTGGGCGCCCTGGTGCGCAATACCGACCTGGCGGCCGACGCGCGCGTGCGCAAGGATTACGCCGTGCTGTCACGCGCCCTGCTGGCGGGCGCCTCGACCCAGTTGCGCAACAAGGCAACCACCTCGGGCAACCTGCTGCAGCGCACCCGTTGCCCCTATTTCTACGATACGGCGCAGAAGTGCAACAAGCGCCAGCCGGGCAGCGGCTGCGCCGCCATCGGCGGCTTTACCCGCCACCACGCGGTAGTCGGCGCCAGCGAAGCCTGCATCGCCGTGCACCCGAGCGATATGGCGATCGCCATGCGTCTGCTCGACGCCGAGGTGGAAACCGTGAAGGCCGACGGCAGCATGCGCAGCATCCCGATCGCCGACTTCCACCGCCTTCCGGGCAACACCCCGCATATCGAGACCGTGCTCGAACCGGGCGAATTGATCACTTCCGTCAAATTGCCAAAGCCCTTGGGCGGCGTGCACGCCTACCGCAAGGTGCGCGACCGCGCCTCCTATGCTTTCGCGCTGGTGTCGGTGGCCACCGTGATCCTGCCCGACGGTAGCGGCCGCGTGGCGGTCGGCGGCGTGGCCCACAAGCCGTGGCGCGTCGAAGAGGCGGAACGCCAGATGGCGCAAGGCGCCAAGGCGGTGTCGGATCGCCTGATGGCCGGCGCCCGCACCACCGAGGACAACGCGTTCAAGGTGGCCCTGGTGCACCGCACTCTCGCCGAAGCGATCAACGCAGCGAAGAAAGGCTGATCCCATGAAATTCACCACTGCAGCCACCACCAATCCCATCGACCGCCAGCGCTACGTCGGCCAGCCGCTCGACCGCATCGATGGCCCGCTCAAGTGCACCGGCATGGCGCCCTACGCCTACGAGCACCACAAGGAAGTGCCGAACGCCGCCCACGGCTTCGTGGTCGGTTCCAGCATCGCCAAGGGCCGCATCGCCTCGGTCGAGATCGAGGCCGCGCGCCGCGCGCCTGGCGTACTGGCCGTGGTCACGGCCGCCAATGCCGGCAAGCTGGGTAAAGGCGACATGAACGTCGCCCATCTGCTGGCCGGCCCCAAGGTCGAGCACTACCACCAGGCCGTGGCGCTGGTGGTCGCCGAGACCTTCGAGCAGGCGCGCGCCGCGTCCCACCTGGTGCGCGTGAAATATGTCGAAGAGAAAGGCAAGTTCGACCTGGCCGCCGAGAAGGACAAGGCGGTAAAGCCCACCTGGGAATCCGACCCGCCCGACTCCAAGGCCGGCAACTTCCAGCGCGGTTTCGATACCGCCCCGGTAAAACTCGACGCCACCTATACCACCCCGGACCAGTCGCACGCGATGATGGAGCCGCACGCCACCACCGCGGTCTGGGAAGGCGACAAGCTGACGGTATGGACCTCGAACCAGATGATCGCCTGGTGCGTCAACGACCTGTCGAAGACGCTGAACATCCCGAAGGACAAGGTGCGCGTAATCTCGCCCTATGTCGGCGGCGGCTTCGGCTCCAAGTTGTTCCTGCGCGCCGACGCCCTGCTGGCGTCCCTCGGCGCGCGCGCGGCCAAGCGCCCGGTCAAGGTGGCGCTGCACCGTCACCTGATCTTCAATAACACCACCCACCGCCCGGCCACCATCCAGCGCATCCGCATCGGCGCCGGCCGCGACGGCCGCATCACGGCCATCGGCCACGAATCCTGGAACGGCAACCTGCCCAAGGGCAGCTCGGAAGTCGCCACCCAGCAGACCCGCCTGCTGTACGCCGGCGCCGACCGCATGACCGCGACCCGCGTCGCCATGCTCGACCTGCCGGAAGGGAATGCGATGCGCGCGCCGGGCGAGGCGCCGGGCATGATGGCGCTCGAGGTGGCGATCGACGAAATGGCCGAAAAGCTCAACATCGACCCGGTGCAGTTCCGCATCCTGAACGACACCAAGGTCGATCCCGAAAAGCCGATCCGCAAATTCTCGGAGCGCCGCTTCGTCGAGTGCATGCGCATGGGCGCCGAGAAGTTCGGCTGGAACAAGCGCAATCCCAAGCCGGGCCAGACCCGAGATGGGCGCTGGCTGATCGGCTACGGCGTGGCCTCGGCCTTCCGCAACAGCCCGGTGATGAAGTCGGCGGCGCGGGTGCGGCTCACCGGCGAAGGCAAGGTGATCGTCGAAACCGACATGACCGATATCGGCACTGGCAGCTACACCATCATCGGCCAGACCGCAGCCGAAATGCTCGGCGTGCCGCTCGAGCAGGTCGAGGTGCGCCTGGGCGATTCCAGCTTCCCGACGTCCGCCGGCTCGGGCGGCCAGTGGGGCGCGAACAGCTCGACCTCGGGCGTGTACGCCGCCTGCGCCAAGCTGCGCGAACAGGTCGCCGCCAAGCTTGGCGTCAAGGAGAGCGAGGCCGAATTCGTGGACGGCACGGTCCGCACTGGCGGGCGCAACCTGCCGCTGGCGCAAGCCGCCGCCGGCGGCGAGCTGGTGGCCGAGGACACGATCGAATTTACCGGTGGCCTGGACAAGAAGAACCAGCTGTCGACCTTCGGCGCCCACTTCGTCGAAGTCGCGGTCGACGCGGTCACTGGTGAAGTCCGGGTGCGGCGCATGCTGGCCGTGTGCGCGGCAGGCCGCATCCTTAATCCCAAGCAGGCGCGCAGCCAGGTGATCGGCGCGATGACGATGGGCGTGGGCGCGGCGCTGATGGAACACCTGGTGGTCGACAAGCGCCTCGGCTTCTTCGCCAACCACGATCTCGCCACCTACGAGGTGCCTGTGCACGCCGACATCCCGCACCAGGAAGTCGTCTTCCTCAAGGAAGAAGACGAGCTGTCCTCGCCCATGAAGGCCAAGGGCGTCGGTGAACTCGGTATCTGCGGTGTCGGCGCCGCGGTCGCGAATGCGATCTACAACGCCACCGGCGCGCGGGTGCGCGAATACCCGATCACGCTCGACAAGCTGATCGAGAAGATGCCGCTGCCGGCCTGACGCCGCATGCGGGGCGGCGCCGCGGCGCCGCTCCGCTTCTTTTCTTGATGCGAGCGCCGCGATCGCGGCGCCTGGAGAGGTCACGCCGATGAAATTCAACACTCCCGCCACCACCAATCCGATCGACAGGCTGCGCCACGTCGGCCGCCCCTACGACCGCGTCGACGGCCCGCTCAAGTGCACCGGGCGCGCCACCTATGCCTATGAACACCACCGCGAAGTGCCGGGCGCGGCGCATGGCATCGTGGTCGGTTCCGCCATCGCAAAGGGGACGGTCGCCGCCATCGACGTCGAGGCGGCGCAGCGCGCGCCGGGTGTGCTGGCGGTCGTCACCGCCGCCAGCGCCGGTAAACTCGGCAAGGGCGAGAAGAACACCGCGCGCCTGCTCGGCGGGCCGAAGATCGAACACTACCACCAGGCACTGGCCCTGGTCGTGGCCGAGACCTTCGAGCAGGCCCGCGCCGCCGCCAGCCTGGTGCGCGTGCGCTACCGCGAAGAGAAAGGCAGTTTCGACCTGGCGAAGGTCAAGGACAGCGGCATCGCGCCCAAGCCGGAGCGCGACTATCCGCCCGATACCCGCGCCGGCGACTTCGAACGCCATTTCGAGCTGGCACCGGTCAAGCTCGACGCGGTCTACACCACGCCCGACCAGTCGCACGCGATGATGGAACCGCATGCCACCACCGCGCGCTGGGATGGCGGCAAGCTGACGATCTGGACCTCGAGCCAGATGATCGACTGGTGGCGCAGCGACCTGGCCAAGACCCTGCACATGCGCAAGCAGGACGTGCGCGTGGTCTCGCCGTATATCGGCGGCGGCTTCGGCGGCAAGCTGTTCCTGCGCGCCGATGCCCTGCTGGCGGCGCTCGGCGCGCGCGCCGCGGGGCGTCCAGTCAAGGTGGCCCTGCAGCGCCACCTGGTCTACAACAACACCACCCACCGCCCCAAGACCATCCAGCGCCTGCGCATCGGCGCGGGCCGCGACGGCCGCATCGCCGCGATCGGCCACGAAACCTGGAACGGCAACCTGCCGGGCGGGCGACCCGAGGTCGCAACCCAGCAGACCCGCCTGCTGTACGCCGGCCAGCACCGCATGACCACCACCCGCGTGGCCGTGCTCGATCTACCCGAGAGCAATTCGATGCGCGCGCCGGGCGAGGCGCCGGGCCTGATGGCGCTCGAGATCGCGATGGACGAGCTGGCCGAGAAGCTGGGCATGGACCCGGTCCAGTTCCGCATCCTGAACGACACCCGGGTCGATCCCGAGAAGCCGATCCGGCCCTTCTCCGAGCGGCGCTTCATCGAGTGCCTGCGCACCGGCGCCGAACGCCATGGCTGGAGCAAACGCAACCCGAAGCCGGCGCAGGTGCGCGAAGGCCGCTGGCTGATCGGGCATGGCGTGGCGGCGGCCTTCAGGAACAGCCCCGTGATCACCTCGGCCGCGCGCGTCAGGCTGCGCGCCGACGGCACGGTGGTCGTCGAGACCGACATGACCGATATCGGCACCGGCAGCTACACCATCATCGCCCAGACCGCGGCCGAGATGCTGGGCGTGCCGCTGACGCAGGTCGAGGTGAAGCTGGGCGACTCCGACTTTCCCGTCTCGGCCGGCTCGGGCGGCCAGTTCGGCGCCAACAGCGCCACCGCCGGCGTGTACGCGGCCTGCGTCAAGCTGCGCGAGCAGGTGGCCGGCAAGCTGGGACTTGACGGCGAGACGGAATTCGTCGACGGCGCCGTGCGCGCGGCGGGCCGCAGCCTGCCGCTGGCGCAGGCGGCGCGGGACGGCGAACTGGTGGCCGAGGACGTGATCGAGTTCGGCGACCTGGCCAAGAAGAACCAGCTGTCGACCTTCGGCGCCCACTTCGTCGAAGTGGCGGTCGATGCCGTCACCGGAGAAACCCGCGTACGGCGCATGCTGGCCGTGTGCGCGGCCGGCCGCATCCTCAATCCGAAGGCCGCGCGCAGCCAGGTGATCGGGTCGATGACGATGGGCGTCGGCGGCGCGCTGATGGAGCACCTGGTGGTCGACCAGCGCCTGGGCTTCTTCGCCAACCACGACATGGCCACCTACGAGGTGCCGGTGCATGCCGACATCCCGCACCAGGAAGTGATCTTCCTGGACGAGGAAGACGAATACTCGTCGCCGATGAAGGCCAAGGGCGTCGGTGAGCTGGGCCTGTGCGGGGTCGCGGCGGCGGTGGCCAACGCGATCTACAACGCCACCGGCGTGCGCGTACGCGAGTATCCGGTCACGCTCGACAAGCTGCTGGACCGGCTGCCTCCCGTGTGAAGGTTCAGGCGGCGGCGTCCACCGCGTCGCCGTCGGCGACCACGCGATTGCGGCCGCCGCGCTTGGCCGCGTACAAGGCCTTGTCGGCCGCCTCGATCAGCGCTTCCGGCGCATTCAGGCGCGCGCGGTCGAAAGCGGCGACGCCGATGCTAAGCGTGACCTGCGGATGGTGGGCGGCCGGCGCCTGCTGCAGGCCCAGGCCGGCGACGTGGGCGCGGATGCGGTCGGCCAGCACGCGCGCCTGTTCCAATGTGGTGTCGGGCAGCACGGCCGCGAACTCTTCGCCGCCGTAGCGCGCCGCCAGGTCGGCCGGCCGCTTGAGCATGCCGGCCAGCTCCTGGGCCACCATGGTCAGGCAGCTGTCGCCCTGCTGGTGGCCGAAGTGGTCGTTATAGGCCTTGAACGAATCGATGTCGACCAGCAGCAGCGCCAGTGCGCTATCCGCGCGCTGTGCGCGGCGCAGTTCGCGCTCCAGCGCCACGTCGAAGTGGCGCCGGTTGGCGATCCCGGTCAGGCCGTCGATATAGGAACGCGCACGCAGCGATTCGGCATGTTCCAGCAAGCGCCGCTCGCGCACGGCGACGCTGCTCACGTCGCGGATCTCGACCAGGCAGAAGCGCCGGCCGTCCTCGTCGAAGGGCGTGACCGAGACCGCCTGGTCGATCAGGGCGCCGTCGAAACTGCCCGGCTCGCGCAGCGGGAATGGCGCGCGGCTATGCGAGAGCGGCACGTGCTCGGTAACCACGCCTTCGAGCAAGGCGGCGAAGATGGCCGCCTCGACACGCGAGCCGCGCAGGTCGGGAAAGACTTCGATCAGCGCATGGCCCTGCATGCGCGCCGCGCCGCGGCCGGAACGCGGCACCAGCCAGCCGTTCCAGAGGACGATGCAGCCTTCATGGTCGAGCACGATCACACCGCAATCGACGAGATTGAGCACCCGCGTCGGCAGGCTGCTGATGGATTCTGGCTTGGAGTTGGTCACGGATCGGCAAATGTTGAATTTGGGAAACAATTCAAATCATACCGGAAATTCCTGGACCAACGAAAGAAACGGGTTTGCCGGCAGCCGCGCCGGCCGGGGTCAAGGCGGGCTTTGCAGCATATGCCAGGCCATCGCCACGCAGACGATCGCCACGAAGAACAACAGGCCAAACACGAAGATGCGCATCGAATTGGCCAGGCCCGACACGGCGCGGTTGGCGCTGTCGTTAAGCTTGCCGCGCCGGCGCGCCCCGTTCAGCAGCATCGAAATGAAGATGAACAGGGTCGCGCAGATCAGTACCAGTTTCATTTATGTCCGCACTGCCACCAGGATCAGGGCCACCACCGCCAGCAAGGCCGACAGGCCGGCGGTCACGCTGAGCCAGGTGATCTTCTGGCGCTGCACGTCCATCTTGGCGATCAGCTGGGCATTCTGGTCGGCCAGGTTGGCGATCAGTTCGGAGGCTGCACGCATCTGGTTGCGCAAGTCGTTCAGCTCCGCATCGTTCTGCTCGGAGCGCGCGATCAGGAGACCGATGACGTCGTCCTCTTGCGCGGCCATCTCGGGGCTCAAGCCGGTCGCCGGGTCTACCGCCCCCGGTTTGCGATTGACCGTGTCCCACAGGCGACGCGCGCCGGTCGCCACCTGGGGCGCGGCGCTGATCACATCGCTCCACGGAACGGTCTTCAATACGGTCCACCAGCCTGCTGCCATACCTGCTCCTTGTCAATCATATTAGCCCGGAGCATACCATTGCCGGACGATGCGGCCAAACGCCACACACCTCGCGCGCTGCCTCGAGCAGGCTTGCGCTAGTATCGAGCCATGTGTGGACGATTTGACCAGAGCCAGACGGCTCGCAACTACGCCAGCGCGATCGGCTGGCTCGACGCGGTGTACGACAGCGAAGCCACGCCTGCCTATAACGTGCCGCCCGGCACCTACCGGCCGCTGCTGCACATCCAGGATGGCGAGCGGCGCGTGGACGACGTGTACTGGAGCTACCAGGCGCGCTGGGCCAAGGGCAAGGTGCCGGTGACGATCAATGCGCGCATGGACAAGCTCACCAACCGCTACTGGCGCGGGCTGCTCAAGTCGGGGCGGGCTCTGGTGCCGGCCCAAGGTTGGTATGAATGGACCGGAGAGAAAGGGCATAAACAACCCTGGCACATCCACCGCCGCGACGGTGCGCCGCTGTTCATGCTGGCCCTGGCCAATTTCGGCAGCTTTACCGAAAACCGCGCCGAAGCCGGCTTCGTGCTCGTGACCGACGATGCCACGGGCGGCATGCTCGACATCCACGACCGGCGGCCGGTGGTGCTGGATGCGCGCGATGCCGAAACCTGGCTCGATCCGGCGCTCTCGAGTGAAGAAGCGCTGGCGTTCGCGCGCCGCGCTGCCCTGCCCTCGGACGCGTTCGAGTGGCACGCAGTCAGCACGCTGGTTAACCGGGCCGGGCTCGGTGGGCCTGAAGTCGTGCAGCCGATCGATACCGACGCCGATTAAAAAAATGGCCCGGACGCTCTCACGTCCGGGCCATTCACCCCGCGGTCATGCCGCCATCACAACCCCATTAACGCTGGTATGCGCCCAGGTCGATGCTGCTGCCACGCGCCTTGCCGTCGATGTCGTTCTTCGGCGCGTAGGTGGCGATGCCGCGGCCGACCGCCGGCGAGCTCGCCGTCAGCTTGTAGTCCGGCGTTGCCGCGGTGCGCGAGTAGCCGGAGAACAGCGGTTCCGAGCTGATGGTGCCCGTATGGGTCAGGCCGTTGCGCAGCTGGAAGTTATAGGTCGTGTTCTTGGTGACCAGGTTGTTTTTATACGTGTTGCCCTTGCCGGTCGTGCCCTGCTCCGAGATGCCGTACTTGTTGTCGTACACGATGTTGTTGTGCACGTGGACGTTGTTGGCCCCTGCACTCGTGAAGTAAAAGTCGCCGCCACCGACGATGATGCCAAACACCGACGAGCTCACCGTGTTGTTGACGATCTGGAGGTCGGTCGCATCGTGCCACAGGTGGATCGCAGCCGAGCCCACGCGGTAGACGATGTTGTTCTTGATCGTGCCCGAGGTGCTGTGATAAATGCCCTGGACGTAGGTGCAGCCGGCCGGGCCGATATCGTGCACGACGTTGCCGATCACATCGCCCTTGACGCCCTTGTAGTAGCTGTCGACGCCGATCGCCGAGCCACCGGCGCTATTGCACGGAATGGTCGTCGCCATATGGTGCACGCGGTTGCCCTCGATGATGTTGTACGAACCGCCGGTGTAGATACCGAGCACCCACTTGGTGCCAGTGCCGATCTTGCTGCCGTCGACATCGAAACCAATGATGCTGACGTAGTTGCCGCGGTTGTCCCAGGCAGTTTTGTTGGTCGACTTGGCAGGTGGCACGATCTTGGCTCCCCACTTCGTGGTCGACACCCAGTAGATGCGGTTGCTTGCGGTACCGCTGGCGGTGGTCCTGATGCCGCCGGCATAGGTGCCAGGCGCCACGAACACGGTGGTACCGGCCTTGGTCGCGACCTGGGCGGCGCGCGCCAGCGTCTTGAAAGGCGCGGCCTTGGTGCCGGCGGCGCTGTCCGAGCCGGTCGGCGAGACGTAGTAGTTATACGGCGTGGCCGGGATCGTGCTCGGGCCGGCCACAGGGCCTGGATTGCGCTTCGTGTATTCGGTGCTGCGCTTGATTTCCGTTTCGACGGTCGCCAGGCTCACCCCACGGCTCACGGCCTGGGTCCAGTACTGCAGGCCGGCCGCATCCGGCTCACGGCCGAGCAGGGTCAGGTACAGCTGACGCACTTGTTCCTGGGCCGAGGCAGCGGCAGTGGCGGCTGGCGCCGCGCTTTGCGGAACGGCGGCAGCCTGGGCCGATGCGGTAGCGGCCAGCAGCAAGGTTGCTGCGGCGGCGACACGGGTCATAGTGGTGCGAAGGTTCGAGGCGATCATGGTGCTGCTTTTCATCTAAGGTTTCCTTCTAGTCCGGAAAAAAGACCGGGCAATGGAGGGGCCGCGCGCAGGGCGCGACTGTCCACGCGAGGCGTGGGCTTCTCCTGATGTGTCGGAGCGGACGGGGCGCATGCGCCCGTCCACGAGATCGGCCAGCTGGCGCTGGCGCGGGTGACGCCGGATGAAGCTGGCCTGGGCTGGCTTCGGTCCGGGTCGGTGCTGCCGGGGGTGCTGCCGGGGTGCTGCTTAGTACTTCCTGGTACTGCTTAGTGTTGATAAGCGCCCAGGTCGATGGCCGTGCCGCGCGCCTTGCCGTCGATGTCGGCAGCCGGGGCGTAGGTCGCGAGGCCGCGGCCGATTGCCGGCGAGCTGGTCGACAGCTTGTAGTTCGGCAGTGCCGCGGTACGCGAGTAGCCGGCGAACAGCGGTTCCGAGCTGATGGTGCCCGTATGGGTCAGGCCATTGCGCAGCTGGAAGTTATAGGTCGTGTTCTTGGTGACCAGGTTGTTTTTATAGGTATTGCCCTTGCCGGTCGTGCCCTGCTCCGAGATGCCGTACTTGTTGTCGTACACGATATTGTTGTGTACGTGGACGTTGTTGGCGCCGGCTTTCGTGAAGTAGAAGTCGCCACCGCCGACAATGATGCCGAACACCGACGAGCTCACCGTGTTGTTGACGATCTGGACGTCGGTCGCGTCATGCCACAGGTGGATCGCTGCCGAGCCGACGCGGTAGACGACGTTGTTCTTGATGGTGCCCGAGGTGCTGTGATAAATGCCCTGGACGTAGGTGCAGCCGGCCGGGCCGATGTCGTTGACGACGTTGCCGATCACGTCGCTCTTGACGCCCTTGTAGTAGCTGTCCACGCCGATCGCCGAGCCGCCCGCGCTATTGCACGGAATGGTGGTCGCCATGTGATGCACGTGGTTGCCTTCGATCACATTATACGAACCGCCGGTGTAGATGCCGAGCACCCATTTGGTGCCGGTGCCGATCTTGCTGCCGTCGACGTCGAAACCGATGATGCTGACGTAGTTGCCACGGTTGTCCCAGGCCGTCTTGTTGGTCGAGTTGGCAGGCGGCACAATCTTGGCGCCCCACTTCGTGGTCGACACCCAGTAGATGCGGCTGCTGGCGGTGCCGCTGGCGGTGGTCCTGATGCCGCCGGCATAGGTGCCAGGTGCTACGAACACGGTGGTGCCGGCCTTCGTCGCGGCCTTGGCGGCGCGCGCCAGGGTCTTGAACGGTGCGGCCTTGGTGCCGGCGGCGGTGTCCGAGCCAGTTGGCGAGACGTAGAAATTATTCGGGGTGGTCGGGATGGCGGCAGCGTTAGCCGAGAAGGCAGCGGCCAGCAAGGCGACGGCGGCAGCGGCGCGGGTAGCGGTGGTACGGATCGAAGCGAAGGTAGCGAAAGTTTGCATGAATGTGTCTTACCCTAATTAATCAATGTAACCCTTTGAGCGCAGGAAACTTCCTAAGTTCAACTTTTTTAGGAAATCTTTTCTGACGGTATTAGATTTCTAAGAGCAATTTCTCTATGGAAATCAAACGCTTGCCAGAAATGGCCCATGTGAGCCGCGCCAAGGGTCGGTCTTGCTGAGTTTTTGGAAGCGGACCCGCGCTCGGTGCGCGGTGTCCGCAAGACGCGCATGCGGGGGCATGCGCAGGGAGTCGAGCTGCTCGATCCTGATGCTTAGCGCTGGTAAGCGCCGAGGTCGATGGCGCTGCCGCGTGCCTTGCCGTCGATGTCGGCAGCCGGTGCATAGGTGGCCAGACCGCGGCCGATTGCCGGCGAGCTGGTCGACAGCTTGTAGTCCGGCAGTGCGGCGGTGCGCGAGTAGCCTGCGAACAGCGGTTCCGAGCTGATGGTGCCGCTATCCTTCAAGCCATTGCGCAGCTGGAAGTTGTAGGTCGTGTTCTTGGTGACCAGGTTGTTCTTGTAGGTGTTGCCCTTGCCGGTGTTGCCCTGCTCCGAGATGCCGTACTTGTTGTCGTACACGATATTGTTGTGCACGTGGACATTGTTGGCGCCTGCCTTCGTGAAGTAGAAGTCGCCACCGCCGACGATGATGCCGAACACCGACGAGCTCACCGTGTTGTTGACGATCTGGACATCGGTCGCGTCATGCCACAGGTGGATCGCTGCCGAGCCGACGCGGTAAACAACGTTGTTCTTGATGGTGCCCGAGGTGCTGTGATAAATGCCCTGCACGTAGGTGCAGCCGGCCGGGCCGATATCGTTGACGACGTTGCCGATCACATCACCCTTCACGCCCTTGTAATAGCTGTCGACACCGATCGCCGAGCCGCCCGCGCTGTTGCACGGAATGGTGGTCGCCATATGGTGCACGTGGTTACCTTCGATCACATTGTACGAACCGCCGGTATAGATGCCGTGGACCCACTTCGTGCCGCTGCCTAGCTTGCTGCCATCGATGTCGAAACCGATGATGCTGACGTAGTTACCGCGGTTGTCCCAGGCGCTGTTATTGGTCGAGCTCGCAGGCGGCACGATCTTCGCACCCCACTTCGTCGTCGACACCCAGTAGATGCGGCTGCTTGCGGTGCCATTGGCCGTGGTCTTGAAACCACCGGCATAGGTGCCCGGCGCCACGAACACGGTCGTGCCGGCCTTGGTCGCGGCCTTGGCGGCGCGCGCCAGGGTCTTGAACGGCGCGGCCTTGGTGCCGGCAGCGGTGTCGGAACCGGTCGGCGAGACGTAGAAATTGTTCGGGGTGGTGGGGATGGCGGCAGCGTTGGCCGACATGGAGGCGGCCAGCAAAGCGACGGCGGCAGCGGCGCGGGTAGCATTGGTACGGATCGAAGCGAAGGTAGCGAAAGTTTGCATGAATGTGTCTTACCCTAATTAATCAATGTAATCCTTTGAGCGCAGGAAACTTCCTAAGTTCAACTTTTCTTGGGAAATATTTTTCTGCAGGAACTAATTTTGTTAGAGCAATGTGCTTATAGAAACGGAATACTCAGCAGTTTCCTACCGAACACAGCAGATGCTGGAGCGGGCTATCGGATGAGGGAGCTTCCTACGCTGCTGGTAGCTGCGTGGCTTGCTGGCCGTTCGCGCTGGCGGTTGCCGGCCTGGCCTGGGACGAGGCGTCGGATGAGGATGCGGTGTCCTGATAGCCATTGAGATTGAAATCGTTCGATGCCGGGGCGCTGCCGTCGGCGGTCCCGGTGGCCGGCGCGGCAGTAGCGACGCCCTTGTCCATCGGAGCCGGCGCTGGGTCCGGCATGGCCATTTCCTGCGCGACAGTCTCCGGCGCGGCGGGGCCAGCGTCGATGGTGCCCGTGACCATGGCGCTCGGTGCTTCCGTGGTCTCGCTGGCCACCGTGTCAGCCAGTAATTGCTGGTTGGCAGACTCGTCGGCCATACCGCCGCAGGCGGTGAGCAGGACGGCGACACTGCAGCACAGCGCGGCCTTGATGCGGAATGACGAAACGAAGGTCACAGGTTTTTTCATCGGGGGAGTTCCTTACCTCAATTAAAGAATGTACCCCTTTGAGTGACGTCAATTTCCTTAGTTCATTCATTCCAGGAAATTTCTCCACGCAATACCAAATCCCCACGAGATCATTCCCCTTAGAAATTAGACGCGACCATGATCTAGATCGAACCCAACACGAAACCAAAAGTCGCGCTCAGCAGTCTTATCCCACTGCTACTTAACGCGAGGAGATTTCAATGGGCGAATACATGCAAATCCGGGGCATGCTGCAAGATGGCGAAGAATACGCCGGTCTGATCTTGGGCAAGGATGAACCCGACTACCACCTGGTCCTGCTGCCAGGCGACTCCTCCGACGTCAGCTGGCCCACGGCCGTGGACTGGGCCAACGGCCATGGGGGCGCGCTGCCGACGCGGCGTGAACTGGCGCTGCTGTTCGCGAACCTGCGCGAATCGTTCGAGCGCAACTGGTACTGGTCGAGCGAGCCGCACGCCACCCGCGCGCAACTGGTCTGGGGCCAGAATTTCGCGAGCGGCATCCAGACCATCTATGGCCGGCCCTACCGCGGCCATGCGCGCGCGATACGGCGCATCAGCACAGCGGCCTGAGCCGGCAACGCGGCCGGGCCGGGTTCAGGGCTTCGGCACGCTGGAGCGGCCGATGTCCTGCTCCATATTGGCCAGGTACCAGGCGGTCGCGGTCATCAGCGCCACATGGCGGCGCAGGATGTCGGGGTCGACCTTGTCCAGGGTGTCGGCCGGCGTGTGGTGGTAGTCGAAATAGCTCGAGGTGTCGACGATCGGCGCGAAGCTCGGCACGCCTGCGCGTTCCAGGCCGGCCAGGTCGCCGGTGGCCAGCACGTCCTGGCGCTGGAACACGTTGGCGCCGATCGGCTGCAATGCCGCTTGCAGCGGCGCGAACAGCTTGACCGACTGCGGCATCACGCTGGCGCGCATGCCGAAGGGGCGGCCGACGCCGTTGTCGCTTTCGATCGCGCCGAAGTGCTTGCCCGCGTTGGCCTGTTCGGCGGCCAGGTAGGCGGCCGCGCCGCGCTGGCCGTTCTCTTCGTTCATCCAGGCGACGAAGCGGATGGTGCGGCGTGGGCGGTAGTCGAGCTTTTTGAGCACCTCGAACACCGCCATCGCGCTGGCGACGGCCGCGGCATCGTCGTGCGCGCCCGGCGACAGGTCCCAGGAATCGAGGTGGCCAGAGACGATCACGATCTCGTCCGGTTTCTCGGTGCCAGGCAAATCGGCGATCACATTGAAGCTGTCGGCGTCCGGCAGGTTCTGCGGGGTCAGCACCAGCTTCATGCTCAGCGGGCCGCGCCTGGCCAGGCGCGCCATCAGCATCGAGTCCTCCGCCGTCACGGCGGCGGCCGGGATGCGTGCATTCTCGAGCAGGCCCGACGAACCGGTATGCGGCAGGCGATAGGCCGCGCCGCCGACCGAACGCACCAGTGCGCCGACAGCGCCGAGCTCGGCCGCCATGCGCGGGCCGTTGCGGCGGTAGGCCGAACCCTGTCCGTAGGCGTGGCCGGCCAGGCCGCGATCGGCCATATGCTGGTCGAACGCCACATCGAACAGGACGATCTTGCCCTTCACTTCAGCGGCACGGGTTTTCAGTTCTTCAAAACTCTTGAGCACCAGCACCGGCGCCACCAGGCCCTCGGCCGGAGTCGCACCCGAACCACCCAGTGCGGTCAGCACCACGCGTTGGGTCACGCCCTGGGGTCGCCCCGTGTACTCGACCAGCTCGCCGGTCTCGATGCCGCGCACCCAGTGCGGCACTTTGACTGGTTGCAGGGTCACCTTGGCGCCAAGCTTGCGCATCGCTTCCGCCACCTGGGTCACCGCCGCCGCCGCACCGGGCGAACCGGACAGGCGCGGACCGATCAGGTCAGTCATGTCTTCGGTGCGCTGCCATGCGTAGTCGCTGCTCATCGCCGTGTCGCGGATCTTGGCGAGGGCGGCGGGATCGTTGCCGGGGCCGGCGGCCAGGGCCGGGACACTCAACAGCGCGGCGGCGATGACGCCCATGACGGGAAGGTGGTGGAGACGGAAGCTGCGTTTCATGCGGGAAACCCTTGCTAGTTCGAAAGGATTCAAACGATAGCGCATTCGGCAACTTTTCGCTGCTACTTTCTTGCCGTACGTACAGTCAGAAAAAGGCGCGCGGACGCCTTGATCAGGCCGGCACCAGCCGCACCAGGGTGATCTCGGATGGCGCGCCGAAGCGCTTCGGTGGTCCCCAGTAGCCAGTGCCGCGGCTGGTATATACCCACATATCGCGTACGCGATTGAGCCCGGCGACGAACGGCTGCTGCAGCGGCACGAACAGATTCCACGGGAAGAACTGGCCGCCATGGGTATGGCCGGACAACTGCAGGTCGAAGCCGGCCATGGCCGCCTCGGGAGCGCTGCGTGGCTGGTGCGCCAGCAGCACCTTCACCCCGGACGGCGCGCCACGGACGGCGCGCTGCGGGTCGCTCTTGTGCTCCGGGTGGAAATGGTGGGCCGTATAGTCGGCCACGCCGGCGATCACGAGAGAGGCGGCGCCACGCCGGCGCACCACGTGCTCGTTCATCAGCACCGTCAGGCCCAGGCGCCGCACCTCGGCGATCCACTCCAGCGCGCCGGAATAGTATTCGTGGTTGCCGGTGACGAAGAACACGCCGTCGTTCGCCTTCAAGCGCGCCAGCGGTTCGGTATGCATGGCCAGGCGCTGTACGCTGCCATCGACCAGGTCGCCGGTGACGGCGATGGCGTCGGCGCCCAGCTTGTTGACCTTGTTGACGATGGCGTTCAGGTAGGCGCGCTTGATGGTGGGGCCGACATGGATGTCCGAGATCTGGGCGATGGCGTAGCCGTGCAGTTCGGCCGGCAAGTCCCGGATCGGCACGTCGACCTTCACCACCCGCGCCACCCGCCGCGCGTTGACGTAGCCGACCACGGTCACGGCCAGCGCCGCCAGCGGCACGGCCAGTGCGCTGGCATAGGCCATCACCGGCGTCAGGGCGCCGAAGGGCAGCAACACCAGCAAGACCACATCGCGCAGCAAGGTGGTGACCAGCAGCGACGAGAACAGGCCCATCGACAGCAGGCCGAGCCAGGCGAGCAGGTCCGACCAGCGCCGCCGGCGCAGCGAGGACGACATCAGCCCGACGGGCACCAGCGCGCCGAGCAGGCCCAGCAGCAGGACGCCGACGCTATTGCCGGCCAAGCCGAGCCCGAGGTCGGGCAGCAAGCGCATGCCGATATAGACCAGCAACAAGACCAATAGGGAGAGGACGACGACGAAACTACGGCTCGGGCGCATGGCAGTGATGGGATGACGTTGGTCGTGCCTAGATGGGGCGCCCGCTGCTGCTTGCAAGGCAGAATGTTACCAACCGCGATGCAGTTGTAAAAAACTGTATTAACGAATGGCACGATTCGGGCCCAGGAATATAGTACGTCCATACCCGGTGTCGCAGTCATCATTCCGATCTCCGCCAGGGTAAAAGGAAAGACCATGTTGAAATCGACAACCCTTGGTGCTGTGCTGCTGGCCGCTGTCGCGGTATCGCCGGCGGCAATGGCCGGTGATCGTGGTACGAACACGGCCGTTGGCGCAGTGCTTGGCGCCGTCGTCGGCCACACGGTCGGCGGCACCGGCGGCGCCGTCGCCGGCGGCGTGATCGGCGCGGCGGTGGGCAACTCCATCAACACCCGCGACGACCGCCGTCATTACGGCCACCACAATGGCTACAACAACGGGTACAACAACGGCTACTACCAGTCGCAACCGGTGTATGTGCAGCAGCGCCCCGTGTATGTGCAACCGCGTCCGGTGTACGTGCAGCCACGCCCGGTCTACGTGGAATCGCGTCCGGTCTATGTCCAGCCCCGCCCGGTGTACGTGCAACCGCGCCCGGTCTACGTCGAGCACCGCGGACGCGGCTGGGATCGTCATGACCGGCACGACCGGCGTGACCGCTGGGATCGCGATGACCGTCGCGGTCACCACCACGGCCACGGCCGCTGATCCAACAAGCCGCGCACTGCGCGGCTTTTTTTCATCCCCCCTCCGCTAGTTCCCCGCATCGGCGCCATGCGCCAGGTTCGGGGGACACCATGTACGAAGCAGGCACCGTCATCTCGCTGGCCGGCGGCCAGTACCGCTTGCGCGAGGCGCTGGCCGGTTCGGCCTATGGCGTCGTGTGGCGCGCCGACAGCCTGCACGCGAACGGTTGCGTCGCTCTGAAGCTGGTCAACCTGGAACAGATGGAACGTGCCCCGTCCGGCCTGCGCGCACGCTGGCTGGCCAGCGCCAGCACCGAAATCGCCTTCCTGCGCGGCCTGGCGCCGTGGGATGGCCGCCACATCGTGCGCCTGCTCGACAGCGGCGAACACGCCGGCATGCCGGCGATGGCGCTCGAACTGCTCGACGGCGACCTGGCCGGCCACTTGACCCGCGAAATGGCGCTGGGCCGCACGGTCGCCCCGGCCCGCGCCCTGGCCTGGATCGGCCAGGTCAACCAGGCGCTGGCCAAGGTGCACGCCAGCGGCTGGCGCTACCTCGACCTCAAACCGGGCAACCTGCTCCTCGACGGGGCGAACGACGCCGTCAAGCTGGCCGATTTCGGCACCAACCGGCGTCTCGACGACCTGCGCGCCCACACCTACGCCGGCACCGCCAACTGGCAAGCCCCGGAACAGTTCTTCCCGGACGCCGACGGCTACGCCACCGAGGCGCGCACCGATTATTTCGCCCTCGGCGCCCTGTTCTACTACCTGGTCTGCGGCCGGTTGCTGCGCTACAGCAGCGCCTGCGGCCAGGCCTGGCAGGCGCACGGGCGCGACGCGGCGGCCAGCCTGCTGGCCGAGCGCCAGACGCGGCCCGCCGTCCTGCAACCGGACGAAGCGGCGCTGTTCGCCAGCTGCCTGGGCCCGGCCGCCGCGCCTGGCCTCGCGCTGCTGCGCGCGCTGGTGGCCGAGCGCCCCGCCGACCGCCCGCGCCATGCGCTGGACATCAGCCGCGGCCTGGCGGACACCGTCTCCGCCCTGAGTGCTGAGCCGCTGCGGAGCGCCGCATGAGGCGCCCTTTCATCGGCGCCGGCCTGGCCTGGACCCTGCTCGCGCTGCTGTGCGCCGTGCAGCTGCTGGCCCTGATCAAGACGCCGGCCGCCTGGACCCCATCCGAGATCGCCGTGACCCTCGCCCCCGGCGAATCGGTCATGTTGGGCCGCCAGGAACTGGGCGCGCCGCGCGCCGCCCCGCGCCAGCTGGTGCTGCGCCGCGACCGTGACGGCGACTGGCTGCTGCGCAACGCCGAACCGCTGCAGCCTGTCGTGCTGCGCCATGGCGACGCGCGCCAGCGCAGCAGCGACCTGCCGCTCGCGGCCGGCCAGCGCATCCAGGCCGGCGCGCTGCAATTGCAGGTGGTCGCGGCCGCGGCCGAGACCGGACGCGTCACCCTGCACGACGGCGAACAGACCTGGGACTACGACGGCGCCACCGTGCTGCGCGACGGCCAGCCGCAGCCTGCCTGCCCCGACACCGGCCTGTCGGCGCGCGCGGTGGCGGCCTGGAACCGCTGGCTGCCGCAGGGCGCGAGCCTGGCCCGTCCCCTGAGCCTCGGCGGCCTGCTCTACTGCGGCAACCGCATCGCCGCGGCCGCGATCGAACCCGGCGACGCCCTGCTGCTGCGCCAGGACGACGGCCGCATCGCCCTGTCGGCGCGTGGCGCCCAGCCGGTGCTGGTCTCGAACGGCGTCGGCTGGATCGATGCCGCCCAGCGCGAGCTGCCGCTGGCCGACGTGGATGCCTTCGCCGTCGGCCGCACCCTGTTCACCCTGGCGCAGGACGGCGCCACCTTGCGCCTGTCGCCGTCGCGCCAGGTCGCGCTGTCGGCGGCGCCTGCGAACGGGTTGCCGGCCGCCGTGAGCTGGCGTTGGGAGCAGCGCGACCATCTGGCCCTGCCCGCGCCACCGCCACTGGCCTGGGCCGCCGCCTGCCTCGTCCTGCTGATGGGGCTTGCCTGCATCGCGCCCTTGCTGCGCGAGCGCGGGGTGCGCTCCGATCTTGTGCGCCCGTTCGCAGCAGCCCTGCTGGCCGCCAGCGCCATGCTGTTCCTGGTCACCCAGCGCACCGTCGGCGCCCCCGGCGCCGTCATCTCCCTGCTGCTGGCCTGGGCCACGCTCTGGCTTACCCTGCTGTATCCGCGCCGCGCCTCGTTGCTGGCCTCCAGCGCCGTGCTGCTGCTCGGCGCCGGCCTGCTGGTGCAGCTCGAAATGGGCCTGGGAGCCGGCGACACGGCCTGGCTGCGCCACTTCCAGAACACGACCGCGCTGCTGGGTCTCGGCCTGCCGACCGCCCTGCTGCTGCTGTCCTGCTTCGCCCGCGGCGCCGTATCGCGCCCGGTCACCGAGCGCGTGCTGCTGGCGTTCGCCGCGCTCGCGCTGGGTGGCCTGCTGCTGCAGGTGTGTTTCGGCGGCGAGACCGGCGTGTTCGACATTCAGCCCTTCGAATTCGCCAAGTTCGCCCTGGCCGCGCTGAGCGCGCACTGCCTGGCGCTGGCCGCCGGCGGCAAGGCGAACGGCCGCCATGACTGGCGTTTCTGGCTGCGCATGGCGGCGCCGGTGCTGCTGTTTATATTCCTGCTCGCGGCGGCCCTGGTGCGGGTCGACGATTATTCTCCGCTGGTGCTGCTGCTGGTCTGGAGCGGCGCCATGCTGCTGGCGTGGTGCGCCAGCCATGGACGGCGCGCGGCCTTGGCCTCGATCCTCGTAGCGGCTGGCCTGCTGCTGGCGGGCGGCGTGACGATGCGCGCCGGCGGCGACCTGCTGGGCGCCTTCGGCTTCTATCCCGAGCGCTTCCAGGTCTGGTCCGAACCGACCATCCACCCGCACACCGGCCAGCAGATGCTGCAAGGCAGCCGTGCCATCGTCCAGGGTGGCTGGCTGGGCGCGGATAATCTGCTCGGTCTGGCGGCGCTGGGCGGCGCGGCCGGCGAGGCGCTGGCCATTCCCGCCATCCAGGACGACTTCGCGCCCTCCTTCCTGCTGCACCGCCATGGGCTGGCGGCGGGCCTGGCCTTGTGGACCCTGCAGGCGCTGTTCCTGGCGGCGCTGCTGCGCGCCGCCGCCGGCGCCTGGCGTGGCGCCAATGGGGCCAAGGACTTCCGGCGCGCCTGGATCGGCCGCTTCCAGTGCTTCGCCCTGTGCGGCGGCGCGGCCTTCATCGCCGGCCACCTGCTGCTGTCCTGGGGCACCAACCTCGCCATGTTCCCGATCATGGGCCAGCCCA
Source organism: Massilia arenae (assembly GCF_008014745.1). GTDB lineage: Bacteria > Pseudomonadota > Gammaproteobacteria > Burkholderiales > Burkholderiaceae_D > Telluria > Telluria arenae. The sequence goes on from NZ_VPFD01000008.1 coordinate 109,954, forward strand.
TGAGCTTCCTGTCCGCGGGCGGCTCGCACCTGCTGTTTTTCATCTGCCCCCTGCTAGCGTTCGGCATGGCGAGCACCCAATTCAACGAGGAGAGTCAATCATGCCGGTCTATGTCCAACACGAAGTCCTAGGCAAGGTCCAGGATGTGTTCAACGCTGACGCCCTGTGGCAGGCGCCTGGCCTTGCGCTGTTCTCGCGCCGTCCGCTGCTGCGCGACCTGCTCGAGCGCTCCCCGCGCGAGCAGCGCGGCCGCGCGGCCACCCGCTGCTTCTCGCACGTGACCCTGGTGCTGCCGCAGGACGAGGTCGACGACGACCGCCACCTGACCCGCGGCGCGCGCGTGCGCGACCTGGCGCAATCGCTGGCCGCCCTGCACCAGAAGGATTTCGGCGACCTGCTCGGCGGCGACGAGGTGCGCTACCACGTGCTGGGCAGCGACGACCTCGATCCGGGCGAAGTGCAGGTCAAGTTCGGCCACGCCGTCTACCTGCCGGCGCCGGGCGAACAAGTCCAGTACACGGTGACCGCCTCGCGCGACAGCGCCATCTGGCAGCCGGTCTGCGCCATCTACCCGAACCAGCGCCTGACCCTGGTCGGCCTGGACGGCGCCAACGCGACCTTCGCGGTGCCCGGCTGGCCGTTCGGTTCGGAAGGCGGCCTGCTGCTGGTGAACGACGGCCCTGGCGTCCCGCTCGAACTGCAGGTGCGTCCGAAAGACAGTTTCGAATGCCGCTTCGACGCCGCCAATGGCTACTACGTCCTGCGCGGCAAGGGCGCCAGTGCCCAGCGCCTGCTGCTGAAAATCAGCCGCACCGGCGCCAGCACCAGCGCCCGCCCGCAACCCGCGCCAAGCTCCAGCGCCGCACCCGTCATACCAAGCGCGCAGCCGCAGCGCAGCCCGGCGGTGTGGAAGTCGCGCACGGCCACGCCGCCGGCCGCCGACATGACCGCGATGCCGCTGGCCGCCTCAAGCCCGGCGGCCCGGCCGGCGCCAGCGACGGAGCTCGATGCCACCTACGCCCCGGTGGCGCGCCACCGCATCACGCTGGCCGCGCTGGCCCTGCCGCGCCTGAGCCGCTACCGCGAGACTGGCGCCCAGGAACTCGAGGTCGGCCTGAACGCCCAACTGCTGCCAAGCGCACCGGGCAAGGACAGCGTCATCCGCTTCGCGGTCGACGACGCCGACGAGCTGCACGCGATCACCCCGGCCGGCCGCCAGCGCATCGCCGTGCCGTCGCAATTCGCGCCGCTCGACAACGCCAGCATCCGCCTGCTGGCGGTCCAGCAGCAACTGGCCGAGCGCTACAGCGCATTGCTGGTGCTGCCGGAGGGTCCGTCGCAGCCGGCCGCATCGGGCACGCGCCTGACCTTCGGGCGCGGCATGCCATCGCTGGGCGCCCTGCGCGTGCTCGATACGCCGCAATTCGTGCGCCAGGGCGACGGCGCCCCGGCCGCCAGCGCCGACCGCCTCGGCCTGTCGCGCAATGCCTTCAGCTGGGAAGCCTCGGGCGATGGCCTGCGCATCGCACGCCTGTCGCCCACCCAGGCGTTGTATCACCTGGACGAGCAACTGGCCCTGGTTGCCCAGATCGAGAGTGCGACCCAGGATCAGCCTTATGTGATCCCGCCTGGCCATCACCTGGTGGCCGGACACTACGTGCTGCGCTTCGACGCCTGAGGACGGCGATGGTCACCTGGACTCATGCGGCCGCTTATGTGCTCGCCTTCGGCGCGGCGCTGGTGCTGACCCTGTGCCTCTGCGCCTGGCTCACGCCGCGCGCCTGGTGGCGGCGGCCGAATGCGCGCGCGCTCGGTGTGCTGGGAGTCGGCACCGCGGCCGGTGGGACGCTGTTGCTGGCCATGTTCGGGACTCCGGCACCGGCCCCGCAATTGGTGCAGTCGGCACAGGCCAAAGAGGTAGCGGGCATCGACGTGCCGGTCGCTGGCGCCCGCTATCGCGTGCACGATGCGCTCAATCTGCGCGTGGCCGGTGGCGTCGGCGCCGAACGGCTGCTGGTGGTGCCGGCCGGCACGCGGGTGGAAGCGACCGGCTTGCGCGACGGCGACTGGTGGCAGGTGCGCGCGACGGTCGCTGGCAAGGAAATCGAGGGATGGGCTAGCAGCCTGTGGCTGCGGCGGGCCGATGAATGATTTGTTACTGGGGACGAACAAAAAAGTTCGCCATACCTTCTAACGCAGCACCTCGACCGCATGCATGGGATCAGTGTACTCCCGTACTTCAACGATTTCCCCATCGCGAAATCGAAACAATATGTGGTATTCGTTCTCATAGTGCCTTCCACTCTTCGTCACCCCATAAGAGCGCGCTTCAACGGCCACCATATCGCCTTCGCCAATCAAGCTTTTCAATTCCATTCTTAATCCACCGTTAAAGAAGGCGAAAAGCTCATCGAGGGCGGGCCGCACTTCAGCTTTGGTTTTTAATCCGGCAAAAGCGAACAAGTGAGGTTTGCCATTGACCCACCATGTCGCATCGTTACTCAGCATATCGAGAAGCTCGTCGACGCTGCCCTTTTCAAAGTGGCTGAGAAAACGTCCAACGAGACCTTTATTTGCCTTGGCATTCATTAGTACTCGCGATCTGCGACGTGTATCGACAGCCCGGCTTGCCCCGGGAGAATGTCGTCTCGCAAGGTCAGCGCCGGAATGTTGTAATCGCCCTTGTTCTGAGGACGGAAAGCAATGGGATCTGCGCTGAAGAGGGTATCGAGCCGCTGTCCGAGTTCGTCACAGATATGAGTAAATCTGCGCTCATCTGTACTGCCAGCTCGATACACGACATACGGCGGCATCACGTCGAAGCCCGGATAGAAAAGAATACCGTGCTGGATGGGATAAAGCATGTCGTGGATTGGTCCGTTGATGCCGCGCGGGCCGTAGTGTGATTCCCAACCACCTGCTGTCACTATCAGCATGGCGCGCTTCCCGGCCAACGTCCCCTCACCAAATCGATCCCCCCAGTGTGTGTCGGAATGCTCGCCTACGCCATAGGCGAAGCCGAAAGCATATACCCGCTCGATCCAACCTTTGAGGATCGCTGGCATGGAATACCACCACAGCGGGAACTGAAGAATCACCGCATCGGCCCACAGCAGCTTTTCCTGTTCGCGTGCAATGTCGACACTTTGAAAGCCGTTTTTGAAAGCGTGCTTGGATTCGATCGCTACATCGAACCGGGTAGTGAACAACCGTTGGGTGGAATCTTCGGCATCGACAGCGGCTTTCCACTGCATTGCGTACAAGTCGGAAACCTGCACCAAGTGTCCCGCACTTTGCAGCCGCTGCACGGTGAACTCTTTCAACGCCCCGTTCAAGGACCTGGACTCTGGATGCGCATGGACGAGAAGAATGTTCATAACTGATCTTTCAACGTAAGCAAGGAAAGACAGAATAGGTTCGAGTCAGGTATATTGGAAATGAATTATCAACATACTAGCTATTAAAATGCTTAATTTGCGAACGCTTGACCTGAATCTGCTGGTCACCCTTGACGTGCTTTTGGCAGAGCGGAATGTGACCCGAGCAGCGCGTCGCCTTAACTATTCGCAGCCGTCCGTCAGCGTTCATCTTGCAAAGCTCAGGGAGATTTTCGGTGATCCCCTGTTGCTGCCTGGTCCGCGTGGAATGCAGCCCACCGCACGAGCCGAGGAACTGGTTCAGCCATTGCGTGACGCGCTTGAATCGTTGGAGCGCGCAGTGGCGCCAGCCCGCCCGTTCAACCCGGCAGAGTCCCAACATACCTGGCGCGTCGCCGCTTCCGACTCCAGTGGCTCGACCATACTTTTGCCTGCGATGGCCGCTATCCGCGCGGCGGCGCCGGCAACCCGGCTTGCAGTGCTGGATTTATTACCGTCACAGATTGCGAAGCAAGCTGAACAGGGTGACATCGATCTCGCCTTCCATACTGGCGAAGGCTCCCCTCCCGGTCTGCGCCGTCGTACGCTTTTCGCCGAGCGCTATGTGCTTGCTGGCAGAATGGATCATCCGCGTTTGCATCCGCAACTCACGCTAGCCGAATTTTGCGAACTGGAGCATGTCATTGTGTCGCCAGATCGCGGCGGTTTCCATGGACCGACTGACGATGTGCTTGCAAAAGCAGGATTGAAGCGCAAGGTGGTGCTTTCTGTTCCACAGTTCCTGTTCATGATGTCCGTCCTGGCTAGTACGGATCTTGTCGCCATGTTGCCTTCGCGTCTGGTACGCAGTACCAGAGTGCTGCAGGTCGTAGAGCCACCTGTGGACGTTCCCGGATATGAAATGGTCATGCTGTGGCATGAGCGTTCCCATCGGGATCCCGCTCATCAGTGGTTGCGGGAGACGATATCAAAGTCGATCTGAGGCGCCGCGGTATCTCTCCCAGCAGATCTGGCTTTAGCGTATCGGTCGCGAATCAGATATCTAATCGCGCGCAGTACGCCACTCCTGCTGCTTGGCCGGCGTTTCATGCGTCGGACAATTAGTAAAGCGCCGCCTGCCGTGCATCTCAATCATCTCGACGTTGGTCGTCGGCGCCCGATCGGTAACGCAGTAGGTACCCCTTCCAGTGATCACCCGCGTGCGGCGCGCGCCGTCGCCCGTGTTGTTCACCAGTTCCTCGACCTTGGGCGCTTCCCACAGGCGCGGCGCCGCCATGGCGCGCGCGTGCTCCATGCCCTCGCGCATGCGGAGCTGCGGGCTATCCGGTGGCAAGACGATCAGCGGCTTGTTTTCCTTGCGCAGGGCGCGGTCGATCTCGCCGACGCTGCGCCGCGCATTGGCGAGGATGTCCGCGGCGCCCGGCAGCGCAGCGGGCTGCTCGTCCACTGCCGTGGGCGCTGGCGCGGCCGATGGCGTCTGCGCCACCGGTGACGCCGGGGCCGGAGCGGTGCGCGCCGCCCGCATCGGAGCAGCTACCGATGCCGGCCGGACCTCCTTCACCGGCTCAGGTGCAGCCGGCTCAACGCGCGGTTCCAGCGTTGGCAGCAAAGGTAGCGATATCCACTGCATCGCCTCGTCGCTCCCTTCCTGCGGCATCGACGGCAATTTGCCTGCCATTTGCCACGCCAGGATCAAGGCCAGGTGAACCGCCAGCGTGACGCCAACGCCGGCAAGACGATCATTGCGCGTGCCGGCAGTCAGCGGGAATGGAGTAGAGAGGCTGGTCATCGACCACCAGTATAGCGAGCCCGCCAGCGCCTACGCTCACCAATTCTATCCGGCACCCACGATCGCCCGGACCGCCGCCAGGTGCACCGGAACCGACATCACCTCGAGCAGCAGCTCGCGCAACCCGTCCCAGACGATCTGCACGCCAAGGCACAGCAGGATGAAAGCGGTGAGCCGCAAGAAGACCGCGGTCCCCGCCTCCCCGATCAGCCGCAGCAAGTGTTCGCCATAGCGGAACGCGAGATAAATCAGCACGCCGATAAGCCCCAGCGCCATCAACGCGCCGCCCATGCGCGCCAGCGAGAACACGATCTCCACGTCGTGCAGCGCGACGCCCACCGTGATCGCCACCGCGATCGAGGCCGGGCCGCAGCTGATCGGGAAGGTCAAGGGATAAAAGGCCTGCCGGTGCGCATGGTCCGGCGTGTAGGCCTCGGCCAGCGCGGTCCGGCTGTCTAGCGTAGAAGGCGTCGCGCCCAGCAGGCGCCAGGCCACCGAGGCGAGGATCAGGCCACCGCCAACCCGCACGATGGGCAGCGAGATACCGAAGAAATCGAGCACATACGAGCCGATGAGCATCGACCCCGTCATCAGCCAGAACATATTACGCGCGATGCGGCGCGCCAGCAGCGCACGGGTCGCGGGCGACGCGCCCTCGGTCATGCTCAGGAAAATCGGTGCGGTGGCGGCCGGATTCAGGATCGGCAGCATCGTCACCAGGACGAACAAAAAACTCCTGGCCACGGCCAGTATCAACTCGATGGTCATGAAATAGCGTGTTCAAGCCCGGCCAGCGGTCGACGAGTGCCGCTGACGGGCCAGGCCCCCAGGCCCGGACCGCCACTGTACATCATGCCCTGGCAGCGCGGGCACACCGCTGCCCCGGGATCAACCGTCGACGTCGTCCGCCCACCCCAACCGCATCGGATTGAAATACAAGCCCTTCACGCACTGCGTCGGCGCCACCCGCGCGAAACCGAATGCCTCATACGCCGGCACCGCATGGTTCGACGCATTGACCGTGAAATTGCCGTCGCCACCACGTGCGATGGCCGCCGCCCGCGCCACATTCCACAAGCGCCGCGCCAGCCCCTGCCCCTGCCAGCGCTTGCCGACGAACAGGTGAAATAAATGGCTGTTGTCGCGGATCGCGATGAAGCCCGCGAGCTGTCCCTCGTCCAGCGCCACGTGGTACACATGCCCCATGGCCAAGTATTTGCGCACGCCGATCTGGTCGTTCTCGGCCAGGAAGGTGGCGGCGCCCTCGCGCGTCGATTCGTGCACGATGAACTCCAGCGCCAGCTCGCGCAACTGGGCTGCAATCGCCGGAACGAGCAGCGGAATATCGGTGTCTACCAGCGGCCGGATGTCCATGGCATGTATTGACAGTGTTGCGCGGAACGTAAACATACCACAGCGTTGATTTTCCATAATGCAATTTTATTGACGAGCGAACCGGCCCCGCCCTACCATGGTTCGACCATGCCGAAAGCCAGCTTCCTCGCCTTATTTTCCCCTGCCGCCGGCACGGTTCCCAGACGTCGCAAAGTGCCCCTGACGCAGCCGCTGCGCCACGCCCGCTACCGCCGCATCTGGCTCGCTAACCTGGTATCGAACCTCGGAACCTGGGTCCAGACCTTCGCCGCGGCCTGGCTGGTGGCCTCGCTGTCGCAGTCGGCCTCGATCACCTCGCTGGTGCAGACCGCCACCTATCTGCCGATATTCCTGTTCGCGCTGCTCGCCGGGGTGCTGGCCGACGCCGTGCACCGGCCCAAGTTCCTGTTCTTCTGCAATCTGTTCAATGCCGTATGCGCCGCCGCGATGGCCGTGCTGGTCTGGAGCGGCAAGGTATCCAGCGGCCCGGTGCTGGCGATCACCTTTTGCCTGGGCATCGGCACCGCCTTCGTCTGGCCGGCCTGGCAGGCGGCGCTGGCCAGCCTGGTCGAACCCGACGAAGTCGAAGCCGCCGCCACGCTCAACAACCTGTCGTACAACCTGTCCGCCATCCTCGGCCCGGCGCTGGGCGGCCTGCTGTTCGGCTGGATCGGGCCGGGCGCCCTGTTCCTGGCCAATGCCGTGTCCTTCATCGGCCTGCTGGGGGTCTACTGGCACTGGTGGCGCGAGGGCGAACCGCAGCCGGCCGCGCGCGAAAAGTTCGGCGTGCGCATGCGCCTGGGCTTCGCCACCGCCTTCGGCTGCCCGCGCTACCGCCGCATCCTGCGCAATGTGTGTTCGGTCTTCTTCGCCACCATCGCCTTCGCCAGCCTGCTGCCGGTATTCGTGCGCGACGTGCTGCACCTGCGCGCCGGCGTGTATGGCACCCTGATGGGCTGCCTGGGCGGCGGCGCGGTGGCCGCAGCCTTCTTCCTGCCGCAGGTGCGGGCCCGGGTCGACCGCACCGGGCTGCTGGCCGGCGCGCTGCTGGTGTATGGCGCGATGCTGCTGGCCATGCCGCATACGCGCTCGCTGGCCCTGCTCGCGCCCATGATCGTGTGCGGCGGCATGGCCTGGTCCACCACCGTCTCTACCCTCAACGCGGCGGCCCAGCTGTCCTTCCCGGCCGAGGTACGGGCGCGTACGCTGTCGATCTACCTGTTCATCATGTCCGGTGGCTATGCGGCCGGCAGCGTCGTCTGGGGACTGGTCGCCGACGCCTGGGGCGTGCGCGCCGCGTTCGCCGCCGCCGGCGCCTGCGTGGTGCTCAATGCACTGGTCTTGCTCACGGGCGGCCGAAAACATCCCATCTAATCGTGTCTTTGATCCGTTACGCCAGCGTGTAAAGTGGCGGTATCATCCTGATCATTTTGCCAATGCCAGTCACGCTCGCCGATTTCCGTTTCGCCCCCTGCTTCGACGTCGCGGTCGCGAGTCGCGTCGGTTGCGGCCCATCCACCCGCGCCGAGAACCAGGATAATTTCGTCGTTATCGATTTCGACGGCCGTGCCTGCCGCCTGCAGGACCAGCAACCCTGCTTCGTCACCGTGGACGGCTGGCCGTCGGGCCATGGCCGGTTGGCGGTGCTGGACGGCATGGGCGGCCATGGCCATGGCCGCGAGGCGGCCGAAGCGCTGGCGGCGGCCCTGCTGATGATGCCAGCCTGCGCCACGCTGGAAGAACTTAGCGAGCGGCTCGACGCCATCCACACCGGCCTGCAGGCGCGCTTTGCCCAAGGCGCCAGCGGCGCCGCACGGCCAGGTACCACGCTGACCCTGCTCGAACTGCCGGCGAGCGGCGCGCCGCTGCTGTACCACGTGGGCGACTCGCGCCTGTACGAACTCGACGCAGCGCACGCCGCGCCCCTGACGGTCGACCACGTGCCGGCCACCGTGGCCGCCCTCGCCGGCCGCCTCGACGAAGCCCACTGGTGGCGCCAGGTGCACGGGCGCCATGCGCCGCAGATTGCCCAGGCTTTCATCCTTGGCAATGCCTTCGCCGACCCGACGCGCCTGTCCGATCCGCTGTTCGCCCTCACCCCGGACATCCTGCCCTGCTGGCTGGCCCACCTGGCCGACCGCCGCGCGCTACACCTGCGGCCCGGCGCCGCCTACCTGCTGGCCACCGACGGGTTCTGGTCCTGCGCCCAGCCGGACGGTTTCGTGGCCGGCTGGCCGGCGTTGATGAACGGCGATCCGGCTGCGGTGACCCTGGTCGAGCGCCTGTTCGGCCTGCTGGAAAACGATCCGCCGGCAGGACTGCAGCCCGACAACCTGACCGCCCTCGTCGTACGGCCGCTGGCCCGCCATGCGGACGAAACCGTATTGCCGGTGGAAGCCCCCACCAAAGCCACCAACTGATCTCATGCTTTTAGAAAATAATGTTGTTAATCAACGAACTTGGTGCGCCGTGCGGTTCAAAAACAGCGTAAGCTTGCAATATTGATTTCGACCATTATTTAACTTGTCGCCCTGACATGAACCGCTGCCGCAATCCCGAGCATCCGCACTGCACCGTCTGGGTCATGCCCGACGACGCCATGTGCGCGCACGGGCATGCCCAGCCCGCAGTCGACATGCAGCCCGCCTCCGCGCCGGCAGCCACGCTGGTGGCCACCGCGCCAGTGGCCGGCCTGCCGTCGAGTTTCGACGCCATCACCGCCCTGCGCAGCCGGCGCACTACCGATATCGGGCCAGCGCCGACGCTGTCCCGCGCCAACCTGCAACGCCCCCAGCTGCACATCAGCGGTTTCGACCCGCGCGCCGCCGGCGGCCGCCAGGCGATCCGGCTCGAGCTGCGCGGCATGCCGATGGATTGCGCGCCCGAGGTGCGCATGCTGGTGCGTTCGGCCCTGCGCCTGCACGGCGGCGAAAGCTATGCCTTCCAGCGCACCTCGCGCGGCGACTGGCGCCCCCTGTTCCTCGAATTTTCCTCGCGCGGTCTGGAACACGGCCAGTACCGCATCGAGATCGAGCTGCACAGCCATCATCGCCAGGCGCCGGAATCGAATCGCACCTGGACCTGCTCGCCGGTCATCCTGGTGCCACGCCAGGACGCCAGCCTGGGCGAGATCCACCAGACCTTTCTCGCGACCCACAAGAACGTGCGCGTGACGGCCGACGACGCCGGTATCGCCCGCGTGAATGCACCGGGCGGCGGACGGATCGACATCGACGTCACTGCCCGCAATGCCTCGATCGCCCAGCTCAACCTGGACAGCGGCAGCGGCAAGATCGACCTCGGCATGTCGACCATCGCCTGGGACGAAGACCTGATCGAGATCGACATCCCGGTCGAGGCGGCGCTGCATCCCTGTCCCGCGACCGGCGCCTGCCTGGTGCACGCCGAGGCCGACTCGGCCACCCAGCGCCACGTACGCCTGTTCGCGCTGGATGAATGCGTGCTGGGCCGCTTCGAGAGCATCGCCGCCGAGGCCGACCTGCTGCTGTCCCACCACGGCGAAGCCGGCGCCGAGATCGGCGGCCTGACGCGCCGCCTGTCGGGACGGCACGCCGTCATCCGCCGCAGCCGCCATGGCTTCGAGATCGAGGACGTGTCGCGCTACGGCGTGCTGCTGGACGGCGTCTGGCCCGGCAAGCACATGCCGGTGCAGCTGCGGCTCGGCATGCGGATCGAACTGACGGCAAGCATCAAGGGCATCGTCACGCTCGAGGTGACGGCCCTGATGGCGCACGCGGTGGTGCTGCACCGGCTGGACGCCGGCGCGCGCGCCGAATGCTTCTACCTGATGGCGCCGGACTGCATTCCTGCGTCGAACCGGCACCAGCAAGCATCCAGCATGCCGCGCGCCGCCGCGCTGCCGATGCTGTTCCATCGCGACGGCGGCTTCTGGCAACGCGACCGCGACAGCGGCCGCGACACTCCGCTGGCGCCGCAAGCCCAGTTGGACCGCCTGCTGCAGACAGGGCTTGGCATCGCTGCGCGCTTCGTGGCGCAGGCCTATCCCGAGGCGCACGGCGGCCCCCGCGGCAGCGGCGAACGCCACCACCACGCTCTCACCGTCGCACTCGACGCCTGACGCCGCCTTTCGGGCGAACGCTCAGCCGTGCGGCGGAATCAGGATCAGGAAGACCAGCGCGGCGCCGGCCAGTAGTGCAGCCTGCAGGGCGAACACGATCGCCGGCGCCCGCAGGTGTTCAGGAATCTTCATGGCTCACCTCCCGTATGCAATAAGCCCACGTTGGTGACGCCAGCTTACGCCTGGCCGCAGCCCTCCCGCGCCAGTTAGCCGCGCGGCAAGTCAGTCATGGCGCCAGGCCGACGGCAAGGGTGGCAAAGGAATGCGTTCCGTTTCTCCGGGCACCGCCACGAAGCGGTCCGCTTCCCAGTCGTGCGCCGCCTGCTCGATACGCTCGCGGCTGGTCGAGACGAAATTCCAGAAGATGAAACGCTTGCCGTCCAGCGGCGCGCCGCCGATCACGACGAAGCGCGCTCCTTCGCGCGAACTCACCCGCACCGCGGCGCCCGGCTCGAGCATGGCCATCGTGTTGGCGGCGACTGGTTCGCCGTCGACCTCGATCGTGCCGAATGGTGCATAGAGGGCGGCTTCTTCCGGCAGACGGTCGAGTTCGATGGCGGCGCCGGCGCCCAGGTGCACGTCGAGGTACAGCGTTTCGGCGAAGGTCGGTACCGGCGAGGTCTGGCCCAGCGCGGTGCCGACCAGCACCCTCACCTTGGCGCCGTCGAGCTGCACTTCAGGGATCTGGTCGGCCGGCGTGTGGCTGAAGGCGGCTGGCGCTTCCTCGTGTTCGCGCGGCAGCGCGGCCCACAATTGCAGGCCGTGGGTGCGGCGCGTGCGTTCGAGCAGGTCTTCGGGCGTGCGCTCGGAGTGCACGATGCCGCTGCCGGCCGTCATCCAGTTGATCGCGCCCGGCTCGATGCGCTGCTCGGTGCCCAGGCTGTCGCGGTGCATGATCGCGCCCTCGAACAGATAAGTCACCGTGGCCAGGCCAATGTGCGGATGCGGACGCACGTCATGGCGCGTGCCCGGCTCGGCCTCCACCGGTCCCATGTGGTCGAAGAACAGGAAGGGACCGACCGATTGTTTGGCCGCCGCCGGCAGGATGCGGCGCACGGTGAAGCCGCCGCCCAGGTCCTTGTCGTGCGATTTGAAGAGGTGTGCGATGGTCATGGCGAGCTCCTGGTCGAAAAGGCAATGCTCGACTGTACACCGGAGTTAAAGTTCGCGCACCACCCGAAAGCCGACGATATCGTTCGACAGCACGGCCGAGAAGCCGTTGCGCAGCGCCGCGCGCAGGTAGCGCGGGTTGTACAGCCAGGAGCCGCCACGCAGGATGCGCCGCACCTGGTCGCCGCCCAATTCCCATGCGCTGCCATCCTGCGGGGCGCCCTCGTAGTTGTCGTGCACCACGTCCTGCACCCATTCCCAGACATTGCCGTGCATATCGTGCAGGCCCCAGGCATTCGGCGCGAACATATCCGCCGGCGTGGTGCCGTGCCGGAACTCGCCGCGCGGGCCGCCGTTATAGGTAAAGCTGCCGTCGAAATTGGCTTGCACGGTCGAGATGGTGTCGCCGACGTTGAATGCGGTCTTGCTGCCGGCGCGGCAGGCGTATTCCCATTCGGCCTCGCTCGGCAGCCGGTAGCGCTTGCGCGTGGCCGCGCTCAGCCAGGCCACGTACTGCTGCGCGTCGAACCAGGTCACGCCCACCACAGGATGCATCTCGGTTTGCGGGAAACCGGGGGATTCCCAATTGACCTCGCCATGCTGTTCCCAGCCGCTGGCCTGCACGAAGGCGCGCCACTCGCCGACCGTCACCGGATAGCGCCCCATGGCGAAAGGGCGTTCGATGCCGACCCAATGCTGCGGGGTCTCGCGCGCGATCCAGTTCTTTTGCGAGCCGGCCGCCATCGCGATGCGGCGTTCGTGCTCGGGCGAGCCCATCTCGAAACGGCCGGCCTGGATCAGGACCAGGGCCGGGCCGTTGCCGCTGCCGTCGGTGAACGGGTCGTGCAGGATGGCGCCGGGGTCGACGGCCGGCATCGCTGGCGGCGGCGCGCTTGGCGCCGGCTCGGCCGCGCGCGCCAACTCTTCCTCGCGCGCCTTCTTCTGCTGCGCGATATATGCGGCGGCGGCCCTGGCCTGGGCAGCTTTCCGGGCCGTCTCTTCCTTGGCCGCCTGCGCCTTCGCCACCTCTTCGTCGCGCCTGGCCAGCAACTGCTGGCGCAGCGATTCCTTGCGCGCCAGGCGCGCCTCCTCGGCCGCCACCCGCTCGCGCCGCTGCTGTTCGCGCAGCTGGACGCGGCGCTGCTCGTCGAGCCGGGCCTGGGCCGCCGCCGCGGCTTCCGCCTCGACCTTACGGCGTGCGGCTAGCTCGCGCGCTTCCTTCTCTGCTTCGACCCGGCGCGCGGCTTCCTGCACCGCCAGTTCCTGGGCCGATGGGCCGGCCGCGGCGCGGATCGCGTCCAGCAGCGCGTGCACCGTGGCCGGACGCTGCGCCGGATCGGATGCGAAGCCGGCGCGCAGCACGTCCCACTGGCGCGCGCCGAGCGTCTCGGGCACCTGCCCGCCCGGCGCCCCGGGCAGCACGCCGGTCAGCAGCTGGTGGATCATCACCGCCACCGCATACACGTCGAGCGTCGGCTCCGGCACCCGGCCTTCGAGCGCCGCCTCGGGCGCGCGGTAGCCGGCGGTGCCGGACGTCGCCGGCGCATCGAACGGCGACATGGCGCCGCTGGCGCGGGCACGGGCGGCGATGCCGAAGTCGAGCAGCTTCACTTCTCCCTTGCGGGTGACGAACACATTGCCCGGCTTGATGTCGCGATGGACCAGGCGGTGCTTGCCCCAGGCATAGTCGAGGGCGTCGGCGACCGGGTCGAGCAGCGCCAGCACGCGGTCCAGGGGCAGCCGGGACTCTCGACCCAGCACGGCGTCGAGGTCCTCGCCTTCCAGGTATTCCATGATGATGAAGTAGCTGGACGTGGCCGGATCCTGCGCCCACTCGTAGACGCGCACGATGTGCTCGTGCGCCAGGCGCCTCGCGCGCGTGGCTTCCTGGATCAGGAGCTTGGCGTGGCTGGCGGCCTGGGTCAGGTGCGGCGGCAGGATCTTGAGCGCGACCTGGGCGCTGTGTCCCAGTTCGGCATGGGTGGCGAGGTCGGTCGCCTGCCACACCTGGCCCATGCCGCCGTGGGCGATCAGGCGCTCGAGCCGGTAGCGGCGGGTTTGCGGGCCGATTTCCTGGCCGGCCATCAGGCCGATCTCGGTGCCGGGACGCGCCATGGGCACGTCCGCTACGGGACCGATCTCAGTGCCGAGGGCCTGCGGTTCGGCCCCGGCGCCGGCGCGCTCGGCCGGCGTATAGGCCGCGTCAAGGATCGCGTTCTTGCGCAGGTCGAACTCCTGACGGCTCAACAGCCCGTCTTCGTGCAGCGCGCGTAGTTCGCGGATCTTGTCGATGGCAGTCTGCATTGCTATTGAATCACGCCGGCAGCGTCGCTCCGCAAGCGGCGCAGAAACGGTCGTCACGCCCGGCCGGATGGCCGTGGACGCATTGGCGCGCGCCCACGATGCCAGTGGCCAGCGTCGCCTGCGAAGTCAGCGCCGCCTTGTTCACATCGTTCTGCATGGCTAGCAGGTCGAGCTGGTGGCGGCGGTCCTTGTCGACCTCGAGTTCACGGCGCGCCTGTTCGGCGACGACCCGCGCGTCGGCCAGCGCGGCGTCGATCTTGCCCACGCCAGCCACGCCGGCCAGCGCCGTCAACTGGTCGCCATCCATCGAGGCATGCACGCGCGTCTTCAGGTAGTCGGCCAGCACCGCCGCATTCGGCGCCTCGGCCAGCGCCAGCTTGGCGGTATCGTCCATCGCGCCCAGCGCCTCAAAGCGCGCCATCGCCAGACGGGTCAGTTCGAGTTCGTGGGCGCGGTCGGCCGCGCGCGCGCCTTGCTCGATGCCGGCGCGGCGCTCGTCGGCCTCCAGGGTGACGTCCTGCATCAGGCGCGCGTGCGTGCTGTCGGCCTCGATCGTGCGCAGCAGCTTCTCTTGCTGGGCGCCGCGGCGCACGCTCTCGATGCGCTGGCGCGCCTGTTCGTCTTCCCATTCCTGCGCCCGTTCGGCCTCGCGCCGGCGCGCCTCGTTAGCCAGCTTCAGGGACTGGAACGTCGCCTCGTGCTCGGCGCCCTCGATGTCGCGCAGACGCCGCGCCGCTTCTTCTTCGCTTTCGCGCAGCCTTGCCAGCTCGGCGCGCTGGCGCGCCGCGTCCTCGATCTGGCGCGCCTGTTCGATCTTGTTGCGGATCTGCTGTTGCAGCAATTGCTGAGAGAAGCGCTGCTGCGCCAGCTGGCGCGCCTGGGTGGCCTCTTGCTGGGCGCACGCGATCTCGGCGCGCATGCGCACGCCGGCCAGCGCGCGCAAGTGCTGCCACTCGGCCGCCTCGTCAGCGCGCTGCGCGTTCTTTTGCGCCATCTCGTGCTCGAGTTCGGCCAGCACCCCGGCCGCGCCATTGGCCAGCGCCTGCTTGCGCGACTGCGCCTCGAGGATGCGGCCATACAGCTCGATCTGGCGCGCCCGCACGCCATGCGCGCGGTCGGCGCCCTGCAGGGACAGTTCTGCGCGCGCGATGGCGTCATCCTGGCGCAGCTCGGCGCGGCGCAGCCGCAGCCGCCCTTCTTCTTCGCTGCGCTTGATGCGCTGCCATTCCTCGGCCGTGTACAACTCGTCCAGCTGGCGACTGTGGGCCAGTTGCACGTGCTTTTCGTCGGTCGCCAGCCACAGGCTGCCGATGCGGGCGCGGTTGGCGTCGTATTTGTCGTGGCGCAGCTCGAAGGTCTCGACCGCCGTCACCGCCAGGCCGTAGCCGGCCAGGAGCGTCTTGAGGCCGCCCTGCAGGCGCTGGTCGAGCTGTTCGCGCAATTCGCCATTGGCCGCCAGTTCGCGGATCGAGCGCGCGCCGATGAACTCCAGCGCTAGCTGGCGCACCGGATGCGACAGCAGTTCGCGCAACTCGGCGGCGCCGATCGTGCCCGGCGTGGTCATGAAATGGCGGGCGAAGGCCGGCACGTTTTCGATCCTGACGCTGACCGAAAAGCGCAGGGCGATATCGAGATGTTCGCAGGTAGGGATGTCGTCGAATTCGAACGGCACCGCCAGCGCCCCGGTGCGGGTGACGAGGATCTCGGCGTGCTGGTCGCGCAGCAGGTGGTTCAGACGGGTGAAGAACCCTTCGATCTCGTACTCGCCCTGCGGCACCTCGGTGGCCTTTTCTCCTTGCAGGATGAAGCCGCGCGCCGTGGCCGGCACGCGCAGCGTCTTGACGAACAGGCCCGACAGCTCGCGCACGCCGAAGAACACGGCCAGTTCGTCGGGGCCCGGCACCCAGCGGTTCTCGACCAGCACCGGCTTGTTGCGCGGCGCGCCCAGGATCACGCCGCAGCCGGCGCAATAGCGCGCCTCGGGCGCGTTCTTGCACTCGCAGCGCGGGCAATTGGCGCCTTTAATTCCGAACATCTGCAACATATCCGACTCCGTTCTGTCCTGTACTTCTCGTCACTTTCAACTGCAAACCTGCTGTCCAGCCACTGGATTTTAGCAGGGCCATGCCTTCGGCACGGATCGCTCCCGTGCGCAGGGTGCGAACCGGTCAAACAAACTGCTATCCCTGCTAGATAATCCCGATCCGCTCGACGCAGGCCAGGCTGGCGCCGCGCGCGCGCAAGGCGTCGCGCAGTCCATGAGGCAGAGCGGATTCCCACTCTTTTGGCAGCAGGATGCGGTCGCCCGGGCCGGCTTCGCGCGCGATCAGCGCGCATTTCGGCGCCAGCGCCTCGACCGCCTCGACCCGCCCCGCATGCCAGGCGCTGGAGCTGCCGGTGGCGATCACCCGGCCGCGCGCCAGAAATTCGCGGCCGCGCGCCATGCGGTCGGCCATCACCAGCGCCAGCTGGTAAGAGTCGCCGGAGAAGCGCGGCTCGCCGAAACGCACCGTGGTGCGCCACTGGCCCTGGCCGCGGCCATCGAAGTGGCGCGACCCGGCCAGCACCGCCGCCACCTGCGCCTGACGCACCGCATCCACGTCCGGCACGCTGACCGGATCGTCTTCGCCGCTCCCGGCCCTGGCCAGTGGCCGCACGCTGACCTCGACCCAACCGAGGCCATCGTGTTCGCCGCCGCTATGCATCGGGAACCAGGCGCGCGCGCTGGAGATCCCGGCGGCGGGATCGGGCTGGCCGTTCAGGGCGCCCAGGTGCGCCAGGGCGTCGGCGCCGCCCAGCAGCACGCCGTCGGGCATACCTGCCAGCCTGCGGCCATCGATCCGGCCCAGGTGCCAGGCGTCGGACCAGCCATTGGCCACGACCTCGCGCCGTGGCGCAAAGACGTCGCGCACGATGCGGTCGGCCAGTACCGCCGCCAGTTCCCAGTCGCGGTCTCCCTCGGCCGGCGCGCGGTCCAGGCTCAGCACCACCTGGTCGCGACTGTCGAAGCGCGGCTCGGTGTGGCGCGCCAGGCGCACCACCTGCTGCATGCGCTCGGCCACGCCAGGCGCGCCCGGCACGCTGCACTTGACGTCGGCGCGTCCGGCGCGCGGGCGGCGCGTCGCGGTGATCGTCAGCATGCCGCCATCGACGGCAATGCTGCGGCACTGGACCGCACTTGCATCTGCTTTCATGCCTCCTCCAACTCCACTTCACGCGCCGTGACCGCGCGCCGCGCGCCAGCCTCGGTCTCGAGATTGGCCACGATGCGGTCGGCTTCGTCGAACAGGTTGTCGAGCGGGCCTTCGCCGGCCACCTTCAGGCGCGCCAGCAGCGCCCAGGCCTCGTCCAGCGCGCTGGCGGCGCGGCGGCTGTGGCGTGCGCGCCGCAGCTGCTCTTCCTGCGCCAGCGGCTGGCCGGGAGCCGCCAGTTCCAGGGCCGGCATGGTGCCGACCGACAGGCTGACCAGGTCGAGCCGGCGCAGCAGCTCCTGGTGCTGACGGAAGCGGCCCTGGTCGGCCGGCAGCACCGCCATACGCACTGCGCACATTAGGCAGGGCAGCTCGAGGAACAGGCGGCGCAGCGCGCGCGCATCCTCGCAGGCGGGAACGAAGGCTTGCTGCGGCACCGCCGGGGCCAGCGCACCCTCGCGGGCAGCGGCGGACGGATGGACGGCATCGAGCCGCGCGGCAAGGCGCGCATCGAGCGTGGCCGCGTAATCACGCGCGGCGCCCAGGTCGACCGGCACGCAATCGTCGACCGTCACGCCGAAACGCGTATACATCAACTGGTTGAAACCGGTGCGGAAGGCGTTCCACTCTTCCAGGGTCGTGCAAGGGGGCAGCTCGAGGTTGCCCTGGGCCAGCTCGCGCTGCAGCGCGGTCTGCGCCAGTTCGACGAATCCGCTCAATTCGACCATGCAGCCGGCCTCGCTGGCCAGGAACAGGTCGAAGCGCTGGTGCGTGGCGCGCGGGTCGCTGGCGTCGATCGCGAAGTGCACCCGCAGGCCGATCTCGGGCGCGCCCGCGAACGGCGCCAGCTCGCAGGTATAGGGGCCCGGATGGACGCACCATGCGGTTTCGCCCTCGATGGCGGCGATGCGGCTGCCGGCGGCCTGGCGCCGGCTGCGTCCGCCCCGGTCGACCAGTACGGCGGCGCAGCCCGGCGGGACGGTGAGGCCATTCGGCGCCGGCAGCGCGATCGCCACGCTGCCGAGGCGGCTCGCGTCGAACTCCGGCTGCCGCAGCGGGCGCAGCGTGTTCTGCAACGTATTCTTGAACAGCGAACCTAGCATCATCGTCCTTCCGGGTATGTCAGAACACCACTACGTGATCGGCGTCGCCCGAGGAATCACCTCGAAGCGCGCTCCATGCTGCTGAAAATGCGCCGCGGGCAGTGCTTCGAAAGGCCATGGCCCTTCGCACTCGCCGTCGGCATCGAGTTGCCCTTCCAGTACCAGCGCGCCGCGGCCATCCCGCACCTCGATCGCCGGCCGTGCTTCCATTACTTCGGCGGCCCCTGCCGCTTCCGGGTCGAGCTGGACCACCACGGCCAGGCTGCCCGCGGCGTCGACAAAGTGCAGGCGCCACATGCCGTCGTCGGTGCGCAGCAGGTCCAGGGCATTGCCGCTGTCGGCGACGCGCAGCAGGCCGCGACTGCCGCGCCAGCCAACGGGCTGCGCCTGCGCACGCCGGCTGTCCGCCAGGTGGCGCAGGCGGCGCAAGGTCAGTGGCGAGCCTTGAAGCGCGGCGCGCTCGCCCGCCGTCAGCGGCCGGCTGCCGTCCAGCGCCTGCGCCAGCACCGCGTCGGCCAGCACCAGGCGGTCGCCCTCGATCCGGCGTCCCAGCAAGGCCCCGGCCTGCAACTTGCGATCCAGTTCCGTCATGCCCATCGTCTTTCCTCCTCCATTCCCGCCATCTCGTTCAGGTGCGCGACCGCGGCGTCACGCCGCTTGCGCAGGGTTGGCAGCGATATCCCGTCCAGCCCGGCCAGCTGCTGCATCGTCGGCAGCTCGCCGGTCTGCGGATCCAGCCATTCGGACGGATAGCTGTCGTCGAATGGGCCGAGCAGCTTGAGATACACCGCCAGCCGCACCGGCAGCGAATCCTGCGCCATACGGCGCGCCGCCCAGCTGGCGCGGTCCTCGCCCAGCGCCGCCAGTACAAGATAGTTGGGGGGGAGTGAAACCTGTTGCGCGACCAGGGCCAGGCGCGCAGTCTCCTGCGCCTCGACCGGGTCGGCATCGATCGCCGCCGCGGGTTCAGCGGCATCCAGCTCGTCCTGGCGCGCCTCAAGGATCAGGTCGGGGCCAGGCGTGCTGCCCTGTTCCGATTCGTCCAGCACGCGCCAGTAGTCGTCCAGCCAGGCGCTGGCCTCGCCGGCGTCGTGCAGCCAATCCTGGTCACGGTTGGCCGACAGCAGCTCGTATTCGCCGATCTCGCGCAGCATGGCGCCGATCTTTTCAGGACTGTTCTTGAGGCTGGCGAAGCGCTTGGACTTCGTGTGCAGCGGGCCCGCTGTGCCGGTGTGAAGCTCGAGGCTTTCGCTCCAGCGCATGATCCATTCGGGCTTGCAGTCGCCGCTCGTGCGCAGCTGGCGCGCCTCGATCGGCATCGCCACGACCTCGCGGCCCAGGATGGCGCCGACGTGCGGCGCGTGCTCGCGCCAGCCCTCGAACAGTCGCGCGACCTCGTGCCAGGCGGTATCGAGCATGCGGTAGGCGTACATGCGATTGGGACTGCATGGGCGGCCGCAGGCGGCCTGGTAGTTGTCGCTATCGACCTTGTCGCGCAGGACGGCGTACAGGTCGTTGAATTTCTTGCGCAGCAGGGCCTCGCCGCCAGGCTGGCTCCAGAACGGGCCGATGCGCGCATGCTCGGCCACCACCGCCGCGCATAGAAAGGCCCAATCCGACGGACGCGCCTGCAGCTCGTAGACGAGGGTCAAGGCCAGCTCGCCGCAGGTATCGCCATAGCTGTTGCCGGGCGCCTCAGCACGCGCGCCGGCCGCGTGCAGGGCATGGCCGACCGCGTCGACGTAGGCGCCGAGCGACTGTTCAGGATCCGGATCGAGCAAGGTATCCGGCCCGAGCCGGGCGCACGCCTGCAGGGAACAGTGTCCCAGCAGCTTGCGGACCTGCTCCCAACCGTGTTCCTGATACCGGGTTCCCGGCAAACGCATACCTTACCCATCCTCTGTTTCGCTCCGCAGCCATAGCGGATTGAAATAGATGATGCCATACAAACACGGCCTTGAGGCGCGCAAGAGCGCTCTATTTGTCCCTCTTTTCCAACGAATGGCCTTGCATGGATTGCAACAGAGCGGCCACGACCGGGGCCGCGTGGCCGCCGCCGGTAGCCGCCGAATGACTGACGAAGGCCGCGAATGCCAGCCGCCCGGTCTGGCCCGGCAGGGTTCCCGGCTCGAGCCAGCCCATGAACCAGACGGTCGCCAGATCGTCCTGGCCGGCCGGCGCCGTGCCGGTCTTGCCGTACAGGCCAGGCCGCAGCGCGTCGAAGCCGGCGCCGCGAAACGCCCCTGCCGCGGTGCCGCCGTCGATCACGCCCTTCATCCCGGCGCGCACGCGGTCCAGGCGCACGCCCAGCGGCTCCCCTGCCCCAGCCTGCGCCGCGCGGCCGTCGAGCGACAGCAGCAGGCGCGGCGCCACGGTACGACCCTCACCGACCGCGGCCGCCACCAGCGCCATCTGCAGCGGCGTGGTCTGCATGCGCAGGCCGATCGCCATCTGGCGCAGTTCGTGGCGGCTGTGGACCGGATCGAGCCGGGAGGCGCTGGCCTGCAGCGCGTCCCACTCGCCCCAGCGGTAGTCAGGCGGCAGCAGGCCGCCGTCGAGCCGCAGCGGCTGGCCGAAGCCGAGCCGTCCCGCCATCGCGGCCACCGGCCGCACCGTGTCCAATGCGCCCGGCTCCAGTTCGCGCGCGCCCGGCATGCCGCCTTCCGGCTGGCCCATCAGCGTATGGTCGCTCAGTTCCGCGCTCCAGGCGAACCAGGTATTGACGCTGTGCGCCATCGCCTGCGCCAGGCCCAGGCGGCCGTCCTGGGCCCGGGTGCTGGTGATCTGGTCGCGGAAATTGGTGATGCGGGCCCGGTTGCCATCGACGGGATAGCTGGGCGCGCCGGTGCGGAAATCGTAGCCACCCGCCTGCGCCAGCCGGTCCACCTCATGCAGGGGCAAGCCCTGCAGCAAGCCGTCCAGGCGGGCGTCGCCGCGCGCCGCGCCCTCCAGGCCGAGGGCGGTGATCACCTTGAAGGTCGAGCCAGGAGCGCGGTGCGCGCCGCCATCATGCTGGAAGGCGGCGATGCGGAGCACGCTGCGGGCCGGATCGGCGCGGTCGAAGTCGCGCAATTCTCCCCAGCGGCCCGGATCGGCCTGGCCGCCGCCGCTGGAGGCCGCGGCCAGGATGTCGCCGCTGCCGGCGTCCAGCAAGACCAGGCCGGCGCGCCGCTCCGGCTGGGCATCGAGGCCGCCGACGCAGGCCTGGCCGTCCCAGCGGCCTCCGCGCAGGCCGATGCAGTCGAGGAGCTGCTGGGCCCTGGCCTGCAGGCCCAGGTCGAGGCTCAGCTGCGCCTCATGCTCCGTGCCGCCAAGCCGCGCCAGCATGCCGGCGACGCTGCCGTCGTGCTGGCGGTGCACGCCCAGCAGCGGCGCCAGGCCGGCGCGCAGCGACGCTTCGGCCGGCGCGCCGTCGGCCCACAAGGCTTCGCCATGGCGGTCGCGCAGGCGCACCGGTACGGCGGCGGGCCGTGTTCCGTCGCTGCCACCAGCCGGCAGCGCCTGCCAGGCCAGGCGGCCATCGACCATGGCCAGGTGGCGGTAGGCGGCGTCGGCGCCGCCCGACATCGTCGCCAGGTCGAGTGGTTCGACCTGCACCGCGATCGCGGCCGACCCGGCCAGCGGCGCCAGCACGAGCCGCTGCACCGCCTCGCGGTCCGGGCAAGCACGGCCGTCGCAAGCGCCCTGGGCCAGCACGCGCGCGCCCGCCACGCCGCGCACCCGGCCCGCCACCAGCAGCTCGACCGGCCGGCCGGTTGCCGGTGTATTCAAAGTCACCAGCGATCCCTGGCGGCCGCCTTCCCAGCCGCCGACCCGCTGCCATGGTTCCCAGCCCTCAGGCAGACGCGCGAACAGGCGCATCGCTGCCACCGGCAGGCCGGCTTCGCGCGGCGCCGGCGCGCCGCCGACCAGCGCATGCCAGACCGCGTCGGCGCCCGGCAGGCTGCGCCAGGCCACCAGCCGGCGTTCGCTATTAAAGATGCGCACCTGCTCGCGCACAAAGGCGCCGTCGGCGCGGTGGTGCAGGCGCTCCAGCAGGCGGCGGTCGCCTGCATCGAGCTGGTGATCTTCCCAACCCGGCAGCGGCGCGCGCGCCTCCCGGACGGCGCGGTGCCAGGCCAGCAGGTCGCGCGGCGCCAGTTCGACCAGTCCATCGCGGCCCAGGCGCAGCAGACCGCGTGCGCGCAGCGCCTCGAACAGCGCCTGGTCCTCCATGCCGGGGCCTGGCAGCAGTGGCACCTGCCATGCGCCCGGCGCCAGACGCAGCTGCACAGGCTCTCCCTGGGCCGGGAAGGCCTGGACCAGGGCCGCGCCGCCAGCGGCGCCCTGTTGGAAATGATGCAGCACCAGCTCGCCCGCCTGCGGGCAGGCGGCGCTGGGCCGGCGCGTGAAGCGCAGGGCCTCGCTGCCCCACAGCAGCCAGCCGCTGTTACCCAGCACGGCCTGGCCCTGGCGCGCGCGCGTCACGTTGCCGCCGCTCGCATCGCCGATCCAGCCTGCCGTGGCGGCGCCGGCATTCCAGGCGAGCGTCAAGCCAGTCGCGCCGGCGCCGGCATTGCCGGTGATATCGATGCGCGGCATCGTCGAGCCGGGTCGGGCCAGCAGCACGCTGCGCGGCGGCGCATTGGCGGCGCGCGCGATCCGCGCCGCCTCGTCGAAGGGATAGCCGATCCGCAGCGGCAGCATGCGCGGCCGCGCCGGGTCGAGCATCTGGGTGCACAGGTCGACCCGCAGCGACGGGGCGGCACGCATGCCGCTCGCCACCAGCAGGGCCAGGCCGCCGTGCTGGGTGAGCGAGATGCCGCTGTCGCGCGGAACCACGAAGTCCAGCCCCGGCGCGATCGGCTGCAGGGCGCCCAGCGCGACCGCACCGGGTGTCTCGGCCGCGCCGTCCGGCAGCGCACGCGCATGCATCGCCAGCGCGACGGCGCCGCCCAGGACGACGGCCAGCACGGCCCATACCCAGGCTGGGCCAAGGGACAGGGACCAGCTGGCCCCGGCGCTCATCGGGCGGGCGCCAGCGCGCAGGTTGCGGGAACGGCGGCGCGCCGTGCGCGTAGCGGCCAATTGGTCGATCAGGGTCGCGAGCATGCCTGTCATCCGGTGTTTACGTGGCGCCCACGCGCCCTTCGCGCTCAGCTAGCGGAGGGGAGGTGAAAGAGAAGGTGCCGGAGGGGCTTCATCCGCCGCCTGATGCAGCTCATTCCGCGTTTTCGACTGCTCGTCGCATCCCGCTGGAGACCATGCGGCGCTTGGCCTACAGTGAACACATCGACACACCAACCACCTGAAAAGGAGCTGCAAAATGAACGTCCTCAAACACATGGAAGCCATCTTCATCGCCGCCGCCCTGGTCGCCGTCCCGGCGGGCTATCTGGCCAAGATTCCCGATGCCCGTGCAGACAACTACAGCATCGACAGCGCAGCTATTGCCAGCGGCGACAAGATGGCGGTTGTGACGGTCAGCGCCAAGCGCCTGGACGCCGCCGAAAAATCGCAATTGCTGGCGGCGGACACCGTCACCGCCGGGAGCCGCATGTGAGCGCCGTCGGTCGCCGACGCGCCGCCAGGATGCGGCGCGCGGCGGCCCGAACTTCATCATCCACTGAGCTGTATCATTTGTAAAAACTTGCTTCAAACGTCACGTCCCGATTCCCGGATTGCTATATTCCATCGCATCCGCTCAAGGATCTGGAGACGAACATGAAATCCCCCCTTTTGATTGCAGCCCTGATCGCCATCGGCGCCGCTGCCTTCACCCCACTGGCCTCGCACGCCCAGCCCCATATCTCGGTCGTGATCAACACCGCGCCGCCGGCGCCTGTCTACGAAGTCATTCCCACCGCACGCCGCGGCTATGTCTGGGCGCCCGGTTTCTGGGAATGGCGCAAGCATCGCCACCACTGGGTGCCGGGCCACTATGTCACCGCGCGGCCCGGCTATGTCTACGCGCCACCGAGCTGGCACCATCGCGGCGGACGCTGGGTGATGGAGCCGTCGCGCTGGAACCGCGGCCCGGCCCACCATTACGGCCCACCACCGGGCCACTACCGCGACGATCGTGACCGCCATCACCGCAAGCACGACCGCCACCATGGCCGCGACCGGGACCGCGACGGCATCCGCGATCGCCATGACCGCGACCGCGATGGCGATGGCGTGCGCAACCGCCACGACCGCCGCCCGGACAATCCCCACCGCTACTGAACCACGGCGCGGCCAGGATGCGGATCAGCGCTTCAGGTGCTTGTCCAGGAAGGCGAGGATCTTCGCATCCGCCACGGCCGCGTTCTTCTTCTTGGAGAAGCCGTGGCCCTCGTCGTCGAACACGACGTACTCGACTTCCACCTTATTCTTGCGCACCGCCTCGACGATCTCGTCGCTCTCGGCCTTGATCACGCGCGGGTCGTTGGCACCCTGGATCACCATCAGTGGCTTGCGGATGTGATGGGCGTGGAATAGCGGCGAGGTCGCGACCAGGAACTCCTTGTCCTTGACCGGGTCGCCGATCTCGTCGTACAGCGCCTTGCGCTGCGCTTCCCAGTACGGCGGGATGCTCTCCAGCGTGCGCACCCAGTTGCTGACGCCGAAGATGTCGATGCCGACCTTGAACGCCTCGGGCCGAAAGGCCAGCGCCGCCAGGGTCATGTAGCCGCCGTAGCTCCCGCCCATGATGCCGATGCGCTCCGGATCGATATAGCCCTGGCTCGCCAGCCAGGTCTTGGCCTCGACGCAATCCCACAGCGGCTCCATGCCGTGCTTGCGGTCGTCGGCGCGGAAGAAGGTCTTGCCATAGCCCGAGCTGCCGCGGTTATTGATGCCCAGGACCGCATAGCCGTGATTGACCAGGTACTGGATCCGGGCGCTGTAGCCGCGCATGGTCTGGCCGCCCGGCCCGCCGTGCACCAGCATCACCGCCGGCACTTTCGCGCTCGGCGACGCGCCCTTCGGCCGATAGTAGATCGACGGGATCACCATGCCGTCGAAGGACTTGAAGCGCACCACCTCGGCCTCGACCAGGTCGTTCGGGTCGATCTCCGGGTTCAGGCTGCGCGTCAGCTGCGACGTCTTGCCGCTCCTGAAGTCGTGCACGTACAGGTTGTTGGGCGAGCGGTCGCCGTTCAGGTAGAACGCCATCAGCTTGCCGCTTTCGGAGAAGGTCACCTGGCGCATCTCGCCGCCCGGCAGCTTGGGCAAAGCCACCGGTTTGCCTGCCTCGTCATACAGCCGTACCTCGATACTCCCGTCGCGGTTAACCAGGCTGACGCGGTGGCGGCCGTTGCGCGAATAGTCGGTGCCCAGCAAGTCCCAGTCGGCCTTCTCGACTTCCTTGACCTCGCCGCTGGCCAGGTCGTAGGACTTGATGCGCGCGAACTCGCCCTCCCCATTGCTCGTAAACAGCAGGCGCTTCGATGCCGGGTCGAAGTCCGCCGCCGCATGGCTGGCCGGCTCCTTGTGCGGCGTGATGTGTTTCATTTCGCGCGCCTGCACGTTATAGACATAGACGTCGCTGTCCGACGTGGTGGCGGGCTTGTTGAAGGCGAGCCAGTTGCCGTCGCGGCTGATGGCCGAGACATTCATGCCGCTGTCGTTCTTGTACACCATCGTGCGCGCATAGGTGGCGGCCTCGTACAGGTACAGGTCGAAGAACTTCGGATCGCGCTCGTTGGTGACGACGTAGAAGCCGCTGCCGTCCGGCTTCCAGCCGGCGAACGAGGCTTTCAGCTTGTCGCCGGGCGTCAGGTCGCGCTCCTTGCCGTCGAGTTCACGCACGTACAGGTGGTTTTGCTCGTCGCCGCCGCCATCGCGCGTAAACAGGATGCGGTCGTCGTTGTAGAAGTAGCCGACGGCGTAGGTGGTGTCGGTCTTCGACGCGGTCAGCGCGCGCGGCTTGCCGCCGCCGACGGGCACCGTATAGGCATTGAAGATGCCGGACTCGTTACTGCTGAACAGGATCTGCTTCTCGTCCTTGCTGAACGAGGCGCCGGTGAGCGAGGTCGTCGCCATGAACTGCTCGATCGTGTAGCGTTTGACGGCTTGAGCGCGCGGCTTGGCCGATGCGGCCTGGGCAAGGGCCTGCATCGGCGCAAGGCCGACGCCGGCGAGCATGGAAAACAGGGACAGACTGACAGCACGACGATTCTGATGCATACGTTCTCCTGTGGTTGAGTCCAACAGGATGAGTGTTTCAAAAGTCTTAACACCTGTCAACAATCGCGGATCGGTTATGCTCTCGCCATGATCGACCTCGCCACCCTGCAAGCCGCCGCCTTCAAGACCGAGCTGTCCGCCGCCCGGCGCCTGACCGCGCGCACCGGCATGCCTGAGGCCGAGGCCCTGGAAAAAACCCTGATGCTCAGCGCCGGCAACGCCGGACTGGCCAGCCTGCTCACCGACCGCCAGGCCCAGCGCAGCCACGCCGAACTGCAGGCAGCGCGGCGCCAGGCCAGCGTGGCCGCCGCGCGCACCCGCGGCGCGGGGCCGGAGACCAGCGCCTGGCGCGCCTGGTTCGATGGCTCGGCGCGGCCAAACCCTGGCCGTTGCGGGCTGGGCGCCGTGCTCGAAGGGCCGGCCGGCGAGCGCCATGAACTGTCCGTCGACGGCGGCCATGGCAACAGCAGCGAAGCGGAATACCGCGCCCTGAACGCCGTGCTGCGCGCGGCCGTCGAGCATGGCGCGACCGACCTGCTGGTGCTGGGCGACAGCCAGGTCGTGATCGACGACGTCAACGCCCCTGATGGCGCCAATGCGCCGGCCCTGGGCCTGCTGCGCAGTGAGGCGCTGGCCCTGCTGGCCCGCCTGCCGCAGGCGCGGCTGCGCTGGATCCCGCGCCACAAGAATACACGGGCCGACGCGCTGTCGCAGCGCGCCGTGCCGCCCCTCACCCTGGAACAAGAAGCATGACCGAAACAAGCAATACCGATCTCTCCGGCTGGCGCACCAGGCTGGTCGCCATGGCCGCCAGCAGCGCCGACACCGACGGCGCCCACGACAGCGCCCACCTCGACCGCGTGTGGCGCACCGCGCAGGCGCTGCTGGAACACCATCCCGAGGCCGACCGCCTGGTGGTGCTGGCCGCCTGCTACCTGCACGACCTGATTAATTTGCCGAAGAACGACCCCGAACGCGACCAGGCCTCACGCCGCTCGGCGCGGCTGGCGCGCCATCAGCTGGCCCACCTGGGCTTCCCGGCCGACAAACTGGACGCCGTGGCGCATGCGATCGAAGCCCACAGTTTCTCGGCCGCGATCCCCGCCGAGACGATCGAAGCGAAGATCGTGCAGGACGCCGACCGCATGGACGGCCTGGGCCTGGTGGGCCTGGCGCGCATGTTCTACATCGCCGGCCGCATGGAAAGCAGCCTGGCCCACCCCAGCGACCCGCTGGGAAAGGAGCGTGACTTCGACGACCGCCGCTATTCGCTCGACCACATCATGGTCAAGCTGCAGAAGCTGCCCGACATGATGCAGACCGACGCCGCGCGTGCGCTGGGCCGCGAGCGGCTGGCCAAGCTGCTGGCCTTCCGCGAAGAGTTCGCGGCCGAATGGAGTGGATCCTAGACCGCAACCTTGACCACTTGTAGCAATGCTAAGATAGACGAACTGTATTGACCGAGGTGTCCATGACCAGTTCGACCGCAGCACCGCAACCCGTCTCCGGCAAACTCAATTTCGTCCTCGTCTGCGTCTTCATCGACATGCTCGGCATCGGCCTGATCGTCCCGGTCCTGCCGCTGCTGCTCGACCAGTTCGTCGATGGGCCGGACAAGCGGGCCTTGTGGTACGGGCTGCTGGCGGCGACCTTCGGTATCCTGCAATTCCTGTTCATGCCGGCGCTCGGCGCGCTGAGCGACCGCATCGGCCGCCGTCCGGTGCTGCTGTATTCGATGGCGGGCATGTGCCTGAACTTCCTGGTCACGGCCTGGGCGCCCAGCCTGGCCTGGCTGTTCGTGGGCCGCATCATCGGTGGCATGTCCTCGGCCAGCATGTCGGTCGCCTCGGCCTACGCCTCCGACATCTCGACCCGCGAGAACCGCGCCAAGGCCTTCGGCAAGATCGGCGCCGCCTTCGGCCTGGGCTTCATCTGCGGCCCGATGCTGGGCGGCATACTTGGCGACGCCAACCTGCACCTGCCCTTCTACGTCGCGGCCGCGCTGTCGGCGGCGAACCTGGTGTATGGCTTTTTCTTCGTGCCGGAGTCGCTTGCCAAGGAAGGCCGCGAACCGTTCAGACTGGCGCGCCTGAATCCCTTCTCGGCCTTGCTCCGATTGGTCAAGCGCGAAGACATCCGCGGCCTGGTGATCGTGATCACGCTGGTCACCTTCGCCCAGATGATGCTGCAATCGACCTGGGTGCTGTACACCACCTTCCGCTTCAACTGGACGCCGCGCGACAATGGAATCGCCCTCTTTTGCGTCGGTCTCGGTTCGGTAGTGGTCCAGGCCTGGCTGCTGGGCAAGCTGATCCACCGTTTCGGCGAGGTGCGGCTGTCGCTGATGGCCCTCACTTCCGGCATGCTCACCTTCCTCGCCTACGGCCTGGCCACCCAGGGCTGGATGATGTACGTCTTCATCCTGGAGAATGTGCTGGCCTATGCCACCGGGCCCGCCCTGCAGGGCATCGTCTCGAAGTCCTCGCCATCCGATCAGCAGGGCGAGGTGATGGGCTCACTGCAGTCGATCGGCAGCCTGGGGGTGATCGTCACACCCCTGCTCGGCACCGGCATCCTGAGCGCGGTCAGCCACCTGCCCCCTGGCGACTGGCGGGTCGGCAGCAGCTTCTTCTTGTGCGCGGCGATGCAGGCGGTGGCATTGATCGTGGCGTGGCATTACTTTCGCAGCCATCAATATGCCGGCGTGAAGGCCTAGGCCATGCCAACCCACGTGCTTGCCGCGATCCTGTTCGCGGCCTTCCTGCACGCGGCGTGGAATGCGGCCCTCAAGTCGCAGCCCGACACATTCATGGCGGCGCTGGCCGTGACCAGCGGCGCCGCCGTACTGGCTGCACTTGCACTTCCCTTCCTGCCGGCGCCGGATGCGTCCAGCTTTCCCTTCATTGCTGCCTCCAGCATGCTGCAGATCGCCTACTACCTGCTTCTGGCGGCGGCCTATCGGGTGGCCGACATCGGCCATGCCTACCCGCTGATGCGTGGCGTCGCACCGGTCCTGGTGGCACTGGGCGGCGGCCTGCTGGCCGGCGAATCGCTGCACGGCGCCCAATGGATCGCCATCGGCCTGATCTGCGCCGGCGGCGCCGCACTGACGCTGGGCGCGCGCGGCCACGCCTCGGGCGGGCTGCGTCCAACCGCCCTGGTGCTGCTGACCGCGACGGCGATTGCGGCATACACCCTGGTCGACGGCCTGGGCGTGCGGCGCTCGGGCGCTCCAGCCGCCTACACCGCGTGGATCTTCCTGCTTACCGGGATCGGCATCGCGGCCCTGTCATGGCGCCGCAGCGCCGGCCAGCTGCCGGCCTACCTGATCCGCCATCCCGGACTGGCGCTGATGGGCGGCGCAGCAACCACCGGCTCCTACGGCATCGCCTTGTGGGCGATGACCCAGGCGCCGGTCGCAGTGGTCGCCGCCCTGCGCGAAACCTCGATCGTGTTCGCCACCGCGATCGCGGTATTCTTGCTGCGCGAGCGCGCCACCCGCGCCCGGATCTGCGGCGCCGGCCTGGTGGCGCTGGGCGCGGCGGCGGTACGCCTGGCGTAACCGGGATCGACATTCAGAACTTCAGCTCATAGTTCGCCTGGATGCGCACCGCGCCCGGATAATCGAAGCGGCGCTTCTCGACGCCGGCGACCGGATCGGCGTAGGTCACCTCGAAGCCCGAATCCTCGTGCGCCAGGTTCGATAGCGACAGCCGGACCAGCCGCTTCGGATCGAAGCGCCACGCCGCATAGGCTTCGAGGTCGGTGCGCGCTTCCGAGTAGTAGCCGCGATTGGCTGTCACCCTCACTTGCCCGTTGCGCGTGAAGGCGGCGCTGCCTCCCAGCGCCAGCGCTCCCGCCTTGTAGTCGAGACCGACGTTGGCCGACAACGGCGTCTGCCGCTCCAGCCGGTTGTCGGGACCGGGGACCGATTTCACGCGCGCCCAGTGACGGCTCACGCCGGCACGCACATCGATCGCCGGCGCTTGCGCAAACAGCGACGCGAGGGGGAATTTGGTTTCCAGTTCAAGCGTGCGGACCTCGGCGCGGCCGTCGTTCACCGGCGTGACGATCCAGCGGTAGCCGTCGAAGTAGATGCGGTTGCTGGTGTAGTCCTCGATGCGGCGCAGCGACGCACGCAGCGCGACCATCGCGTTCTCGGCCCAGTAGTGTTCGTAACCGGCATCCACACCCCAGGCCAATTCGGGCTTGAGCTCCGGATTTCCCTGGAAATCGGCCTCGGTAGCGCTGTTGTTTTCCCACACCTGGCGGCGCGGCAGCAGATTCCACAGATCCGGCGCCTTGTAGGTACGGGTCACGGCAAAGCGCAGCTGGTCGCCCTTGCGGTCCGGGATCTTCCACAAGGTCTGCAGGATGGGGCTCCAGACGTTGGAACTGCTGCGAGTGGCGTCGAACGAGTCGCCCGAGGCGCGGATACGGATGCCTTCCCAGCGCAGGCCCAGGTACATCGACCACTGCGGCGTGATGTTCCATTCATCCTGGGCGTACACCGCCATGCGGGCCACGCGCGCCTCGAACGTTTCGTCGAGCGGCAGGCCGGGCGGGAAGACCCGGATCGCGTCGCGTTCGTGGCGCATCTCGTCGCGCCAGCCGACGCCGCCGTCCCAGCCGGCCGCGATGGCGTGGCCGTTTTCCAGCTTGCGGATGTACTTGCCGGTCGAATTCACGCCGCGATCGCGCCAGCCGGAATCGACCCAGCCGTCGGTGACCGGAACACCAAGGGGATCGGCGCCCCGGCGCAAGATCGTGTTGTCGGCATTCTCGCCGCTGAGTCCCAGCTTGGTCTCCAGGGTCGCGCCGGAATCGAGTTCGGTGGTCCATTTCAGGTCGGTGCGCAGGTCTTCGGCGTCGGCCCGCATCCGGTTGTGCTGGTCGGGGACCGGTGGCGGCTGGCCGATGGCGGTCGCGATCGACAAATGGGTGCGGTTGCGGAAGCGATTGACGTTGACAAAGGTCTCGAGACTGATCGTATCGCCATCCGCCAGCGTCCATTCGAAACGTGGGGTCAGGTTCATCCGCCGCATGCGGCCCTCTTCCGGCGCGCTCGTCATGCGAGCCAGGGCAACTGCGCCGCCTGGCGCGATGGTCTCTTCGAAGATGCTCCAGGCACGGTCATAGCGCTCCGCGGTCGCGTCGCCCGCGAGCGACCAGGCGAAACCCTCCCCGCGCTCGCTCAGCTGCAGCGCCGCATTGGGGCCCCGAAACTGCGACGATTGCAGCATCCCCAGCTTGAGCTGGCGCTCGCGTTCCTTGGCAACGCGACGCAGGATGATGTTGACGGTGCCGGCCACCGACTGGGTCGACAGGTCGGCGGTGGCAGCGCGCAGCACCTCGATGCGTTCGACCACGTCGGGCGACAGCGAATCGAAGTCGAAGCCGCCAGGCGGCCGCTCGCCGTTGATCAGGATCTGGGTATAGCCGGCGCCGAGTCCGCGCATCTGGATTTCACCGCCCCGCGCCTGGTTGGTGTTCACGGTCACGCCCGGCACACGCTTCAAGGTATCGAGCACCGAACGGTCGCCATAGCGGCTCAGTTCTTCGCGCCCGACCACGGTGCGGGTGGCGGTGTCGTCGCGGCGCGGGTCGTAGCTGGCGCTGCTGCCCTTGATTTCTACCTGCGAGACAGGAGCTCCCGCTTCTTCCTGCTGTGCGCACGTGGGGCCGGCAAAGGCCGCCAGGATGATGAGGGAAAGGGGACGGCGGCTTCGGTTCGGCGTTTTCACAGGGGAATCTCCTCGTTATTGGGTGTGTATGGAGGAAATATATGCCCATCATTGGCACAATGTAAACGTATTCTTGGAAGTTTATGCTTCCCACATGAGGAATCGTTGAATTCCATCTAATGGCAACAGTTACTGCCATGCCAAGGCATTAGCACCAGCGTTCGCCACTGTGCCACCACCTGGAGTACACTCGGGCATGCCTTGACATGGAAATATCGTTTCCATTCGGCACTTTCGCTGTAGCACGCCCGCTATAATGCGCACTTTTCGAAGAAAGGCGATCGTCCGTGTCCCGTATAAAAGTCTTGCCGCAATACGTCATGCCGAAGCAGGCGATCACCAACTTCGCCGGCCGCGTCGCCGGCCACAAGGGCGGATCGATGACGACCAGCCTGATCCGTTGGTTCGTGGGCAAGTACGGGGTCAATATGGATGAGGCGGCCAATCCGGACATCGCCAGCTACCCCAGCTTCAACGAATTCTTCACCCGTCCGCTGCGCGAGGGCGTGCGTCCGCTGGCGGCCAGCGACTACGTGTGCCCGGTCGACGGCGCCATCAGCCAGTTCGGCGACATCGACGATCACCAGATCTTCCAGGCCAAGGGCCACAAGTTCACCACGGCCGAACTGGTCGGCGGCGACCAGGCGCTGGCCGCGCATTTCCAGCACGGCCACTTCGCCAACGTCTACCTGAGCCCTAAGGACTACCACCGCATCCACATGCCGTGCGACGGGCGCCTGACGCGCATGATCTATGTGCCGGGCAAGCTGTTCTCGGTGAATCCGACCACGGCGCGCGGTGTGCCGGGCCTGTTCGCGCGCAACGAGCGCGTGGTGTGCGTGTTCGAGAGCGATGAATTCGGGCCCTTCGTGATGACCCTGGTCGGCGCGACCATCGTCGGCAGCATGGCCACCGTCTGGCATGGCGTGGTCAATCCGCCGCGCATGCCGCGTATCTGCGAATGGAATTACGACCCGGGCCAGGTCACGCTGAAAAAGGGCGAAGAGATGGGCCGCTTCCTGCTCGGCTCTACCGTCGTGATGCTGTTCCAGCGCGGCGCCATCGCCTTCAACCCGGCCTGGGCGCCGGAAGGCAAGGTGCGCCTGGGCGAACCGATGGGCGAGCGGCCGCTCAAGTCTTGACGTCCTCCAGCGCCGCGCGCGCCTTGAACGCGGCCACCGCTGCATGCGGGCTGTGGCCTTTCTCGGTGCAGGCCGATTCGATCATCTCCAGGAAGGCCCGGGTCTTGGCCGGCATCAGCTTACGGCTCGGGAACACTGCCCAGCCGCTGGCGGTCGGCATATCCCATTCCGGCAGCACCCGCACCAGTTCTCCAGTCTGCATATAGGGTTGGGCGAACAGCGTCGAGCTGAGCGCGATGCCGGCGCCGCGCGAGGCGATGCGCGCCAGCAGGTCGGGCGAGTTCGCCGTCAGCCGCGCGTTGAGCGCGCGCTCCCACTTCAGCTTCCCGCGCATCAAGACCCACGGCACGGCCCCGCCGGTGCGACTCAGGATGCACAGCACGTCGTGCGCGTCGAGATCGTCGGGATGCTCGGGAATGCCGCGCCGCGCCAGGTAGCTCGGCGCCGCATACAGGCCGGGCTGCTCGAGCGTGATCGGACGCGCGCTCAGGGTCGCGTCGTTCGGCAGGTCGCCCATGCGGATCGCGATGTCGAAGTTCTCCGCCACCAGGTCGACCCGGCGCGGCGTCAGGTCCATCTCGAGCCTGACCGCCGGGTAGCGCTCCAGGAAGCGCGCGATAACTTCGTTCAGGCCGCTGTTGGCGAAGTCGCCCGGCGCCGAGATGCGCAGCTTGCCGCTCGGTTCGCCCTGGCGGTGCTGGGCCAGCGCGCTGGCGGCATCGGCTTCGTCGGCCAGGCGGCGCGCATGCTCGTACAGGCTGGCGCCGAACTCGGTGACCACCAGCTTGCGGGTCGTGCGCTGCAGCAGGCGTTCGCCCAGGGTCGTCTCGAGCAGCGCCAGGCGGCGCGAGACGGTCGACTTGGGCAGGTGGACGCGCTCGGCCGCGCGGGTAAAGCTGCCCGACTCGACGATCCGGGCAAACAGCAGCAAGTCATTCGGTTCCACGTCCATGATTGTTCCACCAGCAGAATAATGTTATCCATTCTACTGGCTTCCGGACTGATTTTGGAATTGCTAAAGTAGCCCCATCGAAACTCTCTACCAAACGAAGGGGCCTGACCATGAACATCCTGCACATCACCACCAGCGTCCGCGGCGACGCATCGGAATCCACCCGCGTCACCCAGCAGATCGTCGACAAGCTGTCCGCTGCCAACCCGGGCGCGACCGTCGTGCGCCGCGACTTCGGCGCCCAGCCGCACCCGCTGCTGGACGGCGCCACGATCGGCGCCCTGTTCACCCCGCTTGAGCAGCGCAGCGCTGAACAAGCAGCGCGCGTCGCCCTGGACGATGCGCTGATCGCCGAAGCGCAGGCGGCCGACGTGATCGTGCTGGGCGCCCCGATGTACAACTTCGCGATGCCGGTGCAACTGAAAAGCTGGTTCGACGCGGTCGCCCGCGCCGGCGTGACCTTCCGCTATACCGAGACCGGTCCGGAAGGCCTGCTGAAGAACAAGAAGGTGTACGTGGCCGCGGCCCGCGGCGGCGTCTATGACGAAGCGGCCGACCCGCAAGTGCCGCAGATGCGCGCCCTGCTGAACTTCCTCGGCTTGAACGACCACACCTTCATCTACTCGTCGGGCATGGCGATGGGTCCGGACGCGGTGGCCAAGGGCCAGGCCGCGGCCAACGCCGCCATCGAGGCAGCACTGGCGTAATTTGCCGCCCGCCAGGCGGCGCAACCAAACAGGAGAACAGCATGAATACCGCAGTTGCCACTACCACCATCCAGAAAACGCGTAGCGTCGAGCGCATCATCAACGGCCAGTTCGTGATGGACGGCGCGGGCGTGAAGATCAACCGCGTGCTGACCGGTCCCCTGCAGCGCCGCCTGGATCCGTTCCTGATGCTCGACGCCTTCGGCAGCGACAAGCCGGGCGACTACATCGCCGGCTTCCCGGAGCACCCGCGCCGCGGCTTCGAGACCATCACCTATATGCTGGCCGGCCGCATGCGCCACCGCGACAGCGCCGGCAACGAGGGCATGATCACCGATGGCGGCGTGCAGTGGATGACGGCCGGCCGCGGCGTGATCCACTCCGAGATGCCGGAACAGAACGAGGGCCTGATGGAAGGCTTCCAGCTGTGGCTGAACCTGCCCGCCAGCGACAAGATGGTCAAACCGTGGTATCGCGACATCCCGCTCGAGGAAGTACCGCGCTTTACGCTGGACGATGGCGTGACGGTGCAGGTCATCGCCGGCAGCACCCACGGCGTGACCGGGGCCGTGCAGCGCGCGCATACCGAGCCGCTCTACCTCGACCTGGAGATCCCGGCCGGCGTGAGCTTCGAGCAGCCGATCCCGGCCGGCCACAATGCCTTCGTCTACCTGTTCCGTGGCGAGGCGGTCATCGAAGGCAAGGGCGTCAGTTCGGGGCGCATGGCGATCCTCGACAACGCGCCGGGCGCCGACGGGGTTCGCATCAAGGCAGTGGAGAATACCCGCGTGCTGGTGCTGGCCGGGCGTCCGCTGAACGAACCGATCGCGCAGTACGGTCCGTTCGTGATGAATACCCAGGCCGAGCTACAGCAGGCGGTGGAGGATTTCCGCGCCGGCAGGTTCAGTTGAACGATCGGCAGCAGGGCGCCCCAAACCGCCCTGCTGCCCCCTATGCGAGGTTGACGGCCATGCGCTACACTCGCGGGATGACACAAGCGCAAGACATCTCGTAATGGCACTGCTGGACACCCTCGGCGACCTGTGGTCGCGTGCAAGCCGGGCCATGGGCCTGGAAAACGCCGACCGCTTCCCTCCCGGCCACGCCTATCCGCACACCCGCTGGAACAAGGCGTATTTCGACATCCCGTCCGACTACAAGGCCGACCGGATGGAGACCATCGTCTGCGCCGCGATCGCCAATACGCCTTATGTGTTCGGCGAGATCCGCAACCCCACCCCACGCATGCAGCGCGCGCTGCTGTCCATCATCGAATCGCGCCTGCGCCGCGCCGATGCGCCGGCCGACCTGGTGCACCTGTTGATCAAGGCTTACCGCCAGCCGCATACGCCGGACATCGTGCCGGGATTGCGCGCCGCGATCGCCGCCAACGCCCAGTACGACGCCAATATCCAGGCGCATGCGGTGCTGGCCTACCTTGGCGACGCGCCGGCCGGGTTCGGTGTCATCGAGGCGCAGGGCTGAGTCGCTCCGCGACATAGGCCAGCCACTTGTCCCCTGGGTTTGCCCGGCCCTCGATGGTCGCGACGTGCTCGTAGCTGCGCGCGATGACCGGCTCCCCGACGAATACCAGATACCGTTCGCCGACGATGAACCAAGGCTCGATGCTGCAAAAGTGCATCCGGGCATAGCGGCCACCGCCGTGCTCCCAGAATTCGGCGCGTCCCTGGTCGGCTTGCGGCCCCGGATCCTGGAAGATAGTCGGCGGCGATATGCCCATCAGCGTAAAGACTTTCCGGTCGGGCCCTCGCCAGCGCTTCTCGACCTCGAACTGATACTCGACCGGATACCGCCGCGAATAGCGTTCGTCGTCGCGGTCCGCCAGGGCGCTGCTCCAGCCCTGGTAGGACGCCAGCCATTCCGGAGTCTCGGGTTGGCGCCGCGGCACCGGCTCCGGCCGCGGCGTTGCGCGCACCACCTTCACGAGCGCGACGTCGGTCGCGCCTGCGACTTGCTCTTCGGCGCTGAGCCGCTGCGGCAGGAACCGGCAAGCCTGGGCCGGCTGGACCGCTCCGGCAAGCAGCAAGGACGCGAGCAGCGCCGCGGTCTTCTGTCGCTTCATAATCCCCTTCGGATCGCCCGGCGAAATCGGCATCGACCTCGCCTCCAGTGACAGTATAACCAGACATGCGCCGCCAGCAGCCTGCCCCCCGGCCACGCCTTTTTCTACGGGACCGCTTTTACCGATAGAATATCGCCACCATTTTTTCTCCCGCCCATGCCATCCATGACTTCCGCCCGCCAGTTCCAATTCAAATCCATCAACTACACCGGCTTGCAGGCCGGCCCACGCGTCATCATCATGGGCGCGACCCATGGCAATGAGGTGTGCGGCACCAAGGCGATCCAGCGGGTCATGGAAGAAATTGACAGCGGCAAGCTGCACATCGCGGCCGGCAGCGTCACCTTCGTCCCGATCGTCAATCCGCTGGCCTACGCCCAGAACACCCGTAACGGCGACCGCAACCTGAACCGCGACCTGTTCCCGAAAGAGAAGCCGCTGGACTTCGAGGACCAGGTCGCCAACTGGCTGTGCCCCCTGCTCGGCCAGCACGACGTGCTGCTCGACCTGCACTCCTTCGCCGCCACCGGCGAGCCGTTCGTGATGGTCGGGCCGCTCGATAACGACGGCACGCTGCAGCCCTTCCGCCACGCCGCGAAGGAACGCGCCTGGGCGCGCCGTCTGGGCGTGCGCCGCTTCGTCGACGGCTGGCTGGCCACCTATGGCGACGGCGTGCAGCGCCGCAGCCGCAGCGCCGATGAACTGGAAACCGTGCTGCGCTACGGCGTCGGCACCACCGAGTACATGCGCAGCACCGGCGGCTTCGCACTGACGCTGGAATGCGGCCAGCACGACGATCCGGCGGCGCCCGACGTCGCCTACCGCGCCATCATGAACACGCTGGCCCACCTGGGCCTGATCGCCGCCGCGGATCCGCAACCGGTGGCCTTCGACGAGATGGAAGCGCTGTCGATGGTCGTGGTGCACGACAAGCTGCATGCGGACGACGCCTTCGTGCGCCCATGGAAGAGCTTCGATCCGGTGAGCGAAGGCGAGCTGCTCGGCCACCGCGCCGACGGCACGCCGGTGGTGGCCGAATTCGGTGGCCGCATCCTGTTCCCGGCCGCGAACGCCGCCGCCAATACCGAGTGGTATTACCTGACCCGCCCCAACGCGACTTTCGGCCGCGAGTAAGACCTCGGACAGGGCATTTCGAGCCGTCGCCAGCAAACATTTCTTGAATATCGTAAGATGACGATATTCGGATCGAAAGAAGCCGATATAAGGAAAACCATGGACATCGACGCGATCCACAAGGCCCTGGCCAACCCGGTGCGGCGCCAGATCCTGCAGTGGCTCAAGGAGCCGCAGCAGCACTTCATCGAGCAGGATCATCCGCTCGAGATGGGTGTGTGCTGCAAGCTCATCGACCAGAAAACCGGCCTGTCGCAATCGACGGTGTCGGCCCACCTGGCCACCCTGCAGCGCGCCGGGCTCGTA
This sequence comes from Massilia arenae, assembly GCF_008014745.1. Lineage (GTDB taxonomy): Bacteria > Pseudomonadota > Gammaproteobacteria > Burkholderiales > Burkholderiaceae_D > Telluria > Telluria arenae. The sequence continues at coordinate 148,520 of NZ_VPFD01000008.1, forward strand.
AGCACGCGCCGCGTCGGTCAATGGATTTTCTTCCAACGGAACGAGGAAGCCATCCATGCCTTTCTCGCACAACTGAACGACGGACTTTAGGAATACCCGATGACTACAATGTTTGACCCGATCAAGGTGGGCGCCCTCGAATGGCCGAACCGCATCGTCATGGCGCCGCTGACCCGCTCGCGCGCCGATGGCGGCGCACGCGTACCGAATGCGCTGATGGCCGAATACTATGTGCAGCGCGCATCGGCCGGGCTGATCCTGTCCGAAGCGACTTCGGTGACCCCGATGGGCGTGGGCTATGCCGACACGCCGGGCATCTGGTCTGAGGAGCAGGTCGAAGGCTGGAAGATCGTCACCGAGGCCGTGCACAAGGCGGGTGGCCGTATCTTCTTGCAGCTGTGGCACGTGGGCCGCATCTCGGATCCGTCCTTCCTGGACGGCGAACTGCCGGTCGCGCCGTCGGCGATCCAGCCGGATGGCCATGTAAGCCTGCTGCGTCCGAAGCGCCCCTTCGTCACCCCGCGCGCGCTCGAACTCGATGAAATCCCCGGCATCGTCGCCGCCTACCGCAAGGGCGCCGAAAACGCGAAGAAGGCCGGCTTCGACGGCGTCGAAGTCCACGGCGCCAACGGCTACCTGCTCGACCAGTTCCTGCAGGATTCCACCAACAAGCGCACCGACGCCTATGGCGGCCCGATCGAGAACCGCGCGCGCCTGATGCTCGAAGTGACCGACGCCTGCATCGACGTCTGGGGCGCCGACCGCGTCGGCGTGCACCTGGCGCCGGCCCGCGATTCGCACGATATGGGCGACTCGACCCCGTTTGATACCTTTGGCTACGTGGCGCGCGAGCTGGGCAAGCGCAAGATCGCCTTCATCTTCACCCGCGAAGGACAAGGTCCGGATGCACTGGGCCCGATGCTCAAGAAGGAATTCGGCGGCGTCTGGATCGCCAACCAGCAGCTCACCCGCGAGAAGGCCGAGGAACTGATCGCCAGTGGCACCGCGGACGCGGTGTCGTGGGGCCAGCTGTTCATCGCGAACCCGGACCTGCCGAAGCGCCTGCAGCTGGGTGCGCCGCTCAACGAACCGAACACCGATACCTTCTACCAGCCAGGCCCGGTCGGCTACACCGACTATCCGGAACTGGAACAGGCAGCCTGATTTTTCGTTTTCGCCACCGCTTCGCTGCCCTGTCGCCGGCGAAGCGGCGGCGCCTCTTTCGACGGGACCTTTATGGTCCCGTTTTTTATGCGTATTGACGATACTATCGAATCTGCATACGCGAAGTACAGATTCTCTCCTGCGGGTGTCCAGCGTGGAACGTTAGTGCTATTCTTGCGCGATTGACATTTCGCGCACCCAGATGCGCCCACCGAGAGAGGATTTTTCAGTGAACTTTCCCGCACACCGCGTGATGGCCGTCGCCATCGCTTCCGCCTTCGTCTTCGGCGGCGCCGTCCACGCCGCGCCGGCCCAGCAAGCCGCTACGGCCCGCGCCGAAACCGCCTTCCTGTCGCAAGACGACGCGTTTGCCCGTTCCGCCCGCATCGCGAACGTGGACTATGTGCTGGACTTTACACTGACCGGCAAGGAAACCTTCGCCGGCACCACGACCGTCACCTTCGACCTCAAGGATACGAATTCCGCCGTCACCCTCGACCTGAACAAGGCCACCGTCAAGTCGGTCAGCGTCAACGGCAAACCCGTCCAGGCACGCTACAACGACTGGTTCATTACCATCGACCCGGCGCATCTGGCCAAGGGACGCAACACCGTCACCGTCGCCTACGAACGCCTGCACAGCACCAATGGCGAAGGCCTGCACCGCATGGTCGACCCGGCCGATGGCCGGGTGTATACCTACTCGCACTTCGAGCCGGTGGCGGCCCAGCAGATGTTCCCCCTGTTCGACCAGCCCGACCTGAAGGCCAGCTACACCGTTACCGTCACCGCGCCGAAGGACTGGCACGTGGTCACCACCACCCGCGAAACGAAGATCGATGATGCCGGCGCCAACCGCCGCTGGACCTTCAAGCAAACCCGCCGCCTGAGCCCCTACAACTTCTCGCTGCACGCCGGCCCTTACCAGGTCTGGGAAGACAATAGCGGCAAGTACCCGATGCGCCTGTTCGCGCGCCAGTCGCTGGCCAAGCAGGTGGTCCCCGCCGACTGGTTCCGCCAGACCAAGGCGGGCATGACCTTCTTCGAAGAGTACTTCGGCATTCCCTACCAGTTCGAGAAGTACGACCAGCTGATCGTGCCCGACTTCCTGTACGGCGCGATGGAAAACGCCGGCGCCATCACTTTCGCCGAAGCGCGCTACGGCGTGGCCAATATGACGGCCGACCAGAAGCAGTCGATGACCGAAGTGATCATGCACGAGATGGCCCACCAGTGGTTCGGCAACCTGGTTACCATGAAGTGGTGGAACGGCCTGTGGCTCAACGAAAGCTTCGCTTCGTTCATGGGCATCCTGGCCACCGCCGAATCGACCGAGTTCAAGGACTCGTGGCAGAAGTTCTACCAGACCGGCAAGCAGCGCGCCTACATCCAGGACCAGACCGCGAGCACCCACCCGATCGAGGTGCCGGTGCCGTCGTCGGCCAATGCCTTCGACAATATCGACGCCATCACCTATTCGAAAGGCGGCGCCGCCCTCAAGCAGCTGCGCCACCTGCTGGGCGAGGAAGTGTTCCGCAAGGGCGTGCACAACTACCTGGTCAAGTATTCGTGGCAGAACGCCACCCTCGATGATTTCATCAACACCCTGGCCAAGACCGCCGGCCGCGACCTGTCGGGCTGGACCAAGGAATGGCTGTACCACGCCGGCGTGAACACGATCGCGGCCAATTACAGCTGCAGCAACGGCAAGATCAAGGACTTCACCCTTACGCAAGCAGCGCCCAGCAAGGAACTGCCGACCCTGCGCGAACAACGCGTGCAGGTGGCGGCGTTCAAGATCGACGGCGGCAAGCTGTCGCTGGTCAAGAACGTGCCGGTGACCTACAAGGGCGCGAAGACCGCGGTCAAGGAGCTCGATGGCGCGGCCTGCCCTGACCTGGTCTATCCGAACTACCAGGACTGGGGCTATGCGAAAGTCCAGCTGGACGCCCGCTCCTTCGATACCGCGCGCACGAAGTTGTCGCAGGTCGACGATCCGCTGCTGCGCGCCATGCTCTGGCAGAGCCTGTGGGACAGCGTGCGCGACGCCCAGCTGCCGCTGAACGACTTCATCACCGTGGCCCTGAACAATGCGCCGCAAGAGAAGGACTACACCCTGCTCGGCGACGTGCTGGGCAAGGTCGTCCAATCGAAGGCCTACCTCGACGCCATGCGCCTCGACAATGCATATGCGAAGCAGACCTATGCAGCCCTGGAGAAGATGGCCTGGGACGGCGTGCTGGCGCACAAGGCCAACGCCGACGTCCAGCGCCGCTGGTTCAGTCTCTACGTGAGCGTGGCCTCCAGCCCGGAGGCGCTGGCGCGCCTGGCCGGCATCCTCGACGGCAAGATGGATGCCGCCGGCATGGAGCTCACCCAAGACCAGCGCTGGGCGCTCATCGCCCACCTCAATCGCTACAACCACGCCGGCGCTGAAGGCCTGATCGCGGCGGAGAGCGCGCGCGACAAATCCGACGCCGGCCAGGTGGCGGCGGTGGCAGCCACTGCGTCGCGTCCGGATCCGAAGGTCAAGGCCGAGTGGGTCGGCAAGATCGAAGACCTCAAGACGCCGCTGCCGTTCTCGCGCATCCGCACGGCGATGGGCAGCGTGTTCCCGGCCGAACAGGGTCAGTTGAGCGAGCTCGAGGCCGATGCGCGCCTGGCGCGGCTGCCGGCGATCGACAAGGCGGCTGGCCCGGTCTATATGCGCGCCTATGCCATCACCATGATCCCGACCGCTTGCACGCCGCACAGCGTGCAGCGCCTGAGCCGCGCTGCCGATCAGATGAAAGACCTGTCGGCATTTACCCGCCGCTCGCTGCTCGACACCCTGCAGAACGAGCAGCGCTGCGTGGCGATCAAGGGGGCGATGACGGCGCCGAAGTAAGCGATTGATGCGCGCGGACGCCGGCCTGATGCCGCGCCGCGCGCCGGGCTGGCCGCTCTTGGCCACGCTCGGCGCGCACCTGCTGCTCGCATGGTGGTGGCTCGACGCCACCGGCGTGCGGTCCTTGCCGTCCATCGTGCCGGCGCTGCGTGAATTCCTCGTGGTGCCGGTGCTGGTGCCGCCGCCTGCAGCTGAATCTCCCCCACCTCCACCGATTCCCCGATCGCCTGCACGCGCTCCCGTCGCAGCGCAGCCGATCACGCTCCCCGCGGATGCCCCGGTGGCGGAGCCTGTCGCCGAATCCTATCCCGATCCACTGGCGCAGCCCGCGCCACTAGACGATGCCGCATCCGAGGAAGCGACGCTGGCCGGCCGCGCCAGGCGTGCGGCCGGCAGCGCCGATCACGACCTGCGCAAAGGCAAACTGGCCCCGCTCGAGCCGACCGACACGCCCTGGAAGCGTTTTTCCAGCGCCGTCGAAGGCGCGCGCAAGGACACATCGCGCACGCTGACCTCGGAGAGCTACACCTCGCCCGACGGCACCATCGTCTACCGCTTCCGCAAGAACGGTAAATATTACTGCCGCAGCGGCGGCGGCGTGCGGCCGAGCATGTTCGGCGCCGAGGGCGGCGGCGCGGTCCTGTTCGACAAGCCCGGCGGCGGCGGCACGGCCGGCCTCGTACCCTGCCCCTCCCAGGCCGAATTCAAGCGCGACTGAGCGCCGCTCGTCGCCGTCGGCGGTGGAACGCACAGTTCCGCCACCCGGCGCCAGGCGCCGTCGGCCCCGCACTCGGCTGGCGGGTGGTCGCGCAGCAGCGCGCCAAGGTCGAGCGGCGCGCCCACGCGCACCTTGACCCCGCGCGCGATCGGCACGCACAGCGCATCATGCCAGGCCGCCGCATGGCCTTCGGGTGTTGGCAGCGCGCCGCGCAAGCGGACGGCGGCCTCTTCGCATGCGGCGCCGCTGGCGAATTCTCCGCGCAGGCTGCTGCTCTCCAACGTGACATCGAGATTCTGTTGGAGGTACAGCAGCAGGATGATCGTAAACATATAATGGCCGGGTCCGCGGCCCCCGCCGCGCTTGCAGAGGAAACACATTGGACTGGGATTATCCGCAACCGTTCATCCTGCCGGTCGTGCCGCAGGCCGGCGACATTGATGGCCTGAACCACACCAATAACGCCGTCTATGTGCGCTGGTGCGAACAGGCCGGCTGGGCCCACTCGGAAGGGCTGGGCCTGTCGCTGGACGACTACCGACGCCTGGACCGCGCGATGGCGATCCGGCGCGGCGACTACGAATACCTGTTGCCTACGGTGCAGGGCGAGGCGCTGAGCCTGGCCACCTGGCTGGTTGGCGGCGACGGCAAGCTGACGATGGAACGGCGCTTCCAGCTGGTGCGCGACCGCGACCGCGCCACCGTGCTGCGCGGACGCTGGGAACTGGTCTGCATCGAGATCGGCAGCGGCCGGCCGCGCCGCATGCCGGCCGAGTTCCTGGACACCTATATGCCCGTGGTGGTTGCACCAGCCTAAGCCCCGGTCCGCGCGCATGGTTGCATTGCGCATGCTCAAGGACGAGTTTGATCGATCCGGCCTACCACCCGCTTGGGCGGGATCAGACTGGTTCCGTCACCCGATCCGACGACGAGGATGCGATGTTCCGGATTCTGCCCAAGATCCCGATCGATATGCGACTGATCCTGTTCTGGCTGCTGGCCTGCCCCCTGTTGGCGGGGCCGTTGCTGGCCGGCTGCCGGCTGCGCGACGGCGGGCACGAAGAGCTCGTGGTGCCCGAACTGGTGCGCACCCATCTCTATCTCGCACCCACCGGGTCGGACAGCAATCCCGGCACCCGCGCCGAACCCTTCCGCACCCTTGCGCGCGCGGCCCAGGTGGTCACGCCGGGCACGACCGTGCACGTGGCGCCCGGCATCTATTCAGGCGGCGTGCGCACGACCACCAGCGGCACGCTCGAAGCACGCATCGTCTTCCAGAGCACCGAGCGCTGGGGCGCCAGGATCGTGCCGCCGCTCGACGCGCGCCAGAGCGCGGCCTGGGACAACCGCGGCAGCTACATCGACATCATCGGCTTCGAAATCGACGGCACCCAGTACCAGAGCGGCATGAAATGGCTGAGCGGCATTTATAACGGCGGCTCGCACAACGGCGTGCACGGCAACCGCATCCACCACATCGGCAACGACGTGCCGTGCGAGCCCAAGGGTGGCTCGGGCATCGGCATCGACAGCTACTTCAAGGGCGTGGACGTGGTCGTGACCGGCAACCACGTGCATGACATCGGCCCACCCGGCTGCCGCTATATGCACGGCATCTACGTCAGCACCACGGCCAACGTGCGGGGTAACGTCGTCTACCGTGTGTCGGGCGCCGGCATCCATCTGTGGCACGACGCCAACCGCGTGACCGTGCGCGGCAATACCGTAGCGGCATCCGGCACCGGCATCGTGGTCGGCGGCGGCGACTTTTATCACAGCAAGGGGCCGAACGACCATACCCACGTCAGCAACAACATCGTCTACGACAACCACCACGGCATCCTTGGGCAAGGGGCGATCGGCCGCCACAACAGCTTCCGCAACAACCTCGTGTACCAGAACGCCGGCGACGACTGGAAGCTGTCGCCCGGCCGCGAGCATACGGGCAGCATCAGCGCGCCGCCCCAGTTCGTCGAGTACAGCGCCAGCGGCACGCCGGACTTCCGCCTGCGTCGCGGTTCGCCGGCGATCGGACAGGGTTTGCCGCTGGATGCGGCGCCGCCCGGCAGCGGCAATGCCGGGGCGCGGCCGATGCGCAAGGCCGACATCGGGGCCATGCCGTCGGCGCCGCCGTCCTAGCGACGTCACGGCGTAGTCATGGCGCTTACAGGATTTCGCGCACCCGCCCGAACGGCCGGCACAGGCGCACGCCTTTGGGCGTGACCACGAAGGGCCGCTCGATCAGGATCGGATGCGCGGCCATCGCATCGAGCAGGGCCGCGTCGTCTACTTCGGGCCGGTCGAGACCCAGCTCGGCGTACAGGGCTTCCTTGCGGCGTACGGCGTCGCGCGGCTGCAGGCCGGCGTCGGCGATCAGGCGCGCCAGTTGTTCGCGGCTCGGTGGAGTGGCCAGGTACTCGACCACTTCCGGTTCGTGGCCGGCCTCGCGGATGGCGGCCAGGGTATTGCGCGAGGTCCCGCAGCGCGGGTTGTGGTAAATCGTGATATCCATTGTCATAACAGGCGGTGTCGGGTTGTCATTGGCTTGTCGTTCAAACAGCGGCATGATAACCACAGCGCATACCCTGCACCAGCATTTTTGCTTGTCCCCCCTCCCCGCTCCGGCTAGAATCCCACGCTTGATTTTCTAGAGCGTAATGGAATTCCATAACCATATGTCATTACGCCGCAACGGAGACCGGATGGACGATTACCTGCAGCGCCCCGAAGCATTGCCCACCCTGCGCCAGCGCACCGCGCTGCGCGTGCTGCAGCTATTCGGCTGGAAAGTCTACTTCAAGCCGCTGCCCGGTCCCCACGGGATCGCGGTCATCTACCCGCATACCTCGAACTGGGACTTCCCCATTGGCATGGTCGCCAAATGGGCGCTGGATACCCCGTTCCGCTGGTTGGCCAAGGACACGCTGTTCCGCGGCACGATGGGCCGCCTGATGCGCTACTGGGGCGGAATCGCCGTCGACCGCCGCGCGCCGATGGGCGCCACGCGCCAGCTGGCGCAGCAGATACTGAAGGAAGACTGGTGCTGGGTCGGCATCACGCCGGAAGGCACGCGCGGCTATCGCCCCCACTGGAAGAGTGGCTTTTATCACCTGGCGCAAACCGCCAACGTGCCGATGCTGCTGGTCAGCTTCGACTACAAGAAGAAAGAGCTGCGCCTGACCGAAACGCTCCAGCCATCCGGCGACATCGAGCGCGACATGGACACCATCCGCGCCGTGTACCGGAACGTCACCGCCCTCTACCCCGAAAATGCAGCGCCGATCGTGCTCGCCTCGAAGGACGACAAGGACGCCGAGCGCAAGCGCGCCTGACGTTATTTCTTAGCCAGCCGGCTGCGGCCGGCCCGCCGCACTCGACCCCGCCAGCCGGTCCCAGGCATTCGCCGCGCTCAGGAATACCTGCCCGCTGAGCTGGCCCAGCAGGTCGCTGTCGCGCAGCCGGTCCATCACCGGCCCCTTCACTTCAGCCAGGTGCAGGGTCACGCCGCGCTGGCGTAGCGACGCGTTCAATTCCCCCAGGCCGAACAGGGCCGAGGTGTCGATCGCATTCACCGCCGACAGCACCAGCACCAGGTGGGCGGTAGAGGCATGTTCCACCAGTTCCTCGTCGATACGCTCGTTCACCGCATCGACGTTCCCGAAGAACAGCCCGGCGTCGACCCGCAGCATCAAGAGGCCCGGCGTGGTCTCGGCCGAATAGCGGTCGACGTTGCGGAAGTGTTCAGTGCCGTGGATGCGGCCCAGCACCGCGATGTGCGGCCGGCTGGCGCGCCAGATCAGCGCGCCCATCGACAGCGCCACGCCCACCAGCACGCCCGCCTCCACCCCCAGCACCAGCACGCCACCGGCTGTGGCCAGCAGCGCCAGCGCGTCGGCGCGGTCGTAGCGCCAGGCAGTGCGCAGGGTCGACCAGTCGAGCATGCCCAGCACCGCCACGATGATGGTCGCGGCCAGCGTCGGCAGCGGCAGCAGGGCCAGCCAGCCGGTGGGCGCCACCAACGCCAGGGCCAAGAGGCCCGCCGTGATCATGCTCGCCAGCTGGGTGTTGGCGCCGGCCGCGAAATTCACCGCCGAGCGCGAGATGCTGCCGGTGACGGGAAAGCCGCCGGAGAGGGCGCTGCCGACATTGGCCGCGCCCAGGCCCACCAGCTCGCGGTTGCTGACCAGCTTCTCGCCGCCGCGCTTGAGCGCCAGCGCCTGGGCGCCCGACATGCTGATCAGGAACACCATGAAGCCGATCAAGAGCGCCGGCTGCAGCAAGGCCTGCCAGTGGCCGCTCGACGTCGCCAGGTTCAGGCCCGGCAAGCCGGCCGGCACCGCGCCGGTGGTGGCCACGCCCATGCGGTCCAGCGCCAGCAAGGGCACCAGCGCGGTGGCGCCCAGCACCACGAACATCGGCGCCAGCTTGGCCGCGATGTCGGCCACGACGGGCTTGACGCGCAAGCAGCGCAGCAGCGGCGCCAGCCATTCGCGCGCCATGACCAGCAGGGCCAGGGAGCCGAAGCCCAGCGCGATGCTGGGCCAATGAGGTGAGGCGTCGAGCGCGATCGGGCCGCCAACCAGGGTGCGCAGTTGGCCCCAGGCGATGACGATCGCCGAGCCGATGGTGAAGCCGCTCATTACCGGGCGCGAGAAGAAATTGGCGAGAAAGCCGATGCGCAGCAGGCCGCAGGCCAGCAGGACCAGGCCCGACATCAGCGCCAGCTGGGCCGCCAGCACGCCATGCAGGCCGGTACCGGGCGTGGCCAGCGGCGCCAGGGTGGACGCCGTCATCAGCGACACGATGGCCATCGGCCCCACCGACTGGGTGCTGCTGGTGCCGAACAGCGCGTACAGCAGCGGCGGGAAGATGCTGGCATAGATCCCGACCACCGGCGGCAGACCGGCCACCAGCGCATAGGCCATGCCCTGCGGGATCATCATCATCGCCACCACGATGCCGGCGCTGATGTCGCCCGGCAGCGCGGCGCGCCGGTATTCGCGCAGCCACTGAAGCATGGATTACCCTGGGAGGTCTTGCCTGTTTGAAAGGCCGCTAGCGTAGCATAAATACCGCATATCGATATTCGATTTTCGATCGAGCGATTGCGGCGCCTTACTCAGGGCCGGCAACAGCCGCTCAGGACATCGCCAGTTCCACGCAGTTGCGGCCGGCCCGCTTGGCCCGCGCCAGTGCGGCATTGGCCCGCACCGCAAGCGAATCGCCGCTCTCGCTCTCGCCCAGCTGGGCCACGCCCAGGCTGATGGTCACGTGGTCGCAGCCCGGGATCTCGACCTGCTCGATCGCGGCGCGCAGCTTCTCGGCCATCCGAAGGCCGTCGATCGCGCTGGTATGCGGGGCGATCACCAGGAATTCCTCGCCACCCGAGCGCACCAGCACGTCGCTGGCGCGCAGCAGCGCGCGCGCGGTATTGGCCACGGTGCGCAGCACGATGTCGCCCACCGGATGCCCGAAGCTGTCGTTGACCTGGCTGAAGCGGTCGATGTCGAAGCTCACCAGCGCCAGCGGCAGGCGGTAGCGGCGGGCGCGCTTGATTTCCTGTTCCAGCAGGTGCTCGCCGTGGCGGCGGTTAGCGACCTCGGTCAGGGCGTCGGTGGTGGCCAGGTGGGTCACGCGCGCCAGCAAGATCTCGTTTTCGCGCGTCACCTCGGCCATGTGCAGGCCATGCGACGCCAGCTGGGCCAGGTCGTCCAGCGCCTGCAGCTGCGCGCGAGAGAAGGCGCGCGCATGGTCGAACATCAGGCACAGTGAGCCGCGCGGGCCGCCCGGGCCCTGGCCCGGGATCGGCAGACCAACCACCATGCGCACGCCAAAGCGCTCCAGGCTGGCCGCCAGTTCGGGCTCGCCCGCCTTGTCCGGCGCGTCGAGCAGGGTGAATTCGCCGCTGGCGGCGGCCAGCAGGCCGGGGAAGGCGTGGCGCAGCGGCGACTGCAGCAGGCGGCCCTCGACCTCGAGCAGCGCCATCAGGTGCAGGCCGGCCACACCCTGCTCGGCTTCCAGGTGCAGGTCGCCGTCGCGGTGCTGGAACAGCGCCGCATGCACCAGGCCCGGCCAATCCGTGACGGCCGCGCACAGGCGCTCGGCAAAGCGCACGCTGTCGTCGGCGTCGCCCAACGCCTGCTGGCTGGCGCCGCGCAGCGTCAGCAGCGCGTGCAGCTCTTCCTCGGCGTGGCCCGGCGCAGACGGCCGCGCGAAGCCGGTGCGCAGGCGCGCGTCCAGCAGCGCGCGGGTCTGCTGCGCGCGCAGCGGGCCGATGGCATAGTCGATCGGGCCGAAGGCCATCAGCGCCGGCAACCAGCGCGCATTGGTGAAGGGGCACAGCACCAGGGTCGGCTTGCCGGCGCGCTCGGCCACCAGGGCGCCCAGGGCCGCCAGGTCGATGCCCAGCTCGCAGCGTTCGAGGTCCAGCACCACGAGGTCGGCCGGCTCGCGCGCCAGCAGGCTGCGTGCCTGCTCGGCGCCGGAGGCCACCCGCAACTGCGCGAACACGCCGGCGCAGGCGGACTGGAAATCGGCGCGGCGCTGGCCCACCGGATTGACGAACAGGCAGCTGCATTCATCGTCCACCGTGTCTGCGCGCGCGCCCTCTTCTTGCATTCCCATCCTCCAAAACGTTTCCAGGTATTACCGACTCGGCATGTTTCCATCGCGAGTGTGCCATAAGCGCAGCACTGTGTGTGGAACCGCACCGTCGCGCGTTGCGCCGCGCCCAATACTCTCCAGATCGAATGCATATTCATGGGAGAAGCGCGATGGGACAGCAGGACGACGTGGCGAACAAGCAGAAGGCCATCCAGAACCGCCAGGACCAGATCGACGGCAGCATGCAGAAGGCCGAGAGTGACGACAAGGGCGCCGTGCAGACCGGCGTCCCGCAGCCCGAGACGCCGATGCCCGGCCAGCACCTGGCCAAGCCCGGCATCGAGGCGCAGATGGAACTCAAGCCGAAATTCATGGCGGAGGGCTACAAAGGCAGCGGCAAGCTGGAAGGCATGAGCGCCATCGTGACCGGCGGCGACTCCGGCATCGGCCGCGCGGTCGCGGTGCTGTTCGCGCGCGAAGGCGCCGACGTGGCCGTGATGTACCTGAACGAACACGAGGACGCCGAGGAAACCAGACGCTGCATCGAGGCCGAGGGCCGCCGCTGCATCACCATCCCGGGCGACGTCAAGGACGCGGCCTTCTGCAACCAGGCGGTGGAAAAAGTCGTCGCCGAATTCGGCCGCCTGGACGTGCTGGTGAATAACGCCGCCTTCCAGGAACATGCGAACTCGCTGCTCGACATCACCGACGAGCGCCTGGACGAGACCTTCCGCACCAACATCTACGGTTACTTCCACATGGCGCGCGCGGCGCTGCTCCATCTGAAGCGCGGCGCGGCGATCATCAACACGGGATCGGTCACCGGCCTGCAAGGCTCGAAAAAGCTGCTCGACTATTCGGCCACCAAGGGCGCGATCCACGCCTTCACGATGTCGCTTGCCTCGAGCCTGATCGAACAGGGCATCCGCGTCAATGCGGTGGCCCCGGGCCCGGTCTGGACCCCGCTGAACCCGGCCGACCAGCCGTCCGAGCAGCTGAAGGAATTCGGCGCCGCCACCGACTACAAGCGCCCGGCCCAGCCAGAAGAACTGTCGCCGGCCTATGTGTTCCTGGCCTCGCCCGTGTGTTCGGGCTACATCACCGGCATCGTGCTGCCGATTACCGGTTCGGTCGGCTGACAGGCCGGTCTGCGAATAACAAGGAGAACGTCCATGCGCAGCATGTGGAAGGGAGCGATCAGTTTCGGGCTGGTCCATATTCCGGTCGATATGTACACCGCCGTCGAGAGCAAGGGGCTGGACCTGACCATGCTCGACCGGCGCGACTTTTCGCCGGTGGGCTTCAAGCGCTACAACAAGGGCAACGGCAAGGAGGTGGCGTGGGACGACATCGTCAAGGGCTATGAATATGAAGACGGCGAGTACGTCGTACTGTCCGACGAAGACCTGCGCCGCGCCAACCCCGAGGCGACCCAGACCATCGACATCCAGGCCTTCGTGGATGCCGAGGACGTGCCGTTGATCTACTACGACCAGCCCTACTACCTCGCGCCCGGCAAGGGCGGCGCCAAGGTGTACGCCTTGCTGCGCGAGACCCTGCGCGAGGCCGGCAAGATCGGCATCGCGCGCGTCGTCATCCGCGTCAAGCAGCACCTGGCGGCGCTGGTGTGCGTGGGCGACACCATCGTACTCAATACCCTGCGCTATCCGGACGAGATGCGCGACGCGGGCGAACTCAAGATCCCGTCGCCCGACTCGAAAACGGCCGCCGTCACCGTCAAGGAACTCAAGATGGCGATGGCGCTGGTCGAAGGCATGAGCGAGGACTGGGAACCGAAGCAGTATCACGACACCTACCGCGAGGACGTGCTGGCCCTGGTCAAGAAGAAGATCAAGGCCAAACAGACCAAGACGATCACGCAGCCCGAGCCCGAGAAGGAAAAACGCACGAGCGGCAAGGTCATCGACCTGGTTGCCCTGCTCCAGGCCAGCCTGGGCAAGAAGCCGGCCAAGGCCGCGCTGGCGGCGCTGGAAGATGACGACGACGATGACGACGATCCGCCACCGCGCAAGTCGAAGAAGCCGGCCGACGATGAGGACGACGACGACGACGCCCCCGCTCCGCGTGCGCGCAAGACGTCCGGCGCGGGCAGTCGTTCCGGCGCCACCGCCGCCAAGTCGACCCGGACCGCAGCGAGCAAGAGTGCTGCCAAGCCGGCCGCAAAGAAAGCCGTAGCCAAGAAGGCTGCCGCAAAGGCCCCGGCCAAGGCGCCGGCACGCAGGAAGGCAGCCTGAGGATGGGGGAACTGATCGACCTCCTCCAATGGCCGGCCATGGTGGTCAGCCTCTACGCCGCCTTCCTGATCGGCTCCAAGCGCGCCGAACGCCGGGTGTTCGGATTCTGGATGTTCATCCTCAGTAACCTGATGTGGATCGTCTGGGGCTGGCACGACGAAGCCTGGGCCCTGATCACCCTGCAGTTTGCGCTGATGGCGATGAATATCCGGGGTATCTTCAAGAACGACAACTGAGTGCAAGAAGGCGGCCGGGCCGCTTCTTGCATCTCTTCCTTTCGAGGTATTGTAAAAACCTATCATAATAATTAGATCAATTATCTTTATCTAATTCAGATTGCTCTATAGAATCTATCTCATTGAAATTCAACGCAATGAGGAGATCACGAATGAGCCAACCCCGCCTGACCACCGCATCCGGCATCCCGCTCGCCGACAACCAGAATTCTCTGAGCGCCGGCCCGCGCGGCCCGCTGCTGCTGCAGGATTTCCAGCTGATCGAAAAGCTGCAGCACTTCAACCGCGAACGCATTCCAGAGCGCGTCGTCCACGCCAAGGGCTCGGGCGCCTACGGAACCTTCACCGTCACCCATGACATCAGCAAGCTGACCAAGGCCAGGCTGTTCGACCACGTCGGCAAGCAGACTCCGGTGTTCCTGCGCTTCTCGACCGTCGGCGGCGAAAAAGGCAGCGCCGATACCGAACGCGATCCGCGCGGCTTCGCCCTGCGCTTCTATACCGAAGAAGGCAACTGGGACCTGGTCGGCAACAACACGCCGGTGTTCTTCATCAAGGACCCGATCAACTTCCCGGATTTCATCCACACCCAGAAGCGCGACCCGCAGACCAACCTCAAGTCGGCCAATATGATGTTCGACTTCTGGAGCAATGCGCCGGAAAGCCTGCACCAGGTGACGATCCTGTTCTCGGACCGCGGCACGCCGGACGGCTACCGCCACATGGACGGTTTCGGCAGCCACACCTATAGCCTGATCGACGAACAGGGCCAGCGGGTCTACGTGAAATGGCACTTCAAGACCCGCCAGGGCATCAAGAACCTGAGCTCGGCCGACGCCACCCGCATCGCCGGCAGCGACCCGGATCACGCCCAGCGCGACCTGTTCAATGCGATCGCCGCCAACGACTTCCCGCAGTGGGACGTGCAGGTGCAGGTCGCGACCATCCAGGAGCTGGAAGCCTGGAGCGCACGCACCGGCTGGAATCCGTTCGACCTGACCAAGGTCTGGCCGCATGGCGACTTCCCCGTGCAGCCGGTCGGCGTGCTGGAACTGAACCGCAACCCGCAGAACTACCACGCCGAAGTCGAGCAGGCCGCCTTCTCGCCGGCCAATGTGGTGCCGGGCCTGGGCTACTCGCCCGACAAGATGCTGCAGGGCCGCCTGTTCGGCTACCACGACGCCCAGCTATACCGCGTCGGCACCAACCACCAGCACCTGCCGGTGAACGCCCCGCGCTGCCCGGTCCACAACCACCAGCGTGATGGATCGATGGCGATCGCCAACGGCGGTTCGGCGCGCAACTACCACACGCTCAATAGCGTGGGCGCCGGCGCCACCGGCATGGGCCACGGCGAGCGCGAACTCGCCCTCGAAGGCGATGCAGGCCGCTTCGACTTCCGCGGCCAGGAAGACGATTACACGCAAGCCGGCAACCTGTTCCGCCTGATGGACGCCCAGGCGCGCCAGAACCTGTGCGATAACCTGGCCGGTCCGTTGAGCCAGGTGGACGAAGACATCCTGCAGCGCCAGCTGCACCACTTCGACCAGGCCGATCCGGCCTATGGCAGCGGCGTGCGCGCCTCGCTCAAGGCGCTGGGACGCAACGTCGACTAGTGCGCTGATCTCATCCAGACGCGTGGACGGCTCGGCGGTTCACGCGCTCATGGTTCGAAGCCGAGCGCCTTCATCGCCTTCGTCAGCGTCTTTGCCGCCTTGGCGTAGCCTTCCCACGGCGCATTTCCCTCGTCCAGCCGCGTGTGCACATTGGCCACCGTCCACTGCGTGCTCGATTTGAGGCCGGGCAGTTCTTCCCAGCGCAGCGGCACCGAGATCCCGAGTCCGGGCCGCACCCGCGCCGACCAGGCGGCGACGGTGGTTGCGCCCTGCCCGTTGCGCAGGTAGTCGATGAAGATCTTGCCGACCCGGTTCTTCGGGCCGCTCTTGAAGGCGAAGCGGTCGGGCAAGGTGTCGGCCATATGCCGCACGATCGCCTGCGAGAACGCCTTCACCGTATCCCAGTCGTAGCTACCCTTGATCGGCACCACCACGTGCAGGCCCTTGCCGCCGCTGGTCTTGAGGAAGGCCGGCAAACCCAGTTCGTCGAGGAAGGCATGCATCAGCTGGGCTGCTTCCTGCATCGCCGGCCACTCGACGCCCTCGCCCGGGTCGAGGTCGAACACCATGCGGTTCGGCTTCTGGTACGTGCCCTTGAGCGCGTTTTGCGTGTGGATCTCGACCACGTTCCACTGCGCCGACGACAGGATGCCCTCTACTTTCGCTACTTCGAGCATCGGCGGATGGTCGGGATCGAGCGCCTGATCCAGCTGGCGCAGGCCCGGCATCTTGCGCACGTCCGCATGCTTCTGGAAGAACAGCTCCCCGCCCACGCCCTCGGGTGCGCGCACCAGCGACACCGGCCGGCCCTTCAGGTGCTCCATCATCAGTTCGCCGACCAGCGCGTAGTAGCGGATCAGGTCGAGCTTGGTCGCGCCGCTCTCCTTGTCGATCACGCGGTCGCCGTTCGTGATCTTCATCGATGCCGGCAGCTTGCCGGGCGCCGCAACTGGTTCTTCATCGTCCTTTGGCGTTGCTTCGGTCATGTGCTGTGCCTTCTCACGTGTGATGCCCTTGGGCGGCTTGTCTTCGCGCAGGCCCTGGAATACCGGATGGCGCACGGCGCCGGCGCTTGTCCATTCCGAGAAGCTGACCTCGGCCACCAGCACTGGCTTCACCCAGTGGTGCTTGCGGCCGGGGACGGCGCGCGCCGGGAACGGACTTTCGTCGGTGCGCAACTTCTCCAGGCGCTTGGCGATCGAGGCCAGCGAGGAATGGTTGAAGCCCGAGCCGACGTTGCCCGCGTAACGCAGCACGCCCTCCTCATCATACGTCCCGAGCAGCAGCGCGCCGATGCCGGTGCGCGAACCCTTGGGATCGGTGAAGCCGCCGATCACGAACTCCTGGCGTAGCCCGCACTTGAGCTTGATCCAGTCGGGCGAGCGCCGCGACACGTAGCGCGCATCGCGGCGCTTGCCGATCACGCCTTCCAGTCCGATCTTGCAGGCGGCAATCACGAGCTCGTCGGGCTTGTCGCCGAACTCGGCTGAGAAGCGCACCTTGTCCGATTTCTTTTTCGCAAGCAGTTTTTCGAGCAAGCCGCGCCGGTCGACCAGCGGCAGTTCTCGCAAGTCGTGGCCGTCGAAGTACGGCACGTCGAACAGGAAGAACTCGATTTGCTCGGCATGCTTGCCGTCGAAGGCCAGCTGCAGCTTGCCGAAATCGGGCTTGCCGCTCTCGTCATGGACCACGATTTCGCCGTCATACCAGCCGTCGGGGAGCTTCATGCGTTCCAGCTCGGCCTTGAGCGGCAACAGCTTGTCGGTCCAGTCGTTGGCATTGCGCGTGATCAGGCGTACTGCGCCGTCCTCGATGCGCGCCAGCATGCGGTAGCCGTCGAATTTGACCTCGAATACCCAGTTCTCGGGATCGGGCGGCGGTGCGTCCACCAGCGTGGCCAGTTCGGGCGAGAATTTCTCGGGCAAGGCGACCAGATCGGCTACCGGCGCCGCCGTGGGCTTGGCGGCCGCTTTTTTCTTCGCAGCCGTCTTCTTTTTCGGCGCCGACGCATCTTTTTCTTCCTCTTCCTCGCGCAGCGCGTCGACCTTGCGCTGCGCCCGCTCCGGCATCGGCAGACTCTTGACGCTGTCCGGCATCTCGTCGACCAGCGAGAACTCCTCGGACGAGCGCGCATACTCGTCCTTCTCCTTGATCAGGAGCCATGGTTCCTGCTTCTCGTTGCCGCGGCCCTTCATGCGCACCAGGGTCCAGCGGCCACGCATCTTGTGGCCATGCATCTCGAACTTGATGCTGCCCTTGGCGAAACCCTTGTGCGGATCTTCCAGCGGTTCCCAGGTGCCCTTGTCCCAGATGATGACTTTCCCGGCGCCATATTGCTTGGCCGGAATCGTTCCTTCGAAATCGGAGTACGAGATCGGGTGGTCCTCGACGTGCACCGCCATGCGCTTGTCGTGGGTGTCGTAGCTGGGGCCTTTCGGCACCGCCCAGCTCTTCATGGTGCCATCCAGTTCGAGCCGGAAATCGTAATGCAGGCGGCTGGCCCAATGCTTCTGGATGACGAAGGTCAATTCATCGACGCCGGGCGTGCCGCCCTCGGCGGGCTCGGACGTGATCGTGAAATTGCGCTTGGCTTTATAGACTTTGAGTGCGTCTGGCATCGCGGTGCTCCTGGGACCAATTGATTACAGCCTATTCCCGGCCCGCGCCACGGACTGTACGGCAGCGAACGCTGACCGTGGTCGAAAGAACAAATGTAAGCGGATGTAATTTTCGTCAACTGGACCGTAACGGGGCCCGTTATCTGCTCAGTAACACGGGGAAAACAACTCCACGGAGCCCCACACGAGAGCAACCGAGTTTCAAACCACTTTAAAGGAATGACACCATGAGCAAAATCGCCGCTACCCTGATCGCTGGTCTGTTCGCTACTTCCGTGTTCGCCCAGACGCCTGCCGCCACCACCCCTACCCATGCCGAAGCGCAGGCCCACAAAGATGCAGCCAAGGCCGACGCCAAGCATGCGAAAGAAGTCGCCAAGGCCGACGAGAAGGTAGAGAAAGCCAACGCCGAAGCAAAGGCCGACGTGGCCAAGGCGGAAGCGAAAGCATCCGAGAAGAAAGCTGAAGCCAAGGCCGACCAGGTCGAAGCGAAGGCCGACGGCGTCGCCCGCTCGCAGTAATCCCCACGGCTCAAGGCCCTCACCAGAAGCCGGCTCGAGCCCCACCATATCGCGGCGTCCCCAACGCCGCTCCCATGCAAAAGACAGGCCTTCCTGTCTTTTGCCTTGTCTGCTCTACAATAAGCTTTTGCCCGCTGTGTAAAGGACATCATGGACCGTATCGTCTTCCTCGATCGAGACAGCCTGCAAGCCAATGTGCGCGTGCCGGGCTTTGCGCATACCTGGCAGGATCACGCGGGCACCAGCCCGGACGAGGTCGTGGAACGCCTGGCCGGCGCCACTGTCGCCATCACCAACAAGGTGCCGCTGCGCGCGGATGCGATCGCGCGACTGCCCGACCTCAAACTGGTTGCGGTCGCGGCCACCGGCCTTGATAACGTCGACCTGGCCGCCTGCCGCGAACGGGGCATCGTGGTCTCGAACATCCGCGACTACTCGCTGGTCTCGGTGCCGGAACACTGCTTCACCCTGATGCTGGCGCTGCGCCGCAACCTGCGCGCCTATGCCCTCGACGTCGAGGCCGGCAAATGGGAAACGTCCAGCCGCTTCTGCCTGCTCGACCACCCGATCGGCGACCTGGCCGGCAGCCGGCTGGGCATTGTCGGCTACGGCGCGCTCGGCAAGCGGGTCGCCGGCATCGCGCGCGCCTTCGGCATGCGGGTGGCCGCCACCTCGCGCTCGCCGATCCAGGATCCGGACGTCACCGAACTGGCGCTGGACGAACTGCTGTCGACCTCGGACATCGTCAGCCTGCACCTGCCGCTCACCGAACAGACCCGCGACCTGATCGGCCGGCGCGAGCTGGGCCTGATGAAGCCGGGCGCGCTCCTGATCAACACCGCGCGCGGTGGCCTGGTGGACGAGGCGGCGCTGGCCGAGGTGCTGATGGAAGGCCGCATCGGCGCCGGCTTCGACGTCCTCTCCAAGGAACCGCCATCGTCCGGCAATCCCCTGCTCGGCCTGCGCCTGCCGAACTTCATCCTGACCCCGCACGTGGCCTGGGCCAGTGCCGGTGCGATGCAGACGCTGGCCGACATGCTGGTTGATAATATCGAGGCCTGGCGGGCGGGTGCTCCACGCAACGCGGTCTGAACAACGCCTTCAGTCCGGCGCCCGCAGCGGCAGGTCGAGCACGAACAGCGTCCCGGCGCCCGGCGTGCTCTCGACCCGGATCGTCCCGCCAAGGAGACTCGTGACGATGTTGTAGACGATGTTCAGGCCCAGGCCGGTGCCGCCCTGCCCCATGCGGGTGGTGAAGAAGGGATCGAAGATGCGGCCGAGATGGGCCGCCTCGATGCCGCGGCCATCGTCGCGGAAGGTGATGGTCACCCGGCCGTCGTGCAGCACGGCGCCGATCGTCATGCTGCCGCCCGGCCCCTCGAAGGCGTGCAGCATGGCGTTGTTGACGAAGTTGATCAGGACCTGGCCCAGCGGGCCGGGGAATCCATCCATCACGATCCCGGCCGGCACGTCGAGCAGCAGGCGGTGTTCGGCAAGGCGCACCGTATTCATCAGCGTCGCCACGATTTCGTGGCACGCCTGGGCCAGGTCGAAGCGGCGGCGCTGGGCGCTGGCCTGGTCGACCGAGACCTGGCGGAAGCTGCTCACCAGTTCGGCCGCATTGTGCAGGCTGCGCACGATCAGCTCCGACGCCTCTTTCGAGGCCGCCATATAGTCTTCCAGGTCGGAGCGCTTGAGCGTGGCGTGCGCGAAGCGCGCCGCCACTGCGCTGGTGCGCTCCTGCAGCGTGCTGGCCATCAAGAGGCTGTTGCCGATCGGGGTGTTGAGCTCGTGCGCCACGCCCGCCACCAGCGAACCGAGCGAAGCCAGTTTCTCTTGCGCGGCCAGCTGGGCCTGGGTTTCCTTCAGGCGCAGATAGGCTTCGGCATTGTCCATCGCCACGCCGACGTAGGCGGCCAGGGTGCCCAGCATGTCGAGGTGGACCTGGCCGTAGGCGCCGGGCTGGCGGCTCTGGACCGTCACCGCGCCCAGCACCCGATCGCCCACCGTCACCGGCACGCACAGCAGCGAGCGCGGCGCCAGCGCCGCCGTGCCCGACACCGCCACCGCGTCGACCGCATCGACGGGGTGCGCCAGCACGGCCGGCAGTTCCGCCTCGACGTCGATCAGCAGGAATTCGCGGCCCTCGGCCACGCAGCACGACAGCAGGTGGCGCGCCGGATCGAAGTGCAGTTCGCGCGGCGCCATGCGCCGTCCCACCATCATCGCGTACGGCAGCTCGAGCATTCCCCGCTCCGCGCGCCATAGCGCGACCGCGAACACCGGCGCGTCCATCAGCGCCACCACGTGCTGATAGAGCGTGTTCATGATGGCCTCGTTGTCGAGGTTCGCGGTCAGCACGCGGCCCATGTCGGACAGCAGCGCGATATTGCGGTGCGCGCGCTCGACCGATTCCTTCTGGCGCTCGACTTCGCGCTTGTCGCGTTCGGCCGCCTCCTTCTGCAGCAGCAGTTCGGCGGTGCGGGCATGGACCTCGCGCGCCAGCAGCCCTTTCTGCTCGACCAGCGCGCGCACCCGCAGCCGGTAGGCCAGGTACGATAGCGCCAGCACCGCGGCCGCCGCCAGCGTGCGGAACCACCAGGTCTTCCAGTATGGCGGCGTGATCGTGATCGCCAGCGTGGCGGCGTCCGGACTCCACAAGCCATCCTTGTTGCTGGCCCGGACCCGGAATACGTAGCGCCCCGGATCGAGGTTGGTATAGGTTGCGAAGCGCCGGCTGGCATTGGTGTCGACCCAGCCCTGGTCGAAGCCCGCCAACTGGTAAGCGTAGCGGTTGCCCTGCGGGTCGGCGTAGTGCAGGGCCGCGAATTCGAGGGTGAACACGGTGTCTCGGTGCGACAGCGTGATCTCGCGCCGGATCGGCAGGTCGGGGATGGACCGGGTTTTGTTCAATACCAGCAGGTCGGTGATCGCGACCGCCGGCGGAAACGGGTTATCTCTCACTTCGGCGGGCTGGAACGAGGTCATCCCGTCGATGCCGCCGAAATGCATCTGCCCGTTGGCGCCGCGCCAGGCCGAGCCGACGAAATAGGAACCATCGATCAGGCCGTCCTTGGCCGAGTAGCTCTTGGTCTGGCCATTGACCGGATCGACCCGCGTGATCCCGGCCGTGGAGCTGACCCACAGGATGCCGTCGTCGTCCTCGAGGATGGCGCCGACCGAGGGCGCCTCGCCGGCATCGGCGAAGGGATAGAAGCGGAACCAGGTGCGCTCGCCGTCGCGCATCATGCGGTGCAGCCCGCCGGCGGTGCCGACCCACAGCTCGCCCGAGCGCGACTCGTGCAGGTAGTTGACGCGGCTGTGGCGCAAGGTGTCCGGATCGGACGGGTCGTTGCGAAAGCGGGTGAAGGTATTGGTGGCGCGATCGAACCGCTCCAGGCCCGACTCGGTGCCGATCCACAGGATGCCGTGCCGGTCTTCCAGCAGCGCGCGGCCATAGTTGTCGCCCAGGCTGGTGGGGTCGAGCGGATCGTTGCGCCAGTTGCGCGTGGTCTCGGCCCCGGGCGCCAGCGCCGACAGGCCGTCGCGCGTCGTCACCCATAAAGTGCCGTCACGGCCGGCGCGGATCGCCTGCACATGGCTGGCGTTCGGTCCGGGGGCCAGCGCCACCCGGCCCATGCGTCCGTCCGGGGCGCGCCACAGCAGGCCGGTCGGAGTGCCGATCCACAACCGGCCGCGGGCGCTGGCGAGCGCGGTCACCCTGTCGCCCAGCAGCGCGCCACGCACGCGGCGTGCCTGGCGGGTGGCGGGGTCGAGCAGCATCAGGCCATCGCTGACGGTGCCGACCCACAGGCGGCCGGAGGAGTCGCCGGCGATGGCGCGCACCCGCGCGCGGCCGATGCCCTCGGTGTCGCCATAGCGCGCGAAGCCGCCGCTGGCCAGGTCGGTGCGGTTGATGCCGCCAAAATACGTGCCGACCCATAGTGTGCCGGTGCGGTCGACCAGCACCGCCGGCACCTGGTTGTCCGACAGGCTGTGCGGGTCCTGGGCCGCGTTGCGGTAGCTGATGAAGCGGCCGCTGGAGGGGTCGAGCCATTTGAGGCCGTCGGTCTCGGTGCCGACCCACAGCTGGGCCCCGCTGTCGTGGTAGAGCGTCCGGATGTGCACGTCGCCCAGTCCCTCGGCCGCGCCCATGCGCCGGCGTTGCGGCGCGGCCTCGTCCAGGCGCCACGCTTCGAGCCCGGATGCGCTGCCGATCCACAGCGTATCGCGCGGCCCCATCGACAGCGCCAGCACCGTATTGCCCTTGACGTTGGACGGGGGCGCGAGCGCGAAATGTGCAAAGCGGCCGCCGCCCGGGTCCATCCGGTCCAGGCCGGCCGCCGTGCCCACCCACAGGGCGCCAGCATTGTCGAAGGCGAGCGCATTGACGCGATCGTCGCGCAGGCTGGCGCGGTTCTCCTGGTCGTGCACATAGCTTCGATGCCGGCCGGTGGCCGGGTCGAAGCGCACCACGCCGTCGGTGGTCGCCAGCCACAGCGCGCCATCCGGCCCCGGCACGATGGCCACCACCGAACGCAGCACGCTGCGCCCTTCATCGGTCAGCGCATGGCGCTGGAAGCGGCCGGTGGCGGGGTCGTGGCGCGCGAGCCCGCCCTTGGTGCCGAACCACAGATTGCCCTGGGCGTCCTCGTAGGAGGCGGACACATAGTTGTCGGGGATGCTGCCCGGATCGTTGGTGTCGTTGCGGTACACGGTCATCCGGTAGCCGTCGAAACGGTGCAGCCCGGCCTGGGTGCCGAACCATATGAAGCCCTGGCGGTCCTGCAAGATATTGATCACCGAATGCTGGGACAGGCCGTCGTCGACCGACAGCCGCTCGAAGCGCAGGCTGCGCTGGGCGGCGCCCGCGTCCGTGGGCAGGCCCGCGGCGAGCATGCTTACGATGCCCAGCAATAGCAGGAGGAGCCAGCGCCACGACGTGGCGCGGACAGTGGCGAAATCCGGCATGGCAATCCAATTAATGATCCTGCCATCCAATCTACCAGAGGAGTTTGCTTAGGTGAAATATTTTGAGTCTTCCAGAAACGATAGCCCCCTGCTATAATGCGTGCTTCGGGCGGCTGTAGCTCAGCTGGATAGAGTACTTGGCTACGAACCAAGGGGTCGTGGGTTCGATTCCTGCCAGCCGCACCAGAAAATACGAAGGGCCAGATCGCGAGATCTGGCCCTTTTCCTTTGGCGCTGTCATCGTTAGATATGGATGAGCATTGAACTGCTGAGCTGATCCGCGGTCCAATCCCGGTCGCCATCGATCAGGAGCGCACGATGAAAGCGCCGAAGTTTGAGGAACTGTTCGCCCAGCTGGCGCTGCTGAACCAGCCGCAGCGTCAGCAGGTGCTTGCCGCCCTGCATCCGGCTGCCGGACTCGACCGGGTCGTCGCCCTCATCGACGAGATCCGGTCACAGGGGCGTTGCTGCCCGGATTGCGGCTGCGAGCGGTGCCACCGGCATGGTCAGGCCAACGACCTGCAGCGCTTTCGCTGTTGCGCATGCGGACGCACCTTCAACGACCTGACCGGTACGCCGCTGGCGCGGCTCAGGCACAAGGGCAAGTGGCTCGATTATCTGGACACGGTGCTCGATTCGCGCACGGTCCGCTCTGCGGCCAAGCGGCTCGGCGTGCACCCCAACACCACGTTTCGCTGGCGCCACCGCTTTCTCGACCGGGTCAAGGACGACCGGCCCGAGCGCCTNTGCCACCGGCATGGTCAGGCCAACGACCTGCAGCGCTTTCGCTGTTGCGCATGCGGACGCACCTTCAACGACCTGACCGGCACGCCGCTGGCGCGGCTCAGGCACAAGGGCAAGTGGCTCGATTATCTGGACACGGTGCTCGATTCGCGCACAGTCCGCTCTGCGGCCAAGCGGCTCGGCGTGCACCCCAACACCACGTTTCGCTGGCGCCACCGCTTTCTCGACCGGGTCAAGGACGACCGGCCCGAGCGCCTTGTCGGCATCGTCGAGGCCGACGAAATGTTCCTGCTCGAATCGCAGAAGGGCTCACGCAAGCTCAATCGCCGGCCGCGTAAGCGTGGCGGCAGGGCCGCGCGTGGCATCTCGCATCATCTCGACTGCATCCTGGTGGCGCGCGACCGCAGCGGGCAAACCATCGACGCCGTCACCGGACGCGGTCCCTTGAAGGTGAGCCAACTGGTCAAGCACTTGCTGCCGAAACTCGATCCCCAGGCGCTGTTGGCCACTGATGCCAACGCCGCCTATCCCGCCTTCGCCCTTGCCCATGGCATTGCGCACCAGGCCGTCAACCTCAGTGCCGGCGAACGCGTCCGCAACGGCGCCGAGGGCGCCATCCACGTTCAAAATGTGAACGCCTATCACCGGCGCCTCAAGGAATGGCTGGCGCGCTTCCATGGCGTGGCGTCACGCTGGCTACCCAACTACCTGGGCTGGCATTGGGCGCTCGATGGCGGCCGAGTTACTTCCGTCGAGCAATTGCTGCGTATTGCATTCGGGGCCATCAACAGGTAACGATGACAGCGCCTTTCCTTTTCCCCCGGGGATTTGTCGGGAACGGTTTTCCTGGTCCGCTACGCTCTTCGGCAATGAACCTTTGCCAAGACGCCCGCCTCCCGCTATAATGCCTGCATTGGGCGGCTGTAGCTCAGCTGGATAGAGTACTTGGCTACGAACCAAGGGGTCGTGGGTTCGATTCCTGCCAGCCGCACCAACCTTCTTCAGATAAGGGCACTTCGCAAGAAGTGCCCTTATTGCTTTGGGCCCGCACTTTTGCTTCAGCCATCCTCATGAACGACGCCGCCGTCCATCATCCCCAGCCCAACGAGCACGGCAAGCCCGTGCTGATCACCCGTCCGTCGCTGCCGACCGCACCAGACACCTGGCTCGACCCCGCACGGATCGCGACCGTCATCCCGCTCGGCGCCCTGCCCCCGATGCTGAACGGCGTGCCGTTCGCGCCGTGGATCGACGCGCCCGCCACGAATGCCGCGTGGAGCGAGGTCGAGGGACAAGCCGACATCATCGAGCCGGCCTTCGACCTGCCGCCATCGAAATCCCCCGCGGCAGGCGTGGTGATCGTGGAAGACGATGGCCGCGTGTGGGCGGTGTCGCCATCGAACCGCTTCGGCGGCTATGACGCGACCTTTCCCAAGGGCCGGGTCGATCCCGGAGTCAACCTGCAAGCCACGGCCATCCGCGAAGCCTTCGAAGAATCCGGCCTGCGGGTCGAGATCCTGGCGCACCTGGTGGACAGCACGCGCACGCTGACCTATACCCGCTACTACCTGGCGCGCCGGATCGGCGGCAATCCGGCGCTGATGGGATGGGAAAGCCAGGCCGTGCACCTGGTCCCGCAAGCGGATTTGCCGGCGGTATTGTGCAATCCTAACGATCGGGCGGTGATCGACGCACTAAAGCAGTCACTTGCCAATAAATTTTCTCGATAACCCTTTGCCAAGAAGAACAAGCATCGCTATAATGCGTGCCTCGGGCGGCTGTAGCTCAGCTGGATAGAGTACTTGGCTACGAACCAAGGGGTCGTGGGTTCGATTCCTGCCAGCCGCACCAACTGTTTCAAAGAGAATGGCTCAGAAGAAATTCTGAGCCATTTTTCTTTTCAGCGAAGGCAAGCAGAATTGTCGAGCAAGCAGGACCGCCTGCCAGGCAATATGACCAGCACTTTGCCAATTCTTCGCATGCCGTTATAATGCGTGCCTCGGGCGGCTGTAGCTCAGCTGGATAGAGTACTTGGCTACGAACCAAGGGGTCGTGGGTTCGATTCCTGCCAGCCGCACCAACTGTTTCAAAGAGAATGGCTCAGAAGAAATTCTGAGCCATTTTTCTTTTCCGGCCCGGGCATGTCTATCCGCAGATTCGGAAATGCCACGCTGCCCGCCCCGCCCGCAATCCGCACGACTTTGGCAACTCACCACATGCTGCTATAATGCGTGCCTCGGGCGGCTGTAGCTCAGCTGGATAGAGTACTTGGCTACGAACCAAGGGGTCGTGGGTTCGATTCCTGCCAGCCGCACCAACTGTTTCAAAGAGAATGGCTCAGAAGAAATTCTGAGCCATTTTTCTTTTCCACTCGCAGCAATGCGCCAGAGCCATTGGCGCTCATCCCTTTCGCGGTGTTCAGCCGCACACCCACCCTGTCAACGGCCTCTACGCCGGAGAGCACCAGTAGTTTGCGTAGGACTTCGCTGACATATGTCGAGCAAACGGCGGATGTTTTCCGCTCTACAACACCAGATAGCTGCGCTCTCCTATGAAGACGCATTCGATAGCTATCGCGCCAGCAAATAGTTACTCATGAGCACAAATTTCTTGTTCCATAAGCACACTATCGCCGGGGGATGTATTTATTTGCCCTTTTGTTAGCATGAAGTTCCGGTCTCTCAACCCAGCCTGCAGGTCGCGGCTGATTCTTAGCGAGGAAAGACATGAAACGATCTCTCATTGCTGCAATGGTGCTGGCTGGCGCGTCGTCGTTCGGTTCTTCCGCCGTGATGGCGCAGGAAGTCATCGGTGATTCGCCGCAAGCACTGGACTTGGTCGATCTGACCGCCTACTTCGGCGACTCCTTCGCCGCCGATAACCAGGGCAACACCTTCGCCGACCAGTTCACCTTCACGATCGCGAGCACGATCGGCCACAACCTGGATGCCGTGGTCGCGTCGAGCAGCCGCAGCGGCGACGTCGGCCTGGACATCACCGGCCTGGCCCTGTATGGCGCCGACGATGTACTCATCACCGCGGGCGAGGAAGTCCAAGCCGGCGCCATTGACCTGTGGTCGCTCGCCAGTGACAACCTGGGAGCCGGCGACTATTACCTGCAGGTGAGCGGCGAACTGCTGTCGGCTGACGGCGCCAGCTTTGGCGGCGCAGTGGCGCTGGCGCCAGTGCCCGAGCCCGGCACTTACGGAATGATGCTGGGCGGCCTTGGCGTGCTGGGTTTCCTGGCGCACCGCCGCCGCGCGAAGCAGGACTGACGCCCCCGCCAGCCTGCCGCACGCAAAAAAAAACGGAAGCGCGTTCAGCGCTTCCGTTTTTTATGTGCCCTACCCTGTTATGTGCGCAGCTTCTTGACGACGCTGCGCGTGCCCAGGATTTCCTCGATCTGCTCGAAGCGCACCGGCTTGACCATGTGGTGGTCGAAACCGGCCTCGAAGGCCAGCTGGCGGTCTTTCTCCTGGCCCCAGCCGGTCACGGCGATCAGCACCGTCAGCGCGCCGCTCGGCAGCTTGCGGATGCCGCGCGCCAGGTCGTAGCCCGACATATGCGGCAGGCCGATGTCGAGGAAGGCATAGTCGGGGCAGAAGCGCGCCGCCGCGGCCAGCGCGTCCGGGCCGTTGTGGGTGATCACCACGCTGTGGCCCATCGCGGTCAACAGTGCGCCGATGCTGTTGACGAAGTCGACGTTGTCGTCGGCCAGCAGGATGCGGTAGCTCTCGGTACTGATGAAGGCGGCCGGGGTCGGCTTGGTCGGCGGCTCGGGTTCCACCACGATCGGCAAGCGCACCAGGAAGCGGCTGCCCAGGCCCGGGCCTTCGCTGTGGGCGGTGATCGTGCCGCCGTGCAGCTCGACCAGCTTGCGCGCCAGCGACAGGCCCACGCCCAGGCCCGCATTGCTGCGTTCCAGGGTCGAGTCGACCTGCACGAACATCTCGAACACCGAATCGAGCATGTCCGGCGCCAGGCCGATGCCGGTGTCGGCTACTTCGAGCACCAGGGTCTTGTCCTCCACCCCGCCCCTGAGCATCACCTTGCCGCCGCGGTTGGTGTACTTGGCGGCGTTGTTCAGCAGGTTTGACAGGATTTGCGCCAGGCGCGTGGCGTCGCCATGCAGGAATACCGGACGGTCCGGCAGCTCCAGCACCAGCTCGTGGCCGTGCAGCTCGATATACGAACGCACCACTTCCAGCGCGTCGTTGACGACGGCCTTCAGCTCGACGCGCCCCATCTTGATGGTGAACTTGCCGGTATTGATGCGCGAGACGTCCAGCAGGTCGTCCACCAGGCGCACCATCTGGCGCAGCTGGCGTTCCATGATGTCGGTGGCGCGCTGGGTGGCCTGGGCGTCGCCGCTGCGGATGCGCAGGATGTCCAGGCCGGTGCGGATCGGCGCCAGCGGGTTGCGCAGCTCGTGCGCCAGGGTGGCCAGGAATTCGTCCTTGCGGCGGTCGGCCACGATCAGGGCGCCTTCGGCGCGCTGGCGCACTTCCATCTCGTGTTCGAGCGTGCGGTTGGCCGCCTGCAGCGCGTCCGAACGGCGGCCGATCTCGGCCAGCATGTCGTTGAAAGCTTCGACCAGCACGCCGATCTCGCCTTTCTCCTTGCCCGGCACCCGCAGCGAGAAGTCGCGCCGCAGCATCACCTGGCGCGCGACGTCGGTGACGGCTTCCAGCGGCCGTGTGATCGAGGCTTGCAAGCGCGACGCCACCAGGGCCGCGATCACCAGGGCGCCCAGCAGTACGCCGCCCAGGATCGCGCCATAGCTCAGGGCCCGGTCCAGCACGCCGTAGCGCGAGCGCAGGTAGACGGTGCCGATCCGCTCGCCGTTCTCGACGATGTCGCGGTACAGCACGACTTCGCCGCGCTCGATGCGGTAGCCGGCCGGCTCGGGGCGCTCGGGCAACTGGGCGCGCACGTCGGGCCGTACATAGGTGGCGAAGCGGGTACCGTTGGCGGTGTAGACCGCGGCCGCCACGATCTGCGGTCGCACGCGCAGCAGGGTCAGGCTCTGGGTGACGTCGGCCGTATCGTTGAACGAGACAGCGGGCGCGGTCACGCTGGCGACGATGTCGGCCTGGGTGGTCAGATCGTCGATCCAGTAGCGCTGGAAGGTACGCAGGTCGAGCAGCAGCATCGCCACGCCCGCGGTGAGCAGGGCCACCACAGTGGTCGCCACCGCCATCAAAATCAATTTGCTCCGGACGGAACCGGTATCGTGCATTGGCATCACGAGGCTCCTTTCTGCACGCGGTTCGCGACCGTCAGCAGGCGCGAACTGAGCTTCACATTCTTCTTTTCCGCCGCATCGAGCGAAACGTCGAAACGGACGCGCTCATCGACGATCGTAAAATTGATCACGCTGCCGTGCTGCAGGCAGCCTTCGCATTCGCTCACGGTCAGCCAGGCCGGCGAGGCGCGCAGCAGGCGCGCCGTGCGCGCCTCGTCCTGGCCGGCCACGAACAGCAGGTGCACCGGCTGGGCCAGGTCTTGCTCGCGCAGCGCGCGCACGACGATCGTGCGCCCCGCCACCATGCGCCCGGTGGCGATCCGCGTCAGCTCGGCCGCCATGTCTTCGGCGCCGAACACGCCGAGGGTGAAGGGCGTGGCGGCGTCGGCGAAGGCCTGCGGCGGAAAATCGGCATAACCGAGGAATTTATACAGGAAAGCCGCCTTCACGCGCCGCTCGAGCGCCGGCGCCGCAGACTGGGCGGCCACCGGCAGCAGGGGCGCGCCGACGCCGGCCAGCAGCAGGGGCAGCGCCAGGGCCCGGCATGCCAGGCGGCGCTGCGGGCGTTCAGGTTGAGTGATAGTCATGGAATCCATTGGCCAGTCAAAAACGCAGCGCCGCGCTGGCGAACACTGTCCGCTCGATCAGCTGGCGGCTGCCCGCCGCGCCGAATTCGGCATGGCGTCGGTGCAGCAGGTTACGCCCGACGAGGGCGATCTCGAGATCGGGGCGTACCTGCCACGCCAACCGCGCATCGAGCTCATGATAGCTTGGCAGGGCCGCCTGCGGCATATCCGCGACGTAACGGAGCGCCAGATCGGCCCGCAGGCGGGCGTTCAGCTCGTGCGCGCTGCGCACGGTCCAGGTCACGCGCGGATCATTGCCGGCAAGAAAACTCAGGCCGGTACTGTCGCGGCTGGTCGGCTCGCGCCCGACGTCCACGTCCTGCAGCACCGCCCCCGCATGCAGGCGCCAGCCGCGCGCGGCCTGCCAGTTGGCCCACAGCTCGACGCCGCGCAGCGCGCCCTTGCCCAGGCTTTGCAGGACATAGGCAGCTGGAGGATTGGCGCCCGCGGCGTTCCGCTCAAGCGTCCGCAGGCGCTCGAAATCCGTATAGAAGGCGGTCGCCGACCACGACAGCGAAGGCAGGGGCTGGGCGCGGTAGCCCAGCTCGGTCACGCGCGCCGTTTCCGACACCACGTCCGCGCCGCCTCCGACCAGGAAGGCGTTCGGATCGAGCGGGTCGATGACGTAGAAATCGCGGTCGATGCGCGACGGCGCTCGTACCGTGCGCGACAGCGCCGCCCACAGCATCGAGCGCGCATCGACGTCCCATGCCAGGCGCAGGCTGGGTAACACCTCGCTGCCCGTATATACATTGTGTTCGATGCGCACACCGGCGCTGGCGCGCACATCCTGCGCCACCTTGACTTCATCCTGCACGAACAGGTGCGACCAGCGCAGGCTGCGGCGCGCCGGCGTGAAGCGCAGCAAGGGGCCGTTATCGATCCGGTCGCGGCTGTAACGATAGCCGCCGCCCCAGGCCAGGTTGTGGCCGTCCAGGCGCAGCAGGTGCTGGGCTTCGACGTCGAAGGTGTCCAGGCGCTGGGCGCCGACGCCCTGCTGGTCGCGCCGCGCATGGTCGATCCAGGCCTGCAGGCGCACGCTCTGGTTCTCGTCCACCCGATGCTCGACCCGTCCCAGCAGGTTGGCGCCCGACGTCTCGGTGCGCGACTGGTCGCCGCCGGCGCGCAGGCGGCCGTCGTGGACGTCGCCGCTGAAAGTGACGTCGGTGGCCTCGGCCTCCCAGTCGAGGCGAAAACCCGCCTGCTGGCGCCGCATGCCGCCGGCATCCGGCCCGCCCGCATCGAGCGCGAACCCATCGACGTCCATGCCGCGCGCATAGGCGCGCCAGTGCGGCCCACCCTCGAGTTGCCCGCCGTAGCGCACGCTCGCCCCCTTTTCGCCGGCGCCGGCATGCGCCGTCGCCAGGCCGCCATGGGTCTGGGCGGCGCTGCGGGTGATGACGTTGATGACGCCGTTGACGGCATTCGTCCCCCAGGCCGTGCCGCCCGGGCCGCTGATCACTTCGATGCGCTCCACGTCTTCCAGCGCCACGTCCTGCATTTCCCAGAATACGCCGGAAAACAGCGGCGAATACACGCTGCGGCCATCGACCATCACCAATAGCTTGTTGGCCAGCGGCGACAGGAAGCCGCGCGCGCTGATCGCATACGACCCGGCGCCGATGCGCGCCACCTGCAGGTTCGGCGCCAGGCGCAGCGCCTCGGGCAAGGAGGTGGCGCCGGAACGGGCGATCTCGGCGCCCTGGATCACATAAACCGAGGCCGGCGCGCGCCCCAAGGCTTCGTCCTGGCGCGAGACCGAGGTGACCACGATGTCGGACAGCTGTTCGAGGGAATAATCGGCGAGCGGTACAGTTTGCCCCGCCGACGGATCGAGCGGTCGCGCGTGCGCCTGCACCGTGCAGGCGCAGGACAACAGCGCGATACCGGCGCGGACAAGCAACGTAGAAGATGACATAGTTGCCATCCTAGAACATTTTCACGCACGCACCAAGTGCGCACACGCTACAGTGCGCACTTGACAATCCCTGAGAGATATTTATTAAGGCTATGACTGGTATTGGAAATATAAATTGGACTGATTTGACGCAATGCAGCATCATTCACCTGTCTCCTCTATTCTCCTCCTAGGAAATAGATTCAGCCCGCCTCTCACGATGCGGGCTTTTTTTTGTCCGAACGCCGGCTGCCTACATGTCGACTGCTGGCCGCGATAGCGGCCTCAACAGGTGGACGAACTCCCCGCTTGTTGGTTAGTTACAAAACGTAGTCTGTGCGGCCGCGCACGCTTGTCAAAGCAGCCGGCGGACTTTTGGTGTAGGATGCCCGCCATATTTTCGTTTTTACAACAAGCCAGCCCATGCCCGACCTCGACACCTCCGCCCGGAGCACCGCATCTTACGACTGGTCGGCGACCGCGTTGGGCGACGCCGCCCGCTGGCCCCTGCCGCTGCGGCTCGCCAGCGACCTGCTCCTCAATTCTCCTGTGCCCACCCTGCTGGTCTGGGGCACCGAGACGATCACGGTGTTCAACGAGGCATATGCGCTGCTGGCCGGCCCCGGCTACGGCCGGGTGCCCGGCGGTTCGGTGCCGCCGGTGCTGCCGCCCCCGCTGGCGGCGGCCGGCAAGATCCTCGACGCCGCCTGGCGCGGCGAGGCCGGCGTGGTGCAAGATACCTCCCTCACCTTCCGCCGTCTCGACGGCAGCCAGGAATCGCGCTTCGACCTGCGCCTGACTCCCGTGCGCGACGAGACCGGCGCGGTGCGCGGCGTGCAGGTGGCGCTGGCCCCGGCCACCGCCGCGCCGCAGGAAGAAGACACCGGCGACGGCGCCATGCGCATCCTGGTGGTCGAGGACAACGTCGACTCCCAGTACCTGGTGTGCGAAATGCTCAAGGCCTTCGGCCACGAAGCCGACGGCGTGGCCCATCCGGACGACGCCCTGGCCCTGCTCGCGCGCCAGCGCTACGACGTGCTGTTCTCCGACGTCAGCCTGCCCGGCATGTCGGGTGTCGACCTGGCCACCCGCGCGATCGCGGACGATCCGTCGCTGCGCGTGATCTTTGCCTCCGGCTATGGCGACACCCTGCTGCGCCACCTGTCCTTCCCTTACCAGTCGCTGCAGAAGCCCTACGAAATCGACCAGCTGCAGGATGCGCTGACGAAGGTGGCGCGCCGGCCCGGCAAGGGCGGCTGAAGCGGACGGCTGAAGCAGGCCGATTCGCGCGCGCATCGAGAACCTGCCCGGCAGCTTCCAAGCGTGTGTGTCAGACCGGCTTGTCTGGTCTACAATGAAACGCATCCTGCCCGGTTTCGGGCGTTCCGCAACCCCGGCATGAACAATCCCTCCGACCATTCCAGCAGCACCCCGTGCCACGTGTCCGAGCAAGACCTGGCCGCCGCGCGGCAAGAGCTGCAGCGCGCCACCGAACGCATGGAAAACATGCTCGAAAGCCTCACCGACGGCTTTTGCGCGGTCGATCGCGACTGGAACATCACCTATATCAACGGCCGCGCGCTGCAGATGGTGGCGCCGCTCAATAAAAGCCGCGACAGCCTGGTCGGACGCCGGCTGTGGGATGAATTCGAAGACCTGCACGGCACCTCGGTCGCCGCCGATTGCCGGCGCGCGATGGAACAGCGGATCACCGTCAACAAGGAATTCTTCTACCGCCGCCTGCAATGCTGGCTCGACATGCGGGTCTACCCGTCGCCCGAGGGCCTGACCCTGTACTTCCAGGACATCACGGCGCGCAAGCTCGACCAGCAAGCCCTGATCGACAACAACAACCGACTGCAGCTCGCCATCGCGGCCGGCCGCCTGGGCGACTGGCGCTGGGACGCGGCCAGCGACCGCGTCACCTTTGGCGCACGCGCGGCCGAGATCCTCGGCCTGCCCGAAGGCGTGGCGCTCGAGTGGCCGCTGCTGCGCGCCCGCCTGGCCCAGGACGACCGGCAGCGGGTGCGGCGCGCGGTGCTCGAAGCCTTCTCCCAGGGCAAAGACCTCGACCTCGAATGCCGCCTTCTGCCGCGCGACGGCCATGCCGGCGGCGCGCCGAGCGGCCAGCCCGCGGCGCGCTGCGTGGCCCTGGTCGGCCGCCCCGACTATGCCAGCCCGGCCCAGGGTGGCGGCGTGCTGGGCATGACCGGCATGGCCCAGGACATCAGCGCCCGGCGCGAAGCCGACGACCACCTGCGCCAGAGCGAGGAAGAATTGCGCGCGCTGGCCAACACCATCCCGCAGCTGGCCTGGATGGCCGACCCCAGCGGCGCCATCGTCTGGTTCAACCAGCGCTGGTATGAATACACGGGCATCACCCAGAGCGAATCCACCGGCTGGGGCTGGAAAGCCGTGTACGACCCGGCGGTGCTGCCGGCCGTGCTCGAGCACTGGGACGAATCGGTGCGCACCGGCTCGCCGTTCGAGATGGAATTCCCGATCCGCGGCGCCGACGGCAACTTCCGCTGGTTCCTCACCCGGGTCGAGGCGGTGCACGACCGCGACGGCCGCGTGGTGCGCTGGTTCGGCACCAATACCGACGTCGATCAGGTCAAACGCGCCGAGCAGGCGCTGCGCGAAGAGTCGCACGTGCTCGAGCTGCTCAACAGCACCGGCAGCATCCTGGCCTCGACCCGCGACCTGCGCTCGCTGATGCAGGCCGCCACCGATGCCGCCGCCGGCGTCTGCGGCGCCCGTTTCGGCGCCTTCTTCCACTATGGCGAACAAGGCGCGGGCACGCTGTTCTCGCTGTACACGCTGTCGGGCGCCACTTCGGCCGAGTTCCAGGATTTCGCGGCGCCCGGCGCCAGCGCCCTGTTCGGCCCCGGCCTGCGCGCCGATGGGCTGGTGCGGATCGGCGACATGCGCGTAGGCGACATGCGCGTAGGCGACATGCGCGTAGGCGACATGCGCGTAGGCGACCTCGGCCACGATCCGCAACACGCCGCCAAGGCGCTGCAGTTCGGCCTGCCGGCCGGCCATCCGCCGGTGCGCAGCTACCTGTCGGTGCCGGTCACGGCGCGCTCGGGCGAGCTGCTCGGCACGATGTTCTTCGGCCACCCGGAACCCGGCGTGTTCACCGAACGCAGCGAGCGCATCGTCAGCGGCATCGCGGCCCAGGCCGCAATCGCGGTCGACAATATCCGCCTGGTGGAAGCCGCCAGCCGCGCCGCCGAGGAACGCAAGGTGCTGCTCGAGAACGAGCGCGAAGCGCGCGCCGAGGCCGAGCGCACCAGCCAGATGAAGGACGAATTCCTGGCCACCCTGTCGCACGAGCTGCGCACGCCCTTGTCGGCCATCCTGGGCTGGTCGCAGGTGCTGCGCCGCGGCAGCCGCGACGGCGCCGACCTGCAGCGCGGCCTGTCCACCATCGAGCGCAATGCGCGCGCCCAGGCCCAGCTGATCGAAGACCTGCTCGACATGAGCCGCATCACCTCGGGCAAGGTGCTGCTCGACATGCAGACGGTGGCGCCTGCCGGCTTCATCGACGCCGCCATCGAGACCGTGCGCCCGGCGGCCGACGCCAAGGGCATCCGCATCGAGCGCCACTACGGGGACCAGGTGCCGCCGGTGGCGGGCGACCCGGGCCGCTTGCAGCAGGTGATCTGGAACCTGCTGTCGAACGCGATCAAGTTCACCCCGCGCGACGGCCTGGTGACGATCGAGGTCGGCCAGCACGAGGAGCAGGTCGCGATCACGATCCGCGACAACGGCGCGGGCATCGGTCCCGAATTCATCACCCACGTGTTCGAACGCTTCCGCCAGGCCGACGCCTCGATGACGCGCACCCACGGCGGCCTGGGACTGGGCCTGTCGATCGTCAAGCACCTGGTCGAGCAGCACGGCGGCACGGTGCGCGCCGAGAGCGCCGGGGTCGGCCAGGGCGCCAGCTTCACCATCGAGCTGCCGGTGGCCAAGACGCCGCCGCGCTCCATCGACTCGGCCCGCGCCCGGATGATCCGCGAGTCGCCGGCGCAGTCCGCCGACGCCGGCCTTGGCGCCCAGGCGGCCGAGGGCGCGATCCGCGATCTGCGCGGCACCTCGGTGCTGGTGGTCGACGACGACCGCGATGCGCGCGAACTGATCGCCCGCATCCTGGCCGATTGCCAGGCCAGCGTGCGCCTGGCCGCCAGCGCACGCGAGGCCTTCGAGATGCTGCAGGCGGCGCCGCCCGACCTCCTGATCAGCGACCTCGGCATGCCCGAGGTCGACGGCCTCGAACTGCTGTCCTGGGTGCGCGCGTTGCCGCGCGAAGCGGGCGGGCAAGTCGCCGCCATCGCCCTGACCGCCTTCGCCCGTTCCGAAGACCGGCTCAAGGCGCTGGAAGCGGGCTTTTCGGCCCATGTCTCGAAGCCGGTCGAACAGACCGAATTGATGGAGGCGATCGGCATGGTGGCCCTGCCCGCCACATCGCAGCTGGTAAACGGAGGGGCACGTCTGGTCAACCGTTGAGTGGTAGCCAATGCTGAATGACCAGTGCAAAATAGCCGTTGTCGGCCGGTCGTTCATGTTCCTACCCACGCACGCGGCGCTGTCCTACAAGAAATTTTGAGCTGTTTGCTAGACTAAGTAGTGATGGGTTCAAGCCCGATTCCACCCAGAAGGGAATCCGCTCCATACGAATAGACGAGAAAAAGCATGCCGAGCAGACAAGACATTTTGAACGCGAAAATCCTGGTAGTGGACGATTCGCCCGACAATATCGAATTGATGGAAGAGATATT
This sequence comes from Massilia arenae, assembly GCF_008014745.1. GTDB lineage: Bacteria > Pseudomonadota > Gammaproteobacteria > Burkholderiales > Burkholderiaceae_D > Telluria > Telluria arenae. The sequence goes on from NZ_VPFD01000008.1 coordinate 185,408, forward strand.
GCGTGAGGAAGGCTACACCTGCGTCAGCTCGACGATGCTGCCGGAACAGGTCTGCCCGCTTCACCGCGAGCACAACTACGACCTGATCCTGCTCGACCTGCAGATGCCGGGGTTGAACGGCTTCCAGGTGATGAAAGGGCTCAAGGAGATCGAGCAAGGCGGCTACCTGCCGGTGCTGGCCCTGACCGCCCAGCCGAGCTTCAAGATCGCCGCGCTCGAAGCCGGCGCCCGCGACTTCATCAGCAAGCCCTTCGACCTGCTCGAAGTACACAAGCGCATCCACAATATGCTCGAGGTGCGGCTGCTGTACAAGGAACTGGCGCAATACTCCAAGGCGCAGCAGGAGCTGGCCCTGCACGACGCCCTCACCGGCCTGCCCAACCGGCGCCTGCTCGAAGACCGTATCGAAACGGCCCTGCAGCACGCCAACCGCAGCCATGCCAAGGCGGCCGTCATGTACCTCGACCTGGATGGCTTCAAGGCGATCAACGACACCTACGGCCATGCCTACGGCGACGACATCCTCAAGATGGTGTCCCAGCGCCTGCTGTCGAGCTCGCGCAAGGAAGACACCGTGGCGCGCCTCGGCGGCGACGAATTCATGGTGGTGCTGGGCGACATCCACAGCCTGGCCGACGCCCAGGGACCTGCCTCGAAACTGGTCGAGGCGCTGTCCGAGCCCTTCTTCATCAACGACCTTACCTTGCGGCTGTCGACCTCGATCGGCATCAGCATCTATCCGGACGATGCCGAGTCGGTCGATGCGCTGATCAATATCGCCGACTACGCGCTGTACGAAGCCAAGCGCGCCGGCAAGAACCGCTTCTGCTCGCCGGCGGCGAATCGCCAGGCAGCGGCCAAGACCTCGGCGGCGCCGAGCCAGGCGGCTTCTACTGCAGCACCGGCGGAGCTGGCGGCGCAGCATCGCTGAGCAGTGTGTTTTCCTCACTTTGCGTGCACACTCGCTGCGCACGCGCACTTAGGTTCCCGCCTTCGCGGGAACGACGTTAAATTTGGGGCTGGATAGGTCGAACTATCCGACTTCGGCCACGTACAACAGCACGTCGTTCCCGCGCAGGCGGGAACCCCAGTTCCCCCACCGGCACCACCCCAATTACCCCTCGCAGCGTCCGCATAAACAAACAGGCCACGCAACTTCCGCCGCGTGGCCCGCCCGCTAATGCCAGTTAACGAAAATCTCAGCGCTTCTCGTCCACCGGGCACTCGCGAATCTTGCTCTTTTCTTCGATCGACTGCGCGTGCTGGTGATCATGGCCCGCGTCGACCATGTCCGGCGCCACCTCGATGCGGGTGATGCCGGCATCGACCGAGATCGGATCGCTGGCCGGGAAGGTCATCTCGACCGCGTCGTCGAGCAGCGTTTCCTCGGCCTTTTCTTTGTTGGACAGGCCTTCGCAGCCGGACAGCGCCTTGATGGCGATCGCGTAGCGGATCACCTCGAGGTTCGCCAGGTCGCCGATCGTCTTCACGCCCAGCGTATCGGCCAGCGCGGCAGCCTGCTGCTCGCCGATGCCGCGCAGCGCCGATAGCGGCGCCTCGCTCAGCTCGCGGAAGGTTTTACCGTGGAATTGTTCATTTACAATAGTGTCGATATTCATGTTATGTCCTTTCTTGTAGGCGTCCCGTCCGCCAGCGAACCGGTTCGATTCCACTATGGCATAGCACTGTACCGACGTATGTGCGGCACCGAACATCGCTACAGCCCGCACGATTGATTTATTTGCCGAGTGGCACTTATGTCACATGCTATGATGGCGCGTTTTGCAAGGTATTTACTCGAAAATAACTATAAGTTTAGAATCCTTTGTCGGGCGAGCACAGCAATGTTGACGGAATCCATCGTGGCGAACAGCGATAAACCCAAGATCCTGGTGGTCAACGACGACCCCGCCAGCCTGCTGGCGCTCACCAGCCTGCTCGACGGCCGCGCCGACGAAGGCAACTACACCGTGCTGTCGGCCCGCTCCGGCCAGGAAGCCCTGCGCCAGGTGCTGCTGCACGATTTCGCCGTCATCCTGCTCGACGTGAACATGCCCGGCATGGACGGCTTCGAGACCGCCGAGGCGATCCACCAGCGCACCCGCTCGTCCGACATCCCGATCATCTTCGTGACTGCCTTCCTGGCCGACGAGATCGACCGCCTCAAGGCTTACCAGCGCGGCGCCGCCGACTTCCTGTTCACTCCGGTCATTCCGCAGATCCTGCATGCCAAGGTGTCGGTATTCGTCACCCTGGCCATGAAGAACGAGGAACTCAAGCGCCAGGCCGAGAAGCTGTCGCAGCACGCTTCGGAGCTGACCGCCACCAACCGGCGCCTGGTGCGCGAGATGGAAGAGCGGCGCGCCGCCGAGAGAAAAAGCCACGCCAAGGACGAGTTCCTGGCCATGCTCGGCCATGAACTGCGCAATCCGCTGTCGGCGATCACCAGCGCCTCGAGCCTGATCGGCCTGGCCGGCGCCGCGCCCGACACGGTGGCGCGCGCGCGCGCCATCATCCAGCGCCAGAGCCAGCACCTGTCGCGCATCGTCGATGACTTGCTCGACCTGTCGCGCGCGATGTCGGGCAAGATCCTGCTGGCGCGCCAGGCCACCGACCTGTCCAGGCTGGTGGCCAGCTGCCTGGAAACCTTCCGCGCCACCGGCCGCACCGACGGCTACCGCATTGCGGTCGAGCTGGCACCGGGCTGGGTCGACGGCGACCCGACCCGACTGGAACAGATCGTCTCGAACCTGCTGGACAATGCGCTGAAATACACGCCGAGCGGCGGCGCCATCGACATCGCCCTGGCGCGCACCGGCGACGACGTCGTGCTCACCGTGCGCGACTCGGGCGTCGGCATCCCGCCCGAACTGCTGCCGCAGGTGTTCGACGTGTTCGTGCAGGGCGCGATCTCGATCGACCGCTCGCAGGGCGGGCTGGGGATCGGCCTGTCGCTGGTGCGGCGCCTGGTCGAGCTGCACGGCGGCAGCGTGGGCGCCGACAGCCCCGGCGCAGGACTCGGCTCCAGCTTCACGATCCGCCTTCCATGCGCCGAGCTGGCGCAATCGGCCGGCGCGGGCGAACCATGCGCGCCGGCTGTCTCGCCGCCGCTGGACACGGGCAAGCCGTCGGTGCTGCTGATCGAAGACAATGAAGACGGGCGCGAGATGATGGCGACCATGCTGGCCGCCTATGGCTACCCGGTGTACCAGGCCACCGACGGCCTGCAGGGCGTGGGCCAGGCGCATGCCTGCCGGCCGGACGCCGCGCTGGTCGATATCGGCCTGCCGGGCATCGACGGCTACGAGGTGGCGCGGCGCCTGCGCGCCGACCCGGCCACGCGCGCGATCCGCCTGATCGCCGTGACCGGCTACGGCCTGCCGGACGACCAGCGGCGCGTAATGGAAGCCGGCTTCGACCAGCACCTGGTCAAGCCGGTGCAGATCGATCGCCTGCTGGAAGCGCTGGCGGCCTCGGCTCCGGCCCCGGCCGGCACTGCCGCCGCTTGAAGCCGCTGCAGTTACCGCAGCGCTTACCGCAGCGGCTGCGCGATCACGCCGTGGCGAGCAGCTCGTCGCGGCGCGCCGCCATCTCGGCGCCCAGGGCATCCAGGTCGAGCTTGAGCTTGCGCACTTTCGGGAACATCTCCTCTTCTTCCTCGTCGACGTGGTGCTCGATGTACTCGCCCAGCACCGTCACCTTGGCGTCGTACAGGTCGTCGCCCGGCTCCATTTCCTGGATCTGCGAGATCAGGTCCTTGGCCGAAGCGTGTTCGACCACGGCTTCGTCGAGCATGTCTTCCATCTCCTTCGATACCGAGCGCAGCGCCGGATAGAAAATTTCTTCTTCGATCTGCGTGTGCATGATCAATTGCTCGCAGATCTCGTCCGCCAGCTTCTTCTTGCTGGTGGTGGCGCGCTCGCCCAGTTCGTCGAATTGCTTGAACAGCGCCTTGACTTCGTCATGCTGGCTGGTGAGGAGCTCAATGGCGTCCTGTTGCTTGTCTTTTTTCGTCATGGTAATACCCCCGAATCTGTTTGATATTGATGGCTCGCTGGCCACATAGACAGCATGCGCCGCGACTTCCATGCAGACTGTACGGGAGCGCACGCTGCGCATGTACAACGTCTGGCTGGCTGGCAGCGCCGGGCGCGCGCCGCCGAATTGCCAACTGTTGTATGATTTGGGAAACATTTAACAGAGCCTACGATGACCGAACCGGCCCCATCGCCCCCCGACCCGGAACTCGAACGCCAGGTCGCGGCGCGCACCGCAGAACTCACCGAAATGCTGGCCTGGCTGGCCAACTGCTGGGACCAGGAACGTCGCCAGCTGGCGCGCCAGCTGCACGACAGCCTGGGCTCGTCGATGACGGCCCTGACCATGCATCTGGCCCTGCTGACCCAGAACCTGCCAGCCGACAGCAAGGCGCGCGAACGCGCGGCCCAGATGAAGACCCTGCTGGCCGGCATTATCGAGACCAACCGCACGATGCAGCTCGAGCTGTGGAACGACAAGCTCGAATTCCTTGGCCTGCGCGCCGCGCTGGCCGAGCTGGTGCCCGCCTTCGGCGCCGAACGCGGCCTGACGGCCCGCGCCAGCCTGCCCGACGACGACGGCGCCTGGTCGCGCGAACACGGCGTGCTGTTGCTGCGCTGCGCCGAGGAAGGCCTGCGCAACGCCGCCGCCCATGCCCAGGCCACGCGGGTGGATGTGATCCTCGACGACGACGGCGAGATGACCATGCTCACCGTGCGCGACGATGGCGTGGGACCGGGCGAGAATGCGCTGGAAACGGCGTCCAGGGGCTGCCACGGCCTGCGCCTGCTGCGCGAACGCGCGCGCTACCTGGGCGGCAACCTGACCCTGGCGCGCAGCGACACCGGTGGTGCGATATTGCAGATGACCTTGCCGCGCGAGCTGGCGGCCTGAAAAGAATCGTCAGCCTGCAAACGTCGTTCCCGCGGAGGCGGGAACCCAAGCTTCTCAATCGACCACTTAGAGAAAATCAAGTGGTGACATAGACGAATTGGGTTCCCGCCTGCGCGCACTGCTGTCCGGGATAATTTGAGGGGAAATTGCTGGAAGGGTTGCAGGGACTGGTTTACCGGCGTATACCGGAGTCGCCAAACTT
>NZ_VPFD01000080.1 GCF_008014745.1 Massilia arenae
GATCGCAAGCAGTACCTGTTTAAGGGCTTGAGCCTGTTTGCACTGGACGGGACGACCTTGAAGACCGCCGATACCCCAGAGCACCGTGAACATTTCGGTGAACAGGTTTATTCCAGCGGTCGAATTTCCAGCTATCCGCAAGTGCGTGGCGTGACCTTGACTGCGGTGCCAACCCACTTGATCCGTGATGCGAAGTTCGG
>NZ_VPFD01000009.1 GCF_008014745.1 Massilia arenae
CCTCTACAAGCAGCGAAATGCCGTCAAAGGCACATTGTGGGAGTGTTTGGTGCAGGTACGGGAAACCCTGTTTCAACGCGGCGCCACCGAACTCTCTCGATACCGACGACAGCGTCGATATCGAGAGGACTTGGCACTCAAACAAGGACGCCTATTCTGATGGAAAAATCAAGAAGATTATTCCGGACAGCAGTGCGCCTTCGCGGGAACGACGAGTTGAGGGTGCGGGCCGCAGTTAAACGCAGGCGCAGACCACTCCGTTAGTCCCGGTCCGTTTTACCATCCAGATCCCGGTCCAGTTCGCGCTGAGCCGCAATCACTTCCGCCAACCTCGCCGCCGCCTGCGCGGCCGAGGTGTCGCCGGCCCTCGCCTGCGACTGCTTGAACCGTCCCAATACCTCGCGCGTCAGGTCGGCCGACACCGAACGCTGGCCGGCTTCGACCTTGCGCTCGCCGATGACGCGCTCGGTGGCCGCCAGTTCGGCGGCCTGTTCGTCCTGGCGCTTGCTTTCCAAATTCACCAGGTGCTTGCGCGCATCGGCCATCTGCAGGGTGGCGTGCGCCGCCTTGCGCTGCATTTCGGCGTGGGCCTGGGCGTGTTCCAGCAGCGCGCGCTGGGCTTCGCGTTTCTCGACCGCCGCCTGCACCGCCGCGTGCTCGACCAGCTCGCGCTCGCGCGCCAGCCGGGCTTGTGCTTCCTCGGCCTCGGCCCGCGCTTCGGCGGCCTGGGCGGCGGCGTGTTCCGACGCCAGCCGCGCCGCCTGCGCCTCGTTGGCGCGCGCGTCGGCCGTGGCCTGGGCGCGCTGGGCGGCCAGCTTGCGCTCGACCAGGGCCAGCGATTCGCGCGCGGCTTGCGTGGCTTCGCGTTCGGCGCCGATCGCCTGCTCGGTGAGTGTCACCTGCTGACGCTCGACTTCGGTGCGTTCCTGCTGGGCCTGGGCCAGCTCTTGCGCCCGGCGCGCATGCGCCTGCTGGGCGTCGCGCGTCGCTTCGGCTTGCGTGGCTTCTTCCGCCACCGCATCCATCTGGGTCTGCTGCGCTTCGAAGGTCGCGCGCTGGGCTTCTTCCAGGCGGCGCTCGGCCTGCGCCTTGGCGGCCAGCGCCGCCGCGGCTGCAGCCTCGGCTTCGCTGCGCGCCTGGGCCGCCAGCATCAATTCGCGCTCGGCCGCCACTTTCTGTTCGAGATCGGCCAGGGCCTGGGATTCGGCGGCCACCCGCTCACGTTCGAGCTGGGCCAGGCGTTCGGTTTCTTCGCGCTTACTCGCCGCCAGTTGCGCCGCCTGGCGCTGCAGTTCGACCAGTTCGGCCTCGAATGCGACCGCTTCGGCTTCGTCGGCATTGCGCGCGGCCTGGACCTCGGCCGCAGCCTGGGCCAGCGCCGCTTTTTCTTCGGCCAGAAGCCGCTCGCGCCGGTGCTCCTCGGCTTCGCGCAGTGCCGCCGCCGCCGCCGCCTCGTCGGCCGCGGCGCGCGCGCGCGCATCCAGCGCCGCTTCGGCCTCGGCCTCGAGCCGGGCTTGCACCTGCTCGTCCGCTTCCTCCTCTGCGCGGACGCGGTCTTCGGCCACCAGGCGCAGCCTGCGGTCGGTCTCGATCCGGGCCTCGGTGGCGGCCAGGATGCGCGTCTCGGCCTCGCGCCGCGCCTCGGCGCTGGCGGCCGCCATTTGCTCCAGGCGCTCGCGGTGGGTGGCGGCGTCACGCAATTCTTTTTCGGTCTGCAGGCGCATGCGCAGCGACTGGGCCGCGACGCGCTCGGACTCGGCCTGGGCCAGCGCGATCGCCTCGCGTTCCTGTTCGATATGGGCCATGGCGCGCGCTTCTTCCAGCGCGCGCGCCTCGGCTGCCGCACGCTGGAACGCCGAGGCCAGGGCCACCTGGTCGGCGCGTTCGCGCTGCTGGGTCAGGTCGAGCGCCTCGGCTTCGGCCTCGGCCAGTTTCTCGGCGGTCTGGCGCGCGGCCTTTTCGGCGCGCTCGCGCTCGCGCGCCAGGATCGCGATGCGGGCGTCGGCGCTGGCGTTATGCAGCACTTCTTCCTTGGCCGCCTCCACCGCCGCCATACGCTCGGCGGCCTGCAGCCTGGCCTGTTCGGTATGCGCCACCAGCTCGTCGGCGGCACGCGCGGCCTTGGCCGCCAGTTCTGCCTCGGCTTCCATCTGGACCGCGGCACGGCGCCGCGCTTCTTCTTCGGAACGCGAACGGGCCTCCAGCGCCAGGCGGATCTCGGTATCGCTCTTGACCCGCGCGCGCAGCTCGGCGGTCTCTTGCCGGATCGCTTCCAGGCGCTCGGCGGATGCCTTCGAGGCGGCGCGCAGGGATTCCAGGCGGTCGCGGTTGGCCGCGATCGCGTCTTCGGATGCCTGTGAATTGGCCACCGCAGCGGCTGCGGCGGCGGCATCGATGGCGGCGCGCTCGTCGGCCAGCGTGCGGGCGCGCGATTCGGCGGTCTGGCGGTTTTCAGAGGCGACGTTGGCCTTGGCCTCGGCTTCGACGCGCGCGATCGCTTCCTGGATTTCGCGCATCTCGAGGGGCTTGCGCGCGGCTGGGGCCGGAGCGGCCTGGGTGGCCGCAGGGGCTTCGGGCACGACTTCGGAGGCGGATTCGGGAGCGGATTCGGGCGGCACGTCGGGCTGCGCCATGCCGGCGGCCTGCGACAGGTCGATCGAGAAGTCGGCTTCGTCTTGCTTGGCTGGGTTTGGTTCCATGCGAGGTCTCAATGGCGGCGGTCGGTTCGATTATCCGGCAAATCCGTTCAGTATGCTACGCGGAACTGGACGGCAATATTGGCTCTGCTCATCCATTCGGCCCCTCACACCGGCCACAGGGGCGGCTCGTCCATCAGGGCCACCTGCTCGCGCAGCTCCAGGATACGGTCCTGCCAGTAGCGCTGGGTATTAAACCAGGGGAAGGCGGCCGGGAAAGCCGGATCGCTCCAGCGCATCGCCAGCCACGCCGCGTAATGGATCAGGCGCAGGGTGCGCAGCGCCTCGACCAGGTACAACTGGCGCGGGTGGAAATCGCAGAAGTCCTCATAGCCGGCCAGCACGTCGGCCATCTGGCCGACCATCTCGTGACGCTCGCCCGAGAGCAGCATCCACAAGTCCTGCACGGCCGGGCCCATGCGGCTGTCGTCGAAATCGACGAAGTGCGGCCCATCCGGCGTCCACAGCACGTTACCGCCATGGCAGTCGCCATGCAGGCGCAGCAGCGGCAGTTCTCCGGCGCGCTCGTAGCAGCGCGCCACGCCGTCCAGCGCCTGTTCGACCACGCTCGACCAGGCCGCCATCAGCTCGGGTGGGATGAAATCGTGCTGGCGCAGGTAGTCGTAAGGCTGGCGGCCGAACGTGAGCGGATCGAGCGCCGGCCGGTGTTCGTAGGCCTTGACCGCGCCCTGGGCGTGGATACGGCCGATGAAACGGCCGATCCACTCCAGCACCGCCGGGTCGCCGAGCTCGGGCGCGCGTCCGCCGCGGCTCGGGAAGACCGAAAAACGGAAGCCTTCGAAGGCATGCAGGGTCTTGCCATCGATCTGCAGCGCGGGCACGACCGGGATTTCCCGCTCCACCAGTTCGGCCACGAAGGCGTGTTCCTCGAGAATGGCGGCGTCGCTCCAGCGTTCGGGACGGTAGAACTTGACCACCACCGGCCCGCCCTCCTCGCGGCCGACCTGATACACGCGGTTCTCGTAGCTGTTCAGGGCCAGCAGGCGGCCGTCGCCATGCATGCCGACACTGTCGAGCGCGTCCAGCACCAGGGCGGGATCCAGGCGCGCATACGGATGCTCGGGCGTTTCGTTGTCGGTGGTTAAGTTATCCATGTGCCTATTGTACGGCGGCGCACGGCGAAGCGGGAAAGGCCCGCATTTCACCCGCGCTGAGTTCGTTTACGCACGGAGTGCGGCATTGTTACACGGTCTCATGTCAGAAACCCCAGGCGCATGTCGCGCCGGGCGAGAAACCCGATAAGGAAAAACATGAAAAAACTGACCCTGACCATGGTTGCACTGGCCGCCGGCATGCTGGCCGGCACCGCGATTGCCCAGACCGCCGCCCAGCCGCCGAAGGCCGAGCCGAGCATGCAGAAGGTGCTCGACGCAATGGCATCGCTGAAACCGAAGCCGATCGAGACCCTGAGCCCGGAAGAAGCGCGCAAGCAGCCGTCGGCCGCCGATGCGGTGAAAAAAGTGCTGCAAGATGCCGGCCAGAGCACTGCGCCGGAACCGGGCGTGACCATGAAGACCCAGACGGTCCAGGGCAAGGGCGGCAGCTTCCCGGTTCATATCTTCACCCCTGAAGGCAAGGGGCCGTTCCCCGTCATCGTGTACTACCACGGCGGCGGCTTCGTGATCGCCGACACCAAGGTCTATGAAGCGTCGGTGCGCGCGCTGGCCAAGGGGGCCAAGGCGATCGTCGTCTCGGCCGACTACCGCCTGGCGCCGGAACACAAGTTCCCGACCCAGCCGGAAGACGCTTTCGCCGCCTATAAATGGGCGATCGAAAACGCCAAGAGCTTCAATGGCGACGCCACCCGCGTGGCTGTGGCCGGCGAATCGGCTGGCGGCAACCTGGCGACCGTGGTCTCGATGATGGCGCGCGACCAGAAAGCCCAGCTGCCGGTGCACCAGCTGCTGGTGTATCCGGTGGTCGACAACGACATGAACAACGCGTCGTACAAGAAGAACGCCAACGCCAAGCCGCTCAACAAGGCAATGATGGGCTGGTTCTTCAAGCACTACGGCGCCGATCCGAAGAGCCCGTACGCCCTGCCCCTGAAGGCCACCTCGCTCAAGGGCCTGCCGCCGGCGACCGTGATCACGGCCGAGATCGACCCGCTGATGACCGAGGGTAAGGCCTACGCCGACCGCCTCAAGAAGGAAGGCGTGACCGTCAACTACCGCCACTTCACCGGCGTGACCCACGAGTTCTTCGGCATGGGCGCGGTGGTGCCGAAAGCCAAGGAAGCGCAGCAGTTCGCGGCCGACGAGCTGACCAAGGCCTTTACCGCCAAGCGTTGATGCCGTCCCGGCGCCGCGGCCGTTGCGCCGCAGCGCCATCTCCGGGCCGCTTGCCATACCAATCGAGGTTTTTGCTGCCGCCCGGCGGCGCAGGGGTTACACTGGCGCCTTTACGCAAAACCGGCGCCCGGGCGCCATCACCAGACACTCCCATGCATCTCGAACAGCCCCTCTCCGAAAAAGAATTCGACGAACTCGACCAGTTCCTCTTGTCCGACCGTTGCTCCGACGACGCGATGACGATGGACACCCTGCACGGCTACCTGACCGCGATCGCGATCGGTCCGGAAACCATCATGCCTTCCGAATGGCTGCCGAAGGTGTGGGGCGAAAGCGAGGCGGATGCGCCGAAGTGGAAGAATCCGCGCGAGTTGGAAAAGATCATGAACCTGATTATGCGGTTCATGAACGAAATCCTGATCACGTTCGAAGTCTCGCCCAAGGAATTCGAGCCTTTGTTCGTCGAACATGAATTCGAAGGCAAGGTGCTGATCGATCCGGAAGCCTGGTGCTGGGGCTTCTGGGAAGGCGTCGAACTGCGCGCCGGCTCCTGGGATCCGATCAAGAACTCGGACGTTGCCGAACTGATCCGCCCGATCTACCTGCTCGGCGCCGACGAGATCGAGGAAGAAGAGCTGGACCTGGTCGACAGTCCGCACCAGATCCACGCCCTGGCGCTGCAGATCGAGGCCAACGTGCCGGACATCTACCGCTACTGGCTGCCGCTACGCAAGGCCGCGGTCGAGACCGTGGTGCGCGAGGAGCCGAAGGTCGGCCGCAATGACGATTGCCCTTGCGGTAGCGGCAAGAAGTACAAGAAGTGCTGCGGGGCTGAATCGGCTTGATTCACCTGGATCGGCCTGAATTGTTTGTATCGGTGATTCACCTGTAGGGTCGGCCTCGGCGGCCCCGCGCTATGCCGCCGACGCGGTGATCGTTGGCGGCCGGATCATCGCATACGACATCGGCGCCGCGACTGCATCAATCCCCGCGCCGACGCCGCAACCGCCACCCCTGCGTCGCCAACGCCACCCCATGCAAGGCATCGAGCACTTCGACCGGCCCTGCCATCCCCACCAGCATTCCCGCCGCATCGACCACCGGCACCCGCGCCAGGCCATGGCGGCCCGCCAGCGAGGCCACGTCGCTCGCCGGCTGCCCCGCCTGCACCGCGATCCCGGCAATCATGAGCTCAGCCACCCGCTCGGCATCCTTGCGGCCGCGCAGCACGATCAGCGCCCTCGCCTTGATGCTCCACGCTTCGGCCTCGGCCGCCGCCCGCAGCAGGGATTTCAGGGTCAGTACACCAAGCAGCCGCCCTTCCCCATCCACCACCGGCAGCGAAGGCAAGCCATGTTCGAGCAGGATGGCGCGCGCCGTCGCCAGCGGCATGTCCGGTTCGAGCAGCGCCAGCGGCGGCACCACGACGTCGCCGGCATGCAGGCGACGCACGCGGCGCTCGGCCGCATGGTGCTCGGCATCGTTGACGATGACGGCCAGGTCTTCGCGCGACACGTCGAGCGCTTCACCGAAGTGTTCCAGCGCGGCGTCGATGTCCTCGGCCGCCACATCTAGCGGCGCCGGAGCGGCTTTATGCACGTGGTGGGCGCCCGTCACCCGGTTGTACAGCAGCGCCGCCAGCACCAGCAGCACGGTGTTCAGGCCCACTGGCGCCAGCGCGAACGACAGGCCGGCCTCGTGCACCGCCGGCCCGCCCAGCACCGCCGTCATCGCCACCGCCCCGCCCGGCGGATGCAGGCAGCGCAGCAGGAACATCATGGCGATCGACAGCCCCCCGGCCAGTGGCGCGGCGAACATCGGGTCGGGCAGCAGTTGGGCACAGCTGACGCCGACCAGGGCCGAGACCACATTGCCGCCGATGACGGGCCAGGGCTGGGCCAGGGGGCTGGCGGGGACGCAGAATAACAGCACGGCGGAGGCGGCCATGGGAGCGACCAGCCAGGCGACGTGGGCGCCGGGGGCGCTCCAGGCCAGCACGACCTGGCTCAGCACGCCGGACAGGGCCAGGCCGAACAATGCGCCGAACGCGGCCCGCGCCTGGCCGATGGGCGGTAAGACGACCGGGTGTGGCCGCCGTAAGATAGAAAGAAGAAAGGATGGCATTGCACCAAGGATGAGCGCAGAGAGCGTCATTACAGCACATTTGCACGAAATGAGTGCGACGCCATCCAAAAATAGTGCAGCAATCAAGCGGAGCGCATAGCTCTAGGTCAAGTTGTTTCGCGATCAACAACTACATTCGCTCCCTATCAGAACGGCTTCTGTCGGCCAGAAGCAAACAAATTTAGCGAAGCGTCGCTGAGTTACAAAGCCCTCAAGAAGGACAAATCTTTGAAAATGTCCCGTGTGAAGAAAGCACCTACTTAAACCCTTATTGGGGCCTCAGAAATACCGGGAGGAATTGACTACTACGTTCAAACATGATGTACACTTGTTGCTCAGACAACATAAAATAGAGGTGACCTGTGGCGCTTACAAGTAGTTACGTACAGAACTATGGACAGCTCCCTGAGGTTTTTTCGAAAATTTGTGACGGCGCTGCACCCGAGAGATTCTCACAACAGCATTTAAAAGATTGGGGCTTTTTGTCGTCAAGCTACCGTGCAGTAATCCCACTATTAAAGTCTCTTGGTTTTTTGAACACTGATGGCTCGCCAAGTACTCGTTACCACGATTATCGCAACTCTGCACAGAGCCGAAAAATAATGGGCGATGCTGTTCGTGAGGCGTATTCTGATCTCTTCACAATTCGCGCGAAGCCTACCCCGAACGACCGCCCTCTTATCGAAGGCAAGTTCAAAAGCATGCATAATGCTAGCCCGCAAGTAGCAAAACTAATGGCAAGTACTTTTTTTGCGCTATTAGATCTTGCAGACTTTTCTGATACGCCTGCCGAAAAACGTACGGATGTTAATGAGCCAAATAATCAGGCGATAATTATCCCACCGCCAGCATCAGAGAGGTCGCATGGGCGTACTACTCTGCACTACAACATACAGATTCATCTTCCAGCAACTAAGGATGTTGAGGTATTTAACGCGATCTTCAAATCGCTGAAGGAACATCTCCTTGATTAATCAACGAAAGGATATTCGTGACTTTATGTTTCGCGGCCTGATGTTTGAGTCCGAGGCCGATCAGTTCCAAAGCGCGGGCATCCAAGTCGGAGCTGATCAGAGCGAAGTCGAAGAACGTCTTTTATCAACCGCTCTTTCGGCATTTGGCGTATCAAGACGCAATAACGCACTCAATATGGCCAGATTATACGCTGTGCTCCACTGTTTTGAGAACGAGGTCAGGGCATTAATCCGTGAGACGCTGGAAGAAAAAGAACGAACTGATTGGGTAGACAAGCTGCCAAATAAAATTAAGATTTTTGCTGAATCGCGCCAGAAAACCGCAGTCGACGATTCATGGCTTGAAGGAGAAAAGTCTGACATACTAGGCTTCGTAGATTTTGGGAATTTAGCTGCAATTATTTCAGAAAATTGGAAGCATTTTGAGGCAGTTATTCCTTCCCAGCATTGGCTTAAGCAGAGAATGGACGAGCTCGAAAAAGTGCGACATTTCATTGCTCACAACCGCGTACTCCTGCCGTCCGAGTACCAACGTGTCTATATGTACGTTGCTGATTGGAATGCGGCCGTAGGTCTGTAGGGCTAACACTTTCTAGACTGCTATAGTTTGTTGTAAACTTGTAGTATTACAAGTGCAACAAGTATAGGAGTCACCATGATCTCCGGAGTTCGCTAATTGTCACATCCAATCGATCATACGGACGGAAGCTTTTCAAACCCAGGCGAGCTCCATTCCAGCTCACACTTTGATTTTCCAACCATTTTTTCTTTTTTTTAGAGAACCAAACGCTGCGCCATAACATGCACTGGATTGGACCTCAAGCCATTCTGAATTTAGTCAGACAACTGCGATAGTGTGAGCCCCAATTACAGATTTGAGAAATACGAAATTACGACTAAAGTTCCACCAATTATGAAAAAGTCACTCTTTCAAGCAGCTAGACAGTAAGAAATAATCGTTCGGTGCGTGTGACTTAATGTCCGCTTTGGGCCGGGAGTTGCCCATTGTGACATCCGGAGAACCTTGTTTACGCAGCAACATGCTCTGGCTTCCCGGCCACAGTTGGCAACATCGGGTGCTCTTTTCTTCTCTTAATTCTTAATCGTACACCTAATACATGATGGAAATTTATATTTTCGGAAGTCGCGGACCTAGCAATTGCTTCAAACTTGATTCGGATATCGATGTTGTGGTGGTAGAAGCAGCCGGTGGAAAATCCGATGACTTCCAAAATTTAACAAGCAGGTTTAAACAGTTCGCGCTCGAACATTCGACAAATAGAGCCGGACTTGATTTGTTTTATTTATCCGACATCGCGGAGAATCCGCCGATCCTCGAATCGGTGTACGACTTTGGCGATAGAACCATCTCATTTGCGGATGCACAAGAATTCCAGGATTTTAGAAAAACTTGGAAGGCAATCACTGAAGCAGATTTGATGATAACCGTGATCAATGCTCAAAATAACAGCAGATGAGGTTTTGTCGGTTTACTCGTCCTACGGTTGTTAGCTATCACCCCCAGTCTGCCATTAGTTCAAATTTCCGCAATCGGTCGGCTCCGGTCATTCACGAGACTATGCGATTTTGGTCCCATGACCTGTTGTCCTAATTCGAACGTGCGCCTTAGGGCATAGCTGGATGATTTTTTGAAACTTGCATTAGCTAATAAAGATAACCATGAGCGACCAGAAGAAAAACAATACGGCAACAAAGAAACAGTTAGGGGTTAGGCATATAAAACTCCTTTGGGGGCGAGCAGCGCAGCGTTGTGCGATTTGTCAGAGTGAGTTAACTGCTGATGGCGAGACTGCTGGTGCTGACTCGTATGTTTTGGGGGAGCAAGCCCACATTGCGGGGGAAAATCCTGGTTCCGCTCGTTATGATGTCACCTTGAGCCCAACTTATGTAAACAGTTATGCCAACCTAATTCTTCTCTGTCGAAACCATCATGGCGAAGTAGACAAGAATGAAGACGCTTGGCCTCCATCTCGACTACACAAGCTGAAGGCAGACCATGAGTCATGGGTGCGCACTCAGTTCCAAAACCTAAACAACGTATTTCGCCATAGAGACCTTCGAACTCTAGAAGACTTAATGTCGAACGTTTATACCGCAGACTTATGCCGGATCTACAACGATCTTCCGAGAAAGATTTTGCAACGAGACTTATATTTTAACGAGTTGTTCAACAATGCAATTAACGCGCCTAGCTTTCATCTATTCAACACTACAGTAAATGACATAGTTCTGCGCGCGCAAGAGGCATGGAATCGTTGTTATGATCACTTGGAGCAGTATCGAGCATCTGATGAGCGACGCTTTTTTTCCAACCCCGGAGACGCACCACTATCTCCCGAGCAACAAGGTCCTTGGGGTGAGATTGAGCAGGCCAGCAGCGATTTTATTTACGCCATGGATGATCTAATTGGCGAGATTAAAACGCGATTTCAGGAAATTGATTTGGTTGAAACTGATCGGCGCGCTGCAAATCGTTGGCTAAGATAACCCTTTGGGTGCTATGAGCAATCTATTAATAAAATTTCCAATTTACTGAGAGACCGATAATGAGAGCGAAAGTCCGATTTGGGTCGGAAGCCGTCATACAAGGCGCCTGAGCCAATATGTTCTGGCGGGACTGGCGCCATTGCTCGGCTGCTTTCTCATGTCCAGCAGAACCGTCGAGCGGTCTTGTCAACCGCTTGACACGTTCATCCGCCGGGCACGATCGGCCGCGGCGCCACACCCTCCTTAGTCATGACCACCGGCTTGATCGTGCCATCCGCATTGAAGTACAAGTGCTCGATCGCCGTCTCGCGGTGATGGCCGTCCTTATCCCCCAACGGCCGGCGGTGGTAGACGATATACCAGTCATCCGTGCCCGGAATATTGGCCACCGAGTGATGCCCCGCCCCATTGGCGATAGTCGTATCCTGCTGCAGGATCGTGCCAATACGCTTGAACGGCCCAAAC
The DNA here is from genome assembly GCF_008014745.1 of Massilia arenae. Taxonomy (GTDB): domain Bacteria; phylum Pseudomonadota; class Gammaproteobacteria; order Burkholderiales; family Burkholderiaceae_D; genus Telluria; species Telluria arenae. The sequence goes on from NZ_VPFD01000009.1 coordinate 11,080, forward strand.
GGCGACTTGCTCATGGCATAGGCAACGCGATAATCCGGCCGCGTCCACCCTCCTTCCGACCACATGAAGTAGTACACGCCATTGCGCTTGGCCATGAACGACCCCTCCACATAAGCCGGATCGGGCGTGATCTCCTTATAGGTGGTCCCGTCCGGGAACGGCACGACGCTCAGCAGATCCGGCGCCAGCTTGACGACGTTGGCGTGCTTCCAGCCGCCGTAATACATATACACCTGGCCGTCGTCGTCCTTGAACACCATCTGGTCGATCGGCTGGGCCCCGTTGTGGATCTTGTCGATCAGCGGGCGGCCGAGCGCATCCTTGAACGGGCCTTCGGGCCGGTCGCTGACCGCTACGCCGATGCCGCCCAGCTGGCCATTGGCTTTGATGTCGTTGGCGCCGAAGAACAGGTAGTACTTGCCGTTGTGCTCGATGGCGGATGGAGCCCACACCGCATACGCCGCCCACGAGACGTTCTCGACGTCGAGTACGTGGGTGTGTTTCGTCCAGTTGACCAGGTCGGTCGACGAGAAGGCATCGAGGAAGGTCTGCTTCAGGTAGGGTTCCCATATCAGGTCGGACTTGGCGCGCATGGCGTCCTGCTCTGGAGTGAATCCGCGCGACTTGCGCGGGGCGCCGTAGTGATCCGAATAGGTGGGATAGATCCAGTATTTGTTGCCGTAGATGCGGATTTCTGGGTCGGCGTACCAGCCGGGGACGATCGGGTTGGCGGCGTATGAGGCAACGCCCAGGGTGGAGAGTAATACAAGCGCCAGTGATTCTGCGATGACAGTGCGTTTTGTTTTCATGTAGTCTCCTTCGATTATTCTTGTGGCTACTCCAATTACTTAGGTTCCCGCCTGCGCGGGAACGACGTCGGCAAACGTCTCGGACTGATTGGAATGTTCCTTTGTGCGCACGCCGTCCAGCACGCGCAGCAGCACGTCGACATTGACCGGCTTGACCAGATGATGCGCGAAGCCCGCGGCCAACGCCGCATCACGGTCCTGCTGCTGGCCGTACCCGGTAATGGCGATCAGCGTCGCGTCACGCGTCGCTGGATCGGCCTTGAGTCGGCGCGCCAGTTCGCGCCCATCCATCTCTGGCAGCCCGATATCGAGCAGGCAAACATCCGGCCGCATGCCCCGCGCGCGCTCGAGCGCCGGCAGCGACGCATGCTCGATCGCCACCTCATGCCCCTGCGCCGACAACAACAGACCCAGCGTCTCGGCGGCGTCGTGATTGTCATCCACCACCAGCACGCGCAAGGACGCGGCGCCGGCCGGGCAAGCGGCCCCCGGTGAAGGCGCCGACGTTTCTTCTTCCTGCAGCAGCGGCAAGCTGATCACGAAGGTGCTGCCCTTGCCCAGCCCCGGGCTGGAACAGCCCACCGTGCCGCCATGCAGCTCGACCAGGTGCTTGACCAGGGCCAGCCCCAGCCCAAGCCCGCCCTGCGAGCGATCAGACGAACGCTCGGCCTGGGTAAACAGGTCGAACACGCGCCCGGTTAGCTCACGGTCCATCCCGATACCCTCGTCGCGCACACTGAGCACCAGGCGCGTACCGAGCACCTCGGCGCGCAGGTCGATGCCGCGCCCCGGCGGCGTGTACTTGGCGGCGTTGCCCAGCACATTGGCCACCACCTGCACCAGGCGCGCCTTGTCGCCGCGCACTGCGGCGTGTTCGGGAGGCAGGCGCACGCCAAGCTGCTGCGAGCGCGCGTCGATCGTCGGCCGCACCTGCTCCACCGCTTCTTCGACCACGGCGCGCGCCGGCACCCGCGCCTGGCCCAGCGTGATCAGGCCGCGCGTGACGCGCGACACGTCGAGCAGGTCGTCCACCAGGCGTGTCATGTGGCGCACCCGGCGGCCGATGATGGTGCTGCTCTGGTGCACGCGGCGCTCGTCCATATTGCCCATACGGAGCAGCTCGGCGGCGGCGCTGATCGGCGCCAGCGGGTTCCTCAGCTCGTGCGCCAGCATGGCCAGGAATTCGTCCTTGCGGCGGTCGGCGTCCATCAGTTTTTCTTCGGCCAGCTTGCGGTCGGTGATGTCGCGGAAGAAGCTGGCGATGCCGCCGTCCTGAGTCGGATAGGCGCGGATATCGGTCCAGATGCGGCGCCCGTCGGGGAAGGTGTGGCATTGCTCGGCGGCGCCGGCGCGGCGCGTTTCCATCACGCGGTGGTACATGCGGCCGGCCTCGCTGTCGGCCATGGAGGTGAACACTTCCCAGTGGTTGCGGCCGATGACTTCCTCGCGCGTGACGGCGCAGATGCGCAGGCCCTCGGCGTTCATGCGCAGCATAATCCAGTTGCGGTCGAACAGTGCGAAGCCTTCGGAGATATTGTCGAAGATGTCACGGCTGCGGTCGCGCTCTTCGCGCAGCAGCGCCTGGGCGCGCGCGGTCTCGGCCGCGGCCCAGGTGCGCTCGGCCACGTCGCGCGCGAGCTGGACGTCGTGGGCGGTCCAGGACCGCGGGTTCGGCGCATCGACGCCCAGGCAGGCGATCAGGCGGCCGGCTTTCACCAGCGGCACCACCAGCAGGGCGCCGATGCGCTCGTCGCGCCAGGCGGCGCGCAGGCCTTGCGCGCGCGGGTCGTTGGCCGCGTCGTGGATCTGCACCACGGCGCCGCTGCGCAGCTCGTCCACCACTGCGGGGCTAAAATCGTGCAGCGGCGAGCGCAGCGCGGCCGGCGCATTTGCGCCATCCTGGGACCACAGGCGCGGCACGTCCAGCTGGCCGCTGAGCGGATCGATCTCGGCATACAGCACCCGGGCGGCGCCGAGCTCCACGCCCAGCAAGGCGCTGGCGGTGGCGATCACCTCCCCCGGATCGTCGATCGGGCCCAGCGCATCGGACACCCTGAGCTGGAAGGCGGCGCGCCGCTCGGCCAGCACGCGGCCGGTGGTTTCCATGCAGGTGCAGAACAGGCCGCCGACCTGGCCGGCCGCGTCGACCAGCGGGGCATACGAGAAGGTGAACCAGGCGCGCTCGGGATAGCCGTTGCGCTGCAGGTTCAGCTCGAGGTCTTCGAAGAACACCGCCTCGCCCGCCATGGTGCGCTCGAGCAGCGGCCGCAGGTCGGGCCAGGCTTCGGGCCACACCTCGGCGAACGGCAGGCCGGGCGCGCACGGATAGCGCTCGCCCAGGATGGGGATGTAGGCGTCGTTGAACAGGAAGGCGAACTGCGGTCCCCACGCGATGAACATCGGGAAGGACGAATGCAGCATCATGTCCACTGCGGTGCGCAGGGATGGCGGCCAGCCGTCGGCCGGGCCGAGGCTGGACGCCTGCCAGTCGTGGCCGCGCATGCGCGAAGCTACCTGGCCGTCACTCGAGAAAGCGGTATGCGGGAGCGGAACCATACCGCCGATTGTCGCATACCTTCCTGTCAATACATCGCAGTTTTTTGCTGCGATTTTTGCAACATTACTTCTGGATGAAGTGCTCGCGGTAATAGCGCAGTTCTTCGATCGATTCGGTGATGTCGGCCAGGGCCGTGTGCTTCTGGTGCTTCTTGAAGCCGGTGGCAACCTCTGGCTTCCAGCGGCGGCACAATTCCTTCAGGGTCGACACGTCCAGGTTACGGTAGTGGAAGAACGCCTCCAGCTTCGGCATGCCGCGCGCCATGAAGCGGCGGTCCTGGCAGATCGAGTTACCGCACATCGGCGATTTGTTCGAGGGCACGTACTGCTTGAGGAAGGCGATCAGTTCCTGCTCGGCCTGGGCTTCGGTCACGGTCGAGGCTTTCACGCGGTCGATCAGGCCCGACTTGCCGTGGGTGCCCTTGTTCCAGTTATCCATCTTGTCGAGGGTTGCGTCCGACTGGTGGATGGCGAATACCGGGCCTTCGGCGATGATGTTCAGCTCTGGGTCGGTGACGACCACCGCCACTTCGATGATGCGGTCGTTGTCCGGGTCCAGGCCGGTCATTTCCATGTCCACCCAGACCAGGTTGAACTCGTTTGGACGCTGGGCTGCGGCGGACTCGGTGGTTGGTGTAGCTTGTGACATAATTCTCTCTTTGCCTAGTCGTGTTTTACACTTAATCCTGCATTTTCTCACAGGCACAGAATGTCATCATTCGGGTTTTCGGTTTTGTTCGTCGTTTTCTTCGCGCTCACCATGGTGCTGCGCACCTGGCTGGCCGCGCGCCACATCCGGCACATCGCGCGCCATCGCGCCAGCGTGCCGGCCGAGTTTGCGCCAAAGGTGCCGCTGGCGGCGCACCAGAAAGCGGCCGACTATACCGTTGCCAAGACCGGCCTCGGCCTGGTGGGCATGCTGTGGGGCGGCGCGGTCCTGATCGGCTTTACCCTGCTGGGCGGCCTGCAGCTGCTGTCGCTGGCCCTGCTGCCGTTGACCGGTCCGGGGCTGTGGCACCAGATGGCGCTGGTGATCGCGTTCGGCGTGATTTCCAGCCTGCTCGACCTGCCGCTGGACTGGTACCGCCAGTTCGTGCTGGAGCAGCGCTTCGGCTTCAACAAGATGACGCCGGGCCTGTGGTTCAGCGACCTGGTCAAGAGCACGATCGTGGGCGCCGTCATCGGCCTGCCGCTGCTGTGGGTCGTGCTCACCCTGATGGACAAGTCGGGCGAGCTGTGGTGGTTCTATACCTGGCTGGTGTGGAGCGGCTTCCAGTTGCTCATGATTGCGATCTACCCGAGCGTGATCGCGCCGATGTTCAATAAATTCAGCCCGCTCGAAGACGCCAGCCTCAAGCAGCGCATCGAGAGCCTGATGGCGCGCGTCGGCTTCGCATCGCGCGGCCTGTTCGTGATGGACGGCTCCAAGCGCAGCGCCCACGGCAATGCCTATTTCTCGGGCTTCGGCCGCGCCAAGCGCATCGTGTTCTTCGACACCCTGCTGTCGCGACTCGAGCCGCAAGAGATCGAAGCCGTGCTGGCGCACGAACTGGGCCACTTCAAGCTGCGCCACATCGTCAAGCGCGTTGCCGTGATGTTCGCGATGTCACTGGCCTTCCTGGCCCTGCTCGGCTATCTGAAAGGCCAGGCCTGGTTCTATACGGGCCTGGGCGTGCTGCCCTTCATGAACGTCTCGAACGACGGCATGGCCCTGATCCTGTTCATGCTGGTACTCCCGGTGTTTACTTTCCCGCTGGCGCCGCTGTCGTCGATCAGCTCGCGCAAGCACGAATTCGAGGCCGACGCCTTCGCGGCCCAGCATACCGATAGCCGCCACCTGGTATCGGCCCTGGTCAAGATGTACGAGGACAACGCCTCCACGCTCACCCCGGACCCGCTGCACTCGGCCTTCTACGATTCGCATCCGCCGGCCTCGGTGCGCGTGAAACACCTGACGATGGCGGGCGCATGAAGCTGGAGCATCGCGACTGCATCCACAACGCGAGGGCGCTCGATCCGTGGGTGATCGACGCCCTGCTGGCCGACGTACCCGACTGGACCGCGATCGACGGCATCCTGTCGCGCGAATTCAAGCTGCCGGACTACCGCGCCACCATCGCCTTCGTCAACGCGGTGGCGCAGGTCGCCGACACGCAGGATCACCACCCCGACATGACGGTCGGATACGCCACCTGCCGCGTGACCTGGAGCACCCACTCGGCCGGCGGCGCCCTGACTGAAAACGATTTTATCTGCGCCGCGAAAGTGAATGCGCTTTACCTTGGAATGACCAGCGCATGAGCGACAAGAACAGTGAATTGACCGGCACCATCATCGCGGCCCACGGCCGCCACTACCTGGCCGACGCCGGCGGCGAAAAGCTGCAATGCGTCACGCGTGGCAAGAAGACCAATGTGGCCGTAGGCGACGTGGTGCACCTCAAGCGCACCTCGAACGACCAGGCCGTGATCGAAAAGATCGCGGACCGCACCACCCTGCTCTATCGCTCCGACCAATATAAATCGAAGCTGCTGGCGGCGAACATCTCGCGCCTGTTCATCGTCGTCGCCACCGAGCCCGGTTTTACCGACGACCTGGTGTCGCGCGCGCTGGTTGCCTGCGAGGCGGCCGGCATCGAGGCCCACCTCATCCTGAACAAGACCGACGTCGAAGACTTGCTGCCGCGCGCACGCGAGCGCGTTGCGCCGTATGCCGCGCTGGGTTATCCGGTGCACGAGGTATCGGCCACCGGGAACCCCGAACAGACCGTGGCCACCCTGGCCCCGCTGCTCGAAGGCCACTCGTCGATCTTCATCGGCCAGTCCGGCATGGGCAAGTCGTCGATGATCAACCTGCTGGTGCCGGACGCCGACATCGCGGTGCGCGAAATCTCGGCCGCCCTCGACACCGGCAAGCACACCACGACGTTCACCAGGCTGTACTGGCTGCCGGAAGTCGACGGCAAGACCTCGGCGATCATCGATTCGCCCGGCTTCCAGGAGTTCGGCCTGTACCACCTGACGGAAGGGATGCTCGAGCGCGCCTTCGTCGAGTTCAAGCCCTACCTGGGCGGCTGTAAGTACTATAACTGCCGCCACCTGGCCGAACCGCAGTGCGCCGTGCTGGACGCGGTCGCCGACGGCAAGATCGCGCGCATGCGCCACGAGCTGTATGGGCAGTTGCTGCACGAATCGGCCCAGACGCTATATTAGGAATAGAAACCGTCACTTTCCCTAACGGAAAGAAAAAGCCCTTATAATTCAAGGGACAACAAACGAGTAGACCAGATTATGCCAGGCACCACTCCGATCAAGCACTTCCTGCAATTCTCCGACTTCACGCGCGACGAGTTCGAATACGTCATCAAGCGCGCGGCGATCATCAAGCGCAAGTTCAAGGCCTATGAGGTCTATCATCCGCTGGTCGACCGCACCCTGGTGATGGTGTTCGAAAAGAGCTCGACCCGTACCCGCCTCTCTTTCGAGGCCGGCATGCACCAGCTGGGCGGCGCCGCCATCTACCTGAACACCCGCGACAGCCAGTTGGGCCGCGGCGAGCCGGTCGAAGACGCCGGCCAGGTGATGAGCCGCATGTGCGACATCATCATGGTCCGCACCTTTGGCCAGGACATCATCGACCGCTTCGCCGCCAATTCGCGCGTCCCGGTCATCAACGGTCTCACCAACGAACACCATCCCTGCCAGGTGCTGGCCGACGTGTTCACCTTCTGGGAACACCGCGGCTCGATCGCCGGCAAGACGGTGGCCTGGATCGGCGACGCCAACAATATGCTGTACTCGTGGCTGCAGGCGGCCGAAGTGTTCGGCTTCCACCTGAACGTCTCGACGCCGAAGGGCTACGAGATGGATCCGAGCCTCGTCAACACCACGCGCTACACGCTGTTCGACAACCCGTCGGACGCCTGCGCCGGCGCCCACCTGGTCAATACCGACGTCTGGACCAGCATGGGCTACGAGAAGGAAAACGCTGAGCGCCTGAAAGCCTTCGACGGCTTCATCGTCGACGAAGCCAAGATGGCGCGCGCGGCCAGCGACGCCCTGTTCATGCACTGCCTGCCCGCGCACCGCGGCGAGGAAGTCTCGGCCGGCGTCATCGACGGCCCGCAATCGGTGGTCTGGGATGAAGCCGAAAACCGCCTGCACGTGCAAAAAGCCCTGATCGAATACCTGCTGCTCGGTCGCATTGAAGATTAATTTTTTTACCCCCGAAGCTTGATCGTTGGCCATCCGTCCTGTTGTAATGACAGGATGGATTTGCGCGCCAGCTGACCATTACTCCTCTACCATCCCTCCATCACTGGAACTCCCATGAGCGACATCAAGAAAGTAGTACTTGCCTATTCCGGCGGCCTCGACACCTCCGTCATCCTGAAATGGCTGCAAGACAATTATGGCTGCGAAATCGTCACCTTTACCGCCGACCTCGGCCAAGGTGAGGAACTGGAACCGGCGCGCGCCAAGGCGCTGAAATTCGGCATCAAGCCAGAGAATATCTATATCGACGATGTGCGCGAAGAGTTCGTGCGCGACTTCGTGTTCCCGATGTTCCGCGCCAACACCGTGTATGAAGGCGAATACCTGCTGGGCACCTCGATCGCGCGTCCGCTGATCGCCAAGCGCCTGATCGAGATCGCCAACGAGACCGGCGCCGACGCCGTCTCGCACGGCGCGACCGGCAAGGGCAACGACCAGGTGCGCTTCGAGCTGGGCGCCTATGCGCTGAAACCCGACGTCAAGATCATCGCCCCATGGCGCGAATGGGACCTGCTGTCGCGCGAAAAACTGCTGAAGTACGCGGAAGACGCCGGCATCGCGGTCGACATGAAACACAAGAACGGCGGCGCGCCGTACTCGATGGACGCCAACCTGCTGCACATCTCGTTCGAAGGCCGCCACCTGGAAAACCCGAGCGCCGAAGCCGAGGAATCGATGTGGCGCTGGACCGTGTCGCCCGAGCAGGCGCCGGACGAAGCCGAGTACCTCGATGTCGAATTCGAAAAAGGCGACATCGTCGGCCTGAACGGCAAGCGCCTGTCGCCGGCCGCCGTCCTGACCGAGCTGAATCGCCTGGGCGGCAAGCACGGCATCGGCCGCCTGGACCTGGTGGAAAACCGCTACGTCGGCATGAAGTCGCGCGGCTGCTACGAAACCCCGGGCGGCACCATCATGCTGCGCGCGCACCGCGCGATCGAATCGATCACGCTGGACCGCGAAGTGGCGCACCTGAAGGACGACCTGATGCCACGTTACGCGTCGCTGATCTATAACGGCTACTGGTGGGCGCCGGAGCGCGTCGCGCTGCAGACCCTGATCGACCACACCCAGGCCACCGTCAACGGCTGGGTACGCATCAAGCTGTACAAGGGCAATGTGATCGTCGTGTCGCGCGATTCGAAGACCGATTCGCTGTTCGACATGAACATCGCCACCTTCGACGAAGACGGCGGCGCCTACAACCAGGCGGATGCGGGCGGCTTCATCAAACTGAACGCGCTGCGCATGCGCATCGCCGCCAAGGCGCGCGCGAAGCGCGGGCAGTAAGGCGGTTGGAACCGGCTTGATAGCTGGTTTCGGCTGCGATGGGAAGCCGCCTTTGGGCGGCTTTTTTTGTGGGCGGGGATTGTGGTGGTGTGCTGCGGGCTTGGGTTCCCGCCTTCGCGGGAACGACGTGTTCGAGTACGTGGCAGGAATCGCGTTGTCGGCACAATGCAGCCAGCATTGACGTCGTTCCCGCGCAGGCGGGAACCCAAGTCCATTTGACCAGCCACAAACGCTACCCATGACCGCCAGCACAAACTGGCCCCCATGGACAAGCCCTCCTACGTCTACATGCTCGCCAGCCGTCCGTACGGCACCCTGTACATCGGCGTCACGTCCGACCTGATCAAACGTATCTGGCAGCATAAGGAAGCCGCAGTCGCCAGCTTCACGAAGAGGTACGACGTCAAACACCTGGTCTGGTACGAAATCCACACCGACATCACCGCTGCCATCACCCGCGAAAAACAACTCAAACGCTGGAACCGCGACTGGAAGATCAACCTGATCCAGTCACTTAACCCATCCTGGCGCGATCTCTTTCACGAGATCTGCGCCTAGCCCCCTCGTTCACAAAAGCCCCAGCACCTGCAACGCCGCCTTCCCCAGCGGCACCCGCTTTGCGCCAACCGTATCGTCAGTGATGTCAGCATTCAGCGCGAACGCATACATCTTGCCGTCCTTCTCGACCCAGCCCACCCACCAGCCGATCTGGTTCTTGCGATCGTCTGGCATATACCATCCAGTCTTCGCGTACAGGTTCGGGTTATCCTCCTGGCGTACGATCTCGCGCACCGCCGCCATCGCCGGCTCCGGGAACGGCAGCTTGCCTTGCGCAAGTCGGCCCAAAAAGCGCGTCTGCTCGACCGCACTGATCTTCAACGGCCCCTCGAGCCAGAAGGCGTCGATGACCGCGCCCGCGTTCATATTTCCATAATCAAGTTGGTGCAATCCTTCCCGCATGCGCGGCATGCCGATGCGGCGCGCAAGCTCCTTGTACACCGGGACATTCGATATCCTGATCGCCTCGCGTAGCGGCATGTCCTTGGCCCACTCCGGCAGGTAGGTCGGCCCGCCGCCATACGGCAGCACTTCGTCAACGCTGGAGACTGCGCCGGTACTTAGGCCGATCAGCGAATTCGGGATCTTGTAGGTCGACGCCGGAACGTAGCGGATGCTCGCGCGCTGGCGGTCGTGGCCCGTGAATTCACCGGTGGCGACATCATGCACGACGAAGGTGCCGGTGACGCCTGCCTTCTCGAACAGTTCAGTGATCTTCGCATTGTCGCGCCAGACGATCGCCGGGGTCTTCGCTTCCGCCGCCAGCGTTTTCTGCAGCCGCGCGCGGCCCTTGTCGGCGTAGGTACGGCAAGCGGTCTTGTCGACGAAAGCCGCGTTACCCAGCTTGGCGCGCTGCGCGTGGCGCTTCCACAAGTCGCTCCCTTCCGGGTGGGCCGAGACCAGCACGTCGCAAGGCAGCGCCGCGACTTTCGCAATCGAGCGCTCGACGTCGCCGCGCGCGTTCGGATAGGCCGGGTCGCCGCTGTAGCGGAAGGCCCCGGCGCCGATGGCGTTCAGGCTGTCGGCGTACACCATGTTCACGCGCTTGCCGCCATCGTTCGATACCCAGGTCCAGGTCGAACCGCCCTGGGTGTGGCCGGGCGTCGCGTGCAGGGTAACGGCCAACGGGCCAACCTTGACCGTTTCGCCATCGCGCACGATGCCGACCTTGGCCACCGGCGCCATGTCGTGTTCGAGCAGGCCGGCATATTGCGGATCGCCGCGACTGGCCTTGCCGGAGCGCAGGACCGGCGCTGCGGCGGCGGTCGCCTTGACCTCGGCGCCGGACAGCCGCTGCAACTCGGCGATCCCGCCCGCGTGGTCGAAGTGCTCGTGCGAATTGAGGATGATGCGGATGTCCTCGACCTTGAAACCGAGCTTGCGGACATTGGCCGCGATCTGGCTTGCCGCCTCGGGGATGGCGCCATCGATCAGGATGTGTCCCTGCTTCGAGGCGATCAGCACCGCGCTGAGGCCGCGCGTGCCAACGTAATAGCTGTCGCTGGACAGGGCGAAGGGTTCCTGCGGCGTGTTCCAGTCGTCGGCGGATGCGAAAGGCATGCACGTGACGAGTCCTGCCGCGGCCAATGCCAGGCTTGTGATCTTCATGAAGGGTTCCTCAAATAAGGTTTAGAGCGCGTCCAGCCTTGACGGCAGTTCGCGCAGGAAGGCTTCTTTCAATAGCGGACCGGCTGCGCGCTCCGGGTGCTGCCGGTCGAGGGTCAGGCGCGTGAACACGATCGTGCGCCCTTCCTTGCTGGCCCAGCCGACGAACCAGCCATAGGAGCGCGGCGGATCTTGCGAACCCTTCGGCTGCTCCAGCACGGCGGTGCCGGTCTTGGCGTAGACGTCCCAGCCATTCGGCAACGTGGGTAGCCGCAGCAGGGTCGCCGTCATGTCATAGGCGTGCGGATTCAAACCCAGCTCGCGGTTGACGACCTTGCGTAGGAAAGCCGCCTGCTCTTGCGGCGAGACCTGCAGCGAGGAACCGATCCAGGCATCGGTGACGCCGCCCGACAGGTCGCGGTTGCCGTAATCGAAGCGCTGCAGATACGATTGCAAGCCATCGAGACGAAGGCGCGAGGTCACCTGCTGCGCATACCACACGGTCGAGTTGCGGATCCAGCTCGTCGGGTCGGTGGTGGTGCGCCAGGCCGGCAGCCAGTCGATATAGCCCTTCTTGAAAGGCAGCGCCGGCGTGTGGGCGTCGAGCAGGATGCCCGCGTCATAACCCATCAGGCTGACGACAATATTGAACGTGGAGGCCGGCGTGGCGCGCACGCCGCAATCGCCCTGCTCCACCAGGCGCGCGCCGCTCGCGGCGTCGAGCATGAGGGTGCAATCGAGCGTCTTGGGATGGCTGCTCCAGGCCAGCGCGGGCTGCAGCGCCAGGTTGCCGGCGAAGGCCAGCGCCAGGATCGCGAGTCCGGCGCCGCGCGCCAGTACGGCATAGCGCGCCGCGCCCGGGACGCGGATCAGTTCGACCCGGGCCGCCAGCGTATCGGGACTGACGCCGCCGAATGCCAAGGCCCCGTGCACCCCATGATGTTGCATGCGCAACTGTGCGACCAGTGCGGCGGCGTAGGCGCGGCGCTCGCGCGGCGGCCGGCCGCGCAACACGTCGCGGTCGCAGCCGAGTTCTTGCGCCCAGCTGAGTTTTTCGCGCAGCAGGCGCATGGCGGGATTGAACCAGCACAGCGCCTGCAGCATGGCGCCCGCCGTCAGCCACCACAGGTCGCCGCGACGCCAGTGCGTCAGTTCATGGGCCACGATCAGCTCGCGCTGCAGCGGATCGATGTCGCGCAACGATAGCGGCAGCAGCAGCCGCGGCCTGAATGGTCCGACCAGCATGGGCGGGATCGGGGCGTCGACTTCGACGATGCCCGGCCCGCTTGCAGCTGGCTGGCGCGCACCGCCTCGCATCAGCCGGTTCAGCGTCCGCTGGCCGCGCCAGAGCCGGCCCAGCATCCATGCCAGGCCAAGCGCATAGGCCAGCACCCAGGCCCAGGCCAGCCATGCCAGCGGGGAACGCCCCTCCACGGCGGCCGCCAGCATGCCGGCGACGGTCTCGGGGGCCATGTCGACAACGGGCAGTGTCGTTGCCGCGGCGCTCACATCGACTTCGAACACCGGCTGCATATTCGCCTGCCGCGCAGGAGGCATCAGCAGCAGCAGGAAGGTGGCCGCGATCGCGGCCTGTCCCAGCAGCCAGGTCGAGCGCTGCATGCCCAGCGCCGGCAGCGCGCGCCGCGCCAGCCGGGTCGCGCCCCATACCGCCAGCCCAGCCGCCAGGCAGCCCGCGCTGGCGAACAGGAAGCGGATGGCCAGCTGGTCGAGCGCGCTCATGGCGCATCGCCCTTGTCGTCGGGCCAGTCATTGAGCAGCTGCTCCAGGCGGGCCAGCTCCGCATTGTCGACCAGCTTGCTGCCGGTGAACATATTGACCGGCAGCGGCGTATCGATTTCCATCACACGCCGACCGAAGTCATGGGCGAAGGCGGCCAGGGTGTCGACCTTGTCGCTCACCGCCTCGTACACCTGCACGCCATGGCGCAGCTCCTGGCGCACCATGTTTTTCTCCAGCATGCGTTCGAGCGTCTTGCGGGTCGAAGAATATGACCAGGCCAGTTCCTCGACCACGGCGTCATGGATTTCGCGGGCGCTCAGTGGCTGCCGGCGCCACAGGGCTTTCAGCAGGCTCAGTTCGGTGATCGAGGGGACAGCCATGAACAACACTCCAGATTGCGACGGTAGCCACAATCATGCGACAAATGTCGCAAGGCTGTCAACTAGCTACGCAAGTCATCCACCGGCTCGCTGCCGAATCCTGGCGCCAGCAGATAATCGACCAGCTTGCTGGCGCATGCCTCGGGCGAATCCAGCGCGCCGCCCTCCTTCAGCGCGACGAACCGCTCGCGCATCGGGAAATCGGCGTCCGGCGTGGCGCGGATCGCGGCCTGCATATCGGTGTCGATCACGCCCGGCGCCAGGCTGCAGGCGCGCACGCCCGTGTCACCGTCGAGCAGTACCGCGCGCGCATGCTGGTCGAGCGCCGCCTTGGTCGCGCAATACACGGCCCAGCCGGGATAGGCATTGCGCGCCGCGCCGCTCGAAACGTGCAGGATGCGGCGCTGGGCCTTTGGCGCGGCCCGCACGAAGGCGGCGGCCAGCGCCAGTGGCGCGCCCACATTGAGCGCGACCGCGCGCAGCACCTCGGCAGGATCCTGCGCGGCCAGCGGACCGACCGGCGTGACGACGCCGGCATTGTTCACCAGGAGCGCATCGCCTGCATTCTGCAGAAAATCGCGCAGCGCATCGCCCGCGAGCCAGGCCTGCAGGGCGGCCGGATCGGCCATGTCGAGCTCGATCTGCTCGATGCCGGCCAGTGACGAACGTCCGCGCGCCAGGCCCAGCACGGCAATGCCGCGCGCCTGCAATTCGGCCGCGACCGCGGCCCCGAGACCGCGGGTGTAGCCGGTGACGATTGCCTTCTTCATATGCAAGTCCTTAAATGAAAACGGGTTCGGGTTCGAGCGCCACGCCATAGCGGGCCGCCACGTCGGACTGGATGGCCTGGGCCAGGCGAACCACATCGGTCCCCAGCGCGCCGCCAAGGTTCACCAGGACCAGCGCCTGCTTGTGGTAGACACCGGCCGGGCCGATGTTCTTCCCCTTCCAGCCGCACTGATCGATCAGCCAGCCCGCCGCCAGCTTCTCGCTGCCGTCCGGCTGGGCATGGTGGACGAGGTTCGGATACATCTCCAGCAGGCGCCGGCATTCCTCGCCCGACACCACCGGGTTCTTGAAGAAACTGCCGGCATTGCCGATCTCCAGTGGATCGGGCAGCTTGCGGCGTCGGATCGCTTCCACGATGGCGCCGATATCGCCAGGCGTCGGCGCCGCCAGCCCCGCTTCCTGCACCGCATTGGCCAGTTCGGCATAGCGCAGGTTCGGCTGCCAGGCGGCCGGCAGGGCGAAGGTGACGTCCAGCACGATCAGATCGCGGCCAATGGCGTGCTTGAAGATGCTGTCGCGGTAGCCGAAGCGGCAGGCGGCGGCGTCCAGGGTGAGGATCTGGCCGCTGGCCATGTCGAAGGCCGTCAGGCTGTGAAACACATCCTTGGTTTCGACGCCATACGCCCCCACGTTCTGGATGGGTGCAGCGCCGACCGTGCCGGGGATCAGGGACAGGTTCTCCAGCCCGCCCAGCCCCTGCTCCAGGGTGAATCCGACGAAGGCATGCCAATTCTCGCCGGCTTGGGCGCGCACCAGGATCTTGTCGCCCTGCTCGCCCAGAATCTCCCGTCCCTGGCCGGCCATGTGCAGCACCAGGCCCTCGAAGTCCTGGGTGAACAGCAGGTTGCTGCCGCCGCCCAGCACCAGGCGCGGCAGATTCGCGAGAGAAGGATCGGCGCGCAGCGCCGTCAATTGCCCGGCGTCCGTGACCCGCAGGTATTGACGGGCGGTGACGGGGATGCGGAAGGTATTCAGCCCGGCGAGCGGCTGGTCGTGGACGATGGGCAGGTCTGGATGCATGACGTGTGGGATAAAAAATGTCGTTTCATTATAGTGGTTCACGCATTCCCTACTTTCCAGTCGGGCAAAACGGTCGCGATTCGGGCCGTTGTCCGCTAAAATAGAGGGATTAATCTAAGAGCCTGTCCCGGTAGGTGGGGGGAAGCTCATGGCGATGCATGGCGGGCGTGGGCAAGGCGCGAGGAGGCCGCATGGCGCGCCATGCAACGACGAGCAACGCAGCACACGCCTGCCAGGCGCGCCAGGAGCGACTCCCACCTACCGGGACAGGCTCTAATGCTTTATAAAATAAGGACACTCCATGCCATCGTTTGATGTGGTCTGCGAAGCAGACATGGTCGAAGTCAAGAACGCGGTCGAGCAATCGAACAAGGAAATCACGACCCGTTTCGACTTCAAGGGCAGCTCGGCCAATGTCGAACAAAAAGAGCGCGAACTGACGCTGCTGGCCGATTCCGATTTCCAGCTCAGCCAGGTCAAGGACGTGCTCATCAACAAGATGTCGAAGCGCAAGGTCGACGTACGCTTCCTCGACGAAGGCAAGGTCGAGAAGATCGGCGGCGACAAGGTCAAGCAGGTGATCAAGGTGCGCAACGGTATCGAGACCGAGGACGCGAAAAAGATCACCAAACTGATCAAGGAAAGCAAAATGAAGGTGCAGGCCAGCATCCAGGGCGAGTCGGTGCGCGTTACTGGTGCCAAGCGCGACGACCTGCAAACGGCGATGGCGATGCTGCGCAAGGACGTGCAGGAGCTGCCGCTGGCCTTCAATAATTTCCGCGACTGATCGCTACGCAGAGTCGCATGTGGCCGGCACGACCGGCTTGAAAAGCGAGGCGCACGCGGACGCGATCCGCGGCGCCTTGCCCCGCTTGGAGTAGAATGGCGCCTTGAAATTCATGCGTTTTCGTGACGCTGTGCGCCGCCGCAAACCCGGGCAGATTAGGTAGTCTAAGGATAGCAATGAAACGTGTTGATGATTTCCGCCTACGTATGGGCAACAAGGAATATGTGCCCATCATGATTGGCGGAATGGGTGTGGACATTTCGACGTCCGAGCTGGCCCTCGAAGCGGCCCGCCTCGGTGGTATCGGTCATATCTCCGACGCCATGTCCCAGGACGTGTCCGACCGCAAGTTCGACACCACCTTCGTTAAAGACAAGACGAAGACCTACAAGTTCAACATCAACAATATGAACAAGGCGGTGGTCCAGTTCGACCTGGATCACCTGGCCGAGGCGACCCGTCGCCACGTCGGTTCGACCATGGAAGCGAAGAAAGGCGATGGCCTTATCTACGTCAATTGCATGGAAAAGCTGACCATGAACGCGCCGAAGGAAACCCTGCGCGTGCGCCTGGGTGCGGCGCTGGACGCCGGCATCGACGGCATCACCCTGTCGGCCGGCCTGCACCTGGGTTCGTTCGAGCTGATCAAGGATCACCCGCGCTTCCGCGACGCCCACCTGGGCATCATCGTGTCCTCGGTGCGCGCGCTGCAATTGTTCCTCAAGAAGGTGTCGCGCCTGGATCGCAAGCCGGACTTCGTCATCGTCGAAGGCCCGCTGGCCGGCGGCCACCTGGGCTTCGGCCTCGATGACTGGAAGCAGTATGACCTGCACACCATCATGGACGAGATCCACGCCTTCATGCAGGCCGAGCAACTGGGCATTCCAGTGATCGCGGCCGGCGGCGTGTTTACGGGTTCGGACGCGGCCGGCTTCATGGAAAAAGGCGCCGCCGGCGTGCAGGTGGCGACCCGCTTCACCGTCACCCACGAGTGCGGCCTGCCGGACAGCGTCAAGCAGGAATACTTCCGCGCCAGCGAAGAAGACATCGAAGTCAACGGCGTGTCGCCGACCGGCTATCCGATGCGCATGCTCAAGAATACCCCGGCGATCGGCTCCGGCATCCGTCCGGGCTGCGAATCCTACGGCTACCTGCTCGACGCCACCGGTAACTGCGCCTACATCAACTCGTACAACCGCGAGGTGCAGGCCCATCCCGACCAGAAGAAAGTGGTCGTGATGGACAAGACCTGCCTGTGCACGCACATGCGCAACTTCAATTGCTGGACCTGCGGCCACTACACCTACCGCCTGAAGGACACCACCCACCTGCTGGCGGACGGCAATTACCAGATCCTGAGTGCGGAACACGTGTTCAAGGATTACCAGTTCAGCGTGAACAACGAGATCGCGCTGCCGGTGAAGCAGGAAGTCGCAGCGGCCTGAGCGCCGCCAAGTCGCGTCGTTTCTGCTACTAGCAAAAGACGTCGTCCCCGCGCAGGCGGGGACCCAGGTTACTCAGCACAGCCACTCATGCACATTCATGTGGTGAAGCTTGCAGACTTGGGTCCCCGCCTCCGCGGGGACGACTTTTTTACGCTAGCGGGAGACATCGCCTGCTAGCGGATCACTCCTTCAGCGGGATTACTCCTTCAGCGCCGCAGCCAGCGCCGCGATCTTCGCCGCATCGCCACCCACCGCCTTCACCAGGCGCTTGCCGTAGTCGGCATCGGCCTTCCAGAAGTGCGACAACATGGTGTCGCGGCTGTCCACGTTCTGCACACGCTTCAGGTCGCCCGACAGGTTGGCGATCAGGTCGTCACGGTCCTGGGCACTCAGCGAGCGGTAGAACTCGCCGGCCTGGCGGAAGTTCAGCGTCTTGGCGATGCGCTGCTGCTGGGTCGTGCCGGTCAGCGGCAGATTGCTCGAGCGGGCATTCGGGTCTTCGACCAGCGGCGCCAGGCGGCTCGGCTGGTAGTTCACGCTGCCCTTGCGGCCATCGATATTGCCCTGACCATCTTGCTGGTGATTACGCACCGGCACCAGCGGCTTGTTGATCGGCAGCGACTGGAAGTTGGCGCCCAGGCGGTGGTGCTGGGTGTCGATGTACGAGAACAGGCGGCCCTGCAGCATGCGGTCTTCCGACGCCTCGATGCCCGGCACCAGGTTCCCCGGCGCCAGCGCGACTTGCTCGGTCGCCTCGAAGAAGTTGTCAGGCACGCGGTCCAGGGTCATGGTGCCGACCTTGCGCTCCGGGATGCCGGGCCAGATCTTGGTTGCATCCAGCGGATCGAAGTCGAACTTGCCCAGCTCTTGCGGCTTGAGCACCTGCACGGTCAGGTCCCAGCGTGGGAACTTGCCGGCCTTGATCGATTCGTACAGGTCGACGGTGGCGTGGGCCGTGCTCTTGCCCTGCACAAGCGGGATTTCTTGCGGACGCAGGTTGCGCTCTCCCTGGCGCGATTTCCAGGCGAACTTGGCGTATACGTATTCACCCTTGGCATTGACCAGCTTGAGCGCATGCACGCTGCTGCCATCCATCTGGCGGTAGTTGGCCGGCGTGCCGTAGTTCGAATACACGCGGGTCAGCATGGCGGTCGATTCCGGCACGTGCGAGAAGAAGTCGAACACGCGCTCGGGTTCCTGCACATTGGTGACCGGGTCAGGTTTCAGCGCATGGATCATGTCCGGGAACTTGATCGCGTCGCGGATGAAGAAGATCGGCAGGTTATTGCCGACCAGATCCCAGTTGCCTTCCTGGGTATAGAACTTGGTAGCGAAGCCGCGCGGATCGCGCGTGGTTTCCGCGCCCGAGCGGCTCGGGATCACGGTAGAGAAACGCACGAACACCGGGGTCACGGTATCGCGCTTGAACATCTTTGCGCGGGTCAGGTCCGACAAGTCATCGGTGACGACGAAGCTGCCATGGGCGCCGGTGCCGGTCGCGTGCACCACGCGTTCCGGGATGCGCTCGCGGTCGAAGCGCTGCAGCTTCTGGATCAGGTGCACGTCCTGCAGCAAGGTCGAGCCACCGGGACCGGCGGTCTGGCTGTTCTGGTTGTCGCCGACTGGGGCGCCATTGTCCTTGGTCAGGGTCTGGGCATAAGCGCCCTGGGCAAGCGCCATGGCGCCGGCGGTCAGGGTCAGTGCGCACAAGGCCAGACGCCCGGAAGAAGGTAAAGCAAAACTCATAGTCAAAACCTATTTAAGTCCAAGTAGAGATAGCTATCTTATAGATGAGTATGTCATTTATGAAATCAATTATCTTTATTGAAACGATAGGTATTTGACTAATGCACTATTCGCGGTTATTTCAACCCGAGTGCGTCGCCCTTCTAATGACCCGTCATTTGTTCATGATTCCCGGCCAATGTGCGCGCTCGCACCGAGAGTCGGCGGAAGTGGCGGCTACGGTAGACCCTCCATCTGCAGGGAGAGCCCGATGAGCCAGCAAGAAAAACCCGTCCGCATCGAAGCCGCCACCATGCCCGCCGGCGGCTGGGGGTCGGTCGACGACGTCAAGAAAGCCCTGAGCGGCCAGCACGTGGTGCTGAAAGACACGCGCCTGCTGCTCAAGCAGAACAAGACCGACGGCTATGCCTGCGTCAGCTGCGCCTGGGCCAAGCCGGCCGACCCGCATCCTTTCGAATTCTGTTCCAGCGGCGCCAAGGCCACCGCCTGGGAAACCACGAGCCGTGCGATCGGCCCCGACTTCTTCGACCGCCACACGCTTACCGAACTGGAAAGCTGGAGCGACCACGCACTGGAAGACCATGGCCGCCTGACGGTGCCGCTGCGCTATGACGCCGCCAGCGACAAGTACCGCCCGGTCGATTGGGACGTGGCGTTCGCCGAGATCGGCGCCCGGCTGCGCGCCTGCGAGCGCAAGCAGGTGGTGTTCTATGCCTCCGGCCGCGCCTCGCTGGAAACCTCGTATATGTACCAGCTGCTGGCGCGCATGTACGGCAACAACAACCTGCCGGACAGCTCGAATATGTGCCACGAAAGCACCTCGGTCGGCCTGCAAAAGACCATTGGCGTCGGCGTCGGCACCGTGGGGCTCAATGACTTCAAGCACACCGACTGCATCCTGTTCTTCGGCCAGAACGTGGGCGTGAACAGCCCGCGCATGCTGCACCAGCTGCAGGAAGTGCGCGAGCGCGACGTGCCGATCGTCACCTTCAATCCGCTGCGCGAACGCGGACTGGTGAGCTTCACCAATCCGCAATCGCCGGTCGAGATGCTGACCGGGCACGAGACCGTGATCAGCACCCAGTACCACCAGATCAGGCCGGGCGGCGACACGGCCGCCATCATGGGCATGTGCAAGACCGTCTTCGCGCTGGACGACGTCGCCAGGGAAAGCGGCGCGCAACGTGTGATCGACGTCGCCTTCGTCCAGGAGCACACCCACGGCTTCGAGGAATTCGAGCGCGCCGTGCGCGCCTGCGGCTGGGAGGCGATCGAGCGCGAATCGGGCCTGCCGCGCGCCGCGCTGGAACAGGCGGCCGAGGTCTATTGCCAGGCCGGCGCCGCGATGGGTGTCTACGGCATGGGCATGACCCAGCATCGCAACGGCGTGCAGAACGTGACGATGCTGGTCAACCTGCTGCTCTTGCGCGGCAATATCGGCAAGTCCGGGGCCGGCATCTGCCCGGTGCGCGGCCATTCGAACGTGCAGGGCCAGCGCACGGTCGGCATCACCGAAAAGCCCGAACTCGCCCCGCTCGACAAACTCAAGGAGCAGTACGGCTTCGAGCCGCCGCGCGACGAAGGATTGACCACGGTCGATGCCTGCGAGGCGATCCTGAAGCACGAGCTGCAAGCTTTCATAGGCCTGGGCGGCAACTTCTTGCGCGCCGTGCCGGAGACGCGCCTGATGGAAGCGGCCTGGCGCGAACTGCCGCTGACGGTGCAGGTCGCAACCAAGCTCAATCGCAACCATGTGATCCACGGCAAGGCTGCCTACCTGCTGCCCTGCCTGGGACGGATCGAGATCGACCGCCAGCGCACGGGCGAGCAGGCGGTGACGGTCGAGGACAGCACCTCGTGCATGCACGGTTCGCGCGGCATGGCCGAGCCGGCCGCCCCTACCCTGCTGTCCGAACCGGCCATCGTGGCCGGCATCGCCAAGGCCACGCTCGATCCGAACCCACGCGTCGACTGGGACGCCTGGGTGGCGGACTACGGCAGCATCCGCGACGCCATGGGCGTCACCTTCCCCGAGATCTTCCACGACTTCAACGAGCGCATGTGGACACCGGGCGGTTTCCGCAAGCCGCTCGGCGCCGCCGAACGGATCTGGAAGACCGAGAGCGGCAAGGCCGAATTCACGGCGCCGGACGAGCTGCCCGGCAACCCGGACATGGACGGCGGCCCCGAGGTGCTGCGTCTGTTCACGATCCGCAGCGACGGCCAGTTCAACACCACGATCTATAGTCACGACGACCGCTTCCGCGGCGTGCACGGCAGCCGAATGGTGCTGTTCATGGGTCAAGCCGACATGACGCGCTACGGCCTGGACAAGGGCGACGTCGTGACGCTGCGCACCAAAGCCGACGACGGCGTCGAGCGCCGCGTCGACGGCCTGCAGATCGTGCCCTACGACGTGCCGCCCGGCTGCATCGCCGGTTACTACCCGGAGTGCAATCCCTTGATTCCGCTGTGGCACCACGCCAAGGAAAGCAAGGTGCCGGCGGCGAAGTCGATCGACGTGCTGCTCGAACGCAGTGCCGCCGTGGCCGCGCCATGAACGCGCGCGCGCCGTTCGCCGGGGTCGGCGACGAGACGTTCGCGCTCGCCAGCAGCGTGCCGGCGTCAAGCTGGCACGATGGCCTGATCGAAGACGGCAGCGAGCTGCTGGCCGAGGAAGTACCTGTGGCCCTGGTCTTCAACGGCATCAGCCACGCCGTGATGCTGGCGTCGCCGCAAGACCTGGAAGACTT
Organism: Massilia arenae; assembly: GCF_008014745.1. GTDB lineage: Bacteria > Pseudomonadota > Gammaproteobacteria > Burkholderiales > Burkholderiaceae_D > Telluria > Telluria arenae. Next base: position 32,829 of record NZ_VPFD01000009.1, read on the forward strand.
CGCCGTCGGCTTCTCGCTGTCCGAACGCATCGTCCGCGCGGCGCAAGACGTACGCGAAGTCGAAGTCGAGGCCGGCCCGCACGGGATCGCGCTCGCCATCGACATCGCGCCCGGCGCCATGGCGCGCCTGAAAGCGACGCGGCGCGCACGCCTGGGCCAGACCGGTTGCGGCCTGTGCGGCATCGACAGCCTGGCGTGGTTCGAGCGCGAGACCGAGCTTGACGACCCGCGCGACGGCGGCGTCCACGAGACCGGCAGCCCGTTCACGCCGCAGGCGCTGCAGCGCGCCATGGCGGCCATGGCCGGCCAGCAGCGCCTGCACCAGGCCACCGGCGCCATGCATGCGGCGGGCTGGGCCGACCGCGACGGCCACTTGCTGCTGGTGCGCGAAGACGTGGGCCGCCACAATGCGCTCGATAAACTGGTCGGGGCGCTGGCGCGCGCCGGCATCGACGCCGGCGACGGCTTCGCCCTCGTCACCAGCCGTGCCAGCTTCGAGATGGTGCAGAAGGCGGCGCGCGCCGGCATTGGCTTGCTGGCCGCCATCTCGGCCCCGACCGCGATGGCGGTGCGGCTGGCGGACCGCGCCGGACTGACCCTGGCCGGTTTCGTGCGCGGAGGCCGTCACGTGGTCTATACCCATCCGCGCCGCCTGCGGCCTGATGCTGTTGCGCACGGTACGTAACGCTTGCCAAGTGAATTCGGAACAGGTGTAAGCTGGCTTCACACAGGCACGAGCTGCTGCAGCACGTGCATGGAAGCGAGAAAGGCGGCCCGCCATGTCAGCGTTCGACCCCTCCGAGCAGGTCAGCTTCCTGGCCGATGAGGCTGGTACGATCATTACCTGGAATCCCCAGTGCGCCACACTATTCGGTCTTCCCGCCGCGGACGCCCTCGGCCGGGAAGCCGCCCAGTTGCTGGGTTCGCCGCCATGGCTGGCCCTGCGCGAGGATGGCGCGGCCCGGGTCGACTTGCCGGCGCCTGCGCCGCGTATGGCCATCGTCGCGCTGGCCGCCCAGCTCGATGCGAGCGGCGCCGCGCGCGGCTACAGCGTCACCGTCATCCCGGTCTCCGGCGCGCCGTCCGAAAGCGAACGCCTCGGCGCCACCGCGCTCAAGGACGTGGTCGACCTGTTGCCCGGCACCTTCTACATCCTGAACCCCGAGGGCCGCATCCTGATGTGGAACCATAACCTCGAGCGCGTTTGTGAAATGATGCCCGAGGAACTCGCGACAGCCAATGCTTTCGAGATGCTCGACGCGCGCGACCGGGTCGAATTCGCCGACAAGGTCCATCGCATGTTCGAGGACAATACCGAACTCGAGATGGAAGTCGACTACGTCGCGCGCAGCGGCCGCGAGACCCCCGTCCTGCTGCGGGGCGCCCGCATCGACTGCACCGGTGGCCAGTACCTGTTCGGCATGGGCATCGACATCTCCAGGCGCCGCGCGCACGAGCGTCAGCTGAACCTGTACAAGCGCGCCCTGAACGCCGCCAGCAACGGCGTGATCATCGCCCATAACGGCGGCGCCGACCATCCGATCGAATACGTCAACCCGGCCTTCGAACGCATCACCGGCTACGGGGCCGACGAGGTCATCGGCCGCGACTCGCGCTTCATGGCAGCGCCCGGGATGGACGCGGACGAGCGCAGCCGCATGCGCCAGGCGCTGCACGCGCACCGCTCGGTGCACGTGGTGATGCGCAATCTGCGCAAGAACGGCGAAGTGTTCTGGAACGACCTGCACATCACGCCGGTACACGACGACAATGGCCAGGTATCGCACTTCGTCGGCATCCTGGTCGACGTCACTGCCAGCAAGCAGCGCGCCGACCGCCTGGAGCACGAGGTCAACCACGACAGCCTGACGGGCCTGGCCAACCGCACCCTGATGTGGGACCGGCTCGACCACGCGGTGCACCTGGCCCAGCGCCATCAGACGCTGGTGGCGGCCGTGCTGATCGACCTCGACAACTTCAAGGCCATCAACGACACCTTCGGCCACGACGCCGGCGATGCGGTACTGAAGGTGGTGGCGCGGCGGCTGCAGGCCACCGTGCGCGACAGCGACACGGTGGCGCGCATGTCGGGCGACGAATTCGTGATGGTGCTGGTCGACCAGCCCAGCCTGCGCTTCACGCTGCGCATGGTCGAGCGCGTGCGCCGCGCGCTGACCATGCCGGTGGCCTTCCGCGGCAGCGAAATCCCGGTCGGCGCCAGCCTGGGCGTGGCCGCCTTTCCGCACGACGGCCACACCCCGGCCGACCTGGTGCGGGCGGCCGACATGGCCATGTACCGGGCCAAGAACACTGGCGGCGGCGTGCATTTCTATTCCAGCGAGATGCGCCTGGCCAGCGAGGCGCGCGCAAGCCTGGCCGGCAGCATGAAGAGCGCGCTCGACGACGACGAACTGTTCCTGCTGTTCCAGCCGCGCATGGACGCGCGCAGCGGCAAGGTGCGCGGCTTCGAGGCGCTGCTGCGCTGGCGCCATCCGGTCAACGGGGTGATGCTGCCGGCGGCCTTCCTGTCCGAGGCCGAGGAAAGTGGACAGATCGTCGAGATCGGCAACCGGGTGCTGGACCAGGCCTGCGCCTTCGCGCGCGACCTGCGCCATGCCGGCTATACGGCGCTGCCGGTGGCGGTCAACGTCTCGCACCGCGAGTACAGCCGGCCCACCTTCATCGCAGGCATCGCCGAGCGCATGTCACGCTACGGCCTGCCGCCCGGCACCATCGAGATCGAGATCCCAGAGGCCGACCTGATCAGGAATCCAGGACTGGGACGCGACCTGGCGGCCCAGTTGCGCGACGTCGGCGCCATGCTGTCGATCGACCAGTTCGGGCGCGGCATCTCCGACCTGAACTTCCTGCAGCAGCTGTCGGTGCGCCAGGTCAAGCTGTCGAAGGCGGCGGTGCACAATATCGCCGACCACGGTCGCGGCGGGTCTTTGGCCAAGGCCCTGATCGACATCGGCCGCAACCTCGACATCACGGTGGTCGGCGAAGCGGTCGAGACCGAGGCCCAGGTGGAGTTCCTGCGCAACCACGGCTGCGACCAGATGCAGGGCCAATGGTTCTCCGAACCGCTGTCGGCCGACGCGGCGCGGCATTTGCTGGCGCAGCGGCAGCATACTGCTTAGCCGTCATTCCCGCGTAGGCGGGAATCCAAGGCCGATGCGCAGCCGTGAACAGATACTTATGCGGTGACGCCAGAAGACTTGGATTCCCGCCTGCGCGGGAATGACGTGTCAACTAGCCTTCGCTGGTAATGCGCTTGACCAGCGCTCCAAGCACGTCCTCGGCCAATTCGTTGTCCACCTGGCAGGTGCCGGCATTCTCGTGCCCGCCCCCGCCGTATTCCAGCATCAGCGCGCCGATATTCGTCTTCGAGGTCCGGTTGAGAATCGACTTGCCGGTGGCGAACACGGTGTTTTGCTGCTTGACGCCCCACAGCACGTGGATCGAGATATTAGTCTCGGGGAACAGGGCATAGATGATGAAGCGGTTGCCGGCATAGATGACGGGCTCTTCGCGCAGGTCGAGCACCACCAGGTTGCCTTCGACCTTGGCGCAGCGCCGGATCTGTTCCTTGCAGCGCTCGCTGTGCTCGCGGTAGAGGTCACTGCGCTCGACCACGTCCGGCAGCACCATCAGTTGTTCGACGTCCTGGGTGGCGCAGTGGCCGATCAGGTCCATCATGAGCTGGTAGTTGGAGATGCGGAAATCGTGGAAGCGCCCGAGGCCGGTGCGCGCATCCATCAGGAAATTGAGCAGGTCCCAGCCTTGCGGATCGAGCACCTCGTCGCGTGTAAACCGCGCCGAATCGCCCTTGTCGACCGCCGCCATCATGGTGTTCCAGGCGGCCGGGAAGGTGCGCGCGCCGCCGTAGTGGTCGTACACCACGCGCGCCGCCGACGGCGCTTCGGGGTGGATGATGTGGTTTTCGCGGCGGCCGGTATTGCGGATGGTTTCCGACAGGTGGTGGTCGAACACCAGGTGGGCGCCGGCGACGTAAGGCAGATTGGTCGTGATGTCGCGCGCGGTGATCACGATCTTGCCGTCCTGCATGTCCTTGGGATGGACGAACAGGATGTCGTCGATCAGTTCGAGATGCCTGAGCAGCACGGCGCACACGAGACCGTCGAAGTCGCTGCGGGTCACGAGGCGGAATTTGTGGGGAATAGCGGACATCGGCACACCCTTTCGTCATCGGTTGTGATTGGTCCCGGCATGGCCCGGCCATCGGAGAAGATCATCATACCTTGCAATGTTTCTAATTAATAGCTGTTGAGTTCGATCATTTCCAGCGCATGAGTACCGTCCATTCCCCGAATCCTGCAGGCTGTCGCAGGGGACTGGCCCTGACGCGTCTGGCGCGTTAAAGTTGCATCATTCCAACGCTCCATCCGCGACGATCGATGATGGCGGACATACAAAATTGACGACCATGCAAGCACGCAGTTCGACACAACAGTATTTGACGGGCATCCTGTCCTGGCTCTACCGGGCCTTCGACGCGGTGGCGACCTGGGTTACCCAGCTATCGTGGTGGAAGTTCCTGCTATTCGCCTGCCTGACCCTGACAGCCGCCGGCATCTTGCAAGAAGAATTGTTCAACGGCCCGGCCCAGGAAGAGATCGCCCGCGCCGAGCGCGATGCCGGGCGGCGCAGCGAAGCCAGCATCCTGATCGACGAGAGCGGCATCCGCTTCAATCCGCGCACCCGTGCGCGCAGCGGCGCGGCCGAGCCGGCGGAACCTGCCGAACCGGTTCCGCCAGCCGATCCGGATGCACCAGAGGCGCCTCATCCGCCGCTGCCGCCCAAGCCGCCCGCCATCGGCGGCAGCGGCATCAATATCCATCCGGGCGACGATTCGGTCCATATCGAGCTGCCGCCCCAGATTGGCGAAGAATTGTCCAACGCCATCGAAGCGGCGGTCGAGGACGCCGCCGAGCAGAAGGTGTCGCGCTACCACAAGCAGGCCTCGACCTGGTTCATGAACTTCGTGCTGCTGCTCCTGCTGGCGCTGTTCGGCACCAAGGCCCTGGTCGGCGGCAAGAAGCGCGCCGATGCCGAGGCCCAGGTCGCCAACGCCGCCGCCGAGCGCGAAGCCATGCAGCGCCAGCTGTCGGAAACCAAGATGCAGATGATGCAGGCCCAGGTCGAGCCGCACTTCCTGTTCAACACGCTGGCCTCGGTCGAGCACCTGATCCGGGTCGACCCGCCGCGCGCCTCGGCCATGCAGCGCAGCCTGATCCAGTACCTGAGGGCGGTGCTGCCGCAGATGCGCGACAACGCGGTGCTTACCGGCCTTGGGCGCGAAGTGGACATGGTCAGCGCCTATCTCGTCCTGCTCAAGATGCGGATGGAAGAGCGCCTGACGGTCGATTTGCAGATCCCGGACGGCCTGCGCAGCGCGGCCTTCCCGCCGATGATGCTGCAATCGATGGTCGAGAACGCGATCAAGCACGGCCTGGAGTGCAAGCCCGAAGGCGGCACCCTCAGGATCGTGGCCGAGGTGGCCGACAGCAAGCTGCGCGTGACCGTGACCGACGACGGCGTGGGCTTTGGCGTGGTGCCGAGCGACGGCACCGGCCTGGGCCTGCAGACGATCCGCGACCGCCTCAAGCTGCTGCACGGCGACAGCGCCCGCCTGCACATCGGCGCCAATAGCCCGAGCGGCGTGATCGCGACGATCGAAGTGCCTTATCAGCTGTCGAAACAGGCTTGAGGCCGAGAGCTGGCGGCCCGGCTTGCCTGGCGCCCGGTTTCATTGAATAATCATTGAATAATAAACCTGAGAAGAGACTCACCATGCCTACCGCGATTATTGCCGATGACGAAAGACTGATGCGCGACCAGCTGCGCATGCGCCTGCAGGAAGCCTGGCCCGAACTGCAGATCGTCGGCGAAGCGAAGAATGGCGAAGAAGCCGTGCAACTGGTCGCAGAGCTCAATCCCGACCTCACCTTCCTCGACATCCGCATGCCGGGCAAGACCGGCATGGAAGCGGCGCGCGAGATCGGCGACGGTAGCCAGATCGTGTTCGTCACCGCCTACGACCAGTACGCGGTGGAAGCCTTCGAGCGCGGCGCGATCGACTACGTGCTCAAGCCGACCGAGCCCGACCGCCTGAAGATCACGGTCGACCGCCTCAAGGAGCGCCTGGACAAGCCGCAGGTCGCCGGCAGCGTCAACGACAGCGTGTCAGCCATGCTGAGCCAGCTGGCCGAGAAGATCGCCGCGCCGAAGCAAAAACACCTGCAATGGATCCAGGCCAGCATCGGCCAGGACCTGCGCATGATCCCGGTCGAGGAGATCCTGTTCTTCCGTTCGGACGAGAAATACACGGCCGTGCAGACGGCCGGCTTCGAAGCCCTGATCCGCAAGCCGGTGCGCGACCTGGCCGATGAGCTCGATCCCTCGCTGTTCTGGCAGATCCACCGCGCGACCCTGGTCAACGTGAATGCGATCGAGGGCGTGACGCGCGACATCCGCGGTCGTCACCTCGTGCTGGTCAAGGGCCGCCCGGAAAAGCTCGAGGTCAGCCGCAGCTTCCTGCACCTGTTCAAGCAGATGTGAAGCCGGCGCCGGCGCGTTCCAGCGCCGGCGCCTTGTCTGGTCTCAACGCCGGCATGTCTCCATGCGCGTAATGTAGAGGACCCGGTCCGCGTCCGCGGCCTTCCTCTTCTATCCCGCATGAGATCTCAGCGCAGGGCACGCAGTCGCCGCTCCGGTCCGGCCGTGCTGGTGGCCGGCTTTCTGGGCGGCTATTGCGCTGGCAACATGGCCGCAGCCCTGAGCCGGGCCCGCAGTCCGCAGCGCAAGGGGCGCGGCGTCGACAGCCGCCGCATCGTCCACAGCGCCAGCGACTCCATCCTGTCGGTCGACGAGGACGCCACCATCCTGCTGGCCAACCCGGCCGCGGCCCAGATGTTCAATTCCAGCGTCAGCGCCATGCAGGGCAACCGCCTGTCGCGCTTCATCCAGCCGCCCTCGCCTCAAGCGCACACCCCCTTCGATTTTTTCCCGGCCGGCGGCGGTCGCGCGGGACGGCGCGCCACCGACTACGCCGTCACCGGCATCCGCACCGGCGGCCAGCTGTTTCCCGTCGAGGGATCGATCTCGAGCGTCGAGCATGAGGGCCGCCTCGTGTTTACGGTGATCCTGCGCGACGTCTCCGAGCGCCACCTGGTGCAGCAAAAGCTGGCGCGCTCGCACGACCAGCTGCGCCAGTTGTCCTCGGCCCTGCAAAGCATCCGCGAAGAAGAACGCACCCATATCGCGCGCGAGCTGCACGACGACCTCGGCCAGTTGCTGGCCTCGCTGCGCATGGACCTGACCTTGCTGGTCCGTATCGACGAATTGCCGGATGCCAGCGTGCGCCTGCTGTCCGGCATGGAAACCAACCTGCTCACCGCCATCGCCTCGCTGCGCCGGATCGCCACCAACCTGCGCCCGCGCGCCCTCGACGAAGGCGGCCTGTATTTCGCGCTGCAGGGCTTGCGCGACGAATTCGTCGAGCGCCACGGGATCGGCTGCACCCTACTGGCCGACGAAGCCGAGCTGCGCCTGGACGACGCCGCCAGCACGGCGGTGTTTCGCATCGTACAAGAGGCGCTGACCAATATCGCGCGCCATGCCGGGGCGCAGAACGTCCTGCTCAATCTGTATCGCACCAACGGCGAGCTGCTGGTGACGATCCAGGACGACGGCCGCGGCATCCGCGCCGAAGACATGGAAAAAGCCCAGTCGCTGGGCCTGGTCGGCATGCGCGAGCGGGTCTGGGCCATGCACGGCGACATCACCATCGCCAGCGACGAACCGCCCGGCACCCGCATCGACATCGTGCTGCCGTTGAGTGGACATGTCGTCTAAAGTTTTCTACGGATGCCGAAAGTAAAGAATATTATTCGGGCTATTGCGTAAAAACAACATAGTCAGGATGTCATGAACTCGACATATTGGCTCGATAAGATCGCTGTCGATCTGAGTTGATTGATAACTCAACATCTTGTCGAAACTAAACTGGAGATCTTCATGAAGTATAAGTTCCTGGCTGCCGCTGTGCTGTCGTCCCTGCCACTGTTCGCCCAAGCCCAGACCAACGTCCAGATCTACGGCGTCATGGACGCTGCCATCGCCCTGGAAGACACCGATGCACCGGGCGAAGACCGCCGCACCACCGTCAGCTCGGGCAACCAGTCGAGCAGCCGCCTGGGCTTCCGCGGTACCGAAGATCTCGGCAATGGCCTGAAAGCCCTGTTCAACATCGAAGCCGGCGTGTCGCTCGACACCGGCGCCACCGACTCCCAGACCTTCGGCCGCCGCGCCGTGGTCGGCCTGCAAGGCAACTTCGGTACCCTGACCGTCGGCCGCGAATACTCGCCGATCGCCGCCGTCGCCGCCGCATCGGACATCAACGGCCAGGGCCTGTACGGCTCGAACCTGTCGGCCTTCGGCACCAACCGCCTGACCCGCCGCCTGGCCAACTCGGTCAACTACAAATCGAACTCGCTGTCGGGCTTCGTCGTCAACGCCGCCTACTCGACCGGCGAGAAGACCGTCGACCCATCGGGCGACCTGATCGGCGCATCGGTGGAATACAAGAACGGCGGCCTGTACCTGGGCGCCGGCTACCACGCCATCGAGCGCCTGGCCGAAGGCGACGACAAGGAAATGGCATTCGGCGCCGGCTACAACTTCGGCGCGTTCGAGATCAAGGGTAACTGGATGAAGGCCGAGCTGGAAGGCACCGGCACCGCTGTCAATCCTGAATACACCAACGCCAACATCGGCGCCTCGTACGCCGTCGGCGCGAACAAGTTCTTCCTGAACTTCCAGCAGCAGAAGCTGGACAATACCGATGCCAAGGGCAACACCGTGTCGGTGTCGTACACCTACTCGCTGTCGAAGCGCACCAACATCTACACGACCTACGCCCAACTGCGCAACAACGGCCGCGGCGCCTTCGGCATCAACGCCTCGTCGAACAACGTGACCCCGCCAGCCACCGCGCTGGGCGCCGATCCTTCGGTGTTCACCGTCGGCCTGCGTCACTCGTTCTAATCACGCAGGGCCGCACAGGTCGCCTACGGCGACCTGTGACGGTTTCCTCTTCGTTGCCGCGTCCGCGGGAACGCTTGACGCCGGCACATGCCGGCGTTTTTCATGGCGCCCACAATGATTTCCGCAGCCGTGTCGGGCCATCGCTTGCGACCGATCAATCAGCGGCCATACTCCAACGACTGTTTGTCTCACCTGAAGTAGAGTGAAGGATCAAAGGAGACGATCATGTCCAAGTCGAGAAAAGTGAAAGCAAGCGCAACGGCAGCGCATACCCGCAAGTCCGGCCATGGCGGCGCAGCATCCGGTCTGGCCGTTGCCGTCACCTATCCCAGCGCTGCCCCCACTGGCGAATCCACCCATTTTGTCGCCGAGGCGAGCCAGCTCTACCACGTTGACCCACAAGCCAGGATCGCGCTTATCCGCGAAGGCGTTCCCGCCGCCAGCATCGGCGAGCTTTCCACGCACATGGGCATCAGCAAGGAAAACCTGCTTGCGAGCCTCGGCCTGTCGCGGGCCACGATCAATCGCAAGGAAAGAAATGCCACGCCCCTGTCCAGGGACGAGTCGGAGCGCGTGCTCGGGGTGGGCATGTTGATCGGCATGGTGCACACCATGGTGCAGCAATCGGGCGATCCGGCCGGCTTCGATGCGGCGCGCTGGGTGGCCGGCTGGCTCGCCAGTCCGGTTCCGGCGCTGGCTGGCGCCACGCCTGCCAGCTATATGGACACCATCGAAGGCCAGCGCCTGGTGGCCGAACTGCTCGCAAGGACGCAAAGCGGGGTCTACGCGTGACCGTCACGGCCTGGCGCATCGCAAGCGAAACGCCGTACTACAACGCGCATGATATGCAGGGCATCGGCGCCAGGACGACAGGAGGACGATGGAACAGCAAGGGCACACCCGTCGTCTATTGCGCCAGCAGCATCGCCCTGGCCACGCTCGAAACGGTGCATTACTTCAGCGGCGAAGGCTTGCCCTACAACCGCTACCTGGTCAGGATCGACATCCCCGATGCGCTGTGGGCTGCGCGCAGGGTGCTCGATCCACCGCCTGTGGGATGGGACGCGATCCCGGCCGGGCTCACCTCCAGGACCGTCGGCGACGCCTGGGTCATGGCGCGCACAACGGCGCTTCTGCTCGTCCCGTCCGTGATCGTGCCCGACGAATACAATGTGCTGATCAATCCGCGGCATGATGGCGCCGCCGGGATCGGCGCCACCACGCTCAAGCGCTGGCACTACGATCCAAGACTCTTTTCCTGAGTCCACCACCGAAGCCTGCGCGGGCTCAGCGATCGGCCTCGGCAGCCTCGGTGCGCAGCAGCCGGGCCGCAATACCGCGCTCTTCTTCCGGCGAAAAGAAATAGGGATAGAACGAACGCTCGCCGGTGTCGATGCCGCGCTTGAACGCGCCGCCCACCGCCTCGACCTGTTGCGCCACATAGGCCAGGCTGACGTGCAGCAGAAAGGATGGCGCGTTCACCCGCGGATTCACCTTCAGTTCCCCTACCCGGCGAAAACCAAGCATGCGTTCGTAGAAGCGGCGATGGCGCGGATTGACTTCGATGACGGCATCGGTACAGCCATGCATCTCGCGCGCGTAGATAAAAGCCAGATGAAACACGCTGGCCAGCGCATGCTTGGACTGGACCGAATGGTCGAAGGCCAGCTTGGTGACCTCGGCCAGGCGCCCGCCCTCGCGCCGGAAGGCATCCAGTTCTTCCTTGTACATATGGTCCGCCATCAGCCCGCGGCCGGCATCGATCCCGATGGTCAGGGTGCCCACCACCTCGCCCTGGTCGGAGGCGGTCAGGGTGATGCGGTGCGGGTCGTCGGCGTCGAGCCCTGCCCCCTGGTAGCCGCGCCAGGAGTACATGCGCTCGATCAGCAGGCTGGCGCCGCTGCGGCCGTCGGGGCTGTCGGGCGAGCGCAGGCCATAGCGGGTGCGCGTCATGCGGCCACCCTCGGGAATGCTGACGATAGTGGTTCGGTGCGGTGATCGCGTGGGACGTTGGCGTGCATGGCAAGCTCTCAACGTTCACGCTTGCGTCCGGTTGACATGGGCGTGAACGGTTACGCGTGGCGGCCCGACCATCGCGCATCCTGCCGCGCTTTCAATAGCGCGTGCACCCTTGACCAATTATAACAAGAACAACATTGTTATCGTCGACGCAACTGTATCGTGCGCAGGTCAATAGGTGTTGCCACCGGGCGCAGCGGCCTCGGTCTAGCGATCCGCCGCGCGCGGCCTGGACCGCGCCAGCTGGCGATCGAGCGCGTTGGCGAAGTTCTGGCGGTCGGCCTGATTGAAGGCAGCCGGCCCGCCGGTGTCGACGCCGCTGCCGCGCAACTCTTCCATGAAGGCGCGCATCGTCAATTGCTGCGCGATGGTGTCCTTGGTGTACCACTCGCCGCGCGGATTGAGCGGCAAGCCACCCTTGTCCAGCACCAGCGCCGCCAGCGGGATGTCGCCGGTGACGACGATATCGCCAGGATTTACGCGTTCGACGATCTCGGCATCGGCCACGTCCGGCCCGGCCGGCACCTGCAGCGCGCGGATGAAGCGCGAGCCGGGCACCCGGATCAGCTGGTTCGCCACCAGCGTGACATTGAGCTGCAAACGTTCGGCCACCCGGAACAGGATGTCCTTGATGACGGCCGGACAGGCGTCGGCGTCGACCCAGATATGCAGATCCTGGGACATTACTTCAGCCGGCAGGTCAGCACCCAGTAGAACTCCCAGCGCGCGATCTTGATTTCGCGGCCAACCTTGTCCAGGCGCTTGCGCAGCGTGCTGTCGGTCGGGTAGTTCTTGACCAGTTCGTGGCGGGTGCCGTCGGCGTCGAGCTGGAATTCATGGGTATTGCCCAGCAGGTCGGTGCGCACGGTCGTGGCGCTCTCGCCTTCCACATAGGCGTCGTCGAAAATCACCAGCAGCACGTCCTTGCCCAACTTCTTCTTCAGGGACACCAGCAGTGCATCCCCCTGCTCACGCGTCAGGTGGGCCCACAGGCCGGCCATGAACACGGCGGTGATTTTTTCGTCGCCGCTGCCGAGATCATCCGGCAGCGCCAGCGCATCGACCAGGCGATATTCGACATTGTCCAGGTCTTCGCCATGCATGCGCGCCAGGTCAAGCATGAATGTGCTGGCGTCGGTGGCCAGCACCGATTCGGCGGTTTCGGCCAGCACGTCGGTCCAGGCGCCGCTGCCGCAACCCAGTTCCAGGATGCGGTGGCCGCTGAGCAAGGTGGCGATCTGCTCGCGCGCCTCGTCCAGGTCTTCCTGCTGCTCTTCCGAATACTCGGCGGACGCGTTGTCGTAGTGGGCGGCGATGCTGTCGTAGTAGGCAATGACCGGGTTTTTGTCCATCTTTAATTCCTTGACCATCAAAGTTCGTAGTTTTCCCCACCGCGCATCGCCGACTCCACCATCTTGCGGTTGAGCGTCGGCGTCAGCAGTTCGATGAAGGTATAGATATAGCTGCGCAGGTAGGCGCCCTGCTTGATCGCCACGCGCGACGTGTTCATGCCGAACAGGTGGCCGACCGGCAGCGCGCGCAGGTTGCGGTCGCGCTCGGGGTCGAAGGCCATGCCGGCGATGATGCCGATGCCCATGCCCAGCTCGACATAGGTCTTGATCACGTCGGCGTCGATCGCTTCCAGCAGCACGTCCGGCTTCAGGTTGCGCAGGCCGAAGGCGTGGTCGATCTTGCTGCGCCCGGCGAAGGCGGCATCATACGTGATCACGGGGTAAGTAGCGATCTCTTCCAGTGAGATGGCGCGCGACTTGAACAGCGGGTGGTCCGGCGGCGCCACCACCACGTGCTCCCACTGGTAGGCGGGCAAGGTGATCAGGCCGTCGACGGCGGCGATCGATTCGGTGGCGATGGCCAGGTCGGCCTGGTCGTTCTTGACCATGTCGGCGATCTGCTTCGGATTGCCCTGCAGCAGCGACAGGCGTACTTTCGGATACTTCTGCATGAAGCCCTGCACCACCTTCGGCAGCATATAGCGCGCCTGGGTGTGGGTGGTGGCGATGGTGAAGCTGCCGCTGTCGTGGGCGGCGTACTCCTTGCCGATGCGTTTCAGGCTGTCGATCTCCTGCATGATCAGCTCGACCGACTGCAGCACCAGCCGTCCCGGCTCGGTCAGGCCGCGGATGCGCTTGCCGTGGCGGGTGAAGATGTCGACGCCGAGCTCTTCTTCCAGCTCGATGATGGCCTTCGAGACCCCGGGCTGGGAGGTGAACAGTGCCTTGGCGGCATCGGTCAGATTGTAGTTCTGGCGGACGGCCTCGCGCACGAAGCGTAGTTGATGGAGATTCATTTGATAATTATTGTTGTTAAATAGACAGCAAGCCGGTAACGAACGACATTCTAAGATGCTTATTCGGGTTACGTATATAAGCAAATAAATTATCCGTAGTTTGGAATATAAGCTTAGCTCCGTATCATCGGGACATTATTTAATGGGCGAACACCATCCGCCTCTGCCTACGGACCCTGCACATGTACCGCTACGACCACTACGACCACCTCATCGTGCGCGAGCGCATCGCCCAGTATCGCGACCAGGTCGCCCGCCGCCTCTCCGGCGAGCTGCTGGAAGAAGAATTCCTGCCCCTGCGCCTGCAGAATGGCCTGTACATGCAGCGCCACGCCTATATGCTGCGCGTCGCCGTGCCGTATGGTCTGCTGTCGTCGAGCCAGGTGCGCATGTTCGCCCATATCGCCCGCAAGTATGACCGCGGCTATGGCCACTTCACCACGCGCCAGAACATCCAGTACAACTGGATCGAGCTGGAGCAGACGCCGGACATCCTGACCGACCTGGCCTCGGTCGAAATGCACGCCATCCAAACCTCGGGCAATTGCATCCGCAACATTACCACCGACGAGTTCGCCGGTGTGGCGGCCGACGAGATCATCGATCCGCGTCCCTTCGCCGAAATCCTGCGCCAGTGGAGTACTTTCCACCCTGAATTCCTGGCCCTGCCGCGCAAGTTCAAGGTGGCCATCAATGGCGCCCTGGAAGACCGCGCCGCGATCGCCGTGCACGATATCGGCCTGACCGTGGTCCATAACGAGGCCGGCGAAGTGGGCTTCAAGTTCATGGCCGGCGGCGGCATGGGCCGCACCCCGATCCTGGGCAGCGTGATCCGCGACTTCCTGCCGTGGCAGCACCTGCTGACCTATACCGAAGCCGTGATGCGCGTGTATAACACCCACGGCCGCCGCGACAACAAGTACAAGGCCCGCATCAAGATCCTGCTCAAGGCTCTCGGCGTCGAAGAGTTTACCCGCCAGGTCGAGCAGGAATGGGCCGACCTGAAGGATGGTCCCGAGACCCTGACGCAAGAAGAGTTCGAGCGCGTCGCCAAGTGGTTCCAGCCGCACGCCTACCGCGAGCTGGCCGACACCGACGTCGGCGCCGCGCAAGCCGATAATCGTGCCTTCGCCAACTGGCTCAATCGCAACGTGAAGCCGCACAAGGTGCCGGGCTATGCCGCCGTCGTGCTGTCGCTCAAGAAGACCGGCGTGCCGCCGGGCGACGCCACCGCCGAGCAGATGGACTTCGTGGCCGAGCTGGCCGACCGCTTCAGCTTTGGCCAGGTGCGCGTGACCCACGAGCAGAACCTGGTGCTGGCCGACGTCGAGCAAAGTAAACTGTTCGAGGTGTGGCAGTTGGCCAAGTCGAAAGGCATGGCGACGCCGAATATCGGCCTGCTGACCGACATTATCGCCTGCCCCGGCGGCGACTACTGCTCGCTGGCGAACGCGAAATCGCTGCCGATCGCCGCCGCCATCGCCGAGCGCTTCGACGACCTGGACTTCCAGCACGATATCGGCGACATCGAACTGAATATCTCGGGCTGCATCAATGCCTGCGGCCACCACCACGTCGGCAATATCGGCGTGCTGGGCGTGGACAAGGACGGCAGCGAGTGGTACCAGGTGTCGATCGGCGGCGCCCAGGGCAATGAGTCCGCCATCGGCAAGATCATCGGCCCGTCGTTCTCGGCGGTGCAGATGCCGGAGGTGATCGGACGCCTGCTCGAAGTCTATGTCCGCTGTCGCATCGAAGGTGAGCGCTTCGTCGACACCGCGCAACGCCTGGGCATCGCCCCATTCAAGGAACACGTGTATGCCACGCCGATCGCGGCGGAAGAACTGGTTGGAGAGGACCACTATGCTTAATCAACACCCACAGATCATCAAGGGTCGCGAAGTGGTCAATGACGACTGGAGCGTGCTCAAACTCGACGAGGGACAAACGGCAGACACCGTGGAAGTTCCGGCCGGCAAGATCATCGTGCCGCTGACCGTATGGCAGGCCCAGCGCGATGCGCTGCTCGGGCGCGCCGAACTGGGTGTCTGGCTGGCGCCGGACGAGAGCGCCGCCGTACTGAAGGACGACCTGCAGCGCTTTGCCGTGATCGCCATCGACTTCCCGAAATTCACCGATGGCCGCGGCTATTCGATCGCCTATAACCTGCGCAAGCGCCTGGGCTGGACCGGAGAACTGCGCGCGATCGGCGACGTGCTGCGCGACCAGCTGTTCCAGATGGCGCGCTGCGGCTTCGACGCCTACGCCACCCGCCAGGATCGCAGTATCCACGATGCGCTCAAGGGCCTGTCGGTGTTCTCGGAAACCTACCAGGCGACGGTCGACAATCCGATCCCGCTGTTCCGCCGGGTCCCACGCGATACCCCGGCCGAACACCGCGACATCGGCGCCGGCATCTAGGAGCTTTACGCATGAGCGACCTGCATCAT
Source organism: Massilia arenae (assembly GCF_008014745.1). Lineage (GTDB taxonomy): Bacteria > Pseudomonadota > Gammaproteobacteria > Burkholderiales > Burkholderiaceae_D > Telluria > Telluria arenae. The sequence continues at coordinate 48,675 of NZ_VPFD01000009.1, forward strand.
CGCGTGGATGAAACCCACGCGATACTGACCCGTATTGCCCGCGATTTCACGCCCGCCGTGTTCGCATCGAGCCTGGCGGCCGAAGACATGGTGCTGACCGACCTGATCCTGAAGGCCAAACTGCCGATCGCGATCTTCTCGCTCGAGACCGGCCGCCTGCATGCCGAGACGCTGTCGATGATCGAGCGCGTCAAGGAGGCGTATGACTACGATATCGCCCTGTACCGCCCGCAGCCCGAAGCGGTCGAGCGCTACGTGGCGGACCACGGACTGAACGCTTTCTATGACAGCGTCGAGATGCGCAAGGAATGCTGCCGTATCCGCAAGGTCGAGCCGCTGGGCCGCGCCTTGGCCGGCAAGCGCGCCTGGATCACCGGCCAGCGCCGCGCCCAGTCCAGCACGCGCGCCGAACTGGCGGTGCAGGAAGACGATCATGCACATGGCATGCAGAAGTTCAATCCGCTGACCGACTGGAGCGAGCAGAACGTCTGGGACTACCTGCGCAGCAGCAACGTGCCCTACAATGCCTTGCATGACCGCGGCTACCCGTCGATCGGCTGCGAACCCTGCACCCGGGCCATCCAGCCGGGCGAGGACGTGCGCGCCGGCCGCTGGTGGTGGGAAAACCCGGAATCCAAGGAATGCGGCTTGCATGTGGTGGACGGCAAACTTATTCGCATCAAATCCGTGGCCGCTTGAGCCACGAACCGAGAAAAGAACAGGCATAGCGATGACAACTGTTAGCGACAATGTAGTACTGAGCGACGTGAACGCCGCCCACCTGGACGCGCTGGAATCGGAAGCGATCCACATCCTGCGCGAAGTGGCGGCCGAATGCAGCAATCCCGCCCTGCTGTTCTCGGGCGGCAAGGACTCGGTGGTCCTGCTGCGCCTGGCCGAGAAGGCTTTCCGCCCGGGCAAATTCCCCTTCCCGCTGGTGCACATCGACACCGGCCACAATTTCGACGAGGTGATCGCCTTCCGCGATGCGCGCGCCGCTGAACTGGGCGAGCGCCTGATCGTCGGCAGCGTCGAAGACTCGATCAAGCGCGGCACCGTGCGCCTGCGCAATCCGCAGACGGATTCGCGCAATGCGGCCCAGGCCGTGACCCTGCTGGAAACCATCGCCGAACACGGCTTCGACGCCTGCATCGGCGGCGCCCGCCGCGACGAAGAAAAGGCGCGCGCCAAGGAACGCATCTTCTCCTTCCGCGACGAGTTCGGCCAGTGGGATCCGAAAGCCCAGCGCCCCGAACTGTGGGACCTGTATAACACCCGCGTGCACCCGGGCGAGAACATGCGCGTGTTCCCGATCTCGAACTGGACCGAGCTGGACGTGTGGCAGTACATCGCGCGCGAAAAACTGGCGCTGCCGCCGATCTATTTTGCCCACCAGCGCGAAGTGATTCCGCGTAACGGCCTGCTGGTGCCGCTGACCCCATTGACCCCGGCGCGCGAGGGCGAGACCGTCGAAACGCGCACCGTGCGCTTCCGGACCGTGGGCGACATCTCGTGCACCTGCCCCGTGGCGTCCGATGCGGATACCGTGGCCGGCATCATCGCCGAAACCGCCGTCACCGATGTGACCGAGCGCGGCGCGACCCGGATGGACGACCAGACCTCGGAAGCCTCGATGGAAAAACGTAAAAAAGCGGGATATTTCTGATGAACGCCATGACAGACAAACTGAACCAACAGGCAGGCTCGACCCTGCTGCGCTTCATCACCGCCGGCTCGGTGGACGATGGCAAGAGCACCCTGATCGGCCGCCTGCTGTTCGACAGCAAGGGCATCTTCGCCGACCAGCTGGCCGCCGTCTCGCGCGCCAAGCACAAGCGCACCGTGGGCGACACCATCGACCTGTCGCTGCTGACCGACGGCCTCGAAGCCGAGCGCGAACAAGGCATCACAATCGACGTGGCCTACCGTTATTTCGCCACGCCGAAGCGCAAGTTCATTATCGCCGACACCCCGGGCCACGAGCAGTACACCCGCAATATGGTCACCGGCGCCTCGACCGCCGACGCCGTGATCATCCTGATCGACGTGTCGAAGGTGAAGCTGGGCGACGATGGCAGCGTGCAGCTGCTGACGCAAACCAAGCGCCATTCGACCATCGCCAAGCTGCTGCAGATCGAGCACGTGGTGGTGGCCGTGAACAAGATGGACCTGGTCGAATACGACCGCAGCGTCTACGAGCGCATCGTGGCCGAATATGAAAAATTCGCGCAATCGCTGGGCCTGAAGGACATCACCGCGATACCGCTGTCGGCGCTGGCCGGCGACAACGTGGTGGACCGTTCGGACAAACTGGCCTGGTACGAAGGCCCGACCTTGATCGAGTTGCTCGAATCGCTGTCGGTCTATGACCAGTCGCACGCCGCGCCGTTCCGTTTCCCGGTGCAGCTGGTGGCGCGCCACAACGGCCACGAGGCGAACGACTTCCGCGGCTATATGGGCCGCATCGAATCGGGCGTGGTCAAGGTCGGCGACAAGCTGACCGTGCAGCCCTCGAACCAGAGCGCGACGGTGAAAGAGATCGTCACCTTTGACGGTTCGCTGGAATCGGCCGTGGCCGGCCAGTCGGTGACCCTGGTGCTGAATGAATACGTGGACGTCTCGCGCGGCGACATGCTGGCCGGCAGCGAGCAGCCGGCGACCCTGCTCAAGCAGGTGACGGCCGATGTGTGCTGGATGGCCGACGAGCCGCTCGACCTGCGCCGCAAGTACTGGATCAAGCACGGCACGCGCCAGACGGCGGCCAAGGTGGCGCGCCTGGACACCATCCTGGACGTGAACACGCAAGAACGCCATCCCGCTGAAGGCCTGAAGCTGAACGACATCGCGCGCGTGCAGCTGACCGTGCAACAGCCGCTGGCAGCCGACGCCTACGCCGACATCCGCGCCACCGGCGCCTTCATCCTGATCGATGAAGTGACCCACCAGACCGTCGCAGCGGGTATGATCCGCATCGAAGACTAATCGTTACTAGAGGGAAGTATGGCGGCGCTGGGCAAAGTGTATCTGGTAGGAGCCGGTCCCGGCGCGGCTGATCTCATCACGGTGCGCGGCGCGCGCCTGCTCGCCCAGGCCGATGTCGTCCTCTACGACGCCCTCGTCACGTCCGAGATGCTGGAGCTGTGTGTGCGGGCCGTCCAGATCTCGGTCGGCAAGCGCTCGGGCCAGCGCTCGATGGCGCAGACCCTGATCAACGAACAGTTGGTCGAGTGCGCGCGAAAATACGCGCTGGTCGTGCGTTTGAAGGGCGGCGATCCGATGCTGTTCGGCCGCGCCGACGAAGAGTTGCGCGCGCTGGAGGCCGAAGGGATCGAGGTCGAGGTCGTCCCCGGCATCACCACCGCCGTCGCCGCCGCCGCCGCGACCAAGCAGCCTTTGACGAAACGTGGCCTGGCGCGCAGCGTCGCCTTCTTCACCTCGAGCACCGCGCCGGACGAACCGGACCATCCCGCATTACCCGAAACCGACACGCTGGTCCAGTACATGGGCGGCCGCGAAGCCGCCGCCACCGCCGAGCGCCTGCTGGCCGAAGGGCGGCGCGCCGACCTGCCGGTGGTGGTGGTGGAAAACTGCAGCCGCGCCGACGAGCGCATCCTGCGCCTGACGCTCACCGACCTTGCGCGCGGCCTCGAGCCGGGCCATGGGCCGGTGCTGGTGATGATGGGCGAGGCGCTGGCCAGGCGCGAGCACCAGACGGCCTAGCACGCTTTACAAGACCTTCCATTTGCTCCGTGACTTGTACCAGGCTCTCAGTCATGCTAATTTAGTTAACACGTTAACTAAGTGGCGAATGCGATGTATCCAGAACCGTTCCAAATCCCGCTTCCCGTCCATGGCAATATCGAAGGTAGCTTGTGGACCTCGACGAGAGCGAAGGCAGTTGTGCTGCTGCACCCCGGAACAGCAGTCACGCAACGCTATTACGAGCCCTTCGCACGCTATCTGGTGGAACTTGGTCTGCATGTCGTAACTTACGACTACCGCGGCACGGGACGGTCGCGGCCTGCCAGTTTGCGCGGCTCGACTGTGTCGATGTCCGACTGGATGGATGATGATGTGGGCGCAGTCACACGGTGGGCGATCACACGCTTTCCGGCGCTACCGATGCTGGCTGTCGGACATAGCCTGGGAGGACACGCCCTGGCTCTGTCAGCGGATACGAATTCGCTTCGCGCAGCCGTGCTCGTCGCATCACATGCCGGCGTGACTGCGACCATCAATGGAGCTGCAGAACGAACCAAGGTCTGGGTCATCATGCGCGTCCTGGCCCCGCTGCTGTGCAGGGTGCTGGGCTATATGCCAGGACGCAAGCTCGGACTCGGCGAGGACTTGCCGCGCGATGTGATGCTCCAGTGGAGCCGCTGGACGACGCTTCCTCGCTATTTTTTCGATGATCCTGCCGTGGATGCCGCGCGGCGCATGTCTCGTGTGCGGATACCACTGCTGGTGCTGGGCTTCGACGACGATCCCTGGGCCAATCCAGCGGCGATCAGTATGCTCATTGCACCGCTGACCAACGCGAAGATCGAGCGGCATCAGATTGCACCGCGCCAGGCTGACATGCGAGCCATTGGGCACATGGGATTCTTCCGCAAACGCTCGGAAGAGCGCTTATGGCCTCGGGTCGGATCCTGGCTGCTGGAACAACTCGAGCATGGCGACCTCGGCGATGATCTGGAAACGAATAAGGGTGCAAAATGAGCAAGCAGGTCAAGTCCCCTCGCTTTGTTTTTCTACTGAATCAAGCGCAGCGACGACTGCAGCGCTGGACCGAAACCAGGCCTGGAACGTGGGAAGGCATCAGCACCGCCCAAGTCGGGCTTCTTTTTCTGCTGGCGTCACGCAACCAGGCCACCGTTGGCGACATTGCGCAAGCACTGCAGGTAGCGCCGGCGGCGACCACCAATCTGTCCAAGCGCATGGAAGCTTCCGGGCTCATTGAACGAATTGCCGACCACGATGACGGACGCGTAACCCGGCTGCGACTCACGCAAGCCGGCGCGGAGGCGAGCGCACAAAGCAGCGAGATGCTCAAGGAGCTGAACCTCCGGATCAGCGACGGCTTCTCCGACGAAGAACTAGCGGTCGTTGCGCGCTGGCTGTCACATGTCGGCAACCTGGCGCTGTAGCGACGGCGGGGCGTTCAATCGCCCCGGGCACCGAGCGAGGCCACGCAATAATCGGTCATGGCACGCTGCACGCCTGGATCTTCGCCGATGGCGCCGACCACGTCCAGGTGCAGGCCGGGATGCGCGGCGCGGATCGTGTTGCACAGGGCCGGCAGGTCGCGCAGCAGATGGCCGCCCTGCCCCAAAAATACCGGCACCACGGTAACCTGGTCGATGCCGCGCGCAACCATCGCCGCCACCGTGTCTGGCAGGCTGGGCGTCATCAGCTCCAGGAAGGCCAGCGCCACCTCGGCATCCGGCGTCCGGGCTTGCGTGGCGTCGCGCAGGCGCTCGAACGGCGCGGCCCAGGAAGCGGCGCGCGCGCCATGGGCGAACAGGATCAGTCCGTGCTTCATCAGTGTCTTTCCACCCACCACAGCGCCCCGAGCGCCATCAGCAGGAACAGCAGGCTCGGCGCCACCGCCGTCAGGAAGGCCGGCAGGATGGTCAGCACGCCCAGGTGCGAGAACAGCGAATTGATGAGCAGGAAGCTCACCCCGATCATGATGCCGATGAAGATCTTGAGGCTGACGCCGCCGCTGCGCGTGTGCAGGTAGGCGAACGGCAGCGCCAGCGCCATCAGCACGAAGATCGAGAACGGATCGACGACCTTCTTCCAGAACGCGACCTTGAAGCGTTCGGTCTCTTGCCGGTTCTCCGCCAGGTGGCGCGTGTAGACGGCCAGTTCGGCGGCCGACATGCGTTCCGGATCGGAGCGAGACACAGACAGGATCTTGGGCGTGATCTCGGACGCGAGCACGTAGCTGTCCAGTTTGCGGGTCGAGACCGAGGCCGTTTCGTGGCCATAGGTGCTCTGGATGGTTTGCCCGGCCGGCACCGCGGAACCGGGTGCCGCCAGCTCGCGGCTATTGGCGAACATGGTCTCGGTGACGTCGGACAGGCGCCAGGTATTGTTGCCGCCGTAGGTGCCGCGCGCCGCCGTGACGATCGAGCGCATGCGCATATTGTTGTCGAACTCGTAGAGGCGCACGTCTTCGAGCTGGCCATCGGGCGCGATGCGGCGCACATTGAAGAAGCGCGAGCCGGTGATGTTGCCGCGCACGCCGTCCGCGTGCACGCTGTCCTTGGTCCACATGCCCGAGCGGAACTCGGCCGACACCGAACCGCCCTTGGCTGTCAGGCGCATGCGCTCGGCGATCGGGGCCGTGCGCGGCGTGATCAGTTCGCCGAACACGAAGGCGATCAGGACGAATACCGCGCCAATCTTGAACAGCATCATGGCGGCCTGGCGGGTCGACATCGACGAGGCGCGCATGATGGTGAATTCGGAACTCGAGGCGAATTGCGCCATCGTATAGATGGTGCCGATCAGGGCGGCCACCGGCATCACCTGATAGACATTGCCCGGTACCAGCAGCAGCACGTACAGCAAGGCGTGCTGCATGCCGAAGTCGTTCTTGCCGACCGACGGCAGGATGCTGGTCAGGTCCATGAAGGCAACCAGGGCCAGGAAGGCGGCCAACACGAAGGCCACCGCCTGGAAAATATTGACGGCGAAATAGCGTTGGAGGATTTTCATTCTGCGCGCGCCTCTTCGCGCTTGGCGGTCGGCGCTTTCTTCAGGTGACGGCGGCGCTTGAAGGCGCTGATCAGGACCAGCGGATGATAACGGTGGTTCACGTTCAGGCGCCACGCGAACAGCCCCACCACCACCAGCAGCGCGGCCAGGTGCAATGGCCACCAGCCCATGGCGAAGGCCAGCTTGCCCTGCTTGACGCTGGCCTCGGACAGGCGCACCAGATTGTTATAGGTGAAGAAAATCAGCAAGGCGATGATCAGGTTGGCCGACGAACCCGCGCGCGGATTGACGAATCCAAGTGGGATGGCCAGGAGCATCAGCACCAGGCAGGTGATCGGCGCCGCGATACGCGCCAGCAGCTCGGCCTGGGTAAAGCGGTTGGGCGCGATCAGCAGCGCCGGCGTGGACAGCGCCGATACCGGCACGTCGGCGCCGATCATCGGCGCCTGGGTCGCCACGCGCATGCTGTAGCGCTCGAATTCCATGGTCTGGAAATCGGCCTGGCCAGGCACGCCCTCGTAGCGGCGGCCATTGCTCAGAACCAGGAACTGGCCGCCCTTGCCGTCCGATTCGATCACGCCCTGCTTGGCCACCACCACCGAGTGGCTGTCGCCGTCGACGCCGCCGACGAACACGTTCTGCACCACGGTCGAACCCTCGGCGCTGCGTTCGACGAAGAACACGCGGTCGCTCGAGCTCGATTCGCGGAACTGGCCCGGCGCCACGCGCTGCAAGTCTTCGCGCTTCTGGAAGCGCTCGACGAACTCGGCGCTCTTCATCTTGGCCCAGGGCGTGACGACGAAGGACAGCGCGCCGACCAGGGCCACCATCGGCAGGCCCAGGACCAGCACCGGCCGGATCCATCCAAGGAGGGATTGACCCGAGGCGAACCAGACCACCATCTCGGAATCGCGATAGCTGCGCGTGATGGTCGCGACCACCGCGATGAAGGACGTCAGGATAAGAATGATCGGCAACAGCTCGGCGCTGCGGAATACGATCAGCGCCAGCACGTCGCCGGATGCCACCTTGCCGCCCGCCGCCCGGCCCAGGATGGCGATCAGGGTCCAGGTGACGAGGATGGAAAACAGCACCGTGAAAGTGGCGCCCGCGGAGCTCGCCAGTTCACGTTGCAGGGAACGTCGGAAAATCATTCAATAGAGTAGTTATAATTGCAGATTAGGCAGTCCGCCGCCAAACATCGAAACGGAGAACCAAATGGACTTTAGCATAAAAGCATTCGACACAAAAAACACCCTGGCCGCTGCGAAATCCGGCTGCATCGCGGTTGCGGTGTACGAAAACAAGAAACTGTCGGCTGCGGCAAAAGCACTCGATGTGAACGGCGACATCAGCGCGGCGCTCAAGTCGGGCGACATCAGCGGCAAGCCGGGTTCGACCCTGCTGCTGCGCGGCGTGGCCGGTGTGGCCGCCGCGCGCGTGCTGCTGGTCGGCCTGGGTAGCGACGACGTCGCCAGCGAAAAAAGCTTCACCACTGGCGTCACTGCCGCACTGAAAGTGTTCTCCACCCTCGGCGCGGCGGATGCCATTATCGCATTCCCGCTCGACAGCGTGAAAGAGCGCGACGCAAACTGGGCGCTGCGCGCCCTGGTGATCGGCGCCAGCGAAGCGGAATTCCGTACCGACGGCCAGAAGAGCAAGAAGGATCCGGCCCTGACCGGTGTGCGCAAGATCGTCGTTGCGGCGCCAGCCGCCGGCCTGGACAAGGCCACGCTGACCCAGGCTGCGGCCATTGCCAACGGCATGAACCTGACGAAGGAACTGGGCAACCTGTCGCCGAACGTCTGCACCCCGACCTTCCTGGCCACTACCGCGCGCAAGCTGGCCGACGACTATGGCTTCGAGATCGAGGTCCTGGAACGCAAGCAGCTCGAAGCGCTCAAGATGGGCAGCTTCCTGTCGGTGACGCGCGGCAGCGATGAAGCGCCGAAGTTCATCGTCCTCAAGCACAACGGCGGCAAGTCGAAAGACGCGCCGGTGGTCCTGGTCGGCAAGGGCATCACCTTCGACACCGGCGGCATCTCGCTCAAGCCTGGTCCAGGCATGGACGAGATGAAATACGATATGTGCGGCGCCGGCTCGGTGCTGGGCACCTTCCGCGCCATCGGCGAGATGGGCCTGAAACTGAATGTGGTCGGCATCGTCGCCGCCTGCGAGAACATGCCGTCGGGCCGCGCCACCAAGCCGGGCGACATCGTCACCGCGATGAACGGCACCACCATCGAAGTGCTGAACACCGACGCCGAAGGCCGCCTGATCCTGTGCGACGCCCTCACCTACGCCGAGCGCTTCAAACCGGCCGCCGTGGTCGACATCGCGACCCTGACCGGCGCCTGCATCGTGGCCCTGGGCCACCACACCAGCGGCCTGTTCACGCGCGACGACGCGGCCCACGACGGCCTGGCCCAGGAGCTGCTGGACGCCGGCAAGCAGGCCGGCGACGTGGCATGGCGCTTCCCGCTGGGCGACATCTACAACGACCAGCTCAAGTCGAACTTCGCCGACCTGGCCAATATCGGCACCCCGGGCGCGGCCTCGATCACCGCGGCCTGCTTCCTGGAGAACTTCACCCGCAAGTACACCTGGGCCCACCTGGACATCGCCGGCACCGCCTGGAAATCGGGCGCGAACAAGGGCGCGACCGGCCGTCCGGTGCCGCTGCTGACCACGTTCCTGATGAATCGGGTTTAAGCTGATCGAACGCTGACGTGTGGTTTTTTCGTCAGCGCATACACGTCGTTTCTGCCACTGGCAGAAACGACTCCCCGCGCAGGCGGGGCCCCAAGCTCCCATGCAAACCACTTAAGTTAATTTTAGTGGCCGCGTATGCAAACTTGGGTCCCCGCCTTCGCGGGGACGACGTTTTGGGGCTAACGGAAATCGAGACTGGGCCGGCTAACTCAGAACACCCGCGTATCGAGCGGATTCGCGCCCGCCGCCTCGGCTGGCGGTGCGGACGGCTGCATCACGACGGTCAGGATGGCCGGATAGCCATAACCCGCCCCCGAATGACGGTCGACGAAGTAGCCAAGCCCCGCGCTGATGACCAGGTTGCCCATCAGGTTGCTGGTATCGAGCCTGGCCTGGACGACTTCGGCGGCAGTGGCGGCCGAGCCCTTCTTACAGCTAATCGAGATCGGCTGGCTGCTGCGGGTGATGGTCACGCGCCCCGGGGCGATCATATACCAGCGGCCAACGTCATTGCTGAGGATGCAACCGACCCCGCCGATCTCAAGGTAATCGAGCACGGCGCGCACCTCGAGCTGCTGCACGGGCGATTCGGACATGGTCGCGCATCCACCCAGCAAGGCAAGGGCGGGCAACACGGCGGCGGCAAACGGACGGAGGAGAAACGACATAGCGACCATCAAGAGGCAGATGCCTCTTTAACGGCAGCATTGCGCCGTTCTTGAAGCCCTGCCCTGCAGGTCAAGCGGGCGTCGCGTCGAGCAGGGTGAATCGCGGCAGGATCCTGCCGTCGACCGTCACCGTCTCGAAGAAGGCGTCACGGGGCCTTACCCACACGACACCATCCTGGCCGCGATAGACGATCACGGGTGTGTGATCGGCTTCCAGCACTGCTTCGCACACCAGCTCGTAGATGCCGCCCTTGTAATGGCGGTAACGCGTCGGCATGCGGACGAGCTCAGACCTTTTCGGCCTCGGCCTTCTGCTTTTTCTTCAGGCCCTGGATGACCTTGAGCACGCCTTCCATGCCGGCGGTCTCGTCCAGTTCGCTGAAGGCGTCCAGCACTTCGTTCAGCACGCGGTTGCGCACGGCAGCCTCGTCCTGGGCGATCGCCGGCGCTGCGCCATCCTTGGCGAACTTCGACGGCGCGTCGGCGGCGGCCTTGGCGCCATGCGCCAGCGCTGCCTGCCAGATCACCCAACGGCGCTGGGTTTCAAAAACGAGGTATTCCTCGGGCTTGTCTTCGCGGCGGCGAACAATGTGGCCCTCACGCTGAGCCCACGCTTCAAATGCACTGCGCATTTCTGTCCTTTTCAAATCTGCGTTCGGATTATTAACTCGTGAACCGAATATTTCACAATAGTACCACTATCACGCTTTGATAGTTTGTGACGACTGTGTAACGGATTCTCCCCGTCCTGCATCTTGGCACCAATAGTACATCGGAAGTTGCACAGGCGCAATTTTATTATTGCCGTATAGCAACGATTCGCCGATCTCATTGTGTGGCGCCGCGACTACTTCTCGTGTCCGAGGCATGTCCAGGAAAGGGATTTTAACAGTCTATTAATCCATTCCCCTACATGAAGTTACATTGGTAACAATTTTTCTGACACACCTTCGTAAATACGGAAGACGTCGTCATTTCGGATGCATATCTACGTTGTTATTAAGGCACATCTACTATTTCCTCATTGAAATGTTATTTACGTTCAATTATTGTATTGATGGCGCAATAAGCATTGTTTCGCGGCGCTATTAACGAAAACGATAATAAAGGGTTGAAATGAAAAAGAACTTCCTGATCTGCGGCGCCATCTTCGCCGCTTTGACGCTGTCCGGCTGCCAGAGCGTGGGCAACGAGTCGCTTCGCAAGGAAACAGAATCGTCCGTAGCACAAAAAATTGTCCAAGGCAAAACCACCAAGTCGGAAGTTCGGGCCATGTTCGGCTCCCCTACCAAGACCACCTTCACCGATGGCGGCCTGGAAGTCTGGAACTACGACTTCTCGAACGTGTCTGCCGACGCCATCAGCTACGTGCCAATTGTGAACCTGTTCGGCGCCAGCGCCAGCGGCAAGAAAAAGGAACTCGTTGTGATGTATGACGACAAGAACATCGTGCGCCGCTATGCCATGAGCGAAGCGGACGTTACCCAGAAAACGGGCCTTTTCAATAACTAAGCCATTCCCCGTCGAATGGCCGATATGCCGCCGTCCTGGCGGCATTTTTGTTTCTGTCGATGGATACTGGTCTGGTGCTGTACGCGGTTCAATGCAAGCACCTATACTGTCGGGTTTCGCTCGCCCGGCAGAGCATCTCCCCCAAGAGCCAGCCAGCGCAATCTTTTCAAACAAGTAGAAAACACATGAAGATCGTCACCTGGAACGTAAACTCCCTGAAAGTCCGACTCTCGCATCTCCTGCAATGGCTGGAAGCCAATCCGGTCGATGTGGTCTGCATTCAAGAGACCAAGCTCACGGATGACAAATTCCCCCTGGCCGAGCTGAACGCCGCCGGCTACCAGGTCGCGTTCTCGGGCCAGAAAACCTATAACGGCGTGGCCATCCTGTCGAAGCTTCCGATCCAGGACGTGGTCAGGAACAACCCGCATTATGAAGACCCCCAGCAGCGCCTGCTGGCGGCCACGATCGGGGGCGTGCGCTTCATCTGCGCCTATGTGCCGAACGGGCAGGAAGTCGGTTCCGACAAATATACGTACAAGCTGGCCTGGCTGGACGCACTGCGCACCTGGGTGGCGGCGGAAATGGCAGCGCACGCGCAGTTCGCGATCCTGGGCGACTACAATATCGCGCCCGAAGCGCGCGACGTGCACGACCCGGCCGAATGGGAAGGCCGCATCCACTTCTCGTTGCCAGAGCGCGCCGCGCTGCAGGAGCTGATGGCGCTTGGCCTGTCGGACGCCTTCCGCCTGTTCGAACAGCCCGAGAAGCAATACAGCTGGTGGGACTACCGCCAGATGGCCTTCCGCCGCAACCGCGGCCTGCGCATCGACCACATCCTGCTATCGAAGACACTGGCCGATCGCTGCACCGCCTGCCATATCGACCGCGAGACGCGCAAGTGGGAGCAGCCGTCGGATCATGCGCCGGTGGTGGCGACCTTGGCGGATTGACAGCGGGCGGCCCGATCGTTTGACGGTGGTTGAACGCGTGGAAGGCGAGCCTTCCACCCTACCGCACACACGTAGGGTGGACGGCTTGTCCGTCCACGCGTCCAGCGTACGCTGGAATCACCCCGCCAGCAAGCTAGCCACCTGCTCCGCCGGCAACGGCCGCGCGAACAGATAGCCCTGCGCATACTGGCAGCCGAAGGAGCGCAGCAAGGCATACTGCCCTTCGGTCTCCACCCCTTCGGCCACCACCGACAACTGAAGGCTGTTGGCCAGCGCCATCACCGCCGCCACGATGGCGCGGTCCTCGGTACTGGCCTCCAGCTCGCGCACGAAGGCGCGATCGATCTTGATCTTGCGGACCGGGAAGCGCTTCAGGTAGGCCAGGCTCGAATACCCGGTGCCGAAATCGTCGATCGACAGGCACATCCCAATCGCGTTTATCTGACGCAGGATCTCGAGCGTCTGGCCGCCGTGCTGCATCAGCGCGGTCTCGGTGATCTCGAACTCCACCAGGCCCGGTGCGATCCCCGTCTCGTCGACGATGGCGCGGATCGAGTCGACCAGGCCCTGGTGCGTAAACTGGCGCGCCGACAGGTTGATCGCCAGCGGCACGACCTCCAGCCCCTCGCGCTGCCACTGCATGGCCTGGACGCAGGCGCTGCGGATCACCCACTCGCCCACTTCCATGATCATGCCGCTCTCCTCCAGGATCGGGATGAATTCGTCCGGTCCCACCAGCGCGCCGTCGCGGCGCCAGCGCAGCAGCACTTCCAGCGCACGCGGGCGGCGCGTTTCGGTGCACATGATCGGTTGAAAATACAGCGCGAACTCTTCCCGCGCCAGGGCGCCGCGCAGGCTCGATTCGAGCTCGAAATGGCGCGCCGCCGCCAGGTTCATGCGCTCGGTGAAGAACTGGTAATTGTTGCGGCCGGCCGCCTTGGCCTGGTACATCGCGGCGTCGGCGTGGCGCATCAGGGTCTCGACGTCGACCCCGTCGTCCGGATACAGGCAGATCCCGATCGAGGGCGAGATGTGCAGGCTGTGGCCGTCGATCTGGCAAGCCAGCGACAACGCGTCGATGATGCGGTCGGCCACCGCCGCGGCATCGCCCTTGCCGGCGATCCCCGGCATCAGCACCACGAACTCGTCGCCGCCAAGGCGCGCCACCAGGTCGCTGGGCCGCACCGCCGTCACCAGGCGCAGGGCGACGTTGCGCAGCAACTGGTCGCCGACCATGTGGCCGAGGGTATCGTTGATGTTCTTGAAGCGGTCGAGGTCGATGAACATCAGGGCCAACTGTTGCCCCTGCTGCGGCGCGTCGCCCGAGGCCACGACGCGCATCGCCGCATCGAGCCGCTCGGACAGCATGGCGCGGTTGGGCAGGCCGGTCAGGCTGTCGTGGTAGGCCATGTGGTGCACGCGCGCCTCGGCCTGGCGCCGCTCGTTGATCTCTTCCTGCAGCAGGGCGTTGGCGCCGGCCAGTTCGGCGGTGCGCTCGGCCACCCGCACTTCGAGTTCGTCGCGGGCGCGCAGGATGGCGTCGGCCGCCTCGCGCTGGGCGGTGACGTCGTCCACCAGCCACACGCTCCTGCCGCTCGCCTGCGCCAGGTCGAACAGGCGGCCCGACAGGCGCGCCCAGAAGCGGCTGCCGTCGCGCCGCACCATCTCGTGCTCGGCCATGTGGGCCTGTCCTGATGCGAACTGGCGTCCGGAGAGCTCGCGCGCCTCCTTCCAGCTGGCGTGGCCGGGATACAGCGAACGCACCGCGATGCCGTCCATGCCGCCCGGCGGCGCGCCGAACAGCTCTTCCATCTTGCGGTTGCAGTGCAGGGTGCGGCCGCCCTCGACCACGGCGATGCCCAGCACCGCGTTGTCGAGGATGGCGCGGTTTTCCATCAGCGCCTCGCGCAGCGACTGCTCGTCGCTGCGCTCGCGGGTACGGTCTTCGAGCATCCAGATCGTGCCCTTGTCGGGGTCTTTCGCATTGACCTGGTAGCCGATCATCTGGACCCAGGCCGGCGTGCCGTCCTTGCGCACCAGGGTGCGCGACGTCGTGAACGGCCGGCCATCGGCCAGCTGCGGATAGGCCTCGGCGCCGAGCTGGCGATAGGCGGTTTCGTCCGGATAGATCACGCGCGTGGACACCCCGAGCGGCTCGTCCTCGGCATAGCCGAACATCTGGCAGAAGGCGGGGTTGGCGCGGCGGATCACGCGGTTGCGGGTGAACATGATGCCGATCGAGGCATTGGTCATGATCGCCTGCACCTCGCTCATCGCCTGGCGCGCCTCGGTCACGTCCTCGACGATCCATATTGTGCCGGCGTCGCGGTTGCCCGGTTCGACCGCGCAGCCGCGCAGGCGGGCCCAGAAACTGCTGCCGTCGCGGCGCCGGAACTGCTGCTCGCTCTTCTCGAACAGGCCGCCCCCGGCCAGCACCGCGAACGCTTCCCGGATCAAGGCCTCGTAATCCTCGGGCGAGGCGCAGACCTCGGCCGGCGCGATACTGCCGACCTCGTCCTGCGCGAAGCCGAACATCTCCCCCGCGCGCGGATTGAACGAGCGGATCCGGTCGGGCTGGGTGACGGCGATGCCGACCGGCGCGTTCTCGAACACGGCGCGCTGCTCGCGCACCATGCGCCGCAAGGCGGACAGGTCCGCCAGCTGCGCCAGGTCCGCGTCGTATCCACCGGCGTCCGCAACGTCAGCTAATTGCAGGTTCGAAAATCCATCCATCGGTTGTTGCAGTCGCGGCTAATACTCATGGTTGCCTTGAGTTGCCGAGTGGCAACAAGGGCGATCATCATAACCCGAAACCGGCCTGCAATTGAACTGCTTGCGGCAAGAAAGCGACACCGCGCGGACGTCGTCCCAAAACTTCAAAAGGCGTCACCCGGCACGCATACCCGCCCTTCCATCAAGACTCGCGCGCTGCGGCTCATGATGGCCTTGCTGACGCTCCAGGCGCCGTCCCGCTGCACCGCTTCGGCGCCCACGCGCAGGGTGCCGGAAGGGTGGCCGAAGCGCACCGCGCTGCGTTCTCCGCCGCCGGCCGCGAGGTTGACCAGGGTGCCGGGAATCGCCGCCGCGGTGCCGATCGCCACCGCCGCCGTCCCCATCATCGCGTGGTGCAGCTTGCCCATCGAGAGCGCGCGCACCAGCAGGTCGATGTCGCCCTGCGCCACCTGCCTGCCGCCGGACGAGAGGTAGCCCGCCGCTTTCGCGACGAAGGCGACCTTCGGGGTGTGCTGGCGCTTGCCGGCGTCCTCGATGCTCGCGATCAGGCCCATGCGCAGCGCGCCGTGGGCGCGGATGGTCTCGAACATGGCCAGCGCGCGCGCATCGCCATTGATCGTGTCCTGCAGCTCGGTGCCGTCATAGCCGACCGCACCCGCCTCGACGAAGATGGTCGGGATGCCGGCGTTGATCATGGTCACCTTCAGGGTGCCGACGCCGGGCACGTCCAGTTCGTCGACCAGGTTCCCGGTCGGGAACATAGCACCGGCGCTCCCCTCCTCCTCGGCCGCCGGATCGATGAATTCCAGCTGCACCTCGGCCGCCGGGAAGGTCACGCCATCGAGCTCGAAGTCGCCCGTTTCCTGGACCTGGCCATCCGTCATCGGCACATGGGCGATGATGGTCTTGCCAATATTGGCCTGCCAGATGCGCACGACTGCGATGCCATCCTGCGGCACCCGCGCGGGGTCGAGCAGGCCATTGGCGATGGCGAAGGGCCCGACCGCGGCCGACAGGTTGCCGCAGTTGCCGCTCCAGTCGACGAAAGGCTTGTCGATCGCCACCTGGCCGAACAGGTAGTCGACGTCATGGCCGGGACGGGTGCTGCGCTCGACGATGACGGCCTTGCTGGTGCTGGAAGTGGCGCCGCCCATGCCGTCGATCTGCTTGCCGTAAGGGTCGGGGCTGCCGATCACGCGCAGCAGCAGCGCGTCGCGCGCGGCGCCGGCTTCGCGAGCCGACGCCGGCAAGTCTTCGCGCTTGAAGAACACGCCTTTGCTGGTGCCGCCGCGCATATAGGTGGCGGGGATCCTGATTTGGGGGACGTGGGACATGGTGCGGTTCTCCATCAGGCCGCCGCCTTGGGCGCCGACGATTCAAGGAAGTCCTGGGCGAAGCGTTGCAGCACCCCGCCCGCTTCATAGATGGCGAGTTCCTCGGCCGTATCGAGGCGGCAGGTCACCACGACCTCGAGCTGTTCTCCGTTCCTGCGGTGGATCACCAGCGTCAGGTCGGCGCGCGGCGTGCGCTCGCCCACCACGTCGAAGGTCTCGGTGCCGTCGATGCCGAGCGTGATGCGATTCATACCCGGTTTGAACTCCAGCGGCAGCACGCCCATGCCCACCAGGTTGGTGCGGTGGATGCGCTCGAAACCTTCAGCCACGATCGCTTCCACGCCCGCCAGGCGCACGCCCTTGGCCGCCCAGTCGCGCGACGAACCCTGGCCATAGTCGGCGCCGGCCACCACGATCAGCGGCTGTTTGCGCTCCATATAATGCTCGATCGCTTCCCACATGCGGGTCACTTCGCCCGACGGCTCGATGCGCGCCAGCGAGCCGGCCATCACATTGCCCAGGCCATCCTTGACCATCTCGTTCTTCAAGGTCGGATTGGCGAAGGTCGCGCGCTGCGCGGTGAGGTGGTCGCCGCGATGGGTGGCGTAGGAATTGAAGTCTTCTTCCGGCAAACCCATCTTCGCCAAGTATTCGCCGGCGGCCGAATCGAGCATGATCGCGTTCGACGGCGACAGGTGGTCGGTGGTGATGTTGTCGCCCAGGACCGCCAGCGGGCGCATGCCGGAGAGGGTGCGCTCGCCTGCCAGCGCGCCTTCCCAGTACGGCGGCCGACGAATGTAAGTACTCATCGGACGCCAGTCGTACAGCGGGCTGACCGCGGCGCCATCGTCGACGACACGCGCGAACATCGGCGTATAGACCTTGCGGAACTGCTCGGGCTTGACGCTGGCGGCGACCACGGCATCGATCTCGTCGTCCGATGGCCACAGGTCGGCCAGCCGGATCTCCTTGCCGGCGGCGTCCAAGCCCAGCACGTCCTTCTCGATGTCGAAGCGGATGGTGCCGGCGATCGCATACGCGACCACCAGCGCCGGCGACGCCAGGAAGGCCTGCCTGGCATACGGGTGGATGCGGCCGTCGAAGTTGCGGTTGCCCGACAGGACGGCGGTCGCATACAGGTCGCGCGCGATGATCTCTTGCTGGATGGCCGGGTCGAGCGCGCCGCTCATGCCGTTGCAGGTGGTGCAGGCAAACGCCACAACGCCGAAGCCAAGCTTGTCCAGCTCGGGCGTGAGGCCGGCTTCGTCCAGATACAGGGCCACGGCTTTCGAACCCGGCGCCAGCGAACTCTTGACCCAGGGCTTGCGCAGCAGGCCCGCGCGGTTAGCGTTGCGCGCCAGCAGGCCGGCGGCGACCATATTGCGCGGGTTGTTGGTGTTGGTGCAGCTGGTGATGGCGGCAATGATCACGGCGCCGTCGGGCATCAGGCCTGGTTCGTTTTCCACTTTACCGGCAATGCCGCGCGCCGCCAGTTCCGAGGTCGGTACGCGCTTGTGCGGGTTCGACGGGCCGGCGATATTGCGCACCACGCTGGACAGGTCGAAGCTCAGGGTACGTTCGTACTGGGCATTCCGCAGGCTGTCGGCCCACAGGCCGGCCTGTTTCGCATAGGTCTCGACCAGGTGCACGGTCTCGTCCTCGCGGCCGGTCAGGCGCAGGTACTTGATGGTCTGCTCGTCGATGTAGAACATCGCGGCGGTGGCGCCGAATTCCGGCGCCATATTCGAGATGGTCGCGCGGTCGCCCAGGGTGAGTGCGGCTGCGCCCTCGCCATAGAACTCGAGGTAGGCGGAGACGACCTTCGACTTGCGCAGGAACTCGGTCAGCGCCAGCACGGTGTCGGTGGCGGTGATGCCGGGACTGGGCCGGCCGGTCAACTCGACGCCGACGATGTCGGGCAGGCGCATGTACGAGGCGCGGCCCAGCATCACGCTTTCTGCCTCCAGGCCGCCGACACCGATCGCGATCACGCCCAGCGCATCGACCATTGGCGTGTGCGAGTCGGTGCCGACCAGCGTGTCCGGATAGGCCACGCCGTTCTCCACCTGGATCACGGGCGACATGCGTTCCAGGTTGATCTGGTGCAGGATGCCGTTACCGGGCGGGATCACGTCGACGTTCTGGAAGGCCTTCTTGGTCCAGTCGATGAAGTGGAAGCGGTCTTCGTTGCGGCGATCCTCGATCGCGCGGTTCTTGGTAAACGCGTCCGGATCGAAGCCGCCGCATTCGACGGCCAGCGAGTGGTCGACCACCAGCTGGGTGGGCACCACCGGATTGACCAGGGCCGGATCGCCCCCTTGCAGCGCAATGGCGTCACGCAGGCCGGCCAGGTCGACCAGGGCGGTTTGGCCCAGGATGTCGTGGCAGACCACGCGCGCCGGGAACCAGGGAAAATCGAGCTCGCGCTTGCGTTCGATGATCTGCTTGAGCGAGTCGGTCATGCAAGCTGGATCGCAGCGGCGCACGAGGTTCTCGGCCAGCACCCGCGAGGTGTAGGGCAAGGTGTCGTAGGCGCCGGGCTGGATGGCGTCGACCGCGGCGCGCGTGTCGAAGTACTCCAGGTCGGTGCCCGGCAGCGGTTTCAGGTGATTCGAATTCATGATGCGGCTCGATCCATAAGTTAGCCGTAAAACCGTCGTCCCCGCAAAGGCGGGGACCCAAGTTTAGGTGCGTAGCCACGAATGTGCTTGTGGCCTGCATACCAACTTGGGTTCCCGCCTACGCGGGAACGACGTGCGAGATGCTGTGGTGCTGAATAAGTTACTTGCGTTCGGCCAGCGGCACGAACTGCAGGTCTTCCGGACCGACGTAGTTCGCGCTCGGGCGGATGATCTTGTTGTCGATGCGCTGCTCGATGACGTGGGCAGCCCAGCCCGAGGTGCGCGAGATGACGAACAGCGGCGTGAACATGGCGGTCGGCACGCCCATCATGTGGTACGACACGGCCGAGAACCAGTCCAGGTTCGGGAACATCTTTTTCACATCCCACATCACCGACTCCAGGCGTTCGGCGATGTCGAACATCTTCATCGAACCGGCCTCGGAAGACAGCGAGCGCGCCACTTCCTTGATCACTTTATTGCGCGGGTCCGAGATCGTGTACACCGGGTGGCCGAAGCCGATCACGACTTCCTTGTTGGCCACGCGGTTGCGGATGTCGGCTTCGGCTTCGTCGGCGTTTTCGTAGCGCTTCTGGATGTCGAGCGCCACTTCGTTGGCGCCGCCGTGTTTCGGACCGCGCAGCGCGCCGATGGCGCCGGTGATGGCCGAGTGCATGTCGGAACCGGTGCCGGCGATCACGCGGGCGGTGAAGGTCGAGGCATTGAATTCGTGCTCGGCATACAGGATGAGCGAGGTGTGCATCGCCTGCACCCAGGATTCGCTCGGCTTGAAGCCGTGCAGCAGGTGCAGGAAGTGGCCGCCGATCGAGTCGTCGTCGGTTTCCACTTCGATGCGGCGGCCAGCATGGCTGTAGTGGTACCAGTACAGCAGCATCGAGCCGAACGAGGCCATCAGGCGGTCGGCGATGTCGCGCGCGCCGGCAAGATTGTGGTCGTCCTTCTCGGGCAAGGTGCAGCCCAGCACCGACACGCCGGTACGCATCACGTCCATCGGATGGGCGCCGGCCGGCACCGCCTCGAGCGCGCTCCTGACGGCGGCAGGCAGCCCGCGCAGCGAACGCAGCTTGGCTTTATAACCGCGCAGCTCGGCCTCGTTCGGCAGCTTGCCGTGCACCAGCAGGTAGGCGATCTCCTCGAATTCGCAGGCGTCGGCCACGTCCAGGATGTCGTAGCCGCGGTAGTGCAGGTCATTGCCCGATTTGCCGACCGAGCACAGCGCGGTATTGCCGGCGGCGACGCCGGACAGGGCCACGGATTTCTTCGGCTTGAAGGTTGGGGTCTCGTTGTTCTGGGTCGTCATCCTCGGTTCTCCTTATTTCGCTTTGTTCTGGGCGAACAGCGCGTCGAGCTTCTGTTCATAGCTATGGTAGTCGATGCGGTCGTACAGTTCGGCGCGCGTCTGCATGGTGTCGAGCACGTTCTGCTGGGTGCCGTCGCGGCGGATCGCGTTGTACACGTTCTCGGCCGCCTTGTTCATCGCGCGGAAGGCCGACAGCGGATACAGCACCAGGCCGACGCCGGCGCCTTTCAGTTCATCGACGGTAAACAGCGGCGTGGAACCGAACTCGGTGATATTGGCCAGCACCGGCACCTTGACCGCGTCGGCGAACTGTTTATACATCTCCAGGCTCGTCATCGCCTCGGGGAAGATCATGTCGGCGCCGGCTTCCACGCAGGCCACGGCGCGTTCGATGGCGGCATCCAGGCCTTCGACGGCCAGCGCGTCGGTGCGCGCCATGATTACGAACTCGTCGTATGGGCGGGCATCGGCCGCCGCCTTGATGCGGTCGACCATCTCGTCCTTGCTGACGATTTCCTTACCCGGACGGTGGCCGCAGCGCTTGGCGCCGACCTGGTCTTCGATGTGGCAGGCGGCGGCGCCGGCCTTGGCCAGGGTGCGCACGGTGCGCGCGACGTTGAAGGCCGAGGCGCCGAAACCGGTGTCGACGTCGACCAGCAGCGGCAGGTCGCACACGTCGGTGATGCGGCGCACGTCGATCAGGACGTCGTCCAGGTTCGAGAGGCCAAGATCCGGCAAGCCCAGCGAACCCGCCGCCACGCCGCCGCCGGACAGGTAGATCGCCTTGAAGCCGGCACGCTGGGCCAGCAGGGCGTGGTTGGCGTTGATTGCGCCGACCACTTGCAATGGGGATTCTTCCTGCATTGCCTTGCGGAATGCGGCGCCGGCGGAGAGCTTGGTCATGCGGTGTCCTTTCAGATGCGGTGGGTGTCGAACCTGCTATTGCAAACCGCGTGCCAGCCCTGATCCTTCCGGCACTTGACAGTAATTTTTCACTATATTCAAACACTTAGCGTACATCACGGTGAGCGCCCCGGCATTCCTCTTGCGCCCCATCGTTTCATACTGAAACAATAAGATGCAACAACTGAAACAATTAAGCCCAGCTTAAAACGCTAATGCGCTCCAAACGCGTCGCTTGACATATCGGGATATCCCGATATACTGGAATCCATGGAACTGCTAGACATCTTCAAAGCCCTCTCGAACCGCACACGCCTTGACATCTTGAAAGGCTTGAAGGATCCCGAGAATCATTTCCCTCCGCAGGATGAGGGCGATGTCCACACGGTTGGCGTCTGTGTCAGCAGCATCCAGGAAGGTGTCGGCTTGTCACAGTCGACCGTGTCCGATTATCTCGCAACACTGCAAAGAGCCGGCCTGGTGGAAGTCAGGCGCATTGGACAGTGGACGTACTACAAGCGCAATGAAGCAGCCATCAGTGCGCTCGCCGAGATCATTGGCAAAGAGCTGTAAATTTTTTTACCACTACATATCGGTAATTCCCGATATCCCTTTTTAACGAAACGAGGAACAATCATGAAAGCTCAAGTGCTCACTTCTTTTGGCGGCCCGCAATCGTTTGAACTGCGCGACGTGCCGAAACCCGTACCGCAGGCCGGCCAGGTGCTGGTCCGGGTGCAAGCCACCTCCATCAATCCCCTGGACTACCAGGTCCGCCGCGGCGACTATGCCGACCTGGTGCCGCTGCCGGGCATCACCGGCCACGACGTCTCGGGCGTGGTCGAGGAAGTCGGTCCCGGCGTGACCGCGTTCGCGCCAGGCGACGAAGTCTGGTACACCCCGCAAATCTTCGATGGCCCCGGTAGTTATGCCGAATACCATGTCGCCGCCGAGAGCATCGTCGGCAAGAAACCGGCGTCGCTGACCCATCTCGAAGCCGCCAGCCTGACCCTTGTCGGCGGCACCGCCTGGGAAGCCCTCGCCGTGCGCGCACAGCTGAAAGCCGGGGAAAGCATCCTTATCCATGGCGGCGCGGGGGGCGTGGGCCACGTCGTGATCCAGGTCGCCAAAGCCATGGGCGCCCGCGTGTTCACCACGGTGAAGGAAGACAATTTCGAGTTCGCACGCTCCCTGGGCGCCGACGTCGTCATCGATTACACGAAAGAGGATTACGTCGAAGCCATCCAGCGCGAAACTGGCGGCCACGGCGTCGACGTGGTATTCGACACCATCGGTGGCGACACCCTGACGCGTAGCCCGGACGTGCTGGCGCAACTCGGCCGCGTCGTCTCCATCGTGGACATCGCGGCGCCGCAGAACCTGATCCAGGCCTGGGGCAAGAATGCCAGCTACCACTTCGTCTTCACCCGCCAGAACCGCGGCAAGCTCGACGAACTGAGCGCCCTGATCGAGCGCGGCCAGCTGAAACCCCATGTCGGCGCCGTCTATTCGCTGGCCGACATCCCGCTTGCCCATGCGCGGCTGGAAAGCCGTGACAATGGCCTCAGGGGAAAGATCGCGATCGCGGTGGGACCGCTGGCCGATCACACCAGCGCACAAGCCTGAGTCGCTCCATTCACTTCGAAAGGAATATCATGGTTTACGAAATCGCCACCCTGCTCGTCCGGCCCGACCGCACCGACGCATTCAGGCATGCATTTGCCGACGTCGCTCACCTGCTCACCCGCGCAAAGGGTTATCGGGGCCATTTGCTGGCGCCCGGGATCGAGCTGCCGCAACAGTTCACGCTCATCGTGCGCTGGCAGACGCTGGAAGATCACACCCCGAACTTCGAAACGAGCGACGACCACCAGACGTTCATGGCGGGCTTGCAGGACTTTCTCGCCGGCGAACCCGCCGTTCGCCACATCGAAGGTGCGGCTTTCAGCATCGGCCCATGGGATGCGACGGCAGCGAAATAAAAAAGGGCGGCCTTCACAGGCCGCCCCCTTCTACCTGCTTAAGGTCGGTTTAGTGCGCCGACGCACCCGCCGCACCGATACCGGTCTCGGCGCGCACTTCCTGCGCCTCGAAGCCGGCGCGGTCGATACGGGCACGTGGGCCCTTGTCGGTGATCGAGAAGATCCAGATACCGAAGAAGCCGACCGCCATCGAGAAGATCGCCGGCGACGCGTAAGGGAAGATCGCTGCGCTATTGCCCAGCACATCGACCCACACCGATTTCGACAGCATGGTCAGGACGACCGCGGTCGTCAGGCCCAGGAAGCCGCCCACGGTGGCCCCGCGGGTGGTGCAGTCTTTCCACAGTACCGACATGAACAGCACCGGGAAGTTGGCCGACGCGGCGATTGCGAAGGCCAGCGACACCATGAAGGCGACGTTCTGCTTCTCGAAGGCAATACCCAGCAACACGGCGATGATGCCGAGGCAGATGGTGGTGATCTTCGACACTTTCAGTTCGTTCTCGCTGGTCGCCTGGCCTTTCTTGAAGACGGTAGCGTACAGGTCATGCGAGACCGCCGAGGCGCCCGACAGGGTCAGGCCGGCCACCACCGCCAGGATGGTCGCGAAGGCCACGGCCGAGATGAAGCCCAGGAACACGTCGCCGCCCACGGCTTGCGCCAGGTGGACCGCCGCCATATTGTTACCGCCCAGCAGCGCGCCGGCAGCATCCTTGAAGGCAGGGTTGGTGCCCACCAGCACGATCGCGCCGAAGCCGATGATGAAGGTCAGGATGTAGAAGTAGCCGATCCAGGTGGTCGCCCACAGCACCGATTTACGTGCTTCCTTGGCGCTCGGGACGGTGAAGAAGCGCATCAGGATGTGCGGCAGGCCGGCGGTGCCGAACATCAGCGCCATGCCGAACGATATCGCGGAAATCGGATCCTTGATGAAGCTGCCCGGACCCATGATCGCATCGCCCTTGGCGTGCAGTTCGGTCGCGGTCTGGAACAGCAGCGATGGGCTGAAGTTGTACTGGGCCAGCACCGAGAACGCCATGAACGAGGCGCCCGACAGCAGCAGCACGGCCTTGATGATCTGCACCCAAGTGGTGGCGGTCATGCCGCCGAACAGCACGTAGACCATCATCAGTGCGCCAACCAGCACCACCGCGATCCAGTAGTCCAGGCCGAACAGCAGCTTGATCAGCTGGCCGGCGCCGACCATCTGCGCGATCAGGTAGAAGGCAACCACGACCAGCGTGCCGGAGGCCGCGAACACGCGGATCGGCTTCTGGGCGAAGCGGTACGAGGCCACGTCGGCGAAGGTGAAGCGGCCCAGGTTGCGCAGGCGCTCGGCCATCAGGAAGGTGATGACGGGCCAGCCGACCAGGAAGCCGATCGCATAGATCAGGCCATCGAAGCCGTCCAGGAACACGGCGGCGGAAATACCCAGGAACGAAGCGGCCGACATGAAGTCGCCCGCGATCGCCAGGCCGTTCTGGAAGCCGGTGATGCCGCCGCCGGCGGTATAGAAGTCGGATGCCGAGCGGGTCTTGGCGGCGGCCCACTTGGTGATGTACAGGGTGCCGAGCACGAACACGCCGAACATGATGATGGCGGTCCAGTTGGTGGCTTGCTTGACGCCCTGGCCGAGGTCAGGGGCAGCGTGGGCGATGCCGGCGGCAGCCAGCAGGGCCAGAGCGACTGAGGTGTGGAAGCGTTTCATCAGGCACCCACTTTCGCTTTGATGGCGTCGCTCAGTTCGTCGTATTCGCGGTTGGCGCGGCGCACATAGATGCCGGTGATGACGACGGTGAACACGATGACGAACAGGCCCAGGGGAATGCCCCAGGTCATGACGCCTTCACCGATGCGGGAACCCATGAACTCCTTGTTGAAGGCGACCAGCAGCGTGAAGCCGTAGTACACGATCATCATGGCCCAGGTCAGCGTCCAGCCGAACTTGGAACGGGTCTGTTTGAGCTTTTGGTAATTCGGGTCGCTCTTGACCCTTTGTACAACGTCTTGATCCACTTTTGTCTCCTGATTTTTCTGGTGTTGCCTTTGCGGCTGAGACCCATCCTACGGGCGGCCCCTTACCGGATTCTTACGGCATAAAAGTAATTGACCGCTCGTTCGATTACGCCGCGGCGTTTCAAATTGAAACTTGGCGCTGAAAAATGCACTAAACTTGAAACATGAATGCACCCCGCTCTCCGCTCGACGCCGGCGACAAGCCCGTCATCTGGACCGTCTCCGTCTCGCGCCTGTCCGAGCTGTTCCGGGATATCACCGTCGAATACGACCATCTAGCTTTGATCGAACCGCTGCATCTTGGTTTTGACGAGGCTGCGAAACATATCCGCGAGCGCCTGGCTACTGAGCACTGTGACGTGGTCATCGCGGCCGGCTCGAATGCCGCCTGGCTCAAGGGCCGGGTGTCGGTGCCGGTGGTGGCGGCCAAGGCAAGCGGCTTCGACGTATTGAAAGCGCTGGCGCGGGCGCGCCGGGTCTCGAACCGGATCGGCGTGATCAGCTACCAGGCGCCGCTGCCGGAACTGGGCGACTTCGCCGCCACCTTCGGCCTCGACCTGGCCCAGCGCACCTACGTGACGCGCGAGGACGCGCGCGCCGCGGTGCACGAGCTCAAGGCCGAGGGCATCGCCGTGATCGTCGGCGCCGGACTGATCACCGACCTGGCCGAGGAAGCCGGGCTGACCGGCGTGTTCCTGTATTCGGCCGCCTCGATCCGCCAGGCCTTCGACGACGCGCTGGAACTGGCGCGCCTGACCCGGCTCGAAGCCGGCCGTGGACGGCGCAAGGGAGCCGAACAACGCGCGCAGCGCGGCATGAACGACTTGCGTGGCGACTCCCCCGCGATGGAGCGCCTGCGCCAGACCGTGGTGCTGTATGCGCGTTCGCCCAGCACCGTCCTGATCGAGGGCGAGACCGGCAGCGGCAAGGAACTGGTGGCCCAGGCGATCCACCGCGAAAGTCCGCGCCGTGGCGCCAACCGTCCCTTCGTGGCGGTGAACTGCGGCGCGATCGCCGAGTCATTATTGGAATCGGAACTGTTCGGCCACGAGGAAGGCGCGTTCACCGGCGCGCGCCGCGGCGGCCACGCCGGCCTGTTCGAGGCCGCCAATGGCGGCACCCTGTTCCTGGACGAGATCGGCGAAATGCCGCTGGCCCTGCAGACCCGTCTGCTGCGCGTGCTGGAAGAACGCGAGGTAATGCGGGTCGGCGGCACGCGCCCGGTGCCGATCGACGTGCGCGTGATCAGCGCCACCCACTGCGACCTCGAAGCGCGGATGCGCGAGGGACGTTTTCGGGCCGACCTGTTCTATCGGCTGGCGGTGCTGCGCCTGGCCTTGCCGCCGCTGCGCGCCCGCGCGCAAGACATCGCGCAGCTGGCCGAATGGTCGCTCAAGCATGCACTGGCCGCGCTCGATGCGCGCCCGCATCCGAACCTGGCGGCCGAGGTCAAGGCTTGCGCGCCCCTGCTCGCTTCCTATGCCTGGCCGGGCAATGTGCGCGAGCTGCGCAACCTGATGGAGCGGGTCGCCCTGTTCCTGGCGGCCGAGCCGCTGCAGGCCTTGACGCCGGCCTTCATGCTGTCGGTGGCGCCGGAACTGGGACGGCAAGCGGCGCCACCTGTCGACGCATTGTCCGCGCCTGGGCCGGCGCGCGAGTCGACGGCGGCGGTGCTGGCGCGCTTCGGCGGACAGCGCGATCTTGCCGCGCAGCACCTTGGCATCAGCCGCACCACCTTGTGGCGCCGCCTCAAAACCGAGCCTTAGCAAAACTTTAAGCTTCTCCAAAGCAGCGCTCGACAAAAACTCGTATCATGATCCTTCAGAGCTGGCGCCGATCCGCGCCAGTCGTCGTAGCACGCCTGCCCGCCGCGGTTCCCTTGCGCTACCCGCGCCGGCTGGCCGGCTTAACGGAGGCAATATGCAACACGCGTCGCAAGCTGCACTGTTTTCGCTGATCGGCGATACCCCGCTGGTGGAAGTCACCCGGATCGATACCGGCCCCTGCCAGCTGTTCCTCAAGCTCGAATCGCAGAACCCGGGCGGCTCCATCAAGGACCGCATCGGCAAGACCATGATCGAGCAGGCCGAGCACGACGGCCTGCTGCAGCCCGGCGGCACCGTGATCGAGGCCACGGCCGGCAATACCGGCCTCGGCCTGGCGCTGGTGGCGCGCATCAAGGGCTACCGCGTGGTGCTGGTCGTGCCCGATAAAATGGCGGCCGAAAAAGTCCTGCACCTGAAGGCGCTCGGCGCCGAGATCCACCTGACCCGCTCCGACGTCGGCAAGGGCCATCCCGAGTATTACCAGGACTACGCCGCGCGCCTGGCGAAGGAGATCCCCGGCGCCTGGTTCGCCGACCAGTTCAACAATCCGGCCAATCCGCGCGCCCACGAAACGACGACCGGCCCTGAACTCTGGGACCAGACCAACCACAAGCTCGACGCCATCGTGGTCGGGGTCGGATCGAGCGGCACCCTCACCGGCCTGTCGCGCTACTTTAAAAAGACCCAGCCCCTGCTCGAATTCGTCCTGGCCGACCCGAAAGGCTCGATCCTGGCCGAGTACGTCGAGACCGGCCACGTCTCGCAACATGCGGGCTCGTGGGCGGTCGAGGGCATCGGCGAGGATTTCATCCCCGGCATCGCCGACCTGTCGCGCGTAAAAACCGCCTACACCATCAGCGATGAAGAAAGTTTCTCGACTGCGCGCCTGCTGCTGCAGCAGGAAGGCATCCTGGCGGGTTCTTCCACCGGCACCCTGCTGGCGGCCGCGCTGCGTTACTGCCGCGCCCAGACCCGCCCCAGGCGCGTGGTCACCTTCGTGTGCGACACCGGCACCCGCTACCTCTCCAAGGTGTACAGCGACGGCTGGATGGTCGACCAGGGCCTGATCACGCGGCCTAAGACAGGCGACCTGCGCGACCTGATCGGCCGCCGCCACGACGCCGGAGAAGTCATCACGCTCTCGCCCGACGACACCCTGCTCACCGCCTTCAACCGCATGCGCTCGAGCGACGTGCAGCAGCTGCCGGTGGTCGACGCCGGCGGCCGGCTGCTGGGCCTGATCGACGAATCCGACCTGCTGTACCAGGTGACGCAAGATACCGCGCGCTTCAATGGGCCGGTGTCCGGCACCATGACGTCCGACCTGCAAACCCTGCATCCGGCGGCGAGCATGGGCCAGCTGCGCGAGATCCTCGACCGCGGCCTGACCGCCGTCATTGCCGACGGGCCAACCTTCTACGGCCTGATCACGCGCTACGACCTGCTCAACCATCTGCGAAGGACCCTGTCTTGACCAATCCAATCGAATTCAAACGGCACCTGGCTACCCGCGTCATCCACGGCGGCCAGTCGCCCGAACCGGCCACCGGCGCCGTGATGCCGCCGATCTTCGCCACCTCGACCTTCCGCCAGGAGAGCCCCGGCGTGCACAAGGGCCTCGACTACGGACGCTCGCACAACCCGACGCGCTGGGCGCTCGAGCGCTGCGTGGCCGACATCGAGGGCGGCCGCGCCGCCTTCGCCTTCGCTTCCGGGCTGGCTGCCATTGCGGCGGTGCTCGAACTGCTGCCGGCCGGCTCGCACATCGTAGCCGGCGACGATATGTATGGCGGCACCTACCGCCTGTTCGAACGCGTGCGCCGCGACAGCGCCGGCCTGTCGTTCACCTACGTCGACCTGTCCGACCCCGACGCGCTGGCCGCCGCCATCAAGCCCGAGACGCGCATGGTGTGGGTCGAGACCCCGACCAACCCGATGCTCAAGCTGGCCGACCTGACCGCCATCGCCGGGATCTGCCACGCGCGCGGCATCATCAGCGTGTGCGACAACACCTTCGCCAGCCCGATCAACCAGCGTCCGCTGGAGCACGGCTTCGACATCGTCGTGCACTCCACCACCAAGTACATGAACGGCCACTCGGATGTGATCGGCGGCGTGGCCGTGGTCGGCGCCGGCGACGCCCAGACCGGCCTGTCCGAGAAGCTCGGCTTCATCCAGAATGCGGTGGGCGCCATCCAGGGGCCGTTCGACAGCTTCCTGGTGCTACGCGGGATCAAGACCCTGGCCCTGCGCGTCGAACGCAGCAATGCCAACGCCCTGCTGCTGGCCAGCTGGCTCGAGCAACAGCCGCGGGTAGCAAAGGTCTACTACCCGGGCCTGGAATCCCATCCGCAGCACGCGCTGGCGCGCCACCAGATGCACGGCTACGGCGGCATCGTGTCGATCGACCTCGACACCGACACCGCCGGCGCGCGCCGCTTCCTGGAGGCCTGCGAGGTGTTCACCCTGGCCGAAAGCCTGGGCGGCGTGGAAAGCCTGATCGAGCATCCGGCCCTGATGACCCACGCCACCATTCCGCAGGAGCAGCGCGCCGAACTCGGTATCGGCGACGGGCTCATTCGCCTGTCGGTGGGCATCGAGCACGTCGACGACCAGCGTGAGGATCTGCGCCGCGCATTGGCGGCGATCTGAACGCCGGTTAAGCCGCTTCGAGCAGGCGCCGATGTGGCTGCTCCGGCGCGGCGAGCGCGCTGCGCAATTTGAACGTCGCCACCAGCGCCGACAGCTCGGCCGCCTGCTGGCGCATCGAGGCCGCCGCTGCGGCGGCTTCTTCCACCATCGCCGCGCTCTGCTGGGTCGACATGTCGATCTCGGCGATCGACTTGCTGACCTGGGTGACACCAATGGCCTGGCCCGCGCTGGCGGTGTGGATCTGACCGAGGATGCCGGCTACCTCGTGCACATGCTGCAGCATCGCGCGCATGGTGGAGCCGGCCGATTCGGCCATGCCGGTGCCGGCCTCGATCTCGCTCGACGACTCGCCGATCAGCTTCTTGATTTCCTTGGCCGCCCCGGCCGAGTGCTGGGCCAGGTTGCGCACCTCGCTGGCCACCACGGCGAAGCCGCGGCCTTCACTGCCGGCGCGCGCCGCCTCCACCGCCGCGTTCAGCGCCAGGATATTGGTCTGGAAGGCGATGCTGTCGATCATGCCGGTGATGTCCACGATGCGCGCGGCCGAGGCCTTGATCGCCCCCATGCGCGCCACCAGCTGCTCGACCGCCCGCGCCCCTTCGGTGGCCACACCGGACGCGGTCTGGGCCAGGGCATTGGCGTTCTTCGCATTGGCGTTGTTGCTGGCGATCGCCTCGCTCAGTTCATCCATTGCGCTCACGGTCTGGCGCAGCGCGTCGGCCTGGCGCTCGGTGCGGTTCGACAGGTCCTGGTTGCCTTCGGCGATCTCGTTCGAGGCCGAGTCGATCGCCTGGGCGCCGACCAGCACCTGCGATACGGTATTCGAGACGCCGTGGGTCATGCCGTTGAGGGCGTCGAACAGGCGGCCGATCTCGTCGCTGCGCTGGTGGCTGATGGTCGGCCGCAGGTCGCCATGGGCCACCTGCTCGGCCAGCATCGCGGCCTGCTGCAGCGGCACCACCAGGTTGCGGCTCAAGGCCCAGGCCAGGCCCGCGCCCACCAGCAGCGCCGCGCCGCCCAGGCCCAGCAGCAGGATCTTGCTGAAGCTCGACGAGGCGGTCGTTTCGTCGGCCAGGCGGTGTGCTTCGCTACTCTCATAGGCAAGCAAGGCTTCGAACGCGCCGACCTTGGCCTTGTAGCCCGGTTCCCACTGCTTGGTCAGGATTTCCTCGACCAGGCCGGTCTGGCCCAGGTCCTTGGCCTTGAACAGCGCTTCCTGGACCGTGCCCAGTGCGGCCTTGTGGCGGGCCGCATCCTGCAGCATCGCGCGCTCGCGCTCCGACACGGGCAGCTTGGCCAATTTCTCTTCTATGGCGGCGATGTTCTTGCGGCCTTCCGCCAGCTGGGCCTGGAAGTAGTCGGCTAGTTCCAGACTGTCGCTGCGTGCGATCGAGACCGTGCGCGAACCGTTCAGGCGTTCGATGCCGAGCAGGTCGGATACCAGCTGCTGCTTGGCCAGCTTGTCGTCGACCAGGTTGGAGGTGATGACATCCGCCGCGTGCATGCGCCATACCGCGACGGCGGCAATGATCACGATGACGAGGGAGAGGATGCCGAAGGCGCCGATGAGCTTGGCGGAGGTGTTGAGCTGTGGGAGTCGCATGGGTAGTCCGTGATGAGGTGGGACAACGATGCGTGCATTCTAGAAATGTTATATGACACAGTCATGAACTCACATTTCAAGAACTACCATAACTCTTTGAAAACTATGCTGCAATAATGGCAATTCCATTATCAGGAATACCATTCCGATCAAAGCGCTGCGATTTCCTCAATCAGCTTGGGGTTGCGATCAATCAGGCTCAAGAGAATGGCGGCCTGCGCGTTCGGCTTCGCCGTACCCTGCTCCCAGTTCTTGATGGTCTGAGGATTGGTACGCAACTTGCGCGCGAATACCGGCTGCGATACACGCAGCTTTTCCCGCACCGCCCTTACCCTTGCCGCGTCCATGACAGGCGGCGCCTTGATTTCCACTTCCGACGTTTTGAGTGTCACTTTTCCGTGACGTGCATCTTCGAGGGCGTCGAAGCCTTCCATTAATTCGGAAAAAATATTTCTATCGGTCATTTTTGCTCATCCTTGCCTTGATTTCCGACTCCAGACGCTGTTTCAGCGCCTTACGTTCGGCCGCCGTAAGATCGTCAGCCTGATCCTTGTCGTAGACGGTGAATAGCCAGAACTGGTCGTCGGCATCCTTCCAGAAATAGATCACCCTCAAGCCACCACGCTTCCCCTTGCCGCGCCGCTCGTCGCCGTACCTGACCTTCCTCAGTCCCCCGGTCCCCTTGATGACAGCGCCAACGATGGGCTCCTTCATCATTTCGTTTTGAAAGTCTTTGAACGAGTCGTCGTCGAAGTACTCGTTGCGCAGCCGCTCGAACGGGGGCAGTTCGATAAAGGTGGCTTTCATCTAGTGTACCCAAGTTGGGGATGTTTGAGTTTAATTTTTAAACTTTAACGGCGTCCTTCCGAGCTTCATTGCGCTACACCGACAAATCGTGATGTCATGTAGCGACGCATAAAAAAACCCGCAACACATTTGTGCGCGGGTTCTTGGCGAGGCGGCAGGATGCCGCCTGATGTGATTCAACCGATCGCGATTACTCGATCTCGACCGTCTCCGCCGGCGCCGGTGGCGGCAGTGCGTCGCCTTCCGGGAACTCGAGGACCACGTCGTCCTTCTCGTTCAGGTCGACCGTCACGCGGCCGCCGCTGGTCAGGCGACCGAACAGCAGCTCGTCGGCCAGCGCCTTGCGGATCATGTCCTGGATCAGGCGCGACATCGGACGCGCGCCCATCGCCGGATCGAAGCCCTTGGTGCCGAGGAACTTGCGCAGCTTCTCGGTGAAGATCGCTTCGACCTTTTTCTCATGCAGCTGTTCTTCGAGCTGCATCAGGAACTTGTCGACCACGCGCAGGATGATGTCCTCGTCCAGCGCACGGAAGCTGATGATCGCGTCCAGGCGGTTGCGGAACTCCGGCGTGAACATGCGCTTGATGTCGGCCATCTCGTCGCCGGCCGCCTTCGAATCGAGGAAGCCCAGCGAACGCTTGGTCAGGCTCTCGGCGCCCGCATTGGTGGTCATCACGATGATCACGTTGCGGAAGTCCGCCTTGCGGCCATTGTTGTCGGTCAGGGTGCCATGGTCCATCACCTGCAACAGGATGTTGAAGATGTCCGGATGCGCCTTCTCGATCTCGTCCAGCAGCAGCACGGTGTGCGGCTTCTTGGTGATGGCCTCGGTCAGCAGGCCGCCCTGGTCGAAGCCGACGTAGCCCGGCGGCGCGCCGATCAGGCGCGACACGGCGTGACGCTCCATGTACTCGGACATGTCGAAGCGCACCAGCTCGATGCCCAGGATGAAGGCCAGCTGCTTGGCCACTTCGGTCTTGCCGACGCCGGTCGGACCGGAGAACAGGAAGGAGCCGATCGGCTTGTCGGTCTTGCCCAGGCCCGCGCGCGCCATCTTGATCGCGGCCGACAGCGCCTCGATCGCAGGATCTTGCCCGAACACGACGTTGCGCAGGTCGCGGTCGATCGTCTGCAGCTTGCTGCGGTCGTCCTGGTTGACCGTTTGCGGGGGAATCCGCGCGATCTTCGCGATGATGTCCTCGATCTCGGTCTTGCCGATGGTTTTCTTCTGCTTCGACTTCGGCAGGATGCGCTGGGCCGCGCCGGCCTCGTCGATCACGTCGATCGCTTTATCTGGCAGGTGACGGTCGTTGATGAAGCGCGCCGCCAGCTCGGCCGCGGTCGACAGCGCCGACGCCGAATATTTCACGCCATGGTGCTCTTCGAAGCGCGACTTGAGGCCGCGCAGGATCGCCACGGTCTGCTCGACGGTCGGTTCGTTGACGTCGACTTTCTGGAAGCGGCGCGACAGTGCATGGTCTTTCTCGAACACACCGCGGAATTCGGTGAACGTGGTCGCGCCGATGCACTTCAGTTGGCCATTGGCCAGTGCTGGCTTGAGCAGGTTCGACGCGTCGAGCGTGCCGCCCGAGGCCGAGCCGGCGCCGATGATCGTATGGATCTCGTCGATGAACAGGATGCCGTTCGGGGTATCCTTGATCTGCTTGAGCACGGCCTTCAGGCGCTGCTCGAAATCGCCGCGGTACTTGGTGCCGGCCAGCAGCGCGCCCATGTCGAGCGAGAACACGACGGCGTTCTGCAGGATCTCGGGCACGTCCTCTTGCACGATGCGCCATGCCAGGCCTTCGGCGATCGCGGTCTTGCCCACGCCAGCCTCGCCCACCAGCAGCGGGTTGTTCTTGCGGCGACGGCACAGGATCTGGATCACGCGGTCGACTTCTTCCTCGCGCCCGATCAGTGGATCGATCTTGCCGTCGGCGGCCGCCTTGTTCAGGTTCTGGGTGAACTGGTCCAGCGGCGATTCCTTCGCCTGGCCTTCGACCTGCGCTTCTTCCACGCCTTCGGACGCCTTCTGGGTGTCCATCTGCTGGTCCTTGCGCACGCCGTGCGAGATGAAGTTGACCACGTCGAGACGGGTCACGCCCTGCTGGTGCAGGTAGTAGACGGCGTGCGAATCCTTCTCGCCGAAGATCGCGACCAGCACATTCGCGCCGGTCACTTCTTTCTTGCCGTTCGAAGCTGACTGCACGTGCATGATCGCGCGCTGGATCACGCGCTGGAAACCGAGCGTCGGCTGGGTGTCGACCTCGCCCGTGCCAGGCACGGTCGGGGTGTTATCACCGATAAAATTAGTCAAGGTCTTGCGCAGGTCTTCGATATTGACCGCGCACGCACGCAGGACTTCGGCGGCCGATGGATTATCGAGTAGCGCGAGCAGCAGGTGCTCCACGGTGATGAACTCGTGGCGTGCCTGGCGAGCCTCGACAAAGGCCATGTGTAGGGATACTTCAAGTTCCTGCGCAATCATACTTCCTCCATCACGCACTGCAGGGGGTGCCCGGCCTTGCGCGCATGCGTTAAGACAAACTCCACTTTGGTACACGCTATATCTTTGGAAAACACCCCACACACACCCTTACCATGACGGTGAACAGAGAGCATGATCTGGGTTGCGGTTTCGCGATCCTTGTTGAAGTACTCCTGGATCACGGCGACCACGAACTCCATCGGCGTGTAGTCATCGTTCAGTAGCGCCACCTGGTACAGCGGAGGCGGTTTGACGGTCTGCCGCTCAAGCAGCTGTTCAGTATCGTGCTTCGTTGCCATGGGGTTATTCTAATACTTCCGAGGTTGGTGCCAAGCGTAAACATCAGCTCGTTTTCTGGTGCTTCCATCTTACGCGTTTTCGGATATTTGCGCAGATGGCGTTCCGATTGAGGAAATCAAGAGCGTAGATGACTTAGGCCTGAAATATTTGGCAATAGGCATGTAAAAGCGCTTGACTTCAGTGATTATTCCACCAACAATGCAGTTATTGACATTGTACTTATGTACTTGTTGATAAGAAGTGAGCAAGGCTGAGGAGGGGGCAAGAAGCTTCTTGCTTTTATGGCTCGTGTGATTTGTTAAATTTGAAAGTTCTTTTATGGCAACTGGTACTGTTAAGTGGTTCAATGATTCCAAAGGTTTTGGCTTCATCACTCCTGATGACGGCGGCGAGGATCTGTTTGCTCACTTCTCCGCGATCAACATGAACGGTTTTAAGACCCTCAAAG
The DNA here is from genome assembly GCF_008014745.1 of Massilia arenae. Classification (GTDB taxonomy): domain Bacteria; phylum Pseudomonadota; class Gammaproteobacteria; order Burkholderiales; family Burkholderiaceae_D; genus Telluria; species Telluria arenae. The sequence continues at coordinate 84,283 of NZ_VPFD01000009.1, forward strand.
AAGGTCAAAAAGTCCAATTCGAAGTCACGCAAGGCCCTAAAGGCAAGCAAGCTTCCAACATCCAGGGTCTGTAATCTCTCCCCTCCCGGAAGCAAAGAACCCCGCGCATGCGGGGTTTTTTTTCGACTATTGGCCTGGTCCATCTTCCTGGGTCCAGCCACTCTCCCGGACGAAAGCCTCCGCGTCGGCCAGAATCGCATTCAACTGATCGTCGTCAACCGAATCGGGCATGGCTTGCGGGCTGTTGCGCTGGAGCGCCTCCAGCGCCTCGTCATAACGGCGTACCAGCGACGCCGCACGTTCGGCCAGGTCGGGAGCCAATTCAGCCGTTGCGGCCGCCGCGCGCAAGCGCTCCGGATCGGCATGCCGCTGGAAAGCGTAGATAAAACGTCCGATTTTCTCGTATCTGGCTTGCGTGATTGATTCTTCGCTCACAGTCCCTCCTTATGCGATTTAAATGACGCCTACATGTTGTCGATCATGGCCTCGCCGAATCCCGAACACGACACCTGGGTCGCCCCTTCCATCAGGCGCGCAAAATCATAGGTCACGGTCTTCGAGACGATCGCCCGGCCCATCGCCGAAATAATCAGGTCGGCCGCCTCGCTCCAGCCCATATGGCGCAACATCATCTCGGCCGACAGGATCAGCGAACCCGGATTCACATAATCCTTGCCCGCGTATTTCGGCGCCGTGCCGTGGGTGGCTTCGAACATCGCCACCGAATCGGACATATTCGCTCCCGGCGCGATGCCGATGCCGCCGACCTGGGCGGCCAGCGCGTCCGAGATATAGTCGCCATTCAGGTTCAGCGTGGCGATCACGCTGTATTCCGCCGGGCGCAGCAGGATCTGCTGCAGGAAGGCGTCGGCGATCGAATCCTTGATCATGATGTCGCGCCCCGTCTTCGGATTTTTAATCCTGCACCACGGGCCGCCATCGAACAGCTCGGCGCCGAATTCCTGTTGCGCCAGCGCGTAACCCCAGTCGCGGAACGCGCCTTCGGTGTACTTCATGATATTGCCCTTGTGAACCAGGGTCACCGAAGGCTTGTCATTGTCGATGGCGTACTGTATCGCCTTGCGCACCAGGCGCTCGGTCCCTTCGCGCGAGACCGGCTTGATGCCCAGCCCCGAGGTATCCGGGAAGCGGATCTTGCTTACGCCCATTTCTTGGGAGAGGAAGGCGATCAGCTTCTTCGCGCCGTCGGAGCCGGCTTGCCATTCGATGCCGGCGTAGATGTCTTCGGAGTTCTCACGGAAGGTGACCATATCGGTCTTTTCCGGCTGCTTGAGCGGCGACGGCACGCCGGCGAAGTAACGCACCGGACGCAGGCACACGTAGAGGTCGAGTTCCTGGCGCAGCGCGACGTTGAGCGAGCGGATGCCGCCACCCACCGGCGTCGTCAGCGGGCCCTTGATCGATACCACGTAGTCCTTCAGCACGGCGAGCGTTTCGTCCGGCAGCCAGGTGTCTGCGCCGTAGCGCTGCGTCGCCTTCTCTCCGGCGAAGATTTCCATCCAGCTGATCTTGCGCGCGCCACCGTAGGCCTTGTCCACCGCCGCGTCGACCACCTTGATCATGACCGGCGTGATGTCCACGCCGGTGCCGTCTCCCTCGATATAGGGAATGACCGGATTATCCGGGACGTTCAGGGTGAAGTCGGCGTTGACAGTGATCTTCCGGCCAGCGGCCGGGACGGTGATATGCTGGACCATCCATTCCTCCAGGTAGGGCGGCGGCCTGCGGCGCGAACTCGCTTACAATGACGCCCGGCATGCCGCCACGATGCATCGGCTTGCCATGCATTATGCCTCAGCTATCCTCATCCGCTCACACGCTTCCCATGCCCCTGATTCTCTTTAACAAGCCATTCCAGGTCCTGTGCCAATTCTCGCCGCAGGAGGGCCGCGAATCGCTGGCCGATTATCTCGACATCCCAGGCATCTATCCCGCTGGCCGGCTGGACGCCGACAGCGAGGGCCTGATGCTGCTGACCGACGACGGCAAGCTGCAGCACAAGATCGCCCATCCCGACCTCAAGGAAGCCAAGACCTATCTGGTGCAGGTCGATGGCGTGCCGGACGCCGCCGCGCTGGCGCGGCTGCAGGCCCCGCTCGACCTGGGCGACTTCGTCACCAAGCCCTGCCGCGCGGCGCGCATCGCCGAGCCCGAATGGCTGTGGCCGCGCAATCCGCCGATCCGCGCGCGCCAGGACAAGCCCACTGCGTGGATCGCGATCACGCTCGAAGAAGGCAAGAACCGGCAGGTGCGGCGGATGACGGCGGCGGTGGGCTTGCCTACCCTACGCCTGGTGCGCAGCAGTATCGGGCCGTTTTCGCTGGCGACGCACCCATTGATGCCTGGGGAATATACCGAGGTAAGGATGTAAAAAAAACCCGCCGACCTCACGGTACGGCGGGTTTTTTATTGACGCTCCGGATTACGCCAGCGATTGCAGCGCAGCGTTGAAGGTCGCGCTCGGACGCATCACGGCGCCCACCTTGGCTTCGTCCAGCTTGTAGTAGCCGCCGATGTCGGCTGGCTTGCCCTGCACTTCCAGCAGTTCGGCGACGATCTTGGCTTCGCTCTCGCCCAGCTGCTTGGCCAGCGGCGCGAACTTGGCGGCCAGTTCGGCATCCTCGGTCTGCGCGGCCAGCTCTTGCGCCCAGTACATCGACAGGTAGAACTGGCTGCCGCGGTTGTCGAGTTCGCCGGTCTTCGGCGATGGCGACTTACGGTTGTCCAGCAGCTTGCCGGTGGCCGAATCCAGGGTCTTGGCCAGCACCTTGGCCTTGTTATTGCCGGTCTTGATGCCGAGGTCTTCCAGCGAGACGGCCAGGGCCAGGAACTCGCCCAGCGAATCCCAGCGCAGGTGATTTTCTTCGACCAGCTGCTGCACGTGCTTCGGTGCCGAACCGCCGGCGCCGGTTTCGTACATGCCGCCACCGGCCATCAGCGGCACGATCGACAGCATCTTGGCGGACGTGCCCAGTTCCATGATCGGGAACAGGTCGGTCAGGTAGTCGCGCAGGATGTTGCCGGTCACCGAGATGGTGTCCAGGCCGCGCTTGACGCGCTCCAGCGTGTAGCGCATCGCGCGCACCTGCGACATGATCTGGATGTCCAGGCCGCTGGTGTCGTGATCCTTCAGGTAGACCTTGACCTTCTTGATCAGCTCATTCTCGTGCGGACGGTATGGGTCGAGCCAGAACACGGTCGGCATGCCCGAGTTGCGGGCGCGGGTCACGGCCAGCTTGACCCAGTCGCGGATCGGCGCGTCCTTGACCTGGCACATGCGCCAGATATCGCCCTGCTCGACGTTCTGCGACATCAGCACTTCGCCGGTGGCGAGGTCGGTGATGTTGGCCACGCCGGCTTCGGTGATCTCGAAGGTCTTGTCGTGCGAGCCGTATTCTTCGGCCTGCTGGGCCATCAGGCCGACGTTCGGCACGGTACCCATGGTCTTCGGATCGAAAGCGCCATGCCATTTGCAGAAGTTGATGATCTCCTGGTAGATGCGGGCGAAGGTGCTTTCCGGGATAACCGCTTTCACTTCTTTCAGGCGGCCATCGGCGCCGTACATCTTGCCGCCGGCGCGGATCATCGCCGGCATCGATGCGTCGACGATCACGTCGTTCGGCGAGTGGAAGTTGGTGATGCCCTTGGCCGAGTCGACCATGGCCAGTTCAGGACGGTGTTCCTGGCAGGCGTGCAGGTCGCGGATGATTTCTTCGCGCTGCGACGACGGCAGGTCGGCGATCTTGTTGTACAGGTCGGCCATGCCGTTGTTGACGTTGATGCCGAGGCTGTCGAACAGGGCGCCGTGCTTGGCGAAAGCATCCTTGTAGAACATGCGCACGCAGTGGCCGAACACGATCGGGTGCGAGACCTTCATCATGGTCGCCTTGACGTGCAGCGAGAACAGCATGCCGGTCTGGTGTGCGTCTTCGATCTGGGCTTCGTAGAAGTCCAGCAGGGCCTTGCGGCTCATGAACATCGAATCGATGATCTCGCCGGCCTGCAGGGCAACCTTCGGTTTCAGGACGATGGTCTGGCCGCTCTTGGTGACCAGTTCCATCTTGACTTCGCGCGCCGCGTCGAGGGTCATCGACTTCTCGCCGTGGTAGAAGTCGCCGTGGGTCATGTGCGACACGTGGGTGCGCGACGCCTGCGACCATGGCTGCATCGAGTGCGGGTTCTTGCGTGCGTATTCCTTGACGGCGCGCGGTGCGCGGCGGTCCGAGTTACCTTCGCGCAGGACCGGGTTCACCGCCGAGCCGATGCACTTGCCGTACTTGGCCTTGATGGTTTTTTCTTCGTCGGTCTTCGGATCGGCCGGATAGTCAGGGATGTTGTAGCCCTTGTCCTGCAGTTCCTTGATCGCGGTGGTCAGCTGGGTGACCGAGGCGCTGATGTTCGGCAGCTTGATGATGTTGGCTTCCGGCGTGAGCGTCTTCTTGCCCAGTTCGGCCAGCGCGTCGGGCACGCGCTGTTCCGGAGTCAGCTTCTCCGGGAAGGCGGCCAGGATACGGGCCGCGACCGAGATGTCGCTGGCCTCGACCGTGATGCCGGCCGGCTTGGTGAAGGTGCTGACCACAGGCAGGAAGGCGTGGGTCGCCAGCAGCGGCGCCTCGTCGGTCAGGGTGTAGATGATGGTCTGATCACTGCTCATGCACATTTTCCTCGGTAGTCGCGAACGCTGTCGCGAGTATAAAACTGACAATTGGCCACAGGCAAGACTATGGCGCTCCGCCTTGGCGCACCGCGCTGATGCCGGACATTCTACCCCTCCCGACTCCGGGATGGCAGATCGCAAAAGAGTGATCACCTCACCCTGCGGCGTCGCGGTCAGCGCCGAAGTCTTCTATAAGACATAAGACGCGCCATATTATGCCCGAGCTTTGGTCGGCTTACCAGTTTTTAAGCGTTCGACAAGTTTGAAGCGCCGCAGTGAGGAAAGTGAAGCGCCAAGCAAAAAAACCCGCCGGGACCGAAGTCGGGCGGGTCTTTCCAACTGCACAGAACTTTGCCGTCGCGGCCCTGAGGGCCGCGTCGCAAACGGCTATTAAGCCGACAGTGCTTTCAGGGCTGCAGCCAGGCGGCTCTTGTGACGCGCTGCCTTGTTCTTGTGGATGATCTTCTTGTCAGCGATGCTGTCGATCTTCGACACGGATTGCTGGAAGATGGTGGTCGCAGCTGCCTTGTCGCCAGCCTGGATGGCTTTGCGAACGGCCTTGATTGCGGTGCGCAGGGTCGAACGCTGCGACGAGTTGTGTGCGTTTTGCTTAACTGCTTGACGAGCGCGTTTGCGCGCTTGTGCGGTATTTGCCATGGAATTTCCTAAATCGGGGTCAAGTTGCGTTTGCAAACATTAGCGACGGTCAAACTGGCGCCGGGGTTAGCGATGCGATGCCTGCCCAACGATTAGTGTCTGCTAACAGAATTCAGTACAGCCCACGATTATAGCGAAGGTTTCAATTCCGAGCAATTCATAATTCAAAGATTGTCGGTTTACCGCGCCTTGCGGGGCATTATCCGGCACCTGCCATTCGTGTCCGTACGAACGAGTTGCCCAAGTATAATCTTGCGCCATGAACCTGCTCAGAACCCTCGCCGCCATTTCCAGCATGACCATGCTGTCGCGCGTCACCGGCCTGCTGCGCGAAAGCCTGTTCGCGCGCGCCTTCGGCGCCTCGGCCTATACCGATGCCTTCATCATCGCCTTCCGCCTGCCGAACCTGCTGCGCCGGCTGTTCGCCGAGGGTGCGTTCTCGCAGGCCTTCGTGCCGATCTTGTCGGAATATAAAACCCAGCACGGCGAGGCGGCCACCAAGACCCTGGTCGACCACGTCGCCACCGCCCTGATCTGGGCCACGGTACTGACCAGCATCGTCGGCATCGTCGGCGCCCCGCTCCTGATCACGCTGCTCGCCGGCGACCTGCGCGACACGCCCGGCGCCTACGACGCCTCGGTGGTCATGACGCAAATGATGTTCCCGTATATCGCCTGCATGTCCTTCGTGGCCCTGGCCGGCGGCATCCTCAATACCTGGCGCCAGTTCAAGATTCCCGCTTTTACCCCGGTATTGCTCAACCTGTCCTTCATCTTCGCCTCGCTGGTGCTGGTCAACTACCTGGAGCAGCCGATCTATGCGATGGCGATCGCGGTCTGCGTCGGCGGCCTGCTGCAGGTGGCGATCCAGATCCCTTCCCTGGTCAAGATCGGCATGCTGCCGCGCATCTCCATCAATCCGCTGCACGGCCTGCGCGACGCCGGCGTGCGGCGCATGCTGAGAAAAATGGGCCCGGCCGTGTTCGCCGTGTCGGCGGCCCAGATCAGCCTCTTGATCAATACCGGCATCGCCGCCAGCCTGGCGGCCGGCGCCGTCTCGGCCCTGCAGTATGCCGACCGCTTGATGGAATTCCCGACCGCGATGCTGGGCGTAGCCCTGGGCACCATCCTGCTGCCGTCGCTGTCGAAAGCCAATAGCGAAGGCAATACCGAGGAGTATGCGGCGCTGCTCAACTGGGGCCTGCGCCTGACCTTCCTGCTGGCGCTGCCGGCAGCAGTGGGCATGGCGACGCTGGCCGAGCCGATGATCGCCACCCTCTTCCACTACGGTAAATTCGACGATGCGGCGCTGGCCAATTCGGCCATGCCCCTGATGGCCTATAGCGCGGGCCTGCTCGGCATCATCCTCGTGAAAATCCTGGCGCCGGCCTTCTATGCGCGCCAGGACGTCAAGACGCCGGTGCGCATCGCGATCATGGTGCTGTTCGCCACCCAGCTGATGAACGTGCTGTTCGTGTTCTGGCTCGACCTGGGTGTGGCGGGCCTGGCCCTGTCGATCGGCCTGGGCGCCTGCATCAACGCCACCTGCCTGTATGTGGGCCTGCGCCGGCGCGGCATCTACACGCCGCAGCCGGGCTGGCTGGCATTCTTCATCAAGCTGGCCGTCGCGGTCGGCGTGATGGGTGCGTTGGCCTGGTTCGGTCAGGCGCAGTTCGACTGGGCGGCGATGAAGGCCACGCCGGCGCTGCGCATCGGCGCCCTGCTTGGCATCATCACCGCTTGCGCCTTTGCCTATTTCGCCGTGCTGGCGGTACTGGGCTTCAGGCCGCGCGACTTCCGGCGCCGCGCAAATTGATCAAGACTTGTACTTGACGTTGCAGCCGTAAGGACGGGTCGTGGCCTGGGCCACGTTCTGGCCCTTCACCACCGCTTCCATCGCGGTCTTGAACAGCGGGCTGGCCTTCTCGATGTCTTCGAGCTTGGCCGAGGCGATGCTGTCGATGCCGCCCGCGTAGCGCAGCACGCCCTTGGCGTCGATCACGTACATATGCGGCGTGGTGCGCGCGTCATAGGCCTTGCCGACGGTGCCTTGCGGGTCGAGCAGGACGGCGCCTGGCGCCGCGTTGCGGCTGGCCGTCAGTTCATCGGCCTTCTTGCCATCCACATGACCCTCGCCCGGCGCCGACGAGATCACGCTCAGCCACACCACGCCCGCATCCTGCGCCTGCTTCTGCAAGGCGGGGATGTTCGCCTGGTAGTGCTTCTTCACGTAAGGGCAATCGTGGTTGGTCCATTCCAGCACCACGACCTTGCCCTTGTAGTCGGCCAGGCTGTGCTGCTTGCCCTTGCTGTCGACCGCCGTGAAAGCGGGCGCCGGCTGGCCGACGGCTGGCGCGGCAAAAGCCGGCGCGGCGGCCAGGAAGCCCGCTGCAACGAGGGCGGCGGCCGATGCGGTGGTGCGCAGCATGGCGCGACGAGAAGAACCGTTCATATGAAATCTCCTTGTGAATGATTACTGCTTGAATGATTCGGTGACGATGGCCTGGGTCAGCACCGGCGGCAAGACCACCGCTTCTTTACCGACCGGATAGAAGGCATAGAACGGCAGGCCGTCGCGCTGGAACGATTGTAAAAATGCCGTGATGGCGGGATCTCGGTTGGTCCAGTCGCCTTTCATGTAGACCACATCGTGTTCGCGCATCGCCTCTTGCACGGCGGCGGTCGACAAGGTCGTGCGCTCGTTGACCAGGCAGGTGATGCACCAGGCGGCCGTCATGTTGACAAACACCGGCTTGCCTTCGGCGCGCAAGGCGGCCAAGCGCTCGGCGCTATAGGGCTCGGCCTGCGTGGATTGCGCAGGGGCTGCGGCGGCCTGCGGCTCGGCGCCATGCAGCATGACCATCAAGCCGGCAATCCCGGCCACGCCGGCCACCGCCGCGCCGCGCGGCCACCAGCGCTTTCCGGTCCCATACTGGCCCAGACCGACCAGCCAGGCCACCAGGCCCACCAGCACCAGCCCCGCGAGCGCCATGCGTAGGCCGGCCTCGCCCGCCTGCTGGGCCAGCACCCACAGCAGCCAGGCGGCGGTTGCATACATCGGGAAGGCCATCGCCTGGCGCAAGGTCACCATCCACGCGCCGGGCCGCGGGAGGCGCCGGGCGACGGCCGGGAAGATGCCGAGCAACAGGAACGGCAGGGCCAGGCCAAGGCCCATCATCGCGAACACCACCAGGCTGACATACGCAGGCGCCACCAGCGCGGAACCGATCGCGGCGCCCATGAACGGCGCGGTACACGGCGTGGCCACCACCACCGCCAGCAGGCCGGTGAAGAAGCTACCGGCATGGCCCTTGCGCTCGGCGAGGCCCTGGCCCGCGCCGGCCAGCGCGCCGCCTACTTCGAACACGCCGGACAGGTTCAGGCCGATCGCCAGCATCAGCCAGGACATCGCCGCCACGAACAGCGGCGACTGGAACTGAAAGCCCCAGCCGACCGCGCTGCCGCCGGCGCGCACGGCCAGCAGGGCCAGGGCCAGCGCCATGAAGGCGGCCAGCACGCCGAGGGTGTAGAACAGGCCGGACAAGCGGACCTCGCGCCGGTCGCCGCCCGACATGCCGGCCACCGCCGTGGCCTTGATTGCCAGCACCGGGAACACGCAGGGCATCAGGTTCAGGATCAGGCCGCCCAGGAAGGCGAACAAGGCCATCTGCCACAGGGGCAGCGTGGCCGGCGCCCCGGTGGTGGCCGCAGTGGTGGCAGCGGGCGTGAGTTCGAGCGCGAACCAGCGTTTCTGTCCGCCGCCGTCCGTGATCGCCAGCAGTCCGGCGGATGGTCCGGGGGTGTAGCCCTGGCCCTTGGTCGTCGCCAGCGTCAGCCTGCCCGCTTCCACTGTCAGTATCTGGTCCGCCACGTGATCGACGATGCCCCAGCTGTCCGGGAAGTACAGGGCCGATTGCACGGAGGCCGGCGCGATGCCTTCGCCCTCGACCGCCAGTTGCAAGGTCGATTCGCCGGCGCTCACCGAGGCGCGCCATGGAGATGGCTGCGGCTGGCGCGCGTCGGCGTTCTTGAAGGCGGACAGGATCTCCGCACTTGCGGGACGCGCATCCGCCTCGACCGGCAAGGCCAGGCGGAACTTGCCTTCCTCGGGAATGCACTCCTTCTCGCACACCACCCAGTCGGCATCGGCCTCGAGCACCAACTGGCTGCCGGGCCGCGCATCCTTCGGCACCGTCAGGGCCATCGGGAACACGATCTCGTTCTCGTAGCCATAGCTGGCGACCGGGCCAATGATGAAGCGGTCAGGACCCGGCCAGGCGATCTCGCCGACCGTGGCGCCGTCCGGCGCCTTGAACGCGATGCTCGGCGGCGAGCCGGCGTCACCGGGATTCTTCCAGTAGGTATGCCAGTGCGGCGCCAGGCGCTGGCGCAGGCCGATGCGCAACTGCTGCCCGGGACTCACGGCGGCGTATTCGCTCACCAGCGACACCGTGGCGCGCGGGCTTTGCTGCACATTGCTCTCGGCCGCCATGGCCAGCATCGGCGTCAATACGAGCAGCAGTGCAGTGGTCAAGGTGCGCCAGCAAGACCAGGCGGCGGTTGGAAAAGATCCGGGCATGAGTGGTAGATGAGTAGGTCCGACGGTCGGTGACAAAACTAACACGTTCCTGCATCCCCGGGCAATCACTATGGGCGCCGTAAAGACAGCGGGCGGCATCCTGACTTTCGGCACATGCGCGTAATGGCCCGGCTTCCGATAATCGCTCCACTCGCAGCGCCTTGGGGGCGCCGCGATTCAACCAGAAACGGAAAAACAACCATGCAAAAGATCGTCCATGCCGCCGCCATCATCGTCATCCTCGCCGGCGCCGGCGCCGCGCAAGCCCAGGAGCGCGGCTACATCGGCCTCGCCCTCGGGCCCTCGAAGGGCAGCATCAAGAACGGCGACGGCCAGCGGGTCAGGCAGGACAACAACGTCGTCGCGTTCAAGGGCTATGTCGGCTACGCCCTGAACCGGCACTTCGCCATCGAGGCTGGTTATGCGGGCACGACGGGCAAGCTCCGCTTCGACGGCGCGCGCCTGGGCGCCGCCACCGATCCGCGCGCCGACATGAGCGCCTTCTATGCGGCGCTGCGCGGCACGGTCGCCGTCGGCGCATCGGTCGACCTGTTCGCCAGGCTCGGCGTAGCGCGCAACCGCTTCGAACTGTCCGGCCTCGGCGCCCAGGACTTTCGCGTGACCGGCGTCAAGCCGATGCTGGGGGCTGGCGTCGCCTGGCGCGTGTCCGAGCAGGTGGCGCTGACGGTCGAACTGGAACACTACGGCCGCGTGCGCGAAGGGAACCGCCGCTTCGTCCAGAACCGCGCGCAGGTCGGCGTCCAGTTCGGCTTCTGACGCGATCGGCAAGAACGAGCAGACTTTCCACAATGCATCTGCGAAAATGCGGCTCCCCTCGCCCACTGCACACCATGACGCCCGCGCCCACCGCCAACCGCATGCCGCACATCCCTCCCTGGACGTTCGCGTTCGCCGCTGCACTGCTGTTCGCGGGTCTCGACATCGGCGCTGTCCTGAGCGCCGGCGTGGACCGGGTGTCGCTGCATAACCCGATCGGCCTGGCCGCGCTGGCAGCTAGCGTCGGGATGCAGGACTGGCAGGCCTGGACTGGCAGCGTGCAGCGGCCGGCGGTTTTCCAGTCCTATGCGATCGCGAAGACCGCCGTCGCCCTCATTGCGGTGGCGGCGGCGGCCGCCGCCTGTGCGACCCGCTTGCCCCGGCGGCGCGCGGCGCTGCTGGCGCTGCAGATGGCGTGCGCACTGGCGCTCGATTCCACGCCCTTCCACCTGCTCGTGGCCGTGCAGATCGGCATGCTGCTGCCGCTGCGCACGGCGCTGGCGTGGCTGGCCATCCAGTATCTGCTGGGGGCCGGCATCGATTTCCTGCTGGTGCTCGACTTCGCGCAGCGCCAGGCGCAGCCGCCGCAATGGCCGCTGCTGGCTTACCTGTGCGCCGAACGCGCCGTCGTCGTGGCCGGCTTCGCCGCCGTCGGCCGCCTGGTCCTGTACGAGCGCCGCACGCGCCAGGCGCTGGCCGCCGCCCATGCCCAGGTACTGGCCACCCAGTCGCTGCTGGCCGACACCGTGCGCAGCGGCGAGCGGCTGCGCATCGCACGCGATCTGCACGACACGATCGGCCACCACCTGACGGCGCTGAACCTGCATCTCGACCTGGCGCTGCGCCAGGCCGGCGACGCCGTGCCACCCGCCCTGCCGACGGCGCGCACTGTCAGCCAGGACCTGCTGGCCCAGGTGCGCAGCGTGGTCACCAGCACGCGCGACGACCGTCCGATCGACCTCGGGCACGCCCTGCGGATGCTGTGCGCGGGGCTTCCCGCCCTGACCGTCGACCTGCGCATCGACGCCGGGGCCGCGTGCCAGCCGACACCGGCGGCGCACGCGCTGTTCCGCTGCATCCAGGAAGCCATCACGAACACGCTGCGCCACGCGCAGGCAAGGCGACTGGACATCGTCATCGGTATCCACGACGGCATGACGGTTGTCCGCGTATCCGACGACGGCTGCGGCAGGCCCGGCGCCGCCGAAGGCAACGGCCTGCGCGGCATGCGCGAGCGCCTGGCCGAACTGGGCGGCACGCTGACCTGCGGGCCTGGGAACGGCAGCGGGTTCGCGCTCGAGATGCGCGTGCCGCAGGCCTGGAGCAACCCATGATCCGCGTCGGCCTGGTCGACGACCAGACCCTGGTGCGCAGCGGCATCCGCGGCTTGCTGGACCTGACCGCCGACATCCGCGTGGTCGCGGAAGCAGCGGACGCCGAAGCGGCGCGCGCGATGCTGGCCACGCACAGCCTCGACCTGCTGCTGCTCGACGTGCGCATGCCCGGCTGCGACGGGCTCGAATTGCTGCGCCGTCCGCCCGCGCAGCTTCCGCCGACGATCATGCTGACGACCTTCGACGACGACGAGGCGCTGCTGGAAGCGATGCGCGCCGGCGCGCGCGGCTTCCTGCTGAAGGACATTTCGCTGGAACGGCTGGCCGAGGGCGTGCGCGCCGTGGCCGGCGGGGCCACCCTGTTCCGGCCCGGCCTGACCGAGCGGGTACGCGCATCCTACCAGCCCGCCCTGGCGGCGCCGGCGCCCGCCGGTGCGGCCGGCCTGACGCGCCGCGAGATCGAGATCCTTGCCCTGATGGCCGGCGGGCTCAGTAACGCCGAGATCGGCGCAGCCTTGGGCGTGAGCGAGGGTACGGTCAAGAACCACGTCTCGAGCATCCTGTCCAAGCTGGGCGTACGCGACCGCGTGCGCGCGGTCCTGCGCGGCATCGAGCTCGAACTCATCTGACGTCGCCTAGGCGGGCGGCGCGGTCTCCTGCACTGGCTCGGGTTCTGGCTCGGGCTCGGGTTCTGGCCCGGGGTCTGGCTCGGGCGGAGGAGGCACCACGACCGGCGCCGGTTGCGGGACGGGCGGCGCGCCGGGGCCGCCGGACTGTGTGCTGGTGACGGCAGGCGCCAGGCTGCGCTCGCCCGCGCTGAAGCGCCATTCCGAGATCATCTCCTTGTTGTCGAGGCCCTTGAAGCGGCTGTCGAAGTTCGCGATCTTCAGCGGCTTTGCGGTCGACAGGCTGTGGATGGCCACCACGCCGGTCTCGCCGTCGCCCAGGTAGACGATGCCCCACTCGGCCTTGGCGGTCAGCGGATCGACGTAGACCTTGCGCAGGTGGCGCCGCACGGCGGGCGAACGCGGGTCCTTCAGCAGTTCGGCCAGCGACGGCGGATATGGCGAGGCGCCGCGCGGCGTGGCCGCGGCATAGCTGTCCAGCGCCGCGCTGAAGGCGGCGCCGATTTCCAGCAATTCTTCCTCGGCCGCGGCGCGCTGCAGGAGCGATCCGATCTTGAGCGTGGCCGCGCCCACCAGGCCGATGATGGCCACGAAGATGATCAGGCCGAGATAGGTAAAACCGGCCTGGCGCCGCGCACGCATCACCACTCCAGGTAGGGACGCCCGCGCCGGTCGTTGCCGGGCGCGCCGCTGCGCAGGTTGGAAAAGCCCCCCTGCTCGCCGTCCTGCGGCGCCTCCAGCACCCAGGTCTCGCGGCTTTCGGTGACCGGGTCGAGTGGAATCTCGCGCAGGTATTTTTGCTCGACCAGCTGTTCGAGCGATTCCGGATAGCGCCCCGTGTCGGAGCGGTACTGGTCGACCACGGCGCGCGTGTTGCGCAGATTGTCGGCCAGGATGGTCTCTTTCGCGCTGTCGATGCTGGGGAAGAAGCGCGGCACGGCCAGCGTGAGCAGCAGGGCCACGATGCCCAGTACCACCAGCAGTTCGATCAGCGTGAAGCCGCGTCGTGTTCTCATCGGGCTCACCATTTGTTGTAGGGGATGCCGTTCAGGCCGATCCGCTGCGAGGTCGAGTACACGTCATACACGTCGTCGCCCTCCTTCGGCTCGTCGGCTTCGCTGGCGTAGCTGCGCTTGCCCCAGGTGGCAGCGTCCGACAATTCGGGATCGGGATTGAAGGGGTCGCGCGGCAGGCGCCGCAAGAAATAAATCTTGGCTTGTTTGGGACTGCGCAGGTCGGGTACACCCTCGACCAGCAACTCCAGCCGCTCCGGGTAGCCGTTGGCGTCGGCGGCCTTGCTGACGCGGCCCTCGTCGCCAGCCTTCTTGAAGGCGTCCAGGCCGGCGCGGATCTCGCGCAGCGCGCGCCGCAGCTCCTGCTCGTCGCGGCGCTGCACCGTGACCTCGGCCACCGGCAGCACCAGGGTTCCCAGCAGCGCGAGGATGGCCAGCGTGACCAGCAACTCGATCAGCGTGAAGCCGGTACGCGCGCGCTGGGCCTGGAAGTTCATCGCTGCGGGATCGGCGGATTGACGCCCGGCGGATAGGCGGCCGGGACGACTTCGGGTTCGGGCGCCGGTGCCGGTTCGGGCTGTGGCGCCGGCGCGCCTGGCGGCGCCGATGGCGGCGAACCCAGTTGCGGCGTGGCCGGCAGCGCCGACGGCGGCACCGAGAAACTGGGGGTGGCATCCGGCGGCGGCGCGACCGGGGTCGTCTCGACCGCCTGCGCCGGCGCTGGCGCGCGGATCGGCGATCCCGTCACCTGTACCCGCACCCCGTTGTCGGGACGGCGGCGGAAGCTGGCCTCGGTACCGGCGCCGAATTCCGACGCCGATGCCGGCGGACGCTGGATGGCGCGCACGATGCGCGGCGTGATCGACAACACGATCTCGGTGCGGTCGCGCTGGTCGCGCTGGCTGCCGAACAGGCGGCCGACGATCGGCAGGTCGCCGATGCCCGGCACCTTGCTGCCGCTGCTGCGGTCTTCGTGGTTGATCAGGCCTGCCAGCACCTGGTTCTCGCCATCCTTCAGTTGCAGCAGGGTGGTGGCCGAACGGGTGCCGATGCGGTAGGCCACGGTGCCGCTGGTGGTGCGCACCGATTCGCCCAGGCTGCTGACCTCGAGCCCGATGCGGATCGCCACCTCGTTGTTCAGGTAGATGGTCGGCTCCACGTTCAGGGTCAGGCCGACGTCGATATAGTTGATGTTCTCGGAAGCGAAGCCGCCGATGCCCGAGGATACGGTGGCCGAGATGTTCGGGATCTTGTCGCCGATGACGACCTTCGCCTTCTCCTTGTTGCGCACGCGGATGCGCGGGTTGGCCAGGGTATTGGTGTCGCCGTCGGTCTTGTTGGCGTTGATCGTGGCGCTGATGTCGCTCACCGCGATATTACTGCTGTTGAAAGTGCGCAGGTCGTCGATCGTCAGCGGGAAGCCGTCCAGGGTCTGCAGCGGCGCGAACGACAGGTTGGTCGGCCAGGCGATGCCCAGGTCCATCACGCTGCTGCGCCGGATCTCAAGCACCTCGACGTCGAGCATGACCTCGGGCTCGGGCACGTCCTGCAGGGCCACCAGCTGGGTGGCGATGCGGATCGCTTCCGGATTGTCGCGCAGGATCACCAGGTTCAGCTTCTCGTCCACCACCACGTCGCGCGCCTTGAGGATGGTTTTAAACGTGTTGGCGATGCTCTTGGCTTCGGCATTGGCCAGGAAGAAGGTCTTGACCGTCATCTCCTGGTATTCGCGCACCTTGGCCGCCACGTTCGGATAGATCAGGACCGTGTTGCCGTCCATGACCTGGCGTTCGAGCTGGTTGGTCATCAACAGGTAGTACACCGCCGCCTCGACCGTGCTGTTCTTGAGGAAGATCGAGGTGCGGGCATCGGCCTTGACGTCCTTGTCGAAGATGAAGTTCAGGCCCGAGTGGCGCGCGATCACCTCGAATACCTGTTTCAGTGGCGCCTCGCGAAATTCCAGGCTGATGGGTTTACGGTAGCTGGCCGCCAGCGCCGCCTGGCCTTTCGGCGCGGCCGCCGCCTTCTCTTCGACTTCCTGCATCAGCTGGCGCGCCGCCTCGTGCGCGGGGCGTTCGGTGAGCACCGCCGCCAGCTTCTGGCGCGCCGTTTCCAGTTCGTCCTTGTCGAAGGCGGCGCGAGCCTCTCCGATGGCCAGCGCGTGGCGGCGCTCGGCATCGACCTGGCGCAGGCCGGCGCGGGCGCGGTCGTTGACGGGGTCGATCGCCAGCACGCGGCGGAAATCCTGGGTCGCCAGCTCGGCCTGGCCGGACGCCAGCGCGCGCTCGGCCTGGTCCACCAGGCGCGCGGTGGCGTTGTCGCGCGCGCGCAGGAAGGCCGCCCGGTAGACCGGATTGTCCGGCTCGGACGCCAGCGCTTCCTGGTATTTGGCGAGGCCGGCGCCCACCTGGTCCTGGGCCACCAGCGCATTGCCTTCCTGGTAGGCGCGCTGGGCCGCGCACCCTGCCAGCAGCAGTGGCAGCAACAGCATGGCCAAGCCTTGAATCCGGGTTCGCACCATCAGTCGAATACTCCAATATTGAGCTGCTGTCGTTGTTCCAGCGGCAGGTAAGTCAGGGTCAGCACCGGTGGACGGATCGCGTCCACGCGGTAGGTGCCGTCGATGGTGTCGCCATCGTTCACAAGATAGGTGCGTTCGCCGCGCGCCAGGTAGATTTGCCACACGCCGTCCTGCAGCGACTTGCCGATGTAGGTGAACGGCAGCGGCGGCGCGCTCGGCGGCGGCGGCGGGGGTGGCGGCTCGTTCGATGGCGGCGGTGGCGGCGGCGTCCAGTCATGGCGCGCGAACAGGCTATTGTCGCCTTCCCCGAAGCGCTCGCCGCTGGCGCCGATCAAGGTCTCGCGCGGGATCAGGCGCGCGATGGCGACGTCGTCGCCGGTTTTCCTGATGGATGGCGCAGGGCTGCGCACCGGCTCGGTGGCCGCCGTCGCAGTCATTGCAGTCGTGGCGGCCGCGCGTTCGACCGGCTCGGCCAGCTCCGCCTCTGGCGTCCTGTCGCCAAAGACGACCAGGCCGGCGGCCAGCGCCAGCGCCACGCCCATGACAATGTGGCGCGGCTTCACGGCTTGCTTCCTTCGGCTAAATAGAAAGTCAGGCGCAGGCGCGCCTCGACCCCGGCCTCGCCCACGCTGTCGCGGCGGAAGGCCACGTCGTCCAGCGAGGCGTGCGGGATCGCGCGCAGCACGTCCATCGCGAACTGCCAGATCGCGCCATAACTCCCCTTCACCGGCAGGTTGACCTGGTAGGCAATCAGCTGCGCGTTGCGGTCGTTGGTGGCCCGATACTCTCCCTGGCGCAGCGCCAGCCCGTGGCGCTCGGCCAGCGCGAACACTTCCTTCAATTGGCGCTCTACCCCACGGCGCTCGCCCAGGGTGGCATAGAAGTGCTGCAGATTCTGGTCGCTGCTGGGCGGCTGCGCCGCCGGGACTGGCTGCGGCGGGAGCGGCGTACGTGCCGCCCGGCGCGCCGCCTCGTATTCTTCATTCAGTTGCGCGCGCGCCGGCAGCAGCGCTACCTGGGCCGCGGCCCCGGCCAGCAGCAGCGCCAGCACCAGGGCTACCAGCGGATCGATGCGCGCCAGCAGCAGGCGCGCGCGCAGCAGGAAGGCGCCCGCCTTCATGACGCCTCCCACTGCACGCTGACCTGGAACCGCAGCGGACGGTTCGGATCCTGCTCCATCACCTCGTGGCGCAGCAGCACCACGCTGCTGAACCATTCCTCGGCCTGCAGGCGCGTGATATAGGCCAGCATCTCGTCGCTCGAGCGCGCCTCGGCGCTGATGCGCACCGTGCGCCGTTTCGCGTCCGGCTCCAGCGCCAGCAGTGCGATCGTGTTCGGCGTGGCTTCGCCCAGGGCCGCGGCCACGTCGCGCCACGGCAGGTTCAGTTGCAGGATGGCGGCATTGACGGCGCCGGCCTGGGCCGGCGCCACGGCAACTTTCGGCGCCGGCGGCGCGGCCACGGGCGCCGGCGCGCTGCGCGCGGCCAGCGCGGCCTGCAGATCGCGCACTTCTTCCTGCTGCTCGAAGTAACGCTGGGTCATGAACAGCGCCGGGATGCACAGCGCCAGCACGCCCGGTACGGCATAGATCAGGGTCGGCGGCGCACGGAACAGCGTGCGGCGCAGGCCGGGCGGCGCAAAGTCGATGCGGGTGCGCTTCATGCCGGCACTCCGGTGCGGGCCAGGCGTGCCAGTTCCGACCACTCGTCGGCCTGCTCGAGCAGGCTGCAGGCGAATTTCAGCCGCCCCGGGCTGCTGGCCCAGGCGGCGGGCGCGGCGCCGCTCAACTGCAGGCGCTCGGGCCGCGCGATCCCGACCCGCAGCGCTTCGCGCGCAATATGCGAATCGAGCCAGTCGCGGTCGGCCCCCGCCGGGATCGGGGCGCTTCTCACCGCCGCCAGCTTGCGGCCATCGTAGGCCGCCAGCGACAGCACGCCGCCATGGACCAGGCCGAACCAGGCTCCGCTCCTGCGCTCACGGCGCCAGGCGTTCATGGCGGCGACGAATTGCGGGCCGATTTCGACCAGGTGGAAGCCGTGTTCGCGGGCGGCAGCGGCCAGTGCGTCGAGCAAGGCCACTGGCGCAGCCGCGGCCAGGAAGGGATCGACCGCATCCCAGTCGGCGCTGATCTTCCACTCGGCGCCGGCGGCTCCGAACAGGTGCTGGAAGCGCAGCGCGGCGGCCGCCTCCAGGTCGCCCATGCGGGTGGCGCCGGGCGGCGGCGGCACTTGCCACAGGCGCACCAGCTCGTCGGCCAGCACCACGCTCACAGGCCAGCCCCTGACCGGCAGGTCGGAGAAGAGCATGCGCAGGCCGGGCGCCAGCGCGTCGGGGGCGAACAGGTCGAGCGGCTGCTCCGCCAGGGCCAGCGGCGCGCCGCCGAACAGGCGGCGATGCTTGACCAGGGCCAGGCCGTTGGCGGCCACGCCCAGGCGCAGGGCTTGTCCGATGGGAGGGAAATGCAATCTACGCATGCAGGGTCACCCGCTTGATCTCGTCGATCGTGGTGGCGCCGCGCCGCACCAGGTCGAGCGCCGCCAGGCGCAGGCTGCGGGTGCCGTTGGCGTGGGCCGCGGCCTTGATCTGGCGGATCGGCTGCTTGTCGACGATCAGCTCGCGGATCTCGTCGTTCAGGGTCAGGATCTCGGCGATCGAGCGGCGGCCCTTGTAACCGGTGCCGCGGCAGTCGCCGCACCCCTTGCCGCGCATGAAGACGTAGTCCGCGACTTCCTCGCGCCGCAGATGCACCGAGGCCAGCTCCTGCTCGCCCGGTTCATAGCGCTCGGCGCAGCGCGGGCAGCACATGCGGATCAGGCGCTGGGCCCAGATGCCGTTCAGGGCCGAGACGAAGGCATACGGATCGATCCCCATATGGGTGAAGCGGCCGAATACGTCGAATACATTATTGGCGTGGACCGTCGTGAGCACCAGGTGACCGGTCAGGGCCGACTGCACCGCGATCTCGGCGGTCTCGCGGTCGCGGATCTCGCCCACCATGATTTTATCCGGGTCGTGGCGCAGGATCGAACGCAGGCCCTTGGCGAAGGTCAGGCCCTTCTTTTCATTCACCGGGATCTGCAGGATGCCCGGCAGCTGGTATTCGACCGGGTCCTCGATGGTGATGATCTTCTCGCGCCCGTTGTGGATCTCGGTCAGCGCCGCGTACAGGGTCGTGGTCTTGCCCGAGCCGGTGGGACCGGTCACCAGCAGCATCCCGTACGCCTCCTGGGCCAGGTGCCGCAAGGTGACCAATGACGGCGCATCGAAACCCAGCGCCTCCAGCGTCAGGGAGCCATAGGCCTCGATCATGGCTCGCTTGTCGAGGATACGGATCACCGCGTCCTCGCCGTGGATGCTGGGCATGATCGAGACCCGCAGGTCGATGTCGCGCCCGCCCGCCTCGACCCGGAAGCTGCCGTCCTGCGGCACGCGGCGCTCGGCGATGTCGAGTTCGGCCAGCACCTTCAGGCGCGAGATGATGTGCTCGGCCAGTTCGATGCCGCCCACGGTGGTGGCATGATCGAGCACGCCGTCGACCCGGTACTTCACCGCCAGGCCGCCGGCGGTGCTCTCCAGGTGGATGTCCGAGGCGCCGGCCTTGAGCGCGTCGTACAGGGTCGAGTTGACCAGCTTGACGGCCGGGCTGCCCGCTTCCGACACCGAGGCGAAGGACAGCACGGTGCCCGACTTGCCGTCGCGCCGCGCGTCCTGGGCGCCGCCCACCAGCGAGTCGACGGCGCGCGCCGACTCTTCCTGCTTCGACAGATAGGCCTGGATGTCGGATTGCAGCGCCAGGCACAACTCCAATGGGTTCCTGGCGCTGGCGCGCGCCTGGGCCCCGAGCCAGGTCTGCAGGTCGAGGTCGAAGGGATCGGACAACACCCCGGTCAGGCGCCCATCCGGATGGCGCAGCAGCGCGCAGTGGCGCGACAGCGCCTGGGCCAGCGGCAACAGTTCGAAGGCCGGCGCCAGCGCCAGCATGGCGCCGGTCTCCATCACCGCCAGGCCAAAGGGCGCGGCCAGTTCGTTCACCAGTTCGCGCGGATCGCGCCCGGTCAGGGCCTCGAGCTCGAGCACCAGGCCGCGCCGCGAGACGGTGGCGGCCGCGCGGGCGCGCGCCAGCAGCGCGGTGTCGAAGGGTTCCGCACTCACGACATGTCTCCCGCCAGGTCGAAGATCGGCATATACAGCAGCACCACGATGGCGCCCACCACCAGGCCGATGGCCGCCATCAACAGCGGCTCGAAGGTGCGCGTGAAGCGGTCGATCCAGCGCCCGATCTCACCATCGTAGAAGGCGGCCGACTGGGTCAGCATCGGCCCCATTTCTCCGGTGCGCTCGCCCACGCGCAGCATGCGCAGCGAGATCGGCGTGGTCAGGCCATGCGTCTCGAAGGCGTTCGACAGCGGCTGGCCGGCCTCGATCGCGGCGCGCGCCGCGGCCAGGTTGCGCGCCAGGTGGCCCGTCACCATTGGCTGCACGGTCTCGATCGCGCCCACGATGGTGATGCCGCCCTCGGTCAGCATGCCCAGCGTCAGGTACAGGCGCGACAGCTCATACACGCGGGCCCGTTCACCGATGCCGGGGAGTTTCGCCAGCAGGCGCGCCATGCCGCCGCTGCGCAGCAGATGGCGCACGCCGGCAACGGCGCCGGCGACCAGCAACGCCGCGGCGACCAGGATCGCGCTGCCGTGGCCGGCCGCGAACTGGCCCCAGTCCAGCAGCAGCTGCGACATCCACGGCAGGTCGCGGCCGGCGCCGTGGTAGACCTCGGCGAACTTCGGCACCACGTAGCCGATCAGGAAGGCGCTGACGCCGCCGCCGACCATCAATAGGATCACCGGATAGATCGAGGCGCTGACGATCTTGGAACGCACGGTATCGATGCGCTGCTGGTAGTCGATGTAGCGCGCCAGCGCGCGCGGCAGGTCGCTGGTGCCTTCGGCGGCGCGCACGATGCCGACGTACAGCGGCGGGAACAGCGCCGGTTGAGACGCCAGCACGCTGGAAAAACGCTTGCCTTCGCGCAGGCCGCCCAACAACCGTTCCAGCACGCCGCGGGTGGACGGCGCGCCTTCCTTTTCGAGCAGGGCTTCGAGGCTTTCGACGATGCCCAGGCCGGCATTGAGCAGCGCCAGCAGCTCCTGGCTGAACAGCACGAGGGACAGCTTGCCGCCCTTGGGACGCGCCAGCGCCGCCCCGCGCGCCGGTTCGACGGCGCTGACGAACAGGCCGCGCGCCTCGACCTGGCGGCGCGCGTCCTGGGCGTCGAGCGCGTCGACGACGACGTTGGAGATCGACATATCGGGCGCAAGGGTGCGAACGGCGAACTGCATGGGATGCCCGGCCAGGTTGGGGTGAAGCGAAAAGGGAAAGCTTGCTGCGTGTTCGGTCAGTTCGTGATGTCGGCGTTGTCGCCGCTGCCACCAGGCTGCCCGTCCTTACCCAGGGACAGCACTTCGTAGTCGCCGCGGGCGCCCGGCGCACGGTACTGGTAGGGATTGCCCCACGGGTCGGGCGGAATCGCCTTCTTCAGATAGGGGCCGTTCCACTTGGCGCCGGCGCTCGGTGGCGCCGTCATGAGGGCGGCCAGGCCCTCGTCGGTGGTCGGATAGCGGCCGACGTCGAGCCGGTAGGTGTCGAGGGTCTTGTCGAAGGCGTCGATCTGGGCGCGGGCGGCGGTGACTTCGGATTTGCCGAGCTGCGAGAAGTACTTGGGGCCGACATAGGCGGCGAGCAGGCCGATGATGACGATCACCACCAGCAGCTCCAGCAGCGTGAAGCCCGCGCTGCGCCCGGCAGGGACGACGGCGCCCTGTTTCATAGCAAAAACCATCAAGCGACTCCTAGATTGCTTCTTTGAAATGCTGCCCGTGAAAGGTAACACGCTGCTGAGCGCGACGACAACTCTTCTTTTCAAAAAAACACCGTCTGATGCAAGACTCATGGACTTTGATTACATGTAACAAACTTTCCCATATTGCAATGATGCATATTTCAAACAGGTGACAAATTGCTAGAAATAATGATTGTTCATAGCTAAAACCAAATTTAATCAATGCAAGTTGTGAAAACTCAAAATATTTCTTGTTAAACTTTTTTACACTTTTATTAATTCCATTGATATATTTCTTGGCAACCTGAAACTCAGGTGCCAAGCGCAGTGCCCCGCCCTACCCAGGCGAGAGAAATCCCAACCACAAAGGCAAATCATGACTCGGAAATCGCAGATGGCATTACCCTCCCTGACCAGTCCGCTGGCCAAGTTCGCGGCCGCGGCTCTTGGCGCCGCGGCCATCGCCGCGCCGGCCCAAGGCGCGACGATCAATTTCGACGCCGGCGCGGGCATGGTGTTCGGCAGCGGCGACAGCTGGCAGGAGCAAGGGTACAACCTGACCTTCGAGGCCTACGATCCGGCGGACGTGGACAGCCTGGTCGGCGCCATCGTCGACACCAGCGATCCGACTTACTGCATCGACATGGCGTGCCCCATCAACGGCCAGGGCGGCTACTACGGCGCCTTCAACGACAGCATCGTGTGGGTCCAGTCCGAGACCGCCGGCGCCTCGTTCATGGTGAAGTCGATCGACGCCAGCTTCATCGGCCTCGACGCCGCCCTGGGCGGTTATCCGATCTATTCCGGCCTGCTGCGGATGCAGGGCTTCCTGGCCGACGGCAGCTATATCCTGCAAGACCTGCTGCTCGACGGCCCCAGCTCGCAAGGCTTCCTGTTCGGCAGCTACTCGCCATTCGAGACCTTCGCCAACACCGCCTTCGTGAGCATGGCCATGTTCGGCTTTACCTGCGACGACGCGGGCGACTGCGTGGCCTTCGACAACAACCGCGGCCAGTTCGCGATCGACAACCTGGTGCTGGATGACGCGCTGGCCGAAGTGCCTGAGCCAGCCAGTCTCGCGCTGTTCGGCCTCGGCTTCCTGGGTCTGGCCGCCCGCGCCCGCCGCCGCAATGCCTGAGCACGCCACTCCATCACAGTCGAATTCCGCAGAACCCAAGGACACGCATCCATGAAACTCCGCCCAATTTCCGCAGCCATCCTGTTCGCACTGACCGGCATGTCGCTGGCAGTCCAGGCCGACGACGTCCGCCGCCCCTACGTCGTGCAACTGACCGACAAGCCGATCGCCTCCTATGACGGCGGCGTCAACGGCCTCGCCGCCACCCAACCCCGCTCCGGCCAGCGCCTCGACCTGAACAGCGCCAGCGTCCAGCTCTACAGCGGCTACCTGGACCAGAAGAAGGCCGCCGTGCGCGCCGCCATCGGCGGCGCCCCGCTGGTGCACGACTACAAGGTGGTGCTCAACGGCTTCTCGGCCATGCTGACCGATGCCGAAGTGCGCGCCCTGATCGGCCGCACCGACGTGCTGGCGGTCACGCCCGACGTGCCGCGCGAACTGACCACCGTCTCGACCCGCGACTTCCTCAAGCTCTCCGGCCCGAACGGCGCCTGGTCCAAGCTGGGCGGCCTGGCCGAGGCCGGCGAAGACGTCATCATCGGCATCGTCGACGGCGGCGTGTGGCCGGAGCACCTGTCCTACGCCGATCGCCTGGACAGCAACGGCAAGCCGACCCACGACAGCAGCGGCAGCCTGGTCTATTCGGCGCCGCCGGCGCGCTGGCAGGGCGACTGCCAGACCGGCGAAGGCTTCACCACCGCCCACTGCAACAACAAGCTGATCGGCGCGCAATACTTCGACGACATCTACAAGACCACCGGCCGCACCAGCCACTGGAGCGAATTCCGCTCCTCGCCGCGCGATTCGCTGGGCGGCGACGCCGGCGAAGGCAGCCACGGCACCCACACCTCGACCACCGCCGGCGGCAACTACGGCGTGGACGTGACCATGGCCGGCGTCAACATCGGCGAGATGTCGGGCGTCGCCCCGCGCGCGCGCATCGCGTCGTACAAGGTGTGCTGGACCTATGTCGACCCCAGCTTGGCCATCGGCCGCCGCAACAGCTGCTACGTCGGCGACAGCGTGGCCGCGATCGAAAAGGCCGTGGCCGACGGCGTGCACGTGATCAACTTCTCGATCAGCGGCGGCACCACCCTGACCGACCCGGTCGAGCAAGCGTTCTTTGGCGCCGCCAATGCCGGCGTCATCGCCGTGGCCTCGGCCGGCAACGACGGCCCCGGCAACCAGGTGGCCCACATCAGCCCCTGGCACACCACGGTCGGCGCCTCGACCCATAACCGCGAGTTCCAGGCGACCGTCACCCTGGGCAATAACCAGAAATACACCGGCGCCTCGATGAATACCACGCCGCTGCCGGCCGAACCGGTGGTCGATGCATCGACCGTCGGCCTGGCGGGCGCCAACGCCGCCCGCCTCGCCTTCTGCTACAGCGCCTCGTTCAACGGCGGCCAGGCCCTGCTCGATCCGGCCAAGGTGGCCGGCAAGGTCGTGATCTGCAATCGCGGCGAGAACGACCGCGTCGACAAGAGCCGCGCGGTGCGCGAAGCCGGCGGCGTCGGCATGATCCAGGTCGACAACGGCACCGGCCTGGTGGCCGACATGCACTCGGTGCCTTCGGTCCACGTCACCCAGGCCGACGGCCAGGCGATCCGCAGCTATGCGGCTGCCGGCGCCGCCAGCGCCACCGCCGCGATCAGCAAGTTCGTGGTCGGCGTTTCGCGGCTGAATGCCCCGATCATGGCCAACTTCTCGTCGCGCGGCCCGAACCGCGCCGACCCCAACGTGCTCAAGCCGGACGTGACCGCGCCGGGCGTGGACATCATCGCCGGCGGCACCCCGGGCCTGACCGAAGAGCAGCATGCCGACATCCTCAACGGCACCCTGGTGCCGCCGGTCGAGTTCGTGTCGATGCAGGGCACCTCGATGTCGGCGCCGCACGTGGCTGGCGTCAGCGCCCTGGTGCGCCAGAAACACCCGACCTGGACGCCGGCGATGATCAAGTCGGCCCTGATGACGACCGCGACCAACACCTTCCCGGACACGCTGACCGGCGACATCCGCGGCCACCTGCCGTTCGCGCAGGGCGCCGGCCACGTCAACCCGACCGCCGCGCTCGACCCGGGCCTGGTGTACGACATCGGCGAAGCCGACTACCGCAAATACCTGTGCGGCGCCGGCGTCAGCTCCCAGTGCGCGGGCGGCCAGATCCCCGGCTACGAGCTGAACCTGCCGTCGATCACCGTCGGCAACGTGCTCGGCTCGGTGGTCATCAACCGTACCGTGACCAACGTCAGCGCCACCGCCTCGAGCTTCAACGCGCAGATCTCGGTGCCGGGCTATGACGCCGTGGTGACCCCGGCCACGCTGGCGATCGAGCCGGGCCAGACCAGGTCGTTCACCGTCAAGCTGACCCACGCCGGCGCGTCCGAGAACACCTGGCAGTACGGCACGCTGACCTGGACCGGCGGCGGCCATACCGTGCGCAGCCCGGTCGTGGCCCGCTCCGGCAAGCCGGTCATCGCGCCGGTATTCTTCTCCAGCGACCGCGCCAGCGGCAGCAAGGCCCTGTCCGTCACCACCGGCTTCGCCGGCAAGATGGGTTCGACTGTCGGCGGCCTGAAGGAAATCGTGCGCACCGCAAACACGATCGCCCCGGCGCCGGACGGCAGCCTCGACACGCTGGAACTGATGGCCGACGTCTGCCACCGCGGCCTGTACGGCACCCGCGTGCTGCCGGTGACCTTCACCGCGGACACCATGGCGGCGCAGTTCGAGCTGTTCGACCGCGATACGGGCGGCAATGGTGGCGACGACCTCGACCTGGTGATGGTGAACGCGGCCGGCCAACTGGTCGCCTACTCGGCCACCTACGGCTCGGACGAGACGATCGCGCTGGCGGCCCCGCCGGCCGGCAATTACAAGGTCTGCACGCTGGGCTACAGCACCGCCTCCGGTGGCGCCACCTCGTTTGGCCTGCACGCCGTGGTCGTGAACAGCAGCGACAAGGGCGGCAACCTGCGGGCCATGCTGCCGGCCAACGTGTATGCCGGCGGCAAGGCGACCGTGGCGGTGAGCTGGTCCGGCCTGCCGGCCGGCAAGCGCTTCCTGGGCGGCGTGCGCCTGCTGGACGCCAGCGGTGCGGTCGGCTCGACCACCGTGCTGCAGGTCGAAACCAACCAGCCGGTGCCGAAGGCCGAGCGTCCACAGCGCGTCAAGGCGAAGGACGTCGGTGTGTAATTGACAGGACGGGGCCGCTAGCCCCGATGTGAACGACAAAGCGCGCCTCGGCGCGCTTTGTCTTTTGGGAAGGAAAAAAGGATCAGGCTGCCGGCAAACCCAGCTGGCAGGCGCCGGCGAAGCAGACGGCGCCCGGATCGGGGCGGTGGATGCAGATCGACATTTCGCCGGTACGCTGGATCTCGGCCTGGCGCTCGGTCTTCGAGCGTTCGGCCAGGGCCAGCAAGGCCTTCTCGTCGGTCTGCGCGGTCGAGTACGGCAAGTATTCCTGCGGGCCGCCGCAGGCCAGCGCGCCGACCGGGAGCGAGCGGCATTGCGCATTGTCGCTGCAGGCGGGGGTGCCGATCAGGCGCTTGATCTCGGAGACGGTGGCGCCGGGCTGGAGCGCGACCACCGGCGGCGCGCCGTCTTTCACGGGCGGCTGGGCCGGATCGTGGGCCTGGGTGGTGCAGGCGGCGGTGGCGCCGAACAGGAGGATGAGGATGAGTTTTTTCATGCCGCCATCTTCGCGCGCACGCTATGACTGGTCAAGTGAATAACATTAACCAACTGTTACCAAATGTGTCGACCTCATGTTGCGCCCACCTTACGGAACACGCAGATGTCCGACGAGCTTGCATCAGAACATCTTAAGTTTCCGTATGGATATATTTCTCATTTGCAGACAAATGGCGTGAACGTCGCGCATCCTATCCACTTCAAATGCAAACTTGGACGTTCGCAAATGTAAAAAATTGAGCGTAGGAAAATTTACTCACTACAATAGCTTCATTACAGACGAGCTTGTTCGAGTTCATACATGACCTTCCTGCGCACCATCCTCGCCCTCTCCCTGACCGCCGCCCTGGCTGCCTGCGGCGGCCAGTACGATATCGACACGACCGTCCAGACCGCGTCGACCACCATGATCGAAATTAGGCCAGCCTCGGTGAGCGCAGCAGCGGCCACCGTCGCCACTGTCGCCACCGTCGCCTCGGCCACGATGCCGGCGCCCGACTGCGCCGCCGAAGGCTGCGCCAGCCTGCGCATCATCGACGGCAATGCGGAGGCCTGGCGCATCGATGCCCAGCGCCGCGCCGCGCTCGAGGCCAGCCTGCCTCAGACCTGATTCAAGGGCGCTGGCGCAGGCGGCGTGTCGTGGCCAGCAGGAACAGGCCGCTCGCGAGCAGCAGCCAGGCGCCCGGCTCCGGCACCTCGGCCACGCCGGCAAACGCGCCATCCACCAGCTGCAACTCGACAGGCTGGCCCGCGACCAGGTTCATCTCGATCACATTGCCGACGGCGCCCAGGAAGTTATACGCATCGTCGATGAAGCCGACACTGAACAAGGTGCCATGATCGCCGCCGCCCAGGTCGAAGCTGACGTCGAAGCTGAACAGGCCGCCGAAGGTGACCAGCTGGTCGAAGTAGTTGAGGTCGGCGCTATTGCGCAGAACGACACCGTTGACGATGTCGCCGCTGACGTCGCCCGACGGCGCCAGGATGCCGCCGTCCAGGAAGGCGCCGCTGAAATTACTGACGCGGGCCACGGTCGGCGCCGCGTCCAGCGGGCCGTTCAGGCCCAGGTCGAGATAACCGACCGTGCCGGCCAGGGCCGCGGTGTCGAGCGAGACGCGGAACATCGGACCGGCCAGGGCTGCCGGGGCGCCGATCGCGATCGACAGCGCCAGCAGTACGCGGAACAACATATTGGTGAAATGGGTCATGGTGCTTTCCTTTAGAACGAGCCGGAGACCAGCTGCGGTGTGTAGATGAAGTTCCGCTTGGCGCTATTGGTGAACGAGGTGGCGACGGCCACTGTGGCGCCGGGGGCAATGCCGGCCTGCGGCAAGGTGATATACGGCGCGCCACCGTGCATGCCGGCCGGATTGTCGAGCGTGATGCCGGTCGGCAGGCCGTTGAGCACCAGGTGCAGCAGGCCGGCCAGCGGCTTGTCGCCGGTATTGGTGATGGTGACGTTGCTGGTGGTCTTGCCGGTCGCGCGGTTGGTGCTGAAGCCGCCGATCACAATCTTGCTCGAGGTCGTGACATCGGTGAACGAACCGGTCAGGTTCAGGCTGACCACCAGCGGATCGTGGTCCGAAGCGCGATAGGCGTTCTTGCGATACACATCGGTGCCGGTGCTTTCCAGGTTGTAGTCGATGTCTTTCGGCTCGTCGGCATTGTTATGCCATTCGGCCGCACCCACCGCCTGCGACGCCAGCGAGCTGCTGGCCAGAATGTGGTCGAGCGAGCCGGCCAGGCCATTGAACACATAGGAATACGGCATCGCATGCGGGCGCACGAACTGCTCGATCACATTGACCATCGCGCCGGCGCCGGTCAGGTGATTGATCGGGCGCTCGAAGGCATACGAATTCAGGTCGCCCAGCACCAGCACGTCCGGATCCTTCGCCGCCGCCACCACTTGCGGGATGAAGAAGCTGGTCAGGCGCTGGGCCTGCTGGACGCGGGTGGCGTCGTAGCAACCCTGGCCATAGCCCTGGTCGGCATCGCCGCCGCTGGCGCCGCCGCAACCCTTCGACTTCAGGTGGTTGGCGATGACCGAGAACTTGCCGCCGTTGCCGGCCATGAAGGTCTGCGCCATCGGCGGACGGTTGTTGATCTCGTGCGGGTCGGACAGTGCGCCACCCACCAGGGTCAGCTTCGACGGCTTATAGATCATGGCGACGCGGATCGCATCGGTGCCCAGTCCGACCGGCGCCGGCACCACGGCGTAGGTGCCCGGCGCGGTGACGCGGTTGATCTCGTCGACCAGGTATTTGGCTGCGATATCGCCGTTGTTCTGGATTTCCATCAGGCCGACCACGTCGGCGTCCAGCGCGGCCAGTGAGGCGACGATCTTGTCGCGCTGGCGGACGAACTCGGCCGCATTGTCGGCGCCACGGCAATTGCCGGCGGATGAATTGCTGCCCAGTTGGCAACCCTGCCCCGACTTGCCCCAGGCATCGCCGCCATTCGTGAAGGTGGTGAAGAAGTTGAGCACATTGGCGGCCGCGACCTTGACGCCTTGCGGCAGCACCGGCGCCGCCTGGCGCTCGTTGGCGCGATTGATGACAGGGGCTTCGGTCGGCTGCAGCTTGAAGCCGGTGCTGGCGCCGCTGCTGGCGCCGGTGGAGCCGAAGTCGATCACGCCGGTCAGGTTGTCGATCGTGTCGCCGGCGCGCACGGTGCCGTCCTCGGCCAGGTAAGGCATGGCGGCCGGCGCGCGGAACAGGCCGTCGTCCAGCACGATGCGGTTGGCCATATGCTCGCGATACAGTGCTTCTGCTTCAGCCGAACCCTGCGGGTAGCGGCTGGTCGGCTGCTCGCGGCGGCCGTTGGACAGGGTCAGCTCGCCGCGGTTGGCCAGGTCGCCGTTGCCGTTGATGGTGAGCGTATTGGTGAAGCGCACCAGCATGCCTTCCACGCTGGCCAGGTCGGTGCCCGGCAGCGTGATATTGGCCGGCACGATGGCCGGGCCGGCGCCCAGCGCGGTGATATTGGTGACGTCCTTGAATTCGGTATAGGTGCGGTCGGCGCCGTTCGGGCGGAATTCGACCACCTGGCCGGTCACGCTGACCAGCGTGCCGACCGCCAGCGCGGTATCGGTGCCATACACATAGATGCCGTCCGAGGTCGACGGATCGCCATCGCCCTGCGGATCCTGGATGAAGAAGCCGCCGTCGACCTTGGCCGTGATCACGCCGCGTGCGGTCTGCACGGTGTTGGCATAGGGGCTGGTGCCGCCCGAACCCTGTATCTGCGGAATGGTGACGATGCCGGCGACGGCGACATTGATGGTGCAGCTCTCGGTCTCGCCGGCATCGTTGCCGAATTCGACCTGCACCGGATAGCGGCCGCCAGCCAGGGTATTGGCGATCTCGAGGCGCGCCTCGGCCTTGCCGCCGGCCGCACTGGCCGGGGTGAAGCCGCCAAGGGTAATACCGGTGACGGCGCCCGATACAATGCCGGCGCGGTTGACGATGGCGTCGCCATCGATCGCCGACAGCAGCGCCGACCCACCGCGGCCCTGCTCGACCTGCACCGTTGCCGGGCAGGCCAGCACGATCGGCTTGGGCGTTGGGCCGGTGCCGCCACAGGCCTGCAGCGGCGATGTGGTGGTGCGCGGGCCGGCCACCGGCGCCAGCACGAAGTCGGCGCGGTTGTCGTCGCTGTCCTGGCAGCCGGCTGCGGCGCGCTGGAGCGACTGTTCCAGCGTCGGCGACGGCGCAGACGCGCCTTCGGACAGGTTGGCGCTGCCGTAGCCGACGAGGTCGAGGAGGCGGGTGCCGTCGCTGATGGCGACCTTGCCGGATCCGCCTGCCATATTCATGGCCGGCGCTTGGGCGTCGAATACCTCGATCGGGTTTCTTCCCTGGTCCCTGGCACCGCGCACCAGGAAGTACTGGCCCGGCGCGAGCATGACCGGTGGCAGCGCGACGCTGCTGCTCCAGGTGGTGCCATTGGCCGACTGGTATTGCACCCGCATGCCGTCCAGGCTGACAGGCGCACTACCGCGGTTGAACAGCTCGACGAAATCGTGGCCGAAGTTGCTCGAGGTGTTGTGCGAGTGCGCATACAACTGGTTGATGACGACGTCGGCGGCAAGCGTCGGTGCGCTCGCGGCCAGGCTGGCGACCAGGGTCGCCAGCAGCGTACGCCGCGGTGTGAAAGTTGCAAAGGTGGTCATTGATTCCCCATTAGTTATCGCACAAGATGTGCCTGCCATTTCTATTAGCAGAATGATAGTAAATGCGGATATTGACAACATGATGACTAGAAATTAGCCCAATCGGGTAATTTCTAGCTTAGCGGCAATTCAACAAGGTTGACTCAGATTGCCGCAGGAAATCAAGGAATGGTCGGGTCAGCGCTGGCGACGAAGCGCGGCCCAGCCGATCACGCCGAGGCCGCCGGCCAGCAGCGCCAAGGCGGATGGCTCGGGCACGAGCGAGATGGCATAGGTCTCGAGCGCTTCGATGCGCCTGAACTGGCCGCCATAGGTGCCGTCGATGATGCTGCGGCCTTCGAAGGCGGGGTCGCCGTAGCTCAGTTGCCAGGAAATGGAGGTCGTCAACTGGGTGTCGACGAAGAGGTCGGGGCCGGCGCCGAAGGTGGGGCCGTGATCGGGCCAGTTATAGGTCTGGCGCGAGCCCTGGCTGGGCAGTACGTTGTCGAGCAATAGCTGGCGGTAGACGGCCGGATCGGTGTAGTTGAACAGGAAGCCGGTGCGTTGCCAGTCCAGCTCGGAAACGTGCCAGCCGGCCGTGGAAGACCAGCTGCGCGGGTTGTAGCCACCTACGACCCAGCTGTCGCCGGCGTCGTTGGCGATGCGCATCAGGGTGAAGTTGCTGCCACGCCCATCCGCAGCGGCATGGAAGTCGAGCGCGTCGTCGCCCGGCTGCCGCGTGTAGACGTTCTCGAGATAGAGGGGGCCGGCGCCGAGCCAGCGTTCGAGCTGGCCCTGCAGGCTGGGATCGAGCAGCGGCGTACCGGTTTGCGCCACCGCCGGCGCTGCCGCCAGGCCAAGCGCTGCAACAAGGATGGCGGCCACCCCGCCCCGTGCCAGGATCTTGTTCATGCAACGTCAGACTAGCCGTTGCAGGACAAGTTCCAGGCGCGCGGCCGGGGGCCGCTGGCAAGCACTATTACGCCCGCTTGTAGATATCCTCGAAGCGAACGATGTCGTCCTCGCCCAGGTAACTGCCCGACTGCACTTCGATGATGTGCAACGGCAGCTTGCCCGGGTTTTCCAGGCGATGGTTCATGCCGATCGGGATATAGGTCGATTCGTTCTCGGACAGCAGGCTGACCGTGTCGCCGCAGGTCACGCGCGCGGTGCCCGACACCACGACCCAGTGCTCGGCGCGGTGGTGGTGCATCTGCAGCGACAGCTTCTCGCCCGGCTTGACCGTGATGCGCTTGACCTGGAAACGGTCGCCCGCATCGATGCCCTCGTAGTGGCCCCATGGACGGTAGACGCGGGTGTGATGCAGGTGCTCGGTGCGTTCTTTCGAGGCCAGGTGTTCAACCACCTGCTTGACGCGCTGCACTTTGCTCTTGCAGGTGACCAGCACCGCATCCTGGGTTTCGACCACGACCACGTCTTCCAGGCCCACCACCGCCACGATGCGGCTTTCGGCGCGCACCAGCGAATTCTTGACGCCGTCCAGGTAGACGTCGCCGCGCTGGGCGTTGCCGTTGGCATCCTTGGCCTGGGTTTCCCACAGGGCCGACCACGAACCGACGTCGTTCCAACCGATATCGGCCGGCACCACGGCGGCGTCGCGGGTGTGCTCCATCACCGCGTAGTCGATCGAATCGGACGGGCAGGCCGAGAACGCGCTCTCGTCGAGGCGGCAGAAATCGAGGTCGCGGTAGGCCGCGTGCATGGCCTGGCTGGCGGCGCCGGCGATGGCCGGGGCATGCTGCTCCAGCTCGGTCAGATAGCGCGCCGCGGCGAACATGAACATGCCGCTGTTCCAGTAGTAGCTGCCCTCGGCCAGGAAGCCTTCGGCCGTGGCGGCATCGGGCTTCTCGACGAAGCGCGCCACCTTGTAGCATTCGCCGCACTCGTCCACCGGTTCGCCGCGGCGGATATAGCCGTAGCCGGTTTCCGGGGTCTTGGGCACGATGCCGAAAGTCGCCAGGGCGCCCTTGGCCACCAGGCGGGTGGCGCGGTCGACCGCTTCACGGAAGGCTTCGCCGTTCTCGATCACGTGGTCGGCCGGCAGCACCAGCATGACGGCCTCGGGATCGATCGCCTGCAGGTGGTGGGCGGCGGCGGCCACGGCCGGCGCCGTGTTGCGGCCGACCGGCTCGAGCAGGATGCCCAGCGGCGAGACGCCCACTTCACGCAATTGCTCAGCCACCATAAAGCGATGGTCATTGCCGCACACCACGAGCGGCGCCATCATCTCCGGCCAGCCGGCCACGCGCAAGGCGGTTTCCTGCAACATGGTCTTGTCGGCCACCAGCGGCAGCAATTGCTTCGGCAAGACCTTGCGCGACAGGGGCCACAGGCGGGTGCCGGCGCCGCCGGAGAGGATGACTGGATAGATCTTCATGCGCTGACTTTCTCTTTCTCTAACTCGTTGGTGTCGTGATCCGCGATGTCCTTGCGCCGGGAGCGACGACGATCGCGTGCATTGAGCCATTCCTCCGACGAATACTCGGAAGCATGCTTCATTTCGCCTTTTCGGTCGACACTATATTCCTTAAAGACAATCATTTCATTCAATGTTACATCATGCAACACGCGGGTGTATTCGAACAGCACGCTGCGCACGATCTCGGCGCCTTCGCAGATGTGGCTGCCGTGGCCGATCCAGGTCGGGCCCACGATGCGGGCGCCGGCCTCTACTTTAACCCCGGAGCCGATGTAGACGGGTCCCTCGATGGTCGTACCTTCCCAGTCGATGCTGGTGTTCAGGCCGACCCAGAGGCCCGGCTTGATCTGGATGCCCGGCACGTCCATATTGTTGACTTCGCCGGTGATGACCGACTGCAGCACTTCCCAGTAGTCGCCCATGGTGCCGATGTCGAGCCAGTTGAACGGGCGGCCCTGTGCATAGAACGGCAGGCCGCGCTCGGCCAGCAGCGGGAACAGCTCAGAACCGATGTCGAACGCTACGCCCGACGGAATCAGGTCGATCACTTCTGGCTCGAAGATATAGATGCCGGTAGAAATGAAGTTGGACTTCGCTTCTTGCTGGCTCGGCTTTTCCTGGAATTCGAGGATGCGGCCCTGCTCGTCCGAGACCACCACGCCATACGACGAAACCTTGTCCCATGGAACCTCCTTGGTGATGACGGTGGCCATCGCGCCCTTGCGGCGGTGTTCCAGCAGCGCGGCCTTGAGGTCGAGGTCGATCAGGGCATCGCCGCACAGCACCACGGTGGTGTCGTCGAAGAAGCCGCCGAATTCCTGGATTTTCTTCATGCCGCCGGCCGAGCCGATCGGTTCGGGGACGACTTCGCCGTCGTCCTTGGTATAGCCCTCGAAGGAGTAGCCGATCTGGACGCCGAACTGCTCGCCTTCGCCGAAATACTCTTCGATTTTTTCGTGCAGCCAGCTGACGTTGACCATGATCTCGGACACGCCATTTTTCTTGAGGTGTTCGATCAGGTAAGCCATCACAGGTTTGCCCAGAATCGGGATCATGGGTTTTGGCAGGTCATAAGTAAGCGGACGGACGCGTGTGCCTTTGCCTGCGGCGAGAATCATGGCTTTCATTAGACTATCCTTTGCATTATTTGGCTGTGGTTTGGTAGCGCCAGACGTCAGCGCACATTTGAGCGACATCACGTTCGGCAGTCCAGCCCAGTTCTTCACGCGCGAGGGCCGGGTCGGCGTAGCACTTGGCCACGTCGCCCGGACGGCGGTCGACGATCTGGTAGGCGACTGGTCGCCCGCTGGCCGCTTCGAAGGCGCGCACCATTTCCAATACGCTGTTGCCCCGGCCCGTGCCGAGGTTGTAGGTGACGATGCCCGGACCCTTGTTCAGGCGATCGAGTGTCTTGACGTGGCCGATGGCAAGGTCCACCACGTGGATGTAGTCGCGCAGGCCGGTGCCGTCCGGGGTGTCGTAGTCGCCGCCGAACACCGACAGCTTGTCGCGCTGGCCGTTGGCGACCTGGGCGATGTAAGGGACGAGATTGTTCGGGATGCCGCTCGGCTCTTCGCCGATCAGGCCGCTTTCATGGGCGCCGACCGGATTGAAGTAGCGCAGCAGCGCGATGCGCCAGTCGGGCTCGGCCTTGGCCAGGTCGCGCAGGATGTCTTCGATCATCAGCTTGCTGCGGCCATAGGGATTGGTGGCCGACAGTGGGAAATCCTCGCGGATCGGCACCGAGGCCGGGTCGCCGTAGACGGTGGCCGAGGACGAGAACACCAGCGATTTACAGCCGAACTTGGCCATGGTCTCGAACAGCACCACGCTGCCGTTGACGTTGTTGTCGTAGTAGCGCAGCGGCTGCGCCACCGATTCGCCGACCGCTTTCAGGCCGGCGAAGTGGATCACCGCCTCGGGCTTGTGCTCGGCGAACGCGGCTTCCATGGCCGCGCGGTCGCGGATGTCGGCCTGGACGAAAGCGAATGGCTTGCCGCTGATGCGTTCGACGCGCTCGCAGACCGACTGCTGGGCATTCGACAGGTTGTCGAGCACGACCACGTCGTGCCCGGCGGCCTGCAGTTCGACGACGGTATGCGACCCGATATAGCCCACGCCGCCAGTAACCAGAATCTTCATGTCTTTCGCTCTCTGTTGATAGTTTGTTGATGATCTATTTCTTGTTATCGCGTTTCACTCATTCGTCCTGGCCGCCTCCTTGATCACGAGCCAGATAAACGCCATGTCGTCGATAAAGTAACGCCTGAACATCCGGCGCGGCTCTTGCAGGAAGCGGAAGAACCACTCGAGCCCGGCCGCCTGCATCCAGGCCGGCGCCCGCTTGACCCGACCGGTCGCCACGTCGAAGCTCCCGCCCACCCCCATCGCGAACGGTATCCGCATCTCGGCCTGGTAGAGCCCGAGAAACTGTTCTTTCCTGGGCGAGGAAATCGCCACGAACAGCAGGTCGGCGCGGCTGTCGCGCACCTGGCGCACCACCCCTGCTTCCGCAGCCTCGCCCTGCCAGTAGCCGTCACGCACGCCGGCCAGCACCAGGCCAGGATAGCGGCGGGCATAGGTCGCGGCCACCTCGCGCACCACGTCGGGGCGCGCGCCGAGCAGGAACACCCGCCAGCCCTTGTCCGCCGCGCGCCCCATGAGCGCCTCGAACAGGTCGATACCGGCGACCCTTTCCTTGAGCGGCTTGCCCAGCAGGCGCGAAGCCCACACCACCGGCATGCCATCCACATTGACCAGGTCGCAGGCATTGATGATGCGGCGCAGGTCCTCGTCGCGGCTGGCCTTGACCAGCTTGTCGACATTGACCACCACGTGCTGGTGTGGCCGCCGGGCGCGTACGAAACCCTCGACCAGTGCCAGCGTCTCTTCCATCGAAACGTTATCTATATTACAACCAAACAGCGTGACGCGCTCGTTCATGCGTGCCTCCGGTCCGGCGCCTGACATTTCTTGCCATTAATTATTTATCATCGATAAAGGTGATTGTAAACCTGCATTCGATGGGAACGGCGGACGATATGGTCGTGATGCGCAGCACTTCGCACGGCGTCTTCGATTCGTAGGCGGCCGAATACCAGCCCAGCGGGGGATTCTCGGCACCGCGCACCAGTTCGAGGTGCAGGTCTTCGCCGCTGGCCTGCATCTGCAGCACGAAGCGCTTGCCGCGCACCGACAGGCCGTGGCTGGTCAGGCGTACGTCCAGGCCGGGCGCGAAGTGCCAGAAGGCCTCGACCTTGTGCTGCTTCTTGGCCGCCACCTCGTCGCGCACGGTCAGGGTGTTGCTGGCGCCGTCGAAGCGCACGCTGCGCAGGTGCAGCACCGGGTCCGGCAGGCGCGCATAGCCATCATGCGAGCCGCGGAAGTCGAATTCTTGAGGCGAGGCAGGCATGCGCTCGATGCTGGCCTGCGCCTTGCGCAGCCACATGAAGCGCCCGCCCGGCACCGACTGGTCGAGGCCGTCGACGCGCACGGTGTTGTGGCTCGACGTGCCGCGGAAATAATCGCGCCATTTCTGGTCTTGCCAATACGAATAGGTGCCGGGGTCGACCAGGCAGGGCTCGCCCGCCACCGACAGGGTCAGGGCCAGCGCATCGGCATGGCCATGGGCGGCGATGCCGAGATAGCCCAGCGGACCGCAGTCGAGCACGCCCTTGATCTCGTCCGCCTCGCCGAAGTGGTTGCCGAACAGCAGGTAACCGCCATCGGGGAAGGACCATCCGGACTCGACCTCGTGCGGATCGCAGTCGGGGCGCCCGCCCGGCAGCGCATGCAGCAGCCAGCGCACGCCGGGGTGGTGATCGGGCTGGCCGCCGAACACGGTGTCGCCCAGCGCCAGCAATTGCGCGGCGCGGTCCGGGCCCGGCCGCCCGGTCCCGGCGTGCAGGCGGAAGGCGCAGCCGTCGTCGGCATCGCCGACCATCGGCAGGCCGCCGTCGACGTCGCGCACCGAGCGCAGGAAGCGCAGCGCGCGCTGCAGCACGGCCCAGTAGCCGCGCGAGAAGGGCTGACTGCGCGATGGATTGCGGGAATGGCCAGGGGCTTGACTGCCGCGCTGGCCGCTGACCTGGCCCAGCAACCCGGCCACGAACAGGCATTCGCAGGAGAACATATGGTAGGCAAACGCCTGCTCGCGGTTGACGCCGTCGCGCGAGAACTGGGCCTGGGCCTCGTGCTCGAGTTCGCGCCGCGCCTGGGCTTCCCAGTCCTTCGATTCCTTCCAGCACGGCCAGGTGACGGCGCCCGCATACAGGCCGGCCAGTTCGCCGATCAGGTGGTTATTGGCCGAGGAATGGCGCGACAGGTGGCGCGCGATGGTGCGGCAGTGGGCATGGATGCTGCCCTGCCAGTCGGCGCGCAGGCGCTGCCCGCCATCGCCTTCGAACAGCGCGCTGTTCTCGCCGCCCACCAGCTGCCAGATCAGGCTCCAGTTGACGAGGCGGATGCCCAGCTCCATCGAGCTGGTCCAGTTGGGTCCGGTGAGCGGCGGGCAAGCCTCGAACCAGCTGCGCAGATTGTGCTCCAGCGCATGCAGCCAGCGCGGCTCGCCGGTGAGGGCCCAGGCCTGGGCCAGGGTCACCAGGTGCAGGTGGCGGTTCAGTTCCCACAGATGCTTGATGTCGCCCACCAGTTCGCGGTCGCCGATGGCAATGTCGCCGCGGTAGACCGACGGCGCGACGACGCCGGTCTCGGGATCGCGGTTCCAGGCGGTCGGCACGCCGACGTCGAAGCGGCGTTCGGCGAACAGCACCACGTGGCCGGCCTCGATGCGCTCGGCGTCGAGCAGCAGCGCATCGACCTCGGCCCGCGCCAAAGGCGGCGCGCCGCGCACGCCCAGGCTCAGGGTGCGCGGCAGCGGCGGCGGCGCGGCGCGGCCGATCGAGCGGCGTCCCAGGCGGATCGTCGCCGCCTGGCGCACCCGGTAAGCCATTTCCGGCACCGACATGCAGCGCAGCCGGTTGACCAGCCATGCCATGCGTACTGTTGCGTTCATCAAACTTCCCTCACTGTTTTCTTCATGGCGCCCTCGCGTCCAGCAATTGCGCGTACAACGCGGCCAATGTGGCGCACACCACGCCGGTCGAGTAGTGTCGTTCAACGGCGGCGCGCGCCGCGCACGCCAGCCGCGCATGTAACTGGCCGTCGTCCAGCAAACGTCCGATGGCGACGGCCAGCGCCGCCGCGTCGCGCGCCGGCACCAGCAGGCCGCGCTCGCCGTCGGCCAGCGCATCCGGGATGCCGCCGACGCCCGTGGCGACCACCGGCACCCCGGCCGCCATCGCCTCGAGCACCGACATCGGCAAGCCTTCGGCATGGGACGGCAGGCAGAACAGCCAGGCGCGCGCCAGCTGGGCGTCGCGCGCGGCCGCATCCAGCCAGCCCGGCGTCTCGACCCGGCCGGCAATGCCGAGTTCGCCCGCGCGCCGGCGCACCCAGTCGAGGTCGCCGCTGCCGCCCATCACCAGGCGCAGCCGCGGGTGGCGCGCGGCCAGCCCGGCGCAGGCTTGCAGCAGTTCGTCCACGCCCTTGGCCGGATCGAGGCGGCCCAGGAACAGGATGCGGCCCGCTTCGGCATGTTCACGCGCCGCGTGCGACGCCAGGCGTACCGGATTGGCCACCACCTCGACCCTTGCCCGCGGCGCGCATTCGCGCACCCAGGCGGCCCAGCCGGGCGACAAGGCGATCACGCGCGAGCTCGCCTCCAGGGTGTGCCGGATCCAGCGCCGCAGCAGCGGTCCGGCCTCTACCGCCGCGTAGCGCCGGAAGCCGCCGCCATGCAGGTGGAACACCGTGCGCGCGCCGCCCATGCGCGCCATCAGCAGCACCAGCGATTTGCGCAGGAAACTGGCATGCGAGCCGGCGTGCACGTGGACGATGGCCGGCCTCCCCCCAGGACCGAGGCAGGCCAGCCCAACGCGCCACAGGCCGCGCAGCGCGCTGCCGAGCTTTTCCCGGCGGCTCCCTTCGGCGTGGGTCGCGACATAGTCGATGCCCTCGCGCTCGAACAGGCCGTCGGCGCGCAGCACCTCGACCACGCTTGCGATGCCTCCCCTGCCCCCCAACGCCGTTCCAACCATCAGTACGCGTGGGGTCGCCGTACTCATATCGGCATCCCCGGGCTTACCTTGCGAGTGCTTACAAAAGCAGCAATATTTACGATCATACATGGCACATTGTCGAATCTCGCGCACGATTCAGCCGTCGACGGCGATGAACTCGAACTTGCCGTTGGCGCCACGCGGAATCGCCTCGACCCGCTCCACGGCGACCTGCACGTCGGGCACCCTTTGCAGGAATTGTTCGCGCAAGGCGGCCTCGTCGCGGCTGCCGAAACCGTCGGCCGCGACCACCCGCAGGGTGAAGCGGGCCTGGCCGTGGTAGCGCACCTGGCCCTCGAGCAGGCGCAGGCCGCTGCCCTGGAACACGCGGTCCAGCCGCGCGACAATCCGCCCATCGGGCAAGGTCACGATGCGCTCCTGGCGTCCGATCACCGCCTCGAGCGTCGGAAACACGCGGCCGCAGGGGCAAGGCGCGGGATCGCCAACGTGCACCGTGTCGCCCGTGCGGTAGCGCGCCAGCGGCATCGCGGCATTGTTCAGGCTGGTGCCGACGAGTTCGCTGCTGCCGTCCGGCAGCCCCAGCAGCTCCACGCCGCCGTAGTCGGTGAGCAGGTGGTAGCGGCCGTGCTCGCAGGTGCCGATGGCCGCGACCCGCTCGGCCTGCCCATACCAGTCGAACACGATGACGCCGAAGGCGCGCATGACGGCCGCGCGCACGCCCGGCTCCAGGGTTTCGGACGAGGTCATCACGCCGCGCAAGGCCCGGCCCCGATAGCGGCGCCCGGCCGCCTCCAGCCAGTGGGCGATGGCCCCGATCGAGGACGGATAGGCGTGGATCACCACCGGATCGAAGGCTTCCAGCGCCGTCACATAGGCCCCGATGGTCGCGTTGGACAAGTGATAGGACGACATCACGAGCAGCTTGCCGACCGGGTCGCGGCGCCAGTAGCGCCCATCGTCCGGGCGCTCGTCGCACACCAGGTCGCCACGGATCCAGGCCCGGCGCTGCCCCGGCCGCCATCCGATCCAGCGCAGCTGGCGCTGGATGAAGGCTTCTTCGCGGATCACGGCGCCGAGCGACTGCACCAGGGTGAGCGGTGACCCCGAGGTGCCGCTGGTGCGGATCGTGTTGCGCAGCAGCGAGCCGAAGCGGCGCGGCCGCAGGTGGCGCGCCGGGTCCTGGCGCAGCGCCGACTTGGCGAGCAGGAAGGCGCCGGGCGGCACCGCGTGCAGCCGGGTCGCGTCCGGCGGCACGGCCACGCCGAGGCGGCGCGCGCGCCGCGCCACATAGGCATTCAGGGCGGCCGCCGAGCGCTCGTTGCGCATCAGCATCGGCAGCACCAGCAGCCGCGCCGGCAGGCCGCGCGCCAAGAGGCGGCCGAGCGACCTGAGCGCGAGAGCGAGCGTGCGCGCGTCCATCAGGCGCCCCGCCCCAGGATGCCGGCGCAGGCCTCGGCCACCGTCCGTCCCAGGATCGCATAGCTGCGATGGGCTGTTACCCAGGCCGGACCGCGCGCGCGACAGTCGGCGGCCAGGCCGGGCTCGTGCAGCAGCCGGCGCACGGCGGCGGCGAAGGCCGGCGCCTCCATCGGCACGCACAGCCCGGCCCCGCTCTCGGCCAGTACCCGGGCCTGGTCCGGGATGTCGTTGGCCACACCGGGGATGCCCAGCGCCAGATACTCGACCAGCTTGGTCGGCGAAGAGACATCGTACAGGACGCCGCGCGGGATCGGCGACAGGCCGACCTCGGCCCGCACCGCATAGCCGAGCGCCTCGTGCCGCGCCAGCCAGCCGGTGAGGAGCACCCGCTCCGCTAGTTGACGGCGGGCGATCTCGGTGCGCATCCAGGCCATCTCGTCGCCCGAGGGGGCGTCGCCGGCGATCACCAGCAGGATATCGGGCACATCGGGGGCGAGCTGCTCGACGACGTCGAGCAGGAAGCCCGAGCCGCGCGCCTGCGCGACCCGGCCCAGGTACAGCACCACCCGCCGTCCGTCGAGGCGCGGATCGAGGCTAGGCACGATGCGCCCGCGCGCGCACAGCGCGGCATCGATGCCCATCGGCACCGCCGTCATGCGCTCGCGCGCGAATCCCTTGCCTGCCAGCCAGTCGGCCATCGCCTCGCTCTGCACGAACACATGGCGCGCGCCCGGCAGCACCAGGCGATACAGCAACCAGCGCGAGGCGGCGGCGCGCGCCGCATGCGCCAGCCAGCGCGGGCCGCGGCCGCGGCGCGCGATCTCGTCACGCCGCACCTCGAAGCCTTCGACGATCGGGAACGACATCCAGTACAGGAAGGGCACGCCGAGCGCGGCGGCGGCGAGGCGGCCCAGCAGGCCGGAGGCGATCTTGTCGCGCACCTGGATGCCGTCCGGCCGGCGGCGGCGCCAGGCGCGCGCCAGGCCCAATAAATCCCAGGCAGGCGCCAGCACGCTGGCGTAGCGGCTACCCAGGCTGCCGACGGCGTGCATGCCGCCGCCGCCCCACTCCACCGGGCCGGCGCCGCCGGACTGGCCGACCAGCTCGCTGCCGACGCCATGGCGCGGCATCTCGGCGCCGAACAGGGTCAGCAGGTCGGCGCGGGTCGGCGGCAAGGGGTCGCGCACGATGAAGGCGATGGAGATAAAAAGCGGCTTGCGCATGGCGCCTCGTATCGATGGGTGGAACCTACGATACTAGACCGGCGCAGGACACAAACGTTTCAACTATCGCAGACTTAGCGGTCGACGTCGCGATCGGCCCGGCCGTACTCGCCCGCCTTCTTGGCCGGGGTGCGCAGGATGGACAGGATCACCAGGCCGAACAGCGCGCTGAGGATCGCCGTGGCCTCGAGTCCCATCCCGGCCGCCACGCCGATGGCCGCCGTCATCCAGACGCTGGCCGCTGTCGTCAGGCCCTTGATGTCGTTGCTCTCTTTCTGCTTGAGGATGGCGCCGGCGC
The DNA here is from genome assembly GCF_008014745.1 of Massilia arenae. Taxonomy (GTDB): domain Bacteria; phylum Pseudomonadota; class Gammaproteobacteria; order Burkholderiales; family Burkholderiaceae_D; genus Telluria; species Telluria arenae. Next base: position 126,751 of record NZ_VPFD01000009.1, read on the forward strand.
CGAGGAAGCCGATGCCGGCCGTCACCCCTTGCAGCACGCGCGACAGATCCTCGATCTTCATTCCGCCCTGCAACGGAATCAGCACGAACAGCGCCGAGCCGACCGAGACCAGCATATGGGTGCGCAGGCCGGCCGAGGCCCCGACCGATTCGCGTTCGTAGCCCAGCAGGCCGCCCAGCACAGTCGCCACGAGCAGGCGCACGACCACGATGGTCACGTCTTCGGCATTGTTCAGGTCTGAAAATTCACGCTGGATCGTCAACCAGCTCTGGCTCCACCACGCTTGCATTCCTCTATCCTTGTCCGGTTCGCTTTCCAGCAAATCATGCCATTCGCGCAAGATGCGTGTCGCCACGCTCAGCCATTCCACAAGGTATTGACGCGCGCATGCCGGGCCGGCTTTCGTATAATCGGCTGCCCAGCCTATCCTTTGAGGAGATCCTGATGGAAACGATGGAAATCTACCGCGGACGCCTGATCGACCACATCCAGCTGGTGGTACGCGACCTGCCCGCTTCACGCAAGTTCTATACGGCCGTGTTCGAGGTGCTGGGCATCCCGCTGGCCGGCTCGGGGGACGATTATTTCTGGGCCGACGAGCTGTTCGTCTCGACGGCGGACAGCGAGGCGGCCCAGGGCCATTTGACCGGCCGCCATCACCTGGCCTTCCAGGCGCGCGACCGCGCCATGGTCAATGCCTTTTATCACGCGGCGCTGGCCGCCGGCGGCAAGGACAATGGCGCGCCGGGCGAACGGCCTTATCACCCGGGCTATTACGGCGCCTTCGTGATCGATCCCGACGGCAACAATATCGAGGCCGTGTACCACGGCGAAGCGACTTTCAGCGCGCGCGAGATCAAGATCACTTTTTGAACAGCCTTCACGCGAGCCGGCCTTCCTTCCATGCCAGCAGGCGTGGCAGCAAGGCGGCGCTGGCGCGGCTGTCGAGCTTGCGGCAAAAATGCGCGTCCGAGGCCCGGATGCGCTCGAAATCGTCTTCGTCGAGCACCTTCGGATGGCAGGCGCCGTCCTTCGGCCATTGGATGTAGCGAAAATTGTCCGGTAGCACACGATCGGCGAAGCGCGAGTGCATCACCAGCGTCTGGAAGAACAGCTCGTCGGGCGACTGGACGCTGCGGCAGAAACGCAGCAGGCGCGGATGCGCGTCGGCGAGGCGCAGCAGTTCGCGCACGCAGTTGCGTGACAGTGTCCACCAGCATGAGCCGCCATAGGGCACGAATCCGTCCGGCAGATGCCGGGTGCGTCGCAGCAGGCGCAGGGCGCGATTGGCGGCGATGCAGGCCAGTCGTTCGGCCAGTCTGCCGCTGTCGCGATGGAAAGTCGCGTAACGATGCATCACGCGCCAGCCATGGGCCGCGATCGGCGCGGTCTCGATCAGCTCGTATCCGCGCATCCTTGCCAGCTTTGCCTTCAACAAATGATTCGGCAGCAGCGGGAAGTCCTGGGCCGACAGGAGGATGAGCTTGTCGAAATCCGGGACGTCGAGCAGGATCTGGCGCATCGATGCCAGCACGGATTCGACCTGGGACACGTCGCCCCAGCGCACGGCGACCCGTTCGCGCACCAGGCAGGCAGCCGGATGCAGTCGCGCCGGATCGAGCGCGCTCTTGCGGTCGAGGTGGACGTAGACGCAGAAGTCGGGATCGCACAATTGCCGGACCAGCCCATTGAGCTGGTCCATGTCCTTGTGCGCACAGATCAGGAACGCCTGTTTCATCGCTGGCCGCCGCTCCGCTCATGCGCGCCACACTAGCATCGCGCAGGAACGGAGCGCGCCACCTAGGCGCCGGGCTATTGACTAGTTCAGGGTCACGCTCTGGCCGGCGACGGTCACGGTACGCACCGTGCCCGAGGTGGCGATGCTCACGGGCGGCTTCTTGCAGCCGACGTCGAGCAGCACCAGGAACTCGGCGGTCGACTTGCCGTCGTTCCTGAGATAGAAGGCGCCGTGGTCCTCGATCACATTGACCTTGGCGCCCGGCCCGATCCACTTGGCGAAACTGGCGTCCGGGTTCAGCGAGCGCAGGCACAGCGACTGGCCGCCGGCCGACACCTTGACGTTCTGCGCGTTCTCCACCGTCATGATGACCGGGGTGTGGATATTCCACTCGTAGGTGCGGGCAATCGTGCTGGCCAGGCGGTCGCGCACCAGGATCGCGTTGCCGGCATTGCGCAGCTGCCAGACCTGGCGCCTGGCCATGGTCAGCTGGCCGCCATAGGCGGCGGTGGCGTCGCCCTCGGCGAAATCGTAGGCGGGCTGGGCAGCGAAGCCGGTAATCTTGCCGTTGCGCTGCAGCTGTTCGCGGTAGCCCGTCACCAGCTGCCCCTTGCCGCCGTCGAAGGTGACCGCATTCTGCGAGCGGGTCTGGTGATACCAGTCGCTCCAGTACGGCGAGCCGTACCAGTCATACCAGCCGGCCTTGACCAGCAGCGGCTGGCCCGCGCTCGACAGCAGCAGGCCGTTCTGGTCGCCATGACTGTGGTTGAACGAGCCGTAGGGGCTAGATTTGAAGTACAGCGAGGCACGCTCGGCCGAGCCGATGTCGGTATGCATCGAGGCCCAGCCGATGCTCGGATAATAGGCCGAGTTGGTCGGCGGCGTCCTGGTCTTGGTGTCCTTGATCGGCAGCGGGTAAGGCGCTTGCAGCAGGCTGAGCGTGTCTTCGGTGCCGCCCAGGCTGGCGACGTACCAGGCCGCGCGCGGCGACACCATGCGCGAGCCGAAGGCGTGCCAGACCCGGGTGTCGGGTTTCGTCTCGGAGCCGTCGCCGAAGGCGTGCACGCGCGAGCCTGGCGGCGTGAACTGGGTGGCGAAGTCGAGCAGGCCCTGGGCCCAGGGCTTGGCATAGAAGTTCACACCGGATGCCTGCGACATCGGATCCCACAGCGCGACCAGGTAGCCGGCCGCGTACTCGGCATACGCGGTGCCGTTGGCATAGCCGCCCTCCTCGCCGCTCCAGGGCGACGGCGAATTGGCATAGGCACGGAACGAGAAATCGAACCACTTCTGCGCCTCCGGAATGTCGCCCAGGGCCAGGGCCGAGATCAGCGACAGAAAGATCAGGCTCGTATTGCCGTGCGAATCGAAGGGATACTGGTCGAGGCGGCCGTTGTCGCCGGCCAGGTTGCCATAGATCTCTTCGGTGCGGATCTTGACCGTGTTCAGCCAGCGCGCGCGGCGCGGCGCGTCCAGGTCGCCGGCCAGGATGTCGACCGCCTTGATCAGCGAGACCGAGATCTGGCGCGTGGCCTGGTCCTGGTTGGCGTAGCTGGTGGGCCCGCGCGGATCGAGGGCCGCGATCTGGTCGCCGCGGCGCAGCGCCTCGTCGAGGAACAGGCGCTCGCCCTTCATGCGCCACATCACGGCCGCGGCCTCGAGCTGGCGGCTGGCTTCGTTGATGCGCTGGCGGATGTCGGTCTGCTGGCTGGCCATGGCGGCCGTCAGCGGCGAGCTGATCACGATCGGCCAGCGCCCATCGCTCAGCGCCGGCACCGCATTGATCTGCAGCTTGATCTCGTTGCTCATGCGGCTGACGTAGGGGTCGAGCTCGGCGCGCTTGGCACTGTTCCAGCCGGCGTACGGCGTGAACGAGGGCGGTAGCGCGCGCGGCCGCGCCTTGGCCGTGATGCGCGCGCGCAACGTGGCATTGTCCGGCACCTCGAACAGGTTCGACCTGCTGGTGATCGAAAACGCGCGCGGCGTCGACCAGTCGTCGCTGCCGACCGGACGCACGCGCCAGGTGTACTGGCCCAGGGCCAGGGCTTTCGGCGGCAGGTACCAGTTGCGCTCGGTGACGATCTTGCCCGGCGCACCACCGTTTGGCGTGATCTCGAGCTCGTAGGCGGCGGGACCGTTGGCGTGGCGGGCCCAGGTGAATCCGGGCGGGTTCTGCGCCTGGACCTGGCCCAAGGCCGGGCCGGGTTGGACGACCAGGGGATCGGGGGACTGGGCCCAGTCGGCGCGCGCGTCCGCACATACCAAGAGCGACGCCAGCGCTAGCGCGTGGACCAGACCTTTCCGGTGAAAATTCATGCTGAAGCTCCGTGAGAACGAGGATTGTTCAGGAGACCGCGCCGCGTTCGGGCGCTGGATCGATACCTGCTGCAGGCATCGGACGATGCTTGCTTGATGGGAACAATGTTACCGCAGGTTTTTTTGAACAAAATCAACTTCCCTATGGAAATTAAAGGTTTATTTGTCTTTGCGCCCGTCATTCGCATGAATCCAACACGGCGGATTTAACATTTGGTGAACAGGATGTTCTGTCCTGTAACTGTCGTGCTCGATATGAAAAGACTGTGCGATAACTAGGCTTGCGCCTGGCCATCTTGAGCGTGCAAGGCCCGCATGCGCTTCAGGTAGCGCAAGCAATAAATCCCGAACGAGAGCGGCGCCTTGCCCGCATGGCGCCGGCGTACGGCGAATTCCTCGCGCCGCGCCGCGATCCGGTTGCGCGACGAGACGCTACCGGCATGGTCGCGAAACACAGCCAGCACCGCGTCCACCAGCGCGGGCGGGCTGACCATCCCCAGCCGCAGCCACAGGTCGATGTCCATCGCATAGCGCAGGCCCTCGTCGAAGCCGCCGACCAGGGCGAACGCGTCGCGCCGCACGAACACGGCCGGGTGCGGCACCCAGGCGCGGCCGGCGGCGAACGAGCGGTAAGAGAATGGCGGCATCGGGTTCGGCGGCAGCAAACGGCCCTCCCTGAGCACCTGAATATTGCCAACCACCCAGGCCGGCGGACCGCCGCCCTTGCCCGCCTGTTCGATGCGCCGCCTTACCGTGGCCAGCGCCGCCGGGCCGGCATAGTAGTCGTCCGAGTGCAGATGGGCGACATAGCGGCCGCCCGCCGCGGCGATGCCCCGGTTCATCGCGTGGCCGATGCCGCCCCGCACGTCGCGCAGCACGCGCTTGTTGCCGGGATAGGCGGCGAGCGTGTCCAGGGTGGCGTCGTTCGAGCCGCCATCGACGAAGATGTGCTCGAGGTCGCGGCAGGTCTGGGCCTGGACCGAGGCCAGCGTGTCAGCCAGCGTGGCCGCGCTGTTCCAGGTGCAGGTGACGATCGAGAAGGTCGGCGGGTTCGGCATACAGCTCCAGCAAGATGGGCAACAGGCGGGCGGCGTCGGCGCCGAAGTCGGCCGGCGGCGCAATGCGCGGCGATGGCGGCGCCGCGAGCAGGCGCGCGAGCCGCGCCACCAGCTTCGGCATGGCGGGGGCCAGCGCCAGCTGGCCGGGATACTGGACGTATTGGGTCAACTCGGGCGTGCCGCCGCGCGCCAGCGCCAGGCAGCCGCGGCCCAGCGCCAGCGCTTCGAGCACCGTGGTGCTGCAGGCTTCCTCGCACACCGAGGGCACCACGCACAAGTGGGCGCGCGCGGCCAGGGCCAGGGAGGCCGCATGGTCTTGCCAGCCGAGGAAGCGCACCTGCGGGCCGGCGTGGCGCCGCTCCAGCGCGGCACGCAGCGGACCGTCGCCGACCACCGTCAGGCGGGCATGGGCCGGCAGGCGGCCGGCGGCGGCGTCGAGGAATTCCGCAAAGCCCTTGCCGGTGTCGATACGCCCGGCCAGCACCACCTCCCCCGCTTGCGGCATGGGCGCGGCCAGGGCCAGCGCGCGCAGCGCGGGATAGTCGACCAGGTTGTGGATCACGCGGCTGCGCGACAGGTCGGCATCGGGCACCGCGCGCAAGAAGCGGCGGCGCAGGAAGTCGGACACGAACACCGTCTTGTGGCGGGCGAAGGCGCGCGCGGCCTGGCTGCGGTAGCTGTTGACGGCGAGCGCCGTCAGCGCCGTGCGCACCGGCCCGGGGCTCGGTCCTGGACCCGGGCCGGCGCGGCGCGCGCTGCACGCCGTGCACGCGCCCGGCGTCAGCCGCTCGCATACGGCGCCGTCGATGAAACGCAGGTGGGTCAGGCATTCGCTGCCCTGGTCGTGGCGGGTCTGCACGAAGTTGAGGCCATCCCGGACGTACAGGGCCGTCATCGGCAGGTGGCCGTGGTAGTGGACCACGTCGAAGCCGGCGGCATGGGCATCGATGGCGCGCGCGATGCGGCGCGCAAACCAGGGCCGCTTGAGCGGATTGAATAGGCCCAGCTGCTCTTCTTTCCAGCCCGGCCGCGCGATGGCGAAACCGGGCCGGAAGCGTCCGGCAAAGCCGATCTGGTGCGCGGGGTCGGTCGAGGGTCGGTCGGCGCGGCCGAGGATCTCGACGGCATGGCCTTCTTGCAGCAGGCGATTGGCCAGCGTCACCACGTGTTTGCCCAGGCCGCCCACTTGTTCGCCGGGCAAGTCCTCGGACACCATTAGAATGCGCATGTCTTGTTTGTCCTTGGCTGTCCCCTGCGGTCCTCAACCGGCGCGGGCGCGCGCCGGCTGGCAACGCGTCTTGAGGCGGGCCCAGGCAAGCTCGCGGTCCTCGCGTTCGAGCACGAACAGCGCCCCGTGCAGGGCCAGCAGCAGCACGGTCGCGGCCAGGATCGCGAGGAAGGCGCCCAGGCTGTCGTCGAGCAGGGCCTCGGCCGCGCTGGCGGCCATGGCGACCAGGGCGATCCCGGCCAGCCCCGGCACATAGCCATGGACCAGCAGGCGCCGCAGCGGGGTCGGGACCGTGCGGCCATGGACGTAGACCAGGAAGGCCGTGGCGAACAGCAGCGAGGTGGCCAGGTGGCCCCAGGCGGCCCCATCGATGCCCCAGCCGGCCACGCCGGCGTAGACGAGGCCCAGTCCGGCCAGCGCGCGCACCATGGCGAACAGGCCAGTGACGCGCGGGTGGCCCATGCCGTCGTTGACCAGCGACGGCAGGCTGGTCAACGAGTCGACGAATTGCGACAAGGCCATCAGCGCCAGGATCGCGGCGCCGTGGCGCGCGAAGGCGGCGTCCATCCAGTAGCCCAGTATCTGATGGGCGAACACCGCCAGCAGCACCAGGATCGCCGCGTTCAAATACACCACGTAGCGCGTCGCCTTGAGGTAGACCGCATCCAGGCGCGCCAGCTCGCCCCTGGCCGCGAGCGCGCTGGCGGCCGGGAAGAACACGGCCGACAGGCGAAAGCTCAGCCCCAGCACGCGATTGGCCAGGGTGGCGGCGACCGTGTAATACGCCAGGCCGGCAACGCCGACCAGGGCCCCGATCACCAGCTTGTCGGCGTGGGCGTAGGACAGCGCGGCGAAGCGCGACAGGAAGGTCCAGCCCGAGAAGCGCAGCAGGTCCGCACGCACGCCGGCCGCCGGCCAGCGCCAGCGCCAGCCGGGCAGCAGGCGCCGGATCGCCCGCCACAGCAGCAGCGCATGGATGCCGCTGGCGACCACGCGCAGCAGGATCACCTCGAACAGGCCGAAGCCCAGCGCCAGCACGCCCACCGTCGCCAGCGGCAGCAGCGCGCCGAACGCCATCTCGAGCCGGCCTGAAATATCGTAGCGCATCAGCGACTGCGGCACGCTGTTCAGGTAGATCTGCAACTGGCTGAACAAGAAAGCCAGCGCGGCCAGTTGCAGGGTCGCGCCCGCCTCGAGACGCAAGGCCGCCGGCACGACGAACACGGCCTCGATCAGCCAGGCCGCGCTCAGATAGATGCCCAGCGCGCCGAAGAGGCCGATGGCGGCATAGGTGGCCAGGCCAAAGGACAAGGTCTCGGCGACCTGGCGCGCGTCACCTTTGGCCCGGTGCTGGGCGATGTATTTGACGGAACCGGCCGTGAGGTTGATGTCCATCACCGCGAAATAGCCGACGATGGCCGTCACCAGCGAGTAAACGCCATAGCCGGCCTGGCCCAGGCCACGCACCACCAGCGGCACCGTGCCCAGCATCACCAGCGCGGGCACCGCCGCCCCGAGCAGGTTCGACCACGCGTTGCGGGCCAGGTGCAGCTTCATCAGGCCGGCACCAGGTGGCGTTGCGGCGCGCGCTGCCAGGCCGGCCGCTGCGGCGCTGCCGCCCCTTGCGCGGCCGCCAGCGCCAGGTAAGGCAGGCTCAGGCATAGAGCCAGCATCTGCGTGGTGCGCACCTGCGGGAACGGCGTGCCGATCAGCAGATCGGGAATCATGAACGCCAGCCCCGCCGCCCCGGCCGCGCCCAGGCCCAGCAGCTCGGGCGGCAGGCTGCGCAGCGCCCGCCGCGCACCGACGACGAAGGCGACGACCGTGCCGGCCAGCAGCACCGTGCCGATCAGGCCGCTCTTGAGCGCAATGTGCAGCACCCCGCTGTGCAGGAACAGGCCGCCGTCCGGATTGCCTTGCCACGAAATGGCCTGGTAGCCATGGTAGCGTCCCCAGGAGCCGATGCCGGCCAGCGGATGCGCCAGAAAGTCGGCGAAGGCCAGCTTGAGTTCCAGCACCCGTTCGCTTTCGGGACCAAAACGGCGCGATTGCATGTCGTGCAACAGGCCGCCCGCCGCACTGCCTCCCCCTTCGGCCCGGGTCTGCGCCAGGCGCCGCGCCGCCACGAAGGCCATGGCGGCGCCGGCCAGCGGCATGGCGGCCAGGCCCAGCTGCAGGCGGCGCGCGGGTGGAAAGCGCCACAACACGACCGCGAACGCCAGCAGGAAGCCGATCCAGGCGGTGCGGCGATAGGACAGCACCACACACAGCGTCGTGGCGACGAGGGTGGCCCATGCCAGCGCGCGCCACGTTCGGCCTGGCGCCGGCAACGGCGCTCCGGACGGCGCCTGGAACAGCGCGACGGCGGCGATCGCGAACGCCAGCATGCACAGCAGGCTGTCGTTGATGTCGAAAAAGGTCAGGCGGATCTGGATCGCATTCATATTGGCATACACATTGTTCGGATCGCCGCCCGCGGCCGCCCATCGGCCGAGGCCGAACAGCGCGCGCGCCAGACCGGCCAGCATGATGAAGCGCGCCAGTGCGAGTGCCTGCTCGCGGGTGCGGAAGGCCAGCAGCATCAGCGAGATGAGCGGCGCCATCCAGACGATGTTCGAAAAGCCCGACGGCGCCAGCGACGCGGCCAGCGGCACCCCGGTGGCCAGCCCGACGCCGACGTGGGCGGCCAGCAGGACGGCCCAGGCCAGGAACCAGGGCCGCAGATTGCAGGCCGGTGCGCGCTGGCGCTGCGGGCCGGGCGCGAAGTTGTTCGCGAGATTGTCCGTGAAGCTGGCGGCGATGCGGGCGCACAGCCAGGCGCCGAGGACGTACCACAGCACCACGCCGAAGAACAGCATGCCCGAGCCACGGCTGTAGATACTGCGCGAGGCGAACACGGCCAGGTTGCCATAGCTGGTGGAATTGACCCAGAAAAACAGCAGCAGATAGGGATAGACCAGGAAGCGCGGCCATGCCAGCCCGACGCCAATCCCCAGCACGGCCGAGACCGACAGGCCGATGACGAACAGCCACGGCAGCGAATAATAGATATAGGGCAGGATGTCGTTCATCGCCGCGCTGTCGCCGGGTCAGTGGTGCGCGCTGTCGGCGGTGCGGAGCGCCGTGGCCGCTGTGGCGGACGTGGCCGCTGTGGCCGGCGTGGCTGCCGTGGCTGCCGTGGCTGCGGTGGCGGGCGCGGTGTCGGCGCCGATCAGGTGGGCGCGGTCTCGTGGCGGCAGCGCCGCGAGCAGGTCGACCACGAAGCGGTCCTGCACCCGCCAGGCGGCGTGCTCGTCGGAGCCGATGGTCGATACCCGCACCAGCATGCCGTCCGGAATCTCGCCCGACAGGCCGTAGGCCAGGCGGCGCAGTTTTTGCTGGATGCCGGCCTTGGTCGCCTTGTCGCCGATGGTGATCCAATAGGTGATCGGCTCGTTACGCTCGCTCAGGCGCGCCACCAGGCGCTTGACCGGCAGGCGGCCATGGCGGATGGGCAGCAGGTCTTCGCTATCCTCGACCAGCTCGAAGCCCTGGGCGACGTAGCAGACCTCGGGCAGGTGCAACTGCAATGCCCTGCTCTGGTCGCCGCCATAGGCGATCGACAGCATCACCCGCTGGCCGTGGGCGTCGATATAGGTGCGCGACAGGGTCTGGTCGTAGATCTTCGCCAGCACACCCTGCTGCTCCGGGTCGGGCTGCAGGGGCACGACGCTCGGGTCGACCGACCAGGCGCCGAAGCGTTGCGGAATCATCTGCTCCAGGCTGAAGCGCTCGTGCGGAAGCGGCGCGCGCGGCGCCGGCGTCAGGGCGCCGGTCAGGGCCGACGTAGCGGCCATGGCCAGGCCCAGCACGATGCTGACGGCCAGGCGGCGGCGCGCCGGGTTCATCGGACCGCCCCGCGCATGGTATTCGGCGGGCCCGGCGAGTGCGGCGGGCCCGGCGAACCCGGCCGGCCGCCGCCGGAATTGCGCTGCTGCTCCCGGCGCTTGATGAACCATTGCAGAGCCGAGTCGAGCGCCAGGATCATCAGGAGCGCCGTCACGAACAGCACCATGCCGGCAAAGCCGTGCAGGAAGCCCTGCCCGGCCGCGTCGCCGAAATAATAGGTGACCAGGGTCAGCGCGATCACCCGGATCACGTTCGCCGCGAACGAGACCGGCACGATCAGGATCGCCAGCGCCATATTGCGAAAGGCTGAAGGATGGCGCATCAGGTTCAGGTAGAACAGGCCCAGCGCCTCGAGCGTCAGGAGGGTCTGCAGGCCGGCGCAGGCATCGGCCACCAGCAGCTGGTACTGGCCGATCTGCAGCACCACGCCGGAACGCGAGATCGGATAGCCGGCCGCGAACAGCAGGTGTTCGGTGGCCCAGGAGACCGCCATCTTCATCGGCATCGTCAGCGCCGCCACCAGCTCGCTCGGCAGGGGCACCATGAACAGCATGAAGAAGAACGGAAACCACAGCAGGCGCTGGGCGCGCGCGCCCAGCTTGAGCAGGACGGTTGCCGCCAGCACCGCCAGGATCGAGGCGACCTCGAACATCAATATGTTTTGCGAACGGCCCAGCAGGTGGATGCCCAGGCCGAAAACCAGCACCGCCCAGCCGGTCGGGTGCGGCCGCGCTGGCGTGCTCGCAGCCATCACCTCGGGCCACTTGCGCCAGACCAGCCACAGGGACAGTAAGAAGATGATCGGTCCATGGCCCTGCTCTTCGCCGATCCAGGCGCCGGTGAACAGGTCGTGGAAGGTCGGTCCGAACAACAGGGCCAGGCCCAGCATGACCGGCCACCATTCGGGCAAGGCCTGGCGCAGGCCGTGTTGCAAGTCCATCTCGCGCCCGGTCGCCATGCTAGAACTCCATCACCACCGAACCGACCACTTCGGCGCCCGCATCGGCCATCTGCCCGGCCATGCGCGCCACGTCGGCGATGCGGGTGCGGTGCTTGCAGGCCACCAGCAGCACGCCGCCGGTACGGCCCGCCACCGCCAGGGCATCGGCGCCGGCGGTAAAGGGCGGCAAGTCGACCAACACGACGTCGTGACGGCTTTCCAGTTGCGCCGACAGCGTACGGAAAGCGGGCCGCGCCAGCAGTTCTTGCGGATTCGGCGGCAAGGTCCCGGCCGGCAACACCGACAGGTCGGCAAAGGACGGCACGCGCAATATGGCGTCCAGGTCGGCCCGCCCCGCCAGCAGGTCGGACAGGCCCTGGCGCGGCCTGAGCCCGAACAGTTCATGCTGGCGCGGCGCGCGCAGGTTGGCGTCCACCAGCAGGGTCTGCTCGCCGAGCTGGGAAAACACCAGCGCCAGATTGGCCGCAAACAGGCTGGCGCCATCGTCCTGGTTGGCGCCAGCGATCGCCAGCGCGCGCCGACCGCGCGCGAACCAGCGCAGCACCAGCTGGCTGCGGATCGCGCGCAGGGCTTCGACCTGGGGCGAGAACGGTTCGTAGGCGGCGACCAGCCTGGGCGAGAGCCTGGCCTGCCCTTTCTGCACATAGGGATAGGCGAACTGCCGCGCCAAGGCCTGCTGTATGTCGTCCTCGCTCACCAGGCCGAGGCGCAGCGCCGCTTCACCGAAGCGGATGCCCAGGTCTTGATGGGTGCGCAGCACGCGCTCGGCGTCATCGACGCTGAGCTTGCCCGCATCGACCAGCAACGCTCCCATGCTGGCGTCGCGGCCAGGGTCGCTGTGCAGGGCGGATAGCACGGATGAGTTCATGGCGAGTCCTCGGCGCAGCTCAGCTCAGTTCAGTTCAAGTCAGTTCAACTCAGGCGCGGCTGCCCGCCTGGGGCCATCAGCCTGCGGATGCGGCCCGCCCTCGCGGGCGGCGCCCGCCAGGCGATGGTGCCGAGCACCGGAATGCCCAGCATATCGTGCAGGTCGCTGCTGGACCGTACCGGCCGCGCCAGCAGTTCGAGCAGCAGCGCCAGACCGACGCCCAGGACGGTGCCGAGCACGATCGCAGCCAGCGTATTGAGCAGGATGCGCGGGCCGCTCGGGGTCGTGGGAGCCACGGCCGGGTTGAGCACGGAGACGTCCGATTGCTCGGACAGGGCCTCGATCCGCGTCTGCGAATAGCGCTGGCTGGCCGCATCGAAGGCGCGCTGCGCGCCTTCGAGGTCTTTCAGCAAGGGACCGAGCTCGTCGCGGGTGCGGTTCAGCTCCAGCACGCGTTCCTTCTGCGCCGCCAGCTCGCTGCGCAGCTGGGCTTCGCGCTGGCGGTAGACCTCGGCGTTGGCGCCGACGCTGCGGGTGACGGTGCCCAGCGCACTACCGAGCTCGGCACGCAGTTTGCCGGCTTCGGCAGCCGCAGCCTGGAACTGCGGATGGTTGCGCCCGAAACGCGCACCGGCCTCGGCCAGCCTGGCCTCGGCGCTGGCCAGGTTCATGCGCAGGTTCTGGATCAGCGCATTGTTGGCGACGTCAGGCGAATCGACGGCCGCGCCGCCCGTCCCGGCCGCCGTTTCGCGCGAGCCCGCTTCCATGGCCGCGGCCTGGGCCACGACCAGCTGGGCGGCCAGGTCGTTTAGCCGCGACAGCTCGACATCGACCCGGTTGTTGTCGAGGCTGACGATGCCTTTTTCTTGCTGGTACTTTGACAGGCGGGCCTGGGCCGCCTCGAGGTTGTCGCGCAACTGCCTGGTCTGCTCGTTGAAGTACAGCGAGGCGTTCTTGGCCGGCTCGGTCTTGAGCTGCACGCCGGCCCGCCGGTACTCCTCGGCGAAGGCGTTCGCGACCGCAGCCGCGAACACGGGGTCGGCGCCGCTGAAGCTGATCTCGACCACGCTCGATTCGCGCGAGGGCATGATCTCGAGCTTCTGGAGCAGCAGGTCGGCCAGCCAGTCGCGCACCGTCCCCTTTCCCTCGTTCGCTTGCTGGAATTGCTGAACGACGGCCGGGCTGGACGCCAGCCGCAGCGTGTCGACGACGCGCAGCGCCACGTTCTTGCTGCCGATGATGTCCATCTGCGTTGCCATATACCCCGGCATCAATTGCCCCGGCATGGTCAGGCCGGTGAGCGGATCGACGCCCTTGTAGTTGAGCAGCACCGATGCCGTGGCTTCGTAGGTCTTTTGTTGCACCAGGCTCCAGCCGAGGGCGAGCAGCACCGTGACCAGGAGCGTTCCCAGCACGATCTTCTTACGGGCCAGCAAGATCAGCAGAAATTGATGCACGCTCATGGCTCACCTTTGCATGCGGGACCGGCGCTTGCCTTACGCGCCGTTAAAACCAGCTCTCGCGCACCACGATCACGTCGTCGACCTGGACTGCATCGCCGGCCTGGGCGTCCAGCGTGACCGGCTTGCCGCTAGGGTCGCGGCGCGTGACCTTGATGCCGTTGTCGCTGCCGCGCGGGCTCAGGCCACCACCAGCTGAAATCGCCTGCTGGACCGTCATGCCGCGCTCCAGGCGGAACGGCCCCGGACGGCTGACCTCGCCGGTGACGTAGGCGCGCGGCGCCCGCTCCACGAAGATGATGTCGCCGCCGGCGACCTCGTAGTCCCTGTCGAGCTCGCCCTTGCGCACCATGTCGACCACATCGATGGTCTCGCGCGTCGTCTCGCCGTCGCGCGTGCGCACCAGGCTGATCATGTCGCCGCCATCGCCATGGATGCCGCCGGCCAGCGCCAGCATGTCGAGCACCTTGCGCCTGCCTTCGACAGGATAGCGGCCCGGCCGGTTCACCTGGCCCAGCACCGACACCTGCTGGCTGGCCAGCGTGGTCACCAGCATGTTCACCTGGGCCCGCTTGATGTAGCCGCCCTTCTCGAGCTGGCCGGCGATCTTCTTCTCGGCCGCGGCCACCGACAGGCCGCCGACCTCCACCTGGCCCAGCAGCGGGAACGTGATGTGGCCGCTCTCGCTGACACGGGTCTCGATTGACAGGTCGGGGCTGCCGTACACGGACAGCTTGACCACGTCGCCGGCGCCCAGCAACACCTCGGCCGCACCGGCCACGCCCATGCCCAGCACGAAGGCGGCCCCCGTCATCCACTTGATCCAGCGTTTCATCGTCAGTCTCCAGGCATGTCGTTGGAAAATCCTTGAAGATGCGCTACTTGAGGCCGGCCACCCCGCGATCGAGCGCCGCCTTGTCGGCGCGCGCATCTTGGTCCACGGTGTCGGCCACCGGGCCGATGCCGTTGTCGCCATTGCCGTCGCCCGCGGTCGATCCCGTTTCCAGTCCGGCACCCGCCAGCGAGGCCGGCGCCGCGGCCGGGAGCGCGCCGGGCGTGGCGGCGTCGGGCGCCAGGTCCTTGTTCAGGTAGTCGATCCTGGCGGTGGCGCGCAGGCGCTGGATCTCGGCCTGGGCCAGTTCCTTGTTCTTGCGGCTGGCCAGGTATTGCGCGATCTGCGGCGCGGCGATCGCCAGCGACACCGGCGCGTCGCGCACTTCGTCGATCGAGGTCAGGAGCGCGCGCTGCCCTTCCTGCACCATGAACAGCTGGCCCTTCGGCATCGACAGCAGCTTCGCGGCCAGCTCGGGCTTGAGGTCGGCGGTACTGCGCGTGACCTGGGCGCGGCCATAGGCGACCTTCCTGGTGTCGAGATAGGCCGCCACGTCCTCGAGCGAGCGGGCCTTGTCGGCGGCGGCGCGCAGCTCGGGCGTCACGCTGGCCGCCGGAAACACGAGCTGGTTCATGGCGAACTGGCGGCGGTTGGCGAAGAACTGGGGATGCTTGTTGAAATAGTCCTCGATCTCGGCCTCGGTCGGACGGCCGACATCGCCGACGCGCTTTTGCATATAGGCCTGGGCGACGATCAGCGAGCGCGCGCGCTCGATCGCCTGCATCACCTTGGGATCGCGGTCGATCTTTTCCTTGGCCGCTTCGGTTTCGAGCAGTTCGCGGTCGATCAGCGCTTGCAGCAACTGCTTGCTGGCGGTTTGCTGCTGGGCAGCCGGGACGCCGGCACGCTGCAATTCTTCATTGAGCTGCAATACCGTGATCTCTTCGCCATTCACGCTGGCCAGGGCCTGGCCAGGCTTGGTCTCGGGCACCGGCTTGTCCCGGTTGCAACCCGCCAGTGCGACGCTGGCCAGGACCAGGGCCGCACACACGGCCCGCATTGGGCTCGAGCGCGATGCGAATGGAGGTGGCAATTCTGTGGCGTTCCGGTACGAGCTCTGCATGGTGTTCTCCGGCGTGGACGGCATTGCCCCTCAGGCATGCGCGGTCCGGGTTGAAATCTGCCATTCTGGACCGCTTGCGCCATCTGTTCTGTTGTGCATTTCACATCGGGCGTCCAGCCCGGCTTCGCAGGAGAGCTGATCGAGATAGGCGAGATAGGCGCGCTGCAAGCCTTCGGCCAGCGGCGTACTGGCGCGCCAGCCCAGCGCCGCCAGCTTGGAAACGTCGAGCAGCTTGCGCGGCGTGCCGTCGGGCTTGCTGGCGTCGAAGACGATATCGCCCCCGTAGCCCACGGTCTGGCCCACCAGGCGCGCCAGCTCGGCGATAGTCACGTCCTGGCCGGTGCCGACGTTGATGTGCGAATGCATGGGGTCGGTAGCGGCCGCATACGCCCCGGGCGCCAGTTCCATCACGTGGACGCTGGCGGCCGCCATGTCGTCGACGTAGAGGAATTCGCGCATCGGCTTGCCGCTGCCCCAGATCACGACCTCGGGGGCGGCGCTCGTCTTTGCCTCATGGAAGCGGCGCAGCAGGGCGGGAATGACGTGGCTGTTCTCAGGGTGGTAGTTGTCGCCGGGACCGTACAGATTGGTAGGCATCACACTGCGATAGTCGGTGCCGTACTGGCGGTTATAGCTTTCGCACAGCTTGATGCCTGCAATTTTTGCCATGGCATAGGGTTCATTGGTCGGCTCGAGCATGCCGTTCATCAGGTATTCTTCGCGGATCGGCTGCGCCGCCAGGCGCGGATAGATGCAGGACGAGCCCAGGAACAGCAGCTTGCGCACGCCCGCGCGCCAGGCCTCGTGCACGACATTCGCCTGCACCATCAGGTTGTCGTAGATGAACTCGGCCGGATAGCTGTTGTTGGCGTGGATGCCGCCGACCCTGGCCGCGGCCAGGTAGACCTGGTCGATGCTTTCGCTGCGGAAGAATTCGCGTACCCGCACCTGGTCGGTGAGCTCGAGCTCATCGTGGCCGCGGGTGACGATCTCGGCCTGGTCTGCGGCGCGCAGGGTGCGCACGATGGCCGAGCCGACCAGGCCGCGGTGGCCGGCAACGTAGATGCGTGGCTTGTCGTGCACAGTGCCTCCCGTGATCAATGCCGATGCCCCTATTGCAGCGAAGAAATCGGCCATTGCTCTTGCATTCCAGTTAACGATTCTACCCAGCCCGGATGGCCGCGCAAGCGTGTCGGCAATCGTCCAGATCAAAGAGCGCGTCGATTAGCGCTCATCCGTTTCTAAGACAAAATTGATTGGCTTGAAGGCGCGGCTGGAATACCTGCCACCCTGCCATTCGATGCCCGCGAAGCCCGACGGTTCATTTTTCGCGCGCGGCGAACGGACAGATTCAGTGCGCGTTCTCGCGCGTGAGGACGACCTTGACGGTCTTGAGGATGATCCACAAATCGAGCCACAGCGACCAGTTGCGCAGGTAATCGAGGTCGTAGCGGATGCGCGCTTCCATCTTGTCGAGGGTGGCCGTCTCGCCGCGCAAGCCGTTCACCTGGGCCCAGCCGGTGATGCCCGGCTTGACCTTGTGGCGCAGCATGTAACCCTTGATGAGCTTGCGGTATTCCTCGTTGTGCGCGACCGCATGCGGACGCGGCCCGACCACGCTCATGCGTCCTTGCAGCGCATTGATAAACTGCGGCAATTCGTCAAGCGACGTGCGGCGCAGGAAGTGGCCGATGCGCGTGATGCGGCGATCGTCGGCCCTGGCCTGGACGATGGTCGGCCCGTCGTCCAACACCGTCATCGAGCGGAATTTATAGATATAGATCTCTTCGCCATACAGCCCGTAGCGGCGCTGCTTGAACAGCACCGGGCCGGGTGAACCGAGCTTGACGGCAAGGGCGATCAGCAGCATCAGCGGCGCCAGCAGCAGCAGCGCCAGCGCGCTGACCGCGACGTCGGTGCCGCGCTTGAGCACACTGTTAAAGCCCATGAAGGGCGTCTCGCTGATCGCGATCACCGGCATGCCGCCCACGGTATCGAAACGCGCCTGCATCAGGTCGAACACATAGACGTCGGGCAAGAAATAGACCGAGGCGGTGGTGTCCTTCAGTTCGTCGACCAGCTGGCGGATGCGCGGCTGGGCCGAGACCGGCTGGCTGATGAAGATCATCTTGATGTTCTTGCGCCGCACATAAGCAGCAACCTCGGCCATCCTGCCCAGCATCGGATGGCGCAGGCCGGGCGGCTGGCGCCCATCGGCACGGTCGTCGAAGTAGCCCTGCACCTGCATGAACAGGTTCGGATGGCGCTCGCACACACCGGCGAACTTGATGCCGGCCTCGTTGGCGCCGACCACCACGATCGAGCGCAGTTCACGCGCGTGGTGCTTGCGGCCCCCGGTGGCGAAGCGCACCGCGATATGGCTGGCCAGGATCGTCAGCGGCGTCGCCACCGCCCAGGCCAGCAACACCCGCTCGTCGTAATAGTATTTCATGCCGCTGGCCGAACCGACGAAGTACAGCACGGCCAGCGTCAGGCACCAGCCGAACACCGTGTCGCGCGCATAGGCCAGCATGCGGCCGCTGCGCCAGGTACGGTAGGGATCGATTTGCTGGTAGACGGCCGAAGAAATGAAGAAGGCCAGGATCATCAGCACCAGGCAATAGCCGGAGAACGGCTCGCCAAAGGCCAATGTCGCCAGGTACAGGCTGCCCATCACGATCAGCGGATCGAGCACGCGCTGGAAGAACGAAATGATGGGAATGTCGTTGACCGTCATGCGCCGCCACATCCGTGATCAGAACAGCACATTGGCACTGAGCTGCACCATATTGGCGTCGAACTTGCCGGTGCCGAGTGCCTGCGACCCCGAGCGCGACTCGTAGGCATAGCCGGCAGTCACTTGCACCTTGGGCCGGACCTGCCACAGCGCCCGCAGGCTGGCGCTGCGGATCGCGTCGTTCAGGTCATCCAGGCCCGCAAATTCTTCGCGCGCCATGTAGTCGCGCTTTTCGTAGGACGCGCGGGCGTCCACCCGGACGCGGTCGGTCGCCAGCCAGGTGGCTTGCAGGCTCGCCCCCTTGTTCAGGGTCGTGCTGACGCGCACGCTTTCGATCGGCGCGAACTCGCGCCACAGCGAGGCGCCGTAGCTGATCTTGCCTTGCGGCTTGTACAGCCAGGTGACACGGCCATTGACGCCGCTGGTGCGCCCTTCGCCGTACGAAGGCTGGTCGCGCCGCGCATAGCCGACCAGGGCCTGCAGCGTCGTCGATCCGCTGGCGAGCCAGTCGACTCGCGCCTTGAGCTCGTCCTGGGTGAAATCGTCGGTAAGCACACTGCTGTTGTAGGGTCGCCGGTAGGGATACGTGCCCTTCACACGGCGCGCGACCAGGCCCACCGTGCTGCCGCTTTTCGGCCGGTACTGGAGCTCGGCCTCATAGGTCTTTTCGGTGCGGTCGTTGTAGCGCTGGGCCTCCAGCGCGTAGGTGTACTTGTCGCGCGCGGCGCCGACGCGCAGCTTCCAGCTCGGATGCAGCTTCCAGCCGGCATCGAGCAACTGGCGCCGCTGTTCGCGCAGATTGCGCTCATCGCTGTCGAAGTCGGTGTATGGCGCCAGCGTCTTGATGTACAGCGCTTCGACACGGCCCTCATACCCCTTGCCGGCCTGCCAGAACCAGCTCGCCTGCAGGTCGCGGCCGTCGTAGTCGAGCTGGTCGAAATGGTCGAACTTGACCTTCGACACCTTGGCAGTGGCGGCGATGCGCTGGCGGCTGATGGTCTTGTCGAGCACGATGCCGGCATCGAGCGTGCGATAGGAATCGCTGCGTTGGCCGTCGAACGGCTGCTCGTCGTCGGCGACACGCAGAATATTGTCGTCATAGGCCCAGCCGATGCCGCCAAGCAGCCGCAAGCCGTCTTCTTGCCGCCCGTCGTTCGGCGCGGACACTGCGGGGAAAGAACATAACACCGTCGCCAGGGCCGCCACGGTTCGAAGCCGATGCGATGCAGGGTTGAAAGGCATGTCCTAAGCTTCCCGGTAGATGCTGCGCCGAAGGAATTACCAGAACTGCCAGCCTCCGGTATGCACCACCCAGACTCCCAGCAATCCATTGGTGATAGCGTGAGCCAGTATCGGCGACCACAGCTTGCGGTGCCGCATATACAACATTCCATAGGCGACGCCGGCCATGATGCCCGCCAGCCAAAGATGGTGTTCGAATCCGAACAACAGGCATGGAATCACGAAAGCCCTGAAGCCGATACGCGCGGGATCAAGCGACATGAAATCGGACTGCTCGACCCATCGCATCAAGAAAGAGCGCCAGAACAGTTCTTCCATCACGGGGACGATCAGGGCGGCGCCGGCGATGCGGATCGCCACCAGCAGCCAGTCGATCTGGCCATGCGTGCGCGGGTCGTAGCCGGGCGCGCTGCCGATCGTCATCCAGGGAGCATCGAGATTGACCCACAAGACCAGCACCACGATGCCGGCGGCGCTGGCGACCAGCACCTGCCTGGGCGACAGCGCGAAGCGGTGCAGCTCGTCATAAGCGCGCCAGAAGGCGGCCAGGAGCGCCAGCACGGCGCCGACCTGGACCGGATACAGCCAGCGCAGCTCGGCGCGGCTGTATCCGAAGCGCTCGAGCACGTCGCCAAGGACGATGAAGAAAATATAGGTGCCGAAAGGCAGGATCCGCACCCAGGCGGCGCGGTTGAGGAAGGGCTCGCCGGCCGCGAGCGCAGCCGGTGGAGGGGCGGCATGTGAATCGTCGTGTTCGCTCATCGATGCCGTCCCTTCGTTCTTGAGCCCCGCTTACTCGCCCCTGGCGCGCGCCTCGATACGTTCCCAACGGTCGAGCGCGTCGAGCAGCAGGTCTTCGATTTCGGCAAAGCGCGCATTGATGCGCTTGGCGTCAGCCGGATTCGTCTTGTAGAAGTCCGGCGCGTTCAATTGCTGGGTGATCGCGGACTGTTCGTCTTCGAGCGAAGCGATCAGCTGCGGCAATTCTTCGAGCTCGCGCTGTTCCTTGTAGCTGAGCTTGACCTTCTTGGCCGCGCCCGGGGCCGGCGCTTCTTCCACCTTGGCGGCGCTGGCCTTGGCCACGCCCGGCGCCGGCGCCTGGAACGCCGGGGCCGCTGCCTTGACGCGCTCCCAGTCAGTATAGCCGCCGACGAATTCGCGCCACTTGCCGCCTCCCTCGGCCACGATGACCTGGGTCACGACATTGTCCAGGAAGGTACGGTCGTGGCTGACGAGGAAGACGGTGCCGGTGTATTCCTCCAGCAATTCCTCCAGCAGTTCGAGGGTGTCGATGTCGAGGTCGTTGGTCGGTTCATCGAGCACCAGGCAGTTGGCCGGCTTGGCGAACAGACGAGCCAGCAGCAGACGGTTGCGCTCGCCGCCCGAGAGCGACTTGACCGGCGAACGCGCGCGCTCCGGCGAGAACAGGAAGTCGTTCAGGTAGGTCATCACGTGCTTGCGCTGGCCATTGATCTCGACCCAGTCGCTGCCGGGCGCGATGGTGTCGGCCAGGCTCGCCTCTTCGTTGAGCTGGGTGCGCATCTGGTCGAAATAGGCGACGTTCAGCTTGGTGCCCAGACGCACGCTGCCGCTGTCGGCCGATTCCTCACCCAGGATGATCTTGAGCAGGGTCGTCTTGCCGGCGCCGTTCGGCCCGATCAGGCCGACCTTGTCGCCGCGCATGAGGGTGCCGGTAAACCCGTCGACGATGACCTTGTCGCCGTAGCGCTTCGACACGCCTTCCAGGTCGGCGACGATCTTGCCCGAGCGTTCGCCGGTGGCGACGTCGAGCTTGATCTGGCCCTGCTGGTCGCGGCGCGCGGAGCGCTGCAGGCGCAGCGCTTCCAGGCGCCGCACGCGGCCTTCGTCGCGGGTGCGGCGTGCCTGCACGCCCTTGCGGATCCACACTTCTTCTTGCGCCAGGAATTTATCGAACTTGGCGTTCTCGACTTCCTCGTTGGCCAGCAGCTCGCGCTTGCGTTCCTGGTACGTCGTGAAATTGCCCGGGAACGAGAGCAGCTTGCCGCGGTCGAGTTCGATGATACGGGTGGCGACGTTGTCCAGGAAGCTACGGTCGTGGGTGATGAACAGGATCGAGCCGCGGAATTCGCGCAGCAAGCTCTCCAGCCACTTGATCGAGGTAAAGTCCAGGTGGTTGGTCGGTTCATCGAGCAGCAGCACGTCCGGCGCCGACACCAGGGCCACAGCCAGCGCCACGCGCTTTTGCATACCGCCGGACAGGGTGCCCATCTTCGCGTCGCCGGACAGGTTCAGGCGACCCAGCGTGGTCTCGACCTTGTTCGCCAGGTTCCAGCCGTCGGTGGCGTCCAGTTTGGTCTGCAGCACGTGCATGCGCTCCATCAGCGCATCGTCGTCGCCCTGGCCAAATTTGCCGGTGAGTTCTTCATATTCGGTCAGCATCGCCTGCTGGTCGCCCATGCCGAGCGCGACCACGTCGAACACGGTCATCTGCGGGTCGAATACCGGTTCCTGTTCCACATAGGCGATGCTCACGCCCTGTTGCATGACCAGGAGGCCGTCGTCGAGTTTCGAGCGGCCCGAGATGATCTTCAGTAGCGAGGATTTGCCGGTGCCGTTACGGCCGATGAGACCGACGCGTTCGCCGGATTCCAGCGAAAAGTCTGCGTGGTCGAGCAGCGGGACATGGCCGAAGGCCAGTTGTGCGGAAGATAGGGAGATGACTGCCATGATCGGTATGCGGCCCGCTGCCGGGCAAAAGCATGAGTTGATTGAATAAGGCGCACATTGTACCGACTGGACGCGCGCCCGACGTCAATTCTCACATATTCTGGGGAAACTGCTGGAAGGAAGGATGGTATCGCCAGCAGGAATCGAACCTGCATCTAACCCTTAGGAGGGGCTTGTACTATCCATTGTACGATGGCGACACGCGACGCGAATTGTACCAGCGCCGGGACGGCCTGTCAGTTCCGTAATGCAAGAGCGCTAGTCGCTGTCCTCCACCCGCAGCTTGCGCTTCATGGTCGACAACAAGGCAATCATCTGAGCCTTGTCCTCTCCCGGCATATCCGCCAGCATCTCCTCGATCCAGCGCTCATGCACCGCCGCCATCTCGGCAAAGGCCTTTCGTCCCGCCTCCGTCAGCTTGACCGCCGACGCCCGCCTGTCCTTCGCATCCTGCACCCGCATCACCAGCTCCTCGCGCTCCAGCTGGTCGGTAATCCCGGTGATATTGCCACCGGTGACCATCATGCGCCGGGACAGCTCGCCCATGCGCAGGCCGTCCGGATGGCGCTCCAGCTGCGCCATCAAATCAAAGCGCGGCAAGGTGATCCCGAAGGTGGTGCGCAGGCGGCTGCGGATCTCGTTCTCGATCCGCGTCGTGCACGACAGCATGCGCAGCCACAGCCGCAGCGACTGGTGATGTTCGTCCGTCAGGCGGCTTTCCAGGTCCAGGTCGGCCGTACCATCGTCGGCAACCTCTTTGCGCCTGTCGTCATCCATGCAACTCCTCAAACCGCTTCAGTGCGTAATTTAAACCGCTGCAGTTTACCGGTTTCGGTGCGCGGCAGTTGTTCCTTGAATAGAATTGCGCGCGGGTATTTATACGGAGCGATCTGGCCCTTCACGAATTCCTGCAGCTCGTGTGCCAATTCCTCGGTGCCCACGTGGCTGCTACGCAACACGACGTGGGCCTCGACCACCTGCCCGCGTTCGGGATCACTGCGTCCCACCACCGCGCATTCGGCCACCGCCGGATGGTGCAGCAGCGCTTCTTCCACCTCG
Source organism: Massilia arenae (assembly GCF_008014745.1). Lineage (GTDB taxonomy): Bacteria > Pseudomonadota > Gammaproteobacteria > Burkholderiales > Burkholderiaceae_D > Telluria > Telluria arenae. The sequence continues at coordinate 149,970 of NZ_VPFD01000009.1, forward strand.
GCGCCGGCGATGTTGTAGCCGGCCGAGATGATCATGTCGTCGGTGCGCGAGCGGTAATAGAAATAGCCGTCGTCGTCCATCTCGTAGGCGTCGCCAGTCAGGTTCCAGCCATCCTGGACATAGTCGTGCTGGCGCTCGTCGGCCAGGTAGCGGCAGCCGGTTGGCCCCTTCACCGCCAGCCGGCCGATCACGCCCGGCCCCACGCGCCGGCCCTGAGCATCGAGGATGCAGGCCTGGTAGCCCGGTACCGGCTTGCCGGTGGCGCCTGGCCGGACGTCGCCGCCCGCGCTCGAGATGAAGATGTGCAGCAGCTCGGTCGCGCCGATGCCGTCGATCATGACCAGCCCGGTCGCCGCCTGCCAGGCCTCGCGCGTCGCCACCGGCAGCGCCTCGCCGGCCGACACGCTGGCGCGCAGGCTATCGAGCCTGAACCGTCCTGCCTGGGCCGCCATCTGCCGGTAGAAGGTAGGCGCCGTGAAGCACACCGTGGCGCGGTGTTCCGCGATCGCGCCCAGCAGGGCTTCGGGCGTGAGCTTCTCGATCAGCACCCCGGCCGCCCCCACCCGCAGCGGGAACAGCAGCAGCCCGCCCAGGCCGAAGGTGAAGGCCAGCGGCGGCGTGCCGATGAAGACGTCGTCGGCCTGCGCGTGCAGGACGTGGCGCGGGAAGCAGTCGCAGATCGCCAGCACGTCGCGCTGGAAGTGCATGGTCCCTTTCGGCACGCCGGTGGTGCCGGAGGTGAAGCTGATCAGGCAGACGTCGTCGGCCGCCGTGTCGGCCGCCGCGAACGGCGCGTCGTGGCGCGCCATGCGTTGTTCGAGACAATCGGCGACCGGGGCGTCGAATACCAGCACCGGCACAGCCAGGCCCAGCGCCTCGACCTCGCCCACCAGGCCGCCCGCGCACAGCACCGCGTTGATGCGCGCCTTGTCGGCGATGGCGCCCAGTTCGCGCGCGCGCAGCAGCGGCATGGTCGGCACCGCGATGCAGCCGGCCTTGATCACGCCCAGGATGCAGGCTGCCATCGTCGGGCAGTTGGCGCCGCGCACCAGCACCCGGTTGCCGGTGGCCAGGCCCAGGTCGTGGCGCAGCACGTGGGCGATGCGGTCGACCCGCGCCAGGAGCTCGGCATAACTCAACCGCTCGCGCGCGCCGATCAGCGCCGTGCGCCCGCCCCAGCCGCGCCTGACGGCGCCGTCGAGCAGTTCGGCGACGCAGTTCAGGCGCTGCGGGTAATGCAGTTCGGGCAGGTCGAAGCGGAATTCGGGCCAAGCGTGCGGCGGCGGCAGGCTGGCGCGGGCAAAGCCATCCGTGTGGCCGGACGGGGACAGGGTTGCGAAGGTGGCGTCGTTCATGAAGAGTCCCGGCTGCGTGAAACAAGGCGACGAGAATAAGCGCTCAAGCAACAATCCAGGAATACTTTAAATCTAAAGCAATCCATCGGCAAGCGGATTCGTGAGGCCGGCTTGCGCCCGCTCGCAAGGTATGCACCTACCCGCTCAGCCACGCGCCGCGCGCTCGGCCTGGCGCGCCACCGCGGCGCTGGCGCTGGCCAGCGCCAGCGCCACTTCCTGCGGTGCTGACTGCGGGGCTGCGGCCGCTTTCGCCAGCGCCGCGGCGGCGCCGTACAGGCCCAGCGTCTTGCATCCTTCGCGCAGGCGGTTCAGGCGCGCCCCCATGCCCTCGTCGCCGGGTGGCGGCTCGTGCATGGCCGCCTGCAACTGGCGCGCCAGTCCGTCGAGATACAGGCGCAGGCGCGCCCCATCGATGCCGAGCCGGCGCGCGACCTCGTGCGGCGCTTCGTCAGGGGGTACTTCTTCGCCCTTTGCAGGAAACAGGCGTTCGAACTGGCCGCGCACGTCTTCCTGGCGGAACGGCTTGACGATGTAGCCGCTGGCGCCCAGGGCCGCCGCTTCGTCGAGCGTCGCGCCGTCGGACGCGGCCGAGACCAGCACGAAGGGCAGCGCGGCCGTCGCGGCATCCGCGCGCAGCCGCTGCAGCAGCTCGAGGCCGGACAGGTGCGGCATGCGCAGGTCGCAGAACACGATGTCGGGCCGCAGGCCGGCCTCCAGCTGGCGCCAGGCGTCGGCGCCGTCTTCCGCTTCCAGGATCGCATGGTTGCCGCAGCTGTCGACCAGATGCATCAGCATCATGCGCGCCACGATGTCGTCGTCCACTACCAGCACCTTCATTCGCTCTCCGCCTGATCGGTCAAGACATGCATTATAGGTATCAACGCGGCGCGAAGGCATCGAGCAGCGCATGCAGCTGCGGCAGGCCGGCGCGCAGGCGCGCATGGTCGCCGGCATCGGCCGCCGCTTCCAGTTCGCCGCACAGCATCTCCAGGCCTGGCTCCGCCAGGTGGCCGGCGCTGCCGCGCAGGCCGTGCAGGATGCGCCCGGCCGCGTCCAGGTCGTCCGCCGCGACCGCGGCCGCCAGCTCGCGGCGGCGGCGCGGCAGGTCGGCGCAGAAGGCGGCGCGCAGGCGCACCGCCAGCGCCTCGCCATGTGCAGACGTTGCCTGTCCCGCAGGCGCCGCCGCTTCTACCTTGCGCGCGGCCGCCGGTTCGTCGAAGGTCACCTCGAACATCGCGTCCAGCGCCGCCATCGCCTGCGCACGGCTGTCGAGCGCGCCCTGCGCCGGCATCGGGTCGAGCGCCACGCCGCGCTGCAGCTGGCGCTCGATCGCGCGCGCCAGCTGGGCGTGCAGCGCCGCCTCGTCGATTGGCTTGGTCAGGAAGGCGTCCATGCCGCAGGCCAGGTAGCGCGTGCGGTCCTCGTCGGTGGCGTTGGCGGTGAGCGCCACGATCATCACATGCGGATCGATCACCGGCGCGTCCTGCGGGCCGCCGGTGCGGATCAGGCGGGTGGCGCTGGCGCCGTCCATCTCGGGCATGCGGCCATCCATCAGCACCAGGTCGTAGCGCCGGCGGGCGCAGGCAGTCACCGCCTCCAGGCCATTGTCGACGATGTCGATCTCGTGGCCCATCTCCTCGACCATCAGGCGCGCGATGATCTGGTTGGTGGGGAAGTCCTCGGCGCACAGTATCCGCAGGCGATGGCTGTGCGGCGCGCGCGGCGCGAGTTCCACGCGGGCCGGCTCGACGCCGTCCGGCAGCGGCAGCAGCACGCTGAACACGCTGCCCTTGCCTTCCTGGCTGTTGACGCCGATCGTGCCCCCCATCAGCTCCACCAGCTGGCGGCAGATCGCCAGACCCAGGCCGGTGCCGCCGTAGCGGCGCGTGGTGGTGGTGTCGGCCTGCTCGAACTTCTGGAACAGGCGCGGCAGCGCATCGGCCGGGATGCCGATGCCGGTGTCGCGCACCGTGAAGCGGATCATGTGCATGCCCGGCGGGCGGTCCTGGTCGTCCGGCCGGCACTCCACCTGCACCGTCACGCTGCCCGACCGGGTGAACTTGAAGGCGTTCCCGATCAGGTTCACCAGCACCTGGCGCACGCGGGTCGGGTCGCCCACCAAAAAGCGCGGCACGTCGTCGTCGACCTGGACCGAGAAATCCAGGCTGTGGCCCGCGGCCTGCTCCTGGAACAGGCTGGCCACGTTGCGCATCTTCTCGTGCAGGTCGAAGTCGATGCGCTCGACGGTCAGCTTGCCGGCCTCGATCTTCGAGAAATCGAGCAGGTCGTTGATGATCGCCAGCAGCGCCTCGGCATTGGCCTGGCCGCGCAGGATCTGCTCGCGCGTGTTGTCCCTGAGCGCCGCGTCGCGCAGCGCGAAGCCCAGCATGCCGATCACGCCGGCCAGCGGGGTGCGCATCTCGTGGCTCATATTGGCCAGGAACTCGGACTTCTGGCGCGTCGCGTCCTCGGCGCGCTCCTTGGCCTGGCGCAGGACTTCCTCGTTCTCCTGCAGCGCGCGGTAGGCGCGCGCCAGTTCGTTGCTCTGGTGGCGCCCGCGCCGCTCCTGCTCGCGCAATTCCTGCGTCTGCTGCTCGAGCATGCGGTTCTGCTGCTCCACCTGCTCGGTGCGCGCGCTCACCTGGTGCTCCAGCCGCTCCTTGTGGCGGCGCAGGCTCGACAGGCGCACGCGCAGGCCCACGTAGATGGCGCTGCACACCGCCAGGATCATGCCGATCCGGGCCCACGGCGTGCCCCACGGCGGCGGATCGATGGTCAGGGCCAACGCGGCCACGTCCTCGCTCCAGACGTCGTCCTTGTTGGCCGCGCGCACCCGGAACACATAGGTGCCGGGATCGAGGTTGGTATAGGTGGCGAAGCGCTGGTCGGCGCCGGCGCTTACCCAGCCCTTGTCGAAGCCGTCGAGCCGGTAGGCGAACTTGTTGCGCTCGGGCGCGGCGAAGTGCAGCGCGGCGAATTCGAGGGTCAGCACGGCGGCGTCGGCCGGCAGGGTCACGGCGCTGGCGTTCTCGATCGGTCCCGGCAACAGGCCGGGGTAGGCCTGCTCGACGGGCCGGTTGTAGATCTGCAGGCCGGTGATCACCGGGCGCGGCGCGATGCGGTTGTCGCGGATCGCGCGCGGGTCGAAGGCGGTGATGCCGTTGAAGCCGCCGAAATACAGGGTCCCATCGGCGGTGCGCAGCACCGAGGCGTCGAAGAAGGCGCCCTCGGTGATGCCGTCGGCCGCCGTGTAGCTGCGCCAGCGCCCGCTGGCCGGGTCGAAGCTCGAGATGCCGCTCGAGGTGCTGGCCCAGATGCGGCCATCCTGGTCTTCCACGATCGCCGCCACCGAATCGTCGACCAGGCCGTCTTGCGTGGTGTAGCGGGTGAAGCTGAGCGCGCCGTCGCGTCCCGTCACCATCCGGTTCAGGCCTACCGCGGTGCCGATCCAGATGTCGCCGCGGCTGTCTTCCATCAGGTGGTGCACCTCGTCGTGGCTGATGCTGTTGGGGTCGTAGGGGTCGTGCCTGAAGTGGCGGAACCTGCCGCTGGCGCGGTCGAGCAGGTCGAGGCCGGCGAAGGTGCCGACCCAGAAGCGGCCGTGCCGGTCTTCGAGCATCGGCCGCGCGATGTCGTCCGACAGGCTGGTGAACTTCGATGGATCGTGGCGGTAGCTTGTGACGGCGCGCGTGACCGGGTCGAGCCGGTGCATGCCGCCGCGGGTCGTGATCCAGATGGCGCCGGCGCGGTCGAGCAGCATCGAGCGCACGTTGTTGGCGTCGGCGTCGCCCGGCAGCACCTGGCGCTGGAAGCGGCGCGTGGCCGGATCGAAGGAGGTGATGCCGGAGCGGCTGCCGATCCACAGCAGGCCGGCGCCGTCGCGCACGATGGCCGCCGCCGGCGCGTCGATCAGGCTGTTGGGGTCGTCCTTGCGGTGCCGGAATACCTCGGCCTTGCCGGTACGCGGATCGAAGTGGTGCAAGGCGGTGGCCGAGCCGACCCACAGCCGCTGCCCGTCTTCCAGCAGCGCGCGCACCTTGTTGTCGGCCAACGAGTCGGCCACGCCGGGCCGCGCATTGAGGCGCGCGAAGCCGCCGCTGCCCAGGTCCACGCGCGAGACGCCGCCATACCAGGTGCCGGCCCAGAAGGTGCCGACCCGGTCGCGGTACAGGGCCGAGACGTAGTTGTCGACCAGGCTGTGGCGGTCGGTCACGACGTTGCGGAAGGCGTCGAAGCGCTCGGCCCCGGCGCGCCAGCGCAGCAGGCCGTCGTCGTGGGTGCCGGCCCAGACCGTGGCATCGGGATCCTGGTACAGCGTGGTGATCCACGATTCTCCGATGCCGTCGGCGGGCCCGAAGCGGCGCAGCTTCCCCGCCTCCGGACCGCGCAGGTCGCGCCGCTCCAGCCCGCCGTAGCGGCCGATCCAGAGCCGCTGGCCGGCGTCGACCAGCAGCGCGTGCACCGGCCGGGAATTCGGATCATGCGGTACGTCCAGCGTCGAGGGATGGTGTTCGACCGTCCGGCGGTCGGGGGCCAGGCTGTCCAGGCCCGCCGCGGTGCCGATCCACAGCCGCTTGTCGGCGTCGAGCGCCAGCGCCTGGATGCCGTCGTCGCGCAGGGTGCGCGCATCGTTCGGCACGTGGTGCCAGACCGTGAACTTGCCGGTGTCGAGATCGAAGTGCTGCAGGCCGTCGGCGGTGCCGATCCACAGCCCGTCCTGGCCGTCGCCGATCATGGCCTTGATCTGGCGGTTGCCGGTGCCGCGCCGGGTCGGCTCGTGCGGCGCGTACAGGGTAAAGCTGCGGGTGGCCGGATCGTAGCGATTCAGGCCGCCGTCGGTGCCCAGCCACATGCGGCCGTGGCGGTCCAGGTGCAGCACCCGCACCCAGTTGCTGGACAGGCTGCGCGGGTTGCCGACCTCGCTGCGGTAGTGCACGAAGCGGTTGCCGTCATAGCGCGACAGGCCGGACTGGGTGCCGAACCACATGAAGCCATCGCGGTCCTGGACGATCGACAGGACCGATTCCTGGGCCAGGCCCTGCTGCACCGACAGGTGCTCGAAGCGCAGGGTCGGCTCGGGCGCGGCCGCGCGCAGCGGCGCCGATGCCGCCAGCATGAGCAGCAAAAAGAATACCGACAGGACGACGAAGAAGAACCGGCGCAGCATGGTCATGAGGTACGAATCCCGGCGCGCGCATCGGCGACGCGCCTTCCCGCTCCCGTCAGGAGCGATCCGGTTTTCTGTTTGCTATCCACGGCGACAGGGTAGCAAACTCTGATTGTCTTGAGGCAAATATGGGACTGAAATCGCGACAAATTGTCTTGATTTGTCGCTTCCCTGTCCCACTTCAGTCTCCTTTGGCAATACCTTCGCGGCGCGGGTCGGCGCCGCCGAACCACATCGGCACCCCGTGCACCTGGATCCGCTCGATGCCGTGCAGGCCCGAGGTCTGGTCGCTTACCCGGATCGCATGGCCGCGCGCGCGCAGCAGGTCTTGCGTGGCTTGCGGGAAGCGCCCGCGTTCCAGCTCGGTGGGACCGTTGCGGCTGCCGAAATTGGGCAGCGCGATCGCCTGCTGCACGTTCAGGCCCCAGTCCAGGGTCCCGACCAGCACCTTGGCCACGTAGTTGATGATGGCCGGGCCGCCCGGCGAGCCGACGGTGAGCACCAGCTTGCCGCTATCCTTCTCGAACACGATGGTCGGCGACATGGCGCTGCGCGGCCGTTTATTGGCCTCGACCCGGTTCGCCACCGGGCCGTCGGCGTCACGCGCGCTGAACGAAAAATCGGTCAGCTGGTTGTTGAGCATGAAACCATCGACCATCTGGCGCGAACCGAAGGCGTCTTCGATGGTGGTCGTCATCGCCAGGCCGCGGCCCTCGGCGTCGACCACCGACAGGTGCGAGGTCGACGGCGTCTCGATCGCATTGTCCGTGCCCCAGGCCACTTCCATGCCCGGCGGCGTGCCGGCCTTGGCCTCGCCCATCGAGCGGGCGCCGACCAGGCCGGCGCGCTGTTTCAGGTAGCCTTTGTCGATCAGGCTCGGGATGCCGCGGCCGGGCAACGGCACGAAGTCGGCGTCGGCCGCGTAGCGGTTGCGGTCAGCGTAGGCCAGGCGTCCCACTTCGGAGAACACGTGCACGGCGTCAAAGCCGGGCACGCCATCCTTCGGCGTCAGCGCCTTCATGTCAAACGTTTCGAACATGCCCAGCATCTGGGCCACGGCGATGCCGCCCGACGACGGCGGCGGCATGCCGCACACGGTGTATTGCCGATAGTCGCTGCACACGGGCGTGCGCACCTTGGGCCGGTAGTCGGCGATGTCCTTCGCCGTCAACAGGCCGGGATTGGTCGGGTGCCGAGCGACTTTTTCCGCGATATCGCGCGCGATGCGGCCGGTATAGAACACGTCGGCGCCGCCGTCGGCGATCTCGCGCAGCGTCCTGGCCAGCGCCGGGTTCTTCAGCACATGACCGACCGGCCAGGGCTCCCCCGCCTTGTCGTAAAAATAGGCGACTGCCACCGGATCCTTGCGCAGGTGGGTCTCGCCGGCCAGCATCTTGTGCATACGCGGGCTGACCGCGAAGCCCTGCTCCGACAGCCGGATCGCCGGCTCGAACAGCGCCTTCCAGGGCAGCTTGCCATGCTGGCGGTGCGCCAGTTCGAGCATGCGCAGCACGCCCGGCGCGCCGACCGAGCGGCCGCCGACCACGCCTTCGGTGCGCGACAGCGGCGTGCCGTCCGGGCGTTCGAACAGGTGTTCGTCGGCCCTGGACGGCGCGGTCTCGCGGCCGTCGAAGGCCTGGGTAGTCTTGCCGTCGTAGTGGACCATGAAGGCGCCGCCGCCGATGCCCGACGATTGCGGTTCGACCATGGTCAGCACCAGTTGGGTGGCGATCGCCGCGTCGATCGCGCTGCCGCCGCGGCGCAGGATCTGGTAGCCGGCGTCCACCGCCAGCGGATTGGCCGCGGCCACCATGTATTTCTGCGCCGGCCAGCCGGTTTTTTCCTGGAAGCCGCTGGCCGCTTCGGGCGCGGCCTGCAGTGAATCCTGGGCCAGGACGGGATGGGTAAGGACTCCGGCCAGAGTCAGGGCGGCTGCAAAAGTGCTGAGTTGTTTCAAACGATTCTCCCAAAAGCAAACGGGCGCGCCGCCGCACGACAGCGGCAACGCGCCCGACATCGGGGACATGCTACCTCATGTCACGCCGGCTTGCTTTCAGGACAAGAATTTCTCTTACTTCGGCTGCATGCGGATCGCGCCGTCCAGGCGGATCGTCTCGCCATTGAGCATCACGTTCTCGATGATGGCCTTGGCCAGGTGGGCATACTCCTTCGGCATGCCCAAGCGCGGCGGGAACGGCACCATCTTGCCCAGCGAATCGCGCACTTCCTGCGGCATATTCATCAGCATCGGGGTCTCGAAGATGCCCGGCGCAATGGTCATCACGCGGATGCCGCTGCGCGCCAGGTCGCGCGCCATCGGCAGGGTCAGGCCGGCCACGGCCGCTTTGGATGACCCATAAGCGGCTTGGCCCATCTGGCCGTCGTAGGCCGCGACCGAAGCGGTGTTGATGATGATGCCGCGCTCGCCGTGTTCGGCTTCTTCGGTCTTGCCCATGGCCTCGGCCGCCAGGCGCGCCATATTGAAGGTGCCGACCAGGTTGATGTTCACGGCGCGCTGGAACACGTCCAGCGGGTGCGGGCCGTCCTTGCCGACGGTCTTGACGGCCGGCGCCACGCCGGCGCAGTTGACCAGGCCGCGCAGGGTGCCCAGCGCCACGGCGGCATCGACGGCGGCCTTGCCGTCCGCTTCCTGGGTGACGTCGCAGCGGACGAACTGGCCGCCAAGTTCAGCCGCCAGCGCGCGGCCGGCCTCTTCCTGGACGTCGGCGATCACGACTTTCGCGCCGCCCTCCGCCAGCATGTGCGCGGTGGCCGCCCCCAGGCCCGAGGCGCCGCCGGTGACGATGAAGACGTTGTTCTGGATGTGCATGGTGATGTCCCTTTATAAAAGTTCTGGTGCTGCTTATTAACGTTTACGTTAACGTCAATCTGCATTGTAGCGAACTTTTATGAGAAACCACCATGTCGCCGCTCAGGCTTTCAGAAGCACTGCATCGTGTTGCCGGTGCGGTTGCACAGGCGGCCTTCGCTGTTGACGCTGGCATTGCCGACCTGGCCGGCCGTGGTGGCGCCGCTGGCGTCGGTGCAGGTGGCGCCGGTGCAGGCGCTGACCGGACGCGAGCTCGGGCCGACCGGGGCCGGCGCAGTGGTCGGCATCGGTGTCGGCGTGATGCGCGCGCTCGGCGGCACCGCCTGGCTGTCCTGCGGACGCGGCATCGGCGACGGCTGCGGACGCACGTTCTGCGGCGCCGGGTGGGTGGCTGGATCGATGTCCTTCAGGCGCGACGGTTCCTGGCGCCCGGTCGATTTCTCAGCCTCGGTCATGGGACGCATGTCGATCGTCGGCGCCGGGGTCGAGGTCTGCTGGCCATCGAGCGATGGCCGATAGGTCGCGCCGGTGGCCGGCTGGCCCTGGGTGGTGCCGGTGGTCTGGGCGCCGGCGCCGATCGCAGTGGCTGCGAGCAGGACGGCAAGGATGGCTTTCGACTTGTACATGATAGACCTCTCTCCGTTTTTAATCGATCGATGACCTATTATCGTCTTGATAACCCTGCGCACGGCACGCGAGAAACAATTTTTCACACAATGCGTTGAAACCAATCGATACAAGCGAACAGGTTGAAAAAATTTGCTTGCCTGACCGCGGTCAATCTATCGACAATGCGCATTGCATGGCGCCAATATTGCCGAATAGCACTCCCCTCCACTTCCGACCCGAGCTAACGATGAACACGTCCGCCGCCAGCACGCATGATGCGATCGTCCAGTCCTTCTACCTGGCCTTCTATGGCCGCCCCGCCGATCCAGCCGGCCTTGCGTTCTGGTCGCAGCAGGTCGAGGCCGCGGGCGGGCGGCTGGCCGACGTCACCGCCGCCTTCGCACGCTCCGAGGAAGCCCTGGTCCGCTTCGGCGAGGCGCCGCTCGCCGCGCGCATCGCCGACATCTACCAGGCCATGTTCAGCCGGGCGCCGGATGCGGATGGCTGCAGTACTGGATCGACGTCGTCGGCCAGGGGCACGCTTCGCTGGCCGACGTCTCGATCGCCATCCTGCAAGGCGCCCAGGGCAGCGACCTGGCCCTGGCCACGCTGCGCCTGGAGGCTGCGACGCTGTTCACGGCGCGGGTCGAGGCCACCGGCAGCGATTACCAGGGTTTCGCCGCGATCGAGGCCGGACGGGTGATGCTGCGCGCCGTCACCCCGGGCGCCGACGCGGACGACCTGGCCGCGCTGGTGGCGTCGGCGCTGGCCTTCGCCGACGTGGTCAGCGACCATCCGGCGGTGATGGAGGCGCTGGCGCCGAAGCATCCCGTGCTCGCGCTGTTCGACGGCGGCCGCGGCGCGGCCAACCCCGCGCTGATGGCCGAAGCCTTGGGCGCCGTCGCCCAGGCGGCGGCCGACGAGCCGGCCGCCATGCTCAAGCTGCTGCGCGAAGGCGGCATGGCCGAATTGCTGGACGAACTACCGCCCGGCTTCGGCCTGCAGGCGCTGATCGACATGGTCAAGACCGGCGGCCTGGCCAGCCTGGTCAGGCTCGCCTTCCCGCCCGCGGAGCCACCGCTTCCTCCGGCCCCGGAGCCGGAACCGGAACCGGAGCCTGAACCTGAGCCTGAACCCGAACCACCCACCCTGACCGCCGTCACCTACGGCACGAACGACGGCCACCTGGCCATCGGGGAAGCGATCACCTTCAACCTGGTGTTCGACAAGACCGTGAGCGCCATCCCCGGCACCAATCTGGCGCTGAACAACTTCGGCAGCGCCAGCTACCAGGGTGGCAACGGCAGCAATACCCTCGTCTTCCGCTACGTGGTGCAGGCGGGCGAGAGCATCGGCGACCTGGCGCTGGCCGCCAGCGGCGCGCTGGTTGGCGGCATCGTCGATGCCGACGGCCTGTCCCTGCCCGCCGCCAGCCTCGATGGCATCGATCCGGCCGGCGTGGTGATCGTCGACGGCGTCCAGACCACCGTCTCGATCTCGGCCGGCGTGGATGGCTTGCGCGTCACCGCCACCAAGCCCGGCGACGTGCTGATCGAGGATGCGGACGGCATCCCCTTCCTGGTCCATGAGGGCAACGGCGCAGACCCGGTCGACACCGTGATCGGACCGCTGTCCGAGGGCGGCGTGACGGGCACCGTGCTCGTGCGCTCGCCGAGCGGGAACGTCGGCAGCGATCCGAACGGCATCGTGGTCGCGATCGGCTCGGGCGTCGGCCAGGACCTGGCCGGCCAGTACGTCTGGGGCCATGGCGGCGACGACGTCATCGACGGCACCGCCGGCGCCGACAGGCTGTTCGGCGGCGACGGCAACGACACGATCCGGGCCGGCGCCGGGGCCGACGTCGTGTATGGCGGGCGCGGCGGCGACACCATCGACCTGGGCGCGGACAACGACGTCGACCGCCTGGTCTACGGCGTCGACGAGTTCGACGCCGGCCGGCCCCGGTTCCAGGACGGCGACACGATCGCCCACATCGACAAGGTCGACCATTTCGGCGTTGGCGACGTCATCGACCTCGGCCGCCCGTTCGGCGGGGCGCCGGTATCGCGCGACACCTATCTGAGCGGCCTGGATGAGAATGAATATGCGCTGGTGCGCGGCTCGGCGAACGGCGGGCGCTTCGTGCAGGGCGATAGCGCCGCGGACGACGACTTCATGCTGCAGTGGAGTACCAACGGCGTGGTGGGCAGCACGATCCTGCGCGACGTCGGCAGCCGGACCAATTTCACCATCGACCGCGCCGCCGGGACCCTGACCCTGGCCGCGCCGACGCCCGCAATGTCGCTGGTGAAGTCGATCTCGTATTCATCGCTGCTCGGGGACGTCATCACCGCGACCTTCGAATCCTTGCCCGACCCGGTCACGCACACCCCCGGCAGCGAGACCGGCCTGGCCAACCCCAACGGCTTCTCCTTGTTGAACTACCGGGAATTCGCCCCGCTGCCGACCGACCCTGGCCATGTTGCCGTGCCCGGATTCGGCCTGCGCGACAATGTCCTCTCGCTCAACGGGCAGCTCGCCTCGAACCTGTACTCGATGTTCTGGACCAACGACACCTTCGATACCACGGCGGGCTACCTCGCGACCGGCCAGGTCTTTTTTGCAGGCGGCCATAACAACGGCTTCGACAACGACGGTTTCGCGGTCGTCGCCATGCGCACGATGTCCGGCAACACGACCCTGACCGCCGCGGACCCGTGGGCCATTTTCGGCCACGCCTCCGGCACGGCAAGCCTCGCCACGGGAAGCGGCCACGACGTCGTTCTGAGCAAGGGTGGGGGGCTAACGATCGTCTACGCCGGCATCGATGCCGGCGCCGAAGACCTGATCCTGGATTTCAATCCAGCCAAGGACTTTATCGGGCTCGCCGGCGACTTGCGCGACGCGGTCGACGACAACGGCAATGGCCTGAGCTGGATGGTCGGCAGCGGTGGACAACTAATGATCGGCGCCGGCGTGGAAGCGGTGGAGGTGACGCTGAACGGCCCCGCGGCGGCGGTCTCGAGCGCGCCATCGCTGCTGCAGCAGACGCTGGGCACGCTCAACGGCGCGCTCGACGTCAGCCAGCTGGCGCTCGGCGACGACCTCCTGATCCTGGCCAGGCACGCCGGGCACAGCGGCAGCGCCGCCCTGCTCTACTACCGAGCGGAGGACGACAATGGCGTGATCGACGCCGACGAGATTACCTTCATCGCCACCTTCAATGGCGGCGCGCCGTTCATGGGGAATATCCAGCTGGTGGGGATGCCGGCGCCTTGATGGCGCAGACGCTTTACGTCGGCCCAAAAACCGTCGTTCCCGCGGAGTGATGTGACCCCTTGAAGTGAGACTCCACTTCAAGGGGTCTTATGAAGTACGACGAGCAGTTTAAATTTTCAGCCGTTGAGGCCTACT